>JAKVAX010000004.1 GCA_022447625.1 Flavobacteriales bacterium | reverse complement strand
CAATGTCTCTTGAAATAATAGCAGAAAGTTGAACAAAACGGTCAACGCTATTTAGGGAAGGTCAAAGAACCGCGTTCTACGTTCCGCGTTCCTCATTGCACATTCCGCATTCCACACTCCACATTCAACCGTCATCCGTCAACCGTCCACCGTCTAACACAAACCGCGATCCGCGTACCCCTTTCAGCGATTCGTGTTATTCTCTTGTGAATTACTCAACGTACCTTCGTGGTGATGAAGAAATTTGGACAACAATTCGGTGGTAAAGTCACTAAGGAACTTAAGGAGCGCTATGAGCGGTCTACCAACTGGAGCGAAGGAACCTTTGTGAATATTGAGAAGACAGGTGTTGAATTTACCATGCATGAACTGCCGAAGCTATTGTACAAGCAGTTCTTCGACAAGAAGCACCGTCAGCCGGCGAAGTCTATACCGGTGAAGGCTTTTGAAGCCGCCTCATTTACGAGTGATGAGCCCCAATTCATCTGGTATGGACATTCAGTGGTGTTGATGAGACTTTCAGGATTGAATGTTCTCATTGACCCGATGCTCGGTGATAACGCCTCTCCTATTGCACCGTTTGCAACGAAGCGTTTCTCAGAGGATACCATTGACATTATTGATCAACTACCAGAGATCGACATCGTCTTGATTTCACATGACCACTACGATCACTTGGATATGGATAGTATCCTGCGATTGAAAGGAAAGGTGAAGACTTGGTGGGTCGCACTTGGAGCGGCACGTCACCTGCTTTCATGGGACATTCCAAGCAATGCTATTGTAGAGTTTGATTGGTGGGATGAACACCCCTTCCATGATCTTCAAATCACTTATACACCTACTCGCCATTCATCAGGAAGAGGCGTTCGAGATCAAGCGAAATGTCTGTGGGGAGGTTGGTCAATCAAAAGCCAGCAAAACCACGTATGGTTCAGCGGTGACGGTGGTTACGGGAATCACTTTAAAGAAGTGGCCGAGCGTATCGGAGCTCCTGACCTGGCCTTTATGGAGTGTGGTCAATACAATAAGAACTGGCATCAAATCCACATGTATCCCGAAGAGAGCGTACAGGCGGCTATTGAAGTCGGCGTGAAGCACGCTGTGGCTGTGCACTGGGCCGGATTTGCTTTAGCGCAGCACGACTGGAAGGATCCGATCGATCGTTTTACGGCTGAGGCTGATAAGTTGGGACTGAAATACAGCACGCCTGAAATCGGAGAATTGTTCACGTTGAACGACAATCCAAACAAGCGCTGGTGGGATGACTTGGATTGAATGTCACCTAAAATCCTGACCTAGGTCAGTTCTCTCGTGAGACCTTCCTCCGAACTTGCGCTCAATTGCGCATTATGGAGTTCGATTACACACTTGTACAAAAGTACAACCAACGCGTTCCTCGCTACACTAGCTACCCTCCCGTTCCTGAATGGAATGGGCAGCCCACTGAATTTGATCGGTTCCAAAGCATCGACGAAGATGCAGCGAACAGTCAAAATGGATGGGCGTTGTTGCCATGTGGAGCCAACTTTGTGGCGCTAGCAGTTGCTGCGACAACGGGCACAGCGGTTAGTCTGTTCTTACTTGACCTGATTAAAGCTCGCGTGCGTTTCGCTCAGAAAAGCCTGTATCTCATTGCGCCTTGGTTCATGGCCTCTCTCGGCATCCTAGTTCTTGTGCGCAAAATGGACCTTGATATCCCCTATCTATCTCCTGGTTTAAATCTCTTTAAAGGGAATGTGAGTGGTTGTAACTAGAAGCATTCCAACTTGAACTTATTAGGTGTTTTCGCCTGCGCGGAATCGTTTGTACATTAGACGAGCAATTTTGAAACCATGAATAAGTTTTTACTCACCGTGCTGGCGGCTTTTGTCAGCGTTTCTTCTTTTTCTCAAGATACTTGGGAAGTAGGAAGCACAACCCTCACAGAATACGACTTGGTTACCGGGGTTCAAGTTCCTTGGGAGATCCTTTGGGGTCCTGACGATTACATCTGGGCAACAGAACGCCGCGGACGCGTACTTCGCATCGATCCGGCAACAGGAAATTATACAACGGTACTCGACTTGACCAGCCTCATTCCAAACAACTGCTCAGGAGAACCAGGAATGCTTGGCATGGCAGCTCACCCTGATTGGGCGAATGAACCAAAGATGTTCATTGTATACAACACCGGTGGTGGTTGGAATGTCTTTGAGCAATTGAGCTCGTTCGAGTGGAATGGTTCAGAATTAGTGAACGAAGAGGTTATTCTAGATAACATCCCTGGTGGTGGTATTCACAATGGTTCCCGAATCATTATCCTTCCAGATAATACACTCATGATGACGACTGGTGATACCGGAGACGGCGGTGCGAGTTCTCAAAATGAAAACGACATTGCCGGAAAGGTGCTTCGCATGAATCTCGACGGTACTATTCCAGCTGATAACCCTGATCCAACATCATTAGTTTACAGCATGGGACACCGTAATTCCCAAGGATTGTGTCTTGGTCCAAATGGTTTGATCTACTCTTCAGAGCATGGTCAGTCAACCAATGACGAGTTCAACATCATTGAACCAGGACGTAACTACGGATGGCCTGATGTTGAAGGATTCTGTGACCAGGCTGATGAGGCTGGCCCATGCGCCGACCTTGACGTACGTGAGCCTCTTCAGGTATGGTCACCATGTCCTGCTGTTAATGGTATTGAGTACTACAATCACCCTGCTATTCCTGAATGGCAGAACAGTGTGTTGATGGCAGTACTCGGTGGATTGGGAGCGAATTACGAACGTTTGTCAGTATTGCACATGAGTGATGACGGTACAGCGATTGAAAGTGAAGATCAGTTCTTTAGTGAATTCAACCAGCGTGTTCGTGATGTTTGTGTAAACCCTTACACAGGAGCTGTATACGTAGCATTGAACGGACCTAGCTACCCTGGTCAAGGACCGAACATCATCAAAGAGTTCGTCAATGAAGACTACATGAGTGTTGAAGAACAACCAACACTTGGACAAAACGTAAAGCTTTACCCTAACCCAGTTCAAGACCACTTGAACATTGAGTTTACAGATGATTTCTTGGGAGCTAGCTTCCACCTTATCAGCTTTACAGGACAAATTATGGAGCGTTTCGTTATTGCTGAGAACCGAGTAGTTCTTCCAGTGACAGACCTTCCAGCAGGTAAATACTACATCTCAGCCACTTCTGGTTCGGGAACAATAACGAAGACTTTCATCGTTAAATAACCTATGGTTAAAAATTCTTTCCTCTTACTAGCAGCCCTCTTTATTGGAGGGCATGCTCACTCTCAGCAAGGCTTTCTTGGTAAAGTGATCGATGTCGATAGCGGAGAACCAATCTATGGTTTAACCGTTGTTTTCGAAGTCGCTGGAGACACTGTGTATACCAATGCGTTGGGCGAATTCTACGTTGATGTAATTGCTGAAAGAAGTCAATCCAGTTCTTATAGCACTCTTTATCTAGGTGGCTTGAGTAGTTACACTGCTCTATACACAGACACCCTAAACTTTGTAGGAGGAGCTTATGGGCAGCGCATTCCAATGACCATTGACCTAAAAGCTGAAGATCTCAATGCTCAGACATTTGAGCTCACCGCACGATTTCAACAGCTGGTTAGCATCCCTGAAGCGGCTGTCATCTCGTATGAAGATGAATCGATCAATCACCCCATGTCTACGGTGCGGGTTCGTCCACAACAATTAGCCACTAGCGATCAGAGTTCACTTCAGATTGCATTGAACGATGTGCCCGGAGTACGCTTTGAATCAAGGGGAAATGGAGGAAGTCGTCGTCTAAACATCCGTGGCTCTATGTTACGCTCTCCTTTTGCGGTACGTAACGTGAAGATCTTCTACGATGATTTCACATTGACGAGTCCGGACGGACAATCATCACTTGAGCTTCTTGACCCACAGAATATTGGTGAAATCGTTATTGTGAAAGGTAGCGCTGCCAGCGTCTATGGTGCTGGAACAGGTGGTGTGCTCATCGCCAAGTCTCCAGACATTCTCAACCGAGGGAACTTCTTGAGAACCTCTTTATCGTTCGGTAGCTTCAATTATGTCAGAAGCGCATCAGAGTTGAACATTGCAGGCGAAGATATTGCCTTGCGATTGAGTCATTCCTTCCAAGAAACAGAGGGTTATCGAGAACAAGAGGCAAATAAACGTCAGCAATTCGACGTGCAGCTCGCATACAAATTGAATAACACCCTTGACTATAAATTATGGGCTGTTCAATACCAAGGTAAGTGGGGGCTCCCAGGAGGCATCAATGAAGAACAAGCAAGCGATAACCCGAGGCAAGCGCGACCTTATGCTGTTGAAAACAACACACACGTCAATCGCACACGTCAGCGGATTGGAATATCACAGCGCTGGACCAAAAGAAGGTTCACAAACACCACCAGTGCATTCATTAACAACACTTCAAAGATCAACCCTTACGGCACATCGAACTTCTTCAATGGCTACAAAAACGAAAAAGCCCAAGGAGGTGGCATACGAAACGTTTTCAAGTATCGTTTCGTCGATAATATTGATAACAAACCATTCAAGCTAAAGGCCAGGCTGTTTACAGAATTTACCCGTGAAGACAACCAGTTAGATGAGTTTGATAATGACGGTGGTAAGGCTGGTGAATTGAGATATGAGAACGAAACCTTGTCTCAAGAATTCACTGGAGGTCTCACGCTATTTGCGGAGTTCAAGAAGCTTTTCATCCAAACCGGAGCGACATACTCACTTCGCACCATCAACACCACCAACGACATACAGTCTGCCCAAGATAGTGTAGCACGACAGTTAACCGACCGCAGCTTTGATGGGTTCCTACCCTTCTTCCGCGTTAGCGTTGAATACCTAAAGAATCAGTCTATCTACGCTGGTGTAAGTGCGGGAGTCAGCCCTCCTAGCCTGTTTGAATTGTTGGATCCAGGAACCGGAGTTATTTCTGAAAGTCTAGAGGCGGAAGAAGCGTTGAATCTTGACTTTGGTCTACGAGGTTCAGTCAAGAACTGGATGAGCTATGATGTAGGAGCATATCAAACGCAACTACAAAATGGGATTCGTGAGTTTGAAGACAGCACCGGCACTTTCTTTGTGAATGGTAATGATCAGCTACTTCGAGGGCTAGAAGGTCGACTGAATTTCAATTTCTACGTTGGACAGAAAGGTCTTTATGCTTGGGGATTGTCGTTGAATGGCGCTCTTCAACGCCTTCAATTTGAGTCCAAATCCAGTGATGAAATTGGTCCGTATGTTGCGCTAGAAATTGAAGATAAGTACCTACCCGGTTCCGCGTTAGCGATGTCAGGATCAAACTTATGGATTGAAGCACTTCAAGGAGTTCGATTGAACATCAACTGGCAATGGACCGACCGCATGCCAGCGAATGAAGCCAATACAGTGTGGTTAGCTTCATACCACTTGGTGAACCTTCATTTGGATGTGCGTATGCATGATTTGATTGACATGGGGCCTTGGTCAGCAACACTCTCAGGAGGTGTACAGAACTTACTTGACACTGAATACTCATCCTTTGTCGCATTCAATGCTTTTGGAGGTCGATTCTTCAACCCTAGTCCAGAGACTAACTACTACGGTGCGCTTTCAGTGAGAAGAAACTTCTAATTAGCGACCGAGAATTTTCATTTCCGTACGACGGTTTTGTGCGCGACCAGCATCCGTTTCATTCGAAGCCACTGGTTGCGTTTCACCGTAGCCAGCTGAAGTCAATCGGTCTTGTGCAATACCTTTAGAAATGAGGTAGCTTACCACACTTGCCGCACGACGTTCAGACAGACTCTGGTTATCTTCATCAGAACCAACGTTATCGGTGTGTCCACCGATCTCGATTTTCAAGCTTGGTGTTTGTTCCATCATCGTGGCAAGCTTGTTCAGCTCTGCTTTTGACGTCTCTTTGAGCACATCACTATTTGTGTCAAAGAAGACGTTATTCAAGACAATTTTACTACCCGGCCTCATTTTCTCTAATGGGGCATCCAGGTCGATCCGCTCACCTGCTTCTACGTTCTTAAGCGAGAAGTTTTGCGAAAAGAAGAGGTAGTCAGGGCGTGCCACATTAAACGCGTAGTCTTTCCCAGGAGGCAACACTGTTAGGAACCTTCCTGTCTCCGCATCACTGTACGCTTCGGTGACCACATGACCAGATTCAAGGTCAATTACTTCCACCTTCGCTTGAAGCTTACGCAATGAAACGCGATCATATACTTCTCCTGTCACATAGCTAATGGCCTTCGGACGAACATTCTCAGGCAACTCGAAACTGTAGAGATCTAGGTCTCCATACCCACCCTCACGATCACTCGCGAAGTAAGCTGCAACACCGGCAGCGTCTACCAACAACGAGTTTTCATCTCCCCCGGTGTTGATTGGGTAACCTAAGTTGACTGGAGTTCCCCAAGACCCATCAGCTTGTTTCTTACTCATGAAAATATCCAAACCTCCCATGCCTGGGTGACCATTGGAACTGAAGAAGAGCGTCTCTCCATCTGGATGAATCATTACTGATTCTTCTTCAAACGGCGTATTCACTTCGCCAGGAATACGTTTCGGTTTACTCCAATTCCCATCGTCTTGAATTTGAGCGTAGTAAATATCTTGCTTGCGAATGCCTTGCCCTGTGTGCTTTCCACGAATAAAATAAAGGGTACGACCGTCTGCACTGAACGAAGGTTGAGAGTCCCAATCATAGCTGTTGATCGGACGAATATTCTGGACTTCCATCCATCGTCCACCGACGCGTTGCGCTACGAAAAGATCGCAACTTCCTAGTCCGTAGTATGGTCCCCAATCGCCTCCATAGCTTTCACAAGCCGTGTATATAAGCATCTGACCATCAGCACTTAGGGTTGGCGCACCTTCATTAAAGGCTGAGTTAATTTCTCTCACAGGTTCTCCTTGTCCCCAGCCAGAATTTGTACGCTGAGAGACGTAGAAATCTTCTTGCTTCCCTCCTCTTACTCGATTGTCTTTCACAAGACGTGTGTATAGGAATGTCTGCGAATCAGCTGTAATACAAGGGAAGTATTCTGGAGCTTCTGAATTGACACCTGGTCCTAGGTTCACAGGATTAAATGGTACTGGAGATGCCATGGCTTCTTCCGCAAAATCACAGGATGCCATCATGAGTTCAGCCTTTTGGTTCATTAAAGGATCGTCAATACCCATCTTTCGGAACACTTCGAATTGAATCTTGGCATCTGCATAGTCGCTTTCCTTCATCAACAAATCTCCGAGGAAGAAGAAGGTCTGCGGGAACATCTTCGGCTTGCGAATAGTGACTTCTCTTAGATCATTGATCGAGGCCTGCATGTCTTTCTTGTCGCTGTTAATTTGAGCGCGAAGAAGGTAGGCCTCGGCGAAGTCAGGAGAACGCTCTATGGCCTTATTTATCTGCTGTTCTGCTTCTCTATCAAGATTCATTTCGTACGCAGAAACGGCTTCTTCGTACATCTTAATCGATTTTTTATCGCTGATCGAATACCTTCCAGGCTGAGCCGATACTGTGATTGTGAAACAAGTGAATAGTATCGCTAGCGCGGAATATAGGGCGTGAGTTCTCCAATGCATGGGCCGAAGGTAATCATTCATGCCTGGGGAGGGTCAAAAATCCTGCCACGACTACTAACTTCGCACTGTTATGAAAATCGGATTGCTATCAGACACTCATGGTTACATCGATGACCGTATCCTGCACCACCTCAGTAATTGTGACGAAATTTGGCATGCAGGCGACATTGGAACGGTTGAAGTTTCAGATAGACTTGAGGGCTTCAAGCCATTGCGCGCTGTTTATGGGAACATTGATGGGGATAAACTGCGGCGTATTCATCCTGTGGAGCAACACTTCGTGGTTGACGGGATTACTTTTTGGATGACGCATATCGTTGGAAGACCTGGTCGCTATTCAAAGGGCATCCCAGAGTTGATTCGTCGTCGAAAACCAGACGTCTTGATCTGTGGGCATTCGCATATCTTGAAAGTGACCAGAGATCCTGTGTTTGATTTGCTCTACATTAATCCTGGAGCCGCTGGAGTACATGGTTTTCATAAAACGCGCACCCTTCTGCGCTTCGACATCAAGGAAGGGAAAATCACCAATATGGAAGTGGTTGAGCTAGGCCCTAGAGCCAAGCCTCAGAACTGAGTTAGAAATTGCTCTTCGAAGCTTCTAAAAGCAGTCATGATTGAATCTAGCTTCAAGAAGATTCGTTCCGTGGCGTCTACGTCAGGACGTTCGTTCATGTATGGTCCGTAGTAGAATCCATCAGTAGGTCGAGCAGTAACGTAGCGGTCTTGCGCGTTCTGAGAGCCCGTGATCGTTGATTCCAGCACCTTGTGATTGGCTTGCATTTCAGAAATGGGTTGATAGGCGTTTCGGTATGGTGCGCTGCGTTTATCCCAACCCAATTGATTCAATGTTTGCTTTGAAGACGCTATCGCGGAACCTTGAGCTTCGAGAGAATCTTCCCACTGCATGATGCGCACCAAGAGAGAATCAGCGTAGCGTTCGTGAGAGACAAAGGTGATTTCGTTGACGGCGATAATGCTGTCGTAGGAATGGAGTTCTGCTCTGAATCGCGATTCGATTTCTAGCGCTTGCTTTTGAGATTCCGCGAATTTCGCTTCTAAGCCTTCAAAAGCACTTTCCTCGATTATGTGTTCAAGACTCAATGCGGTCAGCTCATCATTTCCCCAGTTGTAGTATACTGCGCGGGACTCTTGCATTTCATTGAGCCTCAATCGCATAGACTCAATATGGGATGAAAGCTGTGGGTATGGGGCACTGTCTTTCGCTGTGCACTCCATGATCATTCCCTTGTGGAATTCTTGACGATCGAAATAGTTCTCAATGGCAAAGTGTTCACCATTGATGAGTTGTGTGTTTTGTTCGTCAAGACATTGCTTAAATTGAAGAAGTCCTTCTTCATCTTGGCAGGCACCTGCGAAGAAAAAAAAAGAAAGGAGAATAAGAGCGTACTGTCTCCAGCTTCTCATCGGATGCGATCTAGCGACTTCACGAGCTGCTCATCTTTACGAATTCCGCGACTAGCGAGGAAAGTAAAAGCAAAGGCTACAAATGGCATGAAGAATCCAATACTGTATGAGAACTGTGGTTCAGCGATTTCAAGAGACCAGTAGTTCTGATCTGTGAAGTACCAAATCGCCACCACACAGAGCAGAAGCAACACGTAACACATGCGGATGATCTTCGACTGCACGTTGCGGTTGCGGTATTGCAGAATGGTCGCAAAAAGAATTGCTGCAGTGACAGCAATGAGCGCTACTGGAAGCATTCCGTACTCTACCTTCCCAATTTCTCCATTGCCATTGGTGATCTTGTATAGAGACAATTCGCTTTCAATACCCGCGGCATCTGCGAAGTGTGCGATATCTACGAAAAATACCACAACCAATGAGATTACGGCAAGAAGCAAATAAACAGTCTGAATACGCTGTAGCATGAGAATCTTTTTGGCAAAGATAATCGGTCTTCTAGAACCAAATACTCGTTCCTTGAATAGAATAGCTGCACGCTTCGGCGCTAGCCAACAACACCCTCAACCAAAGCGAAATACAGCTTATCAACAATGAACATTAATAAAATTGAATTGAAAAAGTGACGTTCACATTTAAAAGTGGTAATATTGTGATGTCGAATCTGACACCAACCCCAACCACATCTGAATACACCGGCATAAATCTGAGTCCGGTACCATTTTAATCCCCTCTATGTTTGATATAATTGAGTTGAATAGCAAGAAAGTTGCTGAACTGCGTGAGATAGCAAAGGGACTTGACATAAAGAAAGTTGACCGTCTAAAGAAACAAGAGTTGATCTACATCATTCTTGACGAACAAGCGATCAACCCTACGAAGACGAAATCACTGAAAGGTGATAAACCGGCGCCAGCTGCTGAAAAGAGCGATCAAAAGCCGAAAGAACGTCAACCACGTAAGCGTGCACCGAAAAACGAAGACAAGCCAAAGGCTGAGAAGAAAGAAGCTAACGCACCCGAATCGAAAGACGAAAAGCAGAACAACAGCCGTGGACGAAATAACGATCGCAATGATCGCAATGATCGTCGACAAGGTAATAAAGACGGTGACGGACGCAACGAAAAGCGTAACGACAACCGTTCGAATAATCGTAACGACCGCAATGATCGCAACGACCGTGGCGACCGTAACGACAAGCGCAACAACGACAAACGAAACAACGATCGCAATAACGGTCAACGAAATAACGATCGTAACCGCAACCGCCAGAGCAACATCGCTCGTCCGGATGAGCACGGTTACAACTTCGATGGGCTTGTAAAGGCTGAAGGAGTGCTAGAAATGATGCAGGATGGGTACGGATTCCTGCGTTCAGCAGACTTCAACTACTTGAACAGTCCTGATGATGTGTACGTTTCACAGTCACAAATCAAGCTCTACGGACTCCAAACAGGAGACACCATCCTTGGTGAGGTTCGTCCACCGAAGCACGGTGAGAAGTACTTTCCGTTGATCAACGTTCACAAGATCAATGGACGCAAACCTGAATTTGTACGTGACCGTGTTCCATTCAAGTTCTTGACGCCACTCTTCCCGAATGAGCGTTTCAAGTTGGCAGATAACACACGTAACGTCAGCATGCGTATCATGGACCTCTTCGCTCCTATTGGGAAAGGTCAGCGTGGTATGCTTGTAGCTCAGCCAAAAACTGGTAAGACAACCCTTCTTAAAGATGTTGCCAACGCCATTGCCAAGAACCACCCTGAAGTTTACTTGATTGTACTATTGATCGATGAACGTCCGGAAGAGGTAACTGACATGAAGCGCAGCGTGAACGGAGAAGTAATTGCTTCTACTTTCGATGAGCCTGCAGATCGCCATGTGAAGATTGCTAACCTGGTATTGGAGAAAGCGAAGCGCATGGTAGAGTGTGGACACGATGTATGTATCCTTCTTGATTCAATTACGCGTTTGGCTCGTGCATATAATACGGTATCTCCTGCTTCAGGTAAGGTGCTTACAGGTGGTGTTGATGCGAACGCATTGCAGAAGCCTAAGCGTTTCTTCGGTGCCGCTCGTAACATCGAAAACGGAGGATCACTTTCAATTATCGCTACTGCGTTGACTGAAACTGGTTCGAAGATGGATGAAGTCATCTTCGAGGAATTCAAGGGAACCGGTAACATGGAACTCCAGTTGGATCGTCGTATTTCTAATCGTCGTATCTATCCTGCGATAGACATTCTTGCTTCAGGTACACGTCGTGAAGACCTTCTATTGGAAAAAGACGTGTTGATGCGTATTCACATTCTTCGTAAGCACTTGGCTGATATGAACCCTGTGGAAGCGATGGAATTCATCAAAGACCGTATCACAAGTACGAAGAGCAACGAGGAGTTCTTGATCTCCATGAATGGATAATCTAAGTCACTGTGACAGGAATAGACAAACTGATCTTTATTTGCGTTGGCCTCTGGCTGGCAACGAAAACGGGGCTACTCTTCGTATTACCGTTTGAACAGAATGTCTCGGCGGGAGTGATGATGAACTTGTTTTTCATCCTCTTAATTGCTGTGTTCACGATACGCAGAAAGGTCAAAGATACCCTAGCAGGACAGTCACACTTTCTCGATGATTTGAAAACAGTGGTGCGTGCGACATCTAAGTATGTCATTTTCGCCATCATCGCGCTGGGAATTTTTAATTACGCCATCGCTAAAGACACCATTGCACTCAAGAACGACAAGGCACGCAGTGAAATCGAGGAATCTTTTGCCACAGAAGAAAGCTATCAAGCCATGGTAGCCGAGAATCCGAACTTGGTTGGAATTGACCGAGAAGAAGCGAAAGAGAAGTCGATAGAAGCGTTCGAGTTCTTTGGAAAGTGGTACGTGCAAATGACCTTAGCCTTGCTTGCTTTGATGGCTACAGCGATTGCGTATTCACTTCTCGCCTCATTGCTCTGGCGTAACCTTATGCGATGATAATGGTAATAATGCCAGTGAACTCGCGTTTGCTAACTTGTAACTACAATTGATCTTCCGTGCATAAACGAATCGTTCTCATAGCATTACTGCTCACCATCGTCTCAGGGGCTTTCGCCCAGGGGGTGAAGATGAAGAACCTGCCTTCGTTTGACTATAAGAAGTATCACTTTGGGTTCTTGTTGAGCACCAACAGCAGTGATTTTTTCTTTGACTATCGTCCAGACTTCACGTTCCAAGACTCACTCTTGGGTATTGAAAACGTACGTCAGAGTGGCTTCAACCTGGCTTTGCTCGCGTCATTAGACCTCACGCCGAACTTTCACCTGCGATTCATTCCCGGCCTGAGTTTCCAGGATCGTGGTTTGAATTATCGATTCCTCTTGGAGGATGGAACCCAAGACGTCTTACTTAAACGTACGGAGTCTGTGTTCCTTGATTTCCCTTTACTAATCAAGCTTCGAACTAACCGAGTCGGCAATGTGGCAGCCTATGCTTTGATTGGAGGTAAGTATAGTATTGATCTCCAGTCTCAGAAAGACGTTGACAACGCCGTGGAAAGCGATGTCATCATTAAGCTTCAGAATCGAGATTACAGTATTGACGCTGGTGGTGGAATTGACTTCTTCCTCCCCTATTTCAAGTTCTCCATAGAAATGAAAACTGCCTTTGGATTGCCAAATATGTTGATCCAAGAAGACTCGCGGTTCTCCTCCCCAATCGAAAGCCTCCGCACGCGGACCTTTATTTTCTCTCTATGTTTTGAGGGGTAAGCTGATAGAGACACGCTCACGTCCATATCTATAGCATATATTTGCCCGTGTCCATGTTGATCCCAAATAAGAACACGCCGCGTTGGCTCATCTTCTTGATTGACCTCGTCATTTGTGTGGTAGCGTTTGCGGTAGCTTATTTGTTGCGCTTTGAGTTCAACCCGCCGCAAATTGAGATCGACTTAGCGGTTCGCTTCTTCCCGATCTTCTTAGCTGTTCGTGCACTGAGTTTCTTCCTTGGGAAAACCTATGCAGGAATCATCCGCTACACTTCAACACAGGATGCGCAACGCATCTTCATCACTATTCTTGGGGGATCGTTGGTTTTTGTAATTGCCAACCAGCTACGCTACAGTGTATTTGATGGCATTTACTTCATCCCGAACAGCATCATTGCCATTGATTTCTTAATGACTTTGTTCGCGATGATTGCTTCCCGTATTCTCGTGAAGGTGGTTTACCTAGAGCTGAAGTCTCCTGTGCGATCAAAGAAAAACGTGGTTATCTACGGTGCAGGTGAAGCAGGGCTCATCACGAAACAAGCAATCGATCGTGATCTTGAATCTGGCGTGAACGTCATCGCCTTCATCGACGATCAAAAGAACAAGTCAGGAAAGAAAATCGAAGGCGCGTCTATCTATCATTCGAGCAAAGCGGAAGAGTTTTTCTCGCAAGGAAAGGTAGATGAAATGATCATCAGCATCCAGAACTTGGGTCCAGAGCGAAAAGCCATGATGATTGATCTGGCCTTGGCCTACGACGTAAAAGTGCTGAACGTCCCTCCTGTTCGAAAATGGATTAACGGCGAACTTAGCCTTCGTCAGCTTCGTGAAATACGCATTGAAGATCTCTTGGGCCGTTCAGCTATTAAGTTAGACAATCCAGAAGTACGCAAAATGCTCCACGGCAAGAAGGTATTGGTTACCGGCGCTGCGGGAAGTATCGGAAGCGAATTGGTACGTCAAATTGCTGCCTATGAACCGGAACACTTGATCTTATTCGATCAAGCTGAAAGTCCGCTCTACGACATTGAGTTCGAAATGAAGGCTATGGGGACTGCTACGTTCTGCTCATTCGTCATTGGTGATGTCCGTCAAGAAGATCGCATACGACGTCTGATGGAAGCCTACCAACCTGAAATCGTATTCCACGCTGCGGCGTATAAGCACGTACCGTTGATGGAGGTCAACCCAACAGAGGCGATTCTAGCCAATGTTTTAGGGACAAAAAATGTCGCAGACCAAGCTGTGAAGCACAAGGTGGAGCGTTTCGTACTCATCTCAACAGATAAGGCGGTAAATCCTACCAGTGTGATGGGTGCCAGTAAACGAGCCGCTGAAATTTACTGTCAGTCGTTGAACGCACAAAGTCAGACTTCCTTCATTACGACTAGATTTGGAAATGTGCTGGGATCGAATGGTTCGGTCATTCCGCTTTTCAAGCGTCAAATTGAAGCTGGCGGACCAATCACGGTGACCCATCCTGAAGTCACACGCTTCTTCATGACCATTCCTGAAGCCGTTGAATTGGTTCTTGAAGCTGGAGTGATGGGCGCTGGAGGTGAGATTTTCCTTTTCGATATGGGAGAATCGGTTCGGATTATGGACCTAGCTAAGAAGATGATTCGCCTCTCAGGACTTGAACTTGTGAAAGACATTGAAATCAAAATCACCGGGCTTCGTCCGGGAGAGAAGCTCTACGAAGAACTGCTGGCCAACGAAGAAAACACACTGACAACGCATCATTCAAAGATTCTGAAGGCGAAGGTTCGTGAATATCCTTTCGAGGCGGTGAAGCTTGAAATTGAGTCGTTAGTTGCCTTGTTCTCTAAACAAGACAATCAAGCCTTGGTGAGTAAACTGAAGAGCATCGTTCCTGAGTATAAGAGCGAAAACTCAGAGTTCAAATCGCTCGATGTACAGGCAGCTTCATCTTCGAATTCTGACGATTGAATTGTGATCAATGATTGAATTTAGCTCGCTAAAGGATTGATATTCACCCCTTCCATTTCGTACTTTTCATTCGACGATAAACTATGAAAAGAACTCTACTCCTCCTCTCAGTCATTCTCATTTCTTTGATATCCGCTCAAGGACAGTCTACTATAGAGGGAAAGATTATTGATGCTTCCAGCAAACAGGCAATTTCTTATGCCACGGTGTATAATGAGGCTATGCGACTGGGTACCATCACTAATGATAACGGCTTCTTCCGACTTCAAATAAAAAGCGAGCAGGACAGCATTACCATCTCCTTCATTGGATACCAGCGATTCCGCGCTAGCGTAAAAGAACTACGAACTAAGAAGGTCATAAAACTAGAGCAAGATGTCACTTTATTGAGCGCTGCATTTGTTGAGGGTGATAATTCTTACTGGTACACCATTCTCTCGAAATGCCGGAAGAAGCGTGATCATTCATTGCAAGAAGCACGCACCTACTTTGAGCTGGAGAACTTCATTAATGGTGAGCAAATTGAGCTCGTTGAGGGGTATTACAACGGTCAATTCCGTTCAGGGGATGTCAGTCAGATAGCATTAAAAAATGGCAGATGTGGTTTGAGGAAATTTGGCGACACCTTTTATCTCAGTACTTCCACTTCTCGAGCATTTCAAATGCAAACGATTTATGATCGTGCAAGCTACTTTCCACGTACACCACTGGAGTACAGCAGTCGAAAGCTAAAAAAGAGATATGATCTGACGTTGATTTCGCGAACACTCGATGATGAAGGTCGTACCATTTACACAATTGCCTTTACCCCTTTTGAAAAGAGTGATTGGTTTTTTGAGGGTACCGCTGTGATTGATTCAACTAGCAATCGTCTCTTGCGTATTGATTTATCGATTGAGGATGCGGCGATTCATCCTTTTCTGCCCATCCTTCCTGAAGACACGATTCTGAACGTCGATATGCGCATCAGTCGCACCTTTGAACTCGATGATCAACACAGTCGTTTCCACCACATGGATTTCGACTACAGCATTGAATACAAAGGGGTTAACAGAGACTCATACACCACATCAACGAGCGCTGTGCTTTTCGCATATAGCAACGGAAACCTATTTGAATTACCACAGCTTGAAGTCGATCTCACGGGAGCCAGTGATTACCGCATGATGAATGCCTATGCGCGAAACCCTTTCTTCTGGGAGAATTGTGCAGAGTTGCGAATGAGTGATGAAGATGGTGCGAACGACGCTTTCTATGCGAGTCCATCAGTAATCACTGAAGACCTTCTCTTTGACCCTAACTTCGCTTTTCCTCAAGGATTTAAGGCCGGAGGATTTCATTTCTGGAAAGAGAGCAGTCGGATTTCAGGTATCAATACTCTAGCTAAGAGTGATAGCACCTCTTTTTGGGATAAAACCATTCAGGAAATTCCCTATTTCATTGATTCAAAGTTGTACCTCGACATCAATGATTGCGGAGATTCTTTAGATATCTACACCCGAACCTTGTTGGATCCATTTACGTCTTACTTCAATCTCCCTCAGAATGGTAAAACACTGGCTTTCATCAACATGTATATTGATATTGCCGAAATTGAACGTCGTAGATTCCAATCTGAGATAGCACAGACTTCTGACATTCAAGAAATCAAGATGTTGTTTAATCACGCTAACGCGGAATTGGAGCGCGAATTACTTCGATACACACGCGCAGTGCATCGTGGAGAGAACATGATGGCCTTTAAATCGTGGAATGAATACATCAAGCACCACCTGGGTATCGACAACTTCGCGTACTTTCGGTTAGATGAAGAATAGTCTGATTGTTTTCTTCTGCTTCCTTAGTTCCTGTATCATCTATCAGGATTTGGAGCACAAGGATGGATTGATCCCTTTGCAAGTGGGCTCAAAGACCTTCCAGTTTTATGGTGATTACATCTTCCATAATCCTGTCAAACGTGCGTTCCAAGAGGAAAAGAGCTTAGGGGCTGTCATCAAAAACATCCGATTCAGGCGCGATTTGCTTTATACTGGACATACCTACGGAGACCCTTACTGCGGAGTTGTCATCCTTCCTATTCCCCAGCATCAACATGTGATTCAGGCGATGAAAATTCCATTTGTGGCATCTGAGCCATTAGTTATGAATGAAGTAGAGATCGTGAAAGACCTCTATAAACTTCGAGTTGATGATACCGATCTCAAATTCATTGAATATCGATTTGAAGACAAAGGCCAACTTTATCTGATCGCCTTTTGGGCTGATAACGAAAAATCTAGCTGGCTGGATCGGGAATCAATGAAGATCATCAAGAGCATCCAATAGTTAAGTGTTCAAACCACACTCACTCCCGCAATTATTCTTAAATTTATAAGATGCCGAAATCACTGCTTACCATAGCATTTGCGTTGCTCTCATTGGGAGCCTTCTCGCAAACCTACTTTCTGCAGGGAAATGCCATTTTCCTTGGAGATGATTGTTACCGCTTAACAACGACCCAAACCTTCCAAAACGGTGCCGTTTGGTACGCTGATCAAATCGACCTCACGGAGCCGTTCGACATCTCTTTCCTCATGAATCTTGGCAACATCGATGGAAATGGTGCCGATGGTATTTGCTTCGTGCTTCAAACAGTAGGAAACAATGCTTTAGGTGATGCAGGTGGTGGACTGGGTTTCCTAGGTTTTTCACCGGCCTTCGGTATTGAATTCGATACTTGGTCAAACACTCAATACGGCGACCCACTCTTTGATCATATCGGCATGATTTCAAATGGAGATGTGAGCCATATTTCAGGAAATGCCATTGGTTCACCTGTTCAAACTTCTCAAGACAGTTTTAATGTTGAAGATGGAGAAGATCATCAAGTACGTATTATCTGGGACCCAACAGATATGAGTATGGAAGTTTATTGGGATTGTGTTTTCCGAACATCTGAAACGATTGACCTCATTAATGATATCTTCAACGGTCAGTCGAACGTTTACTGGGGATTCACTGCAGCTACGGGAGGTTCGTTTAACAACCAGACCGTTTGTCTTCAAGAAAACATTCTCACCTCTCAATCTGATGTATTCTTATGCGAAGGTGGAACGGTTGAGTTGAACCCCGGAGGAGATCCTGAAGGAAATTTCACTTGGAGTCCCGAGACCTTCCTTGACGATCCTAGCGCACAGAATCCGGTTTGTTCAGCTACAGAAGACATTGAATACGCAGTTACCTTCAGTGATGATTGTGGACTAGAAAGCACCGCCATCATTAACGTAGACGTGGAAGCCTTGGAAGTCAGTATTTCAGGTGGTGAATTGGTATCATGTGCCTCTCCTGCCTCTACCCTTACCGCGAGCAATAACCTCGGAAATCCGAGTACCTATTCATGGACGACCGACGAGGGAAATTTCATTACCGGCACCACAGCCTCTAGCGTAGTAGTTGACAGCGCTGGTGTCTACACTGTCACGGTGAATTATGACGGTCAATGTGAATCCACATTTGAATTCGTGGTGGAAGAGAACTTTGAGGTCAATGAGCCTCTGATTATTGACGTTGGTGAAATCAGCTGCTACACTCCTGAAGCAACGATCATCGCAGATGGTGATGGGACAACCAATTTCGGCTGGTTAGATGCCGGCGGCACCTTGCTCTCAGATTCAAATGAATTGAACACAGATCAAGCAGGCAATTACGTGTTCTTCACCGTTCATCCTGAAAGTGGTTGTGAAAACTCAGTGAATGCTGCAGTAGTTGATAATGTGTTTTTCCCGGAGATTTTCCCGGGCTTCTCTGATACCTTAACTTGTACCGAACCTACGCTACAAATTGAAGGTGTCTCAGTTAGTCCATCAGACGTAGACCTTCAGTGGGTTGCAAACCCTGGACTCATTACCAATGGCCAGAACTCATTTAGCCCAACGGTGGCACTTGAAGGGTTGTACACGCTGACGGCTACCATCCAATCCAATGGATGTTCTAGCTCAGCAACAGTAGAGATTTTCGAAGACGAGGATACTCAAGTCGATTTCTCGTCCTTAATTATTCCGAATGTCTTCACTCCAAATAGCGACGGAACAAATGACGTTTTCGTCCCTTACCTCGCTACAGATCAAGACTTAAATATACTATCGCTTTTCCAAGAGTATGATCTCCAGGTATATAACCGTTGGGGAACGCTGATCTTCGAAACTACAGGACGCCCACAAGCATGGGATGGTCGTGATTCTGCCAATGAGATCAATGAAGGCGTCTACTATTTTATCTTAGATTACAGCTCGGCTTGTGGTGGTAGTCCAGATGAACCCATTACAGGTACGATTCAACTTATGCGATGAAAGGAAAGGTAGTATTGTGCATTGTTAGCTTTGTCACAGTCTTAGTAGGCTGCAAAGAAGACAAAGTACTCCCTCCTCCTCCTAGCAACGAGAAAGCGCTTTCTCTTCCAGAAACACCTTTTGATTACGAGGGAATTACGCTTCCTACTTACTTCACCGAATCTGGTGCGCTTGATCTTTTTGAGGCTATCCCAAGCGACAACCCCATCACCAATCACGGAGCAACCTTAGGACGTGTACTTTTCTATGATGAGGTCCTCTCTGCAGATGGTACAGTCAGCTGTGGCTCATGCCACCATCAAGAAAATGCCTTTGCAGACAATGATCGTTTCAGTGAAGGACTGAACGGAGCCATTACTCCAAGGAACTCTATGGCAATGTTCAATCTTAAATATTCGCGAAGGTTCTTTTGGGACCGTCGCACCAACGGACTTGAGAACCAAGTATTAGAGCCCATTCAACATCCTGAAGAAATGGGGTTGACCTTGACCAAAGCCGTAGAACGTGTTGAATCGCAAGACTACTACCCTGCTTTATTCGAAGCCGCCTTTGGTGATCCAACAGTGACTGCCGATCGCATGTCGCTTGCCTTGTCTCAATTCATTCGTTCTATCTTTTCATACCGCTCCAAATGGGACGAAGGCTATGACATTGACTTCGCGAATTTTACAGAGCTGGAAGCAGAAGGAAGAGAACTGTTCTTCAATGGTGTCACTCGGTGTAACCAGTGCCATATGACAGTTCAATTCTACACACCGGGAACCGCCAATACCGGCCTTGACGAGAATTATATCGACGGTGGCGCCGGAGACGTCAATGGCAATCCAAACGATCACGGCAAGTTCAAAATGGTATCCCTCCGTAACTTGGGCTACACTGCCCCTTACATGCACGATGGCCGTTTTGCAACTCTTAAAGAAGCCGTTGAACATTACAACAGCAACATCGTCGCTCACCCGAACCTCGATGACCGATTGACCTACGAACTTACCACAGGCGGAACTCCTATTGTGATGAATCTTTCTGATTCAGATATCGAAGCCTTAGTTGCTTTTTTGCATACTCTTGACGATCCTTACATGATCTCCGAAGAGATGTATGCAAATCCATTTACTGAATGAGCCTTTTTTCCAGACTCTTTAAACGTTCTAAATTCGATTCAGCCAGTTACTGGGAAGATCGCTATGCCCAAGGTGGAAATAGCGGTGAAGGCAGCTACCAGCACTTTGCTGACTACAAGGCAGAAGTCATAAACCAACTCATTGATGAATTCAATCTAAATTCAGCGGTTGAGTTTGGGTGTGGTGATGGGAATCAACTCAACATGTTTCGCTTTGAAAAATACTACGGACTTGATGTGTCAACAACCATTATTTCTAGGCTAAGCAAGCGCTTTGAAGATCGACCAGATCTTTCTTTCCAGGTCTATAAAACCGGTACCTCTAAAGAGATTCCAAGATGTGACGCTACCCTTTCCATTGATGTTATATATCACCTCACAGAACCCCATGTTTATGATGCTTATATGAATGATCTTTTCGCTAGCGCGGAATCGATGGTGATCATTTACGCATGGAACGAAGTCTATGTAGAAGGTAGTCACCCTAACCACGTCCACCCAAGGCTTTTCACAAAAGACATCGAGGAACGATATCCAGAATGGGAATTGAGTCGAAAACTCGACAACCCTAATCACCCTCGTGCTCAGAATAAGCTCGCTACCACTCCAGCGGAATTCTATATCTACACCCGCCGATAAAAAACTATAGACATAAAAAAAGGTGACCCTGAGGTCACCTCTTTTTATATCATCAGTCGACTTATTCGATGATCAGCTTGTAAGCAGCTGTTTGACCATCTATGACAAGTTGAAGCTCGTATACTCCAGTCGCAAACTCAGAAAGGTTAACCACCTCTTGATTTGCACCAATAGCAGACAACAATTGCTCATTTACAATTGTCCGACCTGCTAGGTCTGTGATGTGTAACTCAACGTCTTTTTGCGCAGTCAATTCGTACGCAACCGTCACCATGTCAGAAGCAGGGTTCGGGAATACGTTTAATGAAGCCAACGCTTCGATTTCCTCAATTCCAACAACCGTAACAATTACCTCGACACGGTCAGAAACACACTCCCAACTTGGAGTAGATACGTTCCAATCGTAGAAGAAGTAGTAGTACTCTGTTGCTCCAGCTCCACCAACTGAGCTAGAAACGATTGTTGCCAATCCACCTAAGTCGTATGGGTATGCTTGTTCAGAGTTATCGTCTTCACGCCATAGTTGCGGATCATCATCTAAGCTGCGTAGACCGTACCCTGCACCTGCTGGCACAAAGAAACCTAGATCAACTACTGACTCTCCCTGCGGCACATTGAAGTCTCCTTGTGCTACGATTGTTCCATTGTTATCGATTACTGCAATTGAGCGCATGCCTTCGTTTCCAGCGTACACTTTTACGTTATCGATAATGATGTCTTCATTTGCGTCAAATACCAACCAGAAGTTAGAGTTGAAGTGGTACTGTCCGTTTACTTCATCATAGTTCTCTTTACCTCCGTTTCCTTGCACTCCTCCGTAAATATTTACGTCTTCTACCCAGAATGAAGTTGTGCTATTCAAGAATGGCGTTTCAAATGTGTTTCCAACGAAAATTGGATCGGCGTCCATTTCGTTTTCGTACCAGTGAAGCTCATTACCTGTACCGATCAATGTGGCCGTACCAGGGTTTTCAATACTCTCATCTGGAACAGATGGCGTATCAGGTGCATCCAGTACAACTACTGTAATTTCTTCTGACTCCAAATCGTCTGCACAAACACCAGGAACAGTTACGAAGTAAATTCCTGATTCAGTTACAGTCAATACTTGAGACTCCGTACCATCTGACCACTCGTAACTGTCAGCATTTGAAGAGATCAATTCAACAGAACCACCTTCACAGAATTGAGTATCACCGTTCACAGTAACTGAAGGAAGTACAGGCTGTACTACAACCACCTCAACGATATTTGAAGCTCCAGGACACCCGTTCTCATCAAATACTGTAACACTGTAGTTACCAGTCTCAACGGCGTCAATGCTCATTCCTGTTTCACCATTGCTCCATAGGTAAGTGTAACCCATAGGCGCTTCGATGTTTACTGATTCTCCAGGACAAATTTCTAGTGGCCCGTTAGCAATGATGTCAACGTTTGCCAACTGACATTCTGTTTCAAAGATAGTTTGGAAAGTATTGATTTCTGGATCAGTAATCACTGTCTCCATTCCGCTTGGCCATTCGATCACTACTTCGTCGATCTCAGTCGTCTCACCAAGACCGAAGTGTAGTTGGAATGTGTTTACGATACCGTAGCTTTCTCCAGCGCGTACTTCGCGCACTTGTACTCCGAAATCTCCATAGATCTTCACCTTTGCACCTACTGCGTTTTGGTTTGAGATGATTCCTTCTAGATCAAATACCACCCAGTTGTTATCATTTGTTTCGTTCATCCAAACGCGATCAGGATTATTTCCGTCAGGGTCAACATAGATGTTACCGTAGCTAGCGTATAGGTCTACAAAACCATCCCGGTTAAGGTCACCGATACCGAAGCTGTGCATTGTATCATTGTATGGGAACTTGTTTGGCTCTTCAGTGAATGTTCCATCACCGTTGTTGTGGAAGTATGAGTGTACACCACCCGAGTAAACGATGTCGTTGTAGCCATCGTTGTCAAAGTCAATCATCTTTGCTTGAAGGAAGAATCCGTTGACGTCAACTCCTGCTGCTTCTGATACATCCGTGAAGTTCCCACTTCCGTCGTTCTCAAAGAGCATCATGTTTGACGAGTGGTTTGTGATCAAAGCATCAAAGTCACCATCATTATCGTAATCAGCAAAATCAGCTGTCCATGACTGCTCGTAGCACACGAGCCCGTGAGCTTCCGCCTCTTCTGTGAAGTTCCCTTCACCGTCATTGATCCAAAGTTGATTGATACGACGTGGGTCCATTGGATCAGAAACGAACTGACGACACTTCGCAATGAATAGGTCATTATCACCATCGTCATCTACATCACACCAAACTGATCCATAGTTTCCTGAATGGTCTGTGTCTGGGTAATCAGAGAAATCGTAAGATTGGAAATCGATCATGAATTCGTTTGGAACCATTGCTCCGGCGCCGTTGTTTCGCCAAACACGAGAAGTAGCATCATCGTGACATCCGAAGAAATCTAGGTAACCATCGTTATCGATGTCGTGCATGTTGCAGTCTTGCATGAACATGCTTCCGTTCAGAAGATCAAATTGTTCAGATACCCGTTGCTCATAAATTGATATGAAGTGAAACCCATCGTAAGCACCTCCAGAGACCACATCATTGTGACCATCGTTGTTCATGTCTCCAATAGAGAATCCCCACTGATTAGATCCTGAGATCTGACCATAGTTCACTTCTGTCCACCCATTCGCACCTTGGTAAAGCACGATGAGCGTGTTAGCGTTATCGAGAGTAACAATATCATCGTAGCCGTCATTGTTCATGTCAACTACACCGACTGTTCCGCCTGAGTGATATTCGTTTGGTAACTCTTCACCCATGTCAGCGAACGACTGTGAGAGAGCCATAGTTGGGACAGCCAAGAAGGCTATTAATAAAAGATGGAATTGCTTCATTCGTCTTGATTTGAGACAGTTAACAAAATCGAGCCGCGCAGGTTTAATCCGAGGCCGTGGAAAGGTACTAAGAACTTTCCGACGAATGAAAGACGCATACCTATATTACATTGTTACATCTGTCGAAAGTTGGATTCCCTCTTTTCCAATGATGATAGGGTTATCGTTGATACGTCCTTCTTCCGGCCCGTTCTCCAATTTCAAGACTCCTCGTGGACAAACCGCTGAACAAATTCCGCAGCCTACGCACGATGATCTAACGATGTTCTGACCGCGCTGTGCATACCAGCGAACGTCGATTCCCATCTCACAGTACGTAGAACAGTTTCCACAGGAAATACACTGTCCACCATTTGTGGTAATTCTGAAACGACTTTTGAAGCGCTGAACCAATCCTAAGTAGGCAGCCAACGGACAGCCGAAACGGCACCAAACACGGCTACCCATTACTGGATAGAATCCGGTTCCGATTACTCCTGAGAATACTGATCCAATCAAGAACCCGTAAGTCTTCTGTACATCGTAGGTATCAACCCCAGCGACTTGGGATACTCCGCTGAAGTATGTGTACAAGGTCAAACCTGTCATGAATATGGAGAACACCAAAACTCCATGAATCAGGAAGCGTTCAATCTTCCATGCTTTGACGCTCTTGTCGCTTAATTGACGGTAGGGATCACCAAGTGTTTCGGCCAATCCTCCACAACCACAAACCCAACTACAGTACCAGCGTTTTCCGAAGAAGTAGACGAATACCGGAACCGCCACAACGATCAAGGCGATACCCCAAACCAACATAAAGACGCCGAGCGTTCCTTCAGCAATCAACTGGTCTAAATTCCAATTGAAGAAGAAATCGTAGTCAAGTGGCCAAATGTTCTTGAAGTCCATTGAAGGACGATTGAAACGTGTCAATAATTCCGGAATCAAGAAGGCAAAAGCCACCTGAAAGAAGAGTACGCTCGAGGTACGAACAATCTGATAGCGGTTGTTACGGTACTTCACGTACATTCTAATAGCCATAACAGTCATGACAGAGCAATACATCAGACCATACAGGAACCAACGACTAGCGTCTTGGTTTTTCAAGAACTGGCTCGCTGGGTCTGTTGGGAATACCCAACCAAGGGTATAGTCTGGAAAGAAATACAACAGAATGTAAAAACTCACCAACCAAACAAATACCAGCCAGCCGATCCATCCTCTATTCGTCGGCTTTTCATGGAATACATGGTGGTTCTTAATCCCAGGAGGTCCCATCAGCACAACATTTGGAAGGATATACATCACCCCTCCTATCATGGCCAATCCGAACGTCAAGAACAAGAGGAGCCCCTTCATTCCCACACTTATTCCTGCTGCTGCAGGTCGCATAATTGAAGCTGCGAAATCTCGTGGAGCATCCCAAATGACAGCGTCCCCCTTCCTGTCGGCTTTGAGCGCCTCGTTATGTTCATTTAGCTGAGTTCTGATCGCAGAACTTACAGCGACGAAATTCACTCCATAGTCACCCTTCGTTGTCAACAAACGGTCGCGCAAAGCAGAATAGGAATCCACCTTGATTTTCGCCTGAGTTACGGCCGAGGTATCCCCTTCTGCTGCAGCCTTCTTCAAATCAACTTGATAGCCATGAATAATCGGGTCAAAGTGTTGATTCACGGTGTAATCCGTAATCTCATAGCTTGGAAAAACCAAGCTAAGCGTGAAGATCGAAATCCCTGCGATGAGCAAGATTAGTCCTATTCTTTTAATACTCTTCATGATCTTAGGCTATGCTAAAAATGCGTTTCCAGCTTCTTTTCTTTGGAATGATCGAGGTTCCCTGTTCTGCGTTGAACTTATAGACTACCGCTTTTTCGTGTTTGCGATAAAATTCAGGATCAAAATTCGCATCCGCCAAATACTCCATGATATGATCTACAGATCGTTCTTCATTGAGCCATTTATCAAATCGCTCGTGACGCATTCGAATTCCGAAGGTATTGATACCATGGAATCGGCGGGTTGCTGTTTCAAAGACAATCTTGATACAGATCTTACCATCCGGATGCTCCCAATAAAACTCAGATAATCCATCTAGGTCACGCGCGGGAACCGTACCATAGGTTTGGTATTCGATATCAAAGAATTTCGCGCTATTGAACCAGTATCCTGGCTTGTATGGTGTTGGCGTACCTGTTAGCGTTGCTCCTACTGTTTCTCCCATCATTCGTCCGGTATACCACACTTGCTCGAGCGGCCTTCTTCCTTTCGAAGGATTTCTCATTTGAGCGCAATCACCGATGGCATAGACGTCAGCAATATTCGTTTTCAGGTATTCATCCACTAGTATTCCGCGATCTATCTCCAGCTCACCGCCTCTCAGAAAAGCTACGTTCGGCGAAACTCCAGCTGTTAATCCCACAAGCTGACATTCAATCGTTTCGCCGTCTTTGGTTTTGATGGCTTTGGCACGACCATTCTCATCTGGTATCACCTCCGCGAGCTCAGTGTTGAGTCGAAGATCAACGTGGTGCTCAATCATATGGCGAGCAACAAGTTCCCCCTCCTCTTTCGGTAAAACGTTACCCCAGAAGCGATCTTCGCGAACTAAGAATGTCACCTCAATATCACGGGTCATAAGCATTTCAGCGAATTCCACTCCAATCAAACCTCCTCCTACGAGCACTGCACGTTTTACTTTCTTTTTTACTGGGTATTTTACCAATGGACCATGCGTATTCCTCTCTAACAGCTCCAAGTCTTGGTAACTGTACAGCCCTTGAACACCATCAAGGTCTTGACCAGGCCACCCGAATTTGTTGGGTTTAGATCCTACCGCCAGAATCAACTTATCGTAAGCCAAGGTACCCCCATTTGAAAACTGAAGTGTCTTCTTCGCATAGTCTATTGTAGATACGTACTCACGCATCAGATCAATTCTGTTTTTAGACCAGAAGTGATCTTCAAAAGGTTTGGTGTTTTCGTAAGTCATATGCCCCATGTAGATATACATCAGCGCCGTACGACTAAAGAAATGATCGGTCTCTGCAGAGATAATCGTGATGCGATCGTCGCTGCGTTTCCGAATATGTCTGGCGGCGGTTACACCAGATATTCCGTTACCAATGATGACTGTATGAGACATGTACTTTTGTTTTTAGAACGAAAATAAGTGCATTGTTCTCGACGTATCTCACGCAGTTCTAACATTATTCGAACACTTCTATATGAAGAAAGGCCAGAACGTATGTCCTGGCCTCTCCGTAACCTTAATAGTATCACGCGATTATTCGATGATTAGCTTCTGCGTGCTTATTGACTCTCCCGTACGCATAGCCACGAAATAAAGGCCTGCATTCAGGTTACTTGTATCTACCGTAATCGTTTGGTTTCCGTTCGTTGATTGAGTGAAGACCACTTTGCCTGTCATGTCAAGAATATCAATCTGTGCACTCACCGTTTCCGCGTTAGCGATATAAACCACATCATTCGCTGGATTTGGATACACATCAAACGATGCCTTGCCTAATTCAGACACAGACACTCCCGCATCTGCCATGATGTACGCTGTTGTTTCGCTATCTACCTCGCCGAAGAATTCGGTTGTTGTTACATCCATATGAACCAAAGGAATTGGGTAACCAGATACTAGAATTTCGTAGCTATCAACAGTTGATGTCCCCTCGAAAGTCATTCCTCCTGCTTCTGAAGAGATGATTCCGTCATCAAAAGTGTGAATCATGAGTGCATTCGAGAAGCTTCCCATAGGTGTGATTACTGTTCCAGAGCCAACCACTTCCCAAGTCACAGTTCCTTCCATTCCTTGAACGAAACCTGCAGAGCTCATTGAACCTTCGTAATCATCGCTACCGCTAGCACCGAAAGTCAAAGGGAATCCGTACAGTGTCTGTGGATCAGAGAAGGTTTGGATGATTTCTATTCCACCGGCGTTACCATAGAGTCCCAATACCGAAGCACCACTTGAAGTCACTGAAAGGAAGTTGTTTATCAGATCATCAGCATTCAATGAATAGTTCGCTTGCGGGAAATTATCAGCCCCATCAACATCTGCAGGGTTCATCACCGAGAAGGCCAGATCAGACCAGTTCGTTTCGTTTGAAAAATCCCATGTTTGATTCGCACCTGTTTGAGAGCTGAGGTCTACGTAATCAATCTGATTCATGGTAAATTCGTTCGCAACCGGTGAAAGCATGTCACCGCTAGTGTAGGTTTGGGCATTCATCCCAACAACACACAGGAGAAGTACGATTAAAGTGTATAGCTTTTTCATTGGATTATTTTATGCTAAAGTATGTTCAACCTGTCATGAGCAAAAGCCAGATTGATTAGTTGGCTAAATGTACTGGTGAGATGTCGCTTTGAATGAGTAATTGGAAAAGTGGAGAAACTTAAAAAAAGAGATTGCTGGATGCACCGTCTGCGTTGCATCGCTTGTGCTGGGTCCTAGACCTGTAGTGGCTTTTGATAAAGACGCATCATTCATGATCATCGGACAAGCACCAAGAACTCGAATTCATACCTCAGGGATTGCATGGAATGACCCAGGCGGAGACCGTTTGCGGAAATGGTTGAATGTTGATCGCGACACATCCTATGACGATTCAAAATTTGCCATTATGCCCATGGGGTTCTGTTACCCAGGCAAAGGAAGCTGCGGAGACCTCCTACCAAGAAAAGAATACGCACCGTTTTGGCACGAGCGCATTTGGGAGTAGTTTCAGAACATCCAACTCACCTTACTGATTGGAGCGTACGCTCAGGCTTACTACTGGCCAAATAGACTAAAAACGGAACATGACTGCGCCAATTAGCGATTTTGAAAAGCATCTTGAAAACGGTTTTCTAAGAATGCCACATCCCTCTCCTAGCAACCAACAATAGTTGAGAAAAATCCGTTCTTCAAATCTGAAGAGGTTCCTATTCTTCAGCATATTGTAGCTGATTCATTCAAGCGTAAGTTCGGCGTTCTTAGAAAGTATCTTCAGCGCAAGCTTGAAGGAACTTGATTTCGTAGCTTTGTTAAGTAAAGTAACTCCATGACTGTAGATAAGAATATCGAGATCGCTCAGATCCAAGCTGAGATCAGTGAATACATTGGCCTTGGGAAAAATAGTGTCGTATTCGATTTCGATGAGCAAGACAACAACGCAATTCTGCGTTTGATCACCATCAACCCTCGTCACAATCAGAGCTTCTTGTTCCACATTTGCGAGGGAGTGAGCAAGCTAGATGCACTTCGCTCAATGCTTGAGTACGTAAAGAACTACAAAGATCGCGAGAGCTCGTACACTATCCAGTGGTCTATTCATGGTGAAAGCTTGCTTCACACTTCTTACTTCAGTGCAAAGAATGTTCTCGGAGCACTCGATAAACTGTATTACGACCGCGATCCGAATTCAATCACAGTCTTCTCTGTGAACTTGAACCCTATTTCTTGAGCGAAGCTTCAGACACTTATCTAAGCCTCAAAGGACGCTCTGAAAGTCTTTATAAAGTCAAAGGCAGCAAGCATTTTGGCTATGCTTTTTCTGTGCGCAATGAAGATGAAATCAAGGCTTTCTTAGAGGTAGTTAAAAAGGAGCATCACGCTGCACGTCATCATTGCTATGCTTGGCGATTGGGGCATGATAAAAAACGCTATCGCGCGAATGACGATGGTGAGCCTAGCAACAGCGCGGGTAAACCAATCTTGGGTCAAATCCAAAGCTATGACCTTACGAATGTGTTGATTGTCGTGGTCAGATATTTCGGAGGTGTGAAACTTGGCGTGGGCGGATTGATCGACGCTTACCGCACTTCAGCACGTGAGGCTATTGAGGCGGGTAGCATTATTGAGTTACTCGTTGAAGACACTATCAAGGTTGACTTCCCATATGAGGCAATGGGTTCTGTAATGAAGATCTTGAAGGATTATGATCTTGAGATGATCAC
The DNA here is from genome assembly GCA_022447625.1 of Flavobacteriales bacterium. Taxonomy (GTDB): domain Bacteria; phylum Bacteroidota; class Bacteroidia; order Flavobacteriales_D; family Sanyastnellaceae; genus Sanyastnella. Next base: position 209,823 of record JAKVAX010000004.1, on the reverse strand, counting down.
TCACGAGTTCGAATTCAAATGCACCTTGACAACTTCGGTTCGTCAGAGTTTGACTGAAGAGCTTCTCAACGCGTTTAATGATCTGGATTTCGTAAAGGCTAGCGCCGAAGCGTGATTCCTTATTTCTTATGACAGTAGTAGATGATTTCTTCGGGCATCAAAGCATATCGCTCTTGAAGCTCCTTCCCTAGTTCCCCAACATAATCATCTTCTTTCACTTCAAAACCGGCTTCACGTAAGCGTTCCGCATAGTCTCGTCCATACAAACGAACATGGTCACGCTGCCAGTACAAACGTTCTCTTTCAGCAGGATCAGTCACGTTTGGGTCTTCTTGAGTTTCCGCGCTAGCGTAATCAATAGGAACCTGGAAAATACCCCAACCGCCTGGCTTCATAATACGATGAAACTCACGCATCACCTGACGATCATCTTCAACGTGCTCAAGCAGGTGATTCGCCATTACCACATCGAAGCTATTGTCTTCAAACGGGATTTGATGAGCGTCGAAATGGTGCTCTGCCCAAGGAGAAAGAAGGTCTCCAGTCACGTACTCGAGATTCTTCTGGCGCTTGAATAGTTTCAAGAAACAGTATTCAGGCGCCATGTGCAGGAAGCGTAGATCATCTTTGAAGAAATTCGTCTTCTCTCGCAGGTAAAGCCAGATCAATCGATGGCGCTCGAGTGACATGCTGTCTGGTGCTAGGGCATTCGGACGACTGTGTACACGACCGTAAGGGAGAATCTTGCGGTACGAGATTCCAGAGATTGGATCTTCAATGTTCTTCCCTCGATAAAAGAAGCTCAACAACTGAAGAAACAAGTGCGCCACTCGCTGCAAAATGTGGCGAGGAATAAAGCGCGTTACAAAACTGACGATCTTATTCATGCGTCGCGAAAGTAGCTTAAATCAATGGGTCTAGAATAAGGTCGGTTGCTCACCCTCCTCAGGTGGAGTGCCTTTCTTCGAGCTATCTGGGAGTTCCAAATCAATCGGCTGACTGATTTGGTCAGCTTCCGGAGCAAAATCTTCCGCAGCTGCAGCAGCCGGAGGAGCCGGATTTTGCGCTGCCTTTTCCGCCTGGATTTCAGCCTCGACCTTAGCTTCCAAGTCTTCAATAGCCGGTTCCATCAGAACTTCAGTTATAGGAAGCGGCGAAAGTCTATTTCCAAGCGCTTTCATCCCTTTCACAGCGATAAACTCTCGCAGGTTTAGGATTTGATCTTCCTTATCTCTGGTATGCTTAAATCGCTTGTTAAACTTCACACGCACATGTGGGTGGTGAAGCGTCGAAGCAACAGCTAAGCGACTATTCTCATGATCAGAAATGAAACTCGTTTTCTTGCTTGTAGATTCAGGTAAGAAGCGTTTCACGTAGTATTCTTCTTTCTCTCCGTCGTAATACACTGCAGAAATTGGGCGTTCTGGATCCCATTTCTCAATGTGAATTTTGTTCTCATCGAAGTGCGTGGCGAGGTCAAAGCCGGTCAGCTTATATTCTCCCGTACTCATGAGCACAAGGATCTTGTCTTCAGGATTGAAGTCACCAAGGAAATTCCCTCTTCCATCAGCGTTCAAACGCTGCACCGTTTCATCAAACCAGATCTTACGAGCACCCAAGGTAGAGACTCCACTCTCCTTCAATTCAAGTTTACGAACTGGGAATTTGGTCACCGTATTACCTCCTGCTCCTCGTCCTTTGATCAGGATTTCAGAGAAATCGATATCCCACTTCAGCTTCTTCACACGTTGAATCGCCTTCAGATAGATGGTCACCACTTCAGCTTCACCATTTGGATTGGCTGTGAAGTACAAGACCTCTGAACCTGGAGTACCTTTTGTAATTGGGTATTCACGATCACGAGTAATCGAAGTCACACTAAAGCGCTTCACCATTGTCTTTCCTGCTTTTCCATCACGGTAAATGCAGTTGTAGACACGGCGCTTATCGCCCTTCTTCCAAACCCAAGCATGGATGATGTCTTTGCCCACGAAGGCCTTCGAAGAAACTCGCGTAACGATCATCGTACCGTCTTTGCGGAAGACAATGATATCATCGATGTCTGAACAATCACAAACAAACTCTCCTTCAGAACGCTTCAAGCCTGTGCCAATGAAGCCTTCTTCGAAGTTCGCGTACAGCTTGGCATTGGCCACGGCTACTTTTGAACGATCAATGGTATCAAAGGCTTTAATCTCTGTTTTTCTCTCACGTCCTTCAGCGAAGTTCTTCTTCAACTCCTTGAAGTAGTCGATGGCGAAGTCTGTCAGGTTATCCAGGTGGAATTGAACCTTCTCAATCTCTCCTTCCAACGAAGCGATCTTCTCATCGGCCTTGAAGCTATCGAACTTCGAAATACGCTTGATGCGGATTTCAGTCAAACGAGTGACATCTTCATCGGTCACTTCACGGATGAGGTGCTTGATGTGAGGCTTTAATCCTTTGTGGATTGTTTCAAGAATCGCTTCCCACGTCTCACACTCTTCAATGTCGCGGTAAATGCGCTTCTCAATGAATATCTTTTCAAGACTCGCGAAATGCCACTGTTCTTGAAGCTCACCTTTGCGAATCTCCAGCTCCTGCTTCAACAAGTCTTTAGTACGCTCAGTACTGCGACGAAGCATCTCACTCATTCCAAGGAACTGCGGACGATCATTTTCAATCACACACGAGTTCGGTGAGATAGAAATTTCACAGTCAGTGAATGCGTACAATGCATCTATCGTTTTGTCAGGAGAAACGTTTGATGCTAGGTGAATCAGAATTTCAACTTGATCGGCTGTATTATCTTCTACCTTCTTGATTTTGATCTTCCCGCGATCGTTGGCTTTCAGAATCGAACCGATTAAACTAGTAGTTGAGGTGTTATACGGCAATTCGTACACTGACAGTGTCTTAGCATCCACCTTCTTGATGCGGGCACGCACCTTAATCTTTCCACCTCGCAGTCCGTCGTTGTAGTCAGATGCATCCATCATCCCTCCAGTTGGGAAGTCTGGATAGAGCGTCACTTTCTTGCCTTTAAGGATGTCAATTGAACCATCAATCAACTCCACAAAGTTGTGTGGGAGGATCTTGCACGCAAGACCTACGGCGATACCTTCAACTCCTTGAGCAAGTAACAATGGAAACTTCATCGGAAGCGTTTCCGGCTCTTGGTTTCGTCCGTCATACGAGCTTAACCATGTAGTGGTCTTTCCATTGAACGCAACGCGATTTGCGAACTTAGAAAGCTTCACCTCGATATAACGTGGAGCAGCGGCGCTATCTCCAGTCAAGATGTTACCCCAGTTTCCCTGAGTATCGAGGAGAATCTCTTTTTGACCAATCTGAACCATGGCATCACCAATAGAAGCATCACCGTGCGGGTGATATTTCATGGTGTTACCAATCGCATTCGCCACCTTATGGAAACGTCCATCATCCATTTCTCGCAAAGAGTGCAGGATACGGCGCTGTACCGGCTTTAGTCCGTCATACAAGTGAGGGACTGCACGTTCAAGGATTACATATGAGGCATAGTCGAGGAAGTAGTCATTATACATCCCCTTCACCTGGATGACATTCTCCAGGGTATTATCTCCACTGTCTTCGAATTCTTCGTCGCGTTCGAATTCTTCGTTCTCTGCCATGTCTTGTTAGGCTGTTAAGCTGGTTCTTCAATTTCATCACGTTCCACACGGAGGTTTTCAATGATGAAGCTTTGTCTATCTGGTGTATTCTTACCCATAAAGAAGGTAAGCAGGTCTTTAATGCTGCTATCTTGCCCGATAACCACTGGATCTAGACGAATATTCTCCCCGATAAAGTGCTTGAACTCGTCAGGTGAAATCTCTCCAAGCCCCTTGAATCTTGTGATCTCTGGGTTACGTCCGACTTTCTCCATAGCCTCCAATTTCTCTTCTTGGGAGTAGCAGTAGTAGGTATCTTTCTTATTCCGAACTCGGAATAAAGGAGTTTGCAGGACGTAAAGGTGTCCGCTCTTCACCAATTCGGGGAAGAACTGCAGGAAGAAGGTGATAAGCAGCAATCGAATGTGCATTCCATCCACATCGGCATCGGTTGCGATCACCACGTTGTTGTAACGCAGGTTATCGAGTCCGTCTTCAATATTCAATGCTGCCTGAAGCAGATTGAACTCCTCGTTCTCGTATACGATCTTCTTTGTGAGCCCAAAGCTGTTCAATGGCTTCCCTTTCAATGAGAATACCGCTTGTGTATTCACATCGCGAGCTTTCGTAATAGAACCAGAAGCAGAATCACCCTCGGTAATGAAGAGTGTTGTTTCTTCTCTACGATCTTTCTTTTCGTTCAGATGAACGCGACAATCACGCAGTTTCTTGTTGTGCAGGTTAGCCTTCTTCGCGCGCTCGCGGGCGAGCTTTTTAATACCCGCAAGGTCTTTACGCTCTCTTTCGCTTTGAAGGATGCGCTTCTGAATAGCCTCCGCGATTTCTGAGTTCTTATGAAGGAAATTGTCGAGTTCACGCTTGAGGAAGTCTAGCACAAAGCTTCGAATCGAAGCTCCATCCGGTTCAATTTCCGTAGATCCAAGCTTCGTCTTGGTCTGCGATTCGAAAACAGGCTCCATCACTTTTATCGAGATGGCACCTACGACACCAGCACGAATATCAGCCGCATCGTAGTCTTTCCCGAAGAAGTCACGCACCACTTTCACTAAAGCTTCACGGAAAGCCCCTTGGTGCGTACCACCTTGGGTTGTGTACTGTCCGTTAACGAATGAGTAATGCTCTTCTCCGTATGCTTGAGTATGGGTCAAGGCCACCTCTATATCATCACCCAATAGGTGGATAATTGGGTAGTTAGGCTCTTGTCCGAGATTGGCGTTCAGTAGGTCTTTGAGTCCATTTTCTGAATGGTATTTCTGACCGTTGAAGTAGATCGTCAATCCAGTATTCAGGTATGCATAATTCCAGAGCAAGCGTTCCACGTATTGCATGCGGTACTGGAAGTTGACAAAGATACTTGGGTCTGGAACAAAAGTCACGCGCGTACCTCTGCGCTTTGAGCTTTCCTCTTCTTTGGATTCTTCTAGGAGGTTCCCCTGTTCGAATGAAGCTGACTTCATCTTTCCATCACGGACTGACTCTACGGTAAATGAAGTACTCAAAGCATTCACTGCTTTCGTACCCACCCCATTCAAACCAACGGATTTCTTGAAGGCCTTACTGTCGTACTTCGCACCAGTGTTCATCTTCGAAACTACGTCGACCACTTTACCCAGCGGGATACCTCGGCCGTAATCTCGCACCTTCACAAGTTCGTCTTTGATACTGATCTCAATCGTCTTTCCGTAGCCCATTACGTACTCATCGATGCAGTTATCAATTACCTCTTTGAGCAGAACGTAGATACCATCGTCTGCTGTTGAACCGTCACCTAGTTTTCCGATGTACATACCCGGACGAAGCCGAATGTGCTCTTTCCAATCGAGGGAACGGATATTATCTTCTGTATACTGTACTTCAGCCATAAATCTCGTCAGGAGTCCAATTAAAAGCCACTGAATCCCACAAAAGGGGGCTTTGAATGAAATCAAGCGCTAATTTACCCATACCAACGCCGAAGAACAGGCCAAAACCGTCAGATTTATCAACATTGACGGGCATTTTTCAAGATTTCGAGAAGTTTTCCGTGGATTTATTGGAATGAGGCATCCAAGACCCTTGTTACACCTACTGCATACAGACCGCGTATAACGCTTGTTTTCACCCCTGTAGGCATCCAATGTTACGACGTACGCAACCTTTCCTTCGACAAACCGTACGAAATAGAGCCTATATATTTCCTAAATTTACTGGTAGGACTACTAATTAGAACCGTTAACCAACGTACAATGATCACGTTAAAACCTTTGCTGAAGCTCGCGCTTTGCGCGTGCTTTGTGCAGCTATACACCCAAGGCTTCGCTCAGATAAGTCAAGGAGGCACCCCTGCAACATTCGAGAAGAATAAAATCAACTGGCATGTCCCGGTAATGGAAATGCCATCATTTGATGTCGATGCCATGCTGGCTGAAGACGAAATCAATAATGAATTTAAGGATGCTCCTTACCGTTTTGGTAAGAATTTCGTTTTAGGAAGAAACCTGAATAACTCCGGTCAATGGCATGAATTGCCAAATGGAGATCGTGTTTGGCTCCTCAAGCTGGCATCTCCAGGAGCGCATTCTTTGAACTTGAGCTTTGACATCTTCAAAATTCCTGAAGGTGGGGAAGTTTTTGTTTACTCTGCAGATCACCTGCACATCCTCGGAGCATTCACCTCAGAGAATAACAGAGATGACCTCGGATTCGGAACCTACCCTATTCCAAGCGATGAAATTATCGTTGAATACCGTGAGCCGGCGAATCAAATCGGCATTGGTGAACTTCAGATTGAAACACTTACGCACGCATACCGCGACCTAGACGTAGTTGCCCGTGGAATCGGCGACTCTGGAGCATGTAACAACAACGTTATTTGCCCTGTTTCAGCTGGATGGGAAGACCAAATCAACTCAGTAGCCATGATTGTTGTGAACGGTAACGGGATCTGTACAGGTGCCTTGGTGAACAATACAGCAAACGACGGACACCCATATTTCTTGACCGCGAATCACTGTCTAGGTGGTAGCGTGGCTTCATGGGTATTCCGATTTAACTGGCAAAGCACCACGTGTTCTGGAAACAATGTCGGAGCATTTGATACCGTATCTGGCTCAACCCTTCTTTCAAGCGGTGCCGGCACAGATTATGCATTACTAGAAATCAACAACGGGAATCCTGTACCAACGGCGTACGCCCCATTCTACGCTGGATGGGATGCAACGGGAAATTTCCCTTCAAACCAAGTAGCAATCCACCACCCAAGTGGTGACTTGAAGAAGATATCATTCGATACGGATGCTGCTGGACAAGCGACCTTTGGTGGTGCGCAGTGTTGGAGAATCTTCGACTGGGAAGATGGAACAACAGAACCGGGATCTTCAGGTTCTCCATTGTTTGACCAAAACCAACGTATTATTGGTCAGCTATTTGGAGGACAGGCATCATGTGCCAACAACGTCAATGATTACTATGGTCGTTTTGATTTGACATTCCCAAGTATTTGCACTTACCTCGCTCCTGGCTGTTCGAACACGGTCATTGACGGGTATGATCCAAATGCACCTTCAGTCGCGCTCGACGCACAATTATTGAATGTCGTTGAGCCTGATGGAATCTATTGTACATCAGACGTTACCCCTGAGATAACGGTGCGCAACGCAGGAACGACTACTTTGACGTCCTTAACGATCGAATACCAAATAGATGGCGGGGCAACGATGTCACAAGCATGGTCTGGATCCCTTGCCTCAGGAAACACTGTAAACATTGCCCTACCGCAGCAAACATTGGCAGATGGTGCACACACATTCAATGCATCCGTAGTCAATCCAAATGGAGGGACGGATGAAAACAACGCGAACGACAGCGGTTCGAGTAGCTTCTCAACTGCTGGTACCGGAATTACGATCGATTTCGACATTACTACGGATAATTATCCAGCAGAAACCACTTGGGACCTTCGCGATGACCAGGGAACAATTTTGTTTTCTGACGGACCATACTCAGCTACGCAAACAACCTACTCTTACTCGTACTGTTTGCCAGAAGGTTGTTACCAACTGAACGTATATGATAGCTTCGGCGATGGGCTTCAATACCAAGGAGTTATTGGAGACTATATCCTTGTTGATGAGTACGGAACGACCCACGCACAAATGATCGCTGGAGGTAACTTCGGTGCCCAAGCAACACACGATTTCTGTTTGGCACTTCCTGGAATCCCAGGTTGTACTGACGCTACAGCATGTAATTACGACCCAGCAGCGAATACAGATGATGGATCTTGTATCCTACCTGATGGTTGTACTGATGCTTCTGCATGCAATTATGATCCAGCAGCTACGTGTGATGATGGCAGCTGCACCTTCCCAACAATGACCTTCTATGTTGACGGTGATAATGATGGATTTGGAGCAGGCGCAGGAGTACTTCTCTGCGGACCAGAAGTGGGATACAGTGAAGTCGATACAGACTGTGATGATATGAACGGAAATGTCTACCCTGGTGCACCTGGTACCGGTGGAGACATCGATAATAACTGTGACGGGAACATTGACGGTGATGAATTGTCAACCTGTCCAGGAGATATGAATGGAGACGGAAACCGAGACATCGCTGACCTCCTGATGATGTTAGCTGACTACGGCTGCGTTGGAGGCTGTGTTGGAGATCTCGATGGAGATGGAAACACCAGCTCTTCCGACTTCTTAACATTCCTATCGTTCTTCGGAACGCCATGTAATTAAGCAACCAATCACGGGCGCCGGTTGAGCGGCGCCCAACCTTGACTAATACAGTACTATGAGGAACGTCTACACTTTTGTAGTTGCGTCTGTATTCTGCATACTTTGTAATAACCTTTCAGCCCAGTCATACTGGTCTGACACGCAGCTGCCGATTAGAAATAATCAAACCATTAACCCGGAAGAATACCGAGGCATTCAAATTGAACGTTCACTTCTGGAGTCTATCCTTGATCAGGCGCCTGATGAAGCTGAAGTTTCAGTTCGAAATTCAGGTGCGATCATCTCGATCCCGATGCCAGACGGAACAATGCAAAGCTTCCGCTTTGTTGAGAGTTCGGTAATGGCTCCGGAGCTTCAATCTCGCTATCCTAATATCCGTTCATACCTCGGACAAGGAATCGACGATAAGACAGCTACGATTCGTTTTGACCTTACACAAAAAGGCTTCCACGCAATGATTTTGCGCGCTGGAGAAACAGTATACATCGACCCAGTTAGTCTGGATACAGACGAATACTACATGTCGTACACGAAGTCATCTTTCTATGCAACGACAACGAAGGTCTTCAACGAACTTCCTCCGGTAATGCCTGATGACATCGACACTAATGAGTATGACGAGGCAATTGAATCTGATCGTCCAATCAAGAAGAGACAGCAGAAAGACATTCGTACGATGGGTATGGGTGCTGAAGCCCGCACTCCCTTTGGGGCGCAGCTTCGCACTTACCGCCTAGCCTTAGCATGTACGGGGGAATATGCTCAGTTCCACGGAGGAACAACTGCAGATGCCCTTGCCGCCATGAACACCTCAATGACCCGTGTTAACGGTGTGTACGAGCGTGACGTAGCGATTCGTATGATCATCGTAGCAAACAACGATCAGGTAATCTTCTTGAATGGAGCTACCGATCCTTACAGCAACGGAAATGGTGGAGCTATGCTTAACCAGAACCAGACAACTTGTGATGCCAACATCGGAAGTGCGAACTACGACATTGGTCACGTTTACTCCACTGGTGGTGGAGGTATTGCTCAACTTCAGTCTCCTTGTGGAAATAGCAAGGCACGTGGTGTGACAGGACAAGGAACACCAGTGGGTGACCCGTTTGATATCGATTATGTTTGTCACGAGATGGGACACCAATTCGGTGGTAATCACACACAAAATAATAGCTGTAACCGCGCTGGCTCAGCAGCCTTCGAGCCCGGTTCAGCAAGCACTATCATGGGTTACGCAGGTATCTGCCCTCCGAACCTTCAGAATAATAGTGATGATCACTTTCACAATCACAGTATTAACGAGATGTGGAACTTCGTTGTAAACGGAAACGGAGGAACATGTCCTGTTACGACCAATACAGGCAACACCCCTCCTACTGTTGACGCAGGTCCTGGAGGATGGACAATCCCGATCTCGACTCCATTTGAGTTGACTGCGGTTGGTTCTGATGCCGATGGCGACGAGATTACCTACAACTGGGAAGAATATGATCTAGGTCCAGCTACAGCTGGGGGTGACAACAACCTCACCAACCCTTCTGGAAACCAGCCAATTTTCCGTTCATGGCCATCTGTTACAGATCCTACACGTGTATTCCCTCGTATCACTGATCTGGTGAACAATACTACTGTGATTGGAGAATTCCTGCCGAACTACACACGTTCATTGACTTTCCGTTGTACAGTGCGTGACAACGTTGCAGGTGCTGGTGGTGTGAATGATGATCAGGTAACCTTCGACGTTTCTGATGTTGGTGGTCCGTTCTTAGTAACTGCACCAAACACAGCAGTGGTTTACCCTGGAAACACGTTCCAAACCGTGACATGGGATGTAGCCAACACTAACCTTGCTCCTATCAACTGTTCAAACGTTGATATCTACCTTTCATTGGACGGTGGCCTTACCTACCCAACGCTCCTTCTAGCGAACACTGCGAATGATGGGTCTGAATTGGTATTGATTCCAGCTGGCGAAAGTTCTACTGCTCGAATCAAGGTGAAAGCTTCGAACAACATCTTCTTCGATATCTCTAACCAAAACTTCACAATTGGACCTGCAGTGGGTGCGAATGATCTAGACGCTGGTATCCTGTCAATCAACGAACCAGGTGGAGATTACTGTGGTGATCAAATCACTCCAGAGGTAGTTGTTTCCAACTTCGGAAACTTCGACTTGACAAGCTTTGACCTAGTATACGATGTAGATGGTGGCTCACCAACTACATTCAACTGGATAGGTTCTTTGGCAACAGGTGAATCAACAACGATCACGTTGCCAACGATGACCATTCCTGGAGGTACTCACGTCTTCAACGCGGATGTTCAGAATCCAAATGGAGGTACAGATGACAACCCTACGAATAACGTTGGTTCAAGCAACTTCAACACTGTTTCTGGAGCAACCAATGCAACGTTCACTCTACTCACAGACTGTTGGGGTGAAGAAGTTAGCTGGACTCTCGCTGCTGATGATGGAACCGTAATTCAAACGGTAGCAGGAAATACCCTTGCTGACCAAACGACATACACTTATGACTTCTGTCTTGCAGCAGACTGTTACGATTTGACTATCAATGATAGCTTCGGTGACGGACTTGCTGGGATTGCTTCTGGCTGTGCAATTGACGGTAACTATGACGTAACTGACGAATTTGGAAACGTACTCGTATCTATGGCTGTGGCCAACTATGGCAGCCAGGTCATAGAAAACTTCTGTGTTCCAGTTGGAACTCCTGGATGCACGGATCCGACAGCATGTAACTACGATGCAACGGCGACTGTTGATGACGGATCGTGCGACTTTACATGTTTTGGATGCACCGATCCAGCAGCTTGTAACTTCAGCCCAGTAGCAACAATTGACGACGGCTCATGTGAACTTCCTGATGGTTGTACGAATGCTTCCGCTTGTAATTACGATCCGTCTGCTACGTGTGACGATGGATCTTGTATTTTTCCTGACGGATGTACAAATGCTGCGGCGTGTAACTATGATCCAGCGGCCCTTTGTGATGATGGCTCATGTCAACTTCCTGATGGGTGTACGGATGCTACGGCATGTAACTACGATCCAGCGGCTCAATGTGATGATGGTTCATGTATTCTCCCTGATGGATGTACGAATGATGCAGCGTGCAACTACGACCCTGCTGCCACATGTGACGATGGTTCATGCATCCTTCCTGATGGATGTACTGACGCTTCAGCATGTAACTACGATCCTGCAGCCGTATGCGATGACGGATCTTGTGAACTTCCTGACGGATGTACCGATGCTTCGGCTTGTAACTACGATCCAATAGCCACGTGTGACGATGATTCTTGTATCTTACCAGATGGTTGTACAGATGCCTCTGCATGTAACTATGATCCAGCAGCAACATGTGATGACGGTTCATGTATTATGCCAACGGCGTGGTACGCAGATACAGACAACGACGGATTTGGTGACAACACTGACATGGTAATGGCTTGTGCTCAACCTGCTGGCTATGTAGCTGACAACACCGATTGTAACGATAATAATGGGGGCATATACCCTGGAGGTCCTTCTACGGAAGAAGGCATTGATAATGATTGTAATGGAATAGTTGATCCTGATGAAGAGGTTCCGCCATGTGCTGGTGACTTCAACAATGACGGGCAAATCAACGTTTCTGACCTACTCATCCTTCTCGGTGATTACGGCTGTTCAGTGAACTGTTTAGCTGATATGAACGGAGATGGAGTGGTAACACAGGCAGACGGATTAAGCTTCTTTGCTGTGTTCGGAACCGCGTGTGACTGATAAATTTTGATAACACCATACACACAACATATGAAACGATTATTATGGCTAGTGGCATTGCTCTTTACCTGGGGCTTGTCATACGGACAAGATGCAGGAGAGCATTGGAGTGACATGATGCTTGACCCTGAAATCAACTTTTACGAGGTACAAGATGCCTTTGACTCAGATTGGTCAGATCGAGAAGTTGAAAAAGGGAAAGGTTTCAAACAGTTCAAACGCTGGGAGTGGTTTATGGAGCCGCGCGTATACCCTAGCGGGGAACGCTTCTCTTCTATGGCCTCTTGGAATGCGGTGCAGGATGAGATGAGAAATGCTCCTTCTGAAGCTGGTCGTATGAATGGTGTATGGTCTTACTTTGGTAATACTGACATCCCCACATCTGGTGGAGGTGCCGGACGAATTAATATGGTTCGGACTGATCCGAATAACTCTTCAGTGTATTACGCTTGTGCACCTGGAGGCGGATTATGGCGCTCAACCAATGCCGGTGGCTCATGGTCTTTATTGAATACAGATTTGTTAGCATCCATCGGTGTAACTGACGTTGCAATCGATCATTCGAATAGCAATGTCATTTACATCGCAACTGGAGACGGAGATGCCGGTGACACGTACTCTCTCGGTGTTCTTAAATCTACAGATGACGGTGCTACTTGGAGCTCTACAGGCTTAAACTGGGATGTGACACAAACACGTCGTATTAACCGTTTGATTATGCATCCAACGGATAACTTGACGTTGTTAGCTGCTACTTCTAATGGTATCTACAAAACGACCGATGGTGGTTCATCGTGGAATCAAGTGCAAAGCGGAAACTTCAAAGACATTGAATGGAAGCCAAACACTCCAAACGTGATGTATGCTACTGGAAACAACACACAGTTCTGGCGTTCAACAGATACTGGAACAAGCTGGACACAAATCACTTCAGGGGTTCCTTCTTCTGGAGTGAGTCGTCTTGCGATTACCGTTTCGGAGGCAAACCAGGATGTTGTATACATCCTTGCAGGTAGTTCTGCGAACCAAGGTTTTTATGGGTTCTATCGTTCACTAGATAGTGGATTGACCTTCACACAAATGGCGTCCAGCCCGAACCTACTTGGATGGTCTGAAAACGGGTCAGACTCTGGAGGTCAAGCTTGGTATGATCTCGCGGTTGCTGCAGATCCAAACGATGCAAACACGGTTTATGTAGGTGGTGTCAATGTGTGGAAAACGACAGATGGAGGAACAAACTGGAGTTGTACTGGTCACTGGTACGGCGCTGCTGGACTTCCGTACGTTCACGCGGACAACCATGGGTTCAACTTTATCCCAGGTACTTCTACCCTACTCGTAGCTTGTGATGGTGGTGTATTCCGAACAACAAATGGAGGAAGCTCGTTTACTGATTTGTCCAGTAACCTAGAAATCGCTCAAATCTATCGCCTTGGAACGGCGCAAACCAACCAAAACCGAGTAATTTCAGGATGGCAAGATAACGGAACCAACCTCAAAGACGGAAACAACTGGTCACGTGTGATTGGTGGTGACGGATTTGAATCAGCGATTGATTACACGAATCAAGATGTCATGTAAGGTGCGCTCTACTATGGAGCGATATTCAAGTCAACGAATGGTGGAGGTAGCTTCAACCAAATCGTTGCAAGCAATGGAACGGGTGTAAATGAAGGTGGCGACTGGCTTACTCCTTACATTCTCGATCCAATTGATCCGAATACCATGTACATCGGAAAGTCTACCGTTTATCGTTCTACTGACGGTGGAAATAGCTTCACAGGACTTGGTTCATTCGGGTCTGGAAACATTGATGCATTGGCGGTTGCGAAATCAAACACCAACTACATCTACGCCTCAAAGAGCGCTTCTCTGTACTTAAGCACTGACGGAACAAACTTCAGTGCACTTTCTGGTTTACCAAATCAGTTCATTACATACATCGCAATTGATCCTGCAGATGAGACGCGTGTTTGGGTAACACTTTCAGGATACACCAATGGATCTAAAGTTTACTTCAGTGATAACGCCGGATCTTCTTGGACCAACATCTCTGATGGTCTTCCAAATATTCCTGCGAACTGTATCGCTTACCATGAAGGAACGAATGATGCGGTGTACGTTGGTACGGATGCTGGAGTGTACTACCGTGATGACACCTTCGCTAGTTGGCAGCCGTACAAAGATGGTCTTCCAAACGTTGTGATCACTGAGCTTGAAATTCACTATGCATCGAATACCATTGTCGCTTCAACTTATGGACGAGGTATCTGGAATGCTCCGTTGTTTACTTTACCTCAACTAGACGCTGGAATTGTTCAAATCAATTCTCCTGAAGAAACGGTATGCGAAACATCAGTGACTCCGGAGATTGTGATCGGATGTTTCGGTCAGGACAACTTGACTGCTTTAACTATTGAATATGGTATTCAAGGAGGGACTCTAAATACTTACAACTGGACAGGAAACCTTGCAACCGGTGAAATCGAGACGGTTATTCTACCTGCCTTTGACGAAGGAACAGGAGCTTTCACATTCGAAGTCAGCATTACGGATGCCAACAATGGTGGCACCGATGAATCAGCACTCAATGACGCTCAATCAAGCTCCTACTACGTGAGTGGAGGTATCAATGATGTCACGCTTACACTGACAACAGACTGTTGGGGTAATGAATCATCTTGGGCTGTCTACGATTCCGATGGGAACGAAGTATTCTCAGGTGCTGGATACGGTAACCTTACGACCTATAATATTACGCTCTGCCTACCCGACGGGTGTTTTACATTCTCTATGTTCGATAGCTACGGTGACGGTCTTGCTGGAACTTCCTTCGGATGTGGTAGCGACGGAAATTATGTCATCACAGATGACGGAGGAACTGTCCTTGTAACGATGGATGTTGCCAATTTTGGTAACCAAGCGGATCACTTATTCTGTCTCGGGGCAACAAACCCTGGATGTACAGATCCAGCGGCTTGTAACTACGATGCAACTGCTGATGCAAATGATGGTAGCTGTACTTTCCCAGGATGTACCAATGCAACCGCGTGTAATTATGATGCCTCTGCGGGATGTGACGATGGATCGTGTATCCTACCAGATGGTTGTACAAACCCTGTGGCTTGTAACTACGACTCAAATGCATCTTGTGATGATGGGTCGTGTATTGTTCCAGACGGATGTACAGACCCTACAGCATGTAACTATCTAGACACAGCAGTGTGTGATGATGGTTCATGTGCCTACCCTCCGGTTGGTTTCGATTGTGACTGTGAATCCACAGTGAACATCAATGCGACCCTCGGAGGAACCGCGACTGCAGACGTTAATTTTAATGGCTCAGGAGCACCGTTCCTAGCAACAATCACGATGAACTTCACCAATGTTGGAGGTGGTGGTAGCTGGCCAGCAGATGCGGCTATGCAGCTTGTCGACCCGAATGGTGATTGCTACATGTGGGGTGGTTACAATACCGATTTCGGTTGTGCCAACTCATTAGGGAACTACGGAATTTGGCCAGGAGATTGGCAAGGAACAGCAGATGGCTTGTACACTGCTTCCATTGACCTCTCTGCTTCAGCATTGACTGGAAACGGAACTTGGACATTCAGCATCATGAACGGATGGACGACCGGAAACGACATGACTTATGACGTTACCGTTGTCTTCGACGGACTGTGTGTTGGTGATCCGGCCGATGTACCTGGATGCACAGACCCAACAGCATGTAATTATGATCCAGCAGCAACAATGGATGACGGCTCATGTCTACAACTAGATGAATGTGGCAACTGTGGCGGAACAGACACCGCTGGATGTACGAATGCGGCCGCTTGTAATTACGACCCAGCGGCACAATGTGATGACGGATCATGTATCCTACCTGATGGATGTACTGACGCTTCGGCATGTAACTACGACCCAGCAGCTCAATGTGACAATGGATCTTGCATCCTGCCCGATGGTTGTACTGATGCCACAGCGTGTAACTACGATCCAGCGGCGCAATGTGACGACGGTTCTTGTATTGCACCATCAACATGGTATGCAGATACAGACGGCGACGGATATGGAGATGAAAACATAACAATGGATGCTTGTAGTCAACCAGCAGGCTACGTTGCAGATAACACAGACTGTAACGATAACGATGGTGACATGTTTCCAGGAGCTCCTTCTACTCAAGAAGGAATTGACAATGACTGTAATGGAACAGTTGATCCTGACGAAGAAGTTCCACCTTGTATGGGTGACTTCAATAATGACGGTCAACGAAACGTTGCAGACCTCCTAATGCTTCTAGGAGATTACGGATGTTCAGTTGGATGTGGGGCCGACATGAACGGTGATGGAGCGGTAAACGCTACTGACCAATTGAGCTTCCTTGCAGTATTTGGAATTGCTTGTGATTAATATTGAACGGATGTTCAAGGAAGAGCCGGCCTATGCCGGCTCTTTTCGTTTAATCGGAATCTAATAACGAATTCTCAACTTCTCGATTCCGCGCTAGCGAATGCATTACATTCGTTTTGTTCAAACTATCTAACATGAAGCAACTCCTCCTTCCCCTAGCGCTCATCTTGCTAGTCTTTGGCTGCAAGACCACTCCTGAAATTCCACCAGCAGATGAAGCATACAGTGCGTTTATTCGTGCATATACCGCAGGGCATATTTCAAGAACAGCCAGTGTTCGTGTTGTCTTTAATGCCGAACAACTGCTGCCTGGAGTAACTTCTGGAGTTGATCTATCATGGATTGATATCGAACCTTCTATTGATGGAGAGCTTAAATGGTCGGACGGAAACGTTCTGGAGTTCACTCCGAATGAATGGATGGATTCTGGAACCGCATACAAGGTTAAACTAGACCTCAAAGAGATCATCGGTGAAACGAACCTGGATGATTTTCAATTTGGTTGGAGGACTTTTGATCAAGGCGTGACGGTGCAAGTAACGGAGGTAGCACCTTATGATGTGGACGATACAAAATGGCAATATGTCAGTGGTGCGCTCTACACTGCAGATGATATCCGAAGCGACGAAGCAGAAAAACTACTAAGCGCACTTCAATCAGGACAAACAAGAAATTTAGCCTGGGAACATGAAAGTGGTCGTACCCATTACTTTACTGTCGATAGCGTAGAACGAGCGCAAGAAAGTGGAGAGCTCTTTTTGAATTGGGACGCCGCAACCATCGGAGGTAAAGGCGAAGGATCAACCACACAGGAAATCCCTGGATTAGCTGACTTTAAAGTCATCCAAACGACTGTTGTTCAGAAGCCAGAGCAGTATATCAACGTCATCTTTTCTGATCCAATTGATGAGCAGCAATCAACCAGAGGTCTTTTTATTCTAGGCAATGACGATGATGTGCGTGTGGAAGTCGATGGTAACGTTGTACGGGTATATCCTGATACGCGCAAGACCGGAGAAGCAAAACTGGAAATTCACAGCGGCATTAAGAACTACGCTGGTTACCGTTTGAAAGAGAGCCTCGAGGTCATGATTCAATTCGAAAGCTTGAAACCAGCCGTGCGCATGACGGATCAGAATAAGACCATCTTACCTACAGCGAATGAAAATAAGATTGCTTTCGAAGCGGTTTCCCTTTCTGCCGTTGATGTGCGTGTGATTCGCATTTATGAAGACAACATTCCTCAGTTCCTTCAAACAAGTCACTACGCAGGAGAAGATCAACTCAAGCGCGTTGGACGTGTGGTGCGCAAGAAGACCGTTGATATCTCTGGCCAAGGCAACGACCTGAATCAGTGGAATCGCTACTACCTCGATTTGGATGAGCTCGTGAAAGTAGAACCTGCCGCCATCTACCGAATAGAAATCGGATTCCGTATGGCGCATTCAGCTTATCCTTGTGAAGACGGATTGAGCGAGTCAGAAGAAGATATTGAGGCCTATGAGGAAGATTGGGACTCATTCGGCGAAGAAGAATCATCGTACTGGGATTACTTTGATACTTACTGGTACTCAGCTTGGAATAACTACTACTGGGACTACGATTACAAGCAGCGTGACAATCCTTGTCATGGTACGTACTACCGGCAATACCGACACACAGGTCGTAATTTCTTGACGACAGATATTGGTTTGACGGCGAAACGAGGAAAAGACAATAAATGGATGATTGTCACTACTGACATTGCCTCCGGAGCCCCATTAAGCGGTGCCAGTGTACAACTCCTAAACTACCAAGGGCAAGAGATTGACCGAGCCGTTTCTGACGCCGATGGATTCACGCAGTTCGAGGCTAACGACAAAGTTCCGTTTCTCTGTATAGCGAGTCACAACAAGCAGAAGAGCTACTTGAAATTGGCCAATGGTCTCGGACTCTCGCTTTCAACATTTGACGTGAGTGGTTCTGCCACTCAAAATGGTCTGAAAGGATTCATCTACGGTGAACGTGGCGTGTGGCGACCAGGCGACACGCTGTTCCTCGGCTTCATGCTTGAAGATCCTGAGAATCGCATCCCTTTGGATCACCCTGTCAAGCTGGAACTGATGGATGCACGGAACAGAAATGTTCATAAGGAGAATCGATTGCTCACTGCATCAAACCACGTTTCATGGGCGATTCCAACAGATCCTGAAGCAGTGACTGGGAATTGGCAAGTTCGGATCAAGGTGGGTAATGCTACCTTCTCAAAACGTCTTAAGGTTGAAACGATCAAACCAAACCGTTTGAAGATCGGACTGGACTTTGGAAAAGACATGATTGAGGCGAGTGACCGAGCCATCGTAGGAGATCTTTCTGTCAATTGGCTTCATGGAGCCCCTGGAAGAAACCTGCGAACTCAAATCGAAATGACGCTCTACCCGATTAACACCTCATTCGGGCGCCTGCCAGACTTTGAATTCGATGACCCTGTAAGGCGAATGGATTCTCCTGCCAACACTGTCTTTGACAAGAAAGTAGGTGAAGATGGAACAGCTTCAGTCAATATCAATATCAGCGATTTGTCAGAAGCTCCAGGCCATCTTAATGCTGTCTTCAACACCCGAGCTTACGAAGCCGGAGGTGACTTTAGCATCGATGCACACAGCATACCGCTCTCCCCTTTTGTTAGCTATGTCGGCATCCGATTACCGAAAGGAGATCGCGCAAGAAACATGCTTCTAACGGATACTACGCATACCGTACAAGTACGAACTGTTGATAATGATGGCCTAGGCGTAGCTAGAAAGAAACTCTACTACACGGTATATAAGATATCATGGAAGTGGTGGTGGAACACCCACTATGAAAATCTCTCTGATTACATCGGTAGAAATAGCGCTACCGTAGTGACTCGAGGAGAAATCAGCACAAATGCTAAAGGCGAAGGAGACTTCAAGTTCCGTGTAGACTACCCTTCTTGGGGACGTTATTTAGTGCGCGTTGAAGATCCTGAAAGTGGACACGCGACAGGACAAATCACTTACATCGATTGGCCAGGTTGGGCTGGTAGAGCTCAACGAGAGAATCCTGAGGGAGAAACGATGTTGATCATTACTCCTGATAAAGAGGAGTACGAAGTAGGAGACCAAGTGTCAATTAGCTTCCCTGGTGCTGATGGTGCGCGTGCATTGATCACCGTCGAAGATGGATCAGGAATCATTGGGTCTGATTGGATAGACACTAAAAACGGATCAAACACCTATACATTCAAAGCTGAAAAAGGCTTCGCACCGAACGTATTTGTTTCAATCAATTTGATACAACCATATGCACAGATGGCGAACGACAAACCTATTCGAATATATGGTGTAGCTCGAGTGAAAGTATCTGACCCAGCAACGCACATCAGTCCTAGGATTGAGATGCCAGATGAACTGGTTCCAGAAGAAGCATACACCGTGAACGTTTCTGAAACTTCGGGTACCGGAATGTCATACACACTTGCTGTTGTAGACGAAGGTTTGTTGGGTCTAACCCGCTACAAAACGCCGAATCCGCACGGTAAGATGTATGAACAAGAGGCTCTTGGAGTTACTACATGGGATTTATTCGATCAAGTCATTGGGGCACATGCCGGAGAAATGGCTCCGCTTCTCGGAATCGGTGGTGATGAAGAAAACACTGAGTCAGGTCCGAAAAAAGTAAATCGCTTCAAACCTGTGGTTTCATATCTAGGCCCGTTTGAATTGAAGGCTGGAGAAACCGCAGAACATGAACTTTTGATGCCGAACTATATCGGTGCTGTTCGTGTCATGGTTGTTGCTCGAAAAGGAAGCGCTTTTGGTCATGCTGAAAAAGAAGTTCCTGTGCGCAAACCATTGATGGTGTTGGGTACGCTTCCTCGAGTATTGGGGCCTTCAGAGGTTGTTGAGCTTCCCGTTACAGTATTCGCAATGGACAAGAATGTCAAAGACGTGAAGGTAAAAGTGAAGTTGAACGGAATGCTCGAGCATCTTGGAGATGATGAAGAAGAGCTTGAATTCAATAAGATTGGCGATCAGATTGTCAATTTCCGTCTCAAGGTGCGTGATCTAGAAGGTGTCGCTAGCGCGGAAATCATTGCAACGGGCGGCGGAGAAACCGCACGGCATACCATCGAACTAAATGTTCGAAATCCGAACCCTCCGATGTCTAATCGCTTCGTTGGTGTAGCTGAAGCGGGTCAAAGCTGGTCTCAAGAATTCGACTTGATTGGAATGGAAGGTACCAATGACCTTCGACTAGAGGTTTCTGGTTTCCGTCCGATTGATCTTGGTCGAAGACTAGACTACCTTCTCGGATACCCACATGGTTGTGCAGAACAGACCACCTCACGTGCCTTCCCTCAATTGTACATTGGAGATGCGGTAGAGCTCACCACAAAGCAAAAACAGCGAGCGAAAGACAACGTGATTGCGGGTATCGATCGCTTGAAGCGATTCCAGAAAGAGAACGGTGGATTTAGCTACTGGCCGAGTCAAACCAACATCAATGACTGGGCAACAACCTATGTAGGTCACTTCTTGATCGAAGCCAAAGACAAGGGCTTCAATGTTCCAGACGGTATGATTGAACGTTGGGTGAAGTATCAGAACGACATTGCCCGTAACTGGCGCCCTTACAAACGTGGAAACAACAACTACCAGGGGTATGAATTACCGCAAGCTTACCGTTTGTTCACCCTAGCCCTCGCTGGAAAACCAAACTTGTCTGCGATGAACAGATTGCGTGAGAACGATAGAATGAATGCCGCGGCAAAATGGCAACTGGCAGCAGCCTATGTACTCGTAGGACAAGAAAAGGTAGCTGAAGAGATTACGAATGGTCTCTTGCCTGATCCAGAAGCTTACGAATTCCTCTCGCCTCACTACGGAAGTCGCATGCGAGATCTAGCACTAATTGCCGAGGTAATGATCATTTCAGGAGAACGAGCTAAAGCCGGACCTCTAGTTGAACAACTTGCAGACAACCTAAGCTCTGGCGCATGGTATAGCACACAGGAGACGGCGTTTGCACTAAACGCTATTGGGCGCTTCCTCAAAGAAGAAAGCAACACTTCATTGAAGTATGAATATGTCTTCAACGGAAAGTCCAGTGCCCTGCAAAATCCACAGAAGACCACTGTGTTCCATGATCTTAGCGTGAAACAAATTCACAATAACCGCTTAGAAATTGAAAATAAAGGAGAACGCACGCTTTACTTGAGATTAGTTAGCTCAGGTCAACCGGTAGAAGATCAGCAACCAGCTGAGAATAACGGTCTAGAACTGACGGTGGTTTACTTGAAACCAGATGGGACACCACTAGATATCAGCCAGCTTGAACAAGGCACTGACTTCATCGCCAAAGTGCAGATCAATCACCAGAGCTACCGTCGGAACCTAAGGGATGTCGCGCTCACGCAAATCTTCCCTTCCGGTTGGGAAATCTTGAATGACCGCATGCTTACTGCGGGGGCGAACAATTACCAAAGCACCTGGGCAGAGCATAAAGACATACGAGATGATCGCGTGCTTACATACTTCAATCTGTACAGACGAGATCCTTCGGTATTCTACGTGCGATTGAACGCGGCTTATGTGGGAGAGTTCTTCGCCCCTTCTACTCAGGTTGAAGTGATGTACGATGGTACCATCAATGCACGAACACAAGGTGAATGGGTGACTGTTTTACCGGCTGGTCTTTTGTAACTTCGCGGTGCATTTGAATGATCTATGCACTCATTAGAAAATAAGATGAGCCAAGAAGTACGTAACCTAGAGCCGAAAAGCATGTGGAACCATTTCGCTGACCTGAATGCCGTTCCTCGTCCGTCAAAGAAAGAAGAACGTGTCATCCAGTTTATGGTTGACTTCGGAAACAAGCTCGGACTTCCTACCGAGGTAGACGAAGTAGGAAACGTACTCATCCGCAAGCCAGCAACCGCTGGAATGGAGAACCGCACTCCCCTAGTGATGCAAAGTCACCTAGACATGGTTCATCAAAAGAATAACGATACGAACTTCGACTTCGAAGCTGAAGGAATCAAGATGTTCGTGGAAGATGACTGGGTTAAAGCTGAAGGAACAACACTCGGTGCTGATAACGGTATCGGTGTTGCTTCGATCATGGCAATCCTTGCAAGTGATGACATTGAGCACCCAGCCATCGACGCTCTTTTCACGATCGATGAAGAAACGGGAATGACTGGAGCTCTTGAGTTGAAAGGTGGATGGCTCGAAGGAAAGATTCTTCTCAACCTTGACACTGAAGACGATGACGAATTGACGATTGGTTGTGCCGGAGGAGTTGATATCACAGCAAGCGGAAGCTACACTGAAGAAGACACTCCAGCGAATCACGTGGCTTTCAAGATTACCGTGAAAGGTCTTTCAGGAGGACACTCTGGAATGGACATCAACAAAGGTCTTGGAAACGCGAACAAGCTCATGAATCGCGTGCTTTGGAAGTCGCTTGAAAACTATGGTCTACGTGTCGCCAGCATTGATGGTGGTGGATTGCGTAATGCGATCCCTCGTGAATCAGTAGCAGTGGTGACAATTCCGACTTCTCAAGACGAAAAATTCGCGGCATACGTGAAAGAGATGGAAGGAATCTTGTCTGCAGAGCACGGAACAACCGACCCCGATCTTCACATCACAATGGAGTCTGTTGATCTTCCAGGCAAAGTAATGCAGGAGGAATTCCAAACAGCACTAACCAATGCAATCTACACTACTTGGAATGGTATCTACCGCATGAGTCCAGATATCGAAGATCTCGTGCAGCCTTCTAATAACCTCGCACGAGTAGTCGTGAAAGACGGTGAAGTAACGATTATGTGCCTGACGCGCAGCTCTCTAGATACAGAAAAAGACGATCTAGCGAACGCATTGACAGCGAATTTTGAGCAAATCGGACTAACTGTAATGGCTTCGGGAGCTTACCCTGGTTGGCAGCCTCGTCCTTCATCAGACATCGTTTCATTAATGGCTGATCTCTACCGTGAGATGTTTAAGGAAGAGCCAAACGTTTTGGCTTGTCATGCGGGTCTAGAATGTGGAATCCTTGGAACGAACTATCCTGATATGGATATGGTCTCCTTTGGTCCAAATATCCGCGGAGCACACAGCCCTGATGAGAAGGTTCAAATCAGTTCTGTACAGAAATACTGGGGCTTCTTGTTAGAAACACTGAAGCGTATTCCTCAGAATTAATCAGCGCATCACTGTAGCGATCATTCTTCGCCTACCGGCGGAATTGCGGAACTCGCAGAGGTAAATGCCTTGCCATGTTCCCAACAGTAAATTCCCTTCAGAAAACGGAATGCTCACTGAGCTACCGAAAAGGGATGACTTGGTGTGCGCAGGCATATCATCAGGTCCCTCGTAGGTGTGCAATAGCCCTTGCTGATTTTCAGGCACGATACGGTCCATCATTAATTCCATGTCGTGACGAACATCAGGATCAGCGTTCTCATTGATTGTCAGTGCTGCTGAAGTGTGTTGAATAAACAGATGGAGAACCCCATCACCATTCAAGGGCAAATCTTTTCGGACGTGGTTCGTAATAAGATGGATACCTCTTTGAAATGGAGGCAATTCAATTGCAAAATGTTCTGCCATAATCTACTGACGTAGGAAGCGGTAGCTCATCGGCTCCTCTCCTTCTTTGATCAGTTGCAAGATATAAAAGCCCGGTCGCAGGTCTTGAAAATTCGCATTGGCAGAAGGAGCAATCACCTGTTCCTCATGCATGAGATGGCCAGAAGCATCCATGACACGTAAGATGTAAACGTCCCCGTCTACTCCGCTCCAACGTACGCGCGAAGGGCCGTTCGTGGGATTGGGGTACATCAGAACCTCTCCTGTCATCGGGATGAATGTAATCGACAATTCAGTTGTTGGTCCTTGATTGCCTAAGATCAAACGATAGTGTGCTTCTTGGTTATTGATCGGCGAAGAATCAAGGATGGTATAGAATTCAGTGAATTCACTTCCTCCACATACGCCTTGAATTTGCCCTACTTGAACGTAATCGGACTCACCAAGTCGGCGTTGCATTTGAGCTCCTGTGCAACTAGCTCCTCCCTTAATCCCAAAATCGATACGCACACCATCATCTATCTGCCGAACCGACATCGATTCAAGCAAGTGATGTTGTCCCTGTGCTAGGATCACTCCAGGGATGAACGCAATTACCGTTAAAAAGAGTTTAGACCACATTCTGACGTTGAAAATACAGGCTTAGCTTCACAAAAGTTTCACGGTGCTCTTCATAAGTTTGTACCTGAGTTGCAAAGTAAATACAAGTGAACTCTAAATACGCCTAACTATGAGCACAGAACGCCCATTAATCTTAGTCACCAATGACGATGGCATTTTTGCCAAGGGAATCCGCAATTTGATCGAAGTCATGGTTGAGTTGGGTGACGTGTGGGTGGTGGCCCCAGATAGTCCACAATCAGGTATGGGTCATGCTGTGACCATCAACAACATCCTTCGATTAGAAGAGGTGGATTACCCCGTTTCAGGGGTTCGTGCATTCTCAACGTCTGGCACTCCTGTGGATTGTGTGAAGCTAGCGATATATCGTGTCTTAGATAGGAAACCTGACCTCTTGGTTTCAGGCATCAATCACGGTGCGAATAGTAGCATCAATGTCATCTACTCGGGCACGATGTCTGCCGCTGTAGAAGGAGCCGTAGAGAGTGTTCCTAGCATCGGTTATTCTCTTCTTGACCATAGCGCTAGCGCGGATTTCGAACCTTGCAAGCCCTTCGTAAAGAAAATTGCAGAAGGCGTGTTGAAGAATGGAGTTCCAAAAGGCTCATGTCTCAATGTGAACATCCCGAAACTCCCACTTGAGGAGATTAAAGGAGTTAAGATTTGTCGACAGGCTATGGGTAGTTGGAAAGACGCGTTTGAAAAGCGCCAATCACCTTGGGGAAGCGAATACTACTGGATGACAGGGAAATTCCAGAACCCGGACAAAGGAGAAGATACAGACGAATGGGCCTTGGCTAACGGATATGTTTCTGTAGTACCGACGCAATTTGACCTAACCAACCACCACGCCATTGGCACCCTTAATCAGTGGGACTTTGATCTATGAAAGAACGATTCGATAAACTCTGGATCGGTGCCATTGCCGGTGTACTTGGAGCTGTCATAGGCTTCTTCATGTATGCCACCTTTTGGTCGGTGTACTACTCCCAAGAGCTGAGCTACTTCATCAACGATGTCTTCATTGGTTCCGGCTTCTTTACAGACAAGATCATTACCGTAAGTGTGTTGTTCGATATCTTCCTTTTTGCACTATTCATGCGTTTCCAGTGGTATAACTTTTGCCGCGGCGTGTTAGGAATTGTGATACTTTCGGTGCCGGTTGTAATCTATTTTTACTGAGGTGAAATACTATGTCATTGCCGGAGAGGCTTCAGGAGATTTACATGCTTCAAATTTGATGAAGGCTATCGGCGAACGCGATGGCTCTCCTTCCTTTCGTGCTTGGGGCGGTGACCTCATGGAAGAACAAGGCGCTACACTCGTAAAACACTATAAAGACCTAGCATTCATGGGCTTCATTGAAGTCCTCATGAACATTCGAACCATTCTTGGCAACATCAAACTCTGTAAGGCAGACATTCTGGAATATGCTCCAGATGCCGTGATTTTGGTTGACTACCCAGGTTTTAATCTGCGCATCGCCACTTTCTGCAGAGAACAAGGTATCCCGGTATACTACTACATCTCACCTCAAGTATGGGCTTGGAAGGAAGGGCGAGTGAAACGAATCAAGCAAGACGTAACACGTATGCTGACGATTCTCCCTTTTGAAAAAGACTTCTACAAAGGCCACGGGATGGAAGTAGACTTTGTCGGACATCCACTCTTAGACGTCATCGGGAAAGAGGAACATAACACAAATCTTTCGATCGAAACTTCTGGAAAAGAAATTATTGCATTGCTTCCTGGAAGCCGCAAGCAAGAGATTAGTACGATGTTGCCTGTGATGCTAGAAGTGGCCAAACGCTTCCCTGAATATGAATTCGTAGTTGCCGGTGCCCCTGGCCAATCTCCACATTTCTACGAGCAGTTTAAGTCAATCTCAGAATTCAATATCGTTTTTGGTGAGACCTATGCCCTCTTTCAGAAGGCGAAAGCTGGACTCGTGACTTCCGGAACAGCCACGTTAGAAGCCGCTTTGCATGACATGCCTCAAGCTGTTTGCTACAAAGGGAGCAGTATCTCATATCAAATCGCGAAACGATTGGTAAAGATCAAGTACATCTCGCTCGTCAACCTGATCATGGACAAAGAAGTGGTACGTGAATTGATTCAAGGAGAGATGAACACAGATCGTATTTCGGAAGAGTTAAGCTCACTTCTCGACCCGAAAGGAAAGCGGCAAGAGCTACTAAAAGGCTACGCTCAATTGAAAGAAAAACTGGGAGGCGGCGGTGCTTCTGGTAACGCCGCAACCATTATCGTTGATGATCTGAAGAATAAAATTCAGAATTAAATCTTTAGTGAAGATACTCCATCACATACTTCTGGCAATAAGCACTTTATGCTTTTACAACACCATCGCTCAGGATCAACTTCGGGTAGGTATTAATGGTGGAGATCCACACTTGAATGCTCAGGTGTTTATTACCGAAGGAAGTTATGTGGTTACCTATAATGACAAACAAGTTCTAGACCTTCCCGCTGCTTCACAAATAGAGCTCACCGCTCAAGGAAGTCTCGTTACCCTCAAGCATCAGGGCAAAGTTATTGGGAACTATCAGCGCTTGATCATTCAATCTCAGGAATGGGAAAGTAAGTTCAGATTATCGGCTACCCAGGCTTCTAAGAAGAAATCGAACTATGTATATCCAGACAATCTTATTGTACGCGCTTTAAAGGGGCGCTTATTTCTTGTGAACGAAGCTTCTGTTGAGCGTTATGTGGCTGGGGTGACTGAAGCCGAATCAGGTGCAAAGCAAGAACTTGAGTATTATAAAGTGCAAGCAATCATAGCACGCACGTACGCTCTCGCCAATAAAGACCGTCATATTAACGAAGGCTTTAACGTATGTGATCAAGTGCATTGTCAGGCCTACCATGGGATTGCACGTTATGAATACCGTATTCCGATTGCTACTTGGGACACGAAAGATCAAGTCTTAGTCGATTCTGATATCAACTTGATTACAGCTGCATTCCACTCGAATTGTGGCGGACACACCTTGAATTCTGAATACGTCTGGAGTAAGCCTCTTCCCTATTTGGTGGGGAGACCTGATACCTTTTGCCTTGTCATGCCACATAGCAACTGGGAGAAGCAAATTCCAAAGGAGAAATGGCTGAATTACCTGCGCTCCCATGAAGATTTTGACTTTGATGAAGCCTCTGATAGTCTCGTGATGGCATTCTACCCAACAGAGCGTACACGGTACTTCTCTGACAGCCTTCGAAATCTCCGAATGACCACCATCAGAAGAGACATGGGACTTCGTTCGGCCTTTTTCGTGATTGATGAGGATGAGGAATTCGTCAATTTCACTGGTGTAGGATTTGGCCACGGAGTGGGCCTTTGTCAAGAGGGCGCCATGCGCATGGCACGTTCCGGATTCCGCGCTAGCGAGATCATACACTACTATTATAAAGAGGTGCATCTTATTGATAAGAAGTACATTGACTTCTTCCGTGAAGAATGATGCATTAACATTTCTTGCGAAGCATTAACACCCGCTCACGTTCATTGGGTTTAGATTTGAAATGAATCAAAATCAATAACATGCGGTACCAAAATCTCCTTAAAGCCCTGTTTGTGCTGCTAGCTGTTTTCGCGGTTAGTTTCTCTCAAGCACAAGACAAAGCCACCGTTAAGATCAAGAAAGAATCCAACGGCGAGGTTGAAGAACTCGAGAAAGAGATCAACCTTCAGAATGGTGATGACATTGAGGCTATTCTCAAAGAACTCGACATCCTTGATGAATTCGGAAACCTTGAAGAAGGACAGGCCTTCGAAATTACTGTTCGTAAACTGAATCAAAACGGTGAAGAGCAGAACTACGACCTTAGCTTCTACCCTGAAAGAAGCTCTGGACGGGCATTCCTGGGTGTTTATGTATACACAGCAAACGGACCAGATGGTACCCGTGGAGCGCGTGTTTCAGGAATCATCGATGACACAGCGGCATCTGAAAGTGACCTTCAAGAAGGTGACATCATCACGAAAGTGGGCAAATACGACGTCAACAGCTACGACGAGTTGGTTGAGGCGATCAAAGCACACAAACCAGATGAAAAAGTAACCATCAAGTACAACCGTGATGGAAACGATGAAAAAACAAAAGTGACTTTCGGTGAGCGTCCAGTCGAAGAAACCGGCTTCCCATGGTCAGGTGAGTCATTTGACTTTAATGGCGGAGACTTCGAAATCAACCTTGATAACCTCTACCCTGACAAGTACAGCGAAGAAGACTTCTTCAAGAGTGAAGACATGGAGGAACGTTCATTCCTAGGAGTTACTCCTGGAGGATGCGGACCAGATGCTGGTGTAATGCTAGGATCGGTGATCGAAGGTTCATCTGCTGAAACAGCAGGCCTAGAAGCTGGTGACCTTATCAAGCGTTTCAATGGAGACCTCGTTCGTAATTGGGATGAGCTTGTTACAGCGATCCGCGGAACATCACCGGGTGATCAGGTAACCATCGAATACCGTCGTGGACAGAATACCATGACAACCACCACTGAAATCGGCTCACGTGCGTACCATAACTATGAAGGACTGATGGTCGTTCCTAACCTTCAAGGGTTAGACGAGCTTGGCGGACAGCTTTACGATATGGAAATTCACCTTGACGACCTAGGTGAAGGACTGGATGGTCTTATGGAAAGCCTAGAAGGCATGGATGAGATGGGTCAAGGACTAAACGAATTGATGCAAGGTTTAGATAAGCTGTCATTAGCTCTGGGGCGTCCTGACGGATTCGAAGTAGATTCTGAGGTGAGCATCCGTCTAGAAATTGACAACGTAACCGAGGACGATATGGCCATCGTTAACGAAAACGCTGATACAAAGCTTCGCAATGCGAATGACCTCGACATGAGCAACATCTCATTCTTCCCTAACCCAAGCAGCGGACAGTTTGCACTGCAGTTCACACTGCCTGCAGATGACCCCGTGCGTGTTATGATCTACGATCAAATGGGAAGCTTAGTATACGATGAGCAAATTAATGACTTTGATGGTCAATACCGCAATGTGCTTGACCTATCTGATCAAGCTGATGGCGTATATTACATGCAGCTAATGCAAGCAGATAAGACATACAGCAAGAAATTGGTTAAAGGGAGTTGATCCTTTTCCGGCGTCCGGATTAATCATGCAATTTTTGAAGGAAGACCTCGCGTTATGCGGGGTTTTCTTTTTTCCAAGGAATGCGGATTGCGGAAAAGGTATTTCTGTCTCAAAAGTCAGCCAATGAAAGTCAATCAAAACTCACTTAATCAAACATCTATGGAACAGAAGTCACATTTCACCATTTCGCCATTTAGCCCTTTCGCCCAAAAGAAACGGATGCCGGATAAAAAAAGCCCCCACAAACTGCGGAGGCTCAATTCATAATTCAATCTTCATCCAAGCGTCAACAATCGGACGCCGGACGCCGATCAGAGGTTCGCAATCGGCTTCTTTCTAGGATATTTCACCGTGAACGAAATGATAATCTCTTTGCTCTCTCCTGGCGCTAATTCAAGGTCCCATGTTACTTTACCTGTTTCTAGGTCGTGCTGGCCACCTGAAAGCTCTGTGGCTTCGATGGTGATGTCCTCGTCTGTGGTGAGTGGTAATTGATCTTCTAAGCGAAGAGTTACTGGTGTCGGACGCGTGTTCATCACCGTGATTTTATGCGCCTTTGTGGTTGTTTTCCTTCCTCCGAAAGTAGAGGTCTTGCAGAACTCTTTGATCTGTTCATGGTCGATGATCACACCTGGGTCTCTTCCCATTGAAAGCTGCAAAGTATCCGTTGTTTGATACGGGTCAATGTAAGAAGTACCTACATAGTCACCCTCAAAATAAATGGAAGCTTCTCCGGGTAAAAGGCTATACTGTTGCCAATTCACAACATCAGCTGTGAGGTAGGCATCTGTGTTCAGTTTAGGAACGGCGAAATGGCGGTAATCGGCGCTCAATGATATGGTTTGCATTTGCACTTCTTGGAACTGATTCGAGCTTGGAATGTCGTACGGAACCGTCAAGTTGAATTCAGTAGAAATCAATCGTTCGTTGACCATGGCCATATTTCCTAACTCACTGGCATAAGTACTAGAGATTTCCTCCTTATACTTATCCTCTGAATACTCATCTGCTCCATTCCCCATGTAATACCCGTTTCTTTTAGACATTCTGTTCCTTCCTTGTCCGTATGCTTCCTGCAAGTATAAGTACCAAGGACTCAACGCTGGCGGATTACCACCAATGCTTGGATTACCGCTTGAAAGGTTCAGCTTGACATTATCCCAATCATTGTCTGTGCTTTGACGAACTTTAGCTCTGAAGGTCAGCTCAACCGGTGAATCTGTGTTCTTTGAGCGCAAATCATACGTTGGAACCCAACCTGCTTGTGTGACGTAGTAACTCACCTCTAGCTTGACACTTCCAGCTTTTTTAGCATCCAGTTTCACGATAATCTCCCCCACATTCCGTGGACGATTCGCATTAAAGTCTTGAAGTTCGCGTTGGAGGCGGGAAATCAGCATCACCAAGTCCTGCTCTTCATCTTCTAACTCGAGAATCTTGTATTTGATCTCTTTGATGCGTTCGCGGTAGAAATCAGCCATCTCTTCAATGTCTTCTACCAGCAACACGTTTTGATTGCCGTTGATTGATCGGTTTTGCTGAAGTAGCATCAACTCCTCGTGGAAAGTCTCACGCAACGCAGCCTTTGCGCGTTGATCAAATTGAGCATCATCCAAACTATCGCGCTTCGCTTCTATATTTGCTGGGTACTGCGCCTGCGCATCTCGGTCAATCTGAAAGCTTACGCTAGTGATAACGTAGTTGTCTCCTCCCGCAGCCTGCAAGCTATTTGGATAGATGTATTGTGTGATTCCGCTAAAGCGAAGCTCGTTAGGACCAGCCTTCAGGTTGACAGTTCCTGAACGTTCCACTACTGCTCCCTCAAGGTAAACAGTAACTTCATCGATCTTGCTATTAACATTGGTTTGAGCCCCAATGAAATACGGGGTGATGGCGAAAAGTACCGCCATGAGAAATGGTGAAGCGATCTTCATAAAGGTGTATTATCAGTGACAAGGTGGAAAATAATTCCGGCGCTATCAAGGCGCAGCGCAAATGATCGTATCGTAAGAAGTTCCGTAGCCAATCCAAGCACCCAAACCTCCTTCGATGTTTGTCCGAATGTTTGCTGGTGAAGCAAACGGTGATCCCTGGGTAGCAACTTGATCTTCAAAGCTGATGATATAATCCAATGCTCCACGATCAATAACGGCGCCACGGATAGCAATGGTATCTCCCACTTTGAAATATCCTGCCTCGGAGTTGGAGTCGTCCTCTTTGTTCGAACCAGGAGCAGTTCCACGGAAGTAACCGAACTCAAAACTCAAGCCGTTAAAGAAGGCATCGTCAGTTGCACTACCCAATGGGGCAATGTAATTGGCGTCTTTGACTTCACCTGCATTTTCAGACCAATCTGGGTAGGTATTGACACGACGAGCAAACCAACGATAGGCATTCCCTAGGGTATCAGGGTCAGTTAGGATGGCAAAGGCAAAACCTAGAGAGTCATCCGGATCAGGATTCCCCGGGATTCGAAACCAAGTGCTATCAAGGGCAATCGGTGTGTTGATTTTCGTTCGTGAGGACAACAAATGTTCTCCACGTTCAATACGTAAATCGTAGGTATTCCCAGGAACTCCCCAGATGGATTCGTCAATGGTCGAGTACAAACAAATGTCAATCAGTGCTAGCTCTTCTTCTGTAAAACCGGTCAACTCAGACACGGCCGGTAGAAGCTCTTCAGGGACATCACTGGAGCAAATCAGATCAAGCTGCACTTGATTTCCGTTCGACGTTACATAAACATCAGCATCGCGTACGATTAACTCTTGATATGCATTGAGGTCAATGGGATCAAAGTAAGCTTGACTCATCGTCAGGAATACAATAGGTGGCTGTCCTTGCTCTATGCTGCCTTCTACGACCATACGTGGTGTAGCCGCAGGAAGGTCTACTTCAATTTCTTTCTCACAAGAAGCTAGAAAGAAGAGTGTTGCCAGGCTGAAAAGCACGAGGATATTGAGGTTCCGACACATAGGGCAAAAGTAGTCCATGTTTGCGAGGCATTCATTATTCAGCCCATTGAAATGGAGAATATTAGTAGAAATTATAACAACTCTTTATCGCTAGTGTTGTGTCCACCTCATTAAAAGCTGTAATTTTGCCTTCGCGTGGTAAACGTGACCACAAATCTGCAAGGAAATGATCGAAGTGAATTCAAATGAAGCGGCAACATTAAATGCAACCGCAGCTGTCATCGAACAGATGTCAACTTATGATCACGAGCAAGTGCTCTTCTGCCAAGATCAGGCAACAGGATTAAAAGCAATTATCGCAGTACATAATACAACCTTAGGCCCAAGCCTTGGAGGCACTCGTATGTGGAATTACGCCTCTGAAGCGGATGCCTTGAAAGACGTGTTGCGTTTGAGCCGTGGTATGACATATAAGTCTGCGTTAGCCGGCCTGAATCTTGGTGGTGGAAAAGCCGTGATCATCGGCGATAGCCGAACTCAAAAATCAGAAGCACTATTTCGTCGCTTCGGAAAATTCGTCAATAGCCTCGGTGGTAAGTACATCACGGCTGAAGACGTCGGTATTACAACGAAAGACATGGAGTATGTTGCTTTGGAAACAGAGCACGTTGCCGGTCTTCCAGAATATATGGGGGGTTCAGGTGATCCTTCTCCTGTAACGGCTTATGGTGTGTACATGGGCATGAAAGCTGCAGCCAAGCAACGTTGGGGCAGCAAGAGCTTAGAGGGGAAGAAAGTCGCAGTGCAAGGTGTAGGGCACGTAGGTGCATACCTCGTAGAACACTTGGTGAGTGAAAAGGCTATCGTAACTATCACTGACATCCATCAGCCTTCTATCCAGAAACTCGTAGAGAAATTTGGAGTTTCGGCCGTAGCACCTAATGAAATTTACGACGTTGATATGGACATCTACGCACCTTGTGCACTGGGAGCGACTGTGAACGATGAAACGCTAGAACGTTTGAACTGTACTATTATCTGCGGAGCAGCAAACAACCAGCTAGCCAATGAAACAAGGCACGGACAAATTGTTCGTGAGCGTGGTATCCTCTATGCACCTGATTATCTAGTAAATGCTGGCGGTATCATCAACTGTTACTGGGAAGTTATTGGATACAACCGCGAAGCTGCCCTCTCTCAAACTGAAGAAATTTATAACACAACACTTGAAATCTTCAAACGCTCTGCTGACCTTGGTATTCCAAGTTACCAAGCAGCGAATGAACTAGCGGAAGCTAGAGTCAAGGCGATTGGAAAAGTGAAGCTGACCTACTAATAAAACTTAAGCTCAACCACCCATGCTAAACCGCAGGCATATTCGCATCAAAGTGATGCAGGCATTGTACGCCCATTACACCGAAGGCGAAGGAGATGTGAAGAAGTCGCAAGAAGCGTTGTTCTTCTCATTCGACAAGATGTATGAAATGTACATCTACCTCTTCTCCCTCATTATTGAGATGCAAGGAGCTGCGATCGAAAAGATCGAAGCCGGCAAAAATAAGAAGCTTCCTACTCAGGAAGACCTGCACCCAAACACAAAGTTTGTAACCAACCGAGTGATTCGCACGCTAGTGCATAGTAAATCACTCAAGAAGGCTGCAGACGATACTGGTGTTAGCTGGGCTGATCAGAAGGAACTTGTAAAGAAGGTCTTCAAAGACTTGATCGAGACGGAAGATTACAAGGAGTACATGGAAAGCGACGAACGTGGTTTTGATCACGACCGCGAGTTCCTACTTCGTTTCTTCAAACGTCATATGATCAACGTTGAACTTCTACATGATTTCTTCGAAGAGAAAAGCATCTTCTGGAATGATGATCTTGACATCGTTTCATCAATGACGATCAAAACGATCAAAACCATTAGTGATGGAGACGATGATGTGCATCTTCTTGAATTATGGGATTCTAGCGATGACGAAGAGCTTGAATTCGCAAAGAATCTGTTCGTAAAGACGCTCAGTCAGGGAGAAGAGAATGAGACGTTCATTCAGGAGTCTACTAAGAATTGGGAAATCGAACGAATCGCATCACTTGACACCATCCTAATGAAGATGGCGCTTGCTGAGGCTCGTACTTTCGAGACAGTTCCTTTGAAAGTCACCTTGAACGAGTACATCGAACTCTCGAAATACTACAGCACACCGAAGAGTAATGGATTCATCAATGGTGTTCTTGATCAACTGTTCGCCAAACTAAAGGAAGATGGTGTTATCAAGAAGATCGGAAGAGGCTTGCTTCAATAATGAGACACCTACTGATTATTTCCCTAGCTGTATTCCTCTTCGCTTGTGAATCAAGTCATGATGGAGTCAATACTGATATGATCAACATTCCATCTTCTGCTTCTGGAGAAGGTGCTGAAGCGAAGCTCCCGGAAATCACTTTTGACATTTCTGAATTTGACTACGGAACCATTGCAGAAGGAGAAGTTGTGCGACACAACTTCAAATTTCAAAATACAGGTGATGCTCCTCTGCTAATTTCTAAAGTCGAATCTACTTGCGGTTGTACCGTAATGAAGGATTGGCCGAAAGAACCAATCCAACCCGGTGAAAACGGAGAAATCGTTGTTGAATTCAATAGCTCAAAGCGTGAAGGTTCACAGCGTAAGAAGATCACCGTTCTAGCCAATACCGTACCTACTAAGAACTTAATCTACATGACCGGCGTGGTTGTCGGTCCGAATAGCCAGTAAAATATGACCAACCTGCTCACCATCCTCCTTCAAGCAGAAGCTGCTCCTGAAGGAAATCCATACCAGTTCCTTATCCTCCTTGGAGGTATGTTCATCATCATGTACTTCTTCATGCTTCGTCCACAAATGAAGCGCCAGAAAGAAGCGAAGAAGTTCCGTGAATCACTTTCTAAAGGTGATAAGATCGTTACTATCGGCGGAGTTCACGGTAAGATCGTTGAGATGAATGAAAAGACTGTGATCATCTCTATTGAACAAGGTAAAATGCGCGTTGAGCGTTCTGCAATCTCACCAAACCAGACGGTGAGCGAGCAGGACATGCAGCAGAATAGCTAGGTCAAGGTGGCCGATCGCTTTCGAAATATCCTTCGCGGAATGGATCGAAGCGATGTCCGCGCGTTGATCGTGTGCATCTTGATCGCTGGGGTCATCTGGCTCCTTCGGTCACTGACTGAAAACGCTACTGACATCATTCAAGTTCCCGTTGCTTATCAACTTCAGGACGATCAGACTAAGCTCGTCTCTGCTGATACCGAGTACCTCGAAGTAGAAGTGAATTCTACAGGATTTGGAATTCTCGGGCAACGCTATTTCAAGCGAGAACGCGCTGTTGATGTTCCTATCGACGCCTCTGTTTATGGCACCGGTCGTTCAGCTCTTGAAACTTCTCGCCTGCGAAGTGAGCTGCTCCGTATCGTAGGTAATGATCGCAATATCGTTGCGATTCGCCCTGATTCTCTTCGCTTTATGCTAAGCACAATGAATCAACGAACCATACCAGTAATGGTTGATTTCAAATTGACCAATCCAGATCAGAATAAACTGAAAAGTCAGCTTCGTCCAATACCATCTGAAGTTGTTCTAGAAGGCCCGAGTCTAATTCTTGACACCATGCATTTCGTCCATACCGAAGTGCTTACCATCGACGGTAACGGTGAACAAGAGCTTGCGTTGAATCTTCCTCAAGGGGTTAACGCTAGCGCGGAATCGGTGTCTGTTTCATGGTCAACAGACCGATTAATCAATGCCAGCATCATCGTGGACATTACGGCGCCTAAAATCTCTGGAGTTAAGTCAATCAGTTTCTTTCCTGACAGTGTAAAAGTTGGATTTATCAGCGCAGGTAGCATGGCCGAGGCCTTTTCCCCTGATGACTTCAAGGTTGTATGTGATACGGAAAGTTTGACTGAACTAGCTGAATCCGGAAAACAACGAGTGGCCCTTCGTCTGGAGCAATACCCCCCAGGGTTAAAAGACTTGGTCATCGAACCAGGGCGTGTAGAGTTCCTGATTATTAGATAAGACGGTTATTGGTTTTTTAGTTCTTCGTACTAAGAACCAAGTACCAAGTACCAAAAAAGGGCCGCCTCTTTAGACAGCCCTCTGGATCAGTTGAAAGTAAGCAAGCTTATTTCAAATCAAATCTATCTAGGTTCATCACCTTCGTCCATGCAACAACGAAGTCATTAACCATGCGATCTTCTCCGTCGTTTGCTCCATACACCTCCGCGTAAGCACGCAATTCAGTGTTCGAACCGAAAATCAAGTCAACACGTGTTCCTGTCCACTTCACCTCTCCAGTTTTGCGGTCACGTCCTTCAAACACATCTTGTGCATCTGAAGTTGCGCTCCACTTCGTACCAAGGTCAAGGACATTCACGAAGTAATCATTTGTCAAGGCACCTTTGCGGTGTGTGAATACTCCATGGCTTGAGTTATCTGCATTCGCTCCAATAGCGCGCATTCCCCCAAGTAGGACTGTCATTTCAGGCGCTGTCAAGGTTAACAGCTGAGCTTTGTCAATCAATAACTCTTCAGCGCTCACAGTCAAACCAGACTTCAAGTAATTACGGAATCCATCTGCTTTCGGCTCAAGTACGGCAAAAGACTCTGCATCCGTGTGCTCATCACCAGCATCTCCTCTTCCTGGAGTGAATGGTACCGTGATATCACGTCCTCCGGCTTTGGCAGCCATTTCTACACCTACACAACCTCCGAGAACAATCATGTCAGCTGCTGACATATTCGAACCTGAACGTAGGCTTTCGAGCTTGTTCAACACCTTATCCAATTCAGCTGGATCATTGGCAGCCCAGAACTTTTGAGGAGAAAGGCGAACACGTCCTCCATTGGCCCCGCCACGCATATCCGATCCTCGGAATGTTGATGCTGAGGCCCATGCCGCTTTTACTAGTTCACTTGCGCTCAATCCTGAGTTGGCAATCGCCTCTTTCATTGAAGCAATGTCTGAGTCATTTACGTTTTCAACGTTAGCCGGAACTGGATCCATCCAAATCAACTCTTCTGAAGGCACTTCTTCTCCAAGGTAACGAGCGCGAGGCCCCATGTCACGGTGAGTCAGCTTGAACCATGCACGTGCAAATGCATCTGCAAACGCTGCGTGGTCTTCGTAGAACCTACGAGAGATCTTTTCATATGCTGGGTCAAAACGAAGCGAAAGGTCCGTCGTCAGCATCATTGGTGCGTGTGACTTTCCATCAACGTGTGCATCTGGAACTGTTCCTGCTCCTTCTCCGCCTGTTGGAGTCCATTGCTGTGCTCCCGCTGGCGACTTTGTTAATTCCCATTCGAATTCGAAGAGGTTCTTGAAGTAAAGATTCGTCCACTCTGTTGGCTTCTGAGTCCAAGCACCTTCTAGTCCTGAAGTAATCGTGTACTCACTGTGTCCTGAGCCGTAAGTGTTCTTCCACCCTGTGCTCATTTCTTCAATTGAAGCTCCTGCAGGCTCTGCCCCTACGTATTCTTCTGGATTCCCTGCTCCGTGTGTCTTACCGAAGGTGTGTCCTCCAGCAATCAAGGCTACCGTTTCTTCATCATTCATTGCCATACGGCCGAATGTCTCACGAATATCCTTCGCAGCGAGCAGTGGGTCAGGATTTCCATTTGGTCCTTCTGGGTTCACGTAGATCAATCCCATCTGAACTGCTGCCAACGGATTCTCTAGTTCACGATCTCCAGAGTAACGTTGATCATCTAGCCATTCCTTTTCAGCTCCCCAGTAAACGTCTTCTTCCGGTTCCCAAACGTCTGCACGTCCTCCGGCAAATCCGAATGTTTTGAAGCCCATTGATTCCAATGCTACGTTTCCGGCAAGAATCATCAAGTCAGCCCATGAAATCTTCTTTCCGTACTTCTGCTTGATTGGCCAAAGTAATAGACGCGCTTTATCAAGGTTCGCGTTATCTGGCCAGCTGTTTAATGGAGCGAAACGGTGAGTCCCTGTTCCGGCACCACCTCTTCCGTCTTGAATACGGTATGTTCCCGCGCTGTGCCAGGCCATGCGAATCATGAACGGACCATAGTGACCGTAATCAGCAGGCCACCATTCTTGTGAATCGGTCATGAGCGCAGTCAAGTCTTTCTTCACTGCTTGTAGATCTAGTTTCTTGAATTCATCAGCATAGTTAAAATTCGGATCCATCGGATCTGAAAGTTCTGAGTGCTGACGAAGAATGTTCAATTTCAATTGGTTTGGCCACCAATCGCGGTTAGAAGTTCCTCCTCCGGCAGATGACTTCATCTGCCCGCCATGAAATGGACATTTGGATTCGTTGTTGACGTTGTAATTTGCCATTTTGGATGGGTAGGTTTATGCGTTCATTTCTTACAAAGAACTACACACAGACGTACCCCTATGAAAGGGTGGTGTCCATAAATTCGAGTCCTTACTGTTCTTTTGTTCTGCTGTAAGTTAATCAGCTTGATACAAATGTAAGTTTCGCCAATATTATTTGTCAAATAGATAATCACACTGCGTATATTTACTGTATAAATATCTAGACATGACACTCCAGCAATTGCAATATGTTGTTGCGCTAGACAACCATCGTCACTTCGTTCAAGCTGCACAGAGTTGTTCTGTGGCTCAACCCACCCTCACCTTGCAAGTAAAGAAGCTGGAAGGTCAAATGAACATTCAGCTATTTGATCGAAGTAAACAACCAATTAAACCCACTCCCATGGGTAAATTGTTCATTTCGAAAGCTAGACATATTCTTCGCGAGATTGACAAACTCAAAGAACTAGTCAACAAAGAACGCGATCGCATCGATGGTGAATATTCAATTGGTGTGATCCCTACGCTTTCTCCTTACCTCCTGCCACTCTTCATCGGAGATTTCGTGAAGTCTCATCCAAACACCAAGCTCTCTGTGCATGAGCTTCAGAGCGCTGAGATCATTGATCGCTTGCAGAAAGGCATTCTAGACATTGGTATTCTTGCTACGCCGCTCGAAGAACCTAACCTTCGTGAGATCCCTGTCTTTTATGAGCCTTTTCTTCTTTTCGCTAACGCGGAACACTCCGTTTTAGAACATAGTGGAAGCATTTCACCTGAAGATCTAGATGAGAATGAACTTTGGCTGCTAGGTCAAGGACATTGCTTTCGGAATCAGACGGTAAATATCTGCCAAGTCAATCAGAATACAGACGAACGAAACCTGATGATGGAAGGAGGGTCAATTGAGACTTTAAAAAAGATACTTCAACAAGTAGATGGATATACCTTGATTCCTCAACTTTCATTTAACGAACAGATGGATGCCCCATTTGTCAAGAGATTCAAGCATCCTGAACCGGCAAGAGAGATTAGTATCGTGGTACACAGAAGTTTTACACGTGAACAACTCTTGACCGAATTGAGGAAATCAATCTTGGCTAACACCCCTGATAACTTCGAAAAGAACGAACGATTCGTTACCATTCGTTGGAGATAAATTGGTGTCATTTAACATGCTTGAATCTGCTATCTTAGCAAGCCATACTCCTGAACCATATGAATAACTCTGCTTCTTCCCTCCTGCTTTCGCTGGTGCCAATTGTGGTGCTCATCGCATTGCTAGGACTAAACGTTGTCTTCTACGGTGAAGACTCTTCTTACGGACCCAATCAAATAGCCTTGCTTACGGCAGGTGGAGTAGCCGCAGGAATCTCTTTGCTGTCAGGTGAGAAATGGAAGAAACTGTATGATGGCATCACCGAGAGCATATCCTCAGCACTAGGAGCCATTTTGATCCTACTGATGATCGGAGCTTTAGCAGGAACCTGGTTGCTTTCTGGAGTGATCCCTGCTATGATCTACTACGGACTCGAAATCCTCAACCCAACCATCTTCTTATTTGCGACTACCATTGTCTGCGCGATCGTATCGCTAGCTACAGGATCATCGTGGGGTACCGTCGGAACAGTTGGTGTGGCCCTCATTGCCATCGGTCAAGCCTTGGGTATAGGTGAAGGATGGGTAGCTGGGGCGATAATCTCTGGAGCATACTTCGGAGACAAAATGTCTCCCCTATCTGATACTACGAACCTAGCTCCAGCAATCGCTGGAACGGATCTATTCACACACATTCGCCATATGATCTGGACCACAGGCCC
Organism: Flavobacteriales bacterium; assembly: GCA_022447625.1. GTDB lineage: Bacteria > Bacteroidota > Bacteroidia > Flavobacteriales_D > Sanyastnellaceae > Sanyastnella. The sequence goes on along the minus strand of JAKVAX010000004.1, from coordinate 168,841 downwards.
TTCCATCATCATCGCGCTCATTGTATTCCTTGTAGCCGGGTTTACGGTTGACCTCCAGGAAAGCACCGTAAGCGTTGGAGAAATGCAGCAAGTGATGGCCGAAAAATTCAATCTCGGATGGTGGCTGATGTTGGTGCCTGTTGCTGTTATTGTGATGATTGCCAAAAAAGTACCCGCAGTGCCTGCCCTGTTTATTGGATCAATCATCGGAGGAATCTTCGCTGTCATTTTCCAGCCTCAAATCATCATGGAATTAGCAGGCGAAGGAAAGTCTTTCGCGAACTCTGCTTATTCCATTGTGGTGAAGGCAATGGCTTTAGATACAAGCATTGAAACTGGCAACGATGAAATCAATCGACTGCTATCAGCTGGTGGTATGTATGGAATGATGAATAACGTTTGGTTGATTCTCTGTGCCCTCACATTCGGTGGCATTCTGCAAGCGGCAGGAATGTTGAGAAGAATCACCTCTGCCATCTTGAGCGTGGTGACTGGTTCTGGAGGCCTTGTGGCTTCTACAGCAGGAACATGCATCGTCTTCAATGTACTAGCGAGTGATCAATACTTGGCCATCGTGGTTCCAGGGAAAATGTTCGCTGATGCCTACAAAGACCAAGGCCTTGCTCCGGAGAATTTGAGTCGTGCGTTGGAAGACAGCGGCACAGTAACCTCAGTTCTTATTCCATGGAATACATGTGGTGTAGCACAATCTGGAGTTCTAGGTGTTGCTACTTTGGCCTATGCACCGTACTGCATATTTAATATCGTCAGTCCGTTCATGACCATCCTCTTTGGGCTCATGGGATGGAAACTAAATCGCATCCCAGCGAAGATTGGTTCAGACGGATTGAAAGAAGGTTGATCGTTAAGAAAACGAAGCATTGAAAGAACAGCAGATCTCGGACATCACTGTTTCCGAAGAACAAGAATACATTCAAGTTGAAGGAGCACGTGAAAACAACCTCCGCAACATCCACGTCGACATCCCACGTGAGAAATTAGTGGTGATCACTGGTATCTCTGGTTCAGGTAAGTCTTCCTTGGCCTTTGACACCATCTACGCTGAAGGACAACGTCGTTACATTGAGACATTCTCTGCCTATGCCCGCCAGTTCCTAGGCGGCATGGAGCGTCCTGACGTCGATAAGATCACAGGGTTGAGCCCCGTAATCAGCATTGAGCAGAAAACGATTTCCCGCAACCCGCGATCAACCGTGGGAACCATCACTGAAGTCTATGACTTCATGCGCCTCATTTACGCTCGAGCTAGTGAAGCGTACTCCTACAATACAGGAGAGAAAATGGTGCGTTATACCGACGAGCAAATCACTGAACTTATCATCGATCAGATGGATGGTGAGAAGCTTCTCTTGCTCGCTCCTTTGGTGAAAGGACGCAAAGGTCACTACCGCGAACTCTTCGAGAACATCATGAAGCAAGGATATGTCCGCGCTCGTGTAGATGGAGAACTTGTTGAACTCGAGCCTGGATATAGAATTGACCGCTACAAAATCCACGACATTGAAGCCGTAGTTGACCGTGTGAAGGTTGATAAAGGAGACAAACAACGCATCCTGAAGAGTGTACAGAATGCGCTTCGTATGGGTAAAGGACGAATGATGGTCATGCCCCATGATGGAGGTGAGATCCGCCACTTCAGTCGTTTCTTGATGTGCCCTACGACCGGAATTGCCTATGCAGAACCAGAGCCAAACTTGTTCTCTTTTAACAGTCCTTATGGGGCCTGTCCAACGTGTAACGGACTTGGCCAAATCTCTGAGGTGAACCCCGAGAAGATCATTCCAGACCCCAAGAAAAGCGTGAAGCAAGGTGGAATCGCTCCACTCGGTGAAATGAAAGGAAGTTGGGCCTTTACGCAGGTGGAAGCTGTACTAGAGCATTTTGGTCATACCGTGAAGACTCCTCTCGCTGATCTTGAAGAAGAAGTCATCAACACGCTACTCTACGGTAGCGAATTGAGATTCACGATCACACCTAAGAACGGCACTAAGCCTTACAATATTCAATACGAAGGAGTCATTGCCCTTGTAGAACGTGCAGCGCAAGAAAGCAGCAATGCCGGACTCAAACGCTGGGCGAACAGCTTCATGAATAAGAAAGTGTGTCCAACATGCAATGGCTCAAGGCTCAAAAGGGAATCACTCTACTTCAAAATTCATGACAAAGACATTGCGTCGTTGGCTAATATGGACATTGTTGAGCTTTCGAAGTGGTTTCATGAGCTGGATGAACACCTAAATGAACGCCAGAAAGTAATTCTCAAGGAGCCGTTGAAGGAAATCAGAGCTCGTCTCGGGTTCTTGTTAGACGTAGGACTTGACTACCTAACCCTCGATCGAAGCGCCAGAACCCTCTCCGGAGGTGAAGCACAGCGAATCCGACTGGCAACACAGATTGGAAGTAAGCTCGGGGGTGTGCTGTACATTCTCGATGAGCCGAGTATTGGACTGCATCAACGTGACAACCAGCGTTTGATTCAAAGCTTAAAGGCCTTGAGAGATGCAGGCAACTCAGTGATTGTAGTAGAGCACGACAAAGACATGATGCTCGAAAGCGATTACCTCATTGATATTGGTCCAGGTGCCGGAGTGCATGGTGGAACGATTGTCGCTCAAGGTTCTCCTCAAGAGCATGTTGCAGAAGGCTCTACTACATCGAAGTACCTCAAAGGCGAATTGGAAATCGCCGTTCCGCCGACCAGGCGAAAAGGAAATAGAAAGAAACTTACCCTCACAGGAGCCAGCGGACACAACCTGAAGAATGTCAAGCTGAGCCTCCCTTTGGGTACCCTTGTATGTGTGACGGGAGTAAGTGGTAGCGGTAAATCATCATTGATCAACCAGACGCTCTACCCTATCCTTCACAATCACTTCTACGAAGAGACGAAAAGACCACTTGATTACAAGAAGATTACCGGGCTTCAACACCTAGATAAGGTGATTGAAATCGACCAGAGTCCGATCGGTAGAACACCGCGTTCTAATCCTGCGACATACACAGGTATCTTCTCAGAGATTCGAAACCTGTTTACGAAGCTACCTGAAGCTCAGGTTCGCGGCTACAAGCCGGGAAGATTCTCGTTCAATGTAGCCGGCGGACGATGCGAAACTTGCAAAGGCGCTGGGTTGAGAACGATTGAAATGAACTTCCTTCCAGACGTTTATGTGCAATGTGAAACGTGCATGGGCAAGCGCTACAACCGTGAAACGCTCGAAGTTCGCTATCGCGGAAAGTCAATCGCAGATGTCTTAGATATGACGATTGAAGAGGCCGTTGAGTTCTTCGAGAATATTCCGAAGATCAGGCGCATGGCTCAAACCTTGAAAGACGTCGGCCTCGGCTACATCACCCTTGGACAACAAAGCACACCACTTTCAGGAGGAGAAGCTCAGCGTGTAAAACTCGCATCTGAATTGGCGAAGCGCAGCACGGGTAGTACCTTCTACATCCTCGATGAGCCTACAACAGGACTGCACTTTGAAGACGTTCGCATGCTCATCTCCGTGTTGAACAGACTCGTTGATCAAGGAAATACCGTTCTGGTCATCGAACACAACATGGATGTCATCAAAGTAGCCGACCACATCGTAGATATAGGCCCTGAGGGAGGTAACGGCGGCGGACAAGTCATCGCACAAGGAACCCCTGAAGAAATCATCAACGTAGACGAAAGTTATACTGGGAAGTTTTTGAAGATGGAGCTTTAATCGGCATTTTCATTTTCCTAAATTCATGCTGACTAAGTCAAATTTCTAATAGGTTGAGTTACCACTTCAGATATGCAGTGTGAACACCCAACCTAATTCTCGATTGCGACTGATTGACAACTTGACAATAAATACCAGCAACCATGAAACTGCTTTTCTCCTCTCTTTTCGTTCTTTTTTTTGCCGGCCAGATTATTGGTCAAACCATAAACTTTCCTCACGCAATGACGTCAGTCAAATTCCCCAAAGGCACATCCCAAGGAGTAGTCGGAGAATTCGACTCAGGTTATGTTAGTTATTACACAAAGAAGTCATCCCTCGTGTTCTTCACACAAAGCGAGTCTGGAAAGCTTTCAAAAGGTGTTGAAATCAAACTTACCGAAGGCAAAGAGAAACTTGAATTCCTTGAGGTAGTGAAGCTTAACAACAATGAACTAGTCATTTTCTCCGCAGCTTACGACAAGCAAAACCAGATGGAATCGTTGTTCTTCCGAAGAATTGATGCCTCTACTTTCAAGCCTAGTAATATCGAGCTCTTGACTGAATTAGAGATCGTTGGAAAAAATAAAGAAGGACTACGAAGCTTTCTTTGGCCATCTATGAAATCACGGGGGTTCAGTGTTATCAAAAATGAGAATGGCGAATTCGGTGGCATATATCATTTAAGCGGAGCGAAAAATGGTTCGTTCGTAGGATATGCCATTGGAATTGATGACAATCTCAACGCAACTTTCGAAACTCAGGTTCAGGTTCCCTTTCCGAATGGAAGCGGAATTATTGACCACGCAATTGTCGACGCGAAAAAGAACATGTATCTACTCACTTCTTCTTATGAAGCAGATGGAACTTCAGTCAAGAAGGTTCTGGTTAAAGTAGATAGCAAAGGAAACGAGCAATATCAACTGGAAATTAGTAATGCGAAAGACCAACTTTTAAACGCTGTAATTCAACTCAATAAAGACGAGAGCATCTTATACCTGGCAGGATTCGGAACAGAAAAAGACCACAAAGGTGCGACTAGCAGTGTATTCAAAGCAATAGATCCGATCGGAGGTAAGATTATCAACGAACAGGTTGTCCCATTTTCCGAGGAGAAGTTAGACGCTTATCTCCAATACCGCAGAAGTGGCGGTAACCTAGACGAGTTGAAAGCTAAACCAATGGATGAGAAACAGGGGTACATTTATTTATCTGCTCGGAAACTGCACATCATGGATAACGGCACAATGGTGTTAGAAGGTGCAGAACAATGGACAGAAGAAATTACGACTGCCACTGCAAACGGATCATCAACTAGCGTTAACTACTTCGACGGCCTTGTATTACTAGTTAGATTCAATAGTTCGCTCGAAGAGGTGAATGCCAACGTAATTCAGCGTACGGCAATGAGTCGAGGGAGGAGAAAAACTGATATCTCGTATAGTTCATTCGCTTTGGGCAACGACATCTATCTTTTCTACAATAGCAATAATGGAAATACCAATGCAAGTCCAAGCAACTCTAACTCATGGTACATTTTTGGAGAGTACAACGTTCTATTAATCGCAAAGATTGGAGAAGACGCTTCCATCGAATTCAAACCAATGTTTGAGGGAGCAGAAAGAGTGAAAGCCTTGGTACCAAGCTCATTGGTTAGAACGGACGACCAACAACTCATATTCCCACTTATCGAAAAGAAGAGTTTTGGCACCGCTGTGATCGATTTGTAGAGAATTGCGTACTACCACGGTAGATGACTTCATTCTATACCCTTTTATGTTGGTGCTTTGAAATGAGTCCGACTTTTAAAGGGCACAAGGACCCCTCGAAGAAATCATCAAAGTAGACGAAAGTTATACTGGGAAGTTTTTGGGAATAGAATTATGATCTGAAAAAGCAGACGCTTATCAGTTTTGGATTAGGTGAAGTATAAATCTTCCTACTTTCGAATGCACCAAATGCCTTTCTTTAACTATTTTCAGCATGCTAGAATTTAAGATGAAATCAAGGAGGACAAGACTATTTTTCTTTGCCGTTTTTTCTCTATCGTTTATCATTTCAAATCACTGCGCAGCACAAGAACTTCGATTCGAAGAGAGTAAACTAAAATTGTGGAGACATAAGATTGATCGTGCAGAAATCTTAGGGTTTTACAATGATGATGTCATCACAGCGGTGACAGAAAGGATGAATTTCTACTTGGTTCGTAGAACGTCCAATGGAAAGGTCTCCTACACGAAACCTTCCCTGAAACTAGATAACGGAAATGATCTACAATTTGAAACAGTCTTCTTCGATCATGAGAATCGATTAGTGCTATTTGCTTCTTGCAAAGACAAAAAATCGAATTTCGTCAATCTTTATAGGCAGTATCTCGACGTTTCTAATTTTGAACCTAGCTCAGCTTTCGTTGAAGTAACAAGTATAAAAACTACCTTAAGTTTTGAGCAACAAGAAACTTATGCCGAAAAGGCAACCGAGCGCTATGCAAATAATGGCATACCCAATTTTACCGGGTTCAGTTTTGTAAAAACGTCGGAAAATGAGCTAAAAAGCATCATATTTCTTGAAGGTCTTGTCGATTATAAAGAACGTCTTCATTGCATTGGAATTGATAAAACGCATACAGCAACTTACACCTCAGTAATTGACCTTCCAAACTTACCCCTTGCGTTCTATCTTGAGAGCTGTGTTGCAGATATCAAAGGAAACCTATACCTATTGACTTCTACCAGAAATGGTCAAGTAACTGTTAAAACCAAGGAACTAATAAAGGTTTCGAATGAAGGATCAACTTTATATCAAAAGCAAATCGCTTCAGAGAACGACTTCTTGTTCAGTGCTGCGGTTATTCTTGATAACCAAGAAAAAACAGTAATCGTTGGTGGATTTGCTCGTTCGGCTATTGAAGATGCCGTGACAGGATCCTTTCTCTTTGAAATTGACCCCGAATACGGTGAAGTCAAACAAAAGGTATTTACACACTTTGGCTTTGATAACATTGCCTTGCACAATTATGGATTGAAGTACATAACTTCAGCACCTGATCTTAGAAAAGGCATTCGAGAACTTCGAGAGGAAAAAGCCGAAGAGTACAAGCGTGGGTCAGAAACCATTTTTACCCGGTCACTCATTCAACTTGAGAATGGACAATTTTGGTTAGAAGGTGGAGAACATTGGTCACAAGAGGTTGAGGATTCTAGGCCTGGTAGTGGCATATCAACCGCTTATCTCGACGGAATGGTTTTCTCAGTGATGTACGATAGTTCCTTCACGCACCTATATGATTACAAGATCAAACGTATAGGACAGTCTAGTAACTATAATCACTCCTCGACTACAAGCGAGTCTATTTTCTACGAAGGAAAGCCGCTAACCATTTTTAATAACTCAAGAGTTGACGTTGGGTTCAGACACGCTCAACAAAGCGTGAACACAGGCATTACTATTGTCAATGTTGACGAAAATAACAAGCCAGATTACACATTCAATATCGGTGGGCTCGGGGACGACGTTTACTTAATTCCAACTACTTCAATAGTTTCTAATGATAAACAAATCATTATTCCTGCTACGAAAGGAAAGAAATTTGGTTTTGTCTTTTTTGAATTTTAAACTAGAAGACACTGTCTGATGCCGTTTCTCATTGACCTTGGGCGCGGATTTCGTCACAAGCTACGGAAGGTAGTACAATGAAACTCGTACCTTCGTATGCAATCATTATAACATGGACAAAGACAACCGCGTAGAGGAGAAATTCAATCAACGCTCCTGGAATGAAATAAAAACGAACGATAGCTGGTCAATCTTCAAGATCATGGCCGAGTTTGTTGAAGGATATGACAAATTAGGTGAGATCGGACCATGTGTATCGATCTTCGGTTCAGCGAGAACCAAGCCCGGCACGCCTTACTACCGTATGGCGCGCGAAATTGCACTTAAGCTCACTGAGAAAGGATATGGCGTCATCACAGGTGGTGGGCCAGGTATCATGGAAGCCGGTAACCGTGGTGCACACGACGGTGGCGGAACTTCTGTTGGTTTGAATATCGAACTACCTTTCGAACAGAACGGCAACCCGTGGATTGACAGTGATAAGTCGATTGATTTCGACTACTTCTTCGTGCGTAAAGTGATGTTCGTGAAGTACTCACAAGGATTCATCGTGATGCCAGGTGGTTTCGGCACGCTCGACGAACTTTTCGAATCAATGACCTTGATCCAAACGTCAAAGATTGGCCGATTCCCTATCATCCTAGTAGGCAAGACCTTTTGGGCAGGCTTGATTGATTGGGTGAAGAATACCCTGCTCGAAAAAGAAGGGAACATTTCGGCGAAAGATCTTGATCTCTGGCAAGTTGTAGATACGGCAGACGAAGCCGTTGATGCTATTGATCAGTTCTACAGCAAGTACCTACTCAAGCCGAACTTTTAACAAAGATTTTTTTTCGCTCCCTCTAAAGGGTGATGCGGCGTATATATGAAGCACCTACATTTGTAGTGTTAGTACAACGATCGATAAACCATCGGTCCTAGTCAGGCTAATTATCTCAAGTAACTCTCTCCGAATTGTTCGGAAATAGCAAGCGCTCCTTTGAGCGCTTGTTTTTTTGATCAACTTGAGTTTTTTAAAGTACCACATTCCTTTTTCCTCATTTGCTTCCTAGCCTCTTGTCTGCTCGATAATTCTAACGATGCTGCGGAAACAACCGAGAAGTTCTTTGAAGAATCTGTTCCTGCTGAGATTGTACCTGAAATCATGGGCTACGATAACTTTCTCGCCGCTCGCCTTGATGCAGATGACTACGGAATGTATCCGCACGTGATGACGTTTCTTAAATCAAGTCCAAACAAAGACCGAACAGAAGAAGAGCGTGCTGAACTGCAACGCACACATGGAAAACATCGGCAGATTAGCTGATGAAGGCAAATTGGTATTGGCTGGTCCATTCTTTGACGATGGTGAGCTCAGAGGAATTTACATCTTCGACGTGCAGTCCATTGAAGACGCAGAAGACTTGATGGCAACAGATCCAGCCATTCAATCTGGAAGTTTGGTAATGAAGCTACACACTTGCTGCGGAAGCGCGGCGGTGAGGCAGATCAATGAGATCCATCAACAAATTGCCAAAATCAACATCTAGCCTAATCTAACGCAATTAGCTCACCATCGCCGTTGAGCTGTTGATCCACTGTATTTGGAGTTCCGTAGTATTCGAGATTACCACGATCATTGATGCGGGCGTAGAGGTATTGTTCACAGCGCACACGCATCCAATTGATGCTTGAGTTATTGCTGAGTACGAATTGCGCATCCAAATCTTCGGCATTCATGAACCCATACCCTTGATTGAAAAGCCCTACAATACGCGCTGTTCCTTGAATTTCAATATCTGACAGGCCTGTGTGAACTTCAATGTTGGCTGAATCCACATTGAGTCGGAGAAAGATGTCTCCTGCGCTTGCTCGCCCTTCAAAGGTGAACACATCGGCTTCTAGAGAGTCAACGAACAAGACATCTCCTTGTCCTTCGTATTTGACGTAGGTAATGGAGGGCAAATGAAACTCTATGGTCGGACGAATACTCAAATCTCGCACCCAGTTGCATCGATTGGTGTCTTCAATGCGTACAGTACCAGATTCCGTGGGTGTCTTGATCTTTCGAATGACATTCTCAGGACCTCGAAGCACCACTTCATTGCGGTTGTCTTGATAGACTACCACATCAACTAAATCATATACCTCAAGGGTTTGAATGCCTTCCGGAAGGCTACGAATGACTGTCGTTTCTTCTCCTGCGCGCATGAAACATGCTGGTCGTTCCCGATCACATGAGAACAAAAACACTAAACACGGTATAAGCAGAATCGCTCTCAATTAAGCCTCCGTTTTGGCACGTTCCCAGTAGCCATCCATTTCTTCTAGGGTCATCTCCCCTAGCACTTTGCCATCCTTGGCACTCTCTACTTCTAAGAATTGGAAACGCTTGATAAACTTCTTGTTGGTACGTTCTAAGGCATCGTCTGGATTGATTCCCTTGAAACGCGCGAAATTGATGAGACTGAACATCAAATCCCCAAACTCCTCTTCTACTTTATCACTTCCAGCATCAGCTTCGGCCTTAAACTCCTGAAGCTCTTCTTGCACTTTCTCCCACACTTGGTCTTCATGATCCCAATCAAACCCGACGCCACGTGCTTTGTCTTGCACACGAACTGCCTTCACCAAACTAGGAAGCGACTTTGGCACCCCTTGAAGTACCGACTTCTTCCCTTCTTTCAACTTCAGCTTTTCCCAGTTCTGCTTGACTTCTTCTTCATCTGCTACGTCAACATCACCGTAAATATGCGGATGACGATCAATGAGCTTATCGCAAATAGAATTCAGGCTATCAGCAATGTCAAACTGCTGTGTTTCACTGGCAATTCGAGCATAAAAGACCATGTGAAGCATGATATCTCCCAACTCCTTCTTCACCTCTTCCATGTCTTTATCCATGATCGCATCAGTCAATTCATACACCTCCTCGATCGTCAAATGACGCAGACTATCCATCGTCTGTTTCATATCCCACGGACACTTTTCACGCAGCTCATCCATGATGATGAGCAGGCGTTCAAAAGCCTTTAGTTTATCTTGCATGCTGTTCATACTTCAAAGATACCTTCTTCCTGTGGCACACGATAGCAAAGTGTATTTCTTCTCTTCTTTTTTTCGCCCTATCGGGCGGAACGCTTCGCTTCTTGTTCTTCTGGTAATCTTGTCCGTTTCCGCGCTAGCGCAGGCACCCAACAGCTTTAGAATAGGCGGGAATTACGGATTGGTAGTACCTCACAGAGATGATCTCAAACCTTTAGTCACAGGAAATTCAGTCGCCATCACCGCCTCGGCAGAATGGATGGTAGACGGCTCCAAACGTTGGCACTACAACTACTTCAGACCTCGCTGGGGAGTAGAGCTGTACGCGGCCGACTTAGGCAACAGAGCTGAACTGGGAAGACAAGCAGCACTGTCACTCTATACCTTGTTACCCATACGAAGAGGACAACGCTTCGAGCATTACCTACTAACAGCAGGAGGCATTGGCTTCACAGATACAACCTGGGACCTTGAAGACAATACGAAGGCGATTGCGCTCGGCTCACCGCTAAATGCTAGCGTAGTCTTGGGACTTCAATCCGATTACTACCTATCTGATCACTGGCATATCGGCGCTAGCCTGAGAATGACACACTTGTCTAATGGTGCTTACACCTTACCCAATCTTGGCATTAACAACTTGACTGTTGGCCTGCAAGTGGTATACCATATCAATCCTATTGAACCCTTACCAGAAGGCATTTGGACTTCAGTACTACCAAGAGGCAGGGCACATTATGCGATGCTTTTAACTGGTGTCAAAGAGAATCTACCTCCCGGCGGACCAAAATTTTCAGTGCATACTTTCAGCTATGCCTATGAATTCAGACCGAGTTGGAAACGTGGTTGGAGTATTCGGAGTGATCTCTTCTACAACATGGCTGCCGCTCAGCTCCTCGGTGAAGAACGTCAGTCTGATGCGCTCGACATGGTGCAACATGGTTTAGCACTTAGCTACAACCAGTACCTCGGAAGGTTAAGATTCGATTTAATGATGGGAGCATACACCTTCACGCGCTACAAAGGGAACGGCACATTCTACCACCGCTTCTCATTGCGTTACGACATCACCGAAGATTGGCAATGCATGATCGGGCTCAAAACTCATTGGGCAAAAGCCGATTACCCAGAATTTGGGATCGGATATAGGATCTTCTAGTTATCCCTCTACAGACTCACGCTGGCACTGCTCCTGTGGACGAGCACCACAAACAGAACATGTACCACCTTCTTCTTTGAGGTATGGATTATTGCTGGCACAAGTACCGGCAAACTCTCCGTCTTTCTTAACAAGGATCTTGATGGCGATGCCTGCGAAAGCCAAGGCCAACAATCCGATAGCTAATAATACTGTACTCATAGTGCAAAGATAAGCAGTAAGCTCAGCTTAGAGATCACAAATCATTCAATTCTTCAATGACTTCGCTCATACCTGCGGTCATCCACGTCTTATACACACCACCTTCATCGTAGATCAGGTAAACCTCTAGTCCGGAGACCATACCATCTTCAATAAAAGCAATGGCGTCATCCTTCCCCATCACCATGAAAGATGTGGCGTAAGCATCCGCGGTAGCGCAGTTAGAAGCAATGACCGTAGCTGAAAGCAGGCTGTGTGTGACAGGGTAACCGGTGCGAGGATCAATCGTATGGGAATAGCGCACGCCATCCACTTCGTAGAATTTGCGGTAGTTCCCACTCGTGGCAACCGCTTTGTTTCGAACATTCACGATTGCTTGGAACTCTCGTTCTCCGTCATCCTTAGGTTTATCAATAGCAATACGCCAAGCATTCCCTTCTGCATTCACTCCTTTGCAGCTCACTTCACCTCCGAGCTCCACCATATAATTATTCACTCCTTGCTCTTCCAAGAACTCTGCGATCAAGTCAACACTGAACCCTTGGGCAATCGCGTTGAAGTCAAGGCGCACGCCTTCTTGTCCTTTTCGAATCCAAGTTGTCTGGTAGAGGTAGTTCTCCTCCAATTCGATCATATCAATATTGGCCTCCATCATTCCGACTTTCGACTGTGCTTCCATAACAGCCTCATCATTGACATCTCCTCTATTGCTTAAGCCGAATCCCCAAAGGTCAACCAAGGGATATACCGTGGGATCAAAAGCGCCGTCAGTTTTGTTCCAAATCTCACGAGACACATCAAACATCACTGAGAAGTACTTCGTGCTATCATAGAACGCAAATACGGTATCAGTGCGATCAAAGGCATTGATCTGATTGATCAAAGAACTTGGAACCCACGTCGAGAGGTCCTGGTCAATGCGCAGCAGGATCGAATCCACTTGCGTTTTGTAATCGACCGTGTCCTCAATGTATCGGATGGTATAAGTGGTTCCTTGCGCCTCGCCAGTAATGACCATGTTCAGGAAGGTCGACGATGGTGTTTCCTGATCCGGTGGTTCTGATGTACCACAAGCAGCAAGACCAACAGCTGCGATGAAAATGAATACGACTCTCTTCATGTCTGCAAAGATGGGAAATGAAAAAGGCGCCGTAAAGGCGCCTTATGAAGTTTTTTATCCTCCGAAGTCATCAAAGGAAACATTTTCTGGTGGAACTCCCCAGTCGTCACACATTTTGAGGACAGCCTGGTTCATCAACGGAGGACCACAGAAGTAGAATTCAATATCTTCAGGAGCATCGTGATCTTTCAAGTGGTGCTCGATCACCGCATTGTGAACGAAACCTAAGAACCCGTCTCCGTCGTCGTCTACGCTCTTCTTCTCATTCCAGTTATCTTCTGGAAGAGGCTCAGACAAAACAAGGTGGAACTTAAAGTTCGGGAACTCACGTTCGATCTTGCGGAAGTCTTCGATGTAGAAAAGCTCACGACGTGAGCGACCACCGTAGTAGAATGTCACTTTACGTCCAGTCTTCAACGTGTGGAACAAGTGGAAAAGGTGTGAACGCATTGGCGCCATACCTGCACCACCACCGATGTATACCATCTCAGCGTCAGTTTCCTTGATGAAGAACTCTCCGTAAGGACCTGATACTGTTACTTTATCTCCTGGCTTACATCCGAACACGAATGAAGAACAAACACCTGGATTCACTTGCATCCATGCGTTACGTGCGCGATCCCATGGTGGAGTTGCTACACGAATATTCAACATGACGATGTTACCCTCTGCTGGGTGGTTAGCCATTGAGTAGGCACGTACGATATCTTCGTCGTTTACCATCTTCAAGTCCCATAGGCCGAACTTATCCCACTCCGTGCGGAACTCTTCAGGGTTTCCGTGCTGCTCAGGGTGAGCCGTGATGTCGATATCTTTGAAGTTCACCGTGATTTTTGGTACATCAATCTGAATGTAACCACCAGCTTCAAAGTCGAGTGATTCACCTTCTGGAAGGCGAACAACAAACTCCTTAATGAAGGAAGCTACGTTGTAGTTCGAAACTACCTCACACTCCCACTTCTTGATACCAAATACCTCTTCAGGGATTTGGATCTTCATGTCTTCCTTCACCTTCACCTGGCAACCAAGGCGCCAGTCAGAAGCGATCTCTTTACGTGAGAAGTGTGGTTCTTCTGTAGGAAGGATAGCACCTCCACCTTCATGCACTTGGCAAGTGCACTGTACACAAGTACCACCTCCACCGCATGCTGATGGAAGGAAAATTCCTGCATTACCGAGGGTTGTAAGAAGTGATCCACCTCCGTCTACCTCGATCGTTTTTTCTCCGTTGATCTCGATCTTGATCTTACCGCTTGGCGAAAGCTTCGCTTTTGCGAAAAGAAGCAATGATACAAGTAGCAGAATTACTGCTAGGAAGAATACAATGGTTAGAATGACTGTTGTTGTCATGATCTATACTTTCTTCAACGATTAAATTTCAATTCCCATAAAGCTCATGAACGCCATTCCCATCAAACCAGTGATGATGAACGTAATTCCTAATCCGCGAAGCGGTGCAGGTACATGAGAGTAGCGGATCTTCTCACGGATTGCTGCAATCGCAACAATCGCTAGCCACCATCCAACTCCAGAACCAAGTCCGAATACAGTTGCTTCCCCGATCGATGGGTACTGGCGTTCTTGCATGAAGAGTGCACCCCCAAGGATCGAACAGTTTACTGCGATAAGTGGTAGGAAGATTCCAAGTGCTCCGTAAAGTGCTGGAGCGAACTTCTCAACGATCATCTCAACCAACTGTACCATCGACGCAATAACGGCGATGAACATGATAAAGCTGAGGAAGCTGAGGTCTACAGTTGCGTACTCAGGAGAGATCCAGGTCAGGGCCCCTTCTGCCAGTACGTAGTTTTCTAGTAGGTAGTTGATCGGCACAGTGATCCCTAGTACGAAGATCACGGCGAAACCAAGACCAACCGCCGTCTTGACTGTCTTTGATACCGCTAGATAAGAACACATCCCCAAAAAGTAGGCGAAGATCATGTTCTCAATAAAGATACCTTTTACGAATATGCTAAAGTATTCCATGGCTGTTCTTAGTTTTCTTCGATCAATTTAGTGTTACGTGCACGCTGGATCCAGATGATTACACCCACAACCACAAGGGCCATTGGAGGAAGGATCATCAAGTTGTTGTTTTCGTAGAGTCCACCGTTGGCAATGAACCATCCTTCTGGCAAGAACTTCACCTGCCCCATTCCTGGGAAAGAGATCGCACCTGATCCGAATAGCTCACGCACAATAGATACTGCCAGGAGAATCCAAGCATAACCCATGGCGTTACCAATCGCATCAAGGAATGATGGTCCTGGCTTGTTACCTAGAGCGAATGCTTCGAGACGTCCCATGATGATGCAGTTCGTGATAATAAGACCGACGAATACTGACAGCTTCTCAGAGATGTCTGGAAGGAAGGCCTTTAGAACTTCGTTTACGATAATTACAAGTGCCGCAATAACTACCAGCTGCACGATGATTCGGATTCGATCAGGAATCGCGTTACGAAGCAACGATACAATCACGTTACCTCCAATCATTACGAACAATACTGAGAGCGACATAATCACAGCCTGTTGAAGCTGTACTGTAATCGCAAGTGCTGAACAGATACCTAGTACCTGAACAGTAATTGGGTTGGAATCATTTAGAGGGTCTGAAAGCAGCTTTCTATTCTTCTTCGAGAATAATGGCTCAGACTTCTTCTCAACCGCCTTTTCTACTTCTTGTACTTCAGTGCTCATCGTTCTGCGCGTTGATCGTTAGCATTTAAGAAATATTTCACGTAAACCGGAAATGTTCGGTTAAGCATTTCATCCACCCCTTTCGAAGTAATGGTACCACCCGTGATTCCGTCTACGCTATGTTCGTTAGTTATCGCTCCACCTTTCAGTACAGAGAACATGGTCTTAGGCTCTTCCACGTTCAGCTTTTTCCCTTCGAACTTTAACGTGAAAAAGCTTTCCTTAATCTCAGCACCTAGTCCAGGTGTTTCTGATTTGTGATCGAACTTTGCTCCGTAGATGGTTTTGAAATCTTCCTCGAGGGCTACGTAACCCCAGATTGGACCCCAAAGACCGGTACCTACCATCGGACAAACGTAAAGTGTTGTGTCATTCTTCACACATTTGAATACTGGGTAATTCACCCCAGCTTCTGCCAGACGTGAATCAAGTTCTTCAGGATTCTTTCCAGACTCCTTCACGATTCGCTTGATGAATGAACGGTAATCCTTTTTCACATCGATGTTGAAAGGATCCGACTTATCTGTTGCGTTGATGTCTCCAGTTGCTGTGTTTACCATGTTCCCAATGTAATCCACAGAAACACGTTCTACTACGTACTCAGAGAATAGATCTCCAGCATTCGTTCTTGTTGCTTCAACTTTGATCGCACCAAGAATATCCATGCGTTTCTTATCCGCGTCGTTCTCTTGCTGACGTGGCTTCAATGATTGTGAAGTCACAGCGAGGGCTGCTCCTACAACCACAACCATCGCGATCGCAAAGAAGAATGTATACCCGTTGCTATTTTTATTTACTGCCATTGCTTTAGGTATTACGCAGTCGCCGTAGCGAGTGCAGTTCGTTTCATTCGACGTTTGATGTTCGATTGAATTACGTAGTGGTCAATCATAGGAGCCATTACGTTCATGAACAGGATAGCCATCATCACCCCTTCTGGATAAGCAGGGTTGAATACACGGATCATAATCGAGAAGAATCCTCCGAAGAATCCGTAGATGATTTTACCTGTGTTCGTTTGTGCCGCTGTTACCGGGTCAGTCGCCATGAAGACCATACCAAACATGAATCCACCAATGACGATTTGGTGTACAGCTGGTAGCGTCATATAAGCGTTCGCTCCGAATGCATTGAAGATGGCTCCCATAGCCAAACCTCCAATAAGGAAGCTCAACATGATTCTCCAGCTTCCAATACCTGTCCAGATCAAAATTCCAGCTCCGATAAGAATTGCAAGTGCACTTGTTTCGCCAATACATCCAGGAATCAATCCTAGGAATGAATCCATGAACGAGTACATGCCGGCGTCTCCGAACATACCCATGACACTTCCCGCGACTTCACCATCAACTGGCTTACCAACAGTGTTAGCTAAGTGACCAAGCGCTGTCGCACCTGTGTAACCGTCAGCCAACATTCCATTAGATGCAGAAGCTGCTACGTCGTGGATCCAAATCTCACCTGACATTTGCTTCGGGTAAGCAAAGAACAAGAATGCACGTGCAGTAAGCGCTACGTTCAAGATGTTCATTCCAGTACCACCAAACACCTCTTTACCAATGATTACCGCGAAGGCAGTAGCTACCGCTACCATCCACAATGGCACATCCACTGGCATGATCAATGGAATAAGCATCCCTGATACAAGGAAACCTTCATTGATTGAGTGCTTTCTAAGTCCTGCAAAAATGAACTCGATTCCGAGTCCGACACCATATGATACAACGATCAACGGTAGTGTTTTCAGTAGACCTACTTGGAATTTCTCCCACAGCATTGCGCTGTATGGATCAGCTGTAGAGACCTCTCCAATCGATAGGTAGTATTGGTGACCCGCGTTCCACATTCCAAACAATAATGCTGGAACCATGGCAACAATCACCAAGAACATGGTACGCTTCAGGTCGATGCTATCACGGATGTGAGCTCCTTTTTTGGTAACGTGACCTGGCGTGAATGCGAAGGTTTCGAGTGAATCATAAACCACCCAGAAGCGCGAGAGCTTCCCTCCTTCAACGAAATTCGGCTTTACCTTCTTCTCTAGAAAATTATGAAGTGCTTTCACGGTATGACGATTTTCTATGCTTAACTAAATTCTTTCATGATGGTATCCAGCCCTTCGCGAACAATGTCTTGAACTTCAATTTTTGAGGTACAAGCGTATTCACAAAGCGCGAAATCCTCAGGAGCTACTTCGTAGATCCCTAGTTTTTCCATCGAATCGATATCGTTCACGATAATCGACTTCACCAATTGAACTGGATAGATGTCAAATGGGAATACCTTCTCGTACTGTCCAGTAACAACGAAGGCGCGATCTTCACCATTTGAATTGGTATCCAAGTTGAATCGTTTGCTCTTTGGCATCAACCACGTTGGGTAAGCGTGCGAAAGAGAGAACTTCTTCAATCCTGGGCTCAACCAACCATCAGTCAACATGAACTTAGGCTCCTTCCCTTCAGGAATAGCCGTGATCTGGTGATGGTAGTAACCGAGGAAGCCATCAGTGGTAATGTGATCACCTGTCAAAACGTTTCCGCTGATGACACGTGTATTGTCATCCTTGATTTGGCCCTTAAGCATAGATGAAACGTTGGCTCCTACAGTAACACGGTAGTACTTCGGCTGATTCACCTGCGCACCTGTCAATGCAACAACACGTTGCATATCAAACTTACCAGTGCGAAGGAATCGTCCGATGTTAGCTACATCCTGTGCTGCAATCGTCCAAACGACTTCACCCTTGTTAATCGGATCAATGTGATGGATCTGAACCCCTGGGTTTCCAGCTGGGTGCGGGCCACTCACATGGTGCACCTGTGCATCAACGCCGTTGAAGGCTTTGCTGTCAGGACGAACACCTAGGTGAACTGGTTTTCCATCAGCAAGAACTTTCAAAGCCGCCAGACCTTCTTTGAAGTTGTCAGCTTCTCCTTCCATCACAAAGTCACCATCAGGTGCTAGTGGTGAACTGTCGAAACCGGCAACGAAGATCGACTTAGGTGTGCTCTCCGGATTCGCAACAATAGCGAACGGACGTTGTTGGATAAGTGGCCAGCAGCCTCCTTCCAACAAGTGAGCACGAAGATCTGTAGCGCTCATTGAGCTCGCAGACTTTGCTCCGAAGTCTTTAAATTCATTTTGGGCATCAGCTTTGATACGTACTTCTAGAATGCGGCGTTTTTCACCACGTACGACCTCGTCAACTGTTCCACTAACGGGAGCGTTGTACTTGATCGAGTCATTGTACTTATCAAAGAAGAGGACATCACCTGCTTTCACGCGGTCACCTTCTCGTGCAACGAGTTTCGGTGTAAGACCGTGGAAGTCAGTCGGCTTGACCGCATATAGGTCAGTCCGTGCAGGATTTTCAAGGGTTTTATCAGCTACTCCTAGGAGTCTGATATCACTACCCTTTCGAATACGAATCGCTTTCGCCATTTTAGGGAAGTATGCGTTATTTTGGTGCGCAAAATTAACACTTTGTGAACGTCATTGTTATTTGTACGTTTCAAATCGACCCAATTTAGAACCATTCCAAATAAATCCTCAGGAGCTTGAATAACTTGTCTTTCAGCCACATTTTCATGACGATTTCAACACTCGTTGTTAGCATCTCATGCACAGTTTCAGACTCGTCTGTCAGTCATACGGCCCCAATTGTCAATGAAACCGATTCTGAATACGGCCATGACTACCGTAATATTGATCGGATTTACGAACCGTACATTAGAACCGTACTTCTTCACCCAGTTGACAACCCTCTCCTCGCTCCGATCATTGATCTGAATTCCCAAGCCCAGCTAGAATTACGCTTTGATGATCTTCATGGAGGTTTTAAAGATTATTGGATTAGTGTGACCCATTGTGACTATGAATGGAACGATAGTGACCTCCTCTCATCGGAATACATCCAAGGGTTTCAAGAGCTCATGATCAACGACATCGAACAGAGCTTCAATACGGTGCAGAACTATACGAATTACTCTATCAATTGGCCGAACGATATGAGTAAGCCCATACTTAGTGGTAACTACATATTGAAAGTATATGAGGAAGGCTATGACGAAGAACCCGCGTTTACGCGAAGGATCGTTGTCACCGAGCAACTATCCCGCTTCCGACCGCAGGTCAAAGCATCAACCATCGTAGCAGACAGACGCTACCGCCAAGAAGTAGACTTTGACCTCATCGAAGCCGAGTATAAGTTATACGATCCATACAGCGACCTCGAAGTTGCCATTTTACAGAACCATCGATGGGACAATGCCATCACAGGCCTCAAGCCCGTCTTTATGAAGGGCACTGAACTCGTTTATGACTTTGACGAGGAGAACAACTTCGACGGACTAAATGAATTCAGATGGTTTGATTCCAAAAGCCTGAGGTATGCTGCGGTGGGTACTGACAGTATTCGTGAGATCAACGGCGAATGGCACTATTACCTCCAGCCTGACTTAAGACGTACTTATGAAGTCTATCGAACAGATCGCGATATCAATGGGGAATTCCTCATTCGAAATGACGATTTCGACGATCATCTCGAATCACAGTATATTTATACGCACTTCTACCTCCCTTTCGATGAGCAACTCTACCAACAAGAGGTCTATATCATCGGTGGATTCAATCAATGGGATCACTTCGAAGAAAATAGGATGACATGGAACCCGAGAAAGAAGCGCTACGAATGTACTCTTTATCTCAAGCAGGGTTATTATAATTACATGTACAGCATCGTTTCGGCCGAACACCCAAACGGTACACAAGCCTTTATTGAGGGGAATCATCAGATGACAGAGAACGAGTATACCATCCTCGCCTATTATTCTGACCCTGCAGGTTATGATCGAGTGATTGGTGTTCTTACCACCGATTCCTTCAATGGACAGTAGGCCAGTTGTAATTCATACCTCCTGATTAGCTCTTTAGGTTTCCAAAATTTGCGTCCAAGCCAAGGATCAATATTTTAGAATGTTGAAAGGGCTGAGAACTTTTCGTGATAATTGAATTGAATCTTGCAGTATCAATTCTAAATTATGCGAATCAGAACTTTACTCTCAGCGATCTTGATGCTGTTTGCTATCGGTGCTAATGCACAGATCGTTATCAACGAATTCCAACCTGACTTAGACCAGGTGGAAATCAAAAATCTGGGAATGATGGAAGTGCCTGTAGGCAACTACTTCCTCTGCTCTTTCCCAGTATACACTGAAATTGAAGACATGACAATCGTCTCTGGAGACCTTAACTTAGGTCCAGGAGAGATCCTCGTTGTCGCGGGTCACTTGATGGGTGATTCAGATGACGAACTCGGACTTTATATCCTCCCTCAGTATTCTAACTCAGGTGCAATTATTGATTACGTAGAATGGGGAAGCTCAGGCCACGTGCGTGCAAGCGTTGCTATCGGTGCTGAAATCTGGTCGATGGGAGACTTTATCCCAACAGTGAATGCTGGAGAATCTGTGCAATGGGACGGTGAAGGCGATACTTCTGACGATTGGTTCCTAGGTGATGACACTTTCGGAGCTGAGAATATCGCTGGATGTGATGCTGAAGGTGGAACAATCTCTACAGATGATCCAACAGAGATTTGCGTTGGTGACGGTATAGCTGATCCGATCAATGTTACATTGGAAGGCGCTTCTGGTTCGAACTCTGCATGGGTAATCACGGATGATCAAGCGAATATCCTAGCGCTACCTGAAGGTGGTCCTTTCGACCTTGAAGAAGCCGGCGGTGGTGTTTGCCTCATCTGGCACTTGAGCTTCGAAGACGGACTCCTAGGGGCTGAAGTTGGAATGAATGCGAATGACCTCGAAGGTTGTTACACTCTTTCTAACCCTATAACGGTAATTCGTAACGGAGTTGCAGGTGGAACCATCTCTACAGAAGACGAGACGACAATCTGTGCGCTTGACGGAGAAGCAGATCCAATTAACGTAACCCTTGAAGGCGCTGAAGGAAGCAACTTCGCATGGGTAATCACTGACGACCTTGGAAATATCCTTGATCTTCCTGCGAACGGTCCCTTTGACTTTGATGGTGCTGGTGAAGGTGTTTGTTTGATCTGGCACTTGAGTTTCGAAGACGGCCTTGAAGGTGCAGAAGTTGGAATGAACGCGAATGACCTTGAAGGTTGTTACTCTCTTTCTAACCCAATCACAGTAACACGTCTAGTGGGAGAAGATTGTGACTGTAACGTTGACGGCGGTACATTAACCACTGAAAATGAAAACAACACTTTCGAAATCTGTACCGGTGACGGAATCGCTGATCCAATCGACGTAACACTAGAAGGTAACGAAGGACAAAACTCTCAGTGGGTGATCACTGATGATGAAGGAACCATCCTTGCACTTCCTGCGGGTGGCCCATTTGATCTTGACGGAGCTGGCCCCGGTACTTGCCTGATCTGGCACTTGAGCTTCGACGATGGATTGATCGGTGCTGAAGTTGGATTGAACGCGAATGACCTCGAAGGTTGTTACTCTCTTTCTAACCCTGTAACAGTAATCCGTAATGAAATCGCTGGAGGTACGGTTAGTACTTCAGATGGTGAAACAATGGTTACCGTGATTGTTGGTGATGGTGATGGTGATGGTGATGGTGATGAATTTGAATTCGCTAGCGCGGAATCGGAAGGTGAAAACTTCGTATTCATCGTTACTGACCCTTCAGGAGAAATCATCGACATCCTAGACGGCAACACAGCTGACTTCGAAGGAGCACCAGCAGGTATCTGCTACGTATACGGATTCTCTTACTACGGAACGCTTGAAGCAGAAGTAGAGAACAACATTGCAGATATCACATCTACTGAAGATTGTTACCAAATATCAGAGAACTTTGTGACCATCGATCGCCAGCCAGTAGGAGTTTACGAAGCGCGCGTCAACGCCTTGAAAGCTTGGCCAAACCCGGTCAATGAAGCAGTGACTATCGATCTTCCAGAAGCATTGCAAAACGCACAATTAACTATCTACAATACGCAAGGTCAAATCGTCTTGACGACGCAGATGAGCGGTAGCGGGAATCAGCAGGTTAACGTTTCCCAATTAGCCACCGGAACATACCATCTACACCTAACCAATGGTGACCAAACGTATCGTATAGCCCTGTTAAAACCATAGCCGTTTCGTAAATGGAAACAGGGAGGCCGGTCTTTCGAGACCGGCCTTTTTTTTGTGCGGCTGTTGCCGCTCAATCTATAATCGAAAAACGATAATCTATAACCATTAACCTAATGACTATCGAACACACTTCGCCCTAAGCGATAAGTCTCGATCCACCCATAAATCAGTTATAGATGATTAATTATCGTTTATCGATTCAATCATCTGTGCTGATCAACCAGCACCGGATTCCCATCCGGATCCAAGAGAGTAAAACTCGCAGGGTCTTCTGACTTGTCATCTATTTTTGTAACGAAGGTTACCCCCTCTCCTTCTAGTTTCGTTTGAAGTTTTCGGATGTCTGTGAACTCATCTACATTCTGTGCGTTCTGATCCCAACCAGGGTTGAAGGTGAGAATATTCTGTTCAAACATCCCTTGAAATAATCCGATAACGGTTGACCCGTTTTTCATGATTAGTCAATTCTTTTCCTCGACACCGCCCGTGGCTTTAAATCCGAGTTTTTCATAAAATACTTTTGATGCTTGAAGGTCATTCACTGCAAGGCTTACTGAGAAGGCTCCGAGGTTCATATTTTTTTGTTTGTGGTTCGTGGTTCGTAGGACGTGGTTAATCTTTCTTAGCTAGTTATTGGTATTTATCTGAATAAGGCGCAAGGCGTTAACTCTCTTGGTCATCGATTATAGATTTAGCGACTCTAGGCTCTAGACTAGGGTCCACCACAAAAGGTAACAATTTCAAATCGCGATCTGCATTCCGCATTCCGTGATCCACATTCCGCCACCCTCCTGGACCGTTCGCCAGAAATTTCATTGGCATGAGATACAATCGTATTAATTTCTCCAACAATTCATGCAACGAATTCGACACTTCGGTGTCTTTTTTGGTAGAAGCATGTAACAAACAGGGACCTTTAGACGACTTATATAAAACTCTCATGATGAAAAGACTTCTACTCTTCGCATTTACCCTCTTGACTTCTGCAACCGTTTTTGGGCAGATCAATTACTACTTCTCGTACTTCCAGACAGACTTCGAATACCTCCAGGATGCAGAAGCTGCCGTAACTGAAACGTGGGATGACCCGAATGCAGAGATTCCTATTGGATTCGACTTTACGTCGATGGGAACAACTACCAATACTCTTTACATGTCTGATAATTTTTATGGCGGAACTTTAGTTCTCGATGATATGAGTCCGACATGGGATATGATCTGGGCTACCTCAGGTGATTTGATCGACGCGGGTTATGCTGACGGAATGTTGATGTCGCCTATCACTTACGAAACGAGTGGTGAGCCTGGAACACGTATCTTCAAACTAGAATGGAAGAACTGCGGAACCTATGAGGAATACGCTCAATCAGGTACAGCTGCGAATCAAATTTCATTGCAATTGTGGTTGTACGAAGGATCAAACGACGTTGAGATCCGCTGGGGACCTAATACAATTAAGCAATCGGATCTTTTGATAGACGATTTCTTCAGCACAGGGTTGTTGGATGACGCCACGATGAACAACGACATTGGCTATGCTATGTTCGTCGGAGGATCAGCGAATGCCCCTAGCCTATTCGAAGGAAGCACAGTAGATGAACTTCAACTTGCTTCACTGTTATCGATTCCTTCAAACGGGATGGTGTACCGCTTCTCGACGACTCCAGTATCTGTAGAAGAAAATACTTCATTGGAATGGAACGTTTATCCTACAGCAACGAATGGTCTCGTGAACTTCCGTTCAAACTCAACAGAGCAGGTTGATTACCAATTACTCGATCTAAGCGGACGAATCATTGATCAAGGGCTCTTCACAGGGTTTGATCAAGTAGATATTTCAAACGAATCAAAAGGAATTTACCTCGTGCGCTTTGCAGCGGAAGACGAAGTGAAGACTTTCAAAATAGTAAGGCAATAATCACTACAGATGGTTTTTCTCTGAGGATTATTTCGAAACAACGAAAAAGGGCTTCCAACGGGAAGCCCTTTTTAGTGCTTTGTATTTTCTGCATTACTGCTTGATGAAACGAGCCACCTTGCGTTGTGCATTCTTTGTAAACTCAATCGTGTAGAATCCAGGTGCGTAACCTGCCATGCTTACTGCGAAGAACTGGCTGTCAGGACGAACCTCGAAAACAAGCTGTCCGACGTTGTCGTAAACTCGAACGCGCATGTCGTTAACGTCTGCTCCAGAAAGAGATACATTCAACATCTCATTCACTGGGTTAGGGAATACATTAACTTCCGCGCTAGCGAGATCTTCTACAGAAACTGCTGGCTGAGTACCTACAGTGAAAACACCTGAACCTTCAAAGTCAACCTGTGCTACCAAGTAATCGCCCATGTTTGTGAGTGGGAAGAATGCTGGAAGTACTCCAGGCTCGAAGTTCGTTGTAGGACTAGCTACAATTCCGATTTCCTCTCCGAGATTATCTAACTCAGGAGCGTAGATACGAACCTCCACAGTTCCAACATCACCTGTCTGCTCGTAAGCCCACGTGCGGTCAACGTGTGGAGAAGTCAATGGGTAACCTGTCGATTCCCATACCATTTCCATGAAGTCGTGCCCCCAGATCAAGTATTCTCCATCTTCCATATCGCTCGCTTCTAGCATGCGAACTGCGCCTCTACCCTGCGCATCTGTATGCTTATCGTATTCTGTCTCTTGACCAATACCAGCCACTTCCATCGGCATATCATAACGACCGTATAGTTGATCTGGACCCAGATCAACTCCGTAACGAACAGCAAGGTAGTTGCTCACCAATACACGCTGTGATTCGTAGAGACGACGTCCGTAGATGAAGTGCTCAGCGATCTGCCCTTCTCCGAAACGCTCGTCATAATCCCATCCGTAGCGGATTGATAAAGGCTGTCCTGCTTGACGTGCACCATGATCAGTGTCATTGTAATCAAGACGGTTTCCATTGATGATCTTTTGGAAAATCTGGCTTTCTGGATTGTATTCGTAGATCAGACCATAAATCTGAGGAGCTGAAGCATCCACGATCCATTCGTTCGGAGTGTTCTTATTCTGATCATTTTCATCTCGAATAGACACATTAAATAGCGCAGATCCTGCTCGCGGATGAAGAATGAATCCATTCGCCATTCTACAAGAGGCAATCCATCCGTGATCATTCCATTGGTTTTCTGCCCCACGAGCTACTGAGAACACGCTGACATCAACACTCGAAGGAATATCATCAGCTACAAAGTATTGGTTCTCACCATTGAACTCAATCGCAGGGAAACCATTTATGCCATTATCGTCTGTGCTTAATGTCGGACGTGCATCCAAAGACTCTTGGAAAGCGTTGTAACCGTTACCAGAGATATCTTCCCACTGCTGGACAGGATCTCCTTCCGCGCTAGCGAGTGCACCACCTTCTGTAGAGAAAGTACCTTCATCTGCACGCAGCCAGAGTGTCAAATCATCTTCATCTCCTACCCCACCTGGTCCGTAAATACCGAACTCTTCAGGAGCTGGCTTGTAAAGCACACGCAGCGTATCCGAAGCGTAGGTATCGAGTCCATCAAGATCGATAGCTGCCGCATCTGGAATCGTCAATTCAATCAAACCAAATGCATCTGGTTCGATGGTAGCAGTGAATACTGGTCCTCCGGTAAGGTCAGTCACTGTACCATTTGTAATATTAACATCGGCGATGTCAAAATCAGTCACATCAATATTCGTCAAGTTGCGATAGAAACCAATATTCACTTCGAACTCACCGAATACCTCTACAGCTGCATCTGGAGTCAATGCCCATGCAGTAGCCGGGAACACATTCACCTCGCTTCCGAATAGATCAGACTCCCAAAGACCACGTCCATAAGTTGAAGCACGAAGTCTATTTTCTGCCGCTGTTTCACCGTAGAAAATCTCCAATTCAGTTACTCGCACACCCAATGGCAATCCATTGCTGAACGAAGTCCAATCGTCCATTCCAGCTTCGCGGTAGTAGATACCCATATCCGTTCCGATGTACAGACCTTCATCCGTTCCTAGTTCGTAAACGATAGAGTTGATGCGTACGTCTGGTAGTGTACCTGAGATGTCTTCCCAGTTCTCACCTTGGTCAATACTCTTCCACACCTTGTTATCGAATCCGAGGTAGACCCAGTTCACAGAATCAGGATGTGATTCAAGAGCTGTAACAGGTGTCGTTACCCAAGGGAGGCTGTTTGAGATATCATCCCAAGTCACTTCTTCCGCGTTAGCGAGAGCATTATTTGTACGGAACAGCTTACGAGAACCTTCTGTTCCGTAAACCACATTCGTATCAGCGCGGTGCTGAATCAACACCCCCATGTTTGAGAGGTTATTGCCTCCGAGGTTATTCGAAATACGCTCCCAAACCAAGCTATCTTTTTCAGGGTGCTTGATATTACGACAACGCCACACATTCTTCATACCGAGGAACATGGTGTTTTCATCTTCTTGGCTAACAAACCAAGGCGAAAGCCAAGCTCCAGATTCATCGATCCCCAGTTCATTGACACCTGCAATCTTCTGGTTTGTTACGTTATCGTTTGTGCGGTACACTTGACCGTAGTAGATCGAGTTGTAGTAAACTCCCTCATCCGTTGGGTCATATTGGCATTCGAAACCATCGGCTCCACCTGCGCGATCCCAAACCACACCGTTATAGATCATCGTACCATTGTCTTGGTAACCAGTAAGTGCGTCGTTGCCCGTGAATGGGGCTTGTCCGAACTTATAGATCTGCCCTGTTACGATGTTGCTTGAAATGTCAATCCAGTTCGTACCATTTTCCAAACGGTACATTCCACCGTCATTCGCTAGGTAAAGCTCGTTGGTATGAGGCGAAAATTCTAGCCAGTGCTGATCAACGTGCAGGTAGCTGTTTTGCATGTCAATCCATGTCACCCCACCGTCATCACTGCGCTTCATGCGGATACCACCAACGTAAATACGCTCTGGATTCACTGGGTCTGCATTCATACATAGGTCATACCATGCTTGACCTCCATCACCAGATCCATCAGCCGACCAGTCGAGAATGTTCGGTGAATCTGACATCTCTTCCCAAGAGATACCACTATCTGTAGACTTGAAGAGCGCACGGAAGTTCGTTTGGTTAGCCGAACAGATGTAAACGTATTCAGGATTCGCTGGTGTTACCGCGATCACGTTACGTGTTCCGTTCGTCAACCCGTTACCAATTTGGCTGAATGATTGTCCATTATCATCACTTCGGAAGAAACGTCCTTGAGCCGTTGCGTACACAATTTGTGAATCACCTGGCTTGAACTCCACTTCCTTGTAGAACATGCTGTTACTGGTGTGTTCCCATGATGCACCGTAGTCATCAGAGCGATGAACTCCTTCGTCTGTTGCGGCAATGATCACCCCAGGGTTTTCTGGGTCACATTTCATATCACCGATGGTATAATCTTCCATGCCTTCGTTAGAAAACTCCCAAGAGACCCCTCCATCGGTCGACTTCATCACTCCCATTCCTGGAGCATCACCTGCATCACGGTCACCTGTTCCGATGTACACGATATCTGGATCAAATGGATCGAAAGCAATCGCACTCACTCCAAGCGTTGGCAAGTCATCAGTATTGGATTCCCAAGTATTACCTCCATCATAAGAACGCCATAGTCCACCGGCAGGGGCACCACAAAAAATGATGTTTGGATCGGTTGGGTGGAAGGCCACCGTATTCATACGTCCGATACCTGGAATGTTCTCTCTTGTGGTCTGAATATCAAGGATTGGTCCTAGTACTTGCCAGTTTCCTTCCTCACTTCTAGCGAGTCGGTGTTGCAGTGCTTCTTGGTAGGCCCGACTCATATTGCTCCATTGCGGCACCTTGCCATCAGAGGTCAGACGACCCTCCATTAGCAGCTCCCAGCGTTTGAAAGGCTTCCAGCCGCTTCCAGGAGCAATTTCCTTTCCTTCCCAGTACGCTTCAAATTGAGCTTGAACCTCTTCGAAAGTGAGATCTTCATCGTGAATTAAGACTGACCAATCTGGTCCGTTTTCGCCACTATCCTGCGCCAATACAGCGCTAGAGATCAGTAGCAAAGCCACCAACAGCAAGTTTCTCGACATGATTATTTCGGTTTAGGACTGTAAGATACAGCGTGAATGCATGCAGAACACGACATCATCGCTTAAGGTTCAGAATGCTAGGACGACCAAAGCGCTGAGGGGAATGACCTGCACATTTGATGTATCTTACCTTCCATGGACACGAGAAACAAGATCAACTACCCTGTACTGATCCTCTTATTCATTGCCGGGGAAGCCATCTTTTTCCTACCCTTTGTCCTACCCCGCATCTTCACACTCACGCTGCTGCAAGTATTTGACCTGAGCAATTCAGAGCTTGGAGATCTCTTCTCTGTTTATGGCTTGGTAGCGATTGGTTGTTACTTCTTAGGAGGTCCGGTTGCTGATCGATTCAAAGCTCGATGGTTACTATCGGGGGCTTTGATCATTACTGGAATTAGCGGTTTCTATCTGGCGAGCATTCCTCCAAAAGGCGCATTGTACGGGTTGTATGCTTTCTATGGGGTATCAACGATCATGCTCTTTTGGGCGGCCATGCTTCGCGCTACTAGAGATTACGGAGGTGTTGGCAACGCTCCCCTCGCCTACGGTATTCTAGACGGCGGACGAGGATTGATTGCCGCACTGATTGGTTTCGTAGCGGTGGGATTGCTCCAAGACGTTATCCCAACGGACGCTGGAAGCATCACACCTGAAGAACGTAAGGAAGCCTTCCAGGTAGTGATCTACTTCTTCTCTAGCTTCGTAGTGTTGGCAGGACTAGCGGTGCTTTTCGCCTTACGCACACCTCCGCCAAATGCAGCCCAACCCCGCTTTGAACCAAGTCAAATTTGGAAGGCCTTCAAAATGCCTGCAGTCTGGAGGCAATCGTTGATCATTCTATGTGCTTATTCAGCTTATCGTGTCACTGATGCTTTTCCCGCGCTCGCGGAAACTTATTTGAACATGAATGAAAGCGCAGCTGCTGCATTCACGAGCCAACTGCTTTGGGTACGTCCTTTAGGAGCCATTGCTGGTGGAATCCTTGGAACATCGATCCGCACGAGTCGTTTGATCGTAGGCGCCTTCGCCATCATCTTCCTCTGCGGACTCCTCGTCGGTTTCGGCGCTAGCCAAGTCAGTATTCTACTCCCCTTCCTAATCATCATCATGGCCATGGCCGCCTCTATCTACGCCCTACGAGGTCTCTACTTCGCGGTAATGGAAGAAATGGAAATCCCCATCGCCATCACGGGAACTGTCGTAGGAATCGCCAGCATTGTCGGCTTCCTCCCCGACGTCTACATGGCCAAACTCATCGGTGTCTTCCTAGACGATTTCCCCCGGAAACAGGGGCATCAGTATGTTTATTTAGTGATGGCGGGGTTTGCGCTATTGGGTGGGGTAACTGCGTTAACTATCGCTAGGCGTAAGGCTTAGGGCGCATGGCTTAAGGCTGAGTTTTTTCCGGCGCCCGGCGTCCGTTTTTTTCTTCCAGTTACATCAACCCCTCCGCGTTCCGCAATCCGCAATCAGTCCACGGTCCACGGTCCACCCTAGATATTGTACAAAGCAAAACGGTGAATTACCTTTGCAAAATGAACCTGAGCGAACATCTCAAACATCCGGTCTTCAAAGTAGCCGGGAAAATTGCCGACGAAAAAGGTCAGCAAGCCTTTGCTATTGGTGGATACGTGCGAGATGTGATCCTTGGCCGATCGGTGAAAGACATTGACATTGTCATAGAAGGAAGCGGGATTGAACTGGCCAAAGCGACCGCCGCTGAGATGGGCGTGAAGAAGGTAGCCTACTACAAGAACTTTGGAACAGCAGCCTTCCGTTTCAAAGACTACGACATCGAGTTCGTAGGAGCAAGAAAAGAAAGCTACCAGCGAGATTCACGCAAGCCGATTGTGGAAGACGGTACGATTGAAGACGATCAAAACCGTCGTGATTTTACCATCAACGCCCTTGCCCTTTCATTGAACGAAGAGAACTTCGGAGAGCTTGTCGATCCATTTGGTGGTGTGATTGATCTCGACGCTGGATTGATTCGTACCCCCTTGGAGCCAGACATTACCTACAGTGATGATCCTTTGCGTATGATGCGCGCCATTCGCTTTGCGACGCAATTGCGCTTCACCATTGACCAAGATAGTCTTGAATCTATCCGCAAGAATGCCGATCGTATCAAGATCGTAAGCATGGAACGTATCAGCGTAGAGTTGAACAAGATCATTGAGTCAAAACGACCTTCAATTGGATTCAAACTCTTGCTAAAGACCAACCTCCTGCAGCACATCCTTCCTGAGATGATTGCCCTCAAAGGGGTGGATCGCATCAACGGAATTGGTCATAAAGATAACTTCTACCACACCTTAGAAGTGCTTGATAACCTTGCTGCAACTTCTGATGATTTGTGGCTGCGTTGGTCGGCGATTCTCCATGATATCGCGAAGCCTGCCACGAAACGCTTTGATGAAGTGCACGGCTGGACCTTCCACGGACACGAAGACAAAGGTGCGCGTATGGTACCGAAGATCTTCAAGCGATTGAAGTTGCCCACGGATCATCGTATGAAGTATGTTCAAAAGCTGGTTGCGCTGCACTTACGTCCGATTGCGTTGACGAAGGAAGAGATCACGGATAGCGCCGTACGTCGACTTTTATTCGATGCAGGAGATGACATCGATGATTTGATGTTGCTATGCCGCGCCGATATCACCTCGAAGAATGAAGCGAAGGTGAAGCGTTACTTGAGCAACTACGACGTGGTGAAGGTGAAGCTGGTAGAGGTTGAAGAGAAAGACCGCATTCGCAATTTCCAGCCACCTATCTCGGGTGAGGAAATCATGAAGACCTTCGATATCCCTCCTTGTCGTAAAGTTGGGCAGATCAAGAATGCCATCAAAGAAGCTATTCTTGAAGGAGAGATTAAAAATGATCGAGACGAAGCTTACCACTTCATGATCAGTAAAGGAGGAGAACTAGGCTTGGCACCAGCCAAGTAGGTTTTAGGAGTCGATCCCCAGAAGTTTAACGAGCTCTTTTCTAATCTCAGCAACATCTGTTGCTGGAATGATTTCTTGTTCCCAACGGTGGTCTATGTGTTTCCCAGCGAGCTCTTCAGCCCATCCACCGCTGCCAAGTAAGGCAATCACCGGACGTTTATAGCTCCAAGCAAAAGCCATTTCCGAAAGTGTTCCTGCAGCACCTCCAACGGCTATCACGACGTCAGCGGCAAGCACGTTCATGGAATTTCGAGCATAACCAATCCCGGAAGGAATCACCACTGAATTGTACTCATTAGATTCCTCGAATTGCTCTCCAGGTAAAATCCCTACGGATAGTCCGCCTGCTTCGGTACATCCACGAGCAACGGCTTCCATGAGTCCTCCTCTCCCACCAGTGATCGCTGTGATGTTCAACTCGGCCAGCATTCTACCGATGTCCATACCCATTTGGTACTGTTCATCTGTTGCATCGTATCGACCGATCACGGTCACTTGGTGTCTTTTCGCTTTCATGGGCTAAAAGTACAAGGCTTTCAATGATTGCAACGAATTGAATTCTAGCAGATGCACCTATCTTCGTCAAGTGAACGTTTTACTGACATGAGCCAAACTATGTCCATTCAATCCACAACTTCCATAATGAGCGAATCACGGTTATTCATCAATACATTGTTGGACGTGATGCGCTAGATCAACGTTCAAGGTGATACCATGGGGAACGACATTGACGATGACCAGTATGGGAAGTGTATTCGACTCACCAGCAAAAGGTGCCCTCAGCTTGGCGTCACTACTTTCATTTTTCGGTAAAATCGAACGACTTCGCGTAAGAATATTTCCTGATTTCGTAGGTTCGTTTCCTATTATGATCAAGATGAAAAAAGTACTTCTCGCCCTTCTCTCAATTGCCTTCTTTTCTTGTGGCACTGAGCCTACTTCAGATGACTCGCCTGAAACAACAACTCCTCCAGCAGAGGAACAAGGTCAACGCATGCCTAAAACAGGCGTAGAACTGAACGGACAGGAAGTGAGCTACATGGCTGACTCCGTTGCTATGAACGGATACTTGGTGTACGATAAGAACATTGAAGGTCAACGTCCAGGCGTTTTGGTAGTTCATGAATGGTGGGGACATAACGATCACGCCCGAAAAAGTGCTGAATACCTGGCGTCACTCGGTTATACTGCACTTGCGGTAGACATGTATGGAAATGGACAAACTGCTGACCACCCTTCTGACGCTGGAAGTTTTGCAGGAGCTGTCATGTCTGACTTTGACGGTGCTACTGCTCGTTTTCTAGAGGCAAAGAAACTGCTTGAAGACCACCCTACAGTAAAAAATGACAGGATTGGAGCTGTAGGCTATTGTTTTGGTGGAGGTGTTGTACTTAACATGGCTCGCCAAGGTGTTGATCTCGATGGCGTTGTGAGCATTCATGGTTCACTTGGTGCTGCGGTGGAAGCAACAGATACGATTCAAACTAAAATCCTCGTATTGACTGGTGAAGATGATCCTTTTGTTCCAGGTTCTGCGCGTGATGCATTTACATCCGAAATGACAACGAACGGAGCCGACTTTGAACTCATTGCCTACCCGGGTGCCGTTCACGCTTTTTCGAATCCAGAAGCTACAGCTAAGGGTGAAGCGTTTGATTTACCATTGGCATACAACGCTGAAGCTGACTCCCTCAGCAAACAGGAAATGAAATCGTTCTTCTCAATGAGCTTTGAATAGTTGTGCCCCAGCTGCATTTAAGAGCCGCGCGTAAAGTCTTATCTTTCGATCAAACTAACGGCATGCGAAACCTATCGCTTCTAATTCTAACATTCTTGGCGCTAAACGTGAACGCACAAATCACGATTACCCAAGATGATATGCCCTCAGCTGATTCGATCTATTTCGTGACGAATGCGGGCCTATTCAACGACTACGATTTCAGCGAAACAGGTTTCGAATACACCTGGGATTACAGTGATCTAGAGCCGGTCGCACAACAAGCGCGCAACTTCATACCGGTATCTGAAGCGCCGTTCTCCTACCAATTCCTATTCAACAATCCATTCGATCAAGAACACCTTGCTGACCACGCCATTCAGACGGATGGTTTTCA
Source organism: Flavobacteriales bacterium (assembly GCA_022447625.1). Lineage (GTDB taxonomy): Bacteria > Bacteroidota > Bacteroidia > Flavobacteriales_D > Sanyastnellaceae > Sanyastnella. The sequence goes on along the minus strand of JAKVAX010000004.1, from coordinate 135,027 downwards.
GGTTGGAGAGTTTTCACTAGACAACTTCTATGAATTTTACCAATTAGACGAAGACGCATATACCATTGTCGGATTCGGGGCAACCATCAATAGTATTCCCATTCCTGGGGTCAATGATCCAGTAGATAACGTTTATGAGCTCCCGCTAGAATACGCTGACTTCTACGAAAGCTACAGCGAGTGGGAGGTTGAAGTTCCAACTCTAGGCGCTTACAAGCTTGAACAGTCAAGAGATGTTGACGTAGACGGATGGGGAACGCTCATCACGCCATACGGCGAGTTTGAAGTGATCAAAGTGCGTATGGAGATTAACGCGAATGACTCCCTCTACATTGACTTCATCCAACAAGACTTCACCTTTGAGCGTAACAGCGTGGAATATCACTGGCTAGCGAAGGAAGAAGGGATTCCAGTTATGCGTGTCATTGAAAACCTCGGATTGGTTTCGCAGATTCTCTACAAAGACCTTGAAGAAGAGGAAGAAGAACCAGATAACGTAGATGAGCTGTTGCTTGCACAGATGGACTTCTATCCTAACCCAACCACCGGTGGGCTCTACATTTCGAATCTCCCAGCAGGGGCTTCGGTGACTATTTATTCATTGGATGGGAAAGTTCTAGTGCAAGGCATTCAATTTGGATTCGTTGATCTCTCGAACTTCTCGAATGGATTCTACCTAGTAGAGGTGCAAACAGACAATGCCGTTCGGTGCGAACGTATCAATCTGGTAAAATAATCTCCTCGGTGATATGATCGAAGAGCCACATTTTGGCTTCTGATCTACTGACGAATAATCTGAATGGCTTATCCGCTTTCAAGAAAGCTAGGGAGAAGTTTTTTAAGATCACACGTAACGGTGCTTTGATGACAATGGCCTTAGCCACGCAACCATCCATAGCCTCTTTGCTTCCTAAATATTGAAAGGCCTCTTTGTCAAGCAACAAGTGATCTTTTGGAATCACAATCAGGACTGGAAGCTCAAAACCCATTGACATTTCCTTTCGAAAGCGTTCCATGCGCCGAATGGTGCGTAGATCAATGATTAATTCTGGTTTGAGCTCAACGACCAGGATACCATCACTGTAGCGGAAGAACGCCTGTGGCGTCTCGCTTTTGAAGTCATCAAGTTCCTCTGGTCGAAGGTTGTGCATGGTCGCAAATTACGCGGACCTCCGCCCTGTTTGATCTCGCTAGCGCGGAAATATTAACTTCTTGGGGTTAGGAAGCTTAGACTTTGTCATTGATGGCGTTGGCCAGTCTCTTCAACGATCCACCAGGGTGATTATAATCCTTGAAAGAATCCGCCTCGTTCACTGCTATTTGGAAAGAGTTTAGATACTCTCGTTGCCCTGATTTCGTGATGCTCTCCATGTCGATTCGACTCAATAAATCGCGGTAATGTATGATGAAATCAAAATCAGTGAATGAATTCGGGAATAGGATTTTCCACAACCAATACGCATAGAGGAATAGAAATGGAGGATCGATGTAAGCGTGAGAGGCATTCGCCCAAAACTGCTGCGTGGTCAACTCTCCTGTCTGCTCCATGTGACGAATTCCCGCCATGGCTTCAGATGCCTTCTGGAACTTCTTTCGCCAGTAAGCCGCATTGCGCTTGAAAAACAGATAGATCGTTAACGTACTACCTAGCAACACCGTGACGTGTTCAGGAACGGTATTCAACTCAACAAATTCACTTTTAAAGTAGTCGTAACGAGGAGGGAAATTCCATGTGTAGAACATGAACAATGACCCAGCCATCGCCAATATCCAAACCGGAAGCCAGAAGATTCGTCCGCGAAGTCCAAGGGTCTCTGTTATCATGGAAACAAAGCTGATGATCAAGAGTGAAGCCCATGCTTCATAGGTACCTCCAATGAGGTCGACATCAAGTCCGAATAGCTGAAGCAAGAAATGAAGCGCACCAACCACCAACACCGCAATCAAAGCTTGAGCGATGGCGAGAAAGTTGAAAACGATCATAAGAAGAAAGGTCTAAGCAGGGACGATTAATCGCAAGAATACTCGTTGAAAGGGTTCGAGGAGCAGAAGTTCAAATCAGCAGTGAACTCTCCTTCTACCAACGCCTTCAATGAACCAGTTGAGATACCCACACCATCTACAGACTGCTGTGTACGTGATGCCCAGATTCCCAATCCATTCGTTACGTGCGTGTAGCTAGGTCGCTCTTGAACGATATTGGTCACGGGCTCGTTGATCTCTAGGTAAGTGTCCAACTCCTCATTGGCAATCGTCAGTACGAAATCAATTGCTCGTGAGAACTGAACTTCATCATCCCAGATTCCAAACTCGCGTGTGACCATCGGGTCAGCCGTCAAACGTGACTGAAGGAAACGGTAGAATGCCTCTCCGTTAACATCTATACTCAATTGCTCCCCACCATTGATGTCAGCTGTGGTACGCGTTCCAATGAACCAGTTCAATACAACAGGACGAGACTCCACCAATTCCGTGTGAGATGCATCAGCCCATACGTTTTCCGTGAAGTAGATGTCCAAGCTCGCTTCGTAACGCTTGGCGTTTGGTGAACTGTTCCATTCGAAGGTCTGGTTGTTGTAAACGGTGTTCACTCCTGCTACAGTAGCCCAGCTGATCTCAAAAGTTGAAATCGCCGGAGGGAATGAAATTGAACCTGGCGTTACTTCTACTACATCAGCAGTTGCTTCAACGTCATCTTTACTTGTAAAGTCAAGGTTGATACGGTACAATGCATCATTATTCAATCCATTCGGAGTTAAACAGTAATAAGCCGTGTGTTCCGGAGCATAGAAGATTCCATCTGTGCTCTTATTTTCTAGAAGCGTATCGAACAGAGGATAAGTCTGGACAATGCTATTTCCAATCCACTCTTCCACCACACCAGTGAAAGCACCTTCAGGGTACTCCGAAGAATCGCGAACCATCGCAGCGTCGAAGTTATTCCCTTCGCCCAACCAAGTTCTTGTAATCTTCACCCACTGCGTATCTACCTCAGGCTCAAGGATTCCGAACACTACTGTCTTCGAATCATACGGTGCGTTTACGTCAATTTCAGTTGAACAACTGTAGGCCCCAATCAGCCCAAAAACGACGAGTAAAAAGATGTATTTTCCATGCATAGGCCACAAAAATAGTTCTTTCCTTCAAGTGGCAGCTTCCGCTTATCACAAAGTTCGGTGAATCCTAACAGTTCTAGCTCGGCGTCCGGCGTCCGAGTGCTTTCGCCATACGCCGAACGCCGAACGCCAGAATCGATAATCGATAAGCTATAACCGATAACTCAATACCATATTCAACGTCTTAAACCTGGATGCCGGACGGTTGACGGAATCTACCACTATCCCCCTGTCCACCGTCCACAGTCCACAGTCCACCATTTCAGTGTTCCACATTCCGCGATTTGTGTTAACCATCTACCCACTTTATATCAGACATTTGTAATGAAATCAAAAAGCAATGGCAGACGACTTTATCAGAATACGTTCCATTAGTGAGTTACATGGAGGACTGGGCTTTGACAAGCCGAAGCATCCGCTGATTAGTGTGATTGATGTAAAAGACCTTGATCATACGAAGGTGGCTCCTGGGACGAAGTACTCCGCAGACCTCTACTACATTGGAATGAAGAGTGGTGATTGCGGAATGCGTTATGGCCGTCATCATTACGACTTCACCGAAGGGGTGCTTGCTTTTATGGCTCCCGGACAAGTTGTTACTGCTACTGGGATGGGAGATTTCGATGAAGACTATGGGTTCATGCTCTACTTCCATTCTGATTTGATTCGCGCAACGCCATTGGGTGAGAATATTGATAGCTATTCATTCTTCTCTTACGATACGCATGAAGCATTGCACTTGTCTGATGCAGAGAAGCAGACTATGGCTGATATGGTGAAACTCATCAAAGACGAGTACAATCAGCGAATTGACAATATGTCGCAACGTGTGATTGTGAGCAGTCTTGAGCTTCTTCTAAATTACTGCCTACGTTTCTATGAGCGTCAGTTCAACACACGAACGGCATCGAATAAGGATGTCATCTCAGAAGTAGAGCATCAATTGAAAGACTATTACAAGTCTGGCCAACTGCCTGAGTATGGACCACCATCGATCGATTTCTTGGCCGAAAAGGTGAACCTCTCTCCTGCTTATTTAAGTGATCTATTGAAGAAAGAAACAGGTCGAAGTGCGAAAGATCACATCAACGACTTCCTTGTAGATAAAGCAAAGACATTACTTCTTAGCACCGAAGATACTGTGTCTGAGATCGCCTATAGTTTGGGATTCAATTACCCACATTACTTCAGTCGATTATTCAAGCAAAAGACAGGCACCACACCGCAAAAATTTAGAACACAAACAAACTAGTCTATCCCATAAACATTCATATCATGTCAATCGATAAATCTAAACCCGTATTGGTAACCGGCGCGACCGGATATGTAGCCGGATGGCTTGTTCAACGTCTTCTTGACGAGGGAATCACCGTGCACGCTGCCGTTCGAAACCCAAACAAGGAAGAGAAAGTAGCGCATTTGAAAGCCGCTGCTGCCAAGTCTTCCGGAGATATTAAGTTCTTCAAGTCTGACCTTCTAGAAGAAGGCTCTTACGAAGAAGCGATGCAAGGATGTGAGGTTGTATTCCATACTGCTTCTCCATTCGTAACTGATGTGAAGGATGCTCAACGTGATTTGATTGATCCAGCAGAAAAAGGAACAGCGAATGTATTGGAGAGCGCAAAGAAAATTGCTTCAGTCCGTCGTGTTGTGGTGACAAGCTCTTGTGCAGCTATCTACACAGATGCCATCGACACCGTGAACGCTCCGAATGGAAGAATCGACGAGTCTATATGGAATGAGACAGCGTCGTTGACTTACCAACCATATTCATATTCAAAGACACTTGCTGAAAAGAAGGCATGGGAAATCGCAGAAACTCAGAATAACTGGGACCTCGTGACCATTAACCCAAGCTTCGTCATGGGACCTCCACTTAACCCGAAAGCCACTACTTCTGAAAGCTTCAACATCTTAAAGCAACTCGGAGACGGTACATTGAAAGCGGGTGTCCCCAAAATGGGTGTTGGAGTTGTTGATGTACGCGACGTAGCCGAAGCTCACTTCCAAGCTGGATATAATGACAATGCGAAAGGTCGTTACATCACCTCTGGACACAACACAGATTTCTTGAAAATGGCACTGCAACTTCAAGACAGGTACGGAGCAGACTACCCGCTGCCGAAGAAAGCGCTTCCAAAGTGGTTGTTAATGATCGTGGGACCGATGGCAAATAAGCTATTCACTCGACAGTTCATCAAGAACAATGTGAATATCGAATGGAACGCAGACAACTCGAAAATTCAAAACGAGCTCGGCATCAAATTCCGCCCACTAAAGGATTCAATGGTTGATGGATTCCAAGCACTTGTAGACGCAAACATCTTCGCTACGAAATAAGCGAGACAGCATAATTCAGTGAAAGGGTGCCTTCGGGCACCTTTTTTAGTTTAGATCTATCAGGAATCGAAGGGTATCAACCTCATCAGCATAGTCCCATAATTCCGGTTGTTGCGCTGATCCAAAAGGTAAATGTCCTTGACCTACGATGCATTGGATTTGCTCTCGATTCTGGGCAATGACCGCTTCCGCGCTAGCGAGATCAGCATAACGCTCATAGAAAAGACTACCTACCGGACTCACCAACTGGGCGTCTTCCTTCATCAAAAGGAATCCGTTTTCAAGAAGGTCTTCATGATTCAACAACCACAACGCCTTATGGTAATCATAGTTGTTTGCGTACTTATTATGCTCACCAATTTTGTGGTAATGATAGAAGGCTCCGAACAGACGATCAAGCTCAAAGTCTTGTGGCATGTAGACCTTGGTCACATTACGGCAACCGAGACCGAAGTGCGTAAATACATCGTCTGCCAGCAACGTAAGCTCTTCTTCTGATTCCTCACCCGTCAGCACGGCCACACTCGTTCGATTCTTACGAATGATATTTGGCACCTTGCCAAAGTAATATTCAAAGTAGCGTGACGTATTGTTACTTCCGGTAGCAATCACCGCATCAAAATCTTCCATCTTCCCAATGACAGGAATCATCTGGCCTTTGAACCCAGGCTCCGGCTCCTTGAGTTGTTGCATGACCAATGGAATCAATCGATCATCATCTCGTGAAATCTTGACCAAAGCTGTATTTCCCGAAAGCAACACCGTCAAGAGATCGTGTAAACCAACAAGCGGAATATTCCCAGCCATAACCACGCCTACCCTTTTTTCAGGCTTGTCTTGATCCAATTCTGGATAAGCTGATAACCACTGTTCCACCTTTTCAGAAGCCAGCGACCGCGACCAAGCTTTCATCGCAGCTAAGACGTTGTCTTTCGTAAACCAGCCGTTATGAGAGCGTTCGCGGGCAATCAAGCCCATCACCTCATCGTTGGATTCGATGTCTCCCATCCACTGTCCTAAGCGAACAATGGCTTCTTTTCGTTGTTCCAATTTCATATTCACTGCGAAGAAGGCAATCAGCCACCTGATTGCTATATTTGCACTGCAAAAGTACAAACACGACTCTTGTCTTATGGCTATAATGATCACAGATGAATGCATCAACTGCGGTGCATGTGAACCAGAATGTCCGAACAACGCAATCTACGAAGGCGGTGCCGAGTGGAAATACAGCGACGGAACAGGGCTTTCAGGAGACATTACATTGTTGAACGGAGACGCTGCCAACGCTGAGAGCGATCAAGAACCGGTTGACATGGATGTATATTTCATCGTGACCGATAAGTGCACAGAATGTGTTGGTTTCCACGACGAACCACAATGTGCTGCCGTTTGTCCTGTAGACTGCTGCGTAGACGACCCTGACCACGAAGAAACTGAAGATCAGTTGCTTGCGAAGAAGGAGTTTATGCATTTGTAGAGGCTTAGGGCGTATGGCTTAAGGCTTAAGGATAGCAGTTCTTAGTTCTTGGTTTTGGGTTCTAGTCTCTTGACACTTGTCTCTCGTCTTCGTACTGCTTTCGTTCGTATTTTTCGTTTCTTGAAAGACGTTATAGATTATAGTTTATCGATCATAGATTAAAATCGCTAGACTCTAGACACTCGACCCTAGACTTTCCTTATGAAAAGACTTCTCCTTGCCCTCCTATTCACACTCCCACTTTCAACGCTTACTGCTCAAGACTTTTCTCCTGCCATGACTTCTCCTGAGAAGATGGCCGAAGAGACCTTGCGTTTGATTAGCACTGACACGCCAGATTGGGAAGCTTTTCGGGCATTGTTTGTGCCTACTGCGCATTTCACGGTGGTTCAGGATGTGCATGATATGGGAATGACAGGGAAGAGTTTCGCGTTGGAAGATTTCGTTCGCCTTTTCCAGAATAGCCCTGATCGGACGTTTAAAGAATACCAATTGAGCGTTGAGGTCAATGAATACAATGGTATCGCGATGGTTTGGCAGACTTATAAAGTTGAAGTTGCCGACGATTCTAATCAAGGAATCAATTGCTACCAGATGATCTATCACAGAAATCGTTGGTGGATTTGCAATGTCATTTGGGCCAACGACACCAACGGCATTTCTGTTCCTGAAGAGTTTCTTCCTGAGAAGTAACATATCTCTTTTACCGATATTTACGTTCTAGTAAGGAAACCTGCAATTCGCTTATGCGCCTTTCATTTCTTTTTTCTTTTCTGGCTATCGCCGGAAGTCTAACTTCTTTCGCACAGTCAGATATTGCTTCGCTGGAAGATCGAATCATCTTTATTCAAGAAAAGATGCGTGATGCGGTGGACGACGAAACGCGTTTTGCCTACCACGATTCCTTGCGTCAAACGATGACTGAGGTCATGAATTCTTCGGGCTCGTTGGAATATGCCTTTGACCGCGTTCAGTACATGTCTATCCTCACCTCTTCTAACGGTGAACTCCGCATTTTCAATTGGAACATGCCTTATAATGATCAGACTCATACTTACGGTTGTTTCATGCTATGGCTGGAAGATGAAAAGCAAGGAATCTACGATTGGGTGGAATTAGAAGACAACGTAGATGATGGAAGTTCGGTGGAGAACAAGTACCTCAAGCCTGAGAAGTGGCAAGGAGCCTTGTACTATGAGCTTATCGAAGTGAAGAAAGGAAGAAAGAAAATCGATCATTATGTACTGCTCGGTTGGGACGGAGCGAATGGACTTACCAACCGCAAGGTGATTGAGCCCTTTACCATCAACAGAGGGCAAGTGCGATTGGGAGCTCCAGTTTTTGATATCCCAAAGAAGCATCCGAAACGATATGTGATGGAGTACTCAGAAGAAGTGATGGCTTCGCTGAAATACTACCCAAAGGAAGAACGCATTGTATTTGACCACCTCTCCCCGCGTCAAGAAGGACTCGAAGGAAACCCGGCTTTCTACGGTCCAGATATGACCTATGACTCATTCAATCTGGATAAGACGAAGTGGGAATACAACAGCAATGTAGACATCACCCTAGATAAGGAACAGAGTAAACGTCCTTACATTGACCCTCGACGTTAATTGAAGCGGAGGCGGACTTCCGTTGCGCCGTAACCGTATTGTTGGTAGTTCGCATCAAAGAAGTCAGCATTCGGATAGTAGCTTTTCAAGTGCTTTCTAATCTCATTGCGTAGTACACCCTGTCCCACACCGTGAATGAATACGATCTTAGCCAGATGCTCACGCTCAGCTCGAGCCATCATGCGTTCGAAGTGGCGCATTTGAAGGTCTAGCTTTTCACCATCAGACATCCCTCCTTCGTTGTCAACGATTTCATGGAGGTGAAGGTCAACTTCTACAGCATCATCTTTTCGACGGAACTTGTTGTCTTCTTTGTATCTCGCCTTGAAATCATTCTCTGCTGCCTTGAGCTTCGACTGATCTACGTTACGTGAGATAATATCAAGCGCACGCGGTTGTTTAGAAGCGTATTTATCTTCTTCGTCTTCACGATCTCCTACCAAAATCAGTTCGTCCACAGGGTACGGATAATCAAAGCCTGTTTCATCTTCAATCAACGCCTGTGTCTTATCGATCATTTGGATCACTACCGCTTCTCCAGTCTCATTCAAGAAGCGCACTTTATCTCCGGGCCTAAACATACCCACAAAGGTAAGGATTGTAAGCAGTAAGCAGTATGCGGTAGGCAGTATGCCGTATGCCGTATGCGGCTTACAGCATACTGCTTACTGCTTACATTCCATATCTTGCGGGTCCAATCCTAGATTATGCGCATTACTGTTAGCCTTTTGCTTGCTGTGGCATTTGTACTGCCTGCGAGCGGACAGAAAATCGACAAGAAACTCAAATCGTTTGAGATATACATTGAACAGGCCCGTCAAGACTGGAATGTTCCCGGCGTAGCCGTGGCCATTGTGAAAGATGGAGAAATCATCTATGAAAAGGGCTTCGGTGTAAAGTCTGTCGATACGAATGAGCCCGTAGACGAGAATACAGTATTCGCCGTGGCTTCAAACACCAAGAGCGTGACCGCTGCAGCCCTTGCGATTCTTGTAGATGAGGGGAAAATTAACTGGGACGACAAAGTACAAGAATACCTTCCTTGGTTCCAGTTGTATGATCCGTATGTGAGTGCCAACCTGACCATTCGAGATCTGCTTTGCCACCGTAGTGGTTTGGAAACATTCAGTGGAGACTTGATCTGGTATGGAAGTAACCACAGCCGTGAAGAAGTATTACGTCGAGCACGTTTCTTAGAGCCGGCCTATGGATTCCGTGAGCACTTCGGCTACCAGAACATCATGTTCTTGGCAGCTGGTGAGATCATCCCTGTAGTGACTGATCAGGAGTGGGAAGAGTTTGTGAGCGAACGCATTCTTTCTCCGTTGGAGATGAACAATACCTACTACAGCACTTCGCAATTGATGAGTGATGTCAACAAAGCGATGCCACACAACACAGTCAACGACAACAACGTGGTGATTGAATATGTGAATTGGGATAACATCGCTCCTGCTGGCGCATTAGTGTCGAGTGTTCACGATTGGTCGCAATGGATGATTGCTCAAATGAACATGGGAATGAAGGACACCACAGCTATCTGGTCAGAAAACGAAGGACATGAAATGTGGGCTATTCAAACTCCAGAAGCGATTTCTCCTGGGAGCCGCAGCCTTTGGCCAAGTAAAACCTTCAGTGGTTACGGACTAGGTTGGGAACTTCAGAACCTGCACGGAGTAAAGATTGTCAGCCACGGCGGTGGATACGACGGAATGATTTCCCGCACCCTGATGATTCCAGAAGAAAACATGGGAATTGTTGTCCTAACAAATAACATCAGTTCGATTGCTTATGCCTTGACTTATGCATGGGCTGACCGCTACATGGGTGAGGAAGGACAAGATTGGTCAGAGCTTTTCTTGAATTTCTCAAAGTCTGGTCAACAAGCAGAAGAGGCTGAACGCGCAGCGGCAGAAGAAGCTAGAGATAAAGACAGTAAGCCTTCCCTCCCACTAGAGGCCTATGCAGGAACTTATGGTGGTGAGATGTATGGTAATTGTGAGATCCGTGTGGTAGGTGATCAACTGGCATTTCAGTTTGAGCCAACGCCTCTTTTTAGAGGAACGATGCGTCACTGGCAATATGATAGTTTCCAGTTGAACTGGGGAACTCAGATGATGTTACCTCCTGGAACAGTGCAGTTTATTCTCAACCCTGAAGGAGAAATTGAAGAAATGATCATCGACGTTCCGAATCCTGATTTCGATTTTACAGAATTAGAATTCAAAAAACTTCCTTGAATCTAGAGAATTTATATATTTGCACCCCCATTTCGGGGAAAAGTTGGCTCCGTAGCTTAACTGGATAGAGCACCGCACTACGGATGCGGAGGTTCGGGGTTCGAATCCCTGCGGGGTCACAAAGAAAAAGCCTGGTATTACTACCAGGCTTTTCTTTTTGTCATCGCTTTTAACTAATCATCTTGGCTATGCTTAGTCAAGCAGTTCCTTTTCGGAGCATCGTCACTATCCCTGTCAATCTCTCTGCATCAGCCGAAATACCTTGAATCTCTAATACCCATGTGTACATGCCATCTGGTGAGTAGTATTCACCGCCATTGACAGAGCCATCCCAGAATTCACCGCGTGTCTTGGTCTGGAAGATCTGTTTCCCCTACGGTTAAACACTCGGAATTCGAAAGACTCTACACCTACCAGAACGAATTCGAGGATATCATTGACACCATCATTGTTCGGAGTAAATGCATTTGGCACGTATGCGGTCATTTACGGTGGAATCACCTTACTCACCGAAGCTCTACACCCAGCATCATTTTCTACTGTCAATGTTACTGCTGTGAAATCGAAGCGCGACTCGTACTCATGGGTAGGATTCTCCTCTTCACTGGTATTTCTATCTCCGAAGTCCCATTCGTGGGTTAACGCGTTTACGCTCAAGCTTTCGAAGGCAATGGTATTTGTGCCCAACTGAGTGTAAGTGAAACCAGCTTTAATGAGTGAAACTTCTACGTAGATGCTTCCTGTAGTGTTTGTCCCACATTCATCCGTAATGACGAATTCGAAATTCGAGCTCGCACCGGGAGCAGCTGATGTTTCCCACGAACTATCGCCATTATGCAGCCATGTGATGGAAAGATATCCGTAACCTCCTTGGGATTCTACTGCACGATTAGCGGTTTCACCTAAACAAATAGCTCGGTCGTCTCCACTCCAAACAACGGCTGGGTACTGCACTACGGAGAGAAGTATTTCATCTTGTGCAGTACTTCCGCAACCGTCCGAAATGGCGAGTATCACTTCCGTGTCGGCAGAAACACTGAAGGTGTAACTGCCTTCATCTGCCACTTCATTTCCGTTTACTATCCATTCATAGGTGTATGCTCCAAGACCGCCTGATACTGCAGGTGTCAATGTAATGTCATCAGCACATTGCAGCATTTGATCTTCGCCTAAATCAACAACCAACGGAGCCGCGATGGGAACGTCAATGATAATCCCTCCTTCCACTTGTGCACCACACGCATCTGTCACCGTAACCGTGACATTCTCAGAGGTCGTGAAGACCAGTTCATACTCGTTCACCACAGCCCCATCACTCCAGACGTAGGTATATGGAGGAACATCGCCTGTTGTCTCTGCGAATAGCATTGTGAGATCACCAGGGCATACTGGTGAATTCTCTTCCACACTCACTTGGAGTGGTTCGTCATCGATAAATAATGAAATGGTATTCGTTAAACCGTCACAAGTGACAGAGGCCACTTCAATGACAATCTCCTCAATCCCTTCAACTGTTCCATCGATGATCGGCTCAATATTAATGGTCGCAGTCGACTCCCTTGCCGGAAAGACCAATGTTGCTGGGCATTAATAATCCGTAATACGATCCTTACCAAAAGTTGCTACGGTTTCTACGAGCACTGAGTAGTACGAACGACCGACCATCTTACTTTTCACCCAACAATAGAAGGTCATAGCCTGAAGGTCTTCCATGTTTCCAGGAAGTCGTTGAATCGCATGCTCTACCTTTTCTTCAAACTCTGGCGTACGAAGCTTCTCCGGTGAATTCATTACCCACTGAACGACCTTCAAGAAGCCGGCAATTCGTTGGTGTTGATCAGCTGAAAGAATGTTAGAATAGTGGTTCCTAATGCGCTTTAAGCGAATCTCAGCCACGTCGTCGATCCCAAGTTCAGCCAGGGCAATTGTTTGAATGAGATCTTTCTTAAAGCACCATTCAGGTCCCATGTGTCGTTCACATTCCTTATCACTTAGTGGATTGTTCACTAGGACTGAAAGCGTTCTCTTGGGATTATTAGCGATGAACTCGTATACTGAGAGGTTTAAGCGAATATTGAGTGTATCACTCACTCGAAGATCCTTCCGTTCTAACGCGTTATTCAAGGATCGAATTGATTTCTTCACCTCTCCTTGATACATTGGGATGGCGGCTTTGAGCAAGAAATAACGACCGAGGTAATCAAGTACGGCTCGTCTGCGCGTATCTGTCATATACTCACCCAGTTTTCCTAGCCATTCGTTTGCTTCTTCCAAGCTTCGGGTACGGTACTTTGTATGAGCGATGATATAAAGAAAACCGATACGCACCTTTAGGTCTGCTTTTTGAATCAAACCGTCTCGCTCCAACTGCTCGTAGGCTTGTGTTACGAGTGGATCAAACTGGTGATACTGCTTAGACGCAACGATGGCCATTCGAATAATGGTCATCATCTTGTATACAATAGAAGCTGGAAGCTTCTGGTGAAGGTCAATGCCTAATTGGTCAAGCTCTCCCCTCACCAATTTCTGAAGATCTCCGGAAAACCCTGTCAAGCGTGTTTCACGTAGTTTGATACGAAGTACGTTGTATGCTAAGTCTACACGTTCCTGCAAGCTAGCGAGTTCTTGAGCTTCTTTCCATTCATTTACTAGAAGTTCAGAATCTAGTCCAAGCTCATCTGAGTACTCTACCTCCGCAGAAAGTACGTTTACCAATTCAACGTACAAGTCTTTTTGTTTGGCTGCGTTTCTCGCCTTACGTAACATTTTCGCGGCTGCGTCTGACTGACCGCGGGTGAGTAAGAAACGCGCGGCGCGGACCACCATCCTAATTTCATCACCTCGGTTAATTCCTGTTTCGAGCGATTTAAGTGTGATGTACTCTTGAGTTCTGCGCGTTAAACGCTTTCGAACAGTATGGTAGGCATTCAAGTTGGCCTTTCCATAGAGCTTCAAAGCAGCGGCTTGTCCTGACAAATCCGGCTCTTCAATCAAGAGCTGCAACGCACGCGTATCCACTCGATTAGACTGTTTTCCCACTTTAGAAATGTGCTGTTCAAGCTCACGGAGCTCGTATTCAGTCATGGTAGCGAGGAAAGACTCTAAGAGGGGCATTATGTACGTTTCGAATTAATTAGTTCTTAATAAATATAGGCTTTTAAGCGACTCAACGCGTAATACCTCCGAATGCACAATATACGTTTCGGGGTAAATCCGTGTAGGACGCATGATAAAGAATGGTCAGATTTGAAATATGAAACATGAAGTACGCTTCGCTTTTGGTAAACGAGCCTGAAGAGTTTCAGTAGGAAATTAAAAGGACAACAAGCAAGCTATGGATAAGCAGCCTTCATCCTTAGTAAGTGTCAACGAATGTTTGGTTGAACCATTATTGATGTTCAGGAGGTGCTAGCATTGACCGGAGTTAAAGTATCGGTCTTTGAGAACGTTCAGATGATGAATGTTATGACCAGAGATCAAAAGGCCTAGCTGACGCACAGTTAACGGACTTCTGCTGTCAAACGAACCTGAAACATCCAGACGCTTAACATTAAACGATCCGAACATAGACATCGTTGACACTCGAGTGGCGAGGAAATCATTTAGGATATCCTCGCCATTCTTTTTGTCCGCTTCCGCGTTAGCGACAAAAAGATCATGATCAAAACCATGCAAGGGCGTGGTCGAAGATCTGGCGAAATGTAACGCTCGATAGGCCATGATTCTTTCCGTATCAATCAAATGCTGTAGTATATCTGCTACTGTCCACTTCCCTTCCGCATAAGCATAATGCCATTGTTCTTCTGACAACTGATTTAGATAAGTCTTTGTGTCATCACTGGTACGTTGAAGTGCTTCAGTGGGATCGGTAGATCCTGCAAGATCTATGTAACGCTGAAAGTAGCTATCAAAATTCTCTGTTAGGGGCATGTTGTGAAAACGTTTACTGGGAATAAGCGACCGTTAACTGGAGAAAGCGACCGTTAACAAAGTCACCAAATTCGAGAGTATTCTACTCATATCTTTGTTATAGTCAGTTTCAAATAGAAAGGCTACAGCGATTTTTTGAGTAGTTATTTGGTTAAGGTTTCGAATTCAGGGCTTCCAACGGGAGGCCCTGTTTCTTTTATAGTGAAAAGCTCAAGAAAACGCTGGTGTTGATTAGGTTGTCTGAGAAAGAACCCATCACCACCTTGTCTCGAGAAAGACGCATTCCGAGGTCAATCTCAAAGCGCTCATCAAAGAATACTTCGACACCGGTTCCTCCGTAAAATCCGTATCCCGTGCCTGTCAAATTACTTTGAGGCCCACTGATATTGTTTGGTCCAAAAGGCGCAATCCACAAGTCGAAAGTCGTTCCTTCAATCTCAACATAATTCTCTTGCAATCGTATAGCCAACATGCTAGCCCCTCCCTCGAGGTACCAGTTCATGTCTTCGTTAATCACAATACCTGCGCGGTAACCCAAGTGAATGTTTAGACGATCTTCCTCACCGATAATATTGTAGAGACGAATATCTTGTGTTCCCTGACTCGGATCTGGTAAGAGGTTCGTAACCAAGGTGAATTTATCAGCCGCCTTCAGGTTGGCGTAATTCAGATCAAGGAAGAAGCTGTTTTCATTGTTCAAACGGTACCCTGCTCTAAACCCAATCAGCACCCCTGGATTGTATCGCATTGCCTGCGGATAAGAATCGAAAGGAATGTAAAAATCCTGTGCCTCAATCAAGTTGGTGACTTGCTGAAAGGTTTGATCGTTTAAAAAAAGACGGTCTTCAATATTATAAATGGTAGCCAGATTATCCCCCAATTCATACAACGCTTCACCGTTATAGAACGCCGCGCTTTGTTTGTTGGCGAAGTAGGCTCCAATCGACATTCCGAATACAAACCCCTCACGTTCAGGCCATTCGAAATCATCATCTTGTAGAATGAGTTGGTCATATCCTTGACCTAAGGCAGAGATCCCACCGGCGAGCAGGAATAGGCACATCAATAGCTTTCTTGTCATCATTTCTAGTCTGGTCTTTAAAAATACGGCTTAATCAATGGTTATTCCACAACCTCCATCGAAACAATCAATTCCATAATCGGCCAATCGGAAGCATCTGTTTCGAGATCTGCAATCTTATCAATCACACTCAACCCAGAAGTAACCTCTCCAAAAACGGTGTGTTTCCCATCTAGGTGTATGGCCCCTCCTCTTTTTTTGTATTCCGCTTCCTGCGCATCCGTGTAATTGTTGTCATTTTCTTCATTCACCTGAAAGAACTCAACGTTTGAAATATCACGACCATCAACGATGTAGAAATCATAAGCTGAACTGCGTTGTTCCGGATTACCTTCATAATTACGAGACATGGCCAAGGCACCTCTGGTATGAATGTGATGCGCTTGAATCTCATTGGGCAAAGTATAGTCTCCAATCAGGAATCGTTCCTCCTGATCTTCTGGCTCCTCGCTATTTCCACCCTGCACAACAAAATCTTTCACAATTCGAACGATCTGTGTTGGAGCAAAATAACCTCGTTCAATCAGGTAAAGGAAGTTCGCTCGGTGAATTGGCGTATCGTCATATAGCTTCACCTTGATATCTCCGTAAGGCGTATGAATAACCACGCGATTTGCCGTGTTCTTTTGTCCGTAGTCTAGAAGAAAGTCTTTGCACGTAGCATTAGATAATCTTGGCCATACTGGGGCTTCAGGAGTAACTTCCACTTCTTCAACCACAGTTTCAATCGGCTTTTCTTCTGGCGTTACCGCCGGAACGGCTTCGCCTTCTGGCACTGATTCCGAAGCACAAGCGGTCATCAAAATGACAATAGGAATAATCCACTTCTTCATACCGCAAAGATAACAGAGTGGTTAGGCAAAGTTGAATTCCTATACGATTCAATCAATTCTGACGTTATGAAGGAAACCTGCACACCATGTTAAAGCCAAGATTGATCATCCTAGCGATCGGTGCATTCGCATTGATCCTCTCCGCCTGCTCTACTGATGAATACGATATCCTAAAAGGCAGCGTCAACGCCATTTCCGGACCGGATTCTATCAAAACCAATACCCCATTTGAGGTTCAAGTCACCTTCACAGGAGGCACCAACGGCTGCGCCACAGCCGATCATCTCGAAAACTCCCGCACCGACACCACCATTCAAGTGCTAGCTTATTACCGCGTCCCACGTGAAGAGCAGATCTGCACCATGGTTGTTCCCATGCACTCACTCACCATGAGCTGCACGCTCTCTTCTCCTGGGAAACATGTATTCGTTTCCGAGAACGGCGAAGAGATGTTCGCGGTGGTAGGAGTGGAATAGGGTTGCGGGGTGCGGAACGCTGTATGCTGTATGCTGTATGCTGTATGCTGTATGCTGAAATGAATTTTAAAGCACACAATACCACTACTTTAAGCCTTAGGCCCTAAGCCATGAGCTTATAAAGCAAAGCTTTTCGTAGTTTGCCCTTCAAATGATTTTCGCCGTTACCGACATTGAAACTACGGGGAGTTATGCCTCTGCGAATAGCATAACTGAAATTGCCGTGGTGCTGACGGATGGTACCGAAATCCTCGATCAGTTTCATACCCTGCTTCGTCCGGAGCATGCGATTCCTCCTTATATCATGGAGTTAACAGGCATCACTAACGACATGGTCGTAGATGCGCCTCGTTTTGAGGAAATTGCTGAAGAGTTGTACGCGTGGTTTGAGGATGCCGTTTTCGTTGCGCACAATGTGGGCTTCGACTATGCATTCATCAAGAAAAGCTTTGAGGAGTATGGCATGCGTTTCAATCCGAAACGTCTGTGCACTGTACGCATGTCTCGCAAAATCCTTCCCGGACATCGCAGTTACAGCCTTGGTCGTATTTGTGAAGATCTTGGAATCGGTAACGAAGCACGCCACCGAGCTCTTGGGGATACGATGGCTACGGTGCAATTATTCCATCACTTGATGTTATCTGATCAAGCTGGAGTTATTGACGGCATGTTGAAAAGAGGCTCTGCCGAACAGTGGCTACCTCCTGCCTTACCCCGTGAAGTATTCGATGAACTTCCTGAAAAGCCAGGGGTTTACTACTTCATTGATCGGCATGGAAAGTTCATCTACATCGGAATGTCAATTAACGTCAAGAAACGTATTCGACAGCACTTTGGTGGCAAGATGGCTTCTTCCCGCAGACAAGAGTTCTTGAAGGATATCGTAGACATTCAGGTCACCCTGACTGGCACTGAATTAATTGCTCGATTGCTTGAAGACGCCGAAATTCGACAGCATTGGCCAAGACACAACCGAGCTCAGAAAAGACCGAAAAGCCGCTTTGGAATTGTTTCCTATCTCGATCAACTCGGCTACAAAAGACTGACGGTTCAAAAGCTTCAAGTAGGTTCTCGTCCGATTGAGGTTTACTACAGTATGACCGCAGCTCGTGACCGACTTATCAGTTTGGTGAGAGAATTCAATCTCCATGCATCGTTATGTGGTGTTACTATGGAATCTGGACCAATGCCAGAAGTATCAGCTTACAACCAACTCATTGATCAGATGGCAATTGCGCTAAGGAATCAAGATGGAATTCGTTGGATCGAAGGACAAGGACGCCACTACGACGAGCGCTCCTTAGTGGTTATCGAAGGCGGTCAACTAAAGGGGTACGCTTTCATTTCTCCTGACGAGTCAGTGAATTCGGAAGAAGACCTATTGAACTTCACGACCATGCTTCCTTCTAGTGAAATGACTCATTCTATCATGGCGCCATATCTCCCCCATTCGAAGTCCATCGAAAATATTAGCCAGTAAAAAGCCCCGCAAGCACGGGGCTTTCATTAGTTCAGCAATAACTGATAATGCTTAATCTTTGTTCCTTTTCGGACCGACAATGCTTTGTTGTAAGCAATGATACGAGAGATGCTCTCATCGCTTGGTCCGCTTACTACTTCCTGCTTATCCACTGTATCTTCAATATTAAAGATTTCCTGGATCAACCGGCGTTCGTGTTTTGCAAAATGTGATAGATCATCAAGTGTAAAGTCCTGCATAGGCTCAAATGGATTATTTAGGATTCCATTTGTACAACGGCTTCATCTAAGACTTATTGCATAGAGCAAGGATTTTTTAATCGAGCGTGAGCACGATGTTCTTCTTTTCCATGATTTTACGCAAGTTGATCAACGCATAGCGCATACGACCGAGGGCCGTGTTGATCGAAATATCATTTGTTTCTGCAATCTCCTTGAAGCTCATTCCGTAGTAGTGACGCATAAGTACTACCTCACGTTGCTCTTCAGGCAAGTATTGAAGCAGAGACTTCACATCATTCAAGGTTTGATCCCATACCATTTGATCTTCGACGTGCATTTCGTCGTTTTGGATGGTTGCGAAAACGTCGTTGTTTTCGTCACTCCTCACGGCTGGCATCTTTCTTCCTTTCCGAAAATGATCGATAGAAAGGTTGTGTGCGATACGGAGTACCCAAGGAAGGAATTTACCTTCTTCATTATAGCGACCAGAACGCAAGGTGTTAATCACTTTAATAAATGTGTCTTGGAAAATGTCGTTAGCCACGTCGTGGTCTTTAACCAGCATAAAGATCTTCGTGAACACCTGTTGACGGTGTCGGTTCAAAAGAATCTCAAAGGCTTCATTTTTACCTGCGATGTACGATCGTACAAGTTCGCGGTCAGGGATTTGTTTAGCTCGCATACTACCTCACTCTTTATATTAAACATCAACGCCCTAAAGCGCCTTCCTAACAAAAAATAATTCAGAGTAAAGGTGTATCTATAGTGTCCCTGTTTTAGAGGTTTGAATAATAACGTCGACTTAAATACAATTATTGCTAAGTCTTCCCTAAAGGTAAGTCAATTTTATTGGAACCCTCCAAACTTTTTAGACTTTCCACCTGTTAAAATCTTTTAACGGGGATAACACTCCCCTAGCTGAATTGTACAATTGACAAGCATTTCAGACCTTGACAACCTATTCACAGTTGACCTTGATCTTTCATGAGTGAATCAATGATAAAAAGTGTAGACTCCGCGTTAGACGCGCTGGATCCGAAGAAGAATATCATCATCCGAGGGGCAAAAATGCACAACCTCAAGGATGTCTCCTTGGCCATTCCAAGGAACAAAATGGTGGTGATTACCGGCCTTTCGGGCTCTGGAAAATCATCATTGGCCTTTGATACACTTTATGCTGAAGGTCAGCGCAGGTATGTTGAAAGCCTTTCATCGTATGCCCGTCAATTCCTGGGCCGATTAGATAAACCAGAAGTTGATTCAATTGAAGGTATCTCCCCTGCGGTTGCGATTGAGCAAAAGGTCACTAGCCGTAGTTCTCGTTCTACAGTGGGAACCTCCACAGAAATCTATGATTACATCAAGCTGTTGTACGCTCGTATTGGTAAGACCTTCTCTCCAATCTCAGGTGAACAGGTGAAGCGTCATACCGTCGCAGATATCCGCAGCTACCTATCTCAATTCGAGGAAGGAACGCGCTACATGCTGATGGCACCTGTTACACCATCGAAAGAACGATCGAAGGCCAAGCAGGCTGAGGTGCTGCTTCAACAAGGGTTTTCCAGAATTCGTGTCAACGGCGAGGTTAAACGCTTAGACAAAGACATAGCAGCGGAGATCAAACCCAAAGACACCTTAGAGATTGTAGTTGATCGCTTGAGTTATTCAGATACTCAAGAGCATCATGTACGACTTGCAGACTCTGCGGAGAGTGCATTCTTCGAAGGGAGTGGTGAGTGCCTACTTTTAGTATTCAATGGCAAAGAAGAAATCGAACGTGAATTCAATAACCGTTTCGAGTTAGACGGATTGACCTTCGAAGAACCTAGTCCGAACTTCTTTTCGTTCAACAACCCTATTGGAGCCTGTAAGCGCTGTGAAGGTTTCGGACAGGTGATTGGGATCGACGAAGACCTTGTTATCCCAAATAAGAGTCTCTCAATCTACGATGATGCAGTTGTTTGTTGGAAAGGCGATAAGATGTCGGCCTGGAAAGACAAACTGGTAAGAAACGCCAGAGAATTTGACTTCCCTATTCATCGTCCGTACCATGAGCTTACTCAAGAACAACAAGAATTACTGTGGACGGGTAACAAATACTTCAAAGGCTTAAATGCCTTCTTCAAATACCTAGAAGAAAAGAGCTATAAGATTCAATACCGCGTTATGTTAAGTCGCTATCGCGGAAGAACGACTTGTCCTGAATGTAAGGGCACCAGACTGCGAAAAGATGCGAACTATGTAAAGATCAACGGCACTTCTATTTCGGAGTTGGTTGTCATGCCTTGCGATCAGCTCCTTGAATTCTTTAACGCAATGACTTTGGGGCCTACTGATGCCGCTATCGCGGAACGCTTGCTTATTGAAGTACGTAATCGTCTGGGCTATCTATGTGATGTTGGTTTGGGATACCTGACGCTCAACCGATTGAGCTCTACTCTCTCTGGAGGTGAAAGTCAACGTATCAACCTCTCTACTTGTCTAGGTAGTAGCTTGGTTGGAAGCATGTACATCCTCGATGAACCGAGTATTGGTCTTCATCCGCGCGACACGCAACGTTTGATTAAAGTCTTGAAGTCACTTCGTGATTTAGGAAACACAGTCATTGTCGTTGAACACGATGAAGAAATCATGGAAGCGGCTGACCACCTCATTGATATTGGTCCATATGCCGGAACATTCGGTGGTGAGATTGTATTTGAAGGAGATCACCAAGCCTTACTGACTTCGGATTCCCTTACATCACAGTACCTTACTGGCAGAGCAAAGATTCCTATTCCGCCGAAGGCGAGAAAATGGACAGACAAATTGACGATCAAAGGAGCTAGAGAAAATAATCTAAAGAACATTACTGTCGACTTCCCTTTGCACACCTTGACCGTGGTAAGCGGGGTGAGCGGTTCAGGAAAATCAACCTTAGTCAGTGACCTGCTCTATCCTGCCGTACGAAGAGCGCTAGGCGACTTCAGCGATCGCATGGGCCAAATGGATGGAATGGTTGGCGATGTGCAGACGATTAAAGCCGTTGAGTATGTCGATCAGAATCCAATTGGAAAGTCTTCACGAAGTAACCCTGTGACTTATGTGAAGGCCTTCGATGAAATTCGAAGCCTATTCTCTTCTCAACAGATCTCAAAAGTACGTGGGTATAAACCAGCACACTTCAGTTTTAATGTTGCTGGAGGAAGATGCGACAATTGTGAAGGTGAAGGTTTAGTGACAATTGAGATGCAGTTCATGGCAGACATAAAGCTGCAATGCGACGTCTGTAAAGGGAAACGGTACAAAGATGAGATCCTCGAAGTTAACTACCGAAACAAGTCAATTAGTGATATTCTCGAGATGACTGTAGACGAAGCTATCGCTTTCTTTGGTGAAGATGATAAGCGTGCAGATAGCAGACGCCTCGTGCAGAAGTTATTGCCGGTACAGGAAGTAGGATTAGGTTATCTCGGATTAGGACAAAGCAGCAGCACTTTAAGTGGTGGTGAAGCCCAACGAATCAAGTTAGCCTCCTTCCTTGCCAAAGGAGATCGTCAGGAACACACCTTGTTCATATTTGACGAACCTACGACCGGTCTTCACTTTTATGATGTCAAGAAACTGTTAGATGCCTTCCAGGCTCTTATCAAACAAGGTCACTCCTTGATTGTTATAGAGCACAACACCGATGTAATCAAAGGTGCTGACTGGGTGATAGATCTAGGTCCTGATGGTGGAGTCAACGGTGGAGAACTCGTTTTTTGCGGCACCCCACAACAATTGGCTAACCACGAAGAATCGCTTACCGCGCAGTTCATCGCTGAAAAATTGAACTAATTAAGGCAGTATGACTAAATGGATGTTTTACCTCATTGTGCCAATGATCACAATGACGGCATGTGCACAGGGCGACATGCAACAACAGCCCACTCCAAGCAAAGCCTACGACGGCGAAAAGATTGAAAAGACAGATGCCGAATGGCGAGCTGAGCTTTCAGACGAGGAATTTCATGTGCTGCGCGAACAAGGAACTGAAAGAGCCTTTACTGGAGACTACTGGAACCACAACGGAAACGGTACCTACTGCTGTGCAGCTTGCGGACTTGAGCTGTTCGAAAGCGAAACGAAATTTAAGTCAGGGACGGGTTGGCCAAGTTTCTATGAACCTGTAGCAGATGGAAATGTAGGAGAGCACATAGACAACAGCTATGGCATGTCTCGTACTGAAGTGGTGTGTAACCGTTGTGAAGGACACTTAGGCCATGTATTCGCTGATGGACCTCGTCCAACAGGATTACGCTACTGCATCAATAGCGTCTCATTAGACTTTGTTCCAAGTGATCCCGAGCCGAAGATATCGGCGACAGAGGAAGAATGAGAATGAGAATTTTTTGAATAAAAAACCCCGCTTTCGCGGGGTTTTTCGATATCTATAGAGTTCGGATATCAGCCTGCTGAGAAGCGGATTCCACGAACTTCAAAGTTTTCGTTTCCTGAAACGATGTTTCCTTGTGGATCGCGAACTGCTTTCGTTCTTCCTTGAAGGTTGATTGTTCCCGAGATCTTTCCTTCTGTTGTCAATTGCATCAACAGTACACGTCCTTTACTATCAGCCAATGTCTGACGACGATCTGGAGTAGCGAACCAAGCACTTGTCTTTGTTACGAAGGCCTCTCCTGACTCAAACTTCTTAAGCTCAACGCTGTCAACTAAGAAAGGCATCAAGTAGTTGTTGTAGTTGTCTTCAGAACCGATTGTCAACCATGAATCAAAGGCTAGTTTAGAATCTTGCTGAACTTCAAAGCGCATCAAATCGTTGGATAGTGCTCCCCCATTCGGGTGTTGGTAGAATGACTTTGTACTTTCGATACGCACCGGATTCTCTTCTTCTCCGAACACCGCCATAATCAAATCATTCGGGCTTTCTAGGACTGCATAAACGCGGTAAGTAGTTCCAGGAACCTTCCCACTGTTTGCTACCTCTTCTACTTCAATTCGCACGAACTGAGCTGAAGCAGCCACGGTCAATAGAAAAGCCACAAGTGTAATTGTCAGTTTTTTCATTATAGAAAGTTTTTTTACATCAAGGTTATAGCAAAGATACTGCCAAATCACTTAACGACGCGGCGACGTGAAAGGATACGCTTTCCGAGAAGTGATTTTTCAGAGAATCCCCGTCCCGCTCTTGGGATGTAGTATGATAATGAAATCTCGTGTGTATGCGGCGATAGGTTCGCTGCGTCAGACGTTGTGATATCATATGAATACGCTACCGCATAACGGTCATATTCGTATCCTACGGAGAGGGCAACAGCATCGTTGTGACGATAAGTTACACCTGCCCATACCATGTCTTGGTAGGCTGCTTTCAAGAGCACATCCAATTGCACTGGACTAGACCCTGTGAACTTTGTCAAGACAGACGGCTGAATCGAGAAATCCTCATTGAAGTAGTACAAGTACGACCCCATGAAGTTGAAGTGGCGAATATTCTGATTCTCATCTTCGAGGAACCCATCGATACCGAGTTTCGTCTGGATGAGTTGTGGAACACTAAATCCGAAGAAGTAATTTGGTCCGTATACCATCATACCAAAATTCGCATCAAAGTTGAATGTAGACTCAGCAGTTCCAACGAGGGCTTGATCGTTCTGATCAAATACCTCCAAGTCTGAGCCATCAAAAGCAAATTGGCTTAGCACAGCACTCAAACCGAAAGAAACAGCATCTTCGTTATTCAAATCGATCTGGTAGCTACCAGTCAACTCTGCTCCTGTGCGGCTAATGGCACCTCCAGTATCATCGTGGAAGAAAATCGCTCCTACGCCAATTCGATTTGGAAGCCCGGTGTGACCTGACAACAAATATGTCTGCGGTGCTCCATCAAACCCTGCCCACTGATTACGGTATGATACCGTGATTGGTGAATAAAGCTTTGTTCCAGCTACAGCTGGATTCATCAAGTATGTATTATTGATGAATTGAGTTCTTCTAGAAAGCTGTTGGGCTTCGGCACCTAGGCTAGCCAAGAAAAATACAGCGAGTAGTAGTAAAATCTTTTTCATGGCCAGATCAGTATTTAATCGTTACTGTTCCTAGAATCGGTTCTTTCGACTCATCATACGTGATCACGTAGTAGTAGTCTGCCACTGGTAAGGCGTTTCCATTCCATGTTCCATCCCAAGGGGTTGAGTATCCTTTAGATTCATATAGTAGTTGCCCCCAACGGTTGAACACTTGAACGAGGGAATTCGGGAAGAATTCAAGACCACCAATGATCCATTCATCGTTCGCACCATCTCCGTTTGGAGTCAAGGCATCAGCGATAAAGAAACATCCAACAGTTGGTTCTACTTCTGCGAAGAATGATAGAATACATCCATCACCGTCGCTAACAGTTACTGAGTACACCTCTTCTGCAAGTCCAACCGCAGTGGCGGTAGTCTGCATATCAGGATCGTTCCATTCAAATGTGAATGGCTCAGTACCTCCAGTTACGGCAGCAGTGGCCGTACCATCTGCTTCATTCCAACATGTCACTGGGCTCGTGAAGATGGTTACACTTAGATCAGTTTCAATCTCAGCCGTCACAAAGAAGGTTGTATCGAATACACATCCTACTGAATCGATCGCTTGGTAAGTATATTCTCCTTCGAAAAGGTTGTTTTCGTCAGCATCTATGGGGAAGAAGGTTAATTCAAAGTTGGCAGGGTTACCAGTTCCTCCAAAAGGAACCGCTACTGCTGAACCGTCATTCATACCTGTGCATGTCACTTGCTCAATCAAAAGTGAGAACTCTACCGGGTCTGGCTCTTCAATTTCGAATGTAACCGTGTCTTGACACTGATTCTCATCAACTACAATCGCTTCGTAGACTCCAGCACAAAGTCCTACTGGCACAGATGGCACATCGTTTAGGAACAAGGCTATCTCACCAGTCCCACCAGAAATATCTAAATCAACCGCACCATCACAATCGTCACCACAAGAGATGTCTGTTGTTCCGTTCAGAACAACGGTTAATTCAAGTGGCTCATTAATCTCAACGACAACGCTGTCTTGACATCCTGTTTCATCTGTGATGACTACGTTGACATTTCCAGGTACCAAGTTCTCTATCGTGAATGGGAGTTCTTGTGTCTCTGGGCTCGTCAATGAGATGGTGCCTGTTCCACCTGAAGCATTCACTTCGATCATACCGTTGTCAAGTCCGAAACAAGTAACATCTGTTCCAACAGCATCAATGATCAATTCGTCTGGTTCAATGATGATAAGACCATCAACAATAATCGTACAACCAATATCATCGATGAAGTTCATCGTGTAGGTATCAGCTGGTAGCATTGAGAAACAAGGCTCAGTACCCAAAGCCGTCGCTTCGGATGGCGGAGATGAAATCTGCCATTGCACCACCCCTGTTCCACCGGTCACGTTCGAAATACAGATTTCACCATCGTTCGCTCCGAAACAACTCACATTTGTGGTGTCTAGATTAAATACGATTTGTGGTGGCTCAGTGATCGTCAACGTGTCAATGAAAGGACAATCGTTGTTGTCAAATACAGTTGCAATATGCTCACCGGCACAAAGTTCAGTAGGGATCTCAACGTTTCCGTCTAGGTCAGTTACTACTAGTTCGAAAGGACCTGTCCCACCGTCAGCTATGAATTCAATCACTCCGCTGCACTCTCCAAAACACACAATGTCAGTGCTTGTGAATGTCACGTCAAGTGCATCTGGTTCTATTAAGTCGAAGATTTGCGTTTCTTGACTGTTGTTTTCGTCAGTGATCGTCAACGTGTATTGACCGGCACCTAGATCAGAAATCGTAAGATCAATTGGGGCCTCCTGTGGAGTAAAGTTGAAATCTGGATCTGTAAAGTCTAGTGTCAATACACCAGTACCTCCAGTAATATTTACTTCGACTGCCCCCGTTTCTAGTCCGTTACATAGGATTGGGCTCGTCGTAGCATCAATCACAATCTCTTCAGGACATGTCACTGAAATGTCTTCTGATACCTGACATCCGTTGTCATCAGTAATGTTTACAGTGTAATCGCCTTGTCCATCAATACAACCAAGGTTAGAGAAGCAATCACCATCATTGAATGAATCCACTGAAGAATCTGGGTTGATCAAATCAATGTTGTAAGGGATTGTACCTCCTGTGATCGTTGGGCACCATTCCGCGATAGCGTCACCGAAACAAAGGTTATCAGCAGTTTGATTTAGTGTCAATTCAAGAACTTCAGGTTCAACGAATCCGAAAGCATCCGTAGTGTCGATACATCCAACTTCGTCTGTGAAAACCACGAAGTAGTCTCCTTCACCAAGGCCTTCGTAAATGAAATCATCAACTGTGGTCGAAACAATCGTTGTGTCCGTATTCGTGTAAGTGAATAGTTGACAATCAACTGGTCCGTTGCCGCCTGGATCAAATTCAACTGTTGCGAGTTCACCGTTACATAGCAAGTCAGCAGTGACCGTTGGCGTGACGTCAAATGGGTTTTGAATACAAGGATTGAAGAATGTCTGAGGATCTGGGCAAAGGAACTGCTCAGTTCCATCAGCAGTGAAGACCTGAATACAAAAGTCTAGTGTGAATTCTGTACCGTTGGTTGTTACCTGGGCAATCTTGTTGCGTAAGTCTGGACCAGGGAAACCATTCGGCTGTCCGTTCAATGTGAAGATTACACCATCGTCAATCAATTCAGCAGAAGGGTCTGAAGTTGCTAGAAACGCAGGAACTGTGGTCGCAATATTTGTTTCTCCAGGATCAGATGTAAAGCTCTCTCCGATGGTCCAGTATGTATCATAACAAGCTTCAGGGAAACCAGCACAAACACCATCTGATATCACACCCACGATGTAGCCTCCAAAGAGTTCTTCATTGAAGAAGTCTCCATCTCCATACATAAAGATATCCTCATCATCCGGCTGATCATCTGCTTGAAGCAGACCATAAAGAGCTGAAAGGAAATCATCTTCATCGGTGAATTCAGCGTACACCGAGTAGGTGATGTAGCCATTGAGGTCTGTAGCGCCGACCATTCCGTAATGTACCTGATCTACTTCTATTGTAAAGTTGCCGGTCGCCTGCGAGAATGCAGTCACACCTGAACATAGTAGCAATAGCACAGTTAGTATTCTTTTCATATTACATCTTCCCATTTGTTGCCCAAGCTCTTAGCGAAAAAGAATAGGATCACGAAAATACTCATCCTTTCTATTATTACTCATCCAAAAGCCCAAAATGGTTGTCTGGCGTTGTAAATTTGTCGAGCGAAAATAGCCATTTTATTGAGGAATGCGTTTGTAATGCAACAGGAAGCCATTGGAAAGCCAAGCATACTATTTGAAGATGAGAAGATTGTGGTCGTCTTCAAACCTAACCGAATGCTCGTTCATCGCACGTCAATCGACTTTTATGAGCGCACGAATCTTCGAAAGTGGTTGGCTGATTTGCTTGGGGTGAAGGTTGACCCGGTACATAGATTAGATAAACCTACTTCAGGATTGATTGTATTCTCAAAAGACGTCAATACCCTCAATTTTTTGAAGGCTCAATTCCTCGATAGAGAGATCAGCAAAACCTATCTAGCGATGGTACGCGGATTTACTCAAGAATCAGGAACAGTCGAAAAGGCTTTACAAAAAGACAAAGATGCGCCGTTGAAAGATGCATTGACCGAATACAAGACCTTGTATCATATTGAGAAGGACTATGAAATTAGTATATACCCCACTTCTCGCTACAGCTTTGTTGAGGTAGAACCGAAGACAGGGCGTTATCATCAGATTCGACTTCACTTCTCTCATTTGCGACATCCAATCATTGGTGACAACCGTCATGGAGATCGGAAACACAATCAACATTTCCGAGATCAGTTAGATCATCCAGCGCTCTTTTTACATGCATCAAAGCTTCGGTTTGAGCATCCTGACGGCGCTAGAATCACGATAAGAGCACCTTTACCTGAACACTTCCAACGTGTTCTAAATGAGTGGGATTGGAAACACGGATCAGGCATTACACAGGAAGAGTCCGAATAAATTTCCCTACTTTAGTTCATACTTACCTTAACCAATTCATCATGAGAGAGAGGCTTGTGTATGGCATAGCTTTGATGCTGTGCCTGCTGCTATCTGCAGGAGCAAACGCTCAAAATCAACTTACAATTTCGGTTACCACAGATTGCTGGGGAGGCGAGGTATCTTGGGAA
Source organism: Flavobacteriales bacterium (assembly GCA_022447625.1). Lineage (GTDB taxonomy): Bacteria > Bacteroidota > Bacteroidia > Flavobacteriales_D > Sanyastnellaceae > Sanyastnella. Next base: position 106,009 of record JAKVAX010000004.1, on the reverse strand, counting down.
CTTGTCGATGACCAAGGAAATATCATTGCCAATACCGTATCAGGAACTTATGGTAACGACCAAACCTTCACCACAGATGTAGATATCCCAGACGGATGCTACACCTTCACCATTAGTGACACCTACGGAGATGGAATGAACGGATCGCAATGGGGTTCATGTGCGATCGACGGAAACTACAGCATTACTGATGACCTCGGAAACGTGGTGATTGCCATGATTGCAGCGAATGCGGCATACGGCGATTCAGAAAGTCAGTCATTTGCATTAGGCTCCGCAGCTAACGGTTGTACTGACCCAGCTGCCGACAACTACAATGCATGTGCTACGAACGACGACGGTTCTTGCCTCTACCCTCCTTTGGAAGCTGTATTCAGTTTTGATGCTGGAGCCAGTTGTGGTGAGACAGCCGTTTCGTTCGCTGATGCCAGTGTTGGGAACGTCACTTCATACAACTGGAGCTTCCCTGGAGGTAATCCGGCCTCTTCTATCGATCCCAATCCTGCGGTGACATACAGCGCGGCAGGAACTTACACTGCTACTCTTGAAGTATCCAATGGAGATGAAACGGCACAGTCTTCTCAAGATGTCATCATCTCAGCAGGACAAGCCCTAGAAATCGTGATTGTTCCTGACAACTACCCTGCAGAGATTAGCTGGGAACTAAACGATGAATTCGGCAATCAAATCGCAACGGGTGGATCTGAAGGAACAACGGTCTGTATCCAAGACAACTGCCACACCTTCACCATCTTCGATTCATACGGCGATGGTATTTGCTGTGGATATGGAAACGGATACTACGAACTCATTCTTGACGGGAACAGCATCGCGACTGGTGGTGATTATGATGTTTCAGAATCAATCAACTTGAATTGTCCTCCTGGATTTGACTGTAACAATGCCATCTCGGTAGGAGAAGGCGAGCATTCCCTGCCTAACCCTAATGCATGGTACTCATTCACTCCAACTCAAAATGGTCAATACCGCATTACTACATGTGACCGCGCTACATGTGATACGAAGATCTGGATGTACGACAACTGTGACATGGGCATCTTCGATGATACAAACGAAGCGACCCTAACATACAACGATGACTTATGTGGGGTTCAAGCTGAAATCACTCCTCTACTTGAAGGTGGATACACTTACTTCTTGCGAATCGGTGCTACCGATGGAGCTTGTGACGGTGAACCAATTGACTTTTTAATAGAGTACATGGGACCTGTGGTAGGTTGTATGGATCCTTTGGCATGTAACTTCCTCCCTATCGCAGGCGCACCGGGTGAGTGTTTCTACCCGGGTGACATTCAATGTCCGAGTATTGGTCCTGACCTTGAAGTTCTGGGAAGTGTGTTCTACGATAGTATGTATGCAACAACCTTGACAAACAACGATGCGTGTTATGTCAACGAGGGGTGTATGCAAGGATTTGGTGAGCGTGAAATCATTCGCTTCACTACCCACATTAAAAACATTGGTACAGAAGATTACTTCATTGGAGATCCAGGTGACCAGCCTGATCAATTCGAATATGACGACTGTCACAACCACTGGCACTACGAAGGATATGCGGAGTACCTGCTTTACGATGGAGATGGTAACGCCATGCCGCAAATTGGTTTTAAGAACGGATTCTGTGTCCTTGACCTTGAGTGTTCTGACGGTGGACAAGCGAAATACACTTGTGGAAACATGGGGATCACCGCAGGTTGTGGTGATATCTACTCATCAAGCCTGAGCTGTCAATGGGTTGATCTTACCGATGTACCTGGTGGTTTTTATACGTTGGTAGTTCGCACGAACTGGGATCAGTCTCCAGATGCGAATGGTTCTTACGAGCTGACATACGAAAACAACTGGGCTGCAGTGTGTATTTCATTTGAACGCGATGGAGCGGGCAACATGATCAACTTCACGAAAGACATCAACTGTCCAGTCATCTTCGATTGTTACGGTGTGCCATTTGGTGATGCTGCAGCAGACTGTGCTGGAAACTGTCCAGGACTCGTTGTTAAAGGTGATGTCAACAACAATGGAGACATTGACAACGGCGACGCTGCTCAATACATCCAAGACATCCTTGGGAACGATGCATTGATCTCTCCATGTACAGATATGGATAACGACAACAACATCACCGTAACGGATGCAGCACTCATTGCAGGATGTCTGCACTATGGTCCGGATCACGTCGACGAATTTGGGGTGCATGATCACTGTGTTTGGGATGATGAATTTATCAACCCTAGCCACACCACTACGCTCAGCGTTGGTGATATCAATGAAGACCTAGGGTATGTTGACATTCACGTCCTTAACCCTGACAATGAAATCGTAGGATACGAATTCGAATTGAGCGGACTGACCATTCAGTCGGTAGAAACCCTTGCTGATCCTTTGGTGTACGATATCAACCCACAATCAAGCTTGGGTGGCACGAAGGTGATTGGTTTGGCTTACAATGATCAAGTATTCCCTAAGAACCTAGCGCCTATTCCGTTGGTGCGTTTGTACTACGTTAGCCTCGACGCTTCGGAAGTATGTATCAGCAACATTACAGATGTTGTGAATGAAGACTACCACAACGTGGTTACTGTGATTGGAGCTTGTCAAACAGTTGCTGGTTTGGAATTCGCTGACTTTACAGCTGATGCTACTACCATCTGTCAAGGTGAAAGCATCAACTTCACAGACCTGAGCACCAATGGCGCAAACAACTGGTCTTGGAGCTTTGAGGGTGGTACACCAAGTAGCAGCACTGATCAAAACCCATCTGGCATTGTCTACAACGTACCAGGTGTCTACGACGTGACCTTGACTGCGGATAACGGAGATGATATCGATGCCGAAACCAAGGTAGGTTACATTACTGTCCTTGAAGGTGCAGTTTACTACGCGGATAGCGATAACGATGGCTATGGTCATGCTGGGGAGTCTATCTTCTCTTGTGACCCAGTTCAAGGTTACGTGCTGAATGACCAAGACTGTGATGACTCTGATGAGAACATTTACCCAGGTGCTCCTGAGTTATGTGATGGAATCGATAACGACTGTGACGGGGCTACCGATGAAGAAGCAGTTGACCAAATGGTTTGGTATCTTGATTTCGATAATGATAGCTACGGTGATGCTGCATTCCCGGTTCTTGACTGTAGCATGCCATTGGGCTATGTATCCAACGCAGATGATTGTGATGATTCTCGCATGGATGTTTATCCAGGTGCTCCAGGAACTGCAGAAGGAATTGACAACGACTGTAATGGTGTTGTTGAAGATGACGAAGTACTTCCGGTAGCTTGTATGGGTGACTTCAATGGCGACCAAGTAAGAGATATTGCTGACTTCTTGATCCTTTTGCAATGGTACAACTGTACTGTTGGATGTGACGAAGACGTGGATATGAATGGAGACGGATCCGTTTCGCAGGCCGACCTTCTAGACTTCCTTGCGCTCTTCGGTCAAGAGTGTTAGACCAACAACGACCAATAGCATGGAGCCCGGCGAAAGTCGGGCTCTTCTATTTTGGTTCAGCAACGAACTCTCTAAGTCCTTCCCAAAAACTTGGGTAAGCATTAAGATTGTTATGTCCTGCTCCAGGAATAGTAATGAGGTGGACGTCCTCCCGATGTTGTACCTGCTTATAGAGTTCAAACGCGGAGCTGTAAGGAACAATGCGATCTTTGGTTCCGTGCAACATAAGCACGGGACAACGTACTTGCTTGATGAAGCGGTCTGAATGTAATGGAAAACGAAGCAGCCACTTCATTGGCAAGAAAGGGAAATACCCTTTAGCTACATGCAACAAACTCAAGAACGGTGTTTCGAGTACCAAACCCGAAGCCGGTTCTCGAGAGGCTAATCGAACTGCGAACCCAGAGCCCAGTGAACGACCATAAATAACGGTCTTCCCTACAGCGTATTCTGCAACGATGTATTGGTACACCTTGCGAATATCAGCATGCATAGTTGACTCAGTTCTTCTGCCTGAACTTTGTCCGTAGCCTCGGTAGTCTAAAGCAAAAATGTCAAACCCCAAGTCAAGCAGCTCTTGAGCAATCAGTGACCAACGTTTGAGGTTTCCTGTGTTTCCGTGCAAGTAGAAGATGAGTCCGCCATTCGATTTCTCCGGCTTCAGCAATAGTCCATGAATTTGAGCATCGCTTGCCACAGGAATGTGACGTTCTTCATAAGCACAGCTCAACTTGAACTCCTCCTTCTTTCCTCTTCCCGCGGAGCGGAAAATCAACCGCTCTTGAAGTAAGAAGTAAGCAACGCAGACTAACAAATAGCCGCCAACGATATATCCGAGTATTATCCAGAACATGACTATGACCTTTCGATCAGAACGAAGGAAATAAAAAAAGGTGGAGTCTCCCCCACCTTCGATGTTCTATTTAGAGTTCCTTTAGAATTCTTGTTTGAAAAACGGACTGTCCCATTGGTTGATACTCACGTTCTTGAAGAACGCGAATCCGATGTAGGTTACAATCGAAGTAATACCGACCAGGCACCAGAAGAACAGAGCAATACGAGGGAATATCGTCGCGCTCACCTCCGGTCCTACTAGAAGTTCTGTAGGCACCATCATCGCGAGCAGGAATGACACGACGGCAACTGTAGCGCCCAGCGTTGCAAATGAACGTAACGGCCACATCAACGCCTTTCTATACCATGATAGGTCATTTCCCCATTGATGGATGAAGTAGTAGTATCGATCTGATAGTTGGAGAAAGAGTACCGGATCTTTGTCGCAGTCTTCCAGCTCGAACAATTCACCTGGAGCAATAATTTTGTAGTTCTTCAGTTCGGTACCGGTCACTTTTTCCAGACGTTTGATCTCCATCATCGCCTCGTATGGAATCTTCCCCTTGAACTTTGATGTGTCTAGGAAACGCAGACGATGTTGGATCGCTGTCTTACGTATTTCATCAATACTGAAAATTCTTTCGGCATCAAGCTTAGCCCAACTGAATTCGCCTTGAACTGAATCGTTCTGCACGAGGGCTTTCTTCACTCGTTCGTCTTCACAATAGCTTTCATAAAGCACAGCAAATGCCTCGTGTACTACTTGTGTTGCCTCCGTCTCGGTTTCCAAACCGCGATGGCGAAGCAACTCATCTTTCAAATTCACATTCCTGAACATCATCCTGGTTTTTGCATATGAACAAGAGCCAACTCTTCTTGTTCCACGAAAGTTACAAAATTGATTAGTGCGGTATAAGGTGCAAAAAGGCCTTCTCCACTGCCTAATTTTATAACGTATTGTACGGCTACAGAGTGGGTAAGCCATTTTCGCAATCTGGCTACCTTTGCACCGAGAAAATGAATCTCCATGGAAACTGTTGCTCCTTATACTCCCACGAATAAAGTTCGAATCGTTACTGCTGCGTCTCTGTTTGACGGTCACGATGCTGCCATCAACATTATGCGCCGCATCATGCAAAGTTCAGGTTGTGAAGTTATTCACCTTGGACACGACCGCAGTGTAGAAGAAGTCGTGAATTGTGCTATCCAAGAAGACGCGCAAGGTATTGCCATGACCTCATATCAAGGAGGCCACATGGAATACTTCAAGTACATGTATGATCTTTTGAAAGAACGTGGTGCTTCACACATCAAGATCTTCGGAGGCGGTGGAGGTACCATCCTACCGGATGAGATTAAGGAGCTTCATGAATACGGAATCACTCGCATCTATCATCCAGATGACGGACGTAGCATGGGGCTTCAAGGAATGATCAATGATCTGATCCAACAAAGCGACTTCCCTACTGGAGTGCATCTTAATGGAGAGGTCAAAAAGATTGCTCACAATCAACACGGAGCGCTGGCACGCCTAATTAGCGCTGCTGAGAATGCTCCAGATGCATATGCGGATGAGTTGAATAGTATTCGCGCTAACGCGGAAACGTCAACAACTCCAGTATTAGGTATCACCGGTACTGGTGGTGCTGGTAAATCATCGATGGTTGATGAATTGGTGCGTCGTTTTCTTCTCGATTTTGATACGAAGAAGATTGCCATCATTTCTGTGGATCCTTCGAAACGTAAAACAGGCGGCGCTCTTCTTGGTGACCGTATTCGTATGAATGCGATTAGCAACGAGCGTGTGTACATGCGCTCCTTGGCCACACGCCAAAGCAACTTGGCTCTGTCAAAGCACGTGAACGATGCACTGGCAATTCTGAAGGTGGCTGGTTTTGATCTAATCATTCTTGAGACCTCTGGAATTGGACAATCAGATACAGAGATCATGGATCACAGTGATGTTGCACTGTACATCATGACTCCTGAATTTGGTGCCGCTACACAGTTGGAAAAGATCGATATGCTTGATTTCGCTGATATCGTAGCGATTAACAAGTTCGACAAACGAGGAGCTCAAGATGCTCTTCGTGATGTAAAGAAGCAATACCAACGTAACCACCAATTATGGGATGTTAATTTGGACACCCTTCCGGTGTTTGGAACAATTGCTTCCCAATTCAATGATCCTGGAACAAACCGACTTTACAAGTCGATCATGGATACACTCTCAGCGAAAACAGAGACGACTCTTGTTTCATCGCTAGAGATTACAACCGAAGAATCTGAAAAGATCTTTGTCATTCCTCCAAAAAGAACACGCTACCTCTCAGAAATCAGCGAAGGAAATAGATCCTATGATGAATGGGTCGCTCAGCAGTGCAAAGTGGCTGAAGAGCTATACAACTTGAAAGGTGCTCGAGCGAGCATGGCAGCTACAGACGCAGATGACAAAGACCGCTTGGTCAAGGGACTTGACGAGCAAATTGCACAACGCACTTTAGACATTGACCCTCGAAACCTACAGATGCTTGAGTCTTGGGAAGAGAAGCGTGCACGATACTACGAAGACGAATACGTCTTTAAAGTAAGAAACAAGGAGATTCGTATTCAAACGAATACAGAGTCATTAAGTCACAATAAGATTCCGAAAGTTTCTCTACCGAGGTACAAATCATGGGGAACATTACTTCGATGGATGCTTCAAGAGAACGTTCCAGGCGAATTCCCCTTCACTGCAGGAATTTACCCGTTCAAACGTCAAGGTGAAGACCCAACACGTATGTTCGCAGGTGAAGGTGGACCTGAGCGCACAAACAAGCGCTTCCACTATGTGTCTTTGGGAATGCCGGCTAAGCGTCTATCGACGGCGTTCGATTCTGTGACTTTGTATGGAAATGACCCTGACTACCGCCCTGACATCTATGGAAAGATTGGAAACTCGGGTGTATCTATCTGTTGTTTAGACGATGCCAAGAAACTCTACTCAGGTTTTGATCTTGCAGCAACCGCAACGAGTGTTTCCATGACCATCAATGGTCCGGCTCCGATGCTTTTGGGATACTTCTTGAACGCAGCTGTGGATCAGCAATGTGAAAAGCACATCAAAGAGAACGGACTTGAGAATAAGGTTGAAGAAGTACTCAAAGCGAAGTGGGACGATCGCGGAATTGCTCGTCCAAAATACCAAGGTGACCTTCCTGAAGGAAATGACGGTCTTGGACTGATGCTCCTGGGAGCGACAGGTGATGAAGTCCTCCCTCCTGACGTCTACGCTAAGATCAAGACCGCCACACTTCAAGTGGTTCGTGGTACGGTTCAAGCTGATATTCTGAAGGAAGATCAAGCACAGAATACATGCATCTTCTCTACCGAGTTCGCATTGCGAATGATGGGGGATGTACAATCGTATTTCATTGATCACGGTGTACGCAACTTCTACTCTGTTTCAATCAGTGGTTACCACATTGCAGAAGCCGGTGCGAATCCAATTACGCAATTGGCATTTACACTGGCCAACGGCTTTACTTATGTAGAATACTACCTCAGCCGTGGTATGGACATCAACAAGTTTGGTCCCAACCTTTCGTTCTTCTTCAGCAATGGTATCGATCCAGAATATGCTGTGATCGGTCGTGTAGCGCGCCGTATTTGGGCGAAAGCTTTGAAACAAAAATACGGTGCTGATCCTCGTGCACAGATGTTGAAGTACCATATTCAGACTAGTGGACGTTCACTTCACGCACAAGAGATTGATTTCAATGACATTCGTACGACTCTTCAAGCGTTGTACGCGATCTATGATAACTGTAACTCACTTCATACCAACGCATACGATGAAGCCATTACAACGCCTACAGAAGAATCTGTGCGTAGAGCAATGGCCATTCAGTTGATCATCAACCGTGAGTTAGGACTGGCAAAGAATGAGAATCCTTTACAAGGTTCATTCATCATCGAAGAGCTAACTGATCTGGTAGAAGAAGCAGTATTGAGTGAATTTGATAGCATCACAGAGCGCGGCGGTGTTCTTGGGGCTATGGAAACGATGTACCAGCGAGGTAAGATTCAATCAGAGAGCCTTCACTATGAAATGCTGAAGCACACTGGTGAATACCCAATCGTGGGTGTCAACATGTTCTTGAATAAGAAAGGATCCCCTACCATCGTTCCAGGCGAAGTCATTCGTGCGACAATGGAAGAAAAAGAGTATCAAATCAAGATGCTCGGCCAGCTGCACGAATCAGGAGAAGAGAAGATCAATGAACAGCTCAAAGCAATTCAGCTAGCGGCAGTTCAGAATGAAAACATCTTCGATAAGCTTATGGAAGCATGTAAGGTATGTTCTCTCGGACAGATTACGAACGCTCTATTTGCTGTGGGTGGTCAGTATCGCCGCAATATGTAAAGGGCTTTTTACGCTAGCGCGGAATTCTTTTGCTGCAGTATTTTTACTGCTTCTTCCCATGATGGAGGGTACTCTGAGTACCAATGAGTGGAAGTAGCACTTCGCGCGAGTTTTGATGTGTTCTTCATTGCCTTTAGATGTGCATCCGACATCACATACTGACGAAGGCTCTTTTCCGATTTCCAAACACTCAGGGTTCTGTGCGTATGCCAACTTTCATTTTTGACTTCGAACATTCGGTTCCCCTTAGCTTTCTGTGCTTGTGCACCTGAACGAAGTGCATGAAATAAGAACATAGGTAGATGCCAAATGCTCTTCAACTTGAGTTCTGTAATTGCGATAACCATGACACAAAGATGAATGAGCTGTGCGCATGAATTAAGTTGTTTCTGCTGTACTGTAGAAAAAACTGGTTGAACTGTACTACCAGTGATATCGGTTGGCCAAGATGTTTAAGGTCACCCCTCCGATTACCAAAAAGATCCCGAGTATACTCAAAGGGTTCAACACTTCGTCATATCGGAAGTATCCAATGGCGAGGGCGAGAATAGCCCCCACATATTTAAATGGAGTCACTACGCTTGCATCTTCCTTCATGATAGCGAAGGCCATAGCAATTTGGGCCAGTACAGACAATACACCAATAGCGATCCCGTACCACCACTCAGTCATTCCAATCGGTTCCCAGTTCGTAGTGGAGATCCCTCCCATGACTGGAGTAGCGATTAAGTGGAAGTACATCACGATAGACACAGGATGATCCGTGTCTTTACATTTGATTGTTGCGATGTAGGCCACAGCAGCTAAAAAGGCACTCGTTGATCCAATCAGCAAAAAGGTCAAGGGGACGTTAGGATCAAATCCTTTAACCATGATGACCCCAAGGATCGCTAGTGCTAAGAACACCCATTGGATACCTCTTACACGCTGTCCTAGCCATAGCATGGCGAGAATCACCGTGAATACCGGACTCAAGTATTGAATAACCGTTGCACTGGCTAAAGGGATATTCTGAATGGTGTAGAAGAACAAGGTCAATGCGATCATTCCGAACACTCCTCGTATGACTAGCCACTTCTTGTTATATCCGAAGTAAGGGAAGCCTTTGTACAAGACAAAGGCAGAACACAGGATTAATGAGACTACAGAGCGCATAAACACGATCTGTGTTGTGGGCAGGAAGGCGATCTCCTTTACAAAGACGTTAGCCGTAGTGAAAAGGACGACAGAAATAAGCATCATGCCAATGCCGTCGAGTCTCATACCGCGAAAGTACTGAATAAAAAAAGGGGAGCGAACTCCCCTTTCCATTATCTGAACACTGTAATGTGTCCGCTAAATTCTTCTGGTTCTACGCTGTGAACCGGTTGCACTGTCAATCGATACACGTAGACCTGATCAGCTACGTAGTGTGTACCATCTTGATGGCTTCCGTTCCAAGGTGTCCTTGGATCATCAGAGTAGAATACTATATCTCCCCATCGGTTGAATACCCACAGTTCGTAAGTGCCGTCTTTCCAAGCTGAACCTACAGGGAGGAATACATCATTCTTTCCATCGTTATTTGGTGTGAAACTGTTCGGTACGTATACGTTGAACGGTTCTTCTACAAAATGCGCAACAATCGTGTCACTATTGTAGAATTCATAATCAACTACTGAAGATCGGTTATCAGGTGTTGGCAGGTGGTTCAAAGACTCCCAACGATCAAAGTACCAGAATGCTTCTGGGAAGGCCGCAAATGGGGTTGGCGTCTCTGCCTCTAGTTCACCAGACCATGACTCATTCACTGTCAGTGTATTGTCAACGATCACTAAGCCTGCTTCAGCTGGCTCAACCAATATCGTTACGGTATTGTGAGGAATCACATTGTACACGGCAACGATGGTATCGGTTGTTGTGAAGTTCAAGGTGATGTTCTGTGCAAATTCATCTGGGTTGATTGGTGTATTATTCACTTCCCAGTGATCAAACACACTCCAGTCATCGTATCCTGCAGTAGCAAATGCGATGTCCACTTCACCCGCTACAGTGCCCGTCCATGGATAGTTGTCTAGCTCTGTACCATCCATTGTAATCCATCCAGCACCTGCTGGCTCCACAGCGACATTAATATCGAAGTGTGGGAGTTCGTTGAATACTGCGATGATCGTATCTGTAGTTGCGATGAAAGTAGTTGCATCAGCTGAAAACTCATCTGGGTTAACATTTGCATTGATTGTTTCCCAGTGATCAAATACGAACCACTGATCAGCTCCAACAGCGCTAATGCTACTTGGTCCTCCATCCACTAGCTGAGTGTTCGGGTACGGCCCCATAGGTACTCCACCGAAGAGGATATCTCCTGCTCCTTCTGGCTGAACGTCGAACATCACGTTTTGTGGATCTAAGTCATTCAAGAAGTAAGCGACGATGGTCACATCTCCCGTAGGCTCAATAATGATACTCGGGTTCTCAGGATCAGCGATGACCAAATCACCATCTAACACCTCCCAATAGAGGAAGACTCCTAATCCTTCATCTTCTGCATCTAGGTTGATTGGGAATCCTGCGAAGTAAATTCCTTCCCATGGCACCATGTCAGGTCCAATATCGAAGGTTTCGATTTCTACTTCTCCAATTCCCTCGATGATGATAGTGATTGTGATGGCTTCTACGTCGTAGCAATCTTCCATACCATCAACTACTGTTTGCTCACAGCGGGTGTCGATGAAGTCACGTAGTTGCTGAAGTTCAGCTTCCCAACCAGCAACATTTCCACCCCAACGCTCGCACTGACGCTCCATCTCTGGTGCAATCTCGTTTACCATACTATCAAGTAGGTAGTGCATGTAATCACAGTTCAAGTATGAGTTGCTGAGATCAGCCCAACGGTTGATGTAATCAGCATAGAAATCTTCGTTTTCAAGAAGAGCGTTCAAGATTGGAACGTGTCCTTGACCTCCTGGATCACCCAAAACTTCAGGATTACATGGGTCAGCTTCTGGGCCCGTATCCGGAACTCCAGTGTAGTTCACATAGTGTCCAAATGAAGCATCCATATCCCAAAGGATGTAGCGCCATTTCTTCGCATCTCCATCCGGGTGACGTCCTCTCCACCATGCTGTGTTCCAGTTCAACCAGTCAGCCGATACGATGTATGAATTAAGGATGAAGTAATCGATCAAGCTTCCTGTGTTGTACACTGACTCTACGTAATCGTAGTTCGCAGGATCAGTCATATCTTGAGTAGTCACAAAGTTCACAAGTGTGTTCCAATCATCGATTGATCCGTACTCTTCCCATGTTCCTCCCCAAGTCTTTAAGAAGTCTACGAAGTGACGTGGTTGGTCGTAGTACTCATCTGTAAAATCGAGGTCATCAACTTTTTCACGGTACTCGTATACTCCCCAATACTCACCATTGATATATACGATACAAGATTCACTAGTGCGCTCATCCATGTCAAGGTCAGCCTTGTGTGAGAGTGTGTGAACGTAAGCATCACGAATGTGCGCTCCTGGTTCAAATGGGTAGTTATCATTGGCAGCCGCCTTAAAAATGAGACGCTGGTAGTGATCGCGATTTTTTTCGTGGAAAAGCTCTTCTTCGATTTCGTGGTTGTACCCAAGTTGATCACGACCTACGTAATCGAAACCACGTTGCCCATATGCATTCGAGTCGTTTCCGTGTTCATTAGAATCTCCGAGGCCTTCACACCAAAAACCTCCTCCTGGATAGAAGAACTCAAGTGCCATTAGCTCATCTCCGTTCCATGCCCCGTCTGAAAGGGTTGGTCCTGATACGCTACAAACTATAATACCGTGTTGGTCATCCCCAGTGAAGTATGAGTTTGTCTCCACAAGACTTGGGAGAACGTTCGTATCGTTATCGTGGTAGGCAACAGCCTTTACTACCGTGGTACCGTTGATATCGATAGGATCTGTATACATAGTTGAACCATCTGTTGGTTCGCTGCCATCAATAGTGTAATACACCGTCGTATTCGGCTCAGAAGAAATCGTAAGCGTTGTTCCACCTGCGTAGTAACCTGCTTCCACATCAATTATCGGAGCAGCGGCATAAGAAGTTCCGCTTGGCCCACCATTTGGGGCTTCCGGAGAAGCGTTGGTAAAGATCACCCAATCAGCAGCACCGTCGGTTGAACGACCGTAGCTATGGTTTCGTTGATTAGGGTCAATATCAGTTCCGAATGTAAAGGAATCGATTGGAGTCAATCCAGGGTCAGAGAAGATGATTGATTCCCCTTGTGTTTGATTCACTTTGAAGTTCGTGTTCAACCATCCCCACATGTATGGGTCTTCATCGAAGTCATTCGTGATCAAAACAAGAAGCATTCCGTTTGCTGGAACAATTGTTCCTGCTGGAATTTCAAATTTATCGAGGTTATCAGCTTGGTCAGTCATGTAGTATCCACTGATATCTACATCTCCTCCTGTTGGGTTATAGAATTCAACCCAATCTTCAAACTCTCCATCCCATCCTCCGGGATCAACATTAAGGTCATCGTAATTGGCGAACGAGAACTCGTTCATTATCACTTGCGCACTGCTGGTAGAGGCTAGCGCGAAAATGAATACACTTATCCAGGATAATACTCTCATTGGCTTATAGTTTCCTTGCGTAACTATGACACATCTCGGTTTAGAAAGGTTGCATCATAATGGGTAACAAGTTAAGAAATAGTAAACCCTAATTGTATAGATCAGCATAAGAAAAGGCTAATGCTCAATTTTTAAGAATCAAATAATCGGCACCAGACAAAAAAAGTCCTTCGGGCTAACGAAGGACTTCAAACACTTAAACTAAATAACGAGTGAAACCGTATAGCATTTCTTTCTCGTCAAACGGCAATGAAAGATACTTGATACAAGCAGAGGGAAAGTACTTAAATCTCCAAGTAGCAAGACTTGGGGTATAGAATGATAAATTCACTGCATTTGCATCGATTTGTTGAAAAGGTGGAGAAATTGGGCGCTCGATTTAAATCTCATTGTTATTTTTGCAGGAAACAAAATCATCACCATGGGCTCACATAAAGAAGCAGAACAGAACGAGATCGGAGGACCAGTATTTTTTGCGATCCTTCTTCTCACTCTAGTAGTATTGATCATTTACTTCTTGGGCTAATCTAAGCGCCCCAGATTAATCGTAGTTTCCCATTGAGCATGTGCCACTTCTGGTGAAATACTGATTGCACCTCTGTATTCAACTGTCGTTGAGGCAACTGTACCCAAACAAGCGGCTTTCCAAGCTTGTTGACTAGATGGTTGAATAACCGCTCTGCTCGTTCATCGTTCCATTCGCTTACCACGAATTCAATTTTATTAGAGACTATTGTCTCGATCAACTCGTGATTGGAATGCCGTCGTGCATCAAAAGTCCTCGTCTTTCGTTTTCTCTTTGAGAAGGCTTTTGATCCGATTAGCTTTCCTCCTTTTTCAGAAAGTAAAAGAGTACTGCACGAGTTGTCAGAACTCATTTCAAGAATGATCGGTACGAATTTCTCCGGCTTAATCGCTGTAAATACCCGTTGTCGATCAATACTCAGAAACCACGCCAGTGCTGCATCTGTGAGTAATGTGAATTGAGAGCTTAATGAAGGCTGATTTCTGACCAGGTCCTTCACGCCTGCCAGCTTTAGAAACGTTGACTGCTCTTCATCAAGTTGTTCTTCCAACCAAAGTAAAACTTCGGTTATCTCAGAAGTTAGAAAGGCGTTACCTCTCCAATTCTCGATGTTCAAGTCGGCAGTCTTCATTACCTTGAAGTTACGCCAGGACCATACCTTATTCTGTAGGCGAAACCTCCCCTTTTTTGTAGGACACTGTCTGATAGTAGCTCAATTTCCTAGGGCACAAGCCACCAGCAATGTATCTTAATCAGTGCTTGTTACGTTCAATTAAATGTAGGGACAGATTATGGTGAAGAGAGACAATCGAAAGGATCCCATTGGGATTTGGCTTTCGGGGAACAAAAAAGATAACCTCTTTGGTGGCGCCAAAGTAGGATTTACTGTGCGTCGCGAGATGACGCGAAATGATAGCAAACTTCAAGAAGGTATGTTCTTGGTCTTTGCTGACGAAACATTAGAAATTCTGGATGTAAAAAGCGAGTCCAAAGGGACTCGCTTAAGTATATTTCAACGCCCGTCAGTGGGCGAGAATCTTTCGTTCTTCTTGCAGGAAAGATCAGAGCTTCCGCTGATCAAAGCTTTCAATGACTCACAAGAGCTTTTGGCTATTATTGAGTATCTGGAGTAGGCTCCATTTCCATTTCAGGTTCCATTTCTGCTTTTTCTTCACCCCTCACTAAGGTCATTTCGTCAACCAAGTGACCGGCACCGGCATATACGTCAATTACCCAGAGTACATATCGAATATCGACCATAATATTACGGCAACGGCCTGGGTCAAATAGGATGTCACTCATGGTACTTTCCCAAGAGCGGTCGAAATTGAGTCCAACCAATTGACCTTTACCGTTGATGGCAGGTGACCCGGAATTACCTCCTGTAGTATGGTTACTTCCAGTGAAACAGATGCGTAATTCTCCATCCTTGTGTGCGTATAGACCATAGTTTCTGGCCTCGAGCTTTTCAATAAGATCAGCGGGCATTTCGAAATCTGGGTTGCCCGTTGCATGCTTCTGTAGAATCCCGTTCGCAGTGGTGTAGAATCTATATGCCATACCATCAACAGGAGCCGAACCTTCGGCTTTACCATAAGTCAAACGTAGGGTGCTATTCGCGTCAGCCCAGTACGGCTTATTCGGGAATAGCTCCATCAAACCAGCCACGTAGGTTTTCATCAACGCGTCAATCTCTTGGTTTTTCGCCCCGTATTGTGGACGAACCTTCTGGAAGTAACCTGCGTAATGTGCCGCTGCCTGCTGATACGCTGGATCCTTCATCAACTTAGCAAACGCTTTTGCAGAAGGTGAATCCAACAGTTTCATGAGCGCCTGTTCACTCGTGAAAATAGAACGCTCATAGGTACGCATCTTCATGCGCTCGATACTGTTCTTATTCTTCTCTTTAAAGGTGCGCATTTGATCGGGGATGAGCTCCCCAGGCATATTGTCAAAGTATAGCTCGGTGAGCGCAGAGTAGATCGCCTCATCCGTAGGCTGGTGGTAGTCTTTAAAGTGTGATTTCACACTAGACTTCAAACCTTCCAGTGCCTTCTTCAATTCACCTTCCTCTTCAAGTCCTTCATAGTTCTCAATCAAATCTGAGAATGAGTTCGCAAAAGACAAGATCTCTGGTCCATAGAAATAGTATTCGATAAATACATCACGCGCCAAACGGTAATCTCTAATCTCACCATGCAACACTTTAAGGCGATCAATGGCATCTACGTATTCTTTCTTTCCCTTCAGTGAAGCCAGCTGGCGGTAGCTGTCTTCTAATCGTTGCTTTTTACCTAAGGCATCGAGTTCAATCAACCCACCATTCTGACCAATCCACTTCTTATATGCGTTCGAAATCGATGACTGCTTTGCAGCATACTGAATCTGAATCTTCTCAGATGACCTCATCGCTTGATCAATGATATTCAGACTGGTTTCGCGCATGTGAATGCGCATTGGGTTTGCTGTGTTGATCACATAATCAACGGCATCAGTTGTCAAGTACTGCTCCGTGCGCCCCGGGAATCCATACACCATGGTAAAATCACCTTCCTCTACCCCGTCTATTGAAACTGGCAGGTAATGCACTGGCTCGTACGGACGGTTCTCTTCGCTGTATTCAGCTGGCTCATTATCTGGTCCAGCGTAGATCCGGAAGAGTGAGAAATCGCCTGTATGACGCGGCCACACCCAGTTGTCCGTGTCTCCACCGAATTTTCCGATCGCTGAAGGAGGTGCTCCAACCAAACGAACATCCTTGTACGTCTTAGTTACAATTGAGAAGTAGCTGTTTCCATAGTTGAAAGGGCGAACGAATGCCTCGTGGTTTGTTCCTCGCGTCATGGCTTCAATGATCGCTGCTTCGTTTTCTTTCCTTTTAGCCGCGCGGTCTTGCGCTGACATGTCATCAGTGATTCCCTGAAGCATTTTTGCTGTTACATCATCCATACGGACAATGAAGGTGGCCGTGAGTCCGGGATTTGTTAACTCCTCTGCCATGCTCATGGCCCAGAAACCATCCTTGAGGTAGTTGTTCTCCAAGCTACTGTGCTGTTGGATTTGACGATAACCACAGTGGTGGTTTGTCAACAAGAGTCCTTGTGAAGAAATGATCTCTGAAGTACATCCTCCACCAAACTGCGCAATGGCATCTTTGAGTGAAGAATTATTCACCGAATAGATATCCTCGGCAGAGATTTCAAGTCCCATCGCACGCATATTATCTTCAATCGATTCGAGCAAAGCAGGAATGAACATTCCCTCTGTTGCGAAGGAGCTGAGTGAAACGAAAAGGAGACCAAGGGTCAACGTTAAAATTCGCATTGTATCTGATGTTTAATTGATCAAGAAATGCGAAGATAAGTCATTGGACTCTTCGGCTTCAACCGCTCATCCAATATGCATCCTTGAATTCATCATACATCTCAAATCCCTTGATGAGCGAAGCCAAGAAGATTACTTAGAAAATCAGAGCAACTTTAGATTGTAGAAAGGCCAGGCTACACACATAACTGAAATCTTATGCTAATTATCGTTATCATGAGCTACTCATCGAGTGGTCCGGAAAAAGGGGTTATCAAAAGTAATCCCCCCTTTGATTTACCTTCACGTTTCAGAAGCTGCATTATAGTATGAGTTTCGCTGATGAGTTTCCATTCCCCTTCTTTATTGGGCACAAGGGATAGTACACTCACCAAAGTCATCTTCTTCCCTTCCATTGTCAGCTTCACTACAACGCTTTTACCGTTCACATTCACGCTGTATATCGTGACTTTGCGGTCATCCACGTCCCATTCTTCTTTTCAACTTTTTTCATGTACACCTTTCGAGGCACCACACTCACGCCATCGTTACCGAATGGCTGATTCATTACTACGCGATAATTCGCATCCAAGACTTGATTTAACAAAGCCGCATTATCAGCGTCTCCGGCTTTGTTGAATTGTTGAATCGTTTGCTTAATGTCCTTTTCATCTTGCTAAGCGATCGTTGATGAAGCGGCAAAAGAGAACATTAAAAGCATCGTTACACTTTTATCTTAGTGATTTATTGATTGTTGATATTTCAAGTATATGTGCAAAAAAATAGTCTAGTCGAAGTTGGACTGTACTTTACGCAGCAGTTCCAGAAGGATTTTCAACTCTTCATTGAACAAGCCTTTCCTACTCTAATCTCTCATATCTTGTTCCAAAGGGAAGTGTTCAGCAATAAACTGCTTTCCGTCTTGTGTCAAATACATATCGTGTTGACATCGATTAACTGCACTTCGTTGTCGTGTTCCCCCCTTCTTCTCAAGCAAATCAAACGTTCTCGTGATTGCCGCAAGGTCTCTAATACTTTTCTCTGCAATCTGCTTTTGTAACGACGGTTGGTTCTCGTGAATAGTCTTCAACAGAATCCATTGTTCAATAGTCATGTCTACCTCCTCTTGCTCAACTACGCGCTGAGAGTATACTTTCGACAACTTCGTGGTGCGTTCAATTTGAAATTAAAGAACCTGTCGGATATCATCCATAATGCAAAGACACACGCCTTGACTGATACATCAAGATTCTGCTTTATTCTTGAAGAGAAAGAACCACACTCCGTACGTGAAGAGCGCTCCAATGACACCTGGTAAAAGAATAGTACCTAGACTGATTTGGTCTTCTATGAGTCTCTCTTCATCTCTTAAGACAATGAACACTGGAGTAATGACCATAAACACACCCAGAATTAAAAAGACATAATTATAGAACCGATTGATGACCATCGCTGCGCGATAGATTGGTGACTCCATAAAGTCATCAAAACTAGTTGATGCGTTCACTTCAGCCCGCTCTCGAGCCATCCGCTGTTGCCTTTCTACCCAATTACGGTAGGCCTCTTCCCTGCGGCGCTGTTCTTCAGGTGAAATGGTCTTGGCCTTTCTTGCTTCATAGAAAGCTCTCCTCTTTTCATCTACCAAGAACTCATAGGCTTCATTGATAGCGATGAATGTCTTCGGATCAGCATTTCCGCCGGCTCGATCAGGATGATGAACCTTTGCCAACCGGCGATAAGCCTTCTTGATCTCATCAGTAGAGGCTCCCGGCTTCAGCTCCAGAATTTGAAAATAATCGGTCATCAACTTTGCAATTCAAACAAAGAGGCTCTGAATGCCTTACTTTTGTCGCTCGCTAAAGATATTGAAATGATGTTCGATCTACGGAGTGATACGGTAACTAAGCCAGATAAAGCAATGATCAACGCCATGGCTAGCGCCGAAGTTGGTGATGATGTATTTGCGGAAGATCCCACAGTGAATGAACTGCAGGAGCGTCTTGCAGATATGTTCAGCCAAGAAGCCGGATTGTTTTGTCCGAGTGGAACCATGACGAACCAAATCGCTATCAATGTGCATACGCGTCCGGGCGATGAGGTTATCTGTGATCGACTTTCACATATCTACAATTATGAAGGTGGAGGCATCGCCCGAAACTCTGGAGCAAGTGTAAGACTCGTAAACGGCGATCGTGGTCGTTTTACGGTTGATCAGATCAAAGGAGAAGTGAACCCTAGTGATAGCCACTACGCTCGCACCAGCTTAATCTCAATCGAAGACACATGCAATAAAGGTGGTGGAGCCATCTATGACGTTGAAGAGATCAAGAAGCTATCGACTTTTGCGAAAGTGCAAGGGCTCGCATTTCACCTTGACGGTGCGCGAGTGTTCAACGCGCTGGCTGAAAACAACACGCTTGTTTCTTCGTACGGAAAACATTTCGACAGCATTAGCGTGTGTCTTTCTAAAGGGCTGGGTACACCCGGAGGATCCGTTCTATTAGGAAGCAAATCATTCATTCAAGAAGCGCACCGAACACGTAAAGCACTCGGTGGAGGAATGAGACAAGTCGGCATCTTGGCAGCAGCAGGATTGCATGCTCTCGAGCATCATGCACCGCTCTTACGTGAAGACCACGACAAAGCGCGCAAAACGGCTTCAATTCTTGAAGAACAATCATGGGTAAAGTCAGTAATGCCGGTGCACACCAACATCGTTATCTTCGACTTGATCGAAGAAGGAAGTGCCGAACAACGTTGTCATTTGCTTGAACAGAAGGGCATTCGATCAATGCCATTTGGTCCTTCAAAGATTCGTTTCGTTTACCACCGTGACATTACACCCCAAGATATGGTAGGAATTGAAGCTGCCTTGAGAAGCTAATTAATGCAACTGTACACGAACAACAGCCACCTGACCGTTAGTCATTAGGCGTAGTACGTATGCCCCTCTGCTGAACGGCTGCACGTCGATTGTTCCTTTACCATTTAGCACGCCTTGGGAAACGATTCTTCCTTCGGTATCTAGTAGTTCAAAAGTCATGTCCGATTCCGCGTTAGCGATATTCAAGACATCTTGAGCAGGAATTGGATAAACTGAAAGGTCACTAAAGGCATTCTCTCCTACCGAGCTGCAATTCTCAACCGTCACTTGAACCGCATCAGTGGCGTCACATCCTTCTTCGTTAGAAACGTTGAGGATGAACGAGAAGGTCCCTTCACCTAGCTCTTCACCGTTGATTTCATAGAACTGGTTAATGCTTCCGTCTTGCCACAAGTAATCATAACCTACTGGTCCGAAAACCACTTCCGTTTCTTCTAAACAGATGGTTAAATCTGGACCAAGATCAAGGTCAATCTCGTTGGTGCTTTCAAGGTTGATTGTTTGACTAATCGTACATCCATTGTCGTCAGTAACCACGAGCTCATACTCGCCTTCACCGAGGTTTGTTGGCTCGGCGCCTTCGAAAGTGTAATCGTCTGGCCCGAACCACTCGTAGGTATATCCGCCTGTTCCACCGTTCACTGTGGGAAGCGCGCTTCCGTTGAAAGAAAGCGGACAATCTGGTGCGTCAATCGACAGCGCAATCGACAGTGCGTCTGGATTTGAAATTGTCCATGTCTCTTCGAAAATATCTCCACAATCAGTGATAATCGTTACCGAATATTCACCTGCGTCCAAACCTGTCACGAAGGGCTCTGAAGAAGTGAATCCTCCCGGACCACTCCATAGCGCAACGTAATTCGAACCATATCCAACGAAATATGGCAAGATGCTTCCGCTTCCATCTTCACCTTTATCCACCGGACAAGGGTTATCATTGACAAAAGCCAAGAGTTCAACTTCTGCATCAGAAGAAGTGACTTCAACCCCTACTTGGCCAACAGCCCCATTCCATCCATCTACTTGGATATAGTAAGTCTCTCCTGGATTCAAACATCCAGCAAACATGCCGCTTGCAAAGAATGCACCTGGACCACAACCGCCAAGAATATCATCGTTCGCTGAGATGAGCTCAAAAGTGGTTTGATCACCACAATCATCTCCTGACCATAGCGCAATCTGAGTATCAAATAAGGTCTCTTCTACACAGGTTGAAACGTATACAGAACCTGATTCTGGAGCCACGAAGCTTGCCCACACTGAGTTGGAAACTCCGCCTTCACACCAAATACCTTGGAGTGCGCAATTGCCTCCTCCTGGTGTTACCTCATTCAATGAAGCAATGGCATCCGTGTTATCCATAATAACCACAGCTCCATCTACTGTTACTTCTTCTGCGTTGCATGGTTCATCGTATAAAGGAATATTGGTTATCCCAGGATTGAAGGTCCATGAAGTTGCGCTACCCTGACCAACATAAAACCCTACCAATTGATCATTATAGAACAATTCGAAGGTCGCCCCTCCGTCTCCCCAATCATCGATGAACTGAAGTGTGAGCGGTTCACCAATTGGCACACAGAAACCCTCCACTTCAATGACAGAATTGCTGGGATACCCATTGCCACCGGTAGCATCTTGTTCTCCGCTTCCGGTACAACCCACTTGGTCTAGATTACCTCCTGAGATGACTGTTCCTTCTCCGCATGTGCTTCCTTCCGGGTATACTTCCCAATAGATTTCGTACCCCCAAGCATCCGTATAGACGTTCATGGAGATTTCTACTTCGCCCTCTTCACATTGGGCTGATACATTTTGAACGCTTAGAATGACGTAAAGTACAAATAGTCCGGCGGAAAGGATAGCTCTCATTGTTGGTTTTGGTTACAGGTTTCTCAAATATAAGAATAGCCGGTGATTTCAGTTGTTAAGCGCACATTGGAATTCGGTACCTTTACGCACTTATGTTTGTTACCCCTGGATCTGTATACAATCTGCCCATTGCTCGTATCGAGCGGAACATGGCCTACGTAGATGCTTTCGGTCGTGCGATTGAGCTTCCGCTTCGCGAAATCAACGCTGGCGAAAAGCCTGGAGATATCGTCGAAGTGTTCATCTACACCGACCGTCAACGTGAATGGAAATGCACGCGAGAAATGCCGGCCGTGAAAGTGGGTGATATCGCCTTCTTACGCGTGGGAGATGTAGCCAATGGAATTGGTTTCGCTAACGTCGGATTGGAAGACGATCTCCCAATCTTCGAAGACCAGCAACTTGAACCGATGCGTTCAGGAAATCGCTACTACCTCACCATGATTTATGATGAAATGGAAGAACGTCTTCTTGGAAGCAGTAAGATATATCGCTTAGCTCAAGATGACCCACCATATGAGCAGGGTGAAAAAGTGAAGTTCTTCATCATTGAGAAAGTAGACAATGGACGAAAAGTCATGATTGACCAGAAATACATTGCCTTTCTTCATGACAGCGACATGCTCCCTGGATGTCGACGTGGAGACACCTATGTAGGGTACATCCGTGAAAACGAAGGCCGAAACTTCCGCATCACCATGTATGGTAGTGGAAGAGAGAAAGTTGAAGAAGCTGCCAAGAAGATTATGGATATGCTCGAAGTACACAGAGGCTATATCAGACTTACGGACAACACTCCGGCGGAGGAAATCAATCTTCGTCTACGCATGAGCAAGACAACCTTCAAGCAAGCCGTTGGGAAATTGTATAAAGAAGAGAAGATCACCATCACTCCAAGGGGGATCAAATTGAATCGAGCGAAGTGAGTTCGTAATTTTATCCCCAGCCAAAAAATCAGATACTGACATGCTTGTTATTCTTTCCCCAGCAAAGACACTAGATTTTGAATCTGACCTGCCTACCATGAGCGCAAGTCAACCGCTCTTTCAGGACGAGTCAGCATTCTTAGTCAATAAGCTCAAACGCATTTCAGCGAAGCGTTTGCAGACCATGTATAACGCCAATTCAGAAATCACGGCCTTGAACAAAGCCCGCTTCCAGGAATGGAGCCTACCGTTCCACGCTGGAAATTCTCGACAAGCTATGCTTGCCTTTACGGGAGAAGTTTATCGTGGTTTGAATGCTCAAACAATGACCGAAACAGAATTCGAATTTGCACAACAGCATATGTGCATTCTAAGTGGATTATACGGTATTCTTCGTCCACTAGACCTCATCCAACCTTATCGCCTCGAAATGGGAACGCGTTGGGAGGTTTCTGCGAAGATCAAAAACCTCTACGCTTACTGGAGTGATATAGTCACAGAATGGCTCAACAATCACGAAGATCAAGGTCCGCTGATCAATCTTGCGAGTAACGAATACTTCAAGGCAGTAGACCAGAAGAAATTGAATCGTGAAGTGATCACGTGCCATTTCCGCGATTTGAAAGGAAGTGAATACAAATCACTGATGACCTACGCTAAGCACGCGCGCGGTGCGATGACTCGTTTTATCGTGCGCAACCATTTGACCGATCCTGAAGAGTTGAAAGCCTTCGACGGGATGGGATATAGTTTTAATCCTAGGCTTTCAAGCGGAAACGAACTCGTTTTCACTCGTGACCAAGTTGTTAACTCATGAAAAAGATCATTCTTCCTATCCTAGCTATCGCCTTGATTGCAGGATGTAAATCAAACGAAGGTGTTGTTGAACGTCGCGCTACACTCGACACGAAAAAAGACTCATTAAGCTACGCGCTTGGAGTGAGTATTTCTCAAAACCTTCAAGAACAAGGACTTGACGACATTGACCCTGCTGTTTTCATGCAAGGAATGCAAGACCAATCAGACAGCACCGTTTTGATGGATCTCGCTGCTTCTGAGAACTTCATTCGTCAAGAAATGATCGCTGCTAAAGCGGCTGTTGAAGAGAAAAAGAAAGCAGAAGGATTGGCTTACCTTGAAGCGAACAAGCTAAACGAAGGTGTCATCGAAACCCCAAGCGGACTGCAATACAAAGTAGTAACGGAAGGTACAGGAGCTTCACCAGATGCGAATGACAAAGTAACCGTGAACTACGAAGGGCGTCTTATTGATGGAAGCATCTTCGATAGCAGTTACAAGAAAGGGTCTCCTGCTTCGTTCTTCTTGAATGGCGTTATCAAAGGATGGACAGAAGGACTACAAACCATGAAAGTGGGAGGAAAGACTGAATTCTACATCCCTTACAACCTAGGGTACGGAAGCCGTCCAGGACCTGGTGGACGTATCCCAGCATACAGCACGTTGGTGTTCACTGTTGAGCTGCTTGACGTTATTCCAACTGACTGATGGTCGGTGTTGTCATCGCAGTATTGGTGCTAGGCTTTATCGGCTGGCAATTCATCTTTTTTGCTCGAAAGAAGAAGGCACAAAAGATGTCCAACAAACCATTTCCAACAGAATGGCGGGATATACTCGATGATGAGATTTCATTTTACACTCGCCTAACGGCGGAAGAGAAAACACGCTTTGAGCGTTCGATGCTTGAGTTTCTTGACGATATCAAGATCACAGGCGTTTCAACCCAAGTTGAAGATATCGATCGGGTGATGGTTGCTGCAGCAGCGATCATCCCCGTTTTTCGTTTAGGGGTAAGCAAGTATCCCAATCTGACCGAAGTGCTCATCTATCCCAACGCCTTTTCCAGAGACCATCAAGTGGAAGGACATGGAAGAAACATCGCTGGTATGGTAGGCACCGGGTATATGAACGGGACGATGATTCTGAGCAAACAAAGTTTACGTGGTGGATTCCGCTCCGCGCGCGACGGGCAGAACACAGCCATTCATGAGTTTGTGCATTTAATTGATGGTTGGGACGGTGCAATTGACGGTATTCCAGATGTATTGATCGATCAGCCAGCTGTCACACCGTGGATGATTCTTGTTCAGGATAAGACAAAGGAGATCTTCAAAAAGCGCTCAGATATTGACCCTTATGGGGCCACTTCACAAACCGAATTCCTTGCGGTGGTAAGTGAGTACTTCTTCGAGAACCCTGAACGCATGAAGAAGAAGCACCCTGAATTGTACAAGGCGCTGGAAGAGGCATTCATTAAACATTAGGGTTCCATTTCACCCATTTTCCTGAGACCTTCGACTCAAAAAGGATACGCAACGCTATAGTCAGAGCGATGTATACTTCGATACTGGTTGCTAATCCGATAAAAGCGAAGATCAACCCTCCTACAAATACTGCGTAGAGCTTCAGGTTTTGATCCATCAAAATCTGATTTACACGTTCAAATGTATCATCGCGATTAAAGAACGTGACGGTTTCAATGACGTAGGCAACGAATAAGAACCCACCAATCATCAGCAACTCCTGTTTGCATTCGATTAATGGAGCAAATCTCCTTATTTCTACATCGTATGACTCATAAGAGTGGAACATCCCTGAAAGGACATAGCCCAGGGTATAAAATGTGATTATGAAAATCACTGTCATTAAGCCAGTTAGTATCACATCAACCACATGAAGACCGTGCCATCTAACGATTTTGAATAGAGCATATACCCCAAAAATCATGATCAGCTCAAGGATCATCGTCGCGTACATCACAAAGGTGTTCCCTGTTCCATAGAAGAACAGATAGAACATCAACAAGATGTACATGATATAGACGATCAGACGCTTAAGCCACAGCACGTCGCAAAGTACTGAGCAAACGCACACCAAACAATGCCTTTAACGCGATCGCTCAAGTAGAATCTCTTCTATGCGTTCAAGACTTGAGCCTTTCTTCCTGAGTAAGAGCAAGTAGTGATAGAGTAAATCCGCAGCTTCGTTCTCAAACAAATCCAAGTCTTCATCTTTCGCCTCAATGACTAACTCAACGGCTTCCTCCCCTACTTTCTGAGCAACTTTGTTCATACCTTTATCCCAAAGAGCGCGGGTGTATGAACCTTCTGCATTGGAGTCTACTCTTTTGCCTTGTATTTCCTGAAGCCGATATACGAAGCCCTTCGCTGTTCGATTTCCAAAACAGGTGTCACTACCTGTATGGCAAACTGGCCCGACTGGATTCACTTGAATGATCAAGGAATCATGATCACAATCAGATTTGATCGAAACTAAGCGCAAGTAGTTTCCGGTGGTCTCTCCCTTGGTCCAAAGACGTTGCTTTGATCTACTGAAGAAGGTGACCTTTTCAGTTTCTAACGTTTGATCCAAAGCAGCTTCATTCATGTAGCCTTGCATCAGAATGTCTTTGGTGGTTGCGTCTTGGATGATGGCCGGAACGAGTCCATCCATTTTCGCCCAATCTACAGTGAGCGTACTGGAATATCTTGTCTCTTGCATGATTCTTTCAATTGGTTAATCGAGATCTCTTGGTTGTGGAAAATACTTGCCGCGAGCGCTGCGGTGACCTTGGTTTGTTGGTAGACTTCGGTAAAGTGTTCAATAACTCCTGCCCCTCCTGAAGCAATGATGGGAAGCTTGGTTCGCACCCCTGCTTCTCGCAGTAGTTTGATATCAAATCCTGAACGAGTACCGTCTTTTCCAATACTGGTCAGTAGTAACTCTCCAGCACCTAACGATTCCGCGTTAGCGATAAACTCAAGCGCATCAATATTGGTAAGCTCCCTCCCTCCTTTCACCGCAAGACGGTAGCCCGAATTCGTCTCTGCAATGTCGAGGCTCAACACCACGCATTGCGCCCCAAGGCGTTCAGCAATTTGCGTCACCAAGAGCGGGTTGCGCACAGCAGCAGAATTCACACCTACTTTATCAGCGCCATTATCAATGACTTCCTTGGCTTCATTTACCGTTGCAATTCCACCACCAACGGTGAAGGGAATACTCAACTCTTTGGCCACACGATTAACCAACTGTGTACGCGTTTTCCTGCGTTCAACTGTCGCTGAAATGTCCAAGAAGACCAATTCATCTGCACCTTCATTCTCATAGCGTTTAGCGAGCTCAATATGATCACCTACCTCACGAATCCCCTTGAAGTTGACTCCTTTGACGACCCTACCTTGATCAATATCTAAGCAGGGAATAATCCTTCTTTTCAACATTGCTCTATCAATTGATTCGGTTGCACCTTCCCTTCGAAGAGGGCCTTGCCCACAATGACACCATAACAGTCAATAGCTCGCAATGCCTCTATATCCTCTAGACTGCCCACTCCACCGCTGGCAATGAATCGCTTCGAAGGAAAGGCCTTTTGAAGATCGTTGTATAGATCAACGTTTGCTCCCGCCAATGTTCCGTCTTGAGTAATATCTGTGCAGATGACAGTACGGACAGAACTGAACCGTTTTTCAGATAGAAAAGAGAACACATCCATCGATGATGTCTCGGTCCAACCACTGACCGCGATCATTCCGTCTTGCACATCTGCACCAATGATCAACTGATCTGAAGGAATGGTAGCTAGCAATCCCCTCGCGGCCTCTGTGTCTTTGATCAATACACTTCCCAATGTAATGGCTGACACCCCAGTGGATAAGACGCGTTTTGCGCTCGCCACATCTCGGATTCCACCACCGAAATCGATAGCTAAGCCAATCCTAGCCATCACTGGAAGCATTTCGATATTTGATAAAACGCCTGTTCTCGCT
This sequence comes from Flavobacteriales bacterium, assembly GCA_022447625.1. GTDB lineage: Bacteria > Bacteroidota > Bacteroidia > Flavobacteriales_D > Sanyastnellaceae > Sanyastnella. The sequence goes on along the minus strand of JAKVAX010000004.1, from coordinate 78,388 downwards.
GCATCTAAATCAACAACGTGTAGGTCTCTGAAGCCGGCTTGATAGAGTTCATGAGCGCGATCCTCTGGAGAAACGGAATAAGATGTTTTTCGACCGAAATCGCCTTGGGTGAGGCGAACGCATTGACCATTCATAATGTCAATCGCTGGAATGATTTTCATAACGCTAAGAAGTTTTGAAGTAACTGCTGACCAGCTTTGCCTGAGCGTTCAGGGTGAAACTGTACACCATAGAAATTAGACTTCGCCAAAGCGGCCGTGAATGGATTCGGATAAACAGACTTGGCAATCGTATTTGGAGATTCCTCTGCATAATAGGCGTGTACGAAGTAGAAATCACTTTCGGGCTTCATCCCTTTGAATAGCGGACTTCCGTTAAACGACACACTATTCCAGCCCATGTGGGGAATGCGCTCCACCTCACGAAAACGTTTGACCTGGGTCTCGAAGATTCCCAGACCTTCAACCTCGCCTTCCTCAGTAGATTGACACATCAATTGCATCCCTAGGCAGATTCCCAAAACTGGCTGTGTCGCTTCTTTCAAGAACGGAAGCACGCCAGATTTCTCCAGATTCTCTTTGGCACTTTTCGCATGTCCAACACCTGGAAAAATCAAGTGATCACAGGTAGCCAACAGGCCTTTATTCGCCGTTCGAAGTGTGGAATAACCTAATCGTTCAAAGGCTAGTTCAATGGAGCGTACATTGCCCGCACCGTAGTCAATAATGCCAATCATAAGCTTCCTTTGGTTGATGGTAAAACGCCTGAGTTGTTCTGTTCTTTCGCCATGCGCAAACTACGTGCAAAGCCTTTGAATGCCGCTTCTACCTTGTGGTGAGTGTTCTCTCCTTTCACCGTGATATGGAGATTACTCTTGAGCTCAGTAGACAGACTTTTGAAGAAGTGTCCAACCATTTCTGTGGGCATATCTCCCACGTATTCGCGCTCGAAATCACAGTTGAATTCGAAGTAAGGCCTGCCTCCAAGGTCTAGTGCTACTGTGGCTGAACTCTCATCCATGGGAAGATAGAATCCATAGCGTCCAATAGACTTCTTGCTTCCCAATGCTTGGCCAATCGCTTGACCTAAGGCTAAGCCCACGTCTTCAATCGTGTGGTGTTCGTCTACTTCCAGGTCTCCGTCTACTTTTAGTTTGAGATCTATCCCGCCGTGACGAGCAATTTGATCTAACATGTGATCGAAGAAATTAAGTCCAGTGCTGATCTCAGACTTTCCTGAACCATCTAGGTCAACACTCAATGCAATGTTTGTTTCGGAGGTATTTCGATTGAACTCCACTTTACGCAGGCCATCACCAAGAATGCGGTGGATCTCATTCCAAGATGAAACGCAGTAGTCTGCTTCTTCTTGGCTATCACCGATGAATATGCTTTTCGAGCCGAGGTTTTTGGCTAGTTGCACATCTGATAATCGGTCTCCAATGACCACCGAATTTGTAAGGTCATAATCACCATAGATGTACGGCTGAAGCAAGCCTAGACCGGGTTTTCTGGTCTCAAGTCCATCTTCAGGAAAGCTCTCATCTATCAAGATTTTGTTGAACTTGATTCCTTCGCTTTCTAAACTGCGTACGATTAAATCATGTACCGGCTGGAAGTCCTCTCTAGGAAATGAAGGTGTTCCTAATCCGTCTTGATTGGTGACCATCACCAACTCGTAATCAAGTTCACGTGCGATCTTACTTAGATAAGTAAATACGCCAGGCAAAAAATCAATCTTATTGATGTTATCGACCTGTTCATCGGCAGGTTCTTTGACGAGGGTTCCGTCACGATCTATAAACAGTACTCTCTTCATTTTCAAATTGTTGGATGAGTTTAACTAAACGATTACATTCTTCTTCTGTCCCCACGGAAATGCGAAGGGTATTTTTGACATCTGAAGAGCGATCTCTGATAATGATTTTACGTTCACCTAAGAATATTTTGATCTCGGTCGCCTTGGCGCTTTTGATCAATAAGAAGTTGGTTTCACTTGGGTAGATGAATTTTATGCACGCTAATTTCGCTAGCGCGGAACGGAGTAATCTCCTTCTCTGGACCACCTCTTTGATGGCTGACTGGTGCCTGTTTTCACTCAGCTTTTGAATAGCGAGTTGCGCATTGGGACCGCTGATATTATAGGGCGGTTTCACTTTATTCAACCATTCAATGACCTCAGATTGCGCATAGGCCATTCCGATTCTTAAGCCAGCACTTGCCCATGCCTTACTCATAGTTTGAACCACCACTAGATTTGGAAATTCTTCCAGGAGGTTGATAACGCTTTCCGCACTAGCGAAATCAATATACGCCTCATCAACCACTACCAAACCAGGCGAACATTCCAGCAATCGAATCAACTCATTCCGTTTCACCAGTGTTCCCAACGGGTTATTTGGTGAACAAACGAAGATGAGTTTGAACTGGCTGTTGTTTAGGTAATTTTCGAGTGATGGATCCAACGGAAGATCTCCACTTGTAGTCAAGGGAATACTGGACAATTCTACATCGTTCAGCTGGGCCAGCACGCGATACATTCCATAAGTAGGCGTAAACTGAAGGGCTCGGTCTTTCCCCGGAGTGCAGAATACTCTGAACAAAAGATCTAACACTTCATCAGACCCATTTCCAAGGAATACGTTCTCGGTATTCACCCCCTTTTCACGTGCTATCTTCTCTCTTAATTCCGCTTGATACGGGTCTGGGTAACGATTCCAATCACCGTCAGGGAATTCATTCGCGTCGAGATAAGTGTGTTCATCACCTTTGATTTCATGACGAGCTGAGACGTAAGGATTCATGGTAAGCAACGAAGGTCTTATGAGATTTTCGATATTCATGATTCCAGCGATTTTAAACGAACAGTGATGGCATGGGCATGTCCGTCTAGGGCTTCGGCTTTTGCCATGATTTCCACTGAAGGACCTACCGCTTGAATGCCGTTTTGGTCAACTTCCTGCACTGTAATGGCCTTCTGAAACTGCTCTAGACTTACCCCGCTGTAGGCGCGTGCTGCGCCGTTCGTAGGCAACGTGTGATTTGTTCCTGATATGTAATCCCCGACGCTTTCCGCCGCATATGGTCCGAGGAATATCGAGCCTGAGTTAGTAATCAAGGGCAACACCTTCATGGGTGCCGCTGTATTAATGATCAGGTGTTCAGGAGCATATGCATTAGAGAATTCAATCACTTGAGAGATCGAGTTCAAGACTATAGCTACACTATTTGAAAGGGCTTTTTGAGCTATTTCTTTTCTCGCTAGCGCGGAAATCTGATGCTCGATTTCTGCATTGACTTCCTTCGCTGTTGCTGCGGAGGTTGTTGCTAGGATCACTTGACTATCCGTGCCGTGTTCTGCTTGGGAAAGCAAATCACTGGCAACAAAAGCTGGATTGGCTTGATCATCCGCAATCACCAACAACTCAGAAGGACCTGCTGGAAGATCGATTGCCACACCTTCTGCTTGTAGTTGCTCTTTAGCCAAGGTCACGAAGCTGTTACCTGGACCAAAAATCTTATCCACCTTCGGAATAGATTCTGTTCCATAACCCATGGCTGCAATAGCTTGTGCTCCTCCCACTTTGAAGATTTGGGTTACGCCTGACCACTTTGCTGCCAAAGTAATAGTTGGATCAATATTTCCATTACGATCCGGCGGAGTACAAAGGATGACCTCCTTGCAACCAGCAATAGCAGCCGGGATAGCGAGCATAAGCACCGTACTGAATAAGGGAGCTGTACCTCCTGGAATGTAGATTCCAACCCGTTCAATGGGGCGATATTCTCTCCAGCAAGTGATACCGGGAGAAGTTGAAACTACCGAAGCGTCTCTTTGTTGCGCTTCGTGAAAGGTTCGGATATTCTGAGAGGCCAGGCGAATGGCCTTTTGCAGATCAATACTCACTTCGCGAGAATCAATAAACTCCAATGGCAGGTCAAGGGTCTTAAGGCGCACACCATCGAACTGTTCGGTATAGTCGAACAAGGCAGCATCCCCTCTGCTTTTTACAGATTGAAGAATTTGATTGACGAGCAATTCTCGATCTCGATCATTGGTGAACGGACGTTCAACCAGCTGACTCCAAAGCTTCCTTGGCGGATTATAGACTACCCTCATTGCACCATGTTTTCGATATTGGCTACTAGAATTCCTTCAGCACCGAGCGCCTTAATCTTGCCGATAGTATCCCATACTTGATCTTCCGGTACTACGGCGTGAAGGCTACTCCAACCATCGACACCAAGCGGCATGACGGTTGGTCCTTTCACACCAGGAAGAATGCTAGAAATAGCATCAATGGCCGTATTCGGTGTGTTCAGCAAGACGTATTTCGACCGTTGAGCGTGGTATATCGCTTGAATCCGAAAGAGTAGTTCTTCAATATCACGATCTAATGAGTCTGGAAGCTGATTATTAGCAATAAGTAAAGCTTCACTCGTACACACTTTCTCTACTTCCTTCAGTCCATTAATCAGCAGGGTACTTCCAGTACTTACGATATCGAATACCACATCTGCCAAGCCTATCTGGGGTGCTAGCTCCACGCTGCCTGAAATGGTCTCAATCTGAGCGTTGATGTTTTGCTCATTGAGGTAGTTCTGAAGGATGTTTGGGTAGCTCGTTGCTATACTCTTCCCTTGTAAATCTTTTGGAGTGCTATATTCCTCCTCTCTTCGAATGGCAAGCGATAGTCTGCACTTTGCGAATCCAAGCCGACGTTTCACGACGAGGTTTCGACCTTGTTCGAGAACTTCGTTTTCGCCTACAATTCCCATATGCACCGTGCCGTTTTCAACGTATCGGGGAATATCATCATCCCTGAGGTACAGGATCTCGATGGGGAAGTTGGTTGACTTGTCTGTCAACTTTCCCTTGCCGTTGGAGAAGCGAATGCCGCAATCTCGAAGGAGGGCTAGCGATTTGTCGCTCAGTCTGCCTTTCTTTTGGATGGCCAGTTTTAACATGCTCAGTTCTAAGAATGTGTCTGAGCAAATCCAAACGGCAACAAAAAACCCGTCAGATTTGCTCAGACGGGTTCAGGATTATATTGTGCTACTACATATCACTTCCTGCTCGCCTGAGGGCAAGTATGGAAATGAAAATGATGTAGTTGCGCTAGATTCATTTGCTGCGTTTCTGGTGCAAAAATATACCTGGAAAGACACATGAGTCAACTAAATGTTCGCTTAGTTCGAAAAAAATTGTTGAACCTTGCTACTTTAACATTCATTCTTTAGCCTCAACTATGGAAAAATGAACTTTAATTGTACAGTTCAGGTTAGATGAATGTTACAACATTGAATTTATGACCATTCAAGGCACTCCAAATACACCTCAAGAAGAAGATTACATCGGCGAAGCGCATGTAGGTACGTCACTAGACACCCCATTGCGCACTGATGCATTCGACCTTTCAGACGATGAGAAAGTGGCACAGATCACTGAGAAGTTTCGTGACATCATGGATATTCTCGGACTCGACCTCACTGATGACAGTCTGCGCGGAACTCCGCATAGAGTGGCCAAAATGTACGTGAAGGAGATTTTCCAAGGATTGAACCCAGCGAATCGTCCGAACCTGAAGACTTTCGAAAACAAATATGAATATGGAGAGATGTTGGTTGAGAAGAACATCAACCTCAACTCTACCTGCGAACACCACTTCCTTCCTATCGTTGGCGTAGCTCACGTAGCTTACATCAGTAGCGGACGTGTTGTCGGACTCTCAAAGATTAACCGCATCGTTGATTACTACGCTAAGCGTCCTCAAGTGCAAGAGCGTTTGACGCGTCAAATTGCCGAAGACTTGAAAGAAGCACTAGACACGGAAGATGTGGCAGTAGTGATTGAAGCGAAGCACTTGTGTGTAAGCTCGAGAGGTATTCAAGACGAAAGCTCCAGCACGGTGACATCCGACTACCATGGATCTTTCAAGGATCCTAAAGTACGCGAAGAATTCTTGCGCTATATCGGCTAATGGGCTAGTATATACGCGCTATTACACTATAAAAAACGATGTGCGTCTTTCTCTTATTCGCCTTTTTGGGCGCGCTTCCGTGCCTAGGATTTGCTTCTGATGTTAAATTGTAATTCGAAACCGATAGCCTCAATAGCTAATCAAGCAATCCTCAACTCTATCCATCGTTTCAAAAACTCCGAATAACGGTTCCGTCATCGTTTCCTTCTGGTCTGGTCAAAAAGGAGGCCTATCGAGCTGTCGCATTGAGAAAGCAATGAGTGAATCGATTCATGTGGAAGCCATCAAGGCAATTCAGACAACCGATGGTTTATGGGAATAGACTAGCGACGATCGGTCAAAGCCACAGTCCCAAATACACCCAAAATCTGAGTTTTAAGTAAGGTCAGAGTCAAACTATATTTCGCCGAATTACCTGTTCCAGATACAAAAGCTTGAGGCGGAATGCCCATGGATTTCTACGAATCAGATGAAGCAGCCTACTTCGCCTATGGTCTGGAACACTAAGAAAGTGGGGAATTTGGCCAAGGCATTGCCTAGTGTAAACAAACCAGCACCCTAAACAAGAAGAACGCTGAAGTGCTTTATTGTAGTGGTTCGTGTTGGTATATGCAGCCTTTCAAATCAAAAGCTTGCAAAGACATACGCAAAGCAGCTAATCGCGGCAATGAAGCTGCAAAAGTATGACTTGCTGAGCATTGCGAGTGATCATCCCCACTCTCGGTAGAATTCGTCTAAAAACTGTTTCATGAACTGATGTCTGCTTTCAGCTTCCGCCTTACCTGAAGCTGTTTGCATGCGATCTTTCAGTAAAAGCAGCTTTTCGTAAAAGTGGTTGATCGTATGTCCTTTATCGTTGTAGTACGAATGGAAGTCAGCGTGTAGCGTTGGTTTGTGATCCGGATGATAAAGAAGACGGTCATTTTTCCCTCCGTAGGCAAATGCTCTTGCCACACCAATGGCCCCAATAGCGTCTAATCGATCAGCGTCTTGCACGCAAGCTGCTTCTTTGGATGAGACCGCCGTCTCCACCCCTGCTCCTTTGAACGAAACTTCCGTAACAATCGTGACTACCTGAGAAATGATGTGTTGCTCACAGCCTAGCTCATCTAGGAGCGCTTTTGCAGTGGCTGGACCCACGGATAAATCACCTCCATGAAATTTGTGATCTGCTATATCATGCAGCAATGCGGCCAGCTCCGTTACTTCTGGATCTGCCGATTCCGCGCTAGCGAGACGCAACGCATTCTTTCGAACACGATCAATGTGCCACCAATCATGGCCTGTAGAGTCATTTGCGAATCGCTCGCGAACGATTTCTTCTATTTTTGTGATCAAGCCTGTCATACTGTGAAGCAAAGAAAGAGGGAAAATCTTCTAACCCCCTTGTATTTCAAATAAAAAGACGATCTTTGCACTCCCATTTTGGGGAATATAATCATTAATTAACGGGGTTTCGGACCCTTATAAAACAATTAATATGGCTGTAAAGATCAGACTTCAGCGTCACGGTAAAAAAGGAAGACCGTTCTACCACATTGTAGCAGCAGATGCACGTGCAAAGCGTGATGGACGTTACATCGAACGTATCGGTTCTTATAATCCTAATACCAATCCAGCAACCATTCTTCTTGAAAGTGAACGTGCTTTGTATTGGCTTCAGAGCGGAGCTCAGCCTACTGACACAGCTCGTGCGATTCTTTCATATAAAGGAGTTATGTACCGCGCTCACCTTCAAAAAGGTGTGAAGAAAGGTGCTTTCTCTCAGGAAGAAGCTGACAAGCGTTACGATCAATGGCTAGCTGACAAGCAAGCTAAGGTTCAGGCCAAGGTGGATACCTTGAAGAGTACAGCAGCGAAAGAAGAGGCAGATCGTCTATCTCGCGAGCGTGAGGTGAACGAAACACGCGCTAAAGCTATCGCAGCAGCAAACTCTGAACTCGTTGAAGAAGTAGCAGAGGAAGCTCCAGCAGCGGAAGAAGCTCCTGCTGAAGGCGAAGAAGAAAAGAAAGAAGAAGAATAAGCTCCTTCATCTTGAATTGAAATTAAAAAGACCGCCCCTCGAGGCGGTCTTTTCATTCCTATGAACAAGGACAACTTTTTTCAACTCGGTAAAATCACTCAGCTACACGGATACAAAGGCGCGTGCAAGCTGTTTCTTGACGTAGATGATCCTTCTGCTTACCGTGGACTCGATGGGATCTTTCTCGATATGAATGGACAATTAATACCATTCTTCACCCATCGATTCGAACTAAAAGGAAACTCAGCAGTCGTTCACTTTGAAGGCGTAGATTCTGAAGAAGCAGCGCAAGCCTTGGTCAATAAACAGGCTTGGCTCCCACTTGATCTTCTACCCAAGCTTGAAGGGAACCAATTCTATTTCCACGAGGTTATTGGTTTTACGATCGTTGACCAACACTTCGGCGAAGTCGGTAAAATCGATGCGATTACGGATCACAGCACCAACCCTCTTTTCATCGTCATCCGTGAAGGAAAAGAGATCTTGCTTCCTATGACTGATCAATTCCTAGTCGAAGTAAACCGAGAGAAGAAGGAGATTATCCTAAACACCCCTGAAGGTCTCATCGACATTTATCTTTAAAGGAACTCGGATTTCGGGATCCGAAACGCAGTGGCTCCGTTTACCGTCTACCGTAACCCTAGAGGTGCTCATTCGCTAGGTTAGCCAATTCACTCCGCTCCCCTTTCTCTAAGGTAATGTGGCAGAATAGGTCCTTGCCTTTCAATTTGTCAATCACATAAGACATACCATTCGACTGTTCATCGAGGTAGGGTGTATCGATCTGACGTACGTCACCGGTGAGGATGATCTTGCAATTTTCACCAGCGCGGGTGATGATCGTTTTCACTTCATGAGGTGTCAAGTTTTGCGCCTCATCAACAATGAAGATCACATTGGATAGTGAGCGTCCGCGGATGTATGCTAAAGGAGAGATCTGGATTCTCCCTTGAGACTTCATCTCTTCAATTGTTCGATACTTCTTTTCGTTTTCACCGAACTGAGATTTGATGTAATTCAGGTTATCCCACAAAGGCTGCATATATGGATTGACCTTCTCCTCAGCGTCTCCAGGAAGGAAACCGATGTCTTTGTTGCTCAAAGGCACAATCGGTCGGGCCAAGATGATTTGATCGAAGCGGTTCTTTTGCTCGAGCGATCCGGCGAGTGCGAGCAAGGTCTTCCCTGTTCCAGCCACACCGGAAATCGTCACAAGACTGACATCAGGGTTCATAATCGCATGAAGCGCGAATGCTTGCTCCGCATTCTTAGGTTTGATCCCATAAGCATAGACACGATCGACGCGTTCGATTGTTTTCTTTGTCTCATTGAAAAAGCCAAGTGCAGAAGAAGTGCAGTTCTTTAGAATGTAGAAATGATTGTTTCTGCGATCATCTCCCAAGGAAGTAATCTTCCGTGAAGAACCTGAATTGTAGAGCTTACGAATGACTTCGCTGTCTACATTCTCAACAACTGAACGTCCTGAATACAGGTAGCGTGTTTCATTCACCTTCCCCGTGCGGTAATCTTCAGCCGGCATATTCAATGCTTTGGCCTTTAAACGGAGGTTAATGTCTTTTGAAACGAGGCAGACTTTGGCTTCCTTTTCTTCATCCTGAATCTGCATTGCAGAGTTCAAGATTTTATGGTCATTTGATCTTTTATCAAAGACATCCTCAGCGTTGGTCCCCTTTCGGTCGCGATCGTTGAGAATGATTTTGAGTCGTCCACCAGATTCATTTCCAACAGGTATCCACTCCTGGAGCGTGTGTTCATTGGCCAAGCGATCAATGATTCGAATACACTCACGTGCTTCAAAGTTCTTGGTGTCATTACCCACTTTAAAGTTGTCGAGTTCTTCTAATACGGTGATAGGGATGGCGACGTCGTTGTCTTCGAAATTTAAGATCGAATTGTGGTCGTGAAGTAAGACAGAAGTGTCAATCACGAAGATTTTACGGGGCTTTTTTTCAGCCATGCAGTCGGTGTTGCGGAAGCGCGTCTTAAGGGTGCGAGACGATTCCTGAGTTAGGTGTGAGCTCGTAATAGCATCACTGGTCGTATTAAAGATAGGAGGATGAACAACCAGAATCCAGTGGTCACAACCCGAAGTTATTCACTAATAAACGGAGGATAAAAACGCTTGAGCAACTTAACATTGGATTAATAACAGCGCCCTAAACTTAATTCCCTTCACCTGTTTCACTGCTCCTCGAACGAAGTTAAGCGAAGCGACGAACAATTCTAAAGTTCTTGTACTCCCCTATGCGCCAGCCTGTGACGTCTTCAATGGCATGAAGGAATTTTCTCTTTGGAGTGAGGTTCTTGACCGTGGGATCAAAGCTGAACGACCAGTTCATTTGGTCAATGCGGGCTTGCATCGATGTTGGGTGGCTTCCTTCAAAACGGGAAAGCGAGTCGATGTTGCCGTAGTCGAATTCATCTACTGGCTTTTGGTTCTTCTCTACCCAATCGTCAGTATGCCAAAGCTTATTGAAATTGCGCTGCTTTTCTTGTTGTAACTTTGGGTGCTTGACCCAACCGTAATGATGCATCCACACCTCTACCAGTGCTACGCGCAACGGTCTCCCTTTTTTCTGGAATCCTTGAGCGTCGCGGAATGAATAGATCTCTGCATCTCTGCGAATTACACGCACCTCATTACGGTACCATTTCCTTGAATCACCGACATAATCGTACGAACCGTAGAAATGACGGTAATGCATGAGCAGACCTTCCACCTTCCGATCATCTTGATAGGCTTCCATTGCCTTTTTGATCTTAGCTAGACCATCATGGTGGAATACCTCATCTCCCTGGATATAGAATCTCCAGTAGTATTCATCCGGTACAGCTTTCAGTGCTTTGTCTGTCTCTACAGCCAGCACTCTCCCTCCTTCTCGAAGAGAATCGTCCCAAACCGTATCAATGATATGGATTCGCGGATCACCGATTCCTTCTATAAGCGCGCGCGTTTCGTCATCGGAATTTCCGACAGCTACATAAAATGCATCACAAATAGGTAGAACAGATGTAATCGCTTCTACAACGGGGTAGTCGTACTTAACAGCGTTACGTATAAAGGTAAAACCGGCTACTTTCACGTTGTTTCCTTGAATATCAAGGACGCAATTTAAGAATTCGCTCGGTGAGTCTGTACTCTCCAGATTCAATCGAAATCAAGTAGCTTCCTTCAGCTCCCGGTATTTCAAGAACAGTGCGATTTCCATTCAATTGGCCTTGGCCTACTAACTGTCCGTTAGAAGCATAGATCACGTAGGTTGGGTTTGATGTCACTAACGCGGAAGCGAGCTCAACCGTAACAATTCCGTCTGTCGATGGATTCGGGTAAATCGTCACTTGGTCAGCAAGGAATTCCTCTACGTTATCAATGGTTAGGGTGATCTCTTGCTCGTCAACCAAAACTGGAGCGGCTCCTTGCTCTTCGTAGAGCGCTTGGAAGGTCTCGATTTCAGGAGTAGAGAATGAGAACATCTCTTCCATCCATTTTGGTGGAGCTGCCTGATACCAGAGTTTCGCTGAAACAATCAAAACTCCTTCGTATCCGTCGAGTGCTACTTTGTATGTAATCTCGTCAGTGCCAGACCCCTCTTCACCGCCGATGTAGTTGAAGTTAGGATCTGCTAAGGCAAACCCAGCTACTTCTGTGGTATCATACACCTCGTGTGTGAAGCTAAATCCTTTCGGTACGAGACGATTATCCTTCAAGTGTGTTGCAGCGCGTTCAAGAACTGTCGTTACATCTCCATTTACATCTCCTAGCACTTGCTCGTAGATCTGAACCTGCTCCTCCTCTGTAATCAAGTCGTAGTGTGGTTCGAAAGTTTCATCTTGTCCAAACACTTCGTAATCAGCCTGAAGTTCACCCGAGTGGAAGAGCTCGTTGCCCATATCGTCACTTACGATGAACTCGATGTACGAACGACGCGCTGGATATCCTGAAGGGAATTTATGTCCTACCAGGTTATCAAGTGTGACTGTGAATGAAACAGAGTCTTCATCGTACACTCCTTCTTCGAGAAGAATTTCAACTGATTCCTCTTGAAGCATTTCGAATGTCTTCATTAAGGTTGTATCGAACTGCGCTTCGGTCGCGCTCAAGCCAAGGAATTCGATGTTGTTCTTCATCATTTCTACCATGAAGGTGTTGGCTCCTACCATGTAGTGAAGTCCGATTGGCCCGCGTGGTTCCAACCATGCGTAGTTGGCTGAAATGATGACTTCCTCGTCTAGTTCTGGCATATGACAGGCTTGGCATTCCGCATTGTTCACTCCATTCTCAGCGTAGATACTGTTCAACCACTCGTGGTAAGTCGCCTGCTCTACAAATGTTTGTCCTGTAGCATTTCCGTCGAGGTCAGCTGTTCCGGTAATCAACGTGTGACATCCTGCGCATACTTCTGATTCGGTAATGTGCTCTCCAAATACAGGTTCAAACCCAACAAAACTAGCCATTGGTTGACCAACGATTGGATTTTCGTCTTTCCCACCACCGAATGGTCCGTAGATGGTGTCTTGCACGAAGGTCAATTCTCCAGAGAAGCTATTCCCGATTCCAACAGGGCTCTGCTGGTGACAGGCTGCACATGAAACGCCATCAAGTGCCACCGTATCAGAGAGCATTTGAGCGTAGGTGTAGTGCTGTGCTCCTAAATAATGCGCGTTGAAATGCCCTAAAGGAGCGTGGCATGAAGTACACTTGTCTTCTAGCTCTAATTGATGTTCTGGGTTTACGGCTACCTCGTGGGTCACCTTTGCTCTCCAGAAAGGATCCTTTGCTGAGTTGGCCATAATGGAAGAACGCCAGTAATCAGTTGGATTAACATCCCATCCGCTTTCCGTGATGTTTCCAAGTTCAGCGATGTCGTGTCCGTGACATCCGGCACACTTTCCCGAACCAGTGAACAGTTCGTTCTCTAGGTCAGTCAATTCTCCATCCATCTGCTGGAAAGCACGAATCTCTTCGTACGAGTGGAAAGTTTCAACTTTTTTGTCTCGGTAACCCGAAACGATAAGAGCGCCTGCTACAAGAACGAGCACGGCAATCGGTAGGCTTCTTGATTTCTTCATCACACGGTTCAGCTGTCAAAAATATTACAAACTAATGACAGTTCTACCCCCGAAGTTAAGCATTGATTTACGAAGTATTCTATTTTTTGGTGTGAGTTGCGCCTATGGCGTTATGAGTGGTTTTAGAATATCTCCACTTTGTCAATGATCTCCCTTCCCATAGCTTCATTGATGATCTCAATGATGCGTGATTTCCCATAAGAGAACTCCTGTTTCATGACTCCGCTGTCCATGTATATAATGAGTGTCTTCCCTCTGAGCCGGATGTCTTTGGTGTGTGACGCAACGCCTTCGCCCATAGCCTTCTTCCAGGCCTCTCTGACATCGAGTTCCTGCATTTTTCCTTCGAGGCGATATGCCTTGAGCATATCTTGGATCACGTCGCCCAATGACTGTTCGTTACTCTTTCTCGCCATGGATCATGGTTTTGGCGTCTGAATCAACAGCACCTTGGTTCACGTGAAATACATTCAAATCACAACCGATATCTCGGAACATCTTCGGGATTCGCTCTTCATGGGTATCTGTAATGAAGATCTGACCGAAGGATCCTTGGCTCACTAATTCCATCAATGCCCCTACTCGCTTGTCGTCAATCTTGTCGAAGATATCATCTAATAGCAAGACAGGCTTTTCACCGGTGGCTTCCTCAATGAAACTGTATTGGGCGAGTTTAAGTGCAATCAAGTAGGTCTTCTGTTGACCTTGAGATCCAAACTTCTTGATGGGGTGATCTTGAATAAGGAAACTCAAATCATCCTTGTGGATTCCTTGAGTGGATCTTCGGAGTTGTCGATCCTTTCCTCGTGCATCCTGTAAAAGGTCGTCGAGTTTTTTATCGTTCATCTGCGATTGGTACATCAATGACACGACCTCGGCCCCTCCAGATATCTTCTGGTAAACATCATTGAAGAAGGAAATGAACTTCTCTACAAATGCCGTGCGTTGGTCGTGGATGTACTCCCCGTATTTCACCAAGGCATGATCCCATACTTCAAGGCTCTCCTCATCGTAGGTTCGGTTCTCGGCGAAGAAGCGCAAGAGATTATTTCTTTGTAGCAAAGCACGGTTATACTCCAGTAAGGAATCAAGGTACTTTCTATCATATTGAGAAATGATACCGTCCATGAACTTACGTCGGACCTCACTTCCCTCCTTCACCAGATCAATATCATTAGGTGTTAGAATCACCGCAGGATACAATCCAATATGATCAGCCAGGCGCTGATATTCTTTATCGTTTCGACGAAATTGCTTCTTCTGCCCTGACTTGACGCCGCAATGGAGTTTGTCTACCTCACCTGCCTTCTCTACTTGCGACTGAATTAAGAAGAACGATTGATCATAGCGCACATTCTGCGAATCAATCGGATTGAAATAACTCTTGCAGAACGACAAGTAGTAAATAGCATCTAAGACAGTGGTTTTACCAGAACCATTGTCACCTACGAGGCAGTTCACCTCTGGACTGAAATCCAAGGTAGCTTCTTCGTAGTTCTTAAAGTTGACAAGTGATAATGATCGGATCCGCACCGTTTTCTCTTTGGAACAAAAGTAGCCAGAATTTACCTCGATACGTCGGACATAGTGTTACGATTTCCCAACAAAACCGACGGCTCCAACAGGTAAAACGAACTGCTTCTAGAAACTAACAACACCTTGTTCGCTATCAAACCACCACATGGGTTTTCTAGATTCCCCTTAAAATGCTATTTTTGCCCTTCGTTAAAAAGACCGTTATGGCTAAGAAGAAAGACCAGGAAGAGGTAATCGTTGATGTAAATGAAGTGTACACAAAGACAGAGCTCTTTGTAGATCGCAACCGTAAGACCCTGGTAACTGTACTAGTAGCAATTGTTGCTGTAGTTCTTATTGGAGCAGCTTACTTCTACCTTATGGTGAAGCCAGCTGAAAATGACGCCAATGCTGATTCATGGAAAGCAGAGCAATACTTCGAAGTTGACTCTTTGGATCTTGCCATGATTGGAGACGGTCTTTACGCTGGTCTAGAAGATGTTGCAAGCGATCACGACGGAACAAAAGCTGGTGCTCGTGCGCACTACGATCTAGCAATCATCGCTCGTGACCGTGGAGATTTCGAAACAGCGCTTGATCACTTCGAGAAGGTTAGCCTTTCTGATGACGTAGTAAGCGTACTTGCTCAAGGTGGAATCGGAGATTGCCACGTTGAACTAGGAAACTACGAAGAAGGTGCGAAGGCATTCGAACGTGCGGCTGCGATGGCTCGCGGAACGAACGCGGAAGGATTCACTGCCCCAATGATGCTTTACAAAGCGGGTATCGCTCAGATGGAGCTTGGTCAGAACGACAAGGCAGCGAAGAACTTCAAGAAAGTAGTAGACAACTACCCAGAGGCGCAGGTCCACGGACGTGCACAGCGATACGCTGCTTACCTCGGTAAAAAGTAAGCCTTATGGCTACCGCCGAAAAGAATCTATCAGACTACGATAAAAATCAACTTCCCGATGCGTCTGCTATGCGTATCGGGATTGTTGTTTCTGAGTGGAACCATGAGATTACATCTAGCCTTGCCAAAGGTGCCGAAGATGTCATCCGTGAAGCCGGGATCAAAGACGAGAACCTCATCGTAATAGATATACCTGGCACCTTCGAGCTCCCTTCGGCAGCTGCATTCCTATTGGAGCACAAAGGACTTGACGGAGTGGTCACCATCGGTTCGGTGATTCGAGGAGAGACAGCTCACTTTGATTTCGTGTGCCAAGCGGCATCACAAGGAGTCAAAGACGTTGCTCTCAAATTCAACCGACCAGTCATTTTTGGTGTCCTCACTGACGATAATAAGCAACAAGCCATTGATCGTTCTGGAGGTAAACACGGAAATAAAGGAACGGAAGCAGGTGTCGCCTGCTTGAAAATGGTCGCACTTCAGAAAAGCTTGCGTTCTTCTTGGGGGCCTGGATTTGACTACTAGTCATGTGCGGCTTTACCGGTTACTTCTCATTCTCTTCTGCCTTCAATAACGAAGTATCAGAGCGAATAGCCCACCTCAACGAGGCACTGGAACACCGCGGACCAGATTATGCGGGTCTTTTCGAAGATGATCAATTTTGCGTGGGACATCGAAGACTCGCGATTATCGATCTCGACGAACGATCGAACCAACCTTTTCTGTCCCCTGACAAGCGCTATGTGCTGGTGTACAACGGAGAAATCTACAACTTCAAAGCATTACGGGAAGACCTCGAGTCAAGATTCTCCTTCTCTACAGAAAGTGATACTGAAGTTCTATTGGCCGGACTGATCAACGAGGGCTCTTCCTTCATTTCTAAATTGAACGGATGCTTTGCTTTTGCTTTCTATGATTCGCAAAAGAAAGAGCTACTCCTAGCCAGAGACCCTTTTGGAATCAAACCACTTTACTTCACCAAAGACGATCATGGAATCGCCTTTGCGAGCGAAGAGCGCGCATTACTTGATCGCAACCAGGAGATCAATCTCGACGAAGTGAAGAACGTATTGAGCTACACCTATCCTACTGGAGGAAGCATTGCAAAAAACACGCAACAACTTGCCCCAAAGAGTTTCTTCGTTTCTTCAAATCAATCAACGAACTCTTACCCTAACGCTGCTACTTCAGATAAAGACCTTTTCGAAGCATTAGATGGTGCTGTGGAGCGTCGCCTAGTTGCTGATGTTCCGGTTGGATGCTTCCTCTCTGGTGGTTTGGACTCCTCGATCATTTCCGCGCTAGCGAGTAAAAAACACCCGAACATTAACACCTTCAGCATTGGCTTCAAAGATCGACCACATTTAGACGAAACAAGCTTCGCTGAAGAAGTAGCCAACCACATCGGAAGCAATCATCACACCTTCAAATTGAGCTTCGATAATCTCGGTGATATCTCGAAATCGTATTTGGATCAAGTAGATACCGCATTTGCCGATTCTTCTGCACTCGCCGTGTACTTCTTATCACAAGAATGCCGCAAGCATGTTACAGTGGCTTTGTCTGGAGATGGTGCCGACGAGTTGTTCGGAGGCTACCGAAAGCACCGCGCGATGCTATTGGCCAACAAAATGCCTTCGGCATTAGCCAAAGCCATGAATAGCCTCATCAGATCTTCAGGTTCACGTGAAACCGAAGCTGCGGATAAGAAACGACAAGTGAAGAAGATGCTAGAGCTTGCCTCCATCCCTTCGGATAAACAAGCTGGTTACCTCGCGCAATGGAACAACGATGAAGAGATTGACCGCTTGCTGAAAGAAGGAAGACGCAGTGAACTCACTGCACAAGAAGACTTTCTTCAATTTGATCAGCAAATTGTCTTGCCAAATGACATGCTGGTCAAGGTAGATCGCATGAGCATGCAGCACTCACTTGAAGTACGTGTCCCATTTCTTGACCCGAATGTTGTAGCGATTGCGAACGCGATGCCACTTGAACAAAAAGTCTCTCGAAAAGAAGGCAAAATCGCTTTGAAAAAGACATTTGGTCATCTCCTACCCGCAAGCATTCTAGAACGATCTAAAAAGGGATTTGAAGTCCCATTGAGCTCATTGTTGAATGGACCACTTGCAGCTATGATGCAAAGGACATCAACAAGTGAATCACTGGCGGCCATTGGTTTTGACCTCACAGAGTTGAAGCAAATCATCGCTGAGCATGCCAGTGGGAAACAAGATCATGCACACCTGTTATGGGCCGTGTTGGTACTTGAAGCGGCACTCCAGAATTAATTGAAGGAATAAGCTTTTCTTTGTACCCAATGAATACGCTGAGATCAATGTGGAACAATGAGCCCCTGAAGCTAGTGATGCTGGTGGCCATTGCACTTCGTTTACTTGCAACCTTCTTTTCACCAGGATACCTGATGCACGATGACCACTTCTTGGTGGTTGAACAAGCAGCTAGTTGGGCAGACGGTGAAGATGCGGATCGATGGTTACCTGCAAGCCAGCGTGAAGACCCGAAGCCACACCCTGCCAACTTCGCCTATGTGGGAACGCAGTATGTGATCTTCCAAGCATTGAAAGCGGTAGGTATGGAAGATCCAGAATTCATGATGATCTTCATTCGCCTATTTCATGCGATGTACAGCTTGTTGATTGTTTACTTCGGCTTTAAAATTGCCGAGACCATTAGCAACAAGCGCAGTGCGGCCTTGGTTGGTTTGCTTCTGGCAGCTTTGGCTTTCATGCCTAATTTCTCCGTTAGACAGTTAGTTGAGTTTATCTGCATTCCACCATTGATGTGGTCTTCCTGGGTGTTGATTAAGCGCCAAGGTGATTATCGGTGGTTTGATTTCGCTATCGCGGGAATCGGAATTGGACTCGCCACTGGGTTCCGTTTTCAATGTGGAGTATTCGGCTTAGGCGTTGGCCTCGCTTTGTTGCTTCAGAAAGAATGGAAAGGCCTCTTCATTCTTGGGTTCAGCTCGCTCTTCTTCTTTGCAGTTGCACAGATCCAGGATGTATTCATCTGGGGAGAGCCATTCACGCAATTACGAGCATACATTGAATACAACAATGCCAACTCTGGGAACTACCCGAATGGCCCTTGGTACATGTACCTGCTTACCGTTTCTGGATTTTTGATTCCTCCGGTGAGTTTATTCTTGCTCTTTGGATTCGGTTATATCGGACGTAAGCACTTACTGCTTTTCGTTCCTGCTGTGGCCTTTTTCATCTTCCACTCGTACTTCCCGAACAAACAGGAACGATTCATCTTCCCGTTCATTCCCTACCTAGTCATCCTCGGAGTGGTTGGCTGGAATGTTTGGCTTGAGCGTTCGTCGTTCTGGGCGAATCGTCAGAAGCTCTTGAAAGGGATGTGGTCATTCTTTTGGGTGATCAACATTGCCGGTCTGCTAGTATTGACGTTCACTTACGGTAAACGCTCCCGCGTGGAATCGATGGATTACATGTACGAGCAAGGCGATGAACAGAACTTCCTTCAGGTATTTGCCGCATCTCGCGCTCTTCCTCCACTCTACTACCAAGGTGATTGGACAGCCAACTACTGGTATCAACCAGGTGAAACAGATTTCGAGCAACAACGTCAATTCATGTGTGAAAAGCGTGATGTACGTCCTGTTCCGAACTACGTTC
The DNA here is from genome assembly GCA_022447625.1 of Flavobacteriales bacterium. Taxonomy (GTDB): domain Bacteria; phylum Bacteroidota; class Bacteroidia; order Flavobacteriales_D; family Sanyastnellaceae; genus Sanyastnella. The sequence continues at coordinate 59,204 of JAKVAX010000004.1, read as the reverse complement.
TCTTCTATGGTACCATGGAAGAGATTCAGAAGCAATTGAAAGTATTCAGTGATCGCTATCCGACGCTGACTTACGACACCACCATTGAACCAGGGAACTTCGATAAACTGCTGCACTGGTTGAATCCAATCAACAGCGTGGAGTACGTGCAAATCTATACGGTTGACCCCGAAGATATTTGTAAAGATTAGCACCTGAGTACCGTGTGCTTTCAGTAACTTCCGGCTCGTAACCAAAGAGCTATGTCATACTTTTCTATCGCCTATATTGATTTCTTCAAAGATCTCGCGGCGAACAACAACCGTGATTGGTTCCATGAGAACAAAAATCGGTACGAAGCTGATGTCAAAAAACCTTTCGAGAACTTCATTCAAGCGGTCATTGATCGCATGAAAGACGAAGGACATGAAACCGAGATCTCCCCGAAAGATGCCATCTTCCGTATCAATCGCGATATTCGATTCAGCAAAGACAAGAGTCCGTATAAACTAAACAGGTCAGCGATCTGCTCGAAGTACGGACGAAAAGACAAATCATACCCAGGCTTATACCTTGACTTCGGACCAGAGAAAGTATGGATTGGCGGTGGCGCTTACTTCCTAGATAAGGATATGCTCTATGATGTGCGCGACCATATCTCCCAAAATCCGAAGAAAGCGCGAAAGGTGCTAGATAACGCCGAATTAAAATCACACTTTGGAGAAGTGCTTGGAGAGAAGAACAAAATCATCCCGAAAGAATTCAAGCCCATGCTTGAGGAGGTTCCAGAAATCGCCAACAAACAGTTCTACTACATGTCTGAACATCGACCAGACATCATTCTTACTGACCAAATCTTAGACGTGGTTATTGATCACTGGAAGGCGTCAAGAGAAATGGAACAGTTCCTGATAGAAGGAATGGTGAGGTAACCGATTACCTCACTTTGACACCGTTTGAAGCGACCGATCACAGGTCGTAGAATTTATTTTATTGACTCAATTAGAAGCTGTTATCTTCGGCTTCCGCGATAGCGACAAAACCATACGAATGAAAAAGCTTTTCATGATTCTGGCTGTGACATGCAGCCTACATTCATTTGCGAACAAGAATTATTGGCAACAAGAGGTCTCATATGAAATGAAGATCGACGTCAATACAGAGAAACATCAATATGCAGGTACACAGAAACTGGTGTACACGAACAACTCTCCTGACGTTCTTGACAAAGTATTCTACCACCTCTACTTCAATGCCTTCCAACCTGGAAGTATGATGGACACGCGTTCACTAACTATTGAAGATCCTGATCCGCGTGTCGGTAGCCGAATTTCAGAGCTACAGCCTGATGAAGAAGGATGGATTCGTGTGAAGTCGCTCACCATGAATGGAAAACCGGTTCGCTACACTGAAGTGGGTACGATCCTGGAAGTTGATCTACCAACTCCGATTCAACCTGGAAAGAAAGTCACCTTTGAAATGGTTTGGGACGCACAAGTGCCGCTACAGATTCGTCGTTCAGGTTGGAATAACAAAGAAGGTATCGAATTCTCTATGTCTCAGTGGTACCCTAAAATGAGTGAGTATGATCATATGGGTTGGCACTCAAACCCTTACGTAGGACGTGAATTCCATGGGGTTTGGGGAGACTTTGATGTAAAGATTACGATCGATAAAGATTATGTTCTTGGTGGTACTGGTCTTGTAGTTAACGGTGACGAAGTAGGTCACGGTTATGGTTCAGAGAAAGCTCGACCTAAAGTGATAAATGGAAAACTGACTTGGCATTTTGAGGCTAAAAACGTGCACGATTTCGTTTGGGCCGCTGATCCTGATTACATTCACAAGCAGATCCAGATTGAAAACGGACCTACCATGCACTTCCTGTACCAAGACAACCCTGAATTCAATGAGAATTGGGAAGCATTGCCAGAGTATGCGGTGAAGGCCTTCGAATACATGAGCGAGCACTTTGGTAAATACCCGTACCCTCAATACAGCATCATTCAAGGTGGTGACGGAGGTATGGAATACCCAATGGCAACCTTGATCACTGGACACAGAAACTTACGCTCACTTGTTGGTGTTACGGTTCACGAGGGAGCTCATAGCTGGTATCATGGAGTGCTAGCAACAAACGAAGCATTGTACGAATGGATGGATGAAGGATTCACGTCATTCGCTACATCGTTGACGATGAATGAACTCTTCCCAGATCCAACACGTGTTCCTCATGTATATGCTTACCAAGGATACTACGGAATTGTACGCGACGGAAAAGAAAATGCCCTTGTCACTCACGCTGATCACTACACTACGAACCGCGCCTACGGGGTAGCGGCGTACAGCAAAGGTCAAGTATTGGTTGAACAGCTTGGCTACATCATCGGACATGACGTTCGTGATCAAGCGCTCTTGACTTACTTCGATGAGTGGAAGTTCAAGCACCCAACACCGAATGATTTCAAGCGCATAATGGAGAAAGCCAGCGGACTTGAATTAGACTGGTACTTCGAATACTTCATGAATTCAACGAACACCATCGATTACAGAATCCAAGAAGTGCGCGGCATGGAAGACAAAGTTTCTGTCACCCTCGAGAAAATTGGTGCCATGCCAATGCCTCTTGACGTTACCGTCAACTTCAAAGATGGTCGCAAAGAAGTGCACTACATTCCACTACGCATTATGCGTGGTGAGAAGGCAGATGCGAAAGACTGGGTTCTTGAAGAAGACTGGCCTTGGACGCACCCTTCTTATGTGCTTGACATCAACGCTTCATACAGCGACATTTCTTCGATTGTGATTGACGAATCAAAGAAGATGGCAGACATTGACCGTTCAAACAACACCGTCAAGATGGAAGAAGGTGTTGACTTTATTCTGAAGCAATAAGATGCTAAACGACGCTTTAAGACTTTCAGATTCGAACCGTATCGATTCCTTGATTAAAATCGGAATCGCTACGGTTCTTCTTTGCATCCTCTCCCCTCTCAATATTGATATCGGGATGGAGGTACCACTAACCTTGCAATCGCTTCTCGTGGTATTCTTCAGCGTTCTGTTTGGCTGGCTAAACGGTTCTGTTCCGGTACTCCTCTATCTACTTCTTGGAGGTTTCGGCCTGCCTGTTTTTGCTAATTACAATAGCGGGTGGGACCTCTTTCTAGGTTCATCAGGTGGATTCCTAATCGGTTTTTTGATCGCGGCTAATTTTGTGGGCTTCCTTGCCGAGATGAATATCATGATGAAAAACCTTTTCGCCTTAGTTCTATTAGCGCTAGGTCAATTCATCTTGTTAGTGGTTGGCCTCTACTGGCTGCAAGGAGTTACGAACGAAGAATTCAGTTGGGGAGTTCAACTGCAAGCTTTCATGCCTGGTCTGGCAATGAAAACGGCTTTTGGCGGCATTGTGTTTGTTGGTTTACACCGCACAGCGAAAAGACTCGCGCATCAATCTTAGTTTCCAACTTGCGTTCCTTTTCAAGAGCGTATCTAAAATTCCGCGCAAGCGAAACACCCTGACATACAGAATACTTAGATTTGCGCCACGTAACAACCAAATAATGAAGAAGCTTTTTCTATTGAGTCTTACGACTCTTCTGCTCTTTGGATGTGGAAATGAACCACAAGAGGAAACGCCAGAGCGAAGCGACGAGTCGAAGCAAAAGATCGCAGAGATGAAACTCGCAACAGACCACCACACCTATGCACGCCCAAATGACGCCGTAGTAACCCACCTAGATTGGGATGCTTCTGTTGACTTTGAAACACGTGTCATCAGTGGTACAGCACACTATGATATTAAGCGTGAAGGTGATGCCTCGTCTATCATCTTTGATATCCGTGAATTGACTATCGACAGCGTCATGACTGATGATGGCGGTAAGGTTGAATTTGAAATTGGTCCTGAGGAAGACTTCCTTGGGCAGCCTCTTCATATTCCAATCACAGAGAACACTACACGTGTTTCTATCTCGTATAAGAGCGCTCCGAATGCGGCTGCGTTGCTTTGGGTTGAAGGCGAAAAGCCATTCCTATTCACACAATCGCAAGCCATACTCGCTCGTACTTGGATCCCTTGTCAAGACAGCCCGGGTATTCGATTTACTTACAATGCGAAGGTTCAAGTTCCGCAAGGCTTGCTTGCTTTGATGAGTGCTGAGAACCCAACGGCATTGAACGATGAAGGTGTTTATGAATTCAAAATGGAGCAGCCTATTCCTTCTTACTTGATGGCGTTGGCTGTGGGTGATATCGCTTACGCGGAAATTGGTGAGCGTACTGCTGTGTACGCTACTCCTGATTTGATCGAAGCTGCACACTACGAATTCCAGGAAATGGATGATATGCTTGTTGCTGCGGAAGCTCTTTACGGAGACTACGCATGGGGTCGGTACGATCTGTTGATCCTACCAGCTGCCTTCCCATTCGGTGGAATGGAGAACCCACGCTTGACCTTTGCTACTCCTACGATTATTGCTGGAGACCGCAGTTTGACTGCACTTGTAGCTCACGAGCTTGCTCACAGTTGGTCTGGAAACTTGGTAACCAACGCAACTTGGGATGACTTCTGGCTAAACGAAGGATTCACTGTATACTTCGAGCAACGCATCATGGAAACAGTTTACGGACGTGAGACTTCTGAAATGCTTGCTACTCTGAGCTACCAGGGGTTGACGATGGAGGTTGAAGAGATCATGGACCGTAATCCTAATGATACGCACCTGAAGCTTCACTTGAAAGATCGTGATCCAGACGAAGGAATGTCGGCAATCGCCTACGATAAAGGTTACTTCTTCCTTCGTTTGTTGGAAGAAACGGTAGGCCGCGAGCGTTGGGATGTGTTCCTTAAGGAATACTTCACCTCAAATAGCTTCAAGGTGATGGATACGGAACGATTCGTTGATTACTTGTCTACGAACCTGCTTTCAGAAGAAGAGCTACAAACCGTAGACCTAGATTCTTGGATCTATGGAGCGGGATTGCCATCAAATATTCCTTCTGTGGAATCTGATCGCATTCAGAAAGTTGACCAAGCCAATCTTGCTTGGATCAATGGTGAAATGTCTACTGCTGATCTTCCTTGGAATGATTGGGCATACCAAGAGCGCTACCGCTTCTTGACGAACCTTCCTAACGAATTGTCTGCTGATCGTTTGGCTGAACTTGATGTGACATACAACATTACTGCGACTGGAAACAACGAAGTACTTTTCGCATGGCTAGAGCAGTCTCTAAAGCATGATTACGAACCAGCCTATGACCGCGCTGAAGAGTTCTTGGTGAACGTTGGTCGTCGTAAGTTCCTGACTCCTCTTTACCGCGTAATGAAGGAAACAGGGAAAATGGAGATGGCTCTTGCTATCTACGAAAAGGCTCGTCCGAACTACCATGCTGTTGCATACAACACCATGGACGAATTACTATACGAAGCAGAGACCAACGAATAATTGGTCAATCTATACGAATTAAAAAATGCGGGCCGAGTGTCCGCATTTTTTTGTGTTGTTGCGTTCTACTAGAATGAAACGAGTGCTCAACATATTGAAACGATTCGTCATCGTGCTTTTACTCACTGCCACAACTCAGGTTGGTGGACTCGTTTATTTGCTCTGGCTTTCGCTTCAGCGCTTTCTTCCACAAGGACATTACAAACTCCAACGATCATTGATTAAGGGAGGATCGTTTGTCATCCTATACTTACTCTTCACACTCGCCATCATTCCCCCACTCGCTTCTGCTTTCGGGCGCGTTCCGCTGAGCATTACAAAGCACGGCGCCATTCGTCCGGCAAGAAGTTACACCTGGATCTTGAATCGACACTACGTGAATAGGGAGATGCTAGAGCTATTGTCTTCCGTTGCCACTAACGAGCGCTTTGAACCGGGTTATATCCTCTATCTAGACGCTTGTTTCCCTTTCATAGATGGCTTCCCTCTGTTGCCACACTTAAGTCATAAAGATGGTAAGAAGGTAGATCTGGCCTTTTTCTACAAAGATCAAGAGGGCAAGCCTTTGCACAACTTCTCCCCTTCACTAATCGGTTATGGAGTCTTTGCTGACGGTAACGCGAATCCAACGGCGGATCGCTGTAAAGAAGCGGGTTATTGGCAGTATAATATCTTGGGTAAACTCATGTCTCCTTTTCCTAACGCTAGCGCGGAATTGGACACGCAAAACACCCGAAGACTGCTTGAACTGTTAAACCAGTCATCAACGACATCGAAGATTTTCATCGAACCTTATCTAAAGAGTCGACTCCTACCTCAAGGAAATAAGATCAGGTTTCATGGATGCCACAGCGTTCGCCATGACGATCACATTCATCTAGAGATTCATTAGCGAAGGATAGTCACTGTTCCGCTTAATTCGAAACGCTCACTTGTTGACAGCGAGTGCACCACCAATTGCCAGATGTACATATCATTCTGAGAGAAGTATCCTCCACCCTGGTAATTACCGTTCCAAGGAACAGTCATATCAGTAGATTCAAAGACCTTGTCTCCCCAACGGCTAAATACTTTTAGCTCGAAACGATCTGGATCGATATCGCTTCCTTCTACTAGGAAGATATCGTTCACTCCATCGTTGTTAGGTGTGAATGAATTAGGTACGTAGATGTTGAGTAGATCATTGATTACGATCCAACGTGTAATCTGATCAGTACATCCATTAGAATCTGTAATTGTCAGTGTCACTGGGTAGTTACCTCCAGTTGACATTGGGAATTGGAACACAGGATCTGGAAGCGTTGATGTTCCTTGAACATTCAAGGTATCAAACACCCAATACCAGTCTACGACGTCACCAACGGAGTAATCGTAGAATTCGATCTCTGTATCAGGCATCGTTGTTGGCTGTGGCTGTGCGTGGTATCCAGCAGTTGGATTATCGTACACTGTGATGTAGTTCGGGTATACCGTGGAGTACACACATCCTGGCGCTGTTGTCAAGGTCAACGACACGTCGTAGAACCCTGGCAATTCAAACTGGTGCAATGGATCTGCCTCTGTTGAGAAACTTCCATCTTCAAAATCCCACAATGCCGATTCGTAAGCAGTAGCGTCAATCAAGTTCGTGAACTGAATATCAGCTGGGAAACAACCAACGAGCGTATCTGCCGTGAAAGCTACGTTCAATGGTGTTTCAACTACTACATCAAGACAAGCCTCTCCGGCAGGAGATTCACATCCATCTGTAGCGAATACGCAGTATGTTCCTGTTTGGAACTGCTGAACGCTAATATCTTCACCGTTGGCTACGTCTACCCCATTGAACTGCCATATGTAGTCATATGGAGCTCCGAGACCTCCCTGTGTATCATCGACTTGTAATGAAGCTTCTGTTCCACCACAAATCAATTCTGTTCCACTGATCTCAACTGTGATGCTATCACGCACTTCAACTGTCACCGCGATTGGATCTGAATCACAACCCGCATCGTCAGTAGCAAATACATTGTATGTGGTTGTCTCCAACGGTTCAGCGAACACAGGGTTTCCTAATCCAAGGCCACCGTCCCATGTGTATTGCCATGAGTCATCGATATCCATGTCTGAAGTAGCTGAAAGGGTCGCCATTCCATCAACACAGATCGTTGTATCATTCGATAATTCGAACATCAATGGTGGTGGCGAATTAATGACAATGTCATTGTCGTAGGTACATCCACCATCACTTACGCTTACCGCGTAGTTTCCAGGGAATAGATCTTCAAATTCTGTCAGACCGCCTTCTGAGTTTATTGTCTCTTGCAAGACCCCATCTTCAGAGAATTCAATCGTCCAAGGACCTGTTCCTGAGTCTGGATCGATATCTACCGAGATCACTGCATCGTTTCCGAAGCAGCTCGGATCGAAAGATTCAACGTTGAATGCGAATGCTGGGAATACTGTTACTTCATCAGTAGACGCACAGTCAGGGTGTCCTGTTGGGAAGGTTGTCAACGTATAAGTTGTTTCACCTGAAATGCTTTCTACAAATGGAGTTGGGCTATTTGGATCAGAAAGTCCTTCAATCGGAGACCATGAGTACTCGTACTGAGGTCCACCCGCAGAACAGCCTACGTCGTAGTCCCATTCTGTTTGTGAACCACCTGCACAGTCAACACTGCCATCGGGCGTTACCTGAATGGTTAGACATCCTGTTGGGTTTGTTGCTACAAACTGCAATCCTGTGAGGTCTCCGTAAATCGGACCTGCCAGAATTGGTGCTCCAGTATTATCACCATCATATACCCAGAACTCGTCGAAAAAATTCTCTACGGATCCAGCGTTGAAGGTAATGTCAATGAAAGTGATTCCATCTCCTGGGTTATCCGGACAATAAGTGAACGAAGGCATCCCACCGTTCGAATAGCAGTAAGTGTAATTTCCTCCGTCATTGTTACATGACGATGATGGCTGTCCATCAAGTCCACCTGAAAGTTGCGTTGCCTCTCCACAGAAGGTGATATCCGGACCTGCATCTGCTTGTCCTGCTAACTCAGCTGTCACAACGATTGTTGAATCGTGCGAACATCCGTGGTTATTGGTAACGGTGTATGTGAATGGGTAATCTCCTTCCGCTAATGGCTGGAAACAAACAGAGTTCCCATCGTCTGGCGCAGAAATGATGTCCAAGTTAGTATCGTCATAGGTCCAGTACGAGCTATCACTTGCAAGTCCGATTTCTGGCGTAAATTCTGTTACGTCAGGAATAATGGCCGGGTTGAAGTTCAATCCCCAGCTATTCAGCTCTCCGTTGTCACCTCCCCAGAGGTCACAAATCTCAATTGACCAAATACCGTTCAAATCACAGCCGACCAATTGCTCCATTGGTTCGAGAGAGTTGTAGTTATCTTCTGGCAGTCCGCCTCCGAAACCAAGGTCTGTAGCTACCTGAGACCATGTACCTGCTGTGGCATCCGCAGACCATGAGTAATCCCAGAATTCCGTATCTGGAACACCAAGGTCTGTTCCGTTAGCACCTACATCTGTGCCATCAGGCTGTTGCATCTGCTGGTGCATGATTACCGATTCCCCGGTAGGGCAAGTAACCGTCACAACCAAGTCGAACAACCAACTGTGCTCAATAGAAATATCAATGGTCATAAGGTCATTGATATTAGTGAGCGTCTGGCCAGGGGCAAATCCTGTAACGTCGATTTCTGAAACGAAACACTCCCCTACGTTATCGAGGAGTTCAATATTTTCCGCGTTAGCGTATGAAAGATCAGGACCACTCCAAGTGACCTCATAATCATTCGGGAAAGCCTCCAAACAAAGCTGTTCTCCTAGGCATAGCGTAGTGTCATTCGGGAAAGGATCCCAGCTAGGATAGGTCGCTACGAGAACTTGGAGGCTGATTCTGTTCGTTGAAGCACAACCGTTATCATCTACAAGATAAAGCTCAACGATGTACTCTCCTGGCTCATCCCAAGAGTGAGAAACGATAGGGCCACTAGTGTCTGAGGTTCCGTCTGCGAAGTCCCATAGCCATTCTTCTATTACGAATCCATCCGCGGCCGTCGACGCACTTCCATCAAAGTTAATCACGTCTCCAACACAAATACGCTTGTTATCCGGAGCATCGTATGTAGCTTCAGCAGTAGGGCGATCACAGGGCGTTTCACACGTGATAGAACCCCCAAAGTTCCCTGTTCCTGTTCCGTTCGATTGGAATACGAAAGTCAAACAACCCGAGGTGTTCTGAGGTGTCGCTGTAACGAAGAGACCTTGCAGTGCCGTACCTGTGTAGGAACCCAGTGTAGATTCACCCGTATTGTCACCATCAAAGATGGCCATAGAGTCCCATGTGTTTTCTGCACCAGATTGATCGAGGTCAAATGTGATGAAGTCAATGGTCACAACATCTCCTTCTGTTTCAGGACAAATGGTACATGTAAAGTATTCACCATTGGAGTATCCCGGGCCTCCTTGTCCACCGCTGTCAAGGAAGACTCCTCCACACGAGAAGAACTCACCATTGGACATGACAACATTCGTCTGTGCCTGAGAGGTCATGCCGACGAACGTGATAAGGGTGAAAGTCAGGATTCGAGCTAGAGAATTTCTCATTCCTCTGAATTGAATTTATTCTGGACAGATGTTAACGGTAAGACTGTAATAACGTAGTCTGTGTCTCCCACGCGGTACCAATGCGTATCGTTCATTGTTGTCTTGAAACGATACAGGCTCGGGTGGAATTCATCCGATAGAATAAGATCAACTGATAATGGGACCATACCATCTTTCTTTGGAGCAATGGTTAGAGCATCAGGATAACCTGATAGGTCTTTGCCTTCAGCCATTTGAACGAGATAACCGTGCTCATCCGCAAACGTGTAGTACTCAATCTTCTCTGGAGCATTTTCTGCAACAGTCGCGTAGTCTTCCTCTCCAAAAAGAGCAATCAACCAATCATGATCTTGCTGTGCTGAAAGCCCAGCGGAACAAAATAATGAAGTAACAAGAAGTAAAATCTTTCCCATAAGTCAGCTTTTCTTAAGGTCAAAAGCGTTTTAATAATGACAATAAAATGCCCTTAAAGGTTGCCTCTATCGCATGATCAGCACATGACCGATCAATTCTTTGCGCTCAAGTGAGGTCAACGAACGTGTTTCAATACGCCAAATGTACATTCCATCTGGCACAAAGTACTCTCCACCATTGTAAGATCCGTTCCAACCTTGTTCGAAATCAAAGGTCTCAAATACCTTCTCTCCCCAACGGTCGAAGATCTGCAATTTGAAGTCGTCTTTATCTACATCAATTCCTTCGAATCGGAAGATGTCATTGATGCCATCGAAATCAGGTGTAAAGGCATTCGGAACATACATCACGAATTCATCCACAACGAACCCCGAACGAGATACGCTATCAGCACACCCCCAGCTGTTCTCAACATAAAGCGTTACTGAGTACGTTCCAGCCGCATCAGGGAATTCGTAGAACGGGTCTTCATCGTTTAACGAGTCCGTGTTATTCATCACCCATGTGTACACATCGCTTCCTAACGAGTAGTTCTCAAACTGGATTCCGGTATTTGGGAGAACTGCGGTCTGTGGCTCCATATTGAATCCGGCAATCGGCCAGTTGAAGATGGTAATCATATCCTCAACTGTTGATTCGAAGAAACAACCATCATTCGAAATCACAGTATAAGTGATATCATAAGAGCCTTGCGTGGTGTACGTATGCGCAGACGAGTGCGGGTTTGTAGAGATTCCGCCATCGCCGAAGTCCCAAACTGCTTCAAAAATATGCTCAGGGTTCTCAGCTAATCCTTGAAAGTTCACCAAGGTTGGTACACAACCTCCGAGCGTATCCGCTTCAAATGAAGGATCAATTGGATCCGAAATAGCGATTTCAATACACTGTGTCACGGCTGGTGTTTCACATTGATCCGTGGTTGTACAGCACCAGTTTGCTGTGTACTCCGGATAAAGGAAGACTCCATCGGTAATGATTTCTCCACCTGCATCCCAAGTCCAAGTATGCAGGTACGGTTCCAAAACGCCCGTGGCGCTATCTACTCCTATGAAGATCGAATCGCCTTGACAGATTGTATTCCCCGCGGTAATATCGAGCGTGATTGGATCAAGTACTTCTACGTTTACTTGCACTGTATCAGTGAAACAGGCTCCGCCGAACGTGGCGTAGACTGTGTACGACTCATCCAGTAGAGGATTCACTTGAATCTCTTGTCCAACTGCTCCGTTATTCCAGAAGTATTCCATATCCCCTGTGTCGAAGCTAGGTACTGCTGAAAGCGAGGCGACGCCTGTGTAACAGATGGTTGTATCCGCCGGAGTTGGTGTCAAAGTAATCACCGGAGGTGTAGACATATTTATCTCTTCCTCATAGGTACATGTTTCTTCGCCAATGATAACGATGTAATCACTAGGAAGTAACCCATCAAATGTTGAGTCACCTCCCGTTGAGATCAATGAATCTATGGCCAGCCCTGCTTGGTATAGGTATACATCCCATGGTCCATCTCCTGTTGTCTCATCGATGAATACGTTGATTTCACCCGTTGGCTCAAAGCAAACTGGTTGTATAAAGGTCACTTCATATGAGTAAGTCGGGTATACCGTCACAAGATCAGTTGAAGCACAATCAGGATGCCCTGTCGGGAATACTGTGAGCTCGTAAGTGGTTGGTTCAAACACTTCGTCAACCGCTGGGTTTGAAATGTTCGGATCAGAAAGACCTGTTGCTGGTGCCCAGATGTAATCATACTGCGGTCCACCTAGATTACATCCCACATCAAAGTTCCACTCTACTTGAGAACCGCCTGCACAGTCAACACTGCCATCAGGAGTGACTTCGATTGTGATACATCCGCTTGGGTTTGTTGCGATAAACTGCAGTCCTGAGAGGTCTCCATAAATCGGGCCTGCAAGCAGCGGTGCTCCAGTATTGTCTCCATCATATACCCAGAATTCATCGAAGAAATTCTCGACTGTTCCAGCATTGAAGGTAATGTCCATGAAAGCAATACCATCTCCTGGATTGTCAGGGCAGTAGGTAAATGATTGTGGTGCCCCGTTGGTGTAACAGTAGGTATAATTACCTGCGTCTGCAGAACATTCAGGTGTTGGAAGGCCGTCAAGGCCACCGCTCATAGCTGTTCCTTCACCACACCAAGAAAAGTCTTCACCCGCATCAGCAAGCAGAGCTTGATAAGCTGAAACTGTAATGACACTGTCTGTTTGGCAACCGTGGTTATTGATTACGGTGAAGGTAATCGGCCAGTTTCCTTCCTGAAGTGGCGTGAGGCATAGCGAGTTTCCTTCTGGATCTTCATTGAAGAGATCTAATCCTGTGGCGTCAAGACTCCAGAATGAACTATCAGAACCAGCTCCAATATCTGGAGTAAACTCGGTGACTTCAGGGATAATCGCAGGATTAAAGTTCAATCCCCATTCGTTCAACTCCCCATTGTCACCTCCCCAGAGGTCACAAATTTCGATAGACCATGTACCGTTCAAGTCACAACCTACCAATTGGTCTAGGTTCTCGAGAGCATTGTAATCTCCCTCTGGAAGCGCTTCACCTCCTGCGAGGTCAGTAGCAACTTGTGACCAAGTACCTTGTGTCGCATCTGGAGTCCAGCTGTAATCCCAGAATTCTGTATCCGGTACACCGAGGTCAGAACCATTGGAAGCTACGTCAGCTCCAATCGGTTGCTCCATTTGCTGGTGAAGAACCACTGTCTGCCCTGTCGGACATTCTATGGAGATCACAAGATCGAACAACCAGCTGTGTTCAATGGAAACGTCGATTCCGAACAAGTCATTGACGTTGGTCAATGTCTGTCCTGGAGAAAACCCTCCTACTTCAATTTCTGAAACGAAACACTCCCCAACATTGTCTTCAAGCACAGTATTGTCTGAATTGCTGTATGCCTCTTCTGGTCCGCTCCAGGTTAGCTCGTAATCATTCGGGAAGGCTTCCAAACAAAGGTCTTCTCCTAAACAAAGCGTAGTGTCATTTGGGAACGGCGACCACAAAGGTGGTGTAGCCACCAATAGCTGAAGACTCACACGGTTGGTAGATGCACACCCATTATCATCTATCAGGAAAAGCTCAACGACATATTCCCCAGGCTCATCCCAAGCATGTGACACCACAGGACCACTATCGTCTGTTGTACCATCAGCAAAGTCCCAGAGATATTCAACGATTTCGAAACCAGGAGCTGCAAAAGAGCCTGAGCCATCAAAGTTGATGACATCGCCAATACAGATTCGTTTTGTTATAGGCGCGTCGTAAGTTGCTTCAGCAGTTGGGCGGTCACATGGTGTGCCGCAAGTAATGGATCCACCAAAGTTTCCTGTTCCTTCTTCGTTTGATTGAAATACGAAGGTCAAACACCCCGAGGTGTTTTGTGATGTTGCTGTTACGAATAACCCTTCAAGATCATCTCCTGTGTAAACACCGAGCGATGCTTCAGTTACATTGTCACCATCGAAGATGGCCATGTAATCCCAAGTGCTCTGAACTCCGCTTTGATCAAGTTGGAATGTGATGAAGTCAACCGTAATGACATCCCCTTGGTTTTCGGGGCAAATGGTTGTCGTGAAATATTCATTATTCTGATAACCGGGACCACCTTGACCTCCACTATCTAGAAATACTCCAGCACAAGAGAAGAATGTACCATTGTCCATGACTACATTCACCTGTGCGAACGCCCCGATTGATAAGGTCATTGCTAACAATCCTAAGCATCCGATTAATATTCTCCTCATAGGTTCCATAGGTTGAGCCGCGAAAATAAGAAATGACCTTGGGGAGAAGTTCACAAATGGGCACGAAGCTTCAACATTTCGAGTTGAAAAGCGCCCTATTTCAATGTTTGAATTGGAATTCTAACGCATGATAGTTACGTGACCTGAGAACTTCTTGAGTTCTGCTGTGTAGGCATCTTTGACTGAAAGTACCCAAGTGTATACGCCATCTTGGACGTAGTACTGCCCGTTATTGAAGGATCCATTCCATCCTTGCTGTTCATCTTCTGATCGGAAGATGAGCTCACCCCAGCGATTGAACACACTGAACTCGAATTCACTTGGATCATGACCTAGAACTGATGGCAAGAACACTTCATTAATCCCATCGTTATCAGGGGTGAAGGCATTTGGAACATACACTATGAGTTCACCTCCGAGATAAATCTCGCGGCACAAAGTGTCTGGGCAACCATACTGGTTTTCAGCCACTAAGCATATATCATAAGATTGGTCTGCAATTGCTGGAAGGCTGAGAATTGGAGACTCTTCTGTCGATGTTCCCAAGGCATCAAATTGCCACTCAAATTGAGTTGCGTCGATACTGGTGTTCACGAATTCAACTTCAGTGGATAAAATACCGAGTTGATCATTGACGAAGTACCAGCTACTTTCTGGATAACCATAAACAGTGATCACATTATCATTCGTGAATGAATTCAGGCATCCTTCTGGTGATTCCGCGAACAAGGTGACATCATACCCCCCTTCATTCACTATGACGAGTGAGTTCACCTCTTCATCGTATATCACTCCATCCACCTCATACCAGTAGTTATTGCCATCACTCTCAGGCAAATACAACTGCACTACTACTTGACCGCATGCATTCTGGTCATCCAAATCGAAGATTGGCTCGGGCAATGGGTTTACCATAACATTCAAGACAACTTCGGTTGCGCATCCATCTAATGACGTTCCGGTAACTGAGATCGACTCATCGAGATAAAGCAGCCCAGTGTAGTTGTCATCCGTAGATTGAACTTGGTTATTCAAGGAGACCCATTCATACGTGTTGGCTCCTGCAACAGTCCATGTCCCTTCGTCTCCAGCACAAAGGATCTCATCTCCTACAAGAATCAATTCTGGGGTTGGATGAACCGTCACAATCAGTTCATCCTGTACCTCACATACACCATTGTCGACACTGACAAAGAACTGATATGTCTCGGTGCTTTGTACTTCCGGAACAAGGAAAAGAGGCGATTCCGCGCTAGCGTCATTCAAAAGACCTCCATTGGTCCAATCAAACTCGCAATTATCGCAGGTACCTGCGCCTAAGAAGACGTTGTCATCTCCTTCACAAACTATCAAATCTGGGCCGGCCGTGAAAGCTAAACCTTCTTGAATATCAAGAACAATTTGAGCGCTATCTGCAGGACAAGGACCAATGCCAGGAACTACATAAGTATAAACGCCATCAGTTGAGTTTGATGGATCTATGATGGTGCTCCCTAATCCTTCGCCATTGTACTCCCAATAACCCAAGTCGACATCATTCTGAAGCTGATCATCCAGGGTAAATTCCGGAGATGTTGAGCATATTACTATATCGACTCCTTCGCCAGCGTTAAGTGGCTCAACTAAGATAAGATCAAAGGTAAATACCGAAGGTAAACAGCCCTGCGGATTATTAATGGTGTACAGGTAGACTCCTGAGCTTAATTCATTCCCATCAACAAGCTGAGGAACGTTTTGTCCATCTTGACTCCAAGCACCATTATCAGGAATATTTTCTGGAAGGACATCGTTCAAGTCATACTGCTGGCCGATGGTACAATCTTCGAAGGTGTCAAAGCCATTCTCAAATGCTGGATCCGATATTATCACATTCAGCGTGGCCTGATCATCTGGACAAGAGTTTTCACTATGAGAAATCAGTGTGTACTGCCCTGGCAGATCAACCGCAGGGTCAACTACGTTATTGGTTGGATTACCCATTGGGTCTATCCATTCAGAAGTGAAACTTTGATCGGGTGACATTAGAACGGCGATGTCAATTGCTAATGCGTTCGAACAGGTGAAAAGGTCATTATCAGGACCGGCATTTGGCAACTCATCCACTACAATTTCAAATGATGCTGCATCGTCAGGACAAAGAACACTAGCTACCGTATAGATAGGTTGGTAGGTTTGTCCGCCTTCAACAACCAAACTTCCATTCACTGGTTGACCTCCAATCATCCACTCCCCTGTTGCTTGAGCATCTGCAGACAATAATCCGTCAAGATCAACCGGACTTCCATTTTCACAGAAAGACATCGTTTGCCCTGTTCCTGCGATCGGGAGCTGTTCAACAGTGAAGGTCACGGTTGAGCTTTGTGGCTGACATCCAACGGCGTTCACTGTGTAGGTGTAGGTTCCTTCTAATGCAGTTTCAGGGTCTACCATTCCATCAGAAGGAGCATTTGAAGGGTCAGTCCAATTTCCAGTTGCTGTTGGGATCCCCCCAATAGAGTTGAACAAATCAGCAGCTCCATTATTGACACAAACAGCCAGGTTTCCATCTTCTCCTGCGTCAATTCCTTGTGTATATGTTACGGTAAGGAAAGATTCTTGAATTGGACAAGGGGTTAGTCCTTGCACTACGTAATTATAGACTCCCTCATCGAGCACAGCGGGGTCATAAAGAGGTCCTACCGGGTCATTATTTTCATCGTACCATACTCCTCCGGGGTCAGGAGTTCCGTTTAATTGGACAGTCATATCAAATGGCGTCGCATTCGGACAAACAGCCAGTTCGGTGTCAATACCTGGATCAGGGAGCGCATTTTCGATCACAAAGAGTGTCGAGAATACTGGAGGGCATCCCAACACCGTGTCAATCATATAAGTGAATAGGCCCGTCACATCAACATCTGGATCATAGAAACCATCAAATGCATTCTGGTTACTGTCAAACCAAGTGCCTCCAAGATCAGGAGCTCCTGCGAGAACGTCTGTAAGGAAGAATTCGTTATAAGTCTCACAAATGAGATAGGTTGCCGATAAACCTGCGTTAGCATTCTGAATTAGCGTGACGTCGATACCCGAGGTAACCGTGCAAGCTCCAGCATTGATGACATACTGGTAGAATCCAGGAACATCAGCTGCCGAATCAAAGGTTCCTGAGTGCGGCTGTCCTAATGGATCAGACCAATCCCCTCCGGCCTGAGGTGTTCCAAGCAATGCAGCGAACAGATCGTAGTTTCCGGTTTCAGCGCAGTAAGAAACTGCATCTGGTTGACCGGCATCTGCTCCTGGTACAGCAATAGAGAACCATTCTATAGCGGAGTCAGTACCATTCGTATATTGCACTTGATATACTCCAGGACAAAGATTGAAGAGCGAAGTGTTTCCAAGTGTGTTTTGGTCGAGCCCCAAGAGAACACCTAGCCCATTGTACCATTCGTAGGTAACTTCGCCTGTGAAGTTGGTTGAGACGGATGCCGAGCCGTTGCATGAGAAACAGTCAGTACTGGACACGGGATCTATGGTCGCCCACATAGTGGAAGGCAACAGCACAAAACAAATCCATAGCAGCCTGACCGCAGCGTATCGGAAATGCTTCCTAAATACGAGGAATCCCAAGGGCATTGGCAAAGGTTATTAACAATTGTGCAAAACTACGAAAAAAGGCTCTAACCGCTAGGTTAAAGCCTTCTCTCAACATGATTATTTACAATTTTGGTTAAGGCGTAATTGTAATTGTACCACTGTAATATTTCTCACCATTCAGGTCTTTCACGATCGCCACCCAACTGTAGGCCTTGCCTTTCTGAGCAATAGATCCGTCTGGAAGTTGACCTTTCCAAGGGTTGTCTGCGTCTGTTGTGTGGAACACAACCTCATCACCACTGTAGATCTTGAGATCGAAGTTCATGTCATCATCCATGAAGGCGCGAGGCATGAAGCTATCGAAAACTCCATCTCCATCTGGAGAGAATTGTGAAGGAGCCATCAATGCGTAATCTGCGTTGACAGAGATTGTGCGTGCTTTTGTATCTGAACAGCCGAATTCGTTGCTCACCACAAGTTCGATTACGTGCACTCCTTTTTTGTTGATTGCTTCTGTAGGATTGATATCCGTAGAAATCAGATCAACGATCACCCACTCTGAATCTTGCGCTCTAGCTGAACGGTTATTGAAGCGAACCGTCGGTGTTCCAGACGTTGAATCAACGAATGACCAATCGAAATCTGCTTCAGGAGTTGGGTTAATGACAATGAGGTTATCCATCGTCTTGGTACGAATCACCCCGTCGTCGTTGCTAGTCACAGAGAGTGTAATGTCGTATGTACCTGCTTTGAGGTAAGTGTGAGTTGGGTTTGGTTGGTTCGAGAAGTTACCATCACCAAAGTTCCATAGGTAGTTACCGTCTTCGCTTTCAAGCGAGATGTTGAATTCTACTGTAGTACCGACACATCCTTTGCGCGTGCTGATAGAGATTGGAATTGCTGGCTTATCTCCTTCTGCAGGGATTCCAACGATTTCCTCTTCAGCAGCTTCCATTTCGTCTGCTGCCACCAAAGATTCATACTCTTCAGTAGTTGTTGGTTGAGTAGTGTTTGAAGTCGTATTGATAGCGGCGAGTTGTGCACTATTGCTATCATTAGCGTTCGCCGCTTCTTCAGACGCCAGAACTGCGTCTTCGAAAGAGATCATATCACCGCTATTATCAGCAACAGCTAGAAGGAATTGTTCCGTTTTTGAGCGAATACCTTCATATGTATCTTTATTGACTACAAGATCTGTAGGGTTAGCTGCTTGCGCCATCGTACCGTTGTCAGAGCTGAGGAAATACCATGAGGTAGCGCCAACGGTTAATAGACCTGCAAAGATCGCGGCAATCGTCCAAGGATTAGTCCAAGCTGACCCGCCTGGAATTTGTCCTTTTAATTCTTCCCAACTGGCCTCGTTGAAAGGCACTTCGTAATCTTTGAGCACGTTCCTCATGCTATGCTCAAAGGCATCAAACTTATCCGTCATCGCGATTCCTGAAATCGTTAGTTAATATGCGTTTCAAATTTCTTTTCGCTTTTGCATAGTTGGATTTAGATGTTCCGACACTAATTCCAAGTCGCTCGGCGATCTCTACGTGCGTAAGGTTCTCAAACACGTAGAGGTTAAAGATGGTGCGGTAGGCTGGGGTCAACTGCTGCATGGCTTCCACCACGTCTGAAGCTGTGAATTCAAATTCTGCTTCTTCATCATCATCTTCAGCGACTTCAGTGTAATCTTCAATCGACTGATCTTCCCCAAGTAACACGAAGTCTGTTCTCTTCTTTCGGAAAGTATCAATGGCGGTATTCACCATGATTCTTCGCACCCAGCCTTCAAACGAGCCTTCGAAACCGTATTTTCCAATGTTTGCGAATACCTTTAGAAAGCCTTCCTGCAAAATATCGTGTGCCTGATCGACGTTCTTAGTATACCGCATACAAACGGCCATCATTGTCCCGTACAATCTACGATAGATGCCCTCCTGAGACTTTCTGCTCCCACGAACACATCCTAAGATTAGCTCCCGAAGTTCATCATCTATCATGAACGAGACATTAATTAGACGAGGACAAACCACAACGGTTGCCTCTTATCTGGCTAACGAATTAAGGAAATTTTAGGAAAACAGAAACACCCAATATATACAACACTGGAAAACAGGTATTTAGGCTACAGCTCGAAGCAAAGTTTTCTGTAAAAAGGTGTCAATGTCGTTTTTACTAACGAAATCTTGCACGCTTTGGTATGTAAGTGCGCGCTCTTTATCCTCAGGTCTCAAGGAACTGCTCAACATAAATAGCTTGCTTCCCGGATGGGTGATCATGAAGCGTTGTTCAAAGGCTTCAATAAATTCGAACCCGTTCTGAACGGGCATATTGAGATCTACATAGATTACTTCTGGGAAGCAAATCAATGGATCATTCAGTTTCTCTAGCGCCTCTTGGACTGACTCGGATACATGCACTTCAATTCGCTCATCAGCCAGTTTGATAAACTCGCTCATAATAAAGTTACAGCTCGGGTTATCGTCGATCAAGAGTACAGAATTCACATAGTTCATTGTTCTAAAGTGAAGGTAATGGCTTACCCAAGTTAATTCAACACCTTTTCCGATAGTGTAGGGCATCTACCTGTCCCGACTGTAAGAATCATCCTACACATCGTTTTTCGGTGTAGTTGTGGTAATTTTGCAGTGTGAAAAGAGTTGTAGTTGGTTTATCAGGAGGCGTTGATTCTAGCGTCGCCGCACACCTTTTACTAGAAAAAGGATACGAAGTGATAGGACTATTCATGCGTAACTGGCATGATGAATCAGTGACTATCAACAATGAGTGTCCTTGGATTGATGATTCGAACGATGCTATGCTCGTGGCTGAACACCTTGGAATCCCTCTCCAGGTGCTTGACCTTTCAGACGAGTATCGCGAGCGAATTGTTGACTATATGTTTGCTGAGTATGAGGCGGGTCGCACACCGAATCCCGACGTACTTTGCAACCGTGAAATCAAATTCGACATTTTCCTAGATGCTGCCATGAAATTGGGCGCTGATTTTGTTGCGACAGGACACTACTGTCAAAAAGCTACCCAAGAAGTAGACGGCAAGGAAGTTCACTCGTTGATCGCTGGAGCAGACAATAATAAAGACCAGAGTTACTTCCTGTGTCAATTGAAGCAAGAACAGCTTTCCAAAGCCCTTTTCCCGATTGGACATCTGGTGAAGCCTAAGGTTCGGGAGATTGCTACCGAAATCGGACTTCCAACGGCAAATAAGAGAGACTCCCAAGGACTCTGCTTCATCGGAAAGGTGAAGTTACCTGTATTCTTGCAGCAGCAACTCAAATCGAAAAAAGGAAGAATCATAGAGATCTCCCCAGAACACGAAGTCTTTCAGCAATTAGTATTAACTGAAGAAGGCGATAGCCGTTCCGCCGGAGGCGACATTAATTACCAAGCTTTCAAACTAGAACCTTTTATGGGTGAAGTTGTGGGCGAGCATATCGGCGCACATTTCTTCACTGTGGGACAACGTAAAGGCCTCCATGTTGGTGGTAAAGCCGAACCTCTTTTTGTGATTGGAACAGATGTCAAAGAGAATGTGGTTTACGTTGGTCAAGGTGATGATCACCCTGGCCTGTATCGCCGTGGTCTCTACATTCCTCATCATGAAGTTCATTGGGTTAGAGAAGACTTAAAAATGACCTTGGGTGAATCACGTTCTTATCTCGGACGCATTCGTTACCGACAACCTTTGCAGCCTTGTACCTTATTCTGGGAAGAGAATCACTTACGCGTTGTTTTTGAAAGCGCTCAACGCGGAATCGCAGCGGGACAGTTCTTTGCTTGGTATGATGGAGAGGAGCTTATTGGCTCTGCAGTAATGTAATTTCTTTCAGCCTAACGGCGGAATCTTAATCTATTCGATCGGCGACTAAGTAGGCATTGCGATTCGGCGCATTGCGCGAAATCAACTCTGCTAGGAAGCCCGCGAGGAACAACTGTGTTCCAATAACCATCGTAATCAGGGCAATGTAGAATCCAGAAATTTCTGTGATGTTCTTAGCTTCAATATCATTGGCTAGTGCCCATAACTTCTCACCTCCAATGAATACGAATAGGATGAAACCGAAGACAAACATCAAGGTTCCCAAGCTTCCGAAGAAGTGCATTGGTTTCTTAGCGAAGCGAGAAATGAATGTAATGGTAAGTAGATCGAGGAATCCGTTCATGAATCGTTCCAATCCGAACTTCGATTTACCGAATTGACGAGCACGGTGTGCTACCACCTTCTCTCCTATGTTCCCAAAACCATTACGTTTAGCGATTACCGGAATGTAGCGGTGCATTTCACCGTAGACTTCAATATTCTTTACCACATTGGCGCGGTATGCTTTGAGTCCACAGTTGAAATCATGTAGATAAATACCAGACATTTTTCGAGTGGCCCAGTTATATAGTTTGGTAGGAATCGTCTTGGAGATTGGGTCGTGACGCTTCTTCTTCCAGCCGCTGACCAGATCATAGCCCTCATCCATAATCATGGAACGCAACTCAGGAATCTCATCTGGGGAGTCTTGCAAATCAGCGTCCATGGTGATCACCACTTTTCCTCGTACAATCTTGAAACCTTCATTCAAGGCAGCACTTTTGCCATAGTTGCGCAGGAAGCGAATACCACGTACGCCCTGATCGTCTTGACTCCGAAGTTCTTGAATGACCTTCCAGGAATCATCCGTACTTCCGTCATCAACGAAGACTACCTCATAAGATAATCCCTGCGCCAGCATCACCTTCTTGATCCAGGCATGCAGCTCGCGCAGGGATTCTTCTTCATTCAAAAGAGGTACAATAATGGAAACCTCTGGTTGTGTCATAGTAAAGCGTTACTCGAACGCGAAAATACATTAAACCACTGGATCGGCTTCAGGGGGATTACGCTTAACGATCAGTCCTACGATCAATCCAATGAATCCCCAGAAGAACACAGAGGTGATTAGGTTGCCAAACATTCCCGCTACCGAGAAGCCCTTTTCAATATCCTCACCAGCTTGCGCCATCGCTTCTTGCATTGCCTCTTCGGGCATTCCGAATTTCGACATCATTTCAGCTGTGTTTTGCATGGCCTCTTCCATCAAGTATGCTGGAAGCTCTGGGTCAATGACATGGAAGAGCATAATTTGGAATAGAACACCCAACAGTGACATGACCATACCACAGACGAAAGCGTTTAAAAATGCTTTACCAAAAGGCATGTATCCTCCCGCGTTCTTACGTGCGGCGATGGTTCCGAGAACAACAAACACAATCTGGACAGGGATAAAGAGCATCATTATCCAGAAGCTCGCAAGCAAGGCTGGGTTGACGATATACATAACAAGGGTGGCCGCGATAGAGACTAATCCTCCAATCACTCCGTAGGTAATAGCTTTCTGATTCATAATGTTGGATTTCAGTTGCGGTGAAATTAAGTTAAAGTTTACCAAATCAGGGCATTTTAGGACGAGCGAACAAAAAAGAGGGCTCATCGGAAAAAAGTGCTGGTGTAGGTCGAGAAAAACTCATTACCTTTGCGCCGTGGCAAGTCTTACACGACCAGCTCCTATTGAACTCCCCCAGGGCCGGAAGGCAGCAAGGGTAGATGGTTGAGCGGTGCGATGTGAGTAGCTTGCCACATTTTTTTTGCCCTTTTTCCGCTCAACTGCCTTCTTCTACCCCACCACATTTCTGAACAAAGACAGATGTCCTAAAAATTCGATATTTGCCCCATGTCCAAAGTAATCCTTGTCACTGGCGGATCAGCTGGAATAGGAAAGGCAGTTGCCTCATACTTGTCGTCTAAAGGACACATCGTTTACGGCACCAGCAGAAGTGCTGCGGAAGGAATGACCGAGCAAGGATACTGTATTGTCCGCATGGAAATAACTGACGAAGCTACTGTTCAACGTGCCGTGAATCTCATTTTAGACAAAGAAGGCAAACTTGACGTTCTTATTAATAACGCCGGCCTTGGCATGGCGGGTCCGTTAGAAAGTACATCAGACACTGAGGCGAAAGAGATCTTCGACACCAATGTATTCGGCGTTCTTAATACCTGTAGAGTTGCCACTCCTGCCTTACGCGAATCAAAAGGCAATATCATCAATATCACCAGTATCGCTGGAATGTTTGGCCTTCCTTACCGAGGCATCTATTGCTCAAGCAAATCTGCGGTTGAAGGAATTAGCGAAGTGCTCAGCATGGAGCTTTGGCAATTTGGAATCAATGTGAGCATTATTGAACCAGGTGATTTCAAGACGAAGATCAACGACAACCGAAAGGTAGCTTCCAACATAGATAAGGCGGTTTACACCAATTTCGATCAAGCCTTGGATCAAATCAACCGTGAAGTTGCTTGTGCTAAAGACCCAATTCTTGTTGCCAAAACAGTCGAACGCATTCTGAAATCAAAGCGTCCGAAATTGCGCTACCGGGTAGCTACGCCTGTTCAACATCTAAGTGTCTTACTCCATAAATCTCTTGGTGGAAGAACCTTTGAAAAACTAATTGCTGGTCATTACGGACTTCGCGGTCCGAAGTCGTAATTTGGCCGAACCAAAGACGTACCATGAAGAAAATACTTGTTGCTAACCGAGGAGAGATTGCTTTGCGTGTTATGCGTACAGCCAGAGAAATGGGAATCGCTACTGTGGCAGTTTATTCTGAAGCTGACCAAAATGCACCGTTCGTACGATATGCTGATGAAGCGGTTTTTGTGGGTCCTCCAGCATCATCTCAATCATACCTGCGCATTGAGCGTATCATCAAAGCTTGTCAAGACACAGGTGCTGAGGGCGTTCACCCAGGATATGGTTTCCTTTCTGAAAACGCCACGTTTGCGCGAGAATTAAAAGCTGCAGGTATTACGTTGATTGGCCCTTCACCTGACGCCATGGAGGTCATGGGTAGTAAGCTCGCGGCTAAAGCAGCTGTAAAGGAATTTGGTATTCCTATGGTTCCAGGTACTGATGAAGCAGTCGCTAGCGCGGAAGAAGCTATTCGCATTGCCCGTGAAATCGGGTTCCCTATTCTTATTAAAGCTTCTGCCGGAGGTGGTGGAAAAGGGATGCGTATTGTTGAACGCGAGGAAGATCTCGAAAGCCAAATGAAGCGTGCGATTTCCGAAGCAGAAAGCTCTTTCGGAGATGGTTCTGTCTTCATTGAACGATTTGTTAGCTCACCTCGTCACATCGAGGTTCAAGTACTTGCTGACACCCATGGTAACGTCGTTCACTTATTCGAGCGTGAGTGTAGTATTCAACGTCGTCACCAGAAAGTAGTGGAGGAAGCTCCTTCAAGCATCCTTACTCCTGAACTACGCAACGCCATGGGTAAAAGCGCCTGTGATGTAGCCCGTGCTTGTGATTACGTAGGAGCAGGAACAGTAGAGTTCTTGATGGATGGGGATAGAAACTACTACTTCCTCGAGATGAATACGCGTTTGCAAGTGGAACACCCGGTTACAGAAATGATTACGGGTGTTGACTTGGTAAAAGAGCAGATTCAAATCGCACGAGGAGAGAAAATTTCATTCAACCAAGAAGACTTGACGATCAACGGCCACGCCATAGAATTGCGTGTATATGCTGAAGATCCAAAGAATGACTTCCTCCCTGACGTAGGTACATTGAGAACTTACCGTCGTCCGGAAGGACCAGGTGTTCGTGTTGATGACGGATATGAAGAAGGAATGGAGATTCCGATTTACTACGATCCGATGATTTCAAAGCTGGTGGCTCATGCCGAAGACCGTAAATCGGCTATTGAGAAATTGACACGTGCTATTGATGAGTATAAGATTTCAGGTGTAGAAACCACCTTATCATTCGGGCGCTTCGCAATTCGTCATGACGCATTCCGCAGTGGAGACTTTGACACTTTGTTTGTGAAAGATCACTACAAGCCCGAATTCCTTGACAATTACGACAGGCACGAAGCTCATGCCGCTGCGATTGCTGCATTCAAATTGTTGAGTGATTCACCAGCCCAACATGCCACTTCTGAAGGCCCAAGTCTTTGGAAACTGAAGCGTTAATCGCTGATTTCTAGCTTCGGATTCCCATTATTTGGCAATTCAAAACGGAACTCTGAGACCAAAGCTTCGTATCTTTCGTTAACGAGGTATGCGAATCTTACTACTGGTCATATCGCTTGTTGCCGCTGTTTCTCTACAAGCGCAACGTTCTACTGCTGTTGGTCACCTTTGCGAAAAAGAGGTGGTTGATGGAGACACTTTGGCTGTCGTAAACCTTGATTTGGCCGTGATCGCAGGCAGTAAAGACGGTGAATCAAGCTGCTCTATTCGCAAAAAGCATCGTCTCGAAGAAAAGGTTGTGAAGGTCTATCCATACGCCTATACCGCTGGTCTCTTAATGAAGGAGTACGAAACGGATTTGATGGCGATGGACAACAAATCGGATCAACGTCACTATTTGAAAGAGTGCGAATCGAAACTCAAGGATCAGTTTGAGGGAGAGCTTCGCAAAATGACCGTTTCTGAAGGTATTATTCTCATTAAACTTATTGATCGCCAGACAGGCGACACGTCATTCGAACTCATCGATGAGCTCAAAGGAAGTTTCTCCGCTTTTATGTGGCAAAGTGTGGCACGAATCTTCGGCCATAACCTCAAGGACGATTACGATCCCTATGGTGAAGACTGGCCGATTGAGCGAATCGTACGTGAAATTGAACTTGGGATTATTCCTGTTCAACTCTCAGAGTACAACGTTGCCTCGAATTAACTCCAGTTTCTCGGAAGCTTAGTAGATTAGCGAAGGAAACCTTGCCTTCGTGCTACACAAAATCACATATCTCTTTCTCGGACTTCTACTCTCGATGAGTTCAAGCGCTCAGACTGCGGTGTTTCCAATAGAAGGAATACAATACGATATCTCCCCCTCTCAAGTAATCGAGAGCGAGAGCATGCGATTTGATGATCGCACGCAGTTTCCATTTCATCAACTAAGCCAAGATCAGAACCTACCCATCAACATTGTACTGAGTCTCCACTTTGACAACCGTGGGTTGCTATGGATTGGAGGATTTAAAGGCCAACTGGTCAGTTTCGATGGTGTGAGATTCAAAGTGTATAGCCATCTTCCCTGTTTCACAGATAAGAACATTAACTGCTTCGCGAACGACGAGGAAGGAAACCTCTGGATCGGTACGGCAGGACACGGCATTATTAAATACAACGGCCAACATTTTACAGAATACTCCGATAAATCGGGACTCCCAGGAGAACGTATGAAGGTGTTGAGCATTTTCCCCGATGACCAAGGACGTATTTGGTTCGGGACCAACAAGCTAGGTGTCTTTTGTATTGAAGGAGACCAGATTTCGTTCTATCAAGATGACAATCAGCCTAAGGGGAACACCACTTCCGCGATAGCGCAAGATGAAGAAGGCAGCCTTTGGTATGGATCATGGACCGGAAACATCTCCATCAATGAAGGAGGCTCATGGCGGTATTTAGGCGAAGATGATGGTATCCCTGCCGGAACTATCCGATCGATACTTCCCACTCCTCACGGGATGTTAGTGGTGACAAATCAGGGCTTAGCCTTGGTATCAAACGGTCAAATCTCCGAGCTATCAGACGGAATTATTGGAACCAAGTATTTCTCTGCTACGCAAGAGTTCAAAGGCTATCACAACCGCAACGGAGATGACATTTGGTTAACTACACTGGAAGGCGAACTCGTGAAATATGCCGACGGTACCTTAACCGCTTACGGCAAGACCGAAGGCATTCCAGAAGGGAAGAAAACCGGTGTCGCAGTTGATCCACAAGGCAATGTTTGGTTTGGAAGTATCGCGAGTGGATTGATTAAACTAGAAAACGAAGCTTTTCAAGCTATTCAGCCTCAAACACAAGAAGGCATTGATCAAACCACTAAAGCTGTCACCAAATTACGTTCTGGAGAAGTCTTGGTCTCAGATGAAATGGGTGAAATTCGATCGTATCAGAATGGTTCATTGGAGCCCACCTCGTACCCTTCTATTGGTCGTAGCATATCATACATTGGCGAATCTCCATTTGATCAATCTCTGATTCTGGGGACAAATGCCGAGATACTGATTTATGACGAAAATCTGCGAACGCTTGTCCCAGACGAGGATCGCTTTTTGAACACCTATGATGTCGTTGAACTCCCCGCCTATCCCAATGCGCTGGCCATTGCCACTTCTGCCGGACTTCTTGTATTCGAAGAAGATTCCATCATTACGCTGAACAAGGGACATGGGTTGAGAAGTAATACGATTTACGATATTGAAATGGACGATGAAGGACACGCCTGGTGCGCGACCGCGGATGGCCTTTCCATTCTTTCCCCTGAAGAAGGTGCTTCCTTTCATACTATAGGCTCGGAAGTATTCTCTGCATCGAGTGTATTATCAAGCGTTCATATTGAGGATTCGACGCTGTGGATTGGCACGAATGGCGGGGGCTTGTATTCCGTAAATTTTATCGACTTAAAAAAGGAAGGTTTTACCTCGGTGAATCCTGATTCCTTTGAACAATACACGTCGAAATTTCCAGATTTGCAGGTGCTACATATACATGAAGCAAGTGAGGCAAACACCATCTACTTCAGCACTCGAAAAGGACTTGTCCAATTCAACACCAAATCGAATGATATTATTCGCCTATTTGAGGCAAACAAAGAGATTCCAATCAAGTTCCTTTCTCAGGGAGCGGCAGTCACGGTAGATGAAAGCGAACAACTCTGGTTAGGTGACAACACCCTGTTTTCATTCCATACTGAGAATGCGCCTGAACGTCATTTTGAGCCTTGGGCTTTCGTAGAGAACGTAGACCTATATGGCAAAGAAATAAACTGGCGCGACACGCTGATTGAGGAACGGGCTCAGGAGCGCAAAGCCATGAGCACATTGGATGCTGACTATATCCATTTTGAGGCTATTCAGAACAACTATGAAATTCCCTGGAATCCGTTCTTTGGTTATGATCAGAACCACTTGACCTTTCATTTCGATGGTTTTGATTGGCTCGACGAGCGTGAGGTACACTTCTCTTACTTTCTGGAAGGGGTTGATAGAGATTGGTCAAAGCCTTCGAAGGTACGTTCCACCACTTACCAGAGCATTCCCCCAGGGGAGTATAAATTTCAAGTTCGAGCTGTCGGCTCCGACGGTCATATTGGTCCGACAGAAGATTACTGGTTTACCATTGATCAACCTTACTGGAAGACCACTTGGTTCCTTGTTACATGTATCATTCTTGGTGCTATAACGATATACCTTTTTGTGAGATGGCGAACCTATCGTTTGAGAATCGAGAATGAGGAGCTCGAGGAAAAGGTGGCCACACGTACCATGCAGGTGAACCATGAGCGAAAGAAAGCAGAGAATCTACTTTTGAATATTCTTCCGAAAAGAACTGCTGACGAGCTGAAAGAGAACGGAAAGGCTCAAACTCAGACATACGAAAACGTCAGTGTTCTCTTCAGTGATTTTGCAGGGTTTACAAGTCGGACACAGACCATGGATCCGAATGAATTGGTGATGATCCTTGACAGCTACTTCCAGGCATGGGATGAAGGGCTTGGTGATTTGAAGATCGAAAAGATAAAGACCATCGGAGATGCTTACATGTGTGCTGCAGGTCTCCCAGCCAAAAGTGATACTCATGCCATGCGTGTATGTGCTTTTGCACTCTACATGCTTGAGAAAGCTCAAGAAATCAATATCGAACGAAGTAAGTCTGGCAAAGAACCTTGGGATCTTCGAATTGGGATCAACAGTGGTCAGGTCATTGCTGGAGTTGTTGGAAAGAAAAAGTTCGCCTATGATATTTGGGGTGATACCGTGAACACCGCTTCTCGAATGGAATCAGAAAGTGAAGCGGGGCGTATCAATATTACAGCATACACACATGACTTAGTTCAGGAATATTTCCAATGTGAATATCGAGGGAAAATTGAAGTGAAAGGCAAAGGAAAGCTCGATATGTATTGGCTGATAGGATTCAAGGAAGAATTCGCTGATTCAGATCACTCAATGCGTCCAAATCCGCGCTTTTTGTCATTGTTACACCAAAACCACCGCAGCATCATTTAGAGCGAATCTTATCGACCAATCATTCATTTATACCGTTCAATCGACTCAAAATTAGTATATTCGGGTAACTAACTTTGCCTCTTTGCTATGTATAGACAAATCGCAGCATGCCTCGTGGTATGCTTTTTTGTTGTCTTGACTAACTATGCTTCAGCGCAGTCAAGGTACCGAGTGAACAATAACCCAGGAGTCAGTGCTGACTTCACGGATTTAGCCTCCGCTATCGCGGGAAGCGCTGCTGGAGACACCCTTGTCATCGAGCACTCCGACGTGGCCTATAATGTTGCCGAGGTCGAGATCAACATAGAGCTCGTCATTTACGGTACAGGCTTCTTCCTCGTAGATAATCCAGGGAATCAAGCAGATATTCGTGCCAGCCAGCTTGGGCCAATCAATATCACTGCAAATGGCGTTGTGGTCAGTGGACTTTCAATCACTGATGCTCGAATCAATGCGAATAGTGTCGTTTTTGAACGCAACTATGTCTCGAGTACCCTCACTGTTGGTGACGCTGGTCCAACGAAGTTTAACATCGTGCGTCAGAACTACATGCGGGCAACAGTTCCTGATCTCGTAGATGTTGTCAATAGTATTAGCATGAAGTTCCATAATAACCTTTTGTGGAATGAAACAGACATTCTCGGCGACCCCACCGCCACGAACTTGATTATTTCAGCCTCTTCTGCTGCGATGATTTACAATAATGTTTTTTACGGCTCTGCGACAGTGTTGCTTAATAACGTGCAACTAGACAACAATGTCTTTGAAGAAAGCGTCATTGATCCACTCTCAACGAACATAGCAGCGAGTAGCAATTTTGCAGAGAATTCCTTCCTTTCGCTCTACCAGCCCACCGATAATATTGTGGAAACAGATAGCACCTTCGAAGTACTTTCGATTGCGAGCAGAGATGCCCAATTTGGCTTAAGAACAGACATTCCAAACGCATTACTTAATGCAGGAAGCGATGGCACAGACGTGGGGATCTTCGGAGGACAGTTCAGCTATGTACTGTCAGGTATGCCACCAATTCCTTCGATCTATTTCTACGAGCAAGAGACTTCAAGTGACGGCGATCTAGAAATCCAGATCAAAACTAAAACCAACAAATAATGAGAGTTCTACTAAGCTTCATTTTTGCCTTGGTTTGTGCGATTCAGATCAACGCCCAAATCCCACAGATTATCAATGTGGAATATGATGACGAGGTCACCCTGGGTGAGCTCTACCTTCCTTTGTTTGTCGAGACCTTGTCAGCTGACCCATTAACTCCGATTGCTTCTATCGAGTATCAACTCTTTCCTGACCCTGGTGTGGGAATCGTCACCTTTGATTCCTTCAACCCAGCAATTGATGCAAGTGTATCTGTAAGCATCCCCATCGCGCCTTTTACCTCAGCGCAAGGAGTTCAGATAACATTGGTCGCTTTCGACGCCGCAGGAAATACCAGTTTGCCCTTCATCATCGACTTCAACATTCTTGATGCACCGGAACGACCTGTTCTGGCTCAATTGGAGTACTTCTTCGACCTAGACCCTGGTTTTGGGAATGGTTTCCCCATAGATATTGACCCTGACATTCTTGATGTTGACCTTACCTTGCAGATTCCAACCACACAATTGGCTCCAGGATCGCATGATTTGTATATCAGAACTCAAGACGCCAACGGGAATTGGAGTACCACTTCTTATGGTGAGTTCATTCAGGCAGATATGATGTTTGACCCTAGTTGTATTGATCAGAATGACAATGGTGTGATCGATACTGCGGATTTCTTGACCTTTCTGAACAACATCGGGAATACCGTAAATGGAGGATGTTCTGATGGAGATTATGACAACGACAACCAAGTAGGTGTGTCAGATCTCTTAATCATTCTGAATTACTTCGGAATGTAGTCAGCTGATTGCTTCTCGGAAAAGCTTCATCCCTTCCACCGCTCCAGTATTGAATACTGTCACGCCTGACGAACCTTCAATACCTTGAAGATTTGGATCAATTAAATATATCGGAGTTCCTGGCCTTACAAAATTAACAAGGCTGGCTGCCGGATAAACCAGTAGACTCGTCCCAACTACCAGGAATATATCTGCGGTTTGCGCCATGGCGATAGCTGACTCCATCATAGGCACCGCTTCTCCAAACCAAACAATGTGTGGACGCAGCTGACTGCCCTTTTCACATTGGTCGCCATCTTTCAGCTCCCAATGATCAAGCGAGGTAATGAGCGAAGAATCAATAGTACTGCGTGCCTTCATAATTTCTCCGTGCAGGTGCATAACATTAATCGAGCCTGCGCGTTCATGAAGATCATCGATGTTTTGAGTTACAATTTGGACATCAAATTCATCTTGCATTCGGGCCAGTTCTAGATGACCCTCATTTGGTTCTGCCTCCATTACACCTTTGCGGCGGAAGTTGTAGAACTCAAGTACCTTGCGGTAGTCTGCATGCCAAGCTTCAGGGGTTGCCACCTCTTCTATTCGATGTCCTTCCCAGAGGCCGTCTGACCCACGAAAAGTTGGTATTCCACTTTCTGCGCTCATTCCAGCACCACTCATCACAACAATCCTTTTCATGCCTCAAAGGTAAGTGATGTATCGCCTTAAAAGTTGGTACCTTGCATCATGCGTTCGTTACTGATCAGTTGTCTGTTCATCCTATCCTATTCCGCGCTAGCGCAAAGTGGAATAAGACTCTCTTCATTAAGCATCAAAGACGGCTTAAATCAAAATACCATAGGTGCCATCATTGAAGATCAGCAAGGGTTGATGTGGTTTGGAACTCAAGATGGACTTTGCCGTTATGACGGTTCAGAGTTTGAGGTCTTAAGAAGGAAACGCGACGGAAGCGGACTCACAGACAACTTTGTGATCAACATGGTAGAAGATGATCAAGGTATCATCTGGATTGGAACGCGCCATGGACTCAACCGCTTAGACCCACATACAGGTAGGATTCATCAACTACATGTCTCATCAGACCAGGATGGTGATTTCCATCAATCAGTTCAAGACCTCGTGAAGACCAAGGGCGGAATTCTGAGCTTTCATTTTGGACAATTATACTTTCTAAGTTCTTCTGATACCGCATACACCGCTTCTTCTCTCCTTGGATACGAAGGTTACAATCGACTGGAGACATACAGGGGACAAACCCTTTTATCAAATGGAGATTCATTGTATCTGTTTGACGAAGGCAGGATCTCTCCATTCCACGCTCAATTTAGTCTGAGTGATATCATCAATCTAAGTGAAGCTGGCAATTACCTTTTCGCCTGGAACGAGGACCTGCTTTCTATTTATGATGGCGAAGACTGGAGGTATGAACCGGCTGAAAATATTGACATTCAAGATGCTGGCTTGTTAGGCGATGAGTTCATTTTTGGCACGAACAAAGGCCTATATACACTGAGCGACAATGGCTTAACACCTGCAGTGCTTTACAACAAGGATCACGCATCCATTCAAAACGATTATGTCGGCGGATTCTTTCAATCCCAAGATGGTAGTGTTTGGATGGGAACGAATCGCTACGGTGCATTCCGATGGGACCCAAACTGTGCACAGATTCTTCATATCCCCGGTGAAATTCTTGATGACCCTATCGTTTGGTCTGTGGAGTTGATCGACAATCAGCTATTGGTATGTTCAACGGTAGGAATCAATGTTTTCGAACTGGAAGCTGACTTCTTCTCTCCTACTATTCAACCTGAATCTCGTATGAAAATGGTTCAGCGCTTGGAAGGTTTCCACCCTACGTGTTTATTCGTGGATGAATCACGTTTGTGGGTCGGAACTAGAAGCGAAGGATTAAAATGCTTCACTCAGATAGATGGTCAATGGATCGAAGATTTGGATATGTTTCGGGATGTTCCAGGGATCAGTATGATTGATCAATTGGACGACGGCAGGTTGGTCATGAGCAGTACTAATGGTGTTTTCATACGCGAGGCCGATGGGACGATTCAAACCATTCTCCCAGCCGACCTATCACCTGAAGCGCAAGGGTCAAACTACTGTATGAGTCTTCGTGTAGATGGAAATCAGCTTTGGCTTCCTGGCATTATGGGCTTGTATCAACTCCAGCTCGATGAGGCTTCTTTACGTGTTTTCGTTGAAGGCGAGGGAAACGATGAACTCCCGTTCCATGTGGTCACCAACTCATTCCTCAGCGGTACACGTGATTTGTGGATTTCAACCATGGGTGGAGGTATCGCCATTGATCAAAACGGAGGCTCCATTCAATTCGAAGTTGTTGGTGGTGAAGAAGGGCTAAAGAACGAAGTAGTTTATGACATGGTTGAGACCCATGGATCTTTCATCGCATGCACAAATGAAGGCTTGAGCATCATTAATACCGATGGAACTGAGGGAGATTTTCAGGTATCTAATCTCGTTCTCGAACAAGGGATTCCGTTCTTAGAGCATAGCCAGAATGCCGGGGGTATGGTAAATGATATCCCCTGGTTTGGAGGTGTGGATGGTTGTTATTTCCTATTGCCTGATTTCCAAAAGGAAAAGCGCAATGATCACACGGCGTTGATCACCAGTGTGCAACTCAATTACCAACCACTCAATTCAGAACAATTAGGTCAAGTTCAAGGTGGCTTGTTGTATCCTGAAGCTATACAACTTTACCCACAGGATGAAAACATCACGCTTTCGATTGCGCAACCGGGAATCGGCGTTCAAGACTGTGAAATCTGCTACCGTTTAGACCAACATGAGCAGTGGATTTGTACAGGAAAGCAAAGCACCCAATTGAACTTTAATAGCCTACCTCATGGAGAATCTAACCTTGAGATAGGTACACGATGGGCAGCAGCTGAATCCGTAGGACAAATTCGACAAGTGTCCCTTGTAGTGCACCCTCCGTTTTGGGAAACTACTTGGTTCTTGGTGGTCCTGATCATCGCGGGTGTGTTCGTCATCATTATGGTTGTGCGTAATATAGCTCAGCGAAGGCTCAGAGAAGAGATTCTAAAGCGTGAGGCGATTGAGCGCGTGCACCGTGAACGTGAACGTATTTCTATGGAACTTCATGATAACATCGGAGCTCAGATCACACATGTGATTACATCGCTTGATAACATGAGCTATAAAATCTCGGCCGGGAAAAGCACAGAGCCTGAAGCTGACCTTGATGACCTCAGCGATTTTGCACGCGGAACCATGCAAACCTTACGAGATACGATTTGGACAATCAATCAAGACTTCGTTGAGATTGAAGATTTTTCCATTCGCTTTCAAGATTACATGGGACGAATCTTGGCTCATCGTGAACGTCCGTTATTTGAGTCAAAAACTGATATCATACACGAGCATATTCTAGATCCTTCCGAGGCCATTCACATGTTCCGTGTATTGCAGGAAGCGGCCAACAATGCGATCAAGCACGCCCATGCAGAACATTTCCAATTTAACGTCAACACCGAAGCAGACGCTATCCGCATGCATTTCTCAGATGATGGCGTAGGATTCTCGGGTAAAGAGCGGGAAGGTCATTACGGCATGAAAAACATGATGACACGAATGAAGGAAATTGGTGGTAAACTTGAGTTCATCACTCAAGAAAGCAAGGGCACACGGATTGAGCTTTTGCTTCCGCGATAGCGAATCAAATAATCCCGTGTTTCATTGCCAGCTGAATCGCCTCTACCTTATTGTGAACCTGGAGCTTTCTATAGATATTCTCGATATGCTTACGAACGGTTTTAGGCGAAATGAAGAGTTTATCGGCGATCTGTTGGTAGTTCTTTCCTTTTGAAATCTCTTCCAAAATTTCCATCTCGCGATTGGTCAATCCGAAATCAACGGATTCAATCGGCTCTTGCTTACCCGAGCGAATTAGTTGTAACGACTTAGCGGCTATCACAGGAGACATCGGAGCACCACCCTCTATGGCTTCTTCAATGGCCTGAATCAGTTTTCCTGGCTTCTCATCCTTCAACAAGTAACCGCTGGCTCCCGCAAGAATAGAGTTGAAGATCTTATCCGTTTCATCAAAGACTGTCAGCATGATCACCTTGATGTTCGGGAACTGATCTTTGACCTTTCGGGTGGCCTCTACCCCATTCATTTCAGGCATATTAATGTCCATCAGAATCACGTCAGGTTGTTGATTGGTTACTTTCTGAATAACCTCCACGCCATTATTGGCTACCCACATGACCTCCACTTGGTCAAACAATTGGAGTTTCTCGAGAACAGAACGGATAAGATTAGGGTTATCCTCAGCTACGGCCACTTGTATCTTCATAATCACAACGTCTGGTACAAAGGTCTAACACAAATCAGGTTTTTCTGTAAGGCATCTGCCGTACTTTACCTTAATTTACTGCTATGAAACAACTATTCCCGCTATGTATGCTGCTTTTATTCGCCTGCGGCGGAAGCGAACCACTAGCCACTGTTGAAACATTAGACTTGGATCGCTATGCTGGAAAATGGTACGAGGTAGCCCGTCTACCCAATAAATTTGAGGATGGACTCAAGTGTGTAACGGCCGAATACACGATCAAAGAGAACGGAAAGGTGCAAGTAGTCAATCGCGGTGTTAGCATCGCAGATGATTCCGAATCCGTTTCAGAAGGAGAAGCGAAACGTCCGAATTCTGAAGTACCTGGAGTACTGAAGGTCAGCTTCTTCAAACCCTTCTATGGTGACTATTACGTAATGCAGCTGGATAATGAATATGGATATGCACTGGTTGGTTCTCCTGACCGTGAATGCCTGTGGATTCTGAGCAGAACGCCCGTTTTACCGAAAGATATCAGCAGTCAACTAATGCAACATGCAGAGAGCGAAGGCTTTGATCTCAGCACCTTGATCTGGACAGAACATTCTTGCTCAGAGTAACGTAGAAATCCATGAACGGTGTAAAATTTCGGTTAAGAGCGACGCTAGGTAGCAGCTATTGACTATTTTCACGCTGCAAAATAATTACTAACCTATGGAGGCACAGGCTCCAATACAGATTCCTGTAAATATCTATTCTTTTTCTCGACGATGATCTTCGAACTACTCATCGAGCTTGACTCTCTGGAACCGAGAGTTTGGCGCCGAGTGCGCGTTAATTCAGACATTGACATGCGCACCTTACACCACACTATCCAGCTCGCTATGGGCTGGGAAAACTGTCACCTATACTACTTCGCAACAGCAGATGAAAAGATCTCGCAATTAGAGTTCTTGGAAGATGAAGACTTCGTTGAAGACCACGAGGTAAATTTGGATGAATTCGTCCAAAGTACCGGTGATAGGATTAACTACGTTTACGACTTTGGAGACAAATGGTCACATACCATTACGCTGGAGAAAATCGTAGAGAATGACGAAAGCGAGCACATTCCGATTTGCCTTGCTGGAGAGCGTAATTGCCCACCAGAAGATGTAGGAGGAATTAATGGATACCATGAGTTCCTCAATATCATGTCTAATCCACGCCTTCCGGAATACGAAGAAAAAGTAGACTGGTATGGTGGAGAATATGATCCTGCTCTATTTAGAATGTCAGTGATTAATGAAGACCTCGAAGAGATTGATGATTACATCGACTCATTGGATGAGGATTGGCTCTACTAAATCAAGCCATCAAAAAGACTGAGCGATTGAGATATGTCATTTTTGACTTAGAGGCTACGTGCTGGAGACGCAGAAAACCACCTCGTCAGGAAACCATTGAGTTAGGAGCGGTGATGGTTGACGAATATGGTCAGCGCATGAGTGAATTCTCAGAGTTCATCAAACCTAAGCTCAACCCTACCCTTTCTTCTTTCTGTAAAGAGCTTACGTCTATCGAGCAGCATCATATTGATCGTGCTGAGGATTTCCAAGATGTCATGTGGTCATTTGAAGATTGGCTGAAGCCGAATGAAGGTGACTACCTTTTGGCTAGCTGGGGTGATTATGACAAACAGCAACTATTGCGAGACGGCGAGCTACATGCGATTAATCTTACGTGGTTAAATCACTTTATATGCCTGAAGATGAGTCATTCCAAACTCCTTAAGCTCAAAGAACCTGTAGGGGTTAAAACCGCACTTGAGTATACAGGGCTCACTTTTGATGGCACTTCACACCGAGCGATTGACGATGCTCGAAATACAGCGCGAATCTTCGAGGAAATGTTCGGTGATTGGACTCCTTTACTCTATATTCAACGACGTCAATTATTGCGTAAACTAGGATAGCATTGAGGTAACCTCATCGAGTTTTGATTCCACAGTTTTCTTCTCTTCTTGAATGCGCTCTTCATCCCAGGATAGCCTTTTCGCCATCCATTGAATCACTTTCGGATAGAACTTTTTAACGCATTCGATGTCAAAATTGAGTCGGCCTGTCCGGCGTTCTAGGAAGTCATTGGCACGAATCACCATTTCATGCTCAATACCGTATATCAATTCTGCTTTGAGAATATCTTTGGTTTCGAAGCTCTTCACATCATGTAAGAGCAGCCCAACACTGGAGCCATAGTTATGAACTAAATAGGTTGCCATGTCTTGTTTCATTCCTTCCTTCGTCAGTTTCTTCACTGCCTTTTCAACAGCCGCATAGTCTTGGAATTCACCTCCATGAAGGGTTATTTGATCCGTAGTACATCCCGGATTATCTCGTTCGAGACGATCGAATACTAAGTCTATGATTCGCTCTGCCATCTTTCGGTAGCCCGTAAGCTTTCCTCCAGCAATGGAGATCAACCCATTGTGAGCTTCGAAGGTTTCGTCTTTTCGGCTCATCTCAGAGGCGCCTTTCCCTTCTTCAAAGATGAGCGGTCGAAGTCCGGCCCATGTCGACTCGACATCTTGGACTTGAAGCTGGATCGACGGGAACATGTGATTGACCGCCTTCAACACGTAATCAACATCTTCAGCACTCGTTTGAGGTGAAGCGATATCTTCGGAATAGGC
Source organism: Flavobacteriales bacterium (assembly GCA_022447625.1). Lineage (GTDB taxonomy): Bacteria > Bacteroidota > Bacteroidia > Flavobacteriales_D > Sanyastnellaceae > Sanyastnella. Next base: position 20,427 of record JAKVAX010000004.1, on the reverse strand, counting down.
CGTGTCTGTAGTCCCTAGGTAAACCTTGTTGATCCTTGGAACAGCGAATAGCATGCGTCCATCTTCATTATCGAAGTACACCGTGTTATTAATTGGGAATCGATTTCTTGAAACGACCAAGTGCACTCCCTTACTCAAGAACAACTTTTTCCCATGCAAGGCATCTGCCTTTGCTCTGAGCTGGTCTACCCATGGCCCTGTTGCATTCACTACGAGCTTTGACTTGATGGTAAACTCTTCTTGAGAAAGCACGTCTTTCACACGCACCCCGCGGATTTTATCCTTCTTGATTCTGTAGTCAACGACTTCGCAATAGTTTGCTGCCGTTGCTCCTTCATCTACTGCTGACTTCAACACCGACATCACTAGTCTGGCGTCATCCGTGCGATATTCAGCATAAAAGCCTCCTCCCTCGAGAATATCATCTCTTAGTAAAGGCTCGAGCTCCGAAGTCTCCTTTTTATTAAGCATTTGACGGCGATCATCACCGTTCACTCCCGCCAGAAGGTCATAGACGGTTAAACCAACATTCGTCAACCAATATCCATACTTCCCATCCTTGACAAGCGGAAGGAGCATCTTATCTGGGTGCACTAAATGGGGGGCGATCTTGTGAACTATAGCTCGCTCTCTTCCAACCTCATTTACGAGCTTGAAATCCCATTGTTTGAGGTAGCGGAGACCGCCGTGAATGAGTTTCGTACTGCGGCTGCTCGTTCCCGAAGCGAAGTCTTCACGCTCCACAAGTGCAACAGACAAACCTCTAGACACAGCATCTAGGGCAATACCACACCCGGTGATTCCCCCTCCTATGACCACCAGATCAACACCGGTAGACTTCATACGTTCGATAGCTACATCACGGTTCATGATCGATCCATTGCATACTGCGTTCAACGGCTTTCTTCCAGCCTTTGTATATGCGATCAACGCGTTTTTGTTCCATTAATGGTTTAAAAACACGATTTGAACGTCTTAGTTTTTTGATTTCTGACTGTTGCCACAATCCGCAACCAATACCAGCCATGTACGCAGCACCTAACGCGGTAGACTCCACATTGGCCGGACGATCAACTTCTGTGGTAATGATATCTGCTTGAAACTGCATGAGAAGGTCGTTCGCTGATGCACCACCATCTACACGAAGCTTAGTTATCTTCAAACCGGCGTCTTCAGACATGGCATCTAGAACATCACGTGTTTGAAAAGCCATAGACTCCAAGGTGGCGCGAACGATTTCATTCTTTCCTGTATCTCGGGTTAATCCGAATACGGCGCCACGAGCATACATATCCCAATAGGGTGCGCCTAGTCCAACAAAAGCTGGTACTACGTATACGTGTTCTTTGTACTCCGCTTGTTCAGCAAATTCTTCTGAGTCAGCAGCACTTTCAATGATTTCTAAACCATCACGCAACCACTGAACAGCTGCACCAGCAATGAACACTGACCCCTCTAGGGCGTACACTGTTTTTTCTCCGTCAGCCCATGCTATCGTCGAGAGCAGTCCGTGTTTGCTTTGATGACAGGTGATACCGGTATTCATCAGCATGAAACATCCCGTACCGTACGTGTTTTTCACCATTCCTTTTTCAAAGCATGCCTGTCCGAACAAGGCACATTGTTGATCACCAGCGACGCCGGTGATTGGAATTCGTTCGCCTAGAATATTTGCATAACCAAAGGTGCCTATGGAAGGTTTCACCTCTGGAAGTGCTGATCGAGGGATATCGAACTCTTTTAGCAACATCTCATCGTATTCCAGTGAATGAATGTCAAAGAGCATGGTTCTTGAAGCGTTGGAAACGTCTGTGGCAAAGAGTTCGCCTTCAGATAATTTCCACATCAGCCAGCTATCAATAGTTCCTAGCAAGAGCTTTCCTTGATTCGCCAATGCCCTTGCTCCTGGCACCTCACTGAGGATCCACATCATCTTGGAAGCGGAGAAATAAGCATCTACGACGAGGCCCGTACGTTCGCGTACTCGCTCGCCCAACCCTTTGATCTTGATGTCTTCACAAATCGCAGCGGTGCGTTTATCCTGCCATACGATGGCTTTGCAGATTGGTTTGCCTGTCGTTTTGTCCCACGCCACTGTGGTTTCACGCTGGTTGGTCATCCCAATTCCCTTGACCTCTTTCGGAGCGACTCCGGCCTTCTCAAATACGTCTTGAATCGTTCGCAGTTGTGTCTCCCAGATTTCAACAGCATCATGTTCCACCCATCCTTGATGGGGAAAGAACTGCGTAAACTCTTCTTGGGCAACAGCCATGACCTCTCCTTTCGAAGAGACCAGTAATGAACGACAACTGGTGGTTCCTTGGTCAATGGTTAGGATCATGTGAGAAATATAGGGAAAGCTTTTCGTGCAGGGTGGAACGTTGAATGTTGAACGCAGAAGGAATTACCTGAATGCGTTCCACATTCAACATTCAACGTTCCACATAAAATCAACGTCGAAATCTAAACTACCTTTGCGGCATGCTCAACCGAATATTCTTTCTGATCCGGCATGAGGCTCGTTTGGAGTTTCGTCAACAGCATACCCTGGTGGGTATCGGCCTGTTTGCGTTGAGTACAGTATACCTGTGTTACCAAGCTTTTGAGAGTTTGGAAGACGAGATTACCTGGAATGCGCTGCTTTGGGTGATCGTACTTTTTACTGCATTTAGTGCAGTTGGCAAGAGTTTTCAAACGCAAGAAAGAGGCATCCGTTTGTACCTCTATTACACCATTAAACCTCAAGAGTACATCTTAGCGAAGGTCTTCTACAACAGCTTTTTGATGATGTTGTTGGGGCTGGTGGCTTTCGGCTCATACGCGCTGTTCTTGGGAAGCACACCAATTGATGGTAAGGAGCTTTCCTTCATCCTTGGGCTGCTTGGTGGGTGTTTTGGATTTGCCACATTACTAACACTCATCTCCGCGATAGCGTCACAAAGCGAAACCGGAATCGGACTAACCGCAGTTTTAGGCCTCCCGATTGCCATTCCATTGATCATCTTGATCAACAACTACAACAAACAGATCATTGCGGGGTTACCACTCGAAGAGAACCTGATAAATCTCTCCTTTTTGTTAGTACTTAGCATCGCGATTGGGGTACTGAGCTACTTGTTATTTCCCTACCTTTGGCGCGATTAAAATTCATTCACTGAATGCTTAAGAATTGGTGGAAAGTACTGGCTTTCCTGCTCCTTCTTTATGTCATCGCCGCCTCGTTCTTAGTTAAGCTAGGTCCTGGCCTGATTGCTGTTGACAATACTAGCTTCCAACCTGGTCAAAATGAGTGCATTATTGTTGGTTACAACACGCACTTTGACGCAGGTCAGGCTCCCGAAGTGTACTTTGCCCATGACTCAACGTACATGTGCGGTGCGGTTGAAGAAGTCATTGCACACGATCGTATTCGTGTTTCACTTGACCTTCCAGAACGCGTAAAGTCGAGTGTTTTTAATGTTTATGTTCGAAATACGAGGGATGGAACCACCATGCTCCCGAACGCTATTTACCTGGAGGGAGTTGAGTTAGACGCTAACGCCGAAGGGTATTGTACGCCTCCAGTAGGGAAGAACCTTCGTTTGGCTTTCGAAATACCTTTTCAGCCAGTCATCTTCGAAACCATTCGAAACCTGATGTTCCACGTTCCGATGTGGTTCACCATGTTCTTCATCATGCTGATCGGATTCATTTCCTCCATCAAGTACTTAAACAAGCCTAAGAGAGAATTTGATTTGCGCGCGGAAGCGGCCAATCGTGTAGGAATCACCTTCGCAGTTCTCGGACTGATTACTGGTTCTATCTGGGCACGTTTCACTTGGGGTAGCTGGTGGGTGAATGACCCGCAACTTAACGGTGCACTTGTGACCTTCTTGATCTACGTTGGTTACTTGGTGTTACGCGCTGGTATTGACGACGAACAAAAGCGCGCTCGCGTAGCGGCTGTGTTCAACATATTCGCCTACGTGATTTTGTTCATCTTATTGATGATCCTTCCAAGATTCAGCGAAGGACTCCACCCAGGTAAAGGAGGAAACCCTGGATTCAATAGTTATGATCTTGACAGCAGCTTGCGAGCTATTTTCTATCCAGCCGTACTTGGTTGGATCCTTCTAGGATACTGGATATACCGTTTGCGTCTGCGCATGAACCGTCTTGAACTTAAGTTGTATTACGATGAAGATGCTTAAATCCATTGGGCTGCTTGCCGTATTGATGTTGACTTCTGTTTTCGCTAGCGCGGAAACGATCTCTCCTCTTGAGGAGACCATGTTCTCAAGTGGCAAAATGCTCGTAGTCATGGCTGTCGCAGCTGTTATTTTGATCGGTATCTTTGTATATCTGGTTATTCTCGATCGAAAAATCAAGAGGCTAGAAAATGAGGCTGAAGCGAACAATTAACCGCAGCATAGCTCAACTCGTATTTTGAACAAATTTGCGGTCTACGATCGCGTGGAGAATGTATACTAGGTCATGAAAAAGACACAGATTGTTTTGATCATTCTGATCGCTGTAGTGGTAGGTACTTTCATAGCTACTTTCACAGGCGCCAATACTTCCGTTGCTTTTGAAGAAGCATTCGCCAACCCTGGTAAAGAATACAAGGTCTCAGGAACGCTGAACAGAGATTACCCTGTGACCTACGACCCTCAAACAAACAGTGAGCTGACCGTGTTCCATATGTTCGACAAGGAAGGGAATTCGCAAATGGTCAACTTGAAGAAAGCGAAGCCTACAGGATTAGAGCAATCTGAGTCAATTGATTTGTACGGACGTGTCATCGATGGTGAGTTCGTCGCGACGGAGATGTTGATGAAGTGTCCTTCGAAGTACAACAAGAATAAGCACAACCTAGAGACGGCAGAGGTAGAGAATTAATGGAAGATATCGTTTACCAAGGAGAATGGACCTGGGCAGCTACGCTGGGTAGGTTCTTAATCGCTGGAGGATTTGCCGCCGCGATTGCTGGATTTATCGGCTATTTAATGGGTGCTCTTGGAAAGGGCAATGAGTCATGGAAGCGTTTCGGAAGAACCGCTTTTATTATACATGCTGTTTCCTTCCTACTGGTCATTGTGCTCATTTACACCCTCATCTTCAACCATCGATACGAATTCCAATATATCTGGAAACACTTGAATAATCAGATGGGCACCCCATTGCAGTTTAGCTGTTTCTGGGGCGGACAAGAAGGAGGATTCCTGCTATGGATGTTCTGGCACATCGTGCTTGCACTCATCTTTATAAGACGCCGTTCCACATGGGAAGCACCTGTCATGGCCATTATTGCTTCGGTACAAGCGTGGCTGGCATGCATGCTTTTGGGTGTTTACTTCGGAGACTATCAGTTTGGAATTGATCCTTTCTTGCTTATCCGAGAGGCGCCAGAGAATATCGGCTTACCATGGACTCGCAATGCGGAGTACTTGAGCTTACCGTTGTTTGCTGACGGACAAGGACTCAACCCATTGCTGCAGAACTACTGGATGGTGATTCACCCTCCGACACTATTCCTTGGATTTGCGAGTACTTTGATGCCTTTTGCTTTCGCGATTGCGGGCTTATGGAAGAAACAATACATCGAATGGATGCGTCCGGCTACACCTTGGGCGTTCTTCGGTATCATGATTCTTGGAACGGGAATCCTTATGGGAGGTGCTTGGGCCTATGAAGCATTGAGCTTTGGTGGTTTCTGGGCCTGGGATCCAGTGGAAAATAGTTCACTTGTGCCATGGTTGCTACTCGTAGGTGGTGGACACCTTCTTATGGTCAATCGCAACAAAGTGACATCCGTATTCTCTGCGTTGTTCTTAATCATAGGATCGTTCATTCTGATTGTTTACTCTACTTTCTTGACGAAGAGTGGAATCTTGGGGGATACCTCGGTGCACAGTTTCGTGGATAGCGGGATTCTTCCGCAGCTACTGGTATACCTATTGTTCTTTTCTGGTGTTGGAGCTGTGATGATGCTTAAACATATTCGTTGGCGTTGGATTATCGCGGCATTCTGGGCTGTTCTCTTAGCCATCGGGATTTGGGGAAGTTCAAAGGCAACAATGAACGTCACCATCGTTTTTCTAGCTTCTCTCGCAGCAGTTCTGATCATAGCCTATGCAAAGCACATCCCTAGACCGAAAGTGGAAGAAGACCTTTGGTCGCGTGAGTTCTGGATCTTTATTGGAAGTGTGATTTTACTCGTTGCAGGGATTCAGATTTCGTTTGCAACATCGATTCCAGTATTCAACAAACTACTCGAACCATACAGCGAAACCTTCATGGGACTTCATGAAAGCACAGGCTGGGCTTGGTTCAAGTCATTGGCAGACCACAACTTTGCCCCTTCTACGGATATTGACGCAGCGTATCACGTGTATCAGGTGCCTTTGGCATTCTTGTTTATCATGTTGAGCGGCTTTACTCAGTGGTTAAAATACAAGAAGACAGACCCAAAGAAATTCCTAGGACAAATCGTACGATCGTTTGTTGCAGCGGGAGCTTTGTTGATGTTGGTGCTGCACTTCTTCGACTTCTCTGCAGGTGAATTCCCTCGCATCGCGCTGGTGTTTGCGACCCTCTTCGCGGTGACATCCAACGTTGACTACCTCATTTCAATGGTCAAAGGGAAATGGGACAAGTCTGGTTCCGCGATAGCCCACATAGGCTTTGGCTTATTGATCTTCGGAGCTGTTATTAGTACGTCTCAGAAAGACATTATCTCTCAAAACCAAATGGGAGATATCACTACCCTCAATAACGACTTCGACAACCGCGAAGATATTCTACTTCTTCAAGGTGACACCCTTCAAATGGGTGACTACTTCATCTCGTACAAAAACCGATACGACAAAGGCATCCACGTGATGTTTGAGATCGATTACTTCGAGATGGTGCCGAAGCAGTTCAAGGAGGGCGACGTGATCTTCTTCAGTAATATGTTCTTCGAAGCGAAGGAAGACCACTTGGCTTCACGCACCTTCATCCGTGATATGGAGAGCAAGTGGCGCACCATTCCATTGCCAAATGAACGTCATGCACGTGAGGCGCAGCGCTGGGTAGCAGGTATTCCGGGTGAGAAGCTCTTTACTCTTGAGCCTCGTGTTCAGCTCAATGAGCAAATGGGTAACGCACCAGAGCCAGATACGAAGCATTTCATTCATCAAGATTTGTACACGCACATTAAGTGGGGCCAGATCTCTCCTCCCGAGACAGACGAAGAAGGTTTCTTAGGCGGTCGAGCGCATGACCTACATGTGGGGGATAGTCTATTAGTAAGCAATGTACTTGTGACGATTGACTCTCTGTCAGCGGTTCCAGACAGCATGAAGCCAGCTTACAGCCTACTCGAGAAAGACATCGCGCTACGCGTGCATTGCTCACTTCGTGAACGCAATCGCGTAGAGGCCATTGATCCGTTGTACATCATACGTGATTCACTGATTGTTCCTGATGCCCAGACTTACGACAACTGGGGATTAAAATTCTTGGTGAACAGCTTCAACCCTGTTGATCAGACCATCAACTTAACCATATGGGAGCATGAGAGTATCCGCCGTGACTTCATTGTCATGCAAGCGGTAATTTTCCCTCAGATCAACATTCTATGGTTAGGTTGTATCATCATGATCATCGGAACAACACTCGCAGTAAGACATCGAATCAAACTGTCTAAGCGTTCGAAAAAGGCATGAATGACTTAATCCTTGATATCGCAGGATCTGGCAAGGTGGCACATCACCTGGCCAAACGATTTGCCGATCAAGGAGTTCGAGTGCGATACGTCATCAGCCGCAGACCTGAAGATTCCCAGTTCTTTGCCTCATCGATTGATGCTACGAGCATCGGTTATGATGAAATTCCAGAAGATGATCTTCCTTTGATTATCGCCGTGAGTGATGATGCCATTGCCTCGGTAGGACAATCGATTCCGCGCGAGCGAAAAGTAGCACACACATCAGGAACTGCGGCACTCGATCAGTTAAGCCACGAAAACAGTGGAGTCTTCTATCCTCTTCAATCCTTTAGTGATTCAAGAGAGCCTAATTGGGATGATGTTCCATTGTGCATCGAAGCCAATAACATTGAATGGGAACAAGAGTTGATCGAACTCGCAGAGTACCTTTCTTCGAATGTCCAACGCATTGATTCAGATCAACGAAAACACTTGCACGTGGCTGCAGTGGTCGTAAATAACTTTACGAATCACCTATTTCATCAAGCCGAGCAGTACCTCGAGGATCATGATCTAACGCTTGACCTATTGCGTCCGCTTATTCAAGAAACCATTGCCAAGAGCAGTGAAATGTCGGCATTTGAAGCTCAAACGGGCCCTGCTTTACGCAATGATGAGAAGACTTTAGATTCGCACCTAGACATGCTCGAGGAATATCCCGAGCTCAAAGATATTTACGTCCTAATCAGCAACAGCATTATCAAAAGCTATGAGCGATAATTACAAGACCAAACTCAACGATATCACCACTTTCTGTTTCGACGTTGACGGAGTGTTCACTGACGGAATCGTTATCCTTTCTACAGACGGTGATCAATTGCGTACAGCAAATGTTCGCGACGGTTATGCGGTGCAATTAGCTGCAAAGAAAGGCTACCGCGTAGCGATTATCACTGGTGGACGATCAGAAGCTGTAAAGAAGCGATTCGAAGGTTTAGGTGTGAAAGATGTATTCTTGTCAAGCTCGAACAAAGTAAAAGTCTTCAATGACTACTTGGCCAAAGAAGGCATCAAAGCTGATGAAGTCTGCTACATGGGCGATGATATTCCAGATTACCGTGTGATGGGTATGGCTGGGTTGGCAACATGTCCAAACGATGCCGCCCCTGAGATTCGCGAAATTGCCGACTACATTTCACCGGTTAATGGTGGTAAAGGATGTGTTCGAGATATCTTGGAACAGACCATGAAAGTTCAAGGCAAGTGGTTTGACGACGAGTCGCACGAATGGTAGATGACGATCAAGGTCATCATACCGTATATTGGAGACTCCTTTCCTCAATACTTCCCTCTTTTCTTAAAAAGTGCGGAATATGCTGATTTCATTGACTTTCTGTTCGTTACTGATTTAGAACTACCGCCGGTACACCCTTCAAACGTCCATAAGGTACATTGTTCGTCAGGCGAGCTTGTCACTCGAGCCAAGGAGAAGCTTGGCATCAACCTAGACCTCACCTATCCATATAAGCTGTGTGATCTAAAGCCAGCCTACGGACATCTATTTGAAGATCTTGTAAAAGACGCAGATTGGTGGGGAATTGGAGACATCGATCTTGTGCTTGGTGATTTGCACTCATTGAAAACGGAGGGAATCTTTGACCAATTTGACATCATCAGTTTCCGCCAACACTGGCTTTCTGGATCACTTGCCTTCTTTCGGAATAACGAACTAAACTGCACCCTATACCAAGCATCTCCAGACTGGAAAAAAGTCTTTGAGCAAGCACGATACGTAGGTTTTGACGAAGCTGCTCGACTTCCGAACAAGAGAGACAACATCTACGACAACCTTCGCAACGGAGAGTCTTTACAAAATCTGAACACAACTTGCCACAGCTTTTCTGAAGTAGTCTTCTTCCATGAACATGGTCAACGTCTGTACTTCCAAAATCGAATCAAAGAGTTCATTGCTGAAGATGAGTTGATTCATTTCAAAGATGGGCATGTTTTCGCTGAACGCGGAACGGCGGCTACCGCCTCCTTCTTACATTATCACTGGGTTACTGAGAAGCGATCTTACAAATTCAGTTACCCTGACTGGGAAGCCATTCCAAACGAATTCTGGGTGAGTCATTATGGTTTTCACCGAAGTCATGAAAACATAGCCAGCGAAATAGCTGATCGCAAACAAAAAGCCCGCGCACCCAAGGCATACGTGCTGTTAACAAAACGACTACTTGGGGGACTTAAACGTCGTCTATGGAAATAAGTTTGTTGATCTGAACAAGCTTTTGGGGCATGTTCTGATTGTTTGACTTAAGAATTGTGATGGGGTTTAATTGTTCTCCCGGCTGAAGGGCGAAATAGCGAAATGGCAAACGGGGCTTTTAGGCTTTAGGCATTAGGCGTTGGGAGTTAGTGTATTATTCAACTGTCTACCGTCTACCGTCCACGGTCCACGGTCCACGGTCTACTGTCCGAATACCGTTTATCGCTATATTAGTCCATGACCCGCCGACTATTAATGAACGTTGTCTTTCTGTTAGCTCCCGTTATTTTAACCGCTCAAGACGCCATTGACATGGTGTTTAAGGATGAAGCGACGGTGACGATTAACTTCACTACGCCTTCTGTCTCTGGGGAGGATCGAGATGATCGTGGGCTGATCAAGTTGCGCATCACACAGGCGACGACCGGGGTGGTGTATCGAATCAACGGACAGACCTTTCCTTATACCGAGTTTCCTACTTCGCGATTGAAATCTGGTGTTGAGCGCTTGTTTGCATCAATTGAATCAAGTGATGATGAGCAAAAGAGGAACGAGCGTATCACCGTCCAGATCAGGTCAAACATGCAGAACTTGAGATATGCTGCGGGTGGCCTCTCTCCTATTGTCGCCTTCATTGAATTGATCGAAAGTGAATACTACCTAGCGCTTTTAGGAGCGATGGAGGCAGATTTACGGGAGCAAGAGGGCATCAGCTCAAGTCAAGAGATGTACTTCAAACAAGATGGGAATTTGGAGCCCCCGCTACCTTCGATGCAAGTGAGCCAGAAATTCATTGTGCTGACTAAAGAAGACGAATTCACCAGAGGTCATTTGAATATCGGTCGCATCCTATCCATTGAACGGACAGCAAACGAATTGAAGATTGAAATTGGGTTTGGGAGTGGGGATGAAGTGTTACGAAAGTACGCTTTCGTTGTGGAGCAGTTGGGAGATCGATTCCGAGTGGAGAGCGTCAAAACCATTTAAAGCATCCAGGATTGTTCCTTAGACTTATGGAAGCTAATAAGCGCATACCATGGTGGCTTCGTGCATTACTTTTATTAAGTGCGCTAACTGTAGTCTTCTCTTTAGAATGGGGCTTCGAATGTTTCGCCATAGTAGTCGCAGGTCTTTGGGCGACTAAAGCCGGCAAGCTTGAAAAATACATATGGACTACCATTCCGATTGTTGTCATCATCATTGTGGTTACGCTTATTACTATCGCCCAAAGGAGTTAAAACATCCTAATAACTAGGGAGTTAGGTGTGGTTTTGACATCTTGCCGAATGCTTAGATCACTCATTTTTTTTTCTCTATTCATTTGTTCCTCCTCAATTTATGGACAGCAATTCGAACGTGCCTTGGCCGATTCCGCGCTAGCGTTAACACAAGACCAAGTCACCTATGATCCTAGCTACTTCAAATTGAACTACCCTATGGGAGACGTCCCGGCTGACAAGGGAGTTTGCACAGATGTAGTGATTCGTGCTTATCGCAAAATGGGGATTGATCTGCAGCAGCTGGTGCATGAAGACATGAGAAACAACTTTCACCTCTACCCTGCAAATTGGGGACTCTCGCGACCTGATTACAACATTGATCACCGACGAGTTCCTAACCTCATGGTATTCTTTTCTAGATTTGGTGAGGAATTGACCATTAGCGCTAGCGCGGAAGATTACCTTCCAGGTGACATTGTTTGTTGGAATCTCGGAGGTGGAATCAAACACATAGGCGTTGTATCAGGAGTGAAAGGCAGCTCAGGCGTCTACCAGATCGTACACAACATTGGATCTGGACAGGTTTTAGAAGACATGCTCTTTGAGTTCAAGATCATTGGTCATTACCGGATGACCGATGATTGCTAATGATGAAGAACAGTCCAAAATCCATTCCTCGAATTCAGTTTCACGAAAGTGATGAGCGTACTGCCCATGGACTCGAAATAAAGCGAATCGAGGAACTGTTTGATATTCCTGTTGACCTTGATCACGACCCTTTCAAGGCGCACCGATTAGCTTTCTTCGTGATCATCTTCCTAGAGTCTTCTCACGTCAAACACCAAGTAGATTTTGAAGCTCTTGACCTTTATAAGGGACAGGCACTTCTATTGACCAAAGGACAGGTTCACGCCTTCGATGCTGCTCGGAATTACAAAGGAACCTTCGTGCTTTTCACTGAAGAATTTCTTGACCAACATGCCTCACAAGCAGCACTAGCTCGATTCAAACGCTCGTTTCTGACTAAGACAAACGTTCAAGCGTTTGATCAAAGTGAGCACCTGCAAATATTGTTGCGCTTGTTAACTCAAAGCTACGCTGCTAGTTCTTCAGGAAATGGACACTTGAAACTTGGTGCGCTGTTGACTACCCTCCTACTCGAATTGTGTTTACAACTGCCAGATCAAGAACTAGGAACCAGTCATACTGCCTTGTTTTATCAGTTCCTTGAGCTGCATGAGCAACACTTCTCCGACTCGCGCGATGCCAATTTCTACGCAGGAAAACTGGGCGTTTCTTACAAACACCTAAACGAAGTTTCAAAGGCAATTACAGGACTTACCATCAAGGCCTATATCGACGAGCAGCTGCTTCTAAGCGCGAAGCGAGCATTGGTCTTTGGGAAGCAAAACGCGAAAGAGATCGCCTTTGAACTAGGTTTTGATGAGCCAAGCAATTTCGGCAAGTGGTTCAAGAAGCAATCTGGATTCACCCCTCAGCAATTCAGAATAAACAATGGTTAGTGATTTACCATAGATACACTTGAATCTATAACCCTTTACTCACTTGAGGATTCCACTTTTGTGTTGTCATTTTGAAACAACACGACCATGAGCAAAAGACTTGAATCAGCAAAAGCACTTTACCTCGAAGGTATCCGCGACGGACATTATGTAGAGGCTATCAATAAATATACCGGAGCCTACTACAAGCAGCACAGTACAGGTGTTAAAGATGGCAAAGAAGGATTCATCGAATTCTTTGGTGACTTCGTTGAACGTTGTCCGGTACGAGACATTCAAATTGTCAGGGGCTGGGATGACGGCAAACACGTATTCGTACAAGCATACCAAGACATTAATAATTGTGAAGCGAAGTGGGTCACGACAGATTTCTTCGCGTACGATGAAAATGACAAGATCATTGAGCACTGGGATGTAATCTCAGCGTACGCAGATAACACACCTTCTGGACATACTTCCATCGATGGCCCCACGGAGGTCGTCGATCTAGACAAAACCGATGAGAATGTTGCCCTCGTGAGGAACCTTTTGCACAATGCCTTGATGGAGGGCGGCAATCCAGAACTCATTAAAGAGTATGTAGCTGAGGATTACATTCAGCATAATAAAGACGTAGCCGACGGAAGAGATGCATTTTACCAATTAGCTAAGAACCCTCAGCGTCCATTGAATTACAAAGAGATTGTGCTCTGTGTTGGACAAGGAAACTTCGTAGCCACGCTAGCTAAGGCGAATTGGAACGACGGTAAACTTAATCAAGACTATGCACAGGTAGACATCTTTAGGGTTGACAACGGCCGTGTTGTTGAACATTGGGACAATGTAGAACCAGTTCCAGAGAACCCGGTGAATAGTGGGAAATTCTAGGCTTTTAACAGTGGTTATGAGTACCCCATGATTTTGTGTTAGACAATCCGTTTTCTGTGTTTATACTGAGGAATTGTTTGGATGAAATTTGGAGTAAGAATTAAAAACGAAATAAATCTCACCCGATGAAAAAGACAATTCTAATTACCGGAGCAAGCACAGGAATCGGACGTCACACTGCCCTCAAATTTCAGAAGGAAGGCTGGAACGTGATCGCTACCATGCGCACACCAGAAAAAGGCACTGATCTTGCTGCACTAGATAACGTCATCGTTGAACAACTAGACGTTCTTGACCAACAGAGCATCGATAGCGCGATTAACGCAGGCATCGAGAAGTTTGGAAAGATTGATGTGGTTCTAAACAATGCAGGCTACGGACTTATGGGAACCTTCGAGTCAGCTACTAAAGAAGTAGTTGCTCGTCAGTTCAATACGAATGTCATTGGCCTTTTTGATGTAACGCGTTCTATTCTGCCTCACCTTAGAGGGAACCACGACGGAACAATCATCAATATCTCCTCTATCGGCGGTCGCATGACCTTCCCATTAATGCCGCTATACCACAGCACCAAGTTTGCTGTAGAAGGTTTCAGCGAGTCGCTTCATTATGAGCTAGCACCAGTCGGAGTTAAAGTGAAAATCGTTGAGCCCGGTGGTGTTGCCACTGACTTCGGTTCCCGTTCACTTGACTTCCAACACAATGAGGAACTCACAGAATACAACGCCTTCGTTGGTGGAATGATGAAGTCATACGAGAATGCGATGAACCCAGAAAACATGAGCCATCCAGACCTCATTGCAGATGTCATCTGGAATGCTGCAACTGACGGTTCAGACACCCTACGATACCAAGCAGGAGCAGATGCAGACCAACTCCTAGGAGCGCGCTACTCAATGTCTGATCCGGAATTCTTTGGGATGATGAAGAGTATGTTTCCTGTGACTGAGACTGTATAAGGCGAGTGATCGGTAGGACGTAGTTCGGGGTTCGTGGACGAAAGTTTGAATACTGAGATCTGAGTAATTTCAGAAGCCTACGGTCCACGGTCCACAGTCCACGGTCCACTAAGTACCGTCAACCGTCAACCGTCAACCGTCCACAGCCTACAGGCTGCCAATAACTACATCGCCATGCGGTAGATGCCATGAGAACGTATATCTTTGCCCCCCTAAGATTTGTAAATGGATAGGAATACGGTTACCGGGTTGTTATTGATGGTGTTATTCTTCGTTGGATACACTTATTTCTTCACTCCTGATGAGGAGCCAAAACCCATAACAGAAACCATACAGGCTGCCGACAGCAGCCAGGTAGACATGAGTACATCTGCGGCTGATGATCCTGGATCGCTCGCACCTGCTGCGAACGTGGCTCAAGAAACCGATAGCGCACGTGCTGTGCGCATTGCAGCAGAGAACGCCTCTCGATGGGGAATTTTCTCCCCGTCTGCTCAGGGATCGGAAGGGCTTACTTTCATGCAGAATGAGAAAGTGAAGGTGGCGATTAACTCCAAAGGTGGACTGTTCTACAGCGCTGAATTGGAGCAGTTCCAGTCATTCTGGGAAAAAGAAAACATTGAGCTCTGGCACGCAGACAAGAACCAGATGGATATATGGTTCGAGTACCGTGGAAAAGGGAAAATGAATATGTCTGACCTCTATTTCACTAAAGTAAGTGAAGAGAAGACAGACAGTTCTCAGCGTGTTGTTATGCGCTTGCAGACGAACGACCCTGGCAAGTACCTAGACTACATTTACGAGCTCAATACGGATGCTTACGTTGTAAATCTTCAGATACAGGCCATTGGGCTTGACCAAACACTTGATTTACCTACGGGTCAGTTCAACTGGTCTTCTGCTGGTAAGCACAACGAGAAAGGCATTGCCTGGGAGCGCCAGCACAGTGCGATATACTTCCGAGAAATGGGACAAGGCCGCGACTATCTTGGAGATGGGCGCGAAGACGACGAAGTGCTAGAGCGTGAGCTGAACTGGATGGCGTTTAAGCAAAACTACTTCAGCGCAGCGGTGATTAATCGCGAAGGTTTTGCCGCAGGTGCAGACATCAAATCAAATCCTCCTACGGCAGAGGAGGATACTACGGTAAACATGTTCTACGATGCGAAGCTGCCAATGCCCATGCTGGCTTCTGCAAATAGTGTGCAATCACTAGAGTTCTATTTCGGTCCGAACGAGCTCAACGAACTTAAAAGCCATGAAGTAGAGGAGTTTGATCGCATAATAGACTACGGTTGGTTCATCTTCGGATGGGTTAACCGATGGTTGATTCTTCCAGTATTCAACTGGTTGACAAGCTTCATTAGCAGTATCGGTATTGCCATCTTGGTGATCACGATTATGATCAAACTACTGCTCTCTCCAATCACATGGAAGAACTTCATGTCATCAGCGAAGATGCGTGTGCTTCGTCCTGAGATTGAGCAGATCAACGAAAAGCACAAGGATGACGCTATGGCTAAGCAGCAAGCTACCATGGCCTTGTACCGAGAGACAGGGGTCAATCCATTCGCGGGTTGTTTACCAATGTTGTTACAGCTTCCTATTCTCTATGCGATGTTCCGCTTCTTCCCTGCGAATATTGACCTTCGTGGAGGCAGTTTCCTATGGGCAGATGACCTTGGAGCGTATGACGCGATTATTTCTTGGAGCCAACACATTCCTGTTGTCTCTACTTACTACGGAAACCACGTATCTGGATTCACAGTAATGATGGCGGTTTCTACCTTCTTCTACACGCGTTTGAGTTCAGCGAATATGCCGAATGCTCAGCAGCCAGGTATGCCGAATATGAAGGTAATCATGAACATCTTCCCGTTGTTCATGCTCGTATTCTTCAACAAATTCGCTGCCGGATTGAGCTTCTACTACTTCTGTTCTA
Source organism: Flavobacteriales bacterium (assembly GCA_022447625.1). Taxonomy (GTDB): domain Bacteria; phylum Bacteroidota; class Bacteroidia; order Flavobacteriales_D; family Sanyastnellaceae; genus Sanyastnella. The sequence goes on along the minus strand of JAKVAX010000004.1, from coordinate 3,978 downwards.
ACTTGCTGTCAATTGGTCAGATGGTATTGATCAAGAACTACTTGATCGACGAGGATAAGATTCGCGAGAAGATCGAAAAGAACAAGGCGACACCGAAGAAAAAGTCGAACTTCCAGCAACGTCTGGAAGAGATGCAAAAGCTTCAGCAAGAGAATGCTAAGAAAAACAAGAAGAAATGAGAACTGCGATCGGATACTTCTTCCTAGTGCTAGTCATTGGTGCTGGAATTGTAGGATGTAAAGCAAAGGATGATTTGGCAGAAACGCCACCACCACCGCCACCTCCGACTCCTGTTCAAGTAGATTCAGTAGAAATTCCAGAACCTGTACAGCCGAAGACAGCGATTTATTACGAACGTACGGCATGCTTTGGTACTTGTCCGACCTTCACTTTTGAAGCCCTTGATAACGGAATGTGTTTCTATGAAGGACGCAACTTCGTTGACATGATTGGAAAGTACAAGGCAGAGGCTAATGCTGAGTTGTTTGCTGAAGTATTCGCTATCGCGGAAAAGCTCGGTTATGATACGCTTCAAACTACCTATGACCAACCAATGGTGACAGATTTGCCTGCCACCATCACACAAATTGGCGATAAGCGCGTAAACAATCGTTACCAAGGCCCAGACCTTCGCGAGTTGTACAATGCGATTGATTCGTTGATTGTGAAGATTGACTGGTCAAAGGACGGGAGCGATCAATAAGCGCCGAATGTCTAGGTCAATAACCGCTTGACACGGACAACGGATGCTCATCCCATTCCGCCGTTTAGGCGAAAGAAGAAACGCTACTTTTACTATCCCGAATTAGATTACTTAGAACTTACTCCGCCCTAGCGGAATCAAACTAGATAACATGAGAAAACTGATCTTGATGATGACTATCCTTCTGGGTGCCTCTGTAATGGCGAAGGCAGATGAAGGAATGTGGCTTCTTCATATGCTGAAGAAGATCAATGAAGCCGAAATGAAAAACATGGGGCTTAACCTGAGCGCAGAAGATATCTACGACATCAACAAAGCGAGTCTTAAAGACGCGATCGTAATGTTGAACGGAGGTATGTGTACAGCTGAGGTAATCTCTGATCAAGGACTTGTTCTTACGAACCACCACTGTGCTTACGGAGCAATTCAAAGCTTCAGCTCTAAAGAAAACGACTACCTAACAGACGGATTCTGGGCAATGAGTAAAGACCAAGAGATGCACATCGATGATTTCGAAGTGAGCTTCTTGGTGCGCATTGAAGACGTGACTTCACGTGTTCTCGAAGGTGTCAATGACGATATGAGCGAAAGCGAGCGTGAAGCGAAAATCGGCGAGATGACACGTGCGATCGCAGCTGAAGCAACTGAAGGAACTGACTACAACGCACAAGTAAAAGGATTCTTCTATGGAAACGAATACTACCTGTTCGTTTACAACACTTACCGCGATGTTCGTCTTGTGGGTGCACCACCAGAAAGCGTTGGTAAGTTCGGAGGAGATACAGATAACTGGATGTGGCCACGTCACACAGGAGACTTCTCTCTACTTCGTATCTACGCTGACAAAGACAACAACCCTGCGGACTTCGCAGACAACAACGTTCCTTACACTCCTAAGCGTCACTTGAACGTTTCTCTTGACGGTGTAGCGCCTGGAGACTTCACTATGATCATGGGTTACCCTGGGTCTACTGACCGTTACCTTTCATCATGGGGAGTTGAGCAAGCGATCAACCTTTACAACCCAACTGTAGTAGAGGTTCGAGACGTGAAGCTGAAAACAATGAAGGAGCACATGGACGCTGACAAAGCCGTTCGTATTCAGTACGCATCTAAGTATGCAAGCACTGCCAACTACTGGAAGTACTACATCGGGCAGACTAAAGGTCTGAAGCGTTTGAATGTATACGGTAAGAAGCAGCAGATTGAAAGTGAATTCGCTGCATGGGTTGATAAAGATGCTGATCGCAAGAAGAAATACGGTGAGGCACTTGGAATGATTGAAGATTTCTACAAGTCTTCAGATCCAATGATTAAGTCGAACGTATACGCGCTAGAAGCGGGTATCATCGGTGCTGACATTACATTGTTTGCCTTCCGATTCAACCGCATTTACGGTGCAGCTATGGCAGAAGAAGACATGGAGACGCGTAAGCAAATCATGGGGTCATTCGCAGGTACTTCTGAAGGATTCTTCAAAGATTACGACCTGGATACTGACCGCGAACTTCTTCGCAATACACTCAAGATGTACAAAGAGAACGTTGACAAGCAGTACTTGCCAAGCATCTTTGAATACATTGACAGCAAGTTCAAAGGAGACGTTGATCGTTTTGTGGAGACACTTTACTCTACTAGCTTCTTGGCTAACGAAAGCAGCTTGAATGCGTTCATGCAGCTTCCTGCAAAGAAGATGAAGAAAGCTTACGATAAAGACCTTGCAATTATGCTAGGGAACTCAATGATCGAAGCATACCGCGGAACATTTGCGAATCCAGCTCAAGAGAAATTTGACAAAGGTTACCGTCTTTTTGTTGACGGACTTCGCAAAATGAACAGCAACGAAGCATATTACCCGGATGCAAACTCTACAATGCGTTTGACATATGGAACAGTAGGTGACTACTACCCTGCTGATGCTGTACACTACGATTTCATCACTACTACTGATGGTATCCTACAGAAACGGGATCCTTCAAACCCAGAGTTCGTTGTTCCTGCTGAATTGTCTCGTTTGATTGAAGCAGAAGACTTCGGACGTTGGGCAAATGACAACGGTGATCTTGTGGTATGTTTCATCTCAAACAATGACATTACAGGTGGTAACTCTGGATCTCCAGTGATCAATGGAAATGGAGACTTGATCGGTCTTGCATTCGACGGTAACTGGGAAGCGATGAGTGGAGATATCGCATTCGAGCCTGAACTACAGCGTACGATTTCAGTAGATATTCGCTACGTAATGTTCTGTATCGACAAGTTGGCTGGTGCTTCGAACTTGATCGAAGAGATTGATTTCGTGAAGACAATGCCAAAGCCAGTTGAAGAATCAACTGAAGTAGCTCCTGAAATGGAAATGCAGAACTAAGAACATTCTCATCATATTGAAAAGAGCCTAGGTAAACACCCAGGCTCTTTTTTTATGTCTTCATTCCCTTAAAATATGAAAATGGGTACTCAATTGTTGAAAACTATCCTAGCGCTCTGAGAGGGCTGACAAATATGTATTAAGTTGGTGTTGCTAAACTGAAAATAAACTCAATCATGACTGAACTGAAACACAGTCAAGAAGAGGTTGATATTGCCTTATCAGACATGCTCGAAGGAAGAAGAACTCCGAGCGAAACCGTTGATATTCTCGTAGAACACGGTATGGACCGTGAAGCCGCACGGGCTATCGTGCAAGAAAAAACTGCTCCTTTTGTTGAAGCCCAAAAGAAAGACGGTCAGAGAGACATTCTCTGGGGCTCCGTATGGTGTATTGGTGGATTGATCGCCACCATTGCAGACTTTGGCTATGTCTTTTGGGGTGCCATCGTATTCGGAGGCATTCAATTGATCCGCGGAATCATTGCCGTATCCAACAACTAACGGACGATTAGTTGTGATATCCCCCCTTCCGCGTAGGTGCAGACGTAGAGTTATCCGTTTTTACCTTCGGTGAGTTCCATTCCCGTCAGGGTAGTCAAATCGGATAACTCGGCATCCGCATCTCCATGACACAGAACTCCCAACCGCTGGATAATCCTAAAGCTGAACGAATCAATGGCATCATCAAAGGAGAGTTCTTAGACAGCTACAACTTAAGAGGCTTGGATGACGCACGAGAAGGAGTTCGCAAAGCTGTCGCACTATACAACTCATTTTGACCCCATGAAAGCTTAAGGCTAGCTACCCCTAACCAAGTTCACTTTGAAAAAGACAACCTAAAGCAGGAAATAAGAACACTTGTAAACCTATAACAGTATTTTAGTACAAACACTGTCAACTTTTTT
>JAKVAX010000039.1 GCA_022447625.1 Flavobacteriales bacterium | reverse complement strand
TCTCTTGAATTACCCAGAACGGATAAAACCTTGGATTGAGAATTAATAAACAGACACAGTTATTTGAACATACCCTCCCAAATAATTCGTCGCTGACAAACTCCCCCACGTACTCCTTATATTGATTAAAACATCCTAATTCCCCCAATCAATATTCCACCTCGCGATCAAAACATCCAATACTATCCACTACGAACTACTTACAACGCACCACAAACCACGAACCTCCTCGACCTCTTGTATTCTCCACTTCCCCCTTCTATATTAGATTAAACTTTACGTAACACATGCTCGTACAAATTCACCCAGAAAACCCAGATCCGCGAAAGGTTAGACAAGTTGTGGAATGCCTACTAGATGGTGGTGTGATTATCTACCCTACTGATTCAGTGTATGCTATCGGTTGTGATTTGAGCCGGGTGCGTTCGGTTGAGCGTGTAGCGAAGATTAAAGGGGTATCAATGAAGGAGTCGAACTTCTCTTTGGTTTGTCGTGATTTGAGCCACCTTTCTGAGTACACCAAGCCGGTAGAAAACAATATCTACAAGCTAATGAAGCGTGCATTGCCTGGTCCGTATACCTTCATCTTGAATGCGAATACGAACGTGCCGAAGATCTTTAAGACAAAGCGTAAAGAGATTGGTATTCGTGTTCCTGACAATGAAATTGCGTTGGCTCTGGTTTCTGCCTTAGGCAACCCGTTGGTGGCTACTTCGGTGCATGATGACGACGAGATCATTGAATACACCACTGATCCAGAACTGATTCACGAGCGCTATGTGAAAACCGTAGATATGGTGGTAGCCGGAGGCATGGGGAATATTGAAGCTTCTACAGTTTTCAATTGTACTTCAGGACAACCTGAGCTTGTTCGTCTCGGAATTGGTACTATCGAAGGCTTGCTCTAATCGATGAATTGAGCGAAGACTTCTGGCAATAGATCCACAATGTCAGTCGCTGTCATTCCTCTTGTTCCGTACATCTCTTCAAAACGTTCTCCCGCACTACCGTGTAGGTAAACCGCTAACATGGTCGCATCCACCGGTGCGAATCCTTGGGCGAGCATGCCTGTGAGCAATCCGGTCAAGACGTCTCCACTTCCGCCAACCGCAAGCGCTGGTGATCCGCTGGTATTATAGATGCACTCTCCTTCAGGCGTGTAGATTCTGCTGAAGGCTCCCTTCAAGACAATGAAGCATTGATACTCTTGCGCTTTTGCGCGCGTCGTTGCTTCGCGGTCTACAATGGCATTTTCACCTTCATGCGCACCGAATAAACGATCGAATTCAGTTGGATGTGGTGTGATCACTGTAGGGTACGCGCGCTTCATTTCTTTTTGTAATCCGTGGGCTGCGATTAAATTCAATGCGTCTGCATCTATGACTAAGGGCAATTCTGACGCTAGCGCGGAATGGAGCACTGGCAGCGAGGCGGTATCTTGCCCCATCCCCGGACCTATACCAAGAGCAGTAGTCTTCGGATGAACCTCCAAACGCGTCAAGAATTCGGTTCCTTGATCTGCAATCACCATCGCTTCTGGGTGCCATTGATGAATGAGCATCTCAGCTTGAGCTGGAACTTGAGCTACTACCAAGCCTGCACCACTTCGTAGGGCGGCGTTGGCCGTCAATCCAATCGCTCCAAACATACGATGATGTCCGCCAACGACTTGAGCCATGCCCTTGTTTCCCTTGTGGATAAAACGGAAAGGCTGAACCAATAAATCACCGAGGTATTCAGGATCTACGAAATAGTCTGTGCACGATTCATCCTCTTCATAATCCGGATGCAGACCGATGTCGGCCACGATGATCTCTCCACTGCGTTGATCTCCCTCTTCATAGAAAAAGCTCTTCTTCGGTTGCTGAAAGCTGATGGTGAGATCAGCCCAAATGCTATCATGGTCCCAAGAGCTCGCATCGCCTGGGAGTCCACTTGGCAAATCGAGCGAAATGATTCTACCGGCGTAGAGGTTAATCGACCTTACAATATCACTTCGCCATTCTTCGAGCGGACGCGTCAGTCCGCTGCCAAAAATCGCGTCGATGACTACTTTCCCATTGAGGTATTCCATCAAATCCATTTCCGCGTTAGCGAGAACTTGAACCTCTCCAACTTTCTCTAGATTGGTCTTGAAATCTTCTGAACCTTTCGCAGGATCCCCAAGAATAAACACATCGACTTCGAACTCTGCCAAGCGCAAGAGGCGCGCAAGCACAAGTCCATCCCCACCGTTGTTACCTGTGCCGCAGAAGATGGTAATGTCTTCGTCATCAAGTAAGCCCATCAAGATAGCGAAGGCCTTGGTGGATGCTCTTTCCATCAGACGCAGGGAAGAGATCGGTTCGATTTCAATGGTGTAGCGATCCCAATCTCGGATCTGGTCAGTGGAAAAGAGTTTTTTCATCGGGCTCTGTCGTTAAGCATCGGAACGAAAGCAAAGTTGCCGTGTTCCCTCTTAGAGAAGTCAGTGGCTGAATTTCGTGTCACTTCTAACATGACTTGAGTCTTACCTTCTCCTACAGGAATGATTAGCTTCCCGCCAATCTTCAATTGTGAAAGCAAGGCTTCTGGAATGCTTGGTGCACCGCAGGTCACAATGATTCCATCGAAAGGTGCGAAAGTAGGTTTTCCTTTGTAGCCATCTCCGTAGAACAGATTCGGGCGGTAGCCCAATGAACGAATCAACACCTTTGAATTGTCAGCTAACAGTTTCTGTCGTTCAATAGACCAAACCTTCGCGCCCATTTCACAAAGGACACATGTTTGGTATCCCGAACCCGTTCCGATTTCCAAGATCTTGTCTCCTTTCTTAATCTCCAGAAGCTCCGTTTGCTTGGCTACAGTAAAAGGTTGCGAAATGGTTTGACCGGCTCCAATTTGGAAGGCCTTATTATCGTAGGCGAACTCTAAAAATGCAGAGCTCAAAAAGAAATGTCGTGGAACGTTAAAACATGCATCCAACACGCGTTCATCACGAATGCCCAACTCACGCAACTCATCCATGAGTCGCTTTCTCAAGCCTTTATGGCGATATGTATCTACACGTTCCATGACCATTCAAATCTAATGGCTTTGTCCATTCCAATGCCGATGTTGATAAGTATGATTTACACGAACTGATGTCGATAATACAGAAAGTACATTTGGACGTAAGAAAGCCGCATCTTTGTGGCGCTAAAAAAAAATCGATTCCATGTTGAAGATCGGAGTTTTGGGTGCAGGGCATCTTGGTAAAATCCACATCAAGTGTCTGCGCGAGTTGAAAGACATTTATGAAGTGGTTGGATTTTATGATCCAGACCCTGAAAAGCAACAGAGTGTTTCAGAAGAATTCGGACTCACAGCCTACGACACCATTGAAGGCATCATTGCAGATGTTGACGTTGTAGATATCGTTACTCCTACTCTTTCGCATTACGAATGTGCGCAGACCGCACTTCGCGCGAGCAAGCACGTCTTCATTGAAAAGCCGATCACCAACACCCTTGATGAAGCTAAGAGCCTGATTCGTTTGAGTGAAGAGGCCAATGTGAAAGTGCAAGTTGGGCACGTGGAACGATTCAACCCAGCGTACACCACCATCAAGGATAAGATTCAGCAGCCTCAGTTTATTGAGTCGCACCGCTTGGCCCAGTTCAACCCTCGTGGTACGGATGTTTCAGTGGTTCTTGACCTGATGATTCACGATATCGACGTTGTGCTTGCAGCTACTGGCGCGAACGTAAAGAAGATCAGTGCAAGCGGTGTTGCTGTCGTCTCTGAGACTCCAGATATTGCAAATGCCCGTCTTGAATTTGACAATGGATGTGTAGCGAACCTGACCGCTAGTCGTATTTCGCTGAAAAACATGCGTAAGTGTCGTTTCTTCCAGCGTGACGCTTACATCGCTGTTGATTTCTTGAAGCGTGAATCTGAAATCGTTCGCATGAAGGCTGTAGAAGGGGAAGCAGATCCGTTTGCTGTGACCATCGACCTAGGAGAAGGAAAAGGCAGTAAAGAGATCTTCTTTGAGAAGCCACAAATCCCTGAAAACAGTAATGCCATTCGTGATGAGCTCGCTTCACTTGCAAGATCAATCAAGAATGACACTACACCGGAAGTTACCGTTAGCGACGGATACCGGGCTCTTGATGTGGCGCATCAGATCCTCGAGAAGCTCGAGGGCATTGCACTCTGATTAAATCGCCATCAACTCGAGGTACTCATCTGCTGACATCACTAGATCGTTCAGCAATCCGTGATTCGCATTCAGTACACGAGAAATATCTTTGCGTGCACCTTTGATATCTCCTAAACGGAAACGGATACACCCTGTGTAATTCAAAATATCAATGGTATTCCATGGATTGCGCTTCATTGAACGCTCGAAGTCACGCAGCGCACATTCCAACTTATTCAAGCGGAAGTTCACCACACCCCGGTAGTAATGGATCGTAGACTCTTTTGGTTCCATCTCGATCGCACGATCAAAGAAGCCCAATGCTTCATCATAACGAGCCGACTTAGAATAAAGACGTCCTAATTTTACGAGTTGCCAGACCGTGAGATCTTCATTCTTCACCATCATACTGTGAGGTAAGTTCTCAGATAGGTCTCCTGCGTTTGAGGATAGATTCAATGCTTTCATGGTCAATTGCTTTACTGCCGCAATGTCTCTCCATAGTTTCAGCTTTGTTGTACGATTGAGGTTGAAGCAAATGTCAGTTCCCACTGATATGTTGTCAGATAAACCTCGCACGTGAGTAAGACGTCGATAACTCGCTAGCGCGGAATTTGGATTCCCCGTATTCCTTTGCCTAGCTTTGCCTTCTACCTAATTCGCAGCAATGACAAAGCACTGGTTTACTTGTAAGGTTCGATACGTAAAAGAGGATCAACACGGAAATGAAGGGAAGGTGACAGAGCAGTTCCTTCTTGATGCGTATAACTATACTGAAGCAGAAACGCGCATGACTTTTCTGCTAGAGCAGATGGGCAGAAAGCCATATGAAGTTCAGCAAATCACGAAGTCAAACTTCGCTGAAGTTATTCGCTTTGATGATTCTGACATGTGGTTCCGTGTGAAGGTGTCATTTGTCTCTTTCGATGAAAGCAAAGGCGAAGAGAAATCAAGCAACCAGTACTTCTTGATCTCAGCAGGTGATGTGCGAGACGCGTACGATAAAACGTCTGACTTCCTGAAGACAAGTATCTCAGGCTACGTCATTCCTTCTATTACCTACACGAAGATTGTAGATGTCTTCCCGTTGGCTGAAGAGGATCCTGGAATGCGCACAGTACGTGAACGTGGACTACAACCCATTGATGAATCCGTTCGCACCCCAGGAACTGCGGTAGACTATTCCGATTCGCTTCCTCAATACGATGAGGAAACGGGCGAAGTATTGGAGTAGTTATTCCGCGGTAGCGATCAAACCGCGAATACCCATATCAACAATATTCTCACCAGCCTCTGGCTCCCAGATGCCGTCTTCATTGACCTCTACCCACTCGAAGCTTTGATTCGTAGAAAGTGAGAGGGTCACAATGATGTCTTCTGTTTCGTTACCTGTGATGGTTAAAGGAGAAGTCAATTCCCCAGTTACCAAACACGAACCTGGAGGAATCGGCGACGTACCCGCTAATGGATTTGGAACGGTAGTAGCACCTTTAGGCGTCTGCCCTGTGGTTACTTGTCCGATCGTTTCGAATCCCCAGTATCCTTGAAGCTTATTCTCATTCACGTCTACTGACTGTTCTTCAATCGTATAAGATGTCATGTAGTTGTTGTAGCCGATAAAGCTGGCCAAAGTTCCCGTCAGCTCAAACCCAGCGGCAATGAAATCCACCAAGAAATTCTGGTACGACAAAGAAGTTCGAATGTACTCGTAAGTTCCAGGCGATACACTACTCAGGGGTACTACCAAAAAGTCTTCCCCTTCTTGTACCACGTTGGCTTGATCAAAGTCGATCGCTTCCTCGCCTCCTACCGTTGTTTCTGGCCCTTCATAGAGAATCTCTCCATCACCCAACCATGTCAGTTCATTGGGAATCATCTCCATATAATGCGCCGAGATGAAATTGATACTAGGAGACTGTCCCGCATGGCCATCTGGCAAACCTGTTGAGTTCCCCATATTATCCAATCGCTCTTGGTTCTCATCAAAAGCAAAACGGAAGATCACATTCGGATCACTCGTTGAATTGTCAGCAAGCAATGATTCTTCATCTTTCTTACATCCGAAGAATACGAGCGCTAACGCGGAAAATAAGAGGAGCTTTTTCATGATACTTGAAGTTAGGAAAAGGAACGCGGAACGCGGGTTGCGGATTGTAGTGAACATCTATTGCCTATAGCCTAACGCCTAAAGTCTAAACATATTCCCAAGCAGACCGATACCCCTCCACTCCTTCGCAATACTCCAAAAATGCTGCGTAGAATTCATCTTGGCCGATGGTGGCGCTGTCTCCGATCACAATGAGTTTTCGTTTGGCGCGTGTCATGGCCACGTTCATCCGTCGGTAATCTGTGAGGAAGCCGAGTTCGCCGTTTTCGTTAGAGCGGACCAACGAAATGTATATCACATCGCGCTCTTGTCCCTGGAATCCATCCACGGTTTGGATGATGAGACGTTCGTCTTGAGGGAGACGGGTTTTCATTTCTTCCACTTGAGCACGATAGGGAGAGATAACTCCAATGGCTTCAATTTGATCGCCGTGGGTGTTGATCAACTCGTCAAGGTGCTTTTGAATGATACTAATTTCTTCTGGGTTGGATTTAGATACACCGGCATTCGCCGCTTTTTCTTCATAGCCACATCCTGCCGTATCAATGAATTCAATAGCCAGTTCGTTCGTCAAGGCTCGGTGAGAAACGGATTCGTGGGCTTGTAGTCGTCCTTCATAGAACCATTGGTTGGAGAAGCCCATGATCTTCTCATTCATTCGGTATTGTTCTTCTAAGAGCACGCTAGCACTGGTGCGTTCTACTGCCTTTTCGAGGAGGCTTACCTCGAGTCCTTGTTTGGCAGCGTCGTGACTTTTTACCGTTGGGGGTAATTGATGTGGATAGCCTGCGAGCACCACTTTGTTCCCTTTGAGAATCGGAACCCAGCTTGCTGGTTCAAGGCTTTGTCCTGCTTCATCGATGATGATGGCATCATAGATACGCGAGCGAATACGAACATCAGCGGCACCGATGAGGGTGCACGCTACTAAATCCGATTGATCAATGATTTTCTGTTCAAGGGCACGTTCAAGATTTCGGGCTTCTTTCTCTAGGTCACGGGCTTCCTTGCGAGCTGAACGGCGTGCTTCGCGTTCTTCCTTTCCGAAGTTTCGTTTGAACTTTCCTGCCTTATCCAGAAGGTCAGCGGCACGCTTGCGAAGGTCTTTAACCAGTTTGTATTCTTTGTCTTCAATTAAGCGATGCTCCAGCGAAAAAGGAACCGCCTCATCAGTCATACGACTGCTATTTCCAATACGTACAGGATTGAGTCCAGCCTTGGCCACCTTCAGCATCAAATTGTCTACTGCTGTATTACTTGGCGCGGTGATTAGGATACTCTTCTCTTGTTTCGCTAGGTGTTTAATCACCTCAGACAAGGTGGTGGTCTTACCTGTTCCCGGAGGGCCGTGAACGATCGCTAGGTCTTGAGCGTTTAAGGCACGGAGAACGGCTTCTTGCTGCGAAGGGTTCAATTGATCGCTGACAGGAAAACTGTTCTCTTCCAGCGGAAGCAAGTCTTTGTAGCCGAGTAAACGATCGCGCAAGTCACGCTGCTCACCAGCTTCCATGTTGATGGCGACATTCAATGCGCGCTCCATCTCAAAGAAACTGCGATCATCATAGCGCAATTCCAGAATCCAATTCGGTTCTCGAATGCCTTCAGGAATATCTTCTTCATGAAGCAAGACTTCGGCCGTCAGCTCGTCGAGCTTGGTGATGTTTCCTTTGTAGCGTTGTGAAGCATCGTCTATATTGATGAGGAAGACAGGACTGCCTTTCTGAAGCTCATGCACCGGGTGTTCACCAGCGTTGCGTTCTAAAAGAAGCCTTGGCGTTCCGCCGAAGGCGAAATCAGTCTTCTCTACAGAAACAGGCGCCCAGCAAAGTCCTTCATCTCTTCGTTCTTTGATCGACTTCTGCTCGATTATCGCCTGCAATCGCGACTCTTCTTCGTCTCGTTCCAACAGCAAGAGCTGTGAAAGCTTCGCTAACTCTTCAATAGCATCCATGCAACGAATATAGGGGGATATAAAAGCAAAAAGGCGTCCGAAGACGCCTTTCCACAAACAGACAGAACTGCTACGAGTAACAGATCATTTTCTAAGTATCGTGAGTTCTCCAGTGAATTCTTCTGGTCCTTCAGGGAAGTTCACTGTAAGAATGAAGTAGTAGGTTCCTTCAGAAGCTTCATCTTCCGTTGGAGACCAGTTACTCTTGTAATTATCGCTTTCGTAGATCAACGCGCCCCAACGGTTGTAAACAAGGAGTGAGCTTCCAGAGAAGTACTCTAGACCTTCAATACGGAAGAAGTCGTTGTCTGCATCACCGTTTGGCGTAATAACATTTGGAATGTCTCCCAATTCGCACACTTCCATAATCACTTCGATCTCCTCTTGGATCACGTAGTTACATGGATCAACCATTGAAATAGTCAATTGGTATGTTCCTGGATCTCCCACGGCAATTCCTTGCTGTTGTGGAAGCGGTTGGTCTTCATCGTCAAGATTCACCCATACGAAGTTGTAGTCCCAATCAGGAGACTGATCCGGTGCTACCAACAAGAACTCTTCACCAAAACATCCGATGATTGTATCCTGTGGGAAGATGATTGGCTCATCCGGAATCGCTACAAGCACAGAAGAAGTTGAGGCACATTCAGGTGCACCTAGTGGATTCACCGTCAATGTAAATACTGTTTCATCATCCAGGTTACCCAACTGTGGATTCGCCACGTTAGGATCGCTCAAGAGTCCTCCATTATCCCAAGAGTACTCGTAAACCGTTCCTACTTCCGGGTTCGTAATCTGACCATCTAGGCTGATTGCACTACCACACCAGTACAGTACGTCTGAAGTTGCGGCAATTGGCCCTTGAGTAATGATGACGTTCACCGTTTGCTCGTAGGTACAACCGTGGTTGTTTGTCGCTGTGTAAACGTATTGCTCTTGTCCTGAAGAAGTTGGCTGGATTGTAATGTCGTTACAGTCAGCACTTGTTTCAATGATTGAAGGTCCTGCCCACGAAGTTGAATCACATTCAGGTCCGAACTGTGGCGTGAACACGATAGGCTCAGGGAAGAGCTCAGGATCGAAGTTGATCGCCCAGTCGAAGATGAATCCGTTATCTGATCCCCATGAATCACAGATTTCGATGGTCCAGTCTCCGTTCAATGGACATCCTTCTAGAAGCGTCCATGGCTGTGCGCTTGAGTAAGTGTCTGAAGGAAGTGTTGTGAAACCTCCTGATTCATCAGCCCAAGTTCCGAGTGTTGCGTCTGGTGCCCACCAGTAATCGTAACCAACACCTTGTGCGTTTGGCTGCCCGTCATCATCAACTGGCTCACCAAGCCAAGTACCACCACCACCTTGCTGGTGCAGTGCCATTGACTGTCCGCTTGGACAAATGATAGAGATCGTCAAGTCGCCCATGAAAGAGTGCTCGAAGTTCACGAAGATATCGTCGATGTCTTCCGGCTGTTCTACCACCTGATTTGGAGCAAACGCCTGGTAAGTAATGGTCGATTCGAAACATTGTTCCTGGTCATCTGGAATGAAGAGCTCACCACCAAGGTTCGCATCAGGAGTTCCATCCCAAGTAATTCCATTAACAACTCCTGTAAGGTCTACTTCCTGACCAACACAGATCTCAACGTCTACAGATGTTCCTGTGAAATCAGGATCCGTAGAAACAAGGATCAAGTAATCAGTAAGGTTGTTGTTCTCACATTCGTTGTTGTCTGTCAAACCGAGCTGTACTTTGTAAGCACCTGGTACGTCGTAAGTGTGTGATGCTGTAGGACCATCAGTAAATGTCTCTACTTCACCATCACCGTAATCCCATTCCCATTCAGTAAGCTCAAACCCTTCAGCTACTGTAGACGGAGATGCATCGAAGTTTACTTCGTCTCCAGGACAGATCAACAAAGGAATTTCGTCTTGACCTTCTAGAATCGCGAATGGACGTTCACAAGGGTAACCACAGCTAATTTCAGCTGTGAAGTTTCCATTGTCTTCAGCATCCGATGTGAAGACGAGGAAAAGACACCCTGTTGTGTTGTCTACCGAGTTGTAGATGTCTTGTGCTTGAAGATCGAATCCAGTGTATGTTCCGATAAGCGGAGCAGTGTCATCTACCCCATCGTAAATAGAAATCTGGTCACCTTCTCCAAGGTCACATAGGTTCCAGTAGAGGTTGATTACCTCTTCTGGTTCTTCTGCACAGATAAGGAAGGTGTAGTTTTCGTTCGGAGTATAATCACCTGCTGTGTTTCCAGAATCTACGAGGAATCCTCCACAACCAGTGTATGATCCAGTACTAATGTTTACTTCTTGACCGAAAGCAAGAACAGGCATCGCCAATAAAAGTGCTGCAATAATCTTTTTCATCTTCTCTTACTTTTTGGCTTTCGCTTGTTCGTTGATCTGATGACGGCTCCAGAGAGTTTCAAAGCGCTGAACGCTGTGAAAGTAGATCGTTCCTTTTCCAGGAACATTCACAAAGGTTGGTTGTGAGCTGTTCAAAGGAATGGTGTACTGCTGTGGATCAAAAGTCTTTGCATGAAACGTAGCCGCTGTCAATTCAGGAGCTCCATTCAATGGTGTCAAGCTTGATAGCTCAACTGCGTCTTCCACAGTTTTAGTTTCTTCGTTGAAGATCCAGCCTTGTGCGCTCCAGAACGCGACCTTCTCTTCTGACTGATCGTTGAGGTATTCGTTCGACTGCTGACCGAAGGCCACCATGCTCACAAATAACGCTGCTATTAACATCCAGCTTCTCTTCATGGATAAGTTGGTTTCAAGTTTACATTACTGATGATGCAGGAAGTTCCAGAATAGTTGCCTGCTTTATGCGAAGGTAGCCAGATTTTAGCAAAGACCGTTGAAATCAAGCCTTCTAGGACAAGGCGAGTTAGTCGGCATTCCGAACACAAACCATTGAAAAAGATGTAATTTCGCCCGCAATCTTGACTCCCCTATGCAGCTTGTAAAGGTAGACTCAGCTCAACTTGAAAAGCGCTGGATGGATGTACCCAATGACATCTACAGCGATCACGCCAATTATATCCCACACCTAAAGCAAGACATCGAAAAGCTCTTCGATGCTAGCAAGAATAAGCTTCTTCGTGATGGAAGTTGCGAGCGATGGGTATTGGTGAAAGGCGGAACAGACATCGGTCGCATCGCCGCTTTTGTCAATGTGAAGTATTCTAAAGGAATGGAACAGCCTACCGGCGGAATCGGTTTCTTCGAATGCCCAAATGATCAAGAAGCTGCCAATTTGATGTTCGACACAGCCATTGAATGGTTAAAAGAACAAGGCATGGAAGCTGTTGATGGCCCGATCAACTTCGGAGAAAAAGATCGCTTCTGGGGATTGGTGGTGAAGAACTTCGAAGACATTCCGAGTTACGCCATGAATTACAACCTGCCCTATTACGAAGAGCTCTTCAATAATTACGGTTGGAACCTTTACTTCAAACAATTCGTCTACAAGCGCGATTTATATGTGCCGGCTCAAGAGGTTTTCGTTCGTAAGTATGACCGTATCAAAAACGATCCCGCTTATCGCTTTGCGAACATTCGAGGCAGAACTTGGGATGAAGTAGCGCAAGACTTCTGCACGGTATATAACAATGCTTGGGGTGGACATCACGGATTCAAGAAGATGCCACTAGCTCAGGCGCAGCGCATTATGAAGTCGCTCAAGCCAGTTGTTGACCGTGACATCATTGAGTTCGTGTACCACAACGATAAGCCGATTGCATTCTACGTAAATATTCCAGAGCTGAATGAAATCTTCCGTTTCGTCAATGGTAACCTTAACTGGATTGGGAAGCTGAAATTCCTTTACCACAAATGGCGAAAGACTCCACGTATTATGGTGGGTATTGTTTTTGGGGTAGATCGTGCTTACCATGGCCAAGGAATTGAAGGAGCTATGATTAAATGGGCCGAGGAGAACATTGTTACCCTTGACCGTTACGACACCACTACCTTGACATGGATTGGCGACTTCAACCCTAAAATGGTTCACGTAGCAGAAAATCTGGGAGCCGAAGTCTCGAGAATGCTGATTACTTACCGCATTCTTTTCGATCCGAATAAAGAATATAAACGTGCACCAATCGTTGGTTAGACGAGGCATTCAGAGAGGGTTAAACATTTGTTTATCGCTAACGCGGAATAGATTTCACTTTTTCTTTGGTGTTAACGAGATCAGTTATATATTTGCACCCCCAATTCGGGAATGATCTCTTAGCTCAGCTGGTAGAGCAATACACTTTTAATGTATGGGTCCTGGGTTCGAGCCCCAGAGGGATCACTTTACTGCTTCAAAAGCAGAAACGTTCTTGAAAACATTAGGCCTGGAAATAATCCATGCAGATCTAAAGCCTGAGGAGAAGAAATGAGCCCCGAAGGTTTGGCTAGACGATCGATGAATCAGCGTCAAGTTGACTTCCAGGGGCACTTGCCCAGGTGCTGAAATTGGTAGACAGGCATGGTTGAGGGCCATGTGTCCGTTAGGGCGTGCGGGTTCGAGTCCCGCCCTGGGCACTTTCAAGAATTTTCATAATTCCATTTTACGACTCTTTCACAGTGTGGCGTAGATCAAAGCATGCTTATCTTTGTTATTACTTACAAAGAACAACGAATGGACATTGCTCCTTTGGCTTCGTGGCCTATACAAATCGATCACCCGATTATCATTGCCGGACCCTGTTCTGCGGAGACGCCCGAGCAAGTCATGCAAACCGCTCTTGAACTCGGTAAAAGCACAAAGGTGAACCTCTTCCGCTCAGGAATCTGGAAGCCGCGTACTCGTCCTGGTTCTTTTCAAGGAATTGGAGAGCCTGCCCTTGAATGGCTCGTAGAAGCTGGAAAAGCTTCTGGCATCCCAACCACCACAGAAGTTGCCAATGCACAACACGTAGAGGCCTGCTTAAAGGCTGGCGTGGATGTGTTGTGGATCGGAGCACGAACAACAGTGAATCCGTTTTCAGTTCAGGAGATTGCCGATGCCTTGAAAGGTGTTGATATTCCTGTCATCATCAAAAACCCAATCAACCCAGATCTTCAACTTTGGATTGGTGCGGTGGAGCGATTCCTTAATAACGGCCTGAATAAACTTATGGTGATGCACCGCGGGTTTTCTAGTCCGAATCCTGGCATCTATCGCAATGCGCCGATGTGGGAGATTCCTATCGAGCTCAAAGCTTTGCACCCAGACCTCCCGATCATCTGCGATCCGAGCCATATTACAGGAAAACGAGAGTTGCTTCTTGATGTAGCTCAAAAGGCCATGGATCTCGGTATGCACGGACTGATGATTGAAACGCACCCTACGCCGGAAAAGGCATGGAGCGATGCACGTCAACAAGTTACGCCTGAACGCTTTGTTGAATTGGTTGATCACCTCCAACTGAGAACAGAGAACGTCGATCAAACCTCATCGGCCCATCTTTCAGGACTGCGCGCGCGTATTGATGACATTGATACCCATATTATCCAACTCTTGAAAGATCGCATGGAACTGATCACTGAGATTGGAGAGTACAAGAAAGATCACGGACTAACCATTCTTCAGTTAGAGCGCTGGAAAGAGATACTAGAAACCCGTTCCGCGCTAGCGAAAAAATTAGGCCTGCAAGAAGACTTCGTACGACGCTACTTAGAAACGGTGCACAAGGCATCTATCAAAGAGCAAAGTCGCATTATGAACGAAGGACAAGAAGACCAAGTCATGTGGTCTTGAAACATTTTCCTTTGGTGAGCGTAGGAGTAAACTGACAGGCAGCGGCCTGCGACTCATAACCAAAGCAATAGGTTAAGATTTTAGGTAAAAAAAGCAAACAGGAGCAGTCAAACGACGGCTCTTGTTTTTTTATGCCCGTTGGTTTTGAGCTTGTCCGGCTTCTTCGTCATACTTGACGAACATGCTAATCCAAATACTTCGCGACAAACGATAGATCAACGGAAGGAGCAGAATCAACGACGTAATGTCTGTTACAATAAAAATGACCGGGTGCGAGAAGAATCCATATTCGATCCAACCCAAAGCGTTAAATGTGAGTAAGGCTATAAGAATCGCAATCCAGAGAGCGACGGTCAATCCATAGCTCACGTAGGCTGCACCAAAATAGAACCCAGGTTCGCGAGAAAAACTCTCTCCACAATGCGGACATTTCTCCGGCATCGCAGCAATTTTTTTAAGATGGTAAGGGTTCTTGTCTTCGAAAAGATCCCCTTCATGACACTTCGGACATTTCATTCGAAGGATCGAATACAACTTATTTCCTTTCATAGCCATAGTACAAAGGTAGGGCAGGATCACACAGCCTATACATGACTTGGATCACATTTCATTCGTAAAGAACTGTTAAATTCAGAGTAGCTCGTAACTTCTTTGAGGCCAGGTCGTCTGCCTTGAAATGAATTATTAAGATCTATCCTTTAACGATGAAAAAATACTTATTAATGCTTGTAGCGGCCGCAGGAAGCTTGGCAATGAACGCTCAACAAAACCCGATCGAAACTTACTTCAGCGATTTCTTATCAAACGAAGAATTCACACAGATCACTTTCTCGGGAAAGATGTTCGAAATGGCGAACCATATCGAAGCAACGAATGAAGAAGAAGAAGAGCTATTGGAAGCATTCCGCATGATCAAAGGAGTTGCAGTGGTGGCTTCTGAAGACAAAGGAAGTTCTCGTGCGAACTACACACAAGCTCGCAAGCGGCCAGGAACTGAGTTCGAAAGCTTGGTTACCATCAATGACAAAGACGGAAACGCTGAAGTCTTGATTAAGGAACAAAATGGAGTGGTTACTGAAGTGTTGGTAATCGCAGGTGGTGAAGAAGGATTTGCCGTAGTTGGAATCTGGGGAGAAATTGACCTCAACACCTTGGCAGAACTAACACGTGAGTTCCAGTTAAGCATGATGGAAAACTATGACGCCGAAGCGGCAACAGCAGGACGTGACGTCTCAATGTTCCCTAACCCTGCTCCAGGAGGCCAGGTAAGCGTTGATCTTCCACAAGACCTTGAAGGAGCGATGGTGCGAATTCACAACATGAACGGAACGCTGATTACAGAACGCAGCGTGACATCAACACGTGTTCAGTTCGACACAGCGAACCTATCAAACGGTACCTACATCGTATCTGTCACAAAAGGAAACAACACTGTATTTACTGAGCAGCTGATTATCAGCAAGTAAGATTCAGATTTCAGAAACAACAAGCGCCTATCTCGTCAAGGGATGGGCGCTTTTTTTGGACAAGAAAAAAGGTTCCCGTCGGAACCTTGAATTTCTTTTGCTTGCTTAACTGATTGCAAGAATGTTTTTACCATGAAACATCTTACAGTATCTATTACGGGGGTAGTTTCGGAAGGTTTCAAAAAAGTTTGATTTTTTTTCAGCTGCGCTGAAAGTGGACCGTGGACTGTAGACGGATTGAATAGTAAATAATGAATCGTGAACAATGAATAATGAACTGGAACTACGAATCAGTTCATTATTCAGTAATCATTGTTTACTAATCATTATTCAGTGGGAACTAACGCCTATCGTCTAAAGCCTAACGCCTACTCAAAAGTTTGCATCTCCACCAAATTAAAATACACCCCCTTATTCGAGATCAACTCCTGGTGTGTACCCTCTTCCGCGATCTTTCCGTCTTTGATGACGATGATCTTGTCTGCATTTTGGATGGTGCTGAGGCGGTGAGCGATGACCAGTGAGGTGCGGCTCTGCATGAGCTTATTGATAGCTTCTTGAACGAGCTTTTCTGATTCGGTATCAAGGGCGCTGGTGGCTTCATCGAGAACCAGGATCGGAGGGTTTTTGTAGATAGCACGCGCGATGGATAGGCGCTGCTTTTGTCCGCCCGAAAGTTTGTTACCCATGTCTCCTACGGTGAAGTCGTAAGTGCCTGGGAGGTCTTTGATGTACTCTTCAGCGTTAGCGATGCGGGCTGCCTCAACTACGCGATCCATGTCGATGTCTTCAGAACCGAGGGCAATGTTCGTTGCTACGGAGTCATTGAAGAGAATCGAATCTTGGGTAACAATTCCCATTTGCGCGCGGACATCTTCCAACTTGTAGTCTGTGATGGCCGTGCCGTCAATAAGGACTTCCCCTCCAGTCACATCATAAAAACGCCCTAAGAGATTCGCCATAGTTGACTTCCCTCCGCCTGATGGGCCGACGAGAGCGATGGTTTGTCCTTTTGCGATGGAGAAATTGATGCCTTTGATGACTTCTTCTTCTCCGTAGGCGAAGCGGATGTCTTTGAAATCAATTCGATCTTCGAAACTCTGTAGGACCTTTGCGTTCGGCTTGTCTTGGATGGTTACTTCGGCATCCATGATTTCATCAATGCGTTCTATGGAAGCGATTCCCTTGTTGATTCGGAAGAAGGCGTCACTAATAGAACGCGCCGGTGCAATGATTTGTGAGAAGACAAGGAGATATCCGATGAAGAGTTGACCATCCAACACTTCGCCTCCGTCTACTACGAGGCTTCCCCCAACGTATAGCAGAATAGCGATAACGACGAAGGAAATGAACTCACTCATTGGTGACGACAAATACTCGCGCTTGTAGAGCTTTCGCATTAGGTGGAAGTAGCTCTCATTGACCTCATCGAAGCGATCGTTGAATTGACGTTCTCCGTTGAACGCTTTGACGATACGCAGACCACTTAACGTCTCTTCAATGATAGCAAGGAGATCACCGAGCTTATCCTTCCCGCGTTTAGCGGCATTCTTCAGACTCTTCGCAATTCGCGAAATCAAAAAGCCGGAGATTGGAAGGAAAATCAACGCAAATAGCGTCAGCTTCCAACTGATCGAGAAGAGCGTCACCAAAGAAAGGATGATCATGATCGGCGACTTCAACAAATGCTCCAGTGCACCAATCACTGAGAATTCTACCTCGAACAGATCATTCGTCATGCGGGAAATGACATCACCCTTACGTTCATTTGAGTAGTAGCTCAGTGGCAATGAAATCACCTTTCGATAAATGGTTCGACGATAGTCTCTGGCAATACCTGTTCGAATCGTGGCCAAGCTGTATGAAGCCAAATAACCCACGAAGTTCTTCAGGAAAGAAATAGAGACAATCGCGATACACATCCACATCAACGCAGAGGCTTGTCCATTCTCTTGAATGTATAGGTCGAGCTGCTGCGAGAGTGAGGCGTAGTAATAATCAAAAGTGCCCTCTTCCAGTCCTGCAGGGTCTTTCGTCTCTTCGAGTTTGAAGAGGATCTGCAAGAAAGGAATCACACTCAGGAAGGTGAACAACGACAGTACGGCGTTGAGCACGTTGAAGAAAATGTTGCCGACTACATTCATCTTGTAGTTCGACACCATTTTAAACACTTCCCAAAATCTCTTCATTAAAGTCCGGTGTAGTTCTGCGGAGTGATCGCTCGAAGTTCCGTCTTAATATCGTCAGAAACATCGAGTCCTTCGATAAATGTCTGGATGGCTTCTTTATTGATTACGGTATTTGTTCGCGTCAATGCCTTCAAGGCCTCATACGGCGAAGGATATGCTTCACGACGTAGTATGGTTTGAATCGCTTCGGCAACAACTGCCCAGTTGTCTTCGAGGTCTTGGTGCAGCGCAGATTCGTTTAGCAACAGCTTGCTCAATCCTTTTCTTGTGGCTTGCAAGGCGATGACAGCATGTGCCATTGGAGCTCCAATGTTTCGAAGCACTGTTGAGTCTGTCAAGTCACGCTGAAGACGTGAAATAGGAAGCTTCGCTGCCAGGTGTTCCAGAAGCGCATTCGCTACCCCTAGGTTTCCTTCACTGTTCTCAAAGTCGATTGGATTCACCTTGTGTGGCATCGCCGATGAACCTACCTCCCCTGCCTTGATCTTCTGTTTGAAGTACTCCATCGAGATGTAAGTCCAGATGTCGCGGTCAAGGTCAATCAAAATAGAGTGGATACGCTTCATGGCATCACAAACAGCAGCAATGTTATCGTAGTGCTCAATCTGTGTCGTTGTCTGCGAACGAGAAAGACCGAGGATGTTATTGACGAAATTATTCGCAAAGTCAACCCAGTTGCGCTCTGGGAATGCCACTTGGTGTGCGTTAAAATTTCCAGTAGCTCCACCAAACTTCGCACTCATCGGCACTTGCTTCAGTTGCGCAATCTGCTTGACTAGACGCTCAACAAAAACAGCAATCTCCTTCCCTAGTCGCGTTGGAGAAGCTGGCTGTCCGTGTGTACGAGCGAGCATTGGAACGTCTTTCCAATCTTCGCTGTAGCGACGAAGCTCATCAACGATTTCTTCGAGCAATGGAAGGTACTGTTGCTCCAATCCTTCTTTCAAAGAAAGTGGAACAGCGGTGTTATTGATGTCTTGCGAAGTCAATCCGAAGTGAACGAATTCTTTCATTTCATCCAGTCCGAGGCTATCCAAGGCATCTTTGATGAAGTACTCCACGGCTTTTACGTCGTGGTTGGTCACTTTCTCGGTATCCTTGATCTTCTGGGCGTCTGCCTCTGAGAAATTCTTGTACAGATCACGCAGTGCTGTTTTCTGGTCATCAGAGATTCCTTCCAATTGCTTCAAAGGAAGTTCAGCAAGCGCGATAAAGTATTCTACTTCTACCAGTACACGGTAGCGGATGAGTCCAAATTCAGAGAAGTAAGCAGCGAGCTCGCTTACTTTATTTCGGTAACGTCCGTCGATCGGCGAAATGGCCGTGAGTTCGGTAAGTTTCATGGGTCGAATTCAAAGGGCAAAGGTAGGGAGTTTTTTTTCGTGGAATGTTGAATGTGGAACGTTGAATGAATCCCAGTTCACGATTCATTACTTATTATTCATTCTATACCATTCCCTACCTTTCGCATCAAATTACTTTCCATGAAACTCTACCCAATCCACAACGGAAATTTCAAGCTTGATGGCGGTGCCATGTTTGGTGTTGTGCCTAAGTCTTTGTGGTCTCGAACGAACCCTGCGGATGACATGAATATGTGTACCTGGGCCATGCGTTCATTATTGATCGAAGACGGAGATCGTTTGATGTTGATCGACTGTGGAATTGGCGATAAGCAGAGTGAGAAGTTCTTTAGCTACTACTTCTTGCATGGAGATCATTCACTCGATAGTTCCTTGGAATCACATGGATTCCATCGTGATCAAATCACCGATGTTTTCTTAACTCACCTGCACTTTGACCATTGCGGCGGAGCCATCGAATACAATGAGGATCGATCGTTCTTACGTCCGGCCTTCAAAAACGCAAAGTTCTGGAGCAATGAACTGCACTGGAAATGGGCCACCGAACCCAATGCACGCGAAAAGGCCTCTTTCCTAAGTGAAAATATCTTGCCTATTCAAGAAAGTGGTCAACTAAACCACATCCAACGCCAAGGACAAATCACCCAGAATGTCTTCGAGAACATGGATGTTTTCTTCGCTGACGGACATACAGAATCACAAATGATTCCGATGATTCATTACGAGGGGAAGAAACTCGTATTCATGGCTGACCTCCTCCCAAGTACAGGACACATTCCACTCCCGTATGTGATGGGCTATGATACTCGTCCGCTACTGACCCTTGAAGAAAAAGGGAAATTCCTTCAGCAAGCAGCCGAAGAAGAGTGGGTGCTTTTCTTAGAGCACGATGCCGTCAATGAATGCTGTACAGTTCAGATGACAGAGAAAGGAGTTCGGTTGAAGGATGTTGGGGGATTAGGGGATTTCTTCTGAATCGAGAGACTGTTCATTCAACTGTGTCTACTTAACTTAGATATGGAATGAAAAAGAAAAAATCAGACAAGCCTATTGTAA
>JAKVAX010000038.1 GCA_022447625.1 Flavobacteriales bacterium | reverse complement strand
GTGGAGCTGGCGGGAGTCGAACCCGCGTCCAAACGAGGAATATCTAAGGTTTCTACATGTTTAGCTGATGATTAATTTTCGACTTGAAGCCGGACATCAGCGCCCAACCTAAAGCTTAGCCTAGTAAATTTCGCATTAGGCGTTAGGCCCGCCCTCTGCTAGTCCCATTTTTACGATGCCCGTTGTCTATAGGAAAGGAACAATACCCATAGACCGGACAACTCGTTCCGTCCTACCTAGAGGACTCGAATTAGGCAATCTGTCTTAGACTAGATTAAGCCGCGAGTGCGTAAGAAGTGTTGTCATTTCTGACTCATGCCCTTGGATTTACGAGGTAAAGCAAGAAAACCTCGACATGCTTGCTTAGCGATTCATCTCGCTGTCAAAGCCAGTTCAGCCCCAGAAATCAAAGATCGTTTGCCATATATACATCAAATTTCATACCGATGACACGTTGGCAGAGCAAGCAAAGATAGGGGACAAGAATCGATAAACGATAATCTATAAACGAAAACTGGTTGAACTCAGAACTAAAGACTAATGACCAAAAACTAAATACTGGTTGCTAACCATGCTATCCGCCTGAGGCGGAAACAAAAAGCCCCGCAAATGCGGGGCCGGTCACAGAGAGAGGGTTGTTGAGAACCTTTCTAAAACTGTGTTTGCGAAATGAATCAAATGAATGACATGAGGAAACGCCTTAAACGTATGACCCATTTCTCGTAACCAATCGTTGCAATCTTTTCTATGTTTTTGCTGGTGCACAGCACTGGTCGTCTTGGCAACGGCAAAACTTCAAGTTGTAAATGTGCACTGCTACCAATCCGGTAGCGGCTGAATATTTAAACCAATGCGAGGCGGCAAACCACCCCAAGTTTTCATTCATCACAGCTACAGCAAGAGCGATCCATGTAATCCAGAGAAGCCATTTCACGGCCACTTTAGTCGTGTGCTTACCTGAGTACATCACGGCAAAGAAGGATATGATCAAAAAACCGATGTCTATCCATCTCCACCAAGCGGGTGCCGTTTCACAACACGCAGCTGAACAACTGTGTGCGATAAAGATGAATGGAGTAGCCATGCAGTGAATCATACACAGACCGCTTGCGGCGGCTCCCATAACATCTGATTTCAATTGAATCGACCTCACTCTTATTGCAACTGTGTTGCAAATATAGCAAGTGAATTTGTTATCGCAACTTAGTTGCTCTAAATTTGATACATGGGAATTGTACGACGCACCAAATCTCTTGATCTCCTCATGAGCCAATTCGCTGATAGCCATGATGCTATTTCAGCTGTAGCTTTAATTGAGTCACTAAAAAAGGATGTCAATAAAACAACAGTCTACCGATTACTGGATCGTTTAGAGGACGATGGTGTCCTTCATTCTTTCATGAGTTCTGATGGCATTAAGTGGTACGCGAAATGCAAAGGTTGTTCTTCTTCCGGACATGCCGATGTCCATCCCCACTTCCAATGCACTGATTGCGGCAAAGTCGATTGCCTAGACCTTGAAGTGACTATCCCATCAATACCTGGAAGGAAAATCAATTCATCCCAAATCTTGATTCAAGGGACTTGTGATAATTGTTTGAATTAGCAGCCGAGAGTCTAGAGTCGCTGGTCTAGAGGCAGGAATCGAGAATCAAAAAACGATAATCTATAACTGGTCAATCTTGAGACCAGGGACAAAAACTTAAGCCTTAAGCCATAAGCCTTAAAAGGTTACTTACCGCTTCCCTTAAGCACGATGAGTATCGTATAAAACAGAATCTTAAAGTCAACAGCTAGACTCATATTTTCGATGTAGAGGAGATCGTACTTCAGACGTGCGATCATTTCGTCTACGTTTTCTGCGTAACCGTATTTGACTTGGCCCCATGAGGTGATGCCCGGACGAACCTTGTGTAGGTGGCGGTAGTGAGGTGCCTTTTCGGTGATTCTGTCGATGTAGAACTGGCGTTCTGGACGTGGACCTACCAGTGCCATCTCCCCTTTCATAACATTCACGAATTGTGGGAGCTCATCCATTCTTGTTTTGCGGAGGAACCTTCCAATGGGTGTGATACGGCTATCAGCACTGCTTGAGAGCTGTGGCCCGTTCTTCTCCGCATCTTGATACATCGTTCGGAACTTGATGATCTTGAATGGCTTGCCATGGATTCCGATGCGTTCTTGAACGAAGAAGATCGGTCCTTTCGAAGAGGTCTTAACGAGGATAGCGAGCACCAAGTATACAGGCGTCAGTAACGCTACGGCAATCGCTGAGAAGACGATATCCATCACGCGCTTGATGCTGAATTGCCATGCCGGCATGATCTCTTGATTCACTTCAATCAGTGGCGCTCCGAAGATGCTCGTCATCTTCACTGAACCGCGCATGATATCGTGGATACCCGGGATGATTTTCACCTTTACGCCTTGTCCTTCAAGCATGTTGAGGATGGCGCCGATTTCTTTATGATCTGAAGATTCAACCGCAAGGATGACTTCCTCTACGTTCTTCAACTTGATCAATTCAGGAAGACGCTGGTACTGGCCTAGGTAGGGCATGTACTTACTCAGCAGATCGTCTTTCCCATTCACTCGCACGAAACCAAGGAACTTAAATCCTGGCGACTTTCGCATGGCTTTGATCTCTTCATACATCGCCAAAGCGCGCTCGTTTCCGCCAACTATGATGGTGTTGAACCCAATTTCGCGACTGTGGATCCGCTTCACCGTGCGCGTGGTGAGCATGTAGCGAAGCGTGAAAGTCAAGAGGAAATGCGCTCCGAATAGTACCAGTAGGGATTGGTAGTAATCGCGGTACGAGGTGATCTGATCGTTCAGAAGCAAGACAAAGAACAATGGAATCACTCCCAACATGGTGATCCACAGCGTTTGACTCAACTCCTTCAGACGATGTCTACGGTAGATGTGATTGTACTGACCTACAATGGTATAGAGCGTGACCCAGAAGATGGGAATCAACAAGAGTCCGTAGTAAAAGTTGTCATTGAACTCTAACGGGATGTCATACCCGTACTTGTTAGATTCGATGACCTTCTTTCGGAAAATGTAGAGCACGATCCATGCCGCAGAAGCGCTGAGCCAGTCTGCGATAAGATACTTTACGACCTGTTGCCCTTTGTTCATCAAAAGTGTACGATCTTGATATTATCGAAGTAGAGTTCTACCTCTTTTCCAGATTCATCTTCCACCGACTCAATGAAGACTTCGAAATCACTGAAGGTTGAATAGGTAGCAGCGATGGTGCTCAGATCTACATAGACCTTGTTCCACTCTTCTTCACCTGCATCGTTGGTGGTTGGATTCAATATCACGAGATACTCTCGCTCAGTCGAAGCTGGACTCACTGCTAACAGTCCCACTGCCATGGAGTTGTTGCTTCTAAAATTCATTTCAAGGTATGACAGACGATTACCTGGAAGATCGAAATCTTGCTCATTGGTAACAATACGCGTCAATGCCTCATCCGCAGTCAAAGTTGCCAGTCCTGATCCATCGCCCTCGAACACAACCGCATCGTCGGTAGTACGAACGATCTCTCCTTCCACACCGATATCGACAGTGAACACCGTATTGT
Source organism: Flavobacteriales bacterium (assembly GCA_022447625.1). Lineage (GTDB taxonomy): Bacteria > Bacteroidota > Bacteroidia > Flavobacteriales_D > Sanyastnellaceae > Sanyastnella. The sequence goes on along the minus strand of JAKVAX010000038.1, from coordinate 17,758 downwards.
TTTCGAAATCATCTACGTTGATGACTGATACTGACTCCTTGTATCCGAATACAGGGAAGATGGTGTCTTTCTCCAACGGACGCATATCAAGATCAAGCTGGTAAGTAGAATAGAAAGGGTAAATGATTCGGTCAGTAGCGACTCCGTTGTTCTTTATGCCTGGGTAAATCTCGATATCAGTGACACCGTCTACGAGGATGGGAACTTCCGCTGGCAGGTCATAGGCTCCAATTAACTGATCATTCGCAAAGACCCATACTTCGGTGATTTTTTCTGCATCTGATCCTTCTGAAGAGTAATCAGTGACGAGATCAAATGAGGGAATAACCAAGTATGCCGGCAAGGGCTCCGCAGGGTTGATAATCTCACACCCCACAAAGGCCGCCAAGCAGCATGCGATACAAATAGCTCCTAAAGTTGTTTTCATCATCTATCTCCACAAAAAGGAAGCGCAAAACTAGCAATTTCCTTCCGCTCAGGAGAGCGTTCTCAGCTAGTTAACGGCTTATTGTGTCCGATATTTTAAAGTCTGTTAAAAGAGTTTTCCACATAACGTGGAATCTTAGGAATTCGACTGTGAGTTCAGTTGATCACAATCTCCGACATAAACACCCAACTTGGTTGTCCGGCCGCGTCGTGCCAGTCAGGACATGGCCCTGGGTTTTTCGCTTCTACTTTAACATAGCGAGTTGTGAATTCATCCCAGTCCTTTACTGCTACGACGATACGCTGCTCGACGTCTCCAGACATGGAAGGCATATCAATACGGGCGAACTTTTCCCAGTTCAATCCATTGTCTGAGCTCCAGAGATCAATGTACTCGGGGCTAAAAATCCATGCGTTACCGTAGATGTAGACAGGGATTTGAACGCTTGAGATTGATTTTGATTCGCCGAGGTCTATTTCATAGATCATGTCTACTCCTTGCTCTGCTTGCCAATGTCTGTCTCTAAAATCAAAACTGCCTGAGAAGCCATCGGTCATCGCTTTGTCTCCTCCTCCAGTGTACCAATCAGAGAAGCCATTGATCACTTTTGTAGGTGCTCCCAGAGCCAAGTGATTCGCAAGATTTAATTCGATGGTGTCACCATAGACTTTCCCGTTTTTGTAGCCCACCACCTTGTACTCGTGCAATCCGGGGGGGATAATGATCTCTCTTCCCTCTTGCCATGCTTCTTCAAACACGCGCCAGCTTACTTTCAATCCATCCACGCGATCTACGATCGACACCTTTCCCAGTTCCGCGTTAGCGAATTCAAAAGGCACAGTAGCCGCACCATAATCAACTCCTAGCTCATCGAGCGCTGCATATTCTCGATCAACTCTGTGCTCAAACTCCTGATAATTGCGCTCTTCAGGATAAGTCCACAACACCTCAGCCATGGCTAAGATTCGAGGAAAGACCTTCGAATCAACCTGGTCTTGAGGTGCGTGTTCAGTCCACATATTGCATTCTCCACCGATGATATATTTCGCCTGATCGGCGGAAAGTGATTCAGGAATCGGGTCAAAAGAATACACTTCTTCTAGGTCTGTAGAACGGACGTCATAGTCGAAGTAAGCGTGGCTGGTCGGACTCATTACCACCTCTCGCTCCATCTCGGCAGCTGTGATGCCACCTTCCATTCCGCGCCACGATTGCACCATTGCTCCTTCCGGAAGTCCACCTTCAAGGATTTCATCCCATCCGATCAGTTTACGGCCTCGGGAATCAAGGAATTCTGCAAAATGTCCTATCATCCAACTTTGGAGTTCGTGTTCATCATGGAGTCCCTCTTTTTTGATCCGTCGCTGGCACTTCTCACATTGCTCCCAACGTGTCTTAGGTGCTTCGTCTCCTCCGATATGAATGACATCTGAAGGGAAGATCTCTAGCACCTCGTCTAAGACAGTCTCCAAAAAGGCAATTGTACTGTCGTTTCCAGCGCAATAAATGTCTTTAAAGACACCCCATTCATTCTCAACAGGAATCTGCTCCCCCGTACATGAAAGCCACGGATACGATGCTATGGCAGCTGAACTATGTCCGGGCAACTCGATCTCAGGGATGACCTTAATATGACGAGCAGTAGCGTAGGCTACGATATCTCGCATCTCTTCTTTGGTGTAGAATCCACCGTGAATAGAACTGTCTTTTTCATTGCGCCATGCGCCTACCTTCGTCAACTTGGGATAAGCATCAATCTCTACTCTCCACCCTTGGTCTTCGGTTAAATGCCAGTGCAAGACATTCATTTTGTACCGAGCGAGGAGGTCGATGTAACGTTTCACGAACTCAGGTTCCATGAAGTGACGACAGCAATCCAGCAACATTCCGCGGTGACGGAAAGAAGGTTCATCATTGATGGCCACGTGCTTTAAGTGATCGCCCTTTTTCCACTGCACGAGGGTCATGACAGCGTTGAAAGCTCCATGATTACTACCGGCGGTGATTTGTACTCCACTTGAATCGATATTGAGCAAGTAGGCCTCAGGAGTTCGAGACCAGCGCGAACGTTGAAAACGGATATCCGCTTCCTCTGGTGATTCCACTTTACGGATAGGACGGTCTATGAAGGCGGACAACATTTCGGTCTCAGACTCAAACCCACCGTCATCAAAAACAGTCAGCTCTTCAGATAAAACGTAGGCGATTTGTCCTGACAACTCCATGAACTGAGGTTTCGGGATAAGCTGAGGAACTGCCATTTTAACCATGGCATTCTTGCTTACTTCTTTTGGAACGCATCCGACGAGAAGCGCAGCAAACACGAACCAAAATATTTTCACAAATTCAAGGGTTGTTTCTCTTGTAAAGGAATGAAGATCTTAAAGATGCCCACGTATCTGAAGGTATCGGTACCCATGGGAATTTCGTACAGAGAGAAAATGTAGAAGTTCTTTCGTTCAGCCATCTTCTCTGCGACTCCAGCAGCAATCTTGCTTGCTTCACTCCCGAAGAGTTCGGCAATGTCATTTCCTTCTGACCCTTCAAGCATGCGATCTTCCAATCGTTCGGCAACAAATACCTTGAAATCTTCTCGATCTGGATTGGTTAGAAACATAGCTACGAGCGCTATGATCAGGATGGGAAGGAAGCGTTTCATAGGAAGGGTTTGTGTGAAGTTAGTAAACTTCGCTCAGGATTCTACCTCGAATTGCTTTTGAGCGGCCCAAGACACCACCGTGAACCCAGCCGTTTCCGTGCGTAAGCGATAATGCCCTAAGGATACTGGTGTCCAGCCATTCGCTTTCGCCAATTCTGCTTCGTCATCAGAGAAATCTCCTTCTGGGCCAATGGCAATGACACTTGGTTTGGAAGCATCATAGGCTTTAGAAAAGAAAGCGCTGGGCTCATCCTCCCCTAACCATGCGATCATTTTATCCTTATCCAATTCCGCGTTAGCGAAAAGATCATCAACATCAGTGGGCGGATGAATCACTGGCTTATAGAGATGTAGACTTTGCTTCATGGCCGAAATCGCAATCTTCTCCCAACGATCGGTGCGTGCATGCTTACGCTCGCTATTGTCGCACCAAATCGGGATGATCTCGGTACAGCCCAACTCCACCGCCTTCTCAATGAACCACTCAAAACGGTCGCGGTTCTTTGTTGGGGCAATGGCTATCGTTAGATCTGGCATATCCTTTTCGCGTTTTTCAAGCACCTCAAGATTCACGCGAACTTCCTTCGCTGCAGCTTCGTAGATCGTGCCTTCAAAGAGAGTTCCCATTCCGTCAGTTACATAAATAACGTCACCGGCACGTTTTCTAAGCACTTTAATCACGTGTTGCGATTCATCCTCAGGAAGCATCGCCATTCCCTCAACGATATGGTTGGTGTAGAATAATTGCATGGGTCGAAAATAAAAAAGCCGAGGATTGCTCCCCGGCTTTTCATGGATTATTGTGAGGTTTTATACTTTTTCTGCCACTTTAGGAGCAGCAGCCATAATCTCTTTATTCGCGAAATCGCTGTACTCGTCAAAGTTGTCGATGAACTTCTGAGCAAGCACTACTGCCTTTGCATCGTAAGCGTCTTTGTCAGACCATGTGTTGCGTGGATCAAGGATCTCATCAGGGACATTTTCACAAGTTGTCGGCATCTGCAATCCGAATACCGCATGCTTTGTGTAGCCAACGTCATCTAGCTTTCCTTCGAGAGCCGCTGTGATCATCGCTCGAGTGAAACGCAACTTGATACGCTCACCTTCACCATAACCGCCACCGCTCCAACCAGTGTTCACTAGCCAAACGTTTACGTCATGCTCTTCCATCTTCTTCCCTAGCATTTCTGCATACTTCGTTGGGTGAAGTGGAAGGAACGGAGAACCGAAACAAGCAGAGAATGCTGTTACAGGCTCATCGATTCCTGCCTCTGTACCTGCAACTTTCGCTGTGTAACCAGAGATGAAATGGTACATCGCTTGACCTTTGGTTAGACGAGAGATCGGAGGCAATACTCCAAACGCGTCACAGGTCAAAAAGAAGATATTCTTAGCATGGCCACCTGCTGATGGTTCCATGATGTTATCAATGTGATGAATTGGGTACGAAACACGTGTGTTCTGCGTTTTCGTTGCATCGTGGTAATCAGGAGTACAACCGTCGTCTTGGAAACCTATGTTTTCCAGAATAGCACCGAACTTGATCGCATCCCAGATTTGAGGCTCTTTCTCTTGAGAAAGATCAATCGTCTTCGCGTAGCAACCACCTTCGAAGTTGAATACTCCGTTCTCTGACCATCCGTGCTCATCGTCTCCGATCAGGTGACGGTTTGGATCAGAAGAAAGCGTTGTTTTACCTGTACCTGAAAGTCCGAAGAAAACAGCAGTGTCTCCGTCGTCACCCACATTCGCTGAACAGTGCATAGAAAGCACGTTGTTATCATGCGGAAGGACGTAGTTCAATACGGAGAAGATTCCTTTTTTGATTTCACCAGTGTAAGCTGTTCCTCCAATGATGATCATCTTCTTCGTAAAGTTCAATACGGCGAAGTTGTGCTGACGTGTTCCGTCGATTCCTGCTTCTGCCATGAAGTCTGGAGCACATACAATGTGCCACTCAGGATCGAAGTTGTCGATCTCTTCAGCCGTAGGACGAAGGAACATGTTGCTTGCGAACATATTCGACCATGGGAACTCAGTTACCACACGAATATTCAAACGGTATTTATCGTCTGCACAAGCATACGCATCGCGCACATAAACGTCACGGTTGGTTAGGTAAGCACGCATGCGAGCGTACAGCGCATCGAATTTCTCAGGATCGAATTTGTGGTTAACAGGACCCCACCATACACTGTCGCGTGTGGTGTCGTCGATAACTACAAATCTGTCTTGCGGGGATCTACCAGTGAATTCACCGGTATCAACTGCTAGCGCTCCATTATTCGTGAGCATTCCCTGGCCGTTCATCAGGGTTTCTTCGACAAGCTCTGCTGGTGTTAGATTCCAGTAAGCGTTTGCCACTTTACCAAGCCCGATCGAATCGAGCGTGGCTCCATCGGCTTTTCTTCCGAAGTGATTCATAAAGACTGCTGTTTATTGAGCAATATGCTAGCAAAATTAGGTCTTTTAGAAAGGAGAGTTGCAAGCGAAGCGGCCTATTCTTTGTCAGTGATTTTCCACACCCTACGTGCAAAACCCAGCTATCCAAGGCCAGTCAAACAAAGTGTCTATTCAACACTTTTAACTGTTAAAATTCGCACAAGTAGGATTCCGAAAGCGACGATTAGGAGCGTTCCGCCGATAGGCGTAATAGGGCCAAGAATACTTCGAATGGCATGGTCTTGTGGAAAGGAAATCAAGAGATAAATGCTCCCACTGAACATTAACGTACCGATAGTCAGCAATCTAGCCACCCATTTAACGCGATCTCGAAGGAAGATTTTGCCAGCGATAACAGTGAAGGAAAGCGCTATTCCCATCCACACTTGGTAACGAACGGCTGTGAGGTAACTGGTCAATTGCTGTTCAACCAAAATGGCTTTGAGTGCATGTGCGCCCATAGCTCCAAGGATTATCCCTGTACCGATGAAAAACACAGAAATCGCAAGGAATCGTCGTTGGAATGGTGTCATAATCTGATTAATTATCTTTCGACAAAATTACGCATGATGAGAAAGATGACGACCCATTTCCTGACAGTTTGTTTTGCCGCCTTGGCTTTAGCCGCTTGCAACGAACCTAAGCAAGATGGTGCGGCACAAGGAGATGCCGCGACTCAGCAAGAAACGACGAATACAACCACGAATAAATCTGAAGCAACCAATGCTGAAGAAGTGATTGATCGTAAACCTGGTGAATACGATCGGCGCGCAAAAGAACGAATGGATCAACAGAAAGAAGAGATTTCAGCTACTGAAGAAAACATTACCAGTCCGTACCGCTACCTCATCACTACTGAGCGTTTCAGCCACTTTGGCGATCTATTGAAGGCTTCTACACTCAGCAAGCACGTGCATGGAGCTGGGGTTACTGTACTCGCACCACGCAATGATGTGATGGATAAGTACCCTGGTTGGAAGAATCTGTTGAAGGGTGGTGATGTTGCAGCGATCGATGCATTCGTATCTGCATATGTCGTCAATGAGATCTTCGGATATAAGGAAATGACTTCTCGCCAGAATTTGATTAATCACACAGGAGAGCCGTTGAAAATCACTGACCGTGGTGGTTATGAAATTGCAGGTGCAAGCATTAGCACTGAAGAAATCTCTACACGAAATGGGAAGGTTTTGGTCATGAACGACCTTTACGAAGCCCCCTGATCACATCATTCTCTGAGCTTCCATGCGCAGCAGATCGAGTGTCTGCTTGATAGCTTGGTTCCCTGTTTTTGCCTCGAGGTCAAAGATCTCTTTGCTCAACGCCATGCTCGAACCTTCTGGTCCGGCTTTCGTTGCTGCAATCTTCACCATTTGAAGAACTTCGTCTTTGGCATTCTTGGTCAATTCCCAAGCCGTGCGGCTTACATACATCTGCATGCTGATGTTGTGTTCGAACTCAGAACGAACTGCTTTAAGCAGTTCTAGCTGCAACTGAGCACCGTTCATTGAACCTTGATTGACGCGCATCACTAAATTAGATGGCGTGATACGTTCCAACATGATAATCAATCTCTCGTAGGCCTTCATTTGTAGCGGAAGGCTATGCTTGCGCTCTTCCGAACGCATGTGCCACTTTTGAAATTCGCGCTGGTCATTGCGCATTCTATTAAAGAAGATCATGGCCGTCAGGAAGACAAGAAGCGCAGGCACAAGTAGGAGAAGTATGTCTAAGATTGTATCCATTTCAATACCTTTCGTTACAGGAAGAGTTCATTTATACTTATTACAAACGCGAAGGAAATGAATTTGTTGAATATGCACTTGAAACGATTTGGAATCTTATTGGTCTCTTTGGCCTTCTTCGCTAGCGCGGAAGCTCAATATCAATTCGAGCGAGATCAGGATATCGCTGTATTTCAGGAAACTGAGTTGCTGAATCCTTGGGTTGGAGGTTTCACTGCCCCGCAATTCTCTCGTATCGATGTTGATTACGATGGAGACAAAGATCTCTTCGTATTTGACCGCGATGGAAATCGAACACTCGTTTTCACCAACGAAGACAGCTCAGATGGTGCCATTAACTATCGTTTCGCACCAGAATATGCTTCACTCTTCCCAGAACTTGTAGACTGGGTGCTACTTCGTGATTACGATTGCGATGGGAAAAAAGACATCTTCACCAGTTTCCAGAGTAGTGTGAAGGTATATCGCAATACAGGAAATGAGCAAGATGGATTAAGCTTCGAATTGACTTCCGGACAAGTGCAATGTGAGTTTGATTTTGGCGGAGGTCCAGAGACCTTCCCTTTGCTGGTACTTTCTATCGACCTTCCAAGTATTACTGACTACGACGGAGATGGTGATCTTGACATTGTCACCTTCACAGAATCTGCCACAACACTTTATTTCTTCGAAGGACAAGGGGCTGACAATGGAGACTGCTCAGACCTCAGCTTTAAGTGCACGAACCGCTGCTACGGCATGGCTGCCGAAAGTGCCGAAGATAACTCGTGGTTAATTGGAGATGAGTTTGTTTGTCCGTTCAACGTCGTTGACCCTCGTTCTTCAGACGAACGTGGTTACCGTCATACCGGAGGATCCATCGTTAGTTTTGATTTCGATGACAACGGCATCCTAGATCTAGCTATCGGTGATGTGACTTTCAAAGAACTAGCCGGCCTCTATATGGTAGACGCTGTAGATGGCCAAGACAGTACTACGCTCGTCGATGCCAACTTCCCTGGAAGCTTAGATGATCTTCCGGTTGAGTTGCAACGATTCCCTGCTGGTTTTTACGAAGACATTAATAACGATGGCGTGAGTGACCTTATCGTGGCTCCAAATACGCGTATCGAGACAAATGATGACGAAAGTATCTGGCTCTATCTAAATGAAGGTACCGAGAGCAACCCAGAATTTGTATTCCAGGAGACGAACTTCTTGCAAAACACATGTATTGAGGTCGGACGTGGGGCCTACCCGACATTCTTCGACCACAACGGAGACGGTTTGCAAGACTTGGTACTTGCGAATAAGGAGTACTACGAGTTGGTAGACCTCCTCCCCTCGCAGTTAGCCCTCTTTGAAAATACAGGAAGTGCGACAGCACCAGAATTTACCTTGATCGATGATAATTGGCTTGACATTCCTTCATTGCAAGTAGAGTCAATCTATCCTTCCTTCGGAGATATGGACGGCGATGGTGACGATGACATGATCTTGGGTGAAGAAACAGGCATCATTCACTTCTTTAGAAACGTTGCAGAGGCGGGACAACCAGCAGATATGCAACTAGAAATTGCAGCGATTGCTGACTCCAACGGCGAAACGATCGACGTCGGACAATTTGCTACACCTTTTATCGTAGACGTTGATGAAGATGGATTGCTGGATGTCCTCATCGGCGAGAAATTAGGAGTGATCAGCTGGTATAAGAATACGGGCACGGTCAATAGCTTTGGCCTCACCCTACAGACTGGTGACGATCCAGAAAGCTTCGGCGGAGTGCATGCCGATAACTTCCTCGGCATTAATGGCTACAGCGTTCCTCAACTTATCAAGGACGGAAACGGAGAATTCCAGTTGTTCATGGCGAATGAGCTCGGTACGATTCAACACTTCGATGGAATCTCAGGAAACCTATCAGGCCTATTCAACGAGGTTAATGAAAGCGTGGAAAACATCCAAGAAGGGTCGCGCGCTGGCTCTTGGGTCATCGATATTAATAATGATGGATTGCTGGATGTCTTCTACGGGATTCAAAACGGAGGATTGATCTTCTACCGCGGTTCAGACCCAGATACCGTTGAAGAGTTAAAGCAAGTGCAAGCGAAGGTCTATCCAGTCCCTGGAAATGACCGTGTGAGCTTTGAATTCAGCCAAGTGGTGGACGGAATCCTAGAGATATACAACCTCAGCGGACAAATCGTAGAGCAGGTGGTGATGAATCAGACGCGACGGACCATCCTCAACACATCACCCCTCGCGTCAGGGCTGTATATCTATCGCGTAGTGGGTGTAAAAGACCTCTCGGGAAGGCTCGTTATCCAGCACTAGTCGAACAATCTCAGTCTTAACGGATTCTATTGGTGGTATGGCGTCATCAGGCATATCGACATTAGGCGCCCTTCCTACAGCACCCTTAGGTTTCGTGCTAGTTGGATGTCATCCAACCCTACAATTCGTTTCAAACTCGATCAGAGGTTAGGCGCATAAATGCGCCGCTAATGGACAATTCGGTAAACACGAGATGAGACGAATCTAAAATCAATAGACTATAATCGATAACTCATACTGCGTTCCGCATCTCGCAATCCGCGTTCTACATTTCGCGTTCCGTAACCCAAAAAAAAGGGCCCCATTCGGAGCCCCTTCCTTCAAATATGATTTGTGACGCCTATGCATTCACCTTGTTCATGTTGTCAAGAACGTCCATTACCTCGCGAACTGCTTTTGCAGAAGTTGCGAGGAGTTCTTTTTCATCGTCGTTCAAGTCAAGTTCGATGATCTTTTCGATACCGTTCTTACCTAGTTTCACAGGAACACCGAGGTAGATATCGCTCAATCCGTACTCACCAGTTAGCCATGCACAAACTGGGAATACACGCTTCTGATCTTTCACGATGGCTTCTACCATCTGCGCTGCTGCCGCACCTGGTGCGTACCATGCAGAAGTACCTAGAAGGTTTACGATTTCGCCACCACCTTTCTTGGTGCGGTTAACAATCGCTTCTAGTTTGTCAGCATCAATCAATTCAGTTACAGGGATACCACCAACGGTTGTGTAACGTGGTAGTGGAACCATTGTGTCTCCGTGACCTCCCATCAATACCGCTTGGATATCTTTTGGAGATACGTCCAACGCTTCTGCAAGGAATGAACGGTAACGCGCAGTATCAAGGATACCAGCCATACCGAATACTTTGTTGCTTGCCTTGTTTGCAGTCAAGTAAGCAGCGTAAGTCATTACGTCAAGTGGATTAGAAACCACGATGATCTTCGCGTCTGGAGAATGCTTGATTACGTTTTCGGTAACGCTCTTTACAATGCCAGCATTTGTTGCGATCAAGTCATCGCGGCTCATTCCAGGCTTACGTGGAAGACCAGAAGTGATCACTACTACCTCAGATCCGGCAGTTTTGGAATAATCATTGGTAGAACCAATAGTGCGAGTGTCATACAAGTTGATCGGAGAAGTTTCCCAGATATCCAGGGCTTTACCTTCAGCATATCCTTCCTTGATGTCAAGGAGTACGACTTCGTTAGCCACTTCGCGAGTTGCTAGTACGTTTGCACACGTAGCGCCAACATTACCAGCGCCAACTACAGTTACTTTCATTTAGAAACGAGTTAAGTATTCTTTCTCAACGTCTTGATCTATGGGATTTTCCCTAGACGCGGCGCAAAATTACAAAACAATTTTGTTCAGAACCTCCCGTTTCAGTCACATTAACCTGCTATTTAAATCGCTAATTTCGAAGCGTATGGAACCACGCGTACTTTCACGAATCATCCTGCCTCTCTTCGCCTTATTGCTAGGCGTTTCCGCGCTAGCGCAACCAGACAAAACATTCCCTTCTGGAGAATTCGGCGTAGACTATAATGTCACCGATGCCAACGGAAAAAAGCAAGGAAAGTGGGTTCGCGTGTACGAAGGCGGCGCCATTTATTACAAAGGTCAGTTCACTGATGACGTTCCACAAGGTGAATTTTGGTTCTGGTATGACTCAGGTGAAGCCATGAGCAAGGTCAACCACCTTGACGGCACCAAACACATGGATGTGGTGAACTACCACAAGAATGGCTACCCAATGAGCGCCGGGATCTACAAGGAGGTGAAAATCGACGGCAAAGTCGAACGCGTCAAAGACGGAGAGTGGGAATTCTACAACAATCAAGGATACCTGAAATCAAAAGACAATTTTGTGATGGGCAGCCAAGTAGGGCTTTCCACTTCATATTTCGAAACAGGTAAGGTATTGCTCGAGGTGAACTACGAGAATGGGGTGAAGAACGGGCAATGGACTGAATACTTTGAGGACGGACAGGTCAAAGGAACCGGTTCTTATAAAAACGATCAGTACCACGGTGACTACACCCTTTATTGGGCTGGAAGAAAGAAGCTAGTCACTGGAAGCTACTTTGAAGGAGCGAAAGATGGTCTTTGGATTCAGTTCAATAAAGACGGGAGTATGCAGCTCACGACGAAGTATGAAAAAGGCGAAGAAAAAGGTTCACGTCGGGAAAACGGTGAATTCACGGATTACTACGCTTCAGGAATTCCGGCGGGAACTTTCGAGTACGAGGATGGCGAGAAGAGTGGCCCGTTCCAAGAGTGGTATGACATGGGAGAATGGATTCAGAAGCCGATGGACACTCCCCTGCCTGGAGGAGGTATCCAATTCAAGGAATCCCTCGTAGGAACACAAATAAAGCGAGAAGGTGATTATCTTGAAGGAAAATTAGAAGGACCTATCACCTACTATGACGAAAAAGGCCGCATCATTCGAGTTGAAAACTGGGTTGATGGTGAGCTTGAATCAACCGAAGAAAGATGAAAGTAGTTCTACCCTTACTATTCACAATCCTAACTGGAGCAGCCATCTTGAGTGGTTGCACAAAAGAAACAGATTTCGAAGCCATTGATCTTGGCTATGATTACTTCCCAAACATCGAAGGCACCTTCATTGAATATGAAGTAGACAGCATCAACTACGGTATTGAAGTTGACACCGTGCACTTCTACCTTAAGGAAGTTATCGCAGAAGAGTTCATCGATGACGAAGGTAATTTGGCCACGCGCATCGAACGCTTCAAAAAATTCAACATGGATGATGAATATGTCTTGACAGACGTATGGGTTCAGAAACGTACTTCCACCACTGCAGAGCGCATTGAAGAGAACTTCCGCTACGTTCGTTTGGCCTTCCCGGTAGAAACGGGTGAAGTATGGGATGGAAACGCCTACAACATCGAAGAAGCTTGGGATTACACTTATACTGCCATCGGAGTTTCATACAACAATGGCGTGCTTCCTTTCTCAAATACATTGCGTGTTCGCCAACGCGAGAACATCAACCTCGTTGATCAAGAATCTGCTTGGGAGGTTTATGCGCGAGGCATCGGATTGGTACACAAAAAATTGACTGACCTCAATTACCAGTTCTTCGAAATTACTGGCGTCGACATGGAAATGCGTGCGATTGCCTTTGGTACGGTTGAATAATCAATAACCGTATTTATCCTTCCACAATCCTTTTAGATAAGCTCTGAGATTATTCTCTCTCGGGTTATTCCCCGGTTCATAGAACTTCGTGCCTGCAATCTTCTCAGGTAAGTATTCCTGTGCCGCAAAATTCCCTGGGTTCTCATGGCTGTAATCATAGCCTTTGCCGTACCCTAAATCTTTCATCAAATTGGTTGGGGCATTCCGAACATGCATTGGCACTGGGAGATTCCCTGTCTCACGGACTACTTTCTGCGCCATGCCTATGGCTGCATACGAAGCATTCGATTTTGGCGATGCGGCCAAGTAGGTTGCACATTGCGAGAGGATGATTCTTGACTCCGGCCATCCAATGCGCTCCACAGCCTCAAAAGTGGTGGTCGCCATTACCAATGCCGTTGGATTCGCATTCCCAATATCTTCACTGGCCATGATGACCATGCGTCTGGCAATGAACTTGGGGTCTTCCCCTCCTTCAACCATACGTGCGAGATAGTAGACTGCCGCGTTCGGATCGCTTCCTCGAAGACTCTTGATAAATGCAGAAGCGATGTCGTAATGCATTTCCCCTGTCTTATCATACATCGAAGGGTTCTGATGAACCACTTGTTTCACGAGTTCGTCTGTGATCTCCACTGGGCCTGTGCCTCCAGCATTCACAACCAACTCAAAGACATTTAGCAGACGACGGGCATCCCCACCGCTCAACTTGAACAAGGCGTCGGTGTCTTTGATTTCAATTTGACGGTTCTTCAGCAGTTCGTCGTTACTCATGGCGCGGTCTAGCAGCCCCATCAGCTGATCTTCCGAAAGCGGATTGAGGGTGTAAACTTGACAACGCGAGAGCAATGCCGAAATGACTTCGAAAGAAGGATTCTCCGTTGTTGCGCCGATCAAGGTCACGTCACCTTTCTCTACAGCTCCCAGCAAGCTGTCTTGCTGTGATTTACTGAATCGGTGAATCTCGTCGATAAACAGGATCGCATTGCCACCAAACATACCCGCGCTCTTCACTTTCGCGATCACTTCGCGGACATCCTTTACACCGGAATTAATCGCAGACAAGGTATAGAACGGACGTTCCAATGTCTCCGAAATAATCGTAGCCAAGGTTGTTTTTCCTACCCCCGGTGGCCCCCAAAGAATCATTGAGGGGATATTCCCACTCTTGATCACACGGCCAAGCAGGGCCTCTTCCCCAACCAAATGTCCTTGCCCCATGTAGTCATCAAGGGTTCTCGGACGCATACGTTCTGCCAATGGCGTTGCAGATTGCATAGACCAAAGCTAAATGTTTCTGCAGGTGAATTCGAAGAGAGTTATCTACAAATCACTACTCTCATTCTAATTCTCATTCTAACTCTCATTCTAATTCTAATTCTTCCTCTTCACTCTCTAACGAGGAACGGCGATGCCTTCAAACTCACTCCGGACGTTTGTGCTTCCAGCGTTTGTGGGTCCACAACCAATAAGCAGGAGCTTCTTGAATTTGCTTTTCAAGTATTTGATTGACCTCCTTGATGACCCCACCCTTTTCGTAGCTATTCGGATCTCGTGTTACGAGCTTATATTCAATTTGGTAATGACCACGTTTGAGCTTGGTAATCTCTCCAAACACTACGGCCATGTTATAGGTACGTGCGTGCTTTTCTGGTCCATAATACATCGCTGTATCCTGACCTAGGAAATCCATCCATAAAGACTTCTTCGGGTTGGCAGGACTTTGATCAATGGCATAAATACTTGTTACCGCTTCCGCGCTAGCGTTATTCTTCATCCATTCAGAAGCCTCCTTCGTCGGAATCATATGCAAACCGAATCGTCCGCGTGTTTCACGCATGACGCCGTCTAAGAATTGATCACTGAGGCGCTTGTAGATGGCCATCGTTATTTTCGGCATGTGCGCTGCCCCCGCTACTGCATAGAGCTCCCAGTTGTTGTAGTGACCTCCGCAGAGTACGATCCCTTGACCTGAGTTGAGGATATCTGCCATGAACTCATTGTTCACTGCCTTCATGCGTGCATTCGCTTGCTTCTCTGAAATCGAGAAGTTCTTAAAGCTCTCGACGATGATATCCGCTAAGTGCCGATAGAAATCGCGCAAAATTTTCTTCTGTTCCTTTTCCGAACGCTTAGGAAAAACACGTTGAATATTCCCCAAGGCTACCTTCTTCCGGTATGGGAAAACGGTGATAAACACCAAGAAGAAAAAGTCGCTCAAGCGGTACAAAAGGAAGTACGGCAACAGCGAAATGGGCTTTAAGAGGAGGTAATAGGCAATTCTACTCACGGCGCGAAGGTATGAAACGAAGAATCTATAATCGAGAATCTATAATCTATAATCTATAATCTATAAACGAGGAACGATAACTACCGGCGTCTGGCGTCCGGCATCCGTTGGGTAAAGGGGGCTGGAATTTACTTCCTGCCATTTACTGGTGCATCGAAACAGGTAAAGTAAAAATCGGACGCCGAATGCCGTACGCCGGATTCGCAATTTTCGTTAAGCACCGAACAAATCCCCCCAAGTAGAAGTACTTTCGCTACAAAGAAACTGGTTATGAAATTCATCCTATTCGCTTGTTGCCTTTTTGCGATTTCCATTCTTACGGCTCAAACCATCTCTGCCGACTCTCAAGTACGTTTTGAGATTAGTAGTATGGGCTTCAAAACTGTTGATGGTACTGTGGAGGGGATGACTGGGGCTATCACCTTCGACCCAATGAAATTGGATGTTGTTGATTTCAATGTTTGTGTAGATGCGAAGCAGGTGAAAACGGGGAATGCGAAGCGTGATGATCACCTTCAAAAAGACGATTGGTTCAACACCGAGGCCTATCCTGAAATCTGTATTACTTCCACTTCGGTTTCAAAAACTGATGATGGCTATCTAGCCAAAGGATCACTCACCATGATGGGTGTTACCCGTGAAATAGATATCCCGTTTACTTTCGAGAACAACACCTTTTTAGGATCGCTTCAAATCAACCGTATCGACTATAATCTAGGCGAAAAAACCGGTACCTTCATGGTAGGTGACGAGGTTGATATTCAAATCGTTTGTAAGCTTCAATAAGCCTGAACGATCTCCTCCTGAATTCGATTATCTTGGCTAGGTGAGTGCATCTGCCATAATCATTCTCGCCAGTCTTTTGACAGGACTAGCCATCAGCATTGCTCGAAAGCATCTTGTGTCGATTTTCGCTACCGTGATGTATCTGGTTTCTGCCATTGCCATCATCTCAACCGATCTTGAGCAGGTAATTCAAATCGCTCTTATCCCGGTTGTATTCACTCCCTTTTTCCTCGCATTCAGAAATGCCCGTGTCCCTGAAGGAGATATCAGGAGTCAGGTCTATGCCATCGGATTATTTCTCACCTTCGGTACCTACTGGCTCTTCCGCTATAACCATTGGCCTGGAACGGCCATCATATCCATCAGCTCCATGTGGACGGTTCCATATCTGCTGATCCCGAAGAATTTCAAATCGATCATTCAATCACGACAGTTCGGTGTATTCTTGTTTCTGCAGGTGGATTTGGTGATGAATTTTGCAAGGATTTTCGGGTGACGGGTTTCGCACGCTTCAAAGCGAAAGGTATCAACGTTTAACGGTTGGATTTCATCCAACCCTACATTTCGATTTAGGAATGCGTGTATGGTATGGCGCATGAATCCCGAAGGTACGGGACAGGTGCGCCGCTAAAGGACCTTTTTGGTGGACAGTGGACAGAACATAACTAACCACGCTAATCATGCTAATCACGCTAACCATGCTACCGCCGAAGGCGGACTAATCATGCTAGGTCCGGCATCCGGCGTCCGTTTTTTTCACCGCGATCCGCGATCTGCGTTCTGCGTTCCACATTCCACCTTCAACCAAGAAGATTAAACCTTCCCCCCACCCCCAAGTCATATCTCCAGAAATCAAAAATCATTGATCATGAAAGGAAAGATCTTATCAGTTTTAATGTCGGCAGTGATGGTGTTGGCATTTTCAGGAGAGGGAGTAGCACAGAAGTGGGAGCGTTTAGGATCTCGCAAGGTGAACTTTGGAATCGAACGTGACGTGATTCAAGTGGGTGCTCATGAGGGAAGCTTCAACAAGCTGAAAATCGCTGTGACTGGAGGGTCTATCAATATGCGTCGCATGGTAGTGACATACATGAACGGCAGTAAAGAGGAGATTGACCTACGTCACAACTTCTCTCGCAATTCAGCTTCGCGCACAGTAGATCTGAACGGCAAGAACCGTAAGATTAAGAACATTCAATTCATTTACGACACGAAGAATCGATCGAAGAAGAAGGCGAAGATTCACGTTTACGGGAGGTCTTAATCGAGTGACGATCGACAAGGGTCGAGGGACTAATCTGTAATCGATAAACTATAATCGCGAACTCGTACTGCGATCCCGTTCTGCGTTCCTTTAGCAGTGGACGGAACATAACTAACCACGCTAACCATGCTACCGCCGCAGGCGGACTAATCATGCTAGATCCGGCGTCAATACTGCTCTATCCTAACCCGGTCATTCGGCTTACATGTTCTTCCGTCGTCGTAGACGCGAAGGAGTTTTCCCTTTTTGACCACGAAGGTGCGGCGGTCGGTGTAGTGACGGAAATACACTTGAATGGTGTCGCCTTGGCGTTTCCAGGTTCCCTCTTCCTTCCACATGATGTCGCCACATTTGGTCATGACGGCTTTGCCGAGTGGCTTTAACACCACCATCCCACAATTCCTCGAAGATTCGCGGTATGGTCCTCGATGACGGTAAAAGCATGATGCAAGCAGCATGGAGACCGTGAGTATGAGGAGAATTCTAAGGGTGGGGTTTTTCATTTTAGGGTGATGCAGTACGAAGATAACTAAGACGAGGGTCTAGGGACGAGGGTCTAGGGACTAGGAACTAGGGACTAGGGACTAGGGTATGTTCAAATAACTGTGTCTGTTTATTAATTCTCAATCCAAGGTTTTATCCGTTCTGGGTAATTCAAGAGAA
>JAKVAX010000037.1 GCA_022447625.1 Flavobacteriales bacterium | reverse complement strand
GCTCGGATCCTCACAACAGTATACTGTAAGACAGACCTCATACACGCCGCTACAATCGAAACAATGAATCGGACACTGGTTTGGATTAGTGAATGTAGTACCATCACCGAAGTCCCATTCAACACAGTAGATATCTGGATCAATGATCGGACAGTTAAATCCAATTGAACAGCCGTCAGGACAGAATGGATCAATTCCAGTTGGTCCCCAAGAGAAATCTATATCTGAAGCAGAAAGTGGCTCACATGTACAACAGTCAGCTAGGAAATCGAAGCACACTGTTGCGGCATTCGCAGGATCTTCATCACAACAGAACATCTGAATACATACGCCGTAAGAACCATCGCAATCAGTCAACGGAATCGTGTACGTACCTCCTGCTGTTCCATCTTCCCAAACCCAACAGTATTCGTTCGGACTTGCTGGCACACCATTATGAGTAGCAGTAATGATGAGCTGATCACCGTCACACCCCCATGAAATTCCAGGAACTGGATCATCACAGCAGTCAACGATAACATTCTGACATACATCAACAGCTGTTGAAGGATCATCACAACACCAAACTTTCAAGCAAACAGTGTACACACCGTCTGCTGCATAAGTGTGCGTTGGGTTAATCGCATTGCTAACGTTGCCGTCACCAAAGTTCCATTCGAAACAAACGTCAGCCGAAAGGGCCACTCCGTTGTTTACACCGAAGAAATGGAAAGTATCGCAATCTTCTTGTGCTGCATCAATCACAGGATCGAGTGTACAAGGGTTACCGAAGTTATCAGGACAAGGTCCAAACTGGTGGTTACCAGGTTGCTCAGAAATTGAAATTGGGAATCCCTGTATAGAAAGAGGCTCAGTCTCAATAACTGGGTTATCGAACCACTGTACCGAAGCGGTCACGAATCCAAGCGGAGCAGATGAACATGGGTTTACCCCGTTCAAATCAGTTTCGATGAACTCAAGCTCGTATGGTCCACCAACAGCTAGTCCGCGGTATGCTGTGAGTTGATATCCGTTTCCAAATACTGACGGCATATCCATTTCAGGATGGTAGATACTCGGCTGTTGAAAAGCGCTGAATGAATCGTAGATGTCATTCGCAATATTGAACCCAGGAGATGGAACCAAATACATTTGATCCCAGACAATTGGATTACCTCCGCTTGAGATAATAGAACCAGGCAACTTTGGCATCTCCATCTGGAATGGAACAGAACCTGACTGAGTCACTCCTGTATTATTTCCATTCTCATCCACTTCCTGCCAAATATGCTCACGCATGTAACCGGCAATAATTAGGTTGTTTGGATCAGCAAGTGATTCCTGAATACGGAACCCTTGGATATTGGCATATCCAAAGTTGCTGAACAAACGCCAAGAGTTGAATACATCACGTACACCCGTGTTCACATCGAACTTATTTACTCCGAAGTGGTGGATGATTGACAAGTTCGCAAGCTGGTATACCTGCTCTGTCTGTTGGTCATAGTACGCAGACGCACCTACTTGGTAATGTCCCGAACCAGAGTTATCAGCCCAAGACGTCTCCCAAGAAAGGTTATTCCCATAATCAACCTGCGCAGCAAGTACAAGCTGGTCACCGTAAGTGGCATTTGATGAACCACTCACAAAGAATCCTTTTCCCGGAGTTTCAATGACATTCGAACACATGTCGTAGTCATTATTTCCTGAAACAGACTCGAAAAATCGCGCCCACGTGAAATTCAAGCTCGCATCTATACGTAGCAAAAGACCCGATTTCGGCATGCTGAGTTGGTTTCCACCAACCCATCCAGCAGCGATAAATCCACCACCGGTCGCATCACCTTGAACTCGATTGACGTGGAGCAGTCGCGAACCTGACTGCGACATAGGATCCAAGTAAGCCTGAGTATTAACTACTACTCCGGCAAGATCGATTTCCATCGCCAATGCTGTTTCGATAGTGTTTTGGGTTGTTAATCCGACGATCAAGTAGCTATTATCAATACCGATAATATCAAACGCTCGGTCGTCTTCAGGAGTAATGTAAACCTGCTCCCAGACGATCACACCCGTCGGATCAATTTCAATCACATGGATGTCAAGTCCTGCAGCGGTTTCAATAGTTCCCGCCATTACTGTATTACCAGTAACTGAGAGTGACGGAGTAGGAGAGTAATGGTCATGATTCGAACTGTTGAAATACGTGTTCTGAACCTGACCCTGGATTGTGAGTGTGCAACACCATAAAGTGAGTACTGCAATCAATCCTCGAAAAAGTTTGTTGGAGAACATAGCTTTTGGGATTAGTTAATAGAAATGGTTGGTTGTTGAGTCGAAGGTGCAGCAAATCAGCAGTTTACACCTGGGCCGATAAGCAAACGGGAGCTTCAGATGAGAATTCGGTCAACCCAGATTAGAATTCGGGCAAACAACTGTTTCACAACATTTTAGACAAAAAAAACCGCCCGAAGGCGGCTTAGAGAGAGTTAGATGAGATAGGTATCGCTATGCGATTAGTTGAGTAGTTAGACTAAGTAGTCGTTGTGTGTTCGTGTATTAACCGTATCAAAGATAGCGCGCACTTCCACCCCATTTTAATCCATTGATTAAGCGGTAGACTTCAATGAGTAATCGGTAATACCTCTGATAATTCGGGAAGCCTTAATACTCACATAAGCACATTTTCACTCATAATTCAATGTGATGAATGATACATCAATCCCGAAGAAAGTACGCCGTTGATATGAGTCTACTCCCTCATCTTCGAAGGGGAGCGTAATTTCAGAATGCAAAAGGTTTGAACTGGATGCCTCTGAAGGTTTAGGGGGTTGGGGCACCCCTGGAGAAGCCCGGATCCGAAAGACAAGGGGCTTTCTCATGTCTACATTATGAGGAGCGGCGGATGCCGCTTCTTGTTATTTTAGAAGAACAGAAGCACTGCGATGAAGATCAATGCTCCTACTCCCATCATGAGCAAGGTATAAGGAAGGATGTCTTTCGCCTTCAATCCAGTTATTCCGAGTAACGGCAACGCCCAGAACGGCT
Organism: Flavobacteriales bacterium; assembly: GCA_022447625.1. Taxonomy (GTDB): domain Bacteria; phylum Bacteroidota; class Bacteroidia; order Flavobacteriales_D; family Sanyastnellaceae; genus Sanyastnella. The sequence continues at coordinate 18,450 of JAKVAX010000037.1, read as the reverse complement.
GAAGCATATTGGTGATCTGATCACCGTAGGCTAAGGCCATGATCCCCTTCGCCAAGGGAATACCTAATTCCATTGAGCTCTGCACAATGATAGCTCCTTGCACGGCCCACTGTCCACCTCCCGATGGGACAAAGACATTGACAATTCCGGCAGATATAAAGGTGAATATCGGATAGGTTAACTCAGAACTATTCGCCACAATCAAATTCGAAAATTCAGCAATCAACCCTGACCCGGTGATGAGTCCCATGATTCCGAAGTAAAGTGGAAACTGAATCAGAATTCCTGAAGCGCCGCCGATGGCTTCGCTGGTTGCGGTTAAAAAACGACGTATCGTTCCGTGAGCAATAAGGCTAGCGCCGAATAGCGTAAGGTTAATCCAATTCGGATTTATCCAGGAAAATGAAACTAAGTCAGGATGATTGGCAGCTTTCCATAACGCCATGAACAGAAACACAGCTCCGAAAAAAATCGCGGGCCACTTCATCACATCGAGACGCTCAGCTCCTGTGACCTTTTCATCTTCCTCCATCAGCGACTCACCCTTATCAATTCTGACCTTGGTCCCTTTGCTGCGCTTGGCCACAAACCACAGTGTGGCCGGAACGATAGTTAAGAGCAACAAACTCGCTGTGAGATTCATACCGGAAAACATAGTCAAGGCCGGTTCCACAGAACTAGGTAAGAGGGCCAGTTGATCTTCCGGAAGAATACCTCCCATCAAACTAGCGAGATGCCCTTTTTCAGCAACCTTGATTAAAGATGAGCCGGAGAGTCCTCCGTGCCACACCATCAAAGCCGCATAACCTGCAGCCCCAATCAATGGATAATTGAAATCGATGCCCTTTCGTGAAGCTTGCTCCCCTACTTTTCGAGCCAGGATGGCTCCAAAGATGAGTCCGAAGCCCCAATTGAAGAAGCCCACTAACATTGTAGTAAAGCACACAAAGAAGGCTGCTTGCGACGTCGAAGAACTAATGCGTGTGCTCAATAAGGCAATCACCTTTTCCGCCGCAGGCGATAATGCTAAGACATGCCCAAGGACGAGCATCAGCATCATTTGAAATGCAAAGACCAGTAGACGTGGATTCCAGAGCCCCGTCTCCCATTTATCCAATAACCAAAGGCTTCGCTCGCCAAAAGCCATTTCACTCCCGGTGGAAAATACTGCGACCAAAAAAGCCAGCACGGTTAACACCAAGGCAATGGTGAACGGTGCTGGCAAGAAGCTCCGAAAAACTTTAATGAATTTGTCTGCGAATTGCGACATCAGCGCAGTTCAGATCAGAATGGAAGGTCGTCTTCCTCAGCGCTACCTAGGTCAATATCTGTTGGCGCAGGTGCCGCTGGAGGTGGAGGTGTTGATTGCCCTGATGCAGCAGCTTCTTGAGGAGCAGCAGCTCCAGCTCCGGCAGCAGCAGGATCAACACGCCAAGCATTCAGATTCACGAAATACTTCCCGTTCCATTCACTTCCACGGATATCGAACTTCACGTTCAATACATCTCCAACATTGTACTGCTCAATCATTGACGTTTTGTCTTTGATAAGCTCAAACTTGATGTCTTGCGGGTACTGCTCTTCAGTAGTCACCACAAATTCACGCTTTGTAAACCCTGAATTGAAGGTCTGTGTATCAAATATCTTGGTGAGTTTTCCTCTTAGTTCGTATGACATGATGATCGTATTTATCCCAAAGGGAGAGTTAAGTTATCCATTATTAAAAGACAGCAGTGTCATCCACGCTGCATCTACATCTCCAGCATCCAATTGCTCGGCAGCCAGTTGATGAAGTCGTTGTTCAAGCGTTGAAGCATCATCTTCAAACTCCATGAAGAGATCAGCAAGCTCAACTAATTTATGTTCGTTTACATCGGTTTCATTCGGCAGCTCTTCCACATTACCAAGTTGCCCGAGGTGATTTCCGGTCAACACTTTGCTCAAGCGTATGTCTTCTGGAATCTGGTCAACCCCCATACCCATGCGCGCAATCGGTTTTGCTACTTCAAACAATGCTTGCGCTGAACGCGTGTAGTAGTTTCCACCACAACGTCCAACAAGGTCTAATTTCTTTGGATCGATTTTCCCGTTTTCATCCAGGATATCGTCACTCACGTGAATGCATGTGATTTCACAAATCACCAAGTTTCCCGCACCACCATTTGCGCCAAGCTCCTTTACTTCCATCACCTTGCACTCAAATTGTACTGGGCTTTCGCTAACGCGGAATGGCTTCACCGTATCAGAAGGTATTGGTGTCAATCCAGATTTCACAAATTCATCGACCCCTTCGGCGTAGTCAGTAGAAGCGAGTGACATCTGTTGTACGATATCGTAGCTCACCATATTGACGACTACCTCAGGTACCCTCTTCACATTCTCATAAGTGTGCTTGGTCGTGTTATCTCTGCCACGACGAGCAGGAGAAAAGATCAACACCGGAGGATTCGCAGAAAAGACATTAAAGTAACTGAAAGGAGCCAAATTTGGTCGTCCTTCTTCGTCCATTGTACTTGCAAATGCAATCGGACGAGGAGCTACTCCACTCAGCAAATAGCCGTGCAATTCACCTGCGGAAATTGAAGTTGGATCAATACTTTTCATGGGGCTCAAGAAATTCAGCCAAAGGTACAAGATGCGTCATGAAATGACCTCATCCGTTCATGTTCTTTTATGTCTGTTGATGAAAGTTTTACGACTGCTTCGAGCTCTTGCTTTCCACTTCTGGAATAGAATCAATCACCTTCGACTTCAAGGCTTCTTTGTAAGCTCCGATTCGCTCTAATAAAGCGTCATCGCCTGCAGCAACGATTTGTGCTGCCAAGATCCCTGCATTTTTCGCACCATCAAGTGCAACAGTTGCCACCGGCACCCCTCCAGGCATTTGTAGAATGGAAAGAATCGAGTCCCACCCATCAATAGAGTTACGAGACTTCACCGGCACGCCAATAACGGGTAGCGGTGTCAGAGAAGCAGTCATCCCTGGAAGGTGAGCCGCGCCGCCGGCGCCAGCGATGATCACTTTCAAACCGCGGTCAGCAGCGGTTGTTGCATATTCATACATGCGATCTGGAGTTCGGTGAGCAGACACGACAGTGATCTCAAACCCTACCTCAAGTTCCTTCAGCACTTCACATGCTTCGTTCATAACTGGGAGATCAGACTTACTCCCCATGATGATACCAACTTTGGCCATGTATTCTAAGTATTAAACTAGCATTCCCGCGATAGCGGCAGTAAACAAACAAGCCAGCGTACCACCGATTAAGGCGCGCATACCCAATTTTGACAGCAATCCCTTTCGACTAGGAACAAGCGAACCAATTCCTCCAATTTGAATTCCGATCGATGCGAAGTTCGCAAAACCACATAGGACATAGGTCGCAATCACAATCGATTTTTGATCGGTGAATAAGCTATCCGTCTTCATTCCACCAAGAGTAGCGTAGGCATAGAACTCATTCAGAATCGTCTTTTCTCCCAATAGCTGCCCTACCAGCAATGCATCATCAGATGAAACTCCAATGAGCCAGGCAATCGGAGCTCCGAGATACCCAAGCATCATTTCGAACGACAGCGTATCGTACGCCGTATTCTCCGCAATCCAAGCGTTCAATCCAATAGGATCCGCAACCTTAAAGAGAATATAGTTCCCGAAGTATATGAGCGCGGTGAACACCAAGAGCATCGCTCCCACGTTCACGGCCAGCTTCAGTCCTTCCGAAGTACCATTTGTCAACGCTTCGAGCACATTCGTACCCATGTTATCTTTGGCAATCTCCATACGGTCATCAATTTTCTCCGTCTCTGGCACCAAAATCTTCGCTGCAGCTATGGCCGCTGGCGCTGACATAATAGAAGCCGCAAGCAAGTGCTTTGCGAAAAGGATTTTCTGCGCATCATCATCCCCTCCGAGAAAACCTACATATGACGCAAGTACACCGCCCGCAATGGTTGCCATTCCCCCTGTCATCATACTCATGATTTCCGACTTCGTCATCGACTTCAAGAACGGTCGAATCAATAGCGGTGACTCCGTCTGACCGAGGAATACATTCCCTGCTGCCGAAAGACTTTCTGCACCGCTCAACTTCAACGTGCGCTTCATAACCCATGCAAAAGCATATACCACCTTTTGAAGGATTCCGAGATAATACATCAATGCGGAAAGTGCGCTGAAGAAGACAATGGTTGGGAGAATACGGAAGGCGAAGTTGTAAAAGCCAGCCCCGACTTTTCCGCCACTAGGTACTTCAACGGCATTGGGCGCTTGAACATCTCCTAGCATCCAACTTTTCAGTAAGAAATCAGAACCGAAGTCGGTAAAAGAAATAACCTTTACAAAGGCACGCGCAATCCAATCAAAAACCTGATCTACACCAGGCGTCTTCAGAATAAGGATCGCTAAAAGAAACTGCAACGCAAATGCTCCGCCAACAGTACGCCAGTTAATGGCCTTTCTATTCGAACTAAGCAGCCAAGCAAGTCCAACTAATACAATGATTCCGAGTATTGCACGCATAGGTAGAAGTTCTCAGCGGCAAGGTACAGAAAGTTCTAAGAGCCCTAGCCTTCGCGCTTTCTCTTTTCGATTTCGTCACGGAGAATACTCGCACGCTCATAATCTTCACGATCAATAGCATTCGCTAACTCTGCTTCAAGTTCCTGAATCGTCATCGACCCGGCACTTTCCACAGGAGCTTCCGTTGCAACACCTTCACTTTGCTCTTCTTCGATTTGGTAACTCTCTTCTATTTCTTCAGCATTTACTCCGGCACTGTCTAGGATGAAATCGTAGCAGTAAATCGGACACTTGAATCGCACCGCAATGGCCACCGCATCTGAAGTGCGAGAATCAATCTCTGCACGTCGTCCGTCAAGAACTGCGATTACTTTCGCGAAGAAAATTCCCTCGATGAGATTATAGATGATCACTTCTTCAACAGTCACTCCAAAACTGTGAGCGAAACTCTTGAAGAGGTCATGCGTCAGCGGACGACTTGGAGTCATATTTTCCAACTCAATGGCAATGGCCTGAGCTTCATGCCCTCCAATCACAATCGGTAAACGACGTGCTCCACTTTCTTCTGTCAAAACCAGCGCGTACGCCCCGCTCGTAGAGCCGCTTGGGGCGATGTCTGCTATGTCAAGCTTGATCTTTTCCATATATATAAAAGGGAAGCACTGAGGCTTCCCTAGTTATGGCGAAAATATGAATTTTTCGTTGATGTCTTAGTTGTCCTTGAATGACTTTACAGCCTCAAGCAACTTCGGTACCACCTCAAATGCATCTCCTACGATTCCGTAGTCAGCTGCCTTAAAGAATGGTGCTTCTGGATCTTTGTTGATAACCACCATCACCTTACTTCCATTCACTCCGGCCAAGTGCTGGATAGCACCAGAAATACCGATGGCAATGTACAGTGTCGGACGAATAGCAATTCCTGTTTGCCCTACGTGTTCGTGGTGAGGGCGCCATCCAATATCGGATACCGGGCGTGAACAAGCAGTCGCCGCGCCAAGCTCTTTCGCTAGGTCTTCGATCATTCCCCAGTTCTCTGGCCCTTTCAAACCACGTCCTGCAGAAACTACAAGATCAGCTTCTGGAAGTGGAATAGATCCATCCGTAGAAGTTGGCTTGAATTCTTTCACTTTCACTTTAGCACCACCAAGATCAGCTGAGAATGACTCAACCGCACCTGCGCCAGCAGCTTCGTGAATACCAAATGAATTCGGAGTAATTGAAACGACGCGCTTCGCACTTGTTACGGTTACTTCAGCGATTGCCTTTCCAGAGAAAACACCTTTTTTCACTTTGAAGCCACCATCATTCGAAGGAACATCAATTGCTCCTGCTACGATACCTGCATTCAATTTCACAGCTACACGCGGTGCTACAAGCTTCCCTGTGGCATCATGGTTAATGATGATTGTGTCAGCTCCTGTGCTCTCGGCTGCTGCTGCAACCAAACGAGTCAACTGCTGACTATCACTTGTTGCTTCAGAAGCATTCAAGATTTTATCTGCACCATAAGCTCCCATTCCACCATCACCTTCGATGGCACCAGAAGTAATTACAGTAACCTCTCCACCAAGAACAGTAGATGCTTTCTTTGCGTAGGAAACGGCTTCTAAACCTGATTTAGTTGCCTTTCCGTTTTTGAGTTCGCTATATACTAGAATTGACATTTCTTTCTTGTTAGAGGGTTAAAGTACTTTGGCTTCTTCATTCAAAAGACGAACTAGTTCTGCTGGATTGTCAGCATCAACGTAAGTACAATCTCCTTTCTCTTCTGGAAGGGCATAAGTATTAATCGCAGTGTTAGAAGCAACATCAGCTGCAGGTACTACCTCAAGAGGCTTTGTACGCGCTGCCATGATACCACGCATATTTGGAATACGCTGTTCTGCCATTCCTTTCGCAGCGCTCAATACAAACGGTCCGTCTACTTCAACAACCTCCACTCCACCTTGAACTTCACGAGAGATCTCTGCAACCCCACCGTTCATATCAAGTTTTGTTGCCAAGGAGATGTAAGGAAGATCTAGGTGCTCGGCAATCATTCCACCAACAACACCTCCATTGTAATTGATTGTTTCCTTACCCGTCAAGATCATATCGAAATCTTGATCTTTTGCGTAAGCAGCGATCTGCGCCGCAACGCTGCCTGGATCACCCTCAGCAGTATCAATACGCACAGCTTTGTCAGCACCAATGGCTAACGCCTTGCGAATGATTGGATCAGCATCTGCCCCACCTACAGTAACCGTAGTAACAGATCCACCGTTTGCTTCTTTGAGTTCAATTCCACGCACCAGAGCATACCACTCATCGTATGGGTTGACGATGAACTGAACACCGTTCTCGTCAAACTTTGTATTTCCGTCAGTGAAGGCAATCTTAGATGTTGTATCCGGTGCCTTACTAATGCATACTAGAATATTCATTGATTCCTTGAATTTTACAGGTCTGCAAATCTAGCAATTAACCTCCTGTTTTGATTATGCAATTTACTACAGAATTTTATATGTACGCATACAATTATGTTCTTTTTTTCGCTCGCGCGGAATGAATGTGTGTGAATCTTACACCTCCGGTAGAAGGAACCTCAATAATTCCTAATTTTGCCGTCCATAATTGAATATCATGAGAGAAATTCAGTTCAGAGAGGCAGTAGCCGAAGCAATGAGCGAAGAAATGCGTCGAGACGAGAACGTATTTCTGATGGGCGAGGAAGTCGCTGAATACAACGGTGCTTACAAAGCAAGTAAAGGAATGCTTGACGAGTTCGGACCAGACCGTGTCATCGACACTCCGATCGCCGAACTTGGATTCACCGGAATCGGTGTTGGTGCGGCTATGAACGGCCTCCGTCCTATTGTTGAATTCATGACTTGGAACTTTGCCATCCTTTCGGCAGACCAAATCATCAACTGTGCAGCTAAGATCCTCCAAATGTCTGGTGGACAATTCAATATTCCAATTGTATTCCGCGGACCAAACGCACAAGCAGGTCAGTTGGCGGCAACACACTCGCAGTCATTCGAAAACATGTACGCTCACATCCCTGGGTTGAAAGTGGTAACACCTTCGAACCCTCGTGATATGAAAGGGCTCCTAAAGTCAGCGATTCGTGATAACGATCCTGTCTTGGTGATGGAGAGTGAGAAGATGTACGGAGATAAGGGGATGGTTCCTGAAGGAGAATACCTTATTCCAATCGGTGTCGCTGATGTACCTCGCGAAGGAACAGATGTGACTATCGTTTCTTTCGGAAAAATCATGAAGACGGTTCACGCTGCAGCTGAAGAGCTTGCGAAAGATGGAATCAGCGCTGAAATCTTAGACCTACGCACTATTCGTCCACTCGACATCGATACCATAGTAAAGTCAGTGAAGAAGACGAACCGTTTGATTATCGTAGAAGAAAGCTTCCCTGTGGCAAGCATCTCTACGGAAATCTCATACCGCGTACAACGCCATGCATTTGATCACCTAGATGCACCGATCCGTCGTTTGACCCAGTCAGACACGCCGTTTGCATTTGCTCCAACTCTTATCGAAGAAGCGCTACCGAACGTTGGTGACGTGGTTCGCACTGCGAAGGAGCTACTCTACGTAGAACAATAAACCTTACCTATTAATAACCTCTGAACTAGGTCGCTTGCGCAACCTCAGGGAATGGTCTATTTTTGCGCCCGCAAAAAGAAGACCATTAAATCAATTCCAAATGGAAAACATACTATACATCGTTCCTGCACTAGGACTTGTAGGATTGATCTACATGATTATCCTACGCTCTTGGGTGGTAAAACAAGACACAGGAACAGAGAAAATGACCAAGCTCGCTTCATATGTAAAAGAAGGAGCAATGGCTTTCTTGAACGCTGAATACCGCATCCTTGCCATCTTCGTGGTAATTGCTGGTATCCTCCTCGGAGTGATCTCTTCAATGGTTGAAACCACACACTGGTTCATCGTTGTCGCCTTCGTTATTGGAGCTGTGTTCTCAGCAGTAGCTGGTAACATCGGTATGCGTATCGCAACTGACTCTAACGTACGTACAACACAAGCTGCACGTACTTCACTTCCTGAAGCACTGAAAGTTTCTTTCCGTGGTGGAACTGTAATGGGGCTTGGAGTAGCCGGATTGGCCGTTTTCGGATTGAGTGCTTTGTTCGCTCTTCTCGTTGGTTGGTTCATGACAGAAGATGGTAACTTCTACAATGAAATGACGGTTGTACTCGAAGCACTTGCTGGTTTCTCACTTGGTGCTGAGTCAATCGCACTCTTCGCTCGTGTAGGTGGCGGTATCTACACAAAAGCAGCTGATGTTGGTGCTGACCTTGTAGGTAAAGTAGAAGCTGGAATCCCTGAAGATGACCCACGTAACCCTGCAACGATTGCTGATAACGTAGGTGACAACGTAGGTGACGTTGCAGGTATGGGAGCTGACCTTTTCGGTTCTTATGTAGCAACGGTACTAGCCTCTATGGTTCTTGGTAACTACATCATCAACGAACACCTCACTTCAACAGGTGAGTCAATCGGAATGGGACCTATCTTACTTCCATTGATGATCGCTGGAGTTGGAATCTTGTTCTCAATCGCTGGAACATTCTTGATCCGCGTGAAAGACAATAACGCAAAAGAACCAGAAGTACAGCGCGCATTGAACATGGGTAACTGGACTTCAATCATCCTCACAGCTGTTGGATCATACGTGATGATCAATCAAATGCTTCCTTCATCTATGGACATGAAGTTCTTCGGTGAAGGAATGAAGTCTGTATCAAGTAACATGGTCTTCGGATCTGTTCTTGTTGGATTGGTAGTAGGAGCATTGATCTCTTACTTCACAGAATACTATACAGGTCTTGGTAAAAAGCCTGTTCTTGATATCGTTCAGAAGTCATCTACGGGGGCTGCTACGAACATCATCGCCGGACTAGGAACAGGAATGATCTCAACGTTCGCTCCTATCCTTCTTTTCGCTGGCGCTATCTGGGCAGCTTACGCTTTCGCAGGATTCTACGGTGTAGCTATCGCTGCCTCAGCCATGATGGCAACTACAGCTATGCAGCTTGCCATCGACGCATTCGGACCAATCGCGGATAACGCAGGTGGTATTGCTGAGATGAGTGAACTTCCTGAGGAAGTACGTGAGCGCACTGACATCCTTGACTCTGTAGGTAACACAACTGCAGCCATCGGAAAAGGATTCGCCATCGCATCAGCAGCATTGACTGCACTCGCTCTTTTCGCCGCATTCGTAACCTTCACAGGAATCGACGGAAGCAACATCTTTAAGGCTCCTGTACTCGCGATGCTATTTGTTGGTGGAATGGTACCTGTAGTATTCTCTGCACTCGCAATGAACTCTGTAGGTAAAGCGGCCATGGAAATGGTAAAAGAGGTTCGTCGCCAGTTCAAAGAGATCCCTGGAATCATGGAGTACAAAGCAGAGCCTGAGTACGACAAGTGTGTTGAGATCTCAACACAAGCATCACTTCGCGAAATGATGCTCCCTGGAGCAATGACAATCATCTTCCCATTGGTTATCGGATTCATTCCAATGCTAGTAGGATACACTGGACAAGAAGCTGCTGAGATGCTTGGTGGTTACATGGCCGGTGTTGCTGTGTCTGGTGTTCTTTGGGCAATCTTCCAGAATAACGCTGGTGGTGCTTGGGATAATGCTAAGAAGTCATTCGAAGCAGGTGTTGAGATCGACGGTGAAATGACTTACAAAGGATCTGACGCTCACAAAGCAGCGGTAACTGGTGATACAGTTGGAGATCCATTTAAAGATACTTCTGGTCCTTCGATGAACATCCCCATCAAGTTGACTTGTCTTGTTGGTCTGGTTATCGCTCCAATCTTGGGAGGTCACACTTCAGGTGAGCACAGCGAAACTGGAGAGACTAATGGCAAAGAGATCCAGCATGAAGAACAGACTGGAGATCTTGAAGCTTACCAATACGAAGCAAACGACATCAAATAACATTGAAAGGCCCGGCAACAAGTCCGGGCCTTTTATGTTGTACTTCTTTCAATCCCTTAACAATATGAAATCACAGATCCTTTCTTTCCTTGCCATCGCGATGTTTGCAATAGCATGTTCGAACGGCGGAGGAGAACAGACGGCAGACACAAACGATGCCATGCCAACAGCTTGTGAGTGTGTAGATCACTACAAGAACAAAGACGAAGCAATGATCGCTAAGTGTGCTGAGGCACGCAAAGAAGCGGCATTCGAAACTGAATTCAAGAAGTGCCAAGGTGCAGCTATCACGGGTGCAGATCCTGACAAAGTAAACGTTGTGGATTCTAACGAAATGAAGATTGCTGTTCCTGCAGACGGAACGTACATGTTCTCTGCTGAAGATTCTAAAGTAATATGGACTGGTGGTAAAATCACTGGAGCTACACACACAGGAACGATTCCAATGAAATCTGGTCTTGTAACGGTAGAAAACGGAGTAATCACTAACTGTAAGATGGTGATGGACATGACAGGTATCGCTAACACCGACCTTGAAGACGAAGAGTCCAAAGGGAAGCTTGTTGCACACTTGATGTCAGATGACTTCTTCGGCGTTGCCAGCAACCCTGAAGCTACTTACGTGTTTACTTCTGCTGAGCAGATGGAAGGTAAGACTGACGTAACTGGTGACCTAACAATCAAAGGAAAGTCAAATCCAATTGTATCGAACGTAATCATCTCTAAGAACGGAGAAATAGGATGCGTAGTAAGCGGATCTATGATCTTCGATCGTACTGATTTTGACGTACGCTACGGTTCTGGAAAGTTCTTCGACAACCTAGGAGATAACATGATTAAAGATGACATAATCATCAAGTTCTCTTTGAAGGGAGCTATGTAATAGACGTCTCAGAAAAGCTATAAAAAAAGCCTGATCTAATTGATCAGGCTTTTTCTATGTAGGTTATTTTCTATTACTCATCAAAAAGTCCGTGAAGCTCTCCATCAATAGAGCGGATGATCTTCCCTAAATCTTCAGAGTCTTCGTGGAATCGGTTATCATCAATATCGACGACCAAAAGCTTTCCTTTAGAATAGGTGCTGATCCAAGCCTCGTAACGCTCATTCAAGCGAGTGAGGTAATCTAGACGAATAGCCTCTTCATACTCACGACCACGCTTTTGAATGTTGGCTACCAATGTTGGAACACTCGCTCGCAAGTAGATCATCAAATCTGGTGGAGTCAAGAATTCCTGCATCAGCTCAAACAACGCCAGGTAGTTCTCAAAATCGCGTGTTGTCATCAACCCCATGGCATGGAGGTTCGGCGCGAAAATGTACGCATCCTCATAAATCGTACGATCTTGAATGATGCTCTTACCTGACTTCTTTAATTCAACCACTTGGCTGAATCGTGAATTCAAGAAGAATACTTGAAGATTGAACGACCAACGCTGCATGTCTTTGTAGAAATCATTGAGATAAGGGTTATCATCAACGTTCTCAAAGTGAGGTTGGTACTTATAATGTTTTGCTAGTAGCGTCGTAAGTGTCGTTTTTCCGGAACCGATGTTTCCGGCGATAGCTAGGTGCATATAGAATTCATTTAGGGAGCAACTAAAGTACAAAAAACAACTGCCCAAAAAGGACTGAATACACCAACCGTGGATATCTTTTTATCATGCTGAAATACAAACGAATAATGAACTCGACACTTAGAAAGAGGAGATCTCCAACACTCCATTTTCTAAGCTATAAATTCTACTGCCCGCCACATCGATCGTAGAAGTGGGATTGAGCCCCTCGTAGATCTTTGGTTCTACGCCGTTGTATCTGAGCCACATGATCTGTTCTTCTGTTCGAATGAAGACCCCTTCGGCGTGAGCCCTAAAGTCAACCAACCCTTGAATAGGAACTCGTCGAACCAAGGTTCCAAAACGATCAAAGACCCAGAACCCATAACCAGCATCACCAATCAGCAGTCGCTCGTGACGTTCAACCATTCCAATGAACTCAACATCTCGCCCAGTGATATTCGGCAGATATCCTGTAGAAACCTGTCGGTCCAGGCGTTCGTCAGTTCTAAAGACTTCTTTGTTAAGAGCATCGTAGACCCAAATCTCCTCGTTCACGCCACTTGCCACCCATTGAGGTAGTCCCAAATCCGAATCCCAAAGACGTACGGTACGTTGTTCTGAAAGCGTGTTATCAAGCACCACCATAGTGCCTGTTTCAGGATAAAGCAATAATGGACGCAAGGGGTCACTCACATCTATTTGCTCAGGCATGCCAAGATCTAGCCGAGAAAACACAAAGAGCTGCTCTCCCTTCTCATTCCATTTGATCAGATCTTGACCTTGAACCGCATAGATGAAACCAAGGTCATCCACGATAATTTCATCTGCTTCTATCGTGAATGACCCAAATGCAATCGCGAAAAGCGCATGAAGGAATACGTTGAATACCATTACACCTTGAATTCAGAGAATTCTCCGACGAGTCGCTCCACCTCTTCAATGAACTTGCGGTCATTGTTCAAGCGTGGCACTTTGTGCTGCCCACCGATCTTCCCTTTTGACTTTAACCATGCATAGAACGTGCCATCAGGTATTCTTCGTACTTGAGGTTTACGCAGGGTGAGGTCAAATGAACGCTTGGCAGCATAATCAGTATTGACTTCTTTCAACGCAGTATCGAGGTGCTCAACAAAGTGCTCAAGCTTTCGCGGCTCTTCTTCAAATTCAAAGAACCATTCATGAGCCCCCGTTTCTTCATTGGTCATAAATACAGGTGCTGCCATGTACTCACGCACAACAGCCCCAGTTGCTCTGCAAGCTCTACTTACCGCCTCCTCTGCATTGTCAATGATTAACTCCTCACCGAACGCATTAATGAAGAGCTTCGTTCTTCCTGTAACTTGAATTCGATGGGGATCCGTTGAAGTAAATCGAACAGTATCTCCAACCAAATAGCGCCATAACCCTGCATTGGTAGAAATCACCAAGGCGTAATTGTTATCTACCTCGACATCCTGTAACAACACTGTTTGGGGATCATCTTTGCCAATCTCTTCCATCGGCAAGAACTCGTAGAAGATTCCATAATCAAGCATCAAAAGCATATCGTCTGCACGACTGCGATCTTGAATCCCAAAAAATCCTTCAGAAGCATTGTATGACTCGAAGTAGTTCATCCCTGGATTTGGAATGATTTCTTCGAACTGTTTCGCATAGGGCTTGAAGCTCACTCCTCCATGCATAAAGAGCTCTAGGTTCGGCCAGACTTCAAGTATGTTCGAAGCTCCTTTAATCTCCATTATTCGTTTGAGCAAGACCAATGTCCATGATGGTACACCAACAATCATACTCACGTCTTCATCCATGGTTGATTGGGCCATAGCCTCAATCTTTTTCTCCCAATCATCCATCAACGCGATTTCCTTGTTTGGCACGCGCTTGAGCTCTACCCATCCAGGAAGATTTTTGATAATGATCGCTGAGAGGTCACCTGTATAGCAATCTTCACTAAGTGGATGCACCTTGCTACTCCCGCCCATAACGAGGGTCTTTCCCGCATATACTCGAGAGTTTGGTTGACTGTTGACGTACATTGCTAATAGGTCCTTACCACCTTTGTAGTGACAGGCCTCCAAGGCCTCCTTCGTCACGGGAATGTACTTGCTCTTATCGCTTGTTGTGCCTGATGACTTGGCAAACCACTTGACTTTTGACGGCCAAAGTACTGCGTCTTCACCGTCGCGTACACGATCGATGTAGGGCCTGAGCTCATCGTAGTTTCGAATGGGAACAACCTTTCTGAAATCATCTACCGTTTTCACTTGATCGAAACCGTGATCTTTTCCAAATGCGGTGTCTCTACCCTCTTCAAGTAAACGCTCAAACCACTCCTGTTGCACCTCAATCGGATACTTTGTGAAAAGCTCGATCTGGTGCATTCTTTTCTTCATAACCCAGGAAAAGACGCTATTGAGTGGCATAGGTAGGTTCTGTGCTAGGACGTGAAGATAGGTAAAACCTTTGGCCTGATAGACGAAAAAGCTAGATATATAAAAAGGCAAAGGAGGGCGCGAAGACCCTCCGTATTTTCATAGTCACCCTCCCGTAGGAAGAGCACCAATCTGAGATCTATTTCAAATGATTTAGCTCCTGATAGATGGTAAGATGCAAAAGCAACAAATACGTTCAAAGAGTTTTTGTACAGGTGTAGTTCATGAGTGTATAAGTGTAGAGTAATAAGTGAAACACCTCCGCTTAATCACCCCTTAAGCGCCTTGATTACTAAGGCACGCTTACGCACAGAAGTTGGGTATTCCAAGCCGTTTGAAAGCACCACAACGTATGGTTTTTCTCTAGTTACCTGAACCACTTCTGCCTTACGCACTGCATACTTAGCATGGATTCGAATGTACCCACCGTCGAGGCTCTTCATAATAGAGCCGAGATTCTTAGACATCATGGATGTCGAGCCATCTTTTAGGTGCAGAATGGTGTAATTCCCATCTGCCTCAAAGGCCAGGATATCTTCGCGATCATAAACATCGACCGTTTCAGTAGTAGACACCACAAATGGATTACTTTCTTTTTGAGGCTTTTCATTGCGATACCTCATTAAGTAACGCTCCAATGAGCGGTCAATTTCTTTTTGCCCTAAAGGCTTCAGCAAATAGTCTATCGCCCCAACTGTGAATGCTTCAACAGCATATTCCTCGAAGGCGGTGGTAAATACAATGGGAGCCATGAGATCGGTCATCACCTCTTTAACGCGAATACCTAGGGTACCTGGCATTCGTATATCCATAAAAATGAGATCGGGTTCAGCAGCTTGCAAAGGACCGTTCGCTTGATTCAATGTTTCCCAACTCCCAACAATCTCAACCTCAACACAACTTGCATTCAACAAGTGTGTCAAGATATCTCTGTTCGGAACCTCGTCTTCTACTATGGCGCAACGAATCGCTTTCATTTCAATACCCCCTCCAAAATAATTTCTGTTCTGAACGGTCCTTGATCACCATTCACAAAAACGTGCTTCAAATATCCTTTCCCTTTTTTGATTCCTCCGAGTCGGTCTCTCACATTCTGAATCCCTGATTGTCGCATGTCAGCAATCTGAAACGCCGAAGGGTCACACCCCTGCCCGTTATCTGAAACAATGACCTTCAAGTTATCCTTACTTCGCAGCACCATAATTGAAACCTTAAAGCCTTCGGGACGCGTCGGTAAACCATGTTTCACGCAATTCTCGACAATCGGCTGAATGAACATTGGCGGAACCTCTACGTGATGTAATCCATCTGGAATGGCATGAATAGAATAGTTCAAGCGTTCTCCAAAACGAGCCTGTTCGATTTGTAGATAGTCATCTAGTAGCTCCACCTCATCCATCAACTTAATAGCATCCTTTGAACTGATATTAAAGACGCGACGAAGATGACGTGCTAACAGTTGAACTAGTGAGAGCGACTTATCCTTAGAAGCCCCAACAATACTTGCTTGTAGGCTATTCATCGCATTGAAAATGAAATGTGAATTGAGCTGACTTCGTAGCGCCATATTATGCATAGAGATCAGACGATTCGTTGTCTCCAACTCTCTTTGTCTTCTGTTGTTCCGAACGCGAATAACAGCCATCGCAACGGAGAACGACACAATCAAAATAACAATGAACCACCAAGGAGTTCGCCACCAAGGACCAACCACGGTGAACTTTGTTGTCGCTGGCGCTGAGATGCTATTGGCAAACGGGTAGACAGCTCTGGTCTCCAGGGTATAATTCCCTGACTCTAACTTCTCAAACGTCAGCACATTGTTTTGAGCCACTTTCCAATCTCCATCCTCATCATCAAAGCGGTATTCGAAATAGGCTCCGAACGATTGCTCACGTCGATCAGCCTCTAGCACAAATTGAATCGGAACCCCTCGATCAAACTTGATTCTATTTCCTAAAATACCATCATTCACAGAGGCACTAAGTAGTTGAATGCTGTGGTTGATCTCCTTCCTACCTTCAGATCTCAAGGAAGTAGACGTTAAGCTGTAAAGATAATTTGCACTCCGGAGGAGAAACTTGTCATCCACCTTCAATACATCGTAAACATCTTTCAACCCCTCCCACAATTGAAAATCTATGGACGAATTAACCTGAGAAGGGGCCTTCCCGACGAATACTCCCTCTGTACTGGAGATATACAAAGCATCATCTTCGAAGGTTACTGAACTAAGCCGAATTCCAGGAAAATGATAGGTCTGCCGCTCTTGCTTTAAGTTGAATACTGAAAGTGAATTACGACCATGAATCCCACAGAATAAGGAGTCATTGATCTGGGTCATGGAAGAGGTAAAACCAATCTCCGAATAAGGAATAATGGTATCACAGGATAAAGAGTCACATAACATAATTCCTGCTTGACCACTGAAACAAATCCTGCCATCATTCAACGTTTGTAAATCAAACCCACGAGTACGGGTCAATCTAAATGTCTCACACCATTCAATCTGAGCGAGATCATCATCTGGTTGATGAATTAGATAGTCGATAAGCGTTTCAACATCGAACACAAAAAGACCATGTGATGAAGCGATCATTAATCGACCGTTCTCTATATGAAGTCCTTTCACCGATCCCACTCCCGCCGCGAGTGTGTAGAATTCATTGTCTTTATATAGACCGATTGTTCTTCCTCCGAACCACCATTCGTCCTCTCCCTTGAGCACGATATTATTCACTGGGTCCGTCAACCAAGAATTAGATACGATTTCCTCTTCACTACCACTCAAAGAGCCGTCATAAAGGAAGTACCAATCATGGCCATCCTTATACATACTCGCTCCTTCTACATTCAGCTCTTCTACTTGTCTCAAACCTAAGCTTTGAGAGTGAATGCGCTGAAGACCTTTGGCGCCTTCACTTGGCCAGATGCCTCCTTCGTTATCTACAACAAAACCATTCAACCGGGCACACTCATGAACAAGTTCCAATCTCCCTTCGATCACTTTGCAGATCCCCTCTCCTTGAACATATGCGTAGAGATAGTCAGCTCCAAATAAAGAATGAATGGAAGCTGATGCTTCAGCGACCTTTGAGACTTTTCTACCGAGTTTATAGATACTGTTCTCTCTGAAGAAGTACGCATGTCCATCGTAATAGGCCGTCTCCATTCGTTCTTTTTCATCGAACTCCAGATCTGCATTCCATGAAGAGTAATCAGAGGTAGAAATATTGGTAAATCGACCAAGTCCTCGATACCAGACACTTTGGTCATCACACAACTCAAACTCACCATTCTTACGGAGCATACTTAGACCATCCACCTGCACGAATTCTTGTGATGGCCTTCCTTCGAAAACAGCATAAAAGGTTGCCGCGAAAATGGTCGAATCTGTCGCAGGAACAATATCAGTAACAAACTTAGCCTCTGATTCAGGGAAATCTTGCCAAGTCGCTTGATGACGAACGACCCCATAGTTCGTTCCAAACCACAACGCGCTATCTGCTGTCTGGGTAATGCAAAACACCTCAGGAGATGGAATCGGCAAGCTGTCAGTAACATTGGTCAAAACTGTTCCTGAAACTCGGTAAAGGCCACAATCGCTTCCTGCCCAAATCACCCCTTCATAATCTTGAAACACACTGTAGATGCGACAATTTTCTGTTCCAGCATAGATCTCTGCGTTGGGGTCAACAAGCTGAGCCCATCCAAACGAAGGAAGAGCGAAAGCAAGTAGAACAACACAAAAACGAAAAGAAAAGGCAGTATTTAGTTTCAAATTCAAAAGTCCTACTGCATATTTCGCACAAAGTGACCCACCTCTTTCGCTCCAAAGTGACCAGTCTATTTCAGTTGCCATTTGAGGTATGAGCTGAGGTTCATTTTGGGTTATATTTTGTTTGTTTTCTTTCTCATGGATTCCCCATACAAGTTAATACGATGTGCGTTATGTAC
>JAKVAX010000036.1 GCA_022447625.1 Flavobacteriales bacterium | reverse complement strand
GAAATTTCTGATTTGCGCTTTTTCTTAGCGGCTGCCGAAGAAATAAACGTAACTGAACTAGGGGTCGATGACCTTGAAAACCCCTTAGTAGACGCGGATTTACACCCTCAAATGAATTATCAAGCCAGCTTCTACGTCAGCTCCATACTTGGAGTGGATAGTGTAGTGGTCGAATTTGGAAGCACTCCAACTGGAAGTGAGATTGCTTCGGTGACTTTGGCTTTCGACGAAGTAGCACCTGCACCTTTTGATTTTAGTCGAGATGACGACAAGGTGACTGTTGACGCTGGAGCCTATCCTTTTGTTGAAGAGATTTTTTGTCGAGTACATCTTATTTATGAAGATGGTACTACTACTACACCAGTTCTTTTTCCTGAGATTAATTAAGTCGTAAAGACATGAATATCAAAGCATTTTGCATGCTGGCTTTGCTGGCATGTTCAGGCGAAGCCTTTGCCGAACTTTCCTATTATCCTACCTGGATTGACGATTCTGGCATTCATTATACTCCTGGTAACGAGGTGGTTATGAAGGATGAGGCGGCGGCCGGTTGGAATTCTGGGGCACGATCCTCAGAGGTGCTTCTCGCCGCAGATGATGGTTGGATTCGCTATGAGGTTGAATCTTACCAAAGCGCTACACGTGCTTTTGGTTTTGCTATTACTGATCCGAATTACCATTACACTTCGATGGCATATTCTTTTCGCCTTGCCAACAGCACGTGCTACTTTCAAAAGGGAAGTGTGATCGTGGGAACGATGGCCGTGACCCAAGGAGATGTCTTGGAGATTGTTAAGAATGGCACGGACATAGAATACAAAGTAAACGGAGTTATCAGGGTCACAACAACTCCGGCTCAATTCAGTGACATGTTTCTCGATTTGGCATTTCATACCAGATGGGGATACATTGGGAAACTTGAAGTGAGTTTTGGTAATGATTATGATTCTGAATGGGAACAGGTAATAGGAATTGCAAAAACAGCTACGACTTTAACGAAAACCGCAGCTGATGGCTGGGGAAATGCTGGAGCTTCGAGTGATAACGTCCTAAAACCAAATGAAGCAGGATGGGTTTCTTACACTCCTCCAAATACAACAGGGCATTTAGCCTTCGGATTTAGTGATCTAGACAAAGATCAACACTACTCGAGCATTGACTATTGCATGTTGGTAGATGCTTCAGGTATGCTCAAGGGGTATTCAAATGGATCCTTATTGTTCGCTGGTAGTTACGCTGCTGGCGACGTTCTTACGATTACACGACAAGACAACGAGTACATATTCACTCAGAATTCCACAGTGCTTCATACAGCAAATGACTACGGCAGGGTGCCGATGATTGCTGATCTAGCGATCTATCGAAACAACACGGTTGTCAATCAGAGTGACTTCCGGCTAAGTTTTGATCAGGAGGTGTATAGTTATGTGGAGGTGACACCGTTGGGTTATGGCACCGTTGGTACAGCCACTTTTCGATCTTATGGTGGCTCTCAAGCCAGCCGATTTAGCACGGGAGAATCAGTGATGACGGAATCCACCTGGAATGCAAATAAGGCAAATCTGGATCCTGAAGAAGTACAATACCTGGATTCAATAGGTTTTACAGCGGCTTTTTTGTCTGATGTGAATTCTATTCAGTTAAATGAATCGGGAGAGTACAAGCTATACACACGTGATAATTCCTTAGGATCACACTCAGCGTCCTTCGTTATGGGGTTCAAAGAAGAGATTGATACAATCTTTCGCATGACCTACTCAAATGGTTTATTGACCAAGACAGGAGCCTCTAGTAGCAGTGCAAACGCTTTGTGGTCGCTCGATAATGGATTTACCTCTGGGGAAACTGAAGGAAGGTTCACAGTCCAGCCTCTACGAGGCTTGTCGGCCAATTTTAAGGTAGGCCTGCACGAGGATGGAGCTACAGCCCAGTCTCAGGGAAATCATCTGAAATATGGTTTCAGCGTGAGTAACGGAAGTTTGAAGACTATTAAGAATGGTTCTCTAGGTTCCTTTTCAGGTAAGGTTTTCGGTAATGAAGAGCTTGAACTTCAGGTGACTCTAGATTCTGTGTATTACTACAAAGACAATGAGTTGATGGAAGTTGTAGCCCTTGCAACAGGTACTACCTACCGAATGGGAGCTTTCATTAACGACCAGAATGGCACATTCCTGCTGTCTAGAGCAGCAATGGATCGTCCAGATCGCCCGATTCGAGCGCGGATTTTTGTTGAGGATATATTCTGTGATCAGGAGTTCGGTAGTATTCAAATTTCCCTGCCTCAAATGACTGTGGGGTGTCCAATGACCTTTAGTCTGACCGATTCAAATGGTAACACCGTTTCCCAAGGGTCTACAAATTTCACGAATGTTCCTGCAGGAGTGTATACTGTATCTGCGACTTCCAGTTGCCCAGAGTTGGATTGGTCGCAGGAGGTTGAAGTTTCTTATGTACTGGATTGGGATGATAACACTTTCTCCGGAACAGCTGATGAAAACGTTGTGCAGAACCTTGATTTAAGTATCGATAACGTACTATTCAACAATGGTGTTGCGTTCAATTCTTCCGCATTTAGCACGAATAGGTTAGTATTCGGAGCGGATGGATGGATTGAGTTTTCATTTGATGGCCCAGTGACAAATCAATCTGGCGGATTTAGTCTCCGAACTACTGACGGAGATATCGTTGCAAATATTGGTTACATCGGACCTGATTTCTGGGGTTTCGGACAGTTACTCATCATTTTTCATACCCGTGACGAAAATGGTGCTATTGTCGACTTGGAGGTAATTTCTTCTGACTCGAATACATTTAGAATTCAACGTGAAAACGGTCAATTTTCAATTATTACAAATACAGATTCATTTACATCTTCACTAATTAATGAGTCTACATTGATCGCACATGGAGCAGTTCCGTACTCGGCATCAGAAATTGAACTGGCGAGGGCGTCATTCAGATGTTTCGATGTTCCTGTGGTTTACTACGAGTTATTACGAGATTTTGATGGGTCGAATGTTCAGCTGCTAGACAATGAAGTACGGTTCGAATATGAAGAGCAGTACTATGTCGATGTTGACAACACTGTCAATCTTAACTATGCAATAACTGATTGGCAGCGAAATATTGTGATGAATACAACTTCCAATCCAGTGGGTAAAGTCTACGGTGAGAATTTGGTTTCGATTGATGTTTCGAGCCTTCCCGCCGGAACGTATCAGTTAGAGGTATTCAATGATAAAAGAGAAAACTGGGTTTTAAGATTTACAAAATGAGAAATTCAATTGTCGCAGGTGTTTCTGGTGCAATTCTGTCTTTGCTTGTTTGCTTGTTAGTTGCATTTCAGCAACAGGAGACCATAGCCTATGTGGATTCAGAAGAAGTTTTTGATTCCTTCCAATACAAACTTCGCCTAGAGCAAGAGTTAAAGCAGTTTGAGAGTGATTTCGAGGCTCAAATGGATAGTTTGAAAATTGCCCGTGCGAATGCTGTATTAAGAGGTGAATCCAAAGAAGCACTTTACGTATTTGATCTCCAATTGAGAGAGATTTCTTTGTCTTATGAGGAAGAAGCAATCCTAAAATCGAACCAATACAACGAGCAGATTTGGAGCAGACTAGAACAATATCTTGATGAGTTCGGTGTGCATTCTGACGTTGATATTTTGATGGGTCGGAATGGTTTAGGACAGGTTTTACATGTTGAAGAGGATTTAGATCTAACGCAACAGGCGATATCATTCGTAAACGATCGATTCAATGGAAAAGCTTTCGAAGATGAATAACATTAAACTTTTAATCATTTTTTGTGGGTTATGCCTTGCTTCATGCAGTGGAAAGGTCGTAACGACCACTGAGCTACTCGCGGAATACGATGCAAGAACTGACGCTTATCAACGATCGGAAACGCGAGATGGATTTGTCGTTCAAGTAAAGTTTGTTCCTTCGAATGTTTTGTATGCTAAGGCCGTAGACGCGAACCTTCCAGAAATAGAGAAATCGGCATATGACAACTTTAGTCAGTTCGTCATGAGACTTAGCTTAACTGAACAATGTCAAGACTTTATCAAATGTTTGAGCTCGAATAACGATGACTACGCTTCGATTCATAAACACTTGTCGTTCGATCTCTCAGAATCATTATCAATCGTAGATAGCAATGGTCGCCGAATCCCATGTTCAGGAATTCACTTCGACCGGACATACAATGTCACCCCATTTGTTGAAGTTACTTCAACTTTTGAAGGAGTAGAACAGCTCTCGTATCCTATAACCTTTGAGTTAGATGATGAATTCTTCGGAATTGGTCAGATCAATTTCACTTTTCAAGACAATTACGAACTGCCAGAATTAATTGAATCATGAGAACCCTGAAAAGAAATGTTCGTTTCGTACGAAGTGTAGCCGTTCTGTTCATTTGCCTTTTTCTGACGGAATTGATATTTCCGACAGCAGCTATGGCTTTGACTAGTGGGCCTTCTGCACCCGAAGTACAGTCTTTTACCCCGATCGGAACGACTGATATGGTTGACCTATTTTCTGGTGATATGAACTACAATATTCCATTGCTGGATGTTGGAGGCTATCCGATCAACCTCAGTTATAATGCTGGAATCAGTCCAGACCAAGAGGCTAGTTGGGTAGGCCTAGGATGGAACTTAAACCCAGGAGCCATAAACAGAAACATGAGGTCTCTTCCTGATGATTTTAAAGGGGACAAAGTCACGAATAAAATGAACTTGAGACCTAATCGAACAGTAGGGGCTTCGTTTGCAGTGGGTGAGCCTGAATTGATAGGTCTGCCCATTGATAACTCTGCCGTTAACGCAAGTGTTGGCTTGAACTACAATAACTACAATGGAATCTCCTACACTACATCTGTTGGTTTTAGTGCTCCAATGGGAGAGAATGAAACTTCTCGTTTCAATCTTAGCTTAGCTGCAGCAGACGGTTCTCTGAATGTATCTCCGTCAGTGTCTTTTGATTCTAAGATAAAAGCCAATAAATCAGGAACGACCCTTCATGGTAAAGTTGGATTAAACTTCAATTCAAGATCAGGACTCGCAGCGCTTTCATTGGGCATGATTGCCCCGAGACATCAAAATACCGTCGGGAACGTGACGCGTACCTTCCGACAAGGCTCTCAGATGGCCCGGATTTCGTTCGTAGGTGCGACCTATGTTCCACAAGTGAACTTCCCGAAGAACAAACTTCTCACAACCTTTTCTGCTCAAGTTGGAGCAGGGTTTTTCGCAGCTGATGCAAGCGGGACAATTTCTGCCTATTACGCTCAAGAGAATCTGCGAGAGAATGAATTGCAGGTGCCATCTTATGGACATCATTATTTCTGGGCCGGTACTGAAGAAACTGATCAACATGACTTTACTCGAGAGAATGATGGAGCTTTTGATCCTCGGATGACGAAGTACCTTCCTCTTTCTAACCACACATACGATTTATTTACTATTCAAGGTCAAGGGATCGGAGGTCAATTCAGATCGCAAAAGAACACCGTAGGACATATCTATGACGTCGAGGCAACAAGTGTATCCGTTGATGTGAACTTTCCCACAATTGAACTCAATGGGGGGAATTTATTTGATGCTGGATTTGATTTTGAAGTTAATCCAACAACAAGTAAATCTGGTCTCTGGTCCGAGGATAATAGTATGATCCAACTTTTAAAGAATGATTATACCTACAGTGACGAAACCGATTACGAAAGAACGTACTTTAAAATGGTTGGGGAGCTCAATGTTGACCCTGAAATTACTGGCGCAAATGGAGTTTATGAACACTTGGGAAAAAATCAGCCAGTAAGAAATAAGATTGCACAAGATGGTTCTCTTACATCCACATTGAAATTCAATAACAACACCCAGAATAACAATATTAACACGCAATCTGATATTTCGAGAACAGCCGGTCGAAATCCAAGAAATCAATCGGTATCGTATTTAACGAAGAAGGAAGTAGCTGACGGAGCATCGATTTTTAGGAACAATGCCTTTACAGATCCAGATGCTAAAGACCATCATATTGGGGAGATCACCGTTCTTAGGAATGACGGAGCACGATATATATACGGACATCCAGCTTACATTACGGAGCATATAGAAATGACTTTCAATGCGTCAGGATTGAACGTCGATCCATCAAGTGACTTGGTTACATATTCTTCAACAGATGCTAGTGTAAACAATCAAAACGGACAAGATCATTTTTTCCAGTCAAGTGAGATTCCACCATATGCTCACAGTTTCCATTTATCGGCAATAGTCTCACCCGATTATGTAGATAGATCTCTAGATGGACCGTCTTCAGATGATTTTGGTACTTATACAGTTTTCGAATACGGCACCGTATCCGATTATCGATGGAGAACGCCCTATGATCGAGCAAGTTTAAGCGAAGGGATGAAGTCTCGAGGAGATGAAGATAAAGCAAACGTGGTTACAGGTACAAAAGACCTATTGTATTTGGAGAATATAAAAACGAAAACTCATGTAGCCGTTTTTGTAACCTCCAATCGTACAGATGGACTCAGCGCAGCGGCAGAACCTGCAGGTGCAAATGCACAAGGTAACATTGCCATGAAGCGGTTAGATGAGATCAAGCTATTCACTGTCGAAGAGTATAATGCCAATGGCGCGAATGGTACTCCAATTCAAACTGTTCATTTCCAATATGATTATAGCCTTTGTCCGAACATACCAAACTCGTCAAGTTCCGAGGGGAAATTGACATTAACACACGTCTACTTTACATATGGTAATTCGAATAAGGCGAAATTCTCCCCTTACAATTTTGAGTATGCAGCATCACAAGACCCCGGATATGCATACAAGAACTATGATGTTTGGGGCAATTATAAATCGAATTCAGGAGCTGTTGGCAACGACGAATTTCCTTACGTAGATCAAAATGATGCAAACCTTGATGATGAGGCTGCTATGTGGTCATTGAATGCTATTAATCTTCCGAGCGGTGGAAGAATAGAAGTTGATTATGAAGTCGATGACTATGCATTTGTACAAGATCGCAAAGCAATGCAGATGTACAAGGTGGCTGGATTCAGCGAAACCAGTTCAAGCTCGATATCAAATCAGCTTTATTCAGGCTCATTAGGAGGAACTGAACATAAGTGGATTCATATCGACTTTGTTCAACAGAATGGTGACTTCCAATCCCGATGGTCCGAAATGTATCAGGACCTTCTTGACCAGCCTATTTATTTCAGATCATTCATGAATGTTGGTGGTCCAAATAGTGAAGAAGCATTTGAGTGGGTTGAGGGATATTGTTACATCTGTTCAGAAGAAACATCTCCAACTCCAACTTTGGTTTCTGGAGATAACTACCGTGGTGCTCTCAAGCTAGAAAGAGTTTCCATTAAAGGGATAGGTGATGGTTCAGAAAATGTATGTTCTCAAGATATTGCCATGGCTCATCCATGGTCAATGGCTGGTTGGAATTACGCTCGAACTTACTTGCCTAAAGTGGCTCTTGGGCTTCCTGACAACGACGCTTACGATGATGAAGCAGATTTTTCGCTTCAGAATGTTCTCGACTTCCTTAGTTCTGGATACGTGGGAAGTCAAATCGAAAATATGATTCACGGCCCTTATCGCGACATGAGATCACGCAAGCTTTCAAGAGAAGTCGATCTAGACAGATCATGGGTTCGTTTGAATAATGTTGGAGGACGAAAAAAAGGTGGTGGCTTGAGAGTTAAGGAAATTCGACTAGTCGACAATTGGTCAAATATGACCTCTCAAGAGAAATCAATGATTTATGGTCAGAGATATGAATATGTCTTAGAAGATGGAACAACTAGCAGTGGGGTGGCTTCTTTTGAACCATTTATGTCAAAGGAGAATCCTTTTGTTGAGCCGATATTTATGCACAAAGAGATCGCCCTTGTCCCGGATGAGTCTGCATTTATCGAAGGTCCGATAGGGAAATCCTTATATCCCTCTGCTCAGGTAGGCTATAGTAGGGTAGTGACAACCCCTGTTACATATGAACCTTGGACTGACGGTGCATATATTCCTATTGAAGTAAATGATCATGGCACGGGCTATTCGGTAGACGAATTCTACACAGCTAAAGATTTCCCGACAATTTCAAGAGCGACTGATCTCGGAATGATCGAGAAGAAAGGCCAGGTTATGCAGGCTCTGAATTTCATTAGTCGAAACGAAGTAACAGCATCGCAGGGGTTTATTGTTGAAGTCAATGACATGCATGGAAAGCCAAGAAGTTCGAAACAGTTTAGCACGATCTCAGATCAAGCCATTTCCGGAACTACCTACGTGTACAATTTGACGGAAGCATCTGTCAACGTTGATGGTACCCCTGAAGAACTGAATGGAGATGCCGACGCATGGTCAGAGGTGAATTTTTCTACGCTAGACAATGTCGTAACAGTGATAAATGCTGACGGTACGACAGAAGAACGAGAAATAGGTGTGGAAATGGACGTCAGCGTTGATTTTCGAGAAAGTAAAACAGAGGTCTCTTCTTACGGAGTGGAAGCAAATGTAGGCTCGTTTTGGGCGGCGATCTTCCCAGCGATTATTCCTACTGCATATCCAACTTATAGATACAACAGGCAGCAGTTCCGAAGCGCGACAATAACAAAAATGGTCAGTCGTCAAGGAATCTTGAGATCAACAGTCGTTGAAGAGGACGGTGTTTACGTAACTACCAAGAATTTGGCTTATGACGCCATTACAGGGGAAGTCCTCTTAACTGAAACGGTGGATGAATATGGAGATAACATCTACAACTTTAGTTATCCATCTCATTGGGCTTATTCAGGTATGGAGCCAGCATACAATAATATTGGCTACACATGGTCTCAACTTCAAGTAACAAATGGAAGCGTTGAGTCGAACGCACTGTCTTATCTTGAGTCGGGAGATGAGATCTGGATGTCTTTTCCGGATGAAGACAATGAAACGGATAGATTGGTGTGGTTTTGGGATGGCTCCGACGGCACAAATGATCCAGCAACTCAAGGTTTAATTGATGAAAGCGGTCAATGGATCAACGTGACAAATGCGTCAAATGTCTTCTTCAAAGTTATTCGCTCAGGAAAGAGGAATCAACAGGCAGTTCCTATTGGGTCAGTTGTGTGTAAGACCAATCCTTTGCCGGTTGGAACGGGAACAATTGCATTCTCCTATGATGGAGTGAACCCTGACAATCCACAAATCGTTCAGGCTTCAGTCAATGAGTTTGATCAAAAGTGGCGGACTTATGGTCAATTTGATTTGGGTGCGATTGGTGTTTGTGAGGAAACGGCCTTAGGCACAGAATTAATGGATTTCTTAAATGCCTATGTGGATAATGAACTAGCATCTGCAACAGTTGGTCAGGCTGTACCTTATGATTTCAACTCACTCACATGGTTGAGCAACTTTCAGAACATGTTCAATTACCCTGGATACCTTTCGTCTTGTGGTGCAATTAATGTGGATATACAAGATCTGGTCCTTTGGGTGAAAATCACGGCTTCGAATGATTTGTTAATGTGGTTTGTGGAACAAGGAAAACCATTTAATGAAACCCAGCCAGACCTCCACTTTAGATTTTTCATGAGTTCGGATTTAACGAATATCGTTGATGTTCAGCTTGGAGTTGCTTGGGATGAAAATACTGAATTAGGATATTACTCTTTCCTAACTGCAACCGATCAAAATGATCAGGTCTATTTCGGAGAGGTTATCCGAGGTGATTGTTGGCCTGAAGGAGAATTGGTTGATTGTCCGCCACCGTCGCTTTCATGTTCGCCTTCAGTTGGAGACATTGTCAATCCGTACCAATTAGGATTACGAGGAAATTGGAGGTCAAAACGCGGAAGAGTGTACTATGGAGATCGAGATGCTTATGATCAGTTCTCAGATGTCACTTATACTCCGGAAGATGGATTGTTCAGCCTATTTGATGATTTCTGGACATACAATGGTTCATCTTGGGTAAAGGATAATAATGCAGACAGTAAATGGACTTGGACAAGCGAGATTTCCAATTATGATCCATTAGGTGGAGAAGTAGAGAACTACAACCCACTTCACATTTATTCTTCCGCAGTTTATGGGTATGCTGGTACGCTGCCTCTATTGGTCAGCAACAACGCTGACTATCAGGACGTAGCCTTTGATGGTTTTGAAGATTATAATTACACTCCGGGAACCTCAGATTGTGGACTGCCTCATTTTAGATTCGATGATTTCTATTCGAATTTGACCCAGGAAGAATCTCATTCAGGACGTTACAGTATTAAAGTAATTGCTCAAGAGTCAGCTTCAGCCACTCGTTTGTTGATTTCTTCCCCTGTTGAAGGTTTATCCCATGATGATTGGCCTTACACTTTTAAGAACCGTGATGTACTTGGAACATTCGGTCCAAGAATGTACGATCGAGGGGAGTTTATTGCGAACGAAACTTTGGTTTCTGAAGATCGAAGATTTGTGTTCTCTTACTGGGTTCATGAAGAGGATTTCAATTCCGATGTTGATTTCACCTTTAATTCACATTCTCCTTTTATAAATGTCGCGGGTACAAATATTCTTGATTTCTCTACGCTAAAAGTTTCGCCAATAATTGACGGTTGGCAACAGAGAACTGTTGAATTCACGATTCCAGCGAGTTCTTCTGGTGAAATCGTCATTGGTTTCACTGGTGATGTCGTTGATAACACGGTTACATACTTTGACGATATCAGGATTCTTCCGTTTAATGCCAGTTTGAAGTCTTTTGTATATGACCCTATGACATTGCGATTGATGGCAGAGTTGGACGAAAACAATTTCGCCACATTCTACGAGTATGATCTTGAAGGCCGACTTCTTCGGGTGAAGAAGGAAACGGAGAGAGGGATTATGACAATCCAAGAATCTAGAAATAGCTCACCTAAATCAAATCTCACGCCATGAAATTTGGATTGACCCTAGTAGTGATTATTTCACTCTTTTCTTATGAATTGGTTGCTCAGAAATCACCTGAACAGATTTTGGAATGGGCGGGTGAGCAAAATGAGAATCACCGTTCCTATTTTTCATTCGTCACCTATACTTATTTCAGTGATGAGGAAGGCAAAGTCACATCGTCAGAGGCAAATGGAACATTCAAAAGATCTTCTGACGGTTATCGATTAGAAATTGGAGATGATGTCCGAATCGCCAATGAGAATTATTGGCTCACAATTGATAATGACGCCAAGATAGTGGCCGTAGGAAAAACCTATGGGAATGTTGCGCCTGAATTCGACCCGAAAGCTTTAAGAAAACTTCTGAAGATTTCTGAAGCCCGAATTCTGAGTGATTCAAAAGATGAATGGATGATATCATTATCCATTCCCAGTTTACCAGACAGCCCCTTTAAGGAAGTAATTGTTTCCATTCAAAAGGGCACAGGACACTATTTGTCTCTCGATTTTATATGGAATGTTCCAGATGATAGTCTTGAATCGTCTGTTCGTAGGATGAAAATTAGTTACGATCAAATTTCGGTCTCTCAGATCATTAATAAGGACGCTTTCGCTATTCAAGGTGCCTACCTTAATATAGAGGGGCGAGCAGTGAACATTGTATCTCCTGAATTCAAAGATTTTCAGTTAACTCAACAATTTTAAACGAAATCAAATGCGTCATTTATCACTCATATTTTTCATAGCGATTGGTATTTCTGTATTCGGCTCTACCGAGACGAGTTTGGTTTATCAATACGGATCTGATTTATATCCATCATCTGCAGTTTATAGTGTTGAGGATGGAAAATATCTGTTGATGTCAGAGGATGCTGGGTGGAATGACGATTTCCATAATGAGTGGGTTGAGGCACGATTTGAGTTAGGGGTTGATTTGGAGTACGAAGGCCCTATGGTTGATGAGTATGGGTTGACGTTGACCATGGATATCACTCAAATTGATCTTGACGGTTCTGTACTGTCTACAAGTACTGGTGTTACCCTTCATGTAGATTACCGTCGGATTTTAGGAGGGGGAGGAACCTCCACACCCCAGACTGTTGAGATTCATCGTGAGCAAGGAGCCTTTCGTTATGAGTATACCATCACAGGGATGTCGATGACCGATGCTCTGGGAAATGCTGTTTCAGTTGATGCCAATAGTGTACCATCGAATCTTTACTTACGAAGTAGTGTTGTGGTTGATCGATATTATTCATTTGATCATTTAGGAGTACCTACCGAATTATCCCATCGTTTTTTGGATGCTTCAGGAAATGAGACGAGCACCATGTCTTTGGCTACGGAGGTTGAGTTTTATTGGAATTTTATTGAGGGAGCAGAGGAGTACCATTTAGAATGGACTTATGTAGATGATTATGGAACGGGAACTGACTTTAGCTCGTCATTGACCGGAGCTGAGATTGGATTTACTGATCGTGACTTTGAGTTGAACAGTACCCGAATTATGACCACCGATCAGCATTACCGTGTTCCTTTGCTATTCGATCGAGGTTATATTATTTATCGCTTACGCGGAATTGGACGTAGTTGGGGAGCAGTAGAAGATCCCTATTTCTATGTTTATGGCAGCTGGAGTAGTGATCAATCGCCATCCATTGTATGGGTTAATGATTGGCCACACCAGTTTCCAGTTTCATCCTTTGAGGGATCGAAGAACTGGCAGTCGGTGACGTCCTTTGCAGAAGGTGGTCTGAAGAAAGAGGTTGTGACTTATGCCGATGGAAGCTCACGTAGTCGCCAGGTGTTGTCGCGTATTAATTCCTTGGATTCAGTTATAGTAGGCGAGACGATTTATGATTTTCATGGTCGCGGTGTCATTCAAACGCTTCCTGTGCCAAGTGGAGATGACTTGATGAGTTTACATTTCCGCGAGCAGTTCAATCGCAATACCAATGGTGAAGACTATTCGGCGATGGACTTTGATCAGGATTTGGGTTTGGGACTTGATCCTTGTGTGGATGTCCCAACCGGAGGATTCCATAGTGGGTATGGTGCCGGGATGTACTATAGTTCCAAGACGAGTTTAGATGAACATGATGCCTCGGCCTACATTCCTGTTGCAGGAGGTTATCCATTTACCCAAGTAGAATACATGGCTGATGCTACCGGACGTGTTCGACGTCAGAGTGGTGTAGGAGTGGATCATACACTGGGTAGCAGTCATGAGACAAAATACTTTTACGGGAAAGCAGATCAAGAGGAACTTGATCGATTGTTCGGGGTGGAAGCTGGTTATGCTTCGCGTTACAAAAAGAACATGGTTGTCGACCCCAACGGACAGGTTTCTGTGACATACATAGATGCCCATGGCCGTACGGTGGCTACCGCTCTTGCAGGGAATACGCCCGCTCAGCTAACTGCTTTGGGGAGTAGTGGCACAACAAATACCCTGGTGGTAGACATGCTCAATAAGACGTTGATTGATGACGTGGATGATGTGTACGATGAGAACCATCTTTCGGATGATGAGAATAGTTTAGTTCACAGCTCGCAGTACAATTCACCACAGTCAGGTACAATGGAGTTGTTTTATCAAGTGACGCGTGTTCCATTCAGTCCGACCTGTGGTCCTGCTGTTGATGTTGAGTATGTTCTTGATTTGAGTGTCAATACGTTTTGTTCAGATAATTTAGTAACTCCGATTACTTCATCCCAGGTTGATCTTTCAGTGAATAACCAATATAGTTGGTTGTCAACCCCGCTTCCTATAGATGTGGGGACATATCAGATTCACAAGGAGCTTTCTATTGATGAAGACGCCTTGTCCATGGCCTTGGCGAATTATGCGGATTTGATTTCCACTGATTCCACTTGTTTCTTCACCCAGCATGATTACTATGTTACTGTAGATGCGGGAGGAGAGGTTGATTGTGACCCGGTATGTGAGAACTGTGATCCTCCGACGTTGTGTGAACTATATTACGAGCTGCTACGTTCAGATATGATCATTGGAGGTCAGTATGCTGGATTACCAGGAACAGCTGATTATGATGTGTTGAGCGTTTTTCATCCTAATAGTCATTTGAATGGAGGGTCTGCAGCCTACCAATCCACGAGTTTATCATACAAAAGCTTAAACGAAAACGACGGGATTTTATACGTTTCGTTTATCCCTGTTGAGTATGATGATTTGAGTACAACTCCTCCAAGTAATCTGGATGATCAGACGCCGGTGGTACTCTCGTCTGATCCATCGACTTATACGGTTGTGGATCCATCGTGGTACAATCAAGTGTTGGAGTACGATGGTGAGTATTACGTGTTGCCAAACTCTTTGAGTGAAGCTCAAGACTTCATTGATCGATATGAGTTGACCTGGGCCGATGAGCTCGTTAAGTTCCACCCTGAATTCTGCGAGCTAGCGCCTTGTGGCTATTTGCCAGGCACGACGAATGTATTCGACACGGCTCCAACGGGCTTTACCTACTCAAGCCATGACTTTGATTTGTACATGCAGGAGTTGATAGGGTATAGTTATGGAGCAAGCACTTTAGCTGACATTACGAGCAATTTAAGCGCCAACGCCTATGCTGTGATGGGAGATGGTGCCAATGGAAATCCAGATGACGGCCTACTCGAGTCTTTGGCAGAATATACCTTCGGGAATGACCTGATGTTGGAGATGATGTTGTATGATCCCTTCTGGAGTAATGAATGGCCGAATGGGAATACCGAGTTATTGAACTTGTTCAACTATATCAGTGATCAGGCAGGCTCGGAGCTAATGAACTATCAGGGTTCGGGGAGTGACGCGTTGTATTTTGCTTGTACGGTCAACGACAATGGGAATTGGTTTGGAAACAATGCGCCGTTGGTGTCTTATGATGAAACCCCTTTTGAAATAGCGAGTTTTGCGAGTTACTATCTGTCAATTAAGCAGCAAGCGCAACAGCTTTTGTTTGCTTTTGAAGGCGTTGATAATGGTTGCTACATACCTTGTATTGATTTCAACGCAGACAATTATGTTCAGTATGCTCAACCTATTGTGGTTTATGATTTTGTTTCTGATGGTACACCAGAAAGCGGGGCATATTGGGATGTTTTTACCACTGAGTGTTTAGGCGTTTTTGATGAGTACCAGTCTCGCACACGCCGAATTTTATTGCCAGATAATTTTCCGAGCACAGGAGCTACTTCCACCAATGAGATGTTAGCCAGCGGAAATGATGGGTTGTATCAGTTATACCAAGAGACGGGTACATGTCCAAAAGACATTGTACTGGAGCAGTTTATATCTGACCTATTTACCAGTGGTGCTGCTGGCACAACAGCAGCGACCCCGATCCTCAACCTTGAAAGCTTTACCCTAGACTTGTATCTGGAAGCGATTCACTCAGGAACCGTTCCTGCTGCATTATCGAATTTATCGGTGGATAATTATGAGCAGTTCGGATACGTAGATTACGACTTGTTGATTACCGGTCAAACGGGGTCTGTTCTTACGGTGGATTTAGATGTTACCAACAACACCTTGGATCGTTTGGCAGCACTAGAGTTCACTGCTACGAATCTCAACTCGCCAACAGACTGGCAGGAAATTGCAGATAACGTAGTCAGTGTATCAGGCTTTTATTGTTCTGGAGCAGGAACGAGCTTTTCTTTCTTGATCGGGTATAATGATATAGAAGATGGTTACACTGAAGTTGTTGTTACTGGCACAGGACTTTTCCAGGTGTGTGATTGCGGAGGCTTTACAAACAGCTTAGGAGACGGGACTTTTACATCGAACTCAGACAGCCCATTCAATTTTGGCTGTGAGCCACTGGCTTCAGCAGAAGGTATAGCAACCTTGACTTCGGAGCTTATTTTGAATGGTGATTTATCAAGTACGATTACCTTAAGTACCACGTCTTACCCAGGTGTTTATGGTAGTGATGCGTTGGCTGATTTCTTTGGGAATCCGGTTTCTTATTCATGGGATGGGACTACAGATGAGCTTACCGCAGGATTCAATAGTATGGACCTGTCGATTCAAACCAACTACAATGGGAGCTACTATGAGCTAATGGTTGATGAAGTATACATCTACAATGGCGAGTCTTATTATGATGGTATGATAGGAGGGGTTATCACCCCAAGTATCGGAGATATTATTGTTCGGATGCAGGCGCTTCCAACGACGATAGATCCTCTTCAATCTTTTTCATCTCAGCTCACCGAGTTTTATGCAGCTGTGACAGTTGATGATTTGACTAGTGTCGCTGCGATTGAAATGGAGCAGTACAGTTTATGTACTCCACCGGGTTGGGTAGATTGTCCGGAAGATCAAATTACGTTGACACTTCAAGCCTTGGGTGAAGGTGTGTCAGAAGCTGAAGCCGGAGGTTATTTTGCAACAGGAGCCTTAAATCAACCGATCAGTAGTCCTTACAACGGACTGGAGGTTTTATTGAACAATAACTTAGTCTCACCAGATGAGATTGATTGGTCTGTAGATGCGATGAGTAATCAGAGGATCACTTTTGATGTATTCGTCAATGGTTTCAATGAATGTAAAGGAGAAGTAGAAGTTATTGAAGGTGCTTCTAGCTACACGGTGATAGAAGATCTAGCGATTGGCAGTGTTGCTGAGAATGCGATTGTCACCCCTATCAGTGTAAATGAGGACGGTCCTTATTCGGTATTTACCGTGGAATTCTACGATGCATTGAATCGTCCAGTGGTTATTCGTGTCCAAGCACCTTGTTTTGGTATGGGTGATTGTGGAGGATGTGATCCTGTGGTGTTAGCACCAATAAGTTGTACGGATTCCTACGATACTTATGACTCAGGGATGCTTGGGTTCACCGGTTATGCACCTGTAGTTGAATCAAGTTTGGTGGATCCACCATCCACAACAGCAGAGGAAGACGCATTGATAAACGCGCATTATTTTGCTAGTCAAGAAGACATTTGTTCTCAAGGTCTGGCCTACTATGTAGCAGATTATTTGAATTACCTATCCTTCTACAGCATTACTTCGACAGATGATCCAAGGTTCTTGTCGTTGCAGGGCTATGCGGGCATCAACTTTCAGCTTTACGAGTTGGATTATGTAGGAGGATATTCAGACCCACTGGATGCTTCATTCTTAGTGCCGGTTGACTTTGTGAGCATGCTTTATGCTTCAGAGACTCCTCCAGATGTTTGTCCACCGACTATTCCTTACACTCCAATTGAACTTCCGCTGACCGATGATCCATGTGAGGAGAATGCGGCGGTTACCATAACATCGAACGCTGAGATTCTATACAATGAATATGTAGACGGTTTGCTTGCTGCTTTTGAGGAACAGTACCGTTCTCACGCGATGTCAACGGTGGTAGAGAAATTCATCCGAATCTCACCAGATACGGAGCATCACCATACGTTGTATTACTATGATCAAGCCGGGAATTTGGTGAAAACGGTTCCGCCTGAAGGGGTGGTGATCAATAGTGACCCGGCCTTCTTAGACGGGGTGGCCTCAGCGCGGGCCAATGAGAATTATGTGTATGCAGGTAATGATGTTCCAGATCACCATATGGAGACACGTTACCGATACAATACGCTGAATCAATTGGTATGGCAGAAGACACCTGATGGCGGTCAGAGTTTCTTCTATTACGACGAGCTAGGTAGACTAGTGGCCTCGCAAAATGCAGAACAGGCTACCAGTAGCCGCTATAGCTATACAATCTATGATGATTTGGGCCGCATTGCCGAGGCTGGAGAGTTAAATAACGGTAGTGGTATCAGTAGCATAATTACAGCACCTTATGAGCATCAGGTGTCTTATCAAGAAGGCCAGAATAACTTCATTGACTGGACTGTCGCTTCAACGAAAGAGGAAGTGGTGAAGACACAGTATGACGAGCCATTAGCAGGGATTT
This sequence comes from Flavobacteriales bacterium, assembly GCA_022447625.1. Lineage (GTDB taxonomy): Bacteria > Bacteroidota > Bacteroidia > Flavobacteriales_D > Sanyastnellaceae > Sanyastnella. The sequence continues at coordinate 9,229 of JAKVAX010000036.1, read as the reverse complement.
CAGCCAACTTCAATGAAGGTCAGCTCAATTTGCGTAACCGCGTTGCAAGCACTTATTATGATAAGAACAATGATGGGCAGTATGAACATGCGTCTCACTATAGCTATGATATCCATGGAAATGTAGATGAATATATTCAAGAGATTGCTGACTTGGCCTTCCTAGAACAAGACATGAAGAAGATAGAGTACACCTACGATTTAATCTCTGGGAATGTACTTCAGGTAGATTACCAATCAGGAGAAGTTGATGGCTATCACCACCGTTATGAATATGACTCAGATAACCGAATAACTCAGGTAGAAACTTCCCATGATCAAGTGACTTGGGATCGGGATGCGAAGTACTTCTACTATGCACACGGACCGTTGTCAAGAACAGAAATAGGACACGATAAGATACAGGGGTGTGATCACGCCTACACAGTACAAGGTTGGTTGAAAGGACTAAACAGCCTCACATTGGAACGCACAGCAGATATGGGTGTTGATGCCGAGGCGGCAGGGTCCAACTTACATCATTACGTGGCAGAGGATGAATATGGATATCTACTGGGATACTTTGGCAATGATTACACCGCGCGTGGGTCGCAGGCAGAAAACTTCACAGCTTCCCTTGATGCGAATGCAGGGTTAACTGCCAATGACCTTTACAATGGCAACATTAAACACATGGCCACAGCTATTCAAGCCTTTATGCAAGGAAGTAATGGTCCGCAGTTAATGGAGTACCAGTACGATCAGCTTAACCGATTAGGCGAAGCACGTTCTCAGAGTTCAGTGATCAATGCCGGGCAACTTAACCTAACGGCTTCTCAAGCATATAAGGTCAACCTTACGTATGATGCCAACGGGAATATCACGACCCTGAAAAGAAATGGAGCTGGAGGTCAGTTGATGGATGACCTCGTATATACCTATAACACAGGTGGAGGCTTTGTGGAGAATAATCGACTGGTGTCAGTGAGTGACCAAGAGCTGAATATGAATGCCTTGGAGGTGACAGATTTTGAGAATGCGTCTTACTATGAATACGACGAGATTGGAAACTTGGTGAGAGAGATTGTTAACGGAAACGGAGACAATGTGCTTGATGGAAACGAAGGCGAACGCACGATCGAATGGCTAGTAACAGGAAAAATCGCAGAGATCAAGCATAATGGTACCATGGACTCAGGAGGGAACTATGCTCCGAACCTGGCCTTTGAATACGATGCCATGGGCAACCGTGTGGTGAAACAAGTTCGAACAAGGGATGCCAATGGAGTTCTCCAAGCGGAGAATTACTGGACAACAAGTTACTACGTTCGAGATCCACAAGGGAACGTCATGGCTATTTACCAACGTGATCCACAAAGTACAGCCCATGCAGCAACTCCAGGCTACAGTAATATAGAGGAACTGAAAGTATCAGAGCATCACTTGTATGGATCAAGCAGACTAGGGAGCGATAATAAGCCAGCAACCACAGCTTATATATCATACAATTACGTTGGAGGAGGGTATACCTACGAGTCAACTCCAACCTCGATAACTGCTCAAACGTTCGGAATCTCTGAGCGCGTGCAAGGAGATAAACGGTATGAACTATCCAACCATCTCGGTAATGTGCTAGTTGTGGTCACGGACATGAAATACTCATTGGATACCGACAGTGACGGAGATGCTGACTATTACATCAGCGAAGTGTCATCAGCGAATGACTACTATCCCTTCGGTATGCTCATGCCAGGGAGACACGAAGCATTGAATCAACTGGAGAATCATAGATATGGTTTCAGCACGAAAGAGAACGATAATGAACTAAAAGGAACTGGGAACAGCATTGATTTTGGCGCGAGAATGTACGACTCTAGGATTGGAAGGTGGCTGAGTGCGGATCCTAAAGAACATTGGTATCCAGCGTATTCTCCGTACTCTTATGCCGCGAATAGTCCCAATACAATAGTTGACAATGAAGGTGAATTTCTGGGGACGATTATTGGAGCTGCTGTCGGTGCGGTTGTTGGAGGAGTGTCCGCAGCAATTAAAGGCGAAAATGTATGGGCAGGAGCCGGACAAGGGGCTATATCAGGGGCTGTTGCGGGTGCGATTTTTGATGTCACAGTTGCTACAGCAGGGACCGGCACGGTCGCAATAATTGCAGCAGGGGCACTTTCCGGTGCTGGAGGAAATATTGTTGACCAAGGATTTGATCTTCTCTCTGGAAAAAAAGAGCATTTTAGTGGATCCGAACTTGCAGTTTCTACGGTTTTGGGAGGAGGACTTGGATATCTCGGTGGAAAGTTGTCGCCCTTTATTCGCAACATTTTTAAGAGATCAAACGTTTCAGCTGGACCGTTTTTACCACAAGGTTCTCCTTTACCTCCAAGAACCTTTACTGGAGCAGATGATCTCGTTACCAAAACAGCGAATCAATTGGAATCTGCATTTCCAAATAGTGTTAAAGGTGTGGAGCAACTTGTCACTAGTGGAAGAAATGCTCTTACTGACTTCGATATAGTGTTGGATGACATAGTGATAGAAGTAACCAAGGGAGGAGGAAAAGGAAAGATGAACCAAATTGTAAACCGACTGATTCCTAACACTAGTAAAGAGGTTGTGCTATTTGCTCCTAAAGTTAAAGGAAGCGTTGAGAGAAAATTAACTGAGGCAGGGGTGAAAGTATTTAAAGATTCAGAAAAACTTATAGAGTATGTAGGTCAGACCGTGGCATCTAAAAATACAGGAGGTGCTGTTGGCTCAACTTTAAATACGGCGGCAGAACAGGCTACAAATGAATAATCACTCAGGCTAATGGATGCAATTCTAATTTCTTCAGCTAGTTTAATAGAGATCTCTGAAAACTCTGGACTAATTTTTATCAGAAATGGTAGAAACTTAAGTTATAAAACTGGGACCCGATTCCTTTCCATTGTTGAGGACAATTCTTTGAAGACTTTCTACAATACCGTGGATCTTTTGAGCTTAAGCTCTCGGATTTCTTTAATTAAGTATTATTACTTCGACTTTAATGATTTTCAGTTACCGAAAACTGTTTGGAAGAACTTGAGTCTAAATAATATGAAGTTTTTGGTTGATAATGATTGTGGGCGCATTTTCGATGAAACGACGATACCAGAGATCAATTCATATGTTGAATTCCTAAGTGACTCGAAATAAAATAATTTGCTGCATTGAATGGGACCTATGAATTTTGAAAAATTATTAACGAAGTTTTGCTGGATGCTCGTCAAGTCACACCCGGTCGAAATAATTTTACGAGAATAATTAAGGCAAAAAAAGCTAGGCAGTCCGTTGAGTTTCTTTCGCTTTTTTCTCTTGATGCAAAAAAGAGACACTTTCATCTTTCAAGTCAAAGCAAAGTGGTCTAGAGAAGAGTTTAAAGAATGCTTTCAGCGATACCGGCTGATGCATTGCAAAGGCAACAACTCGTGAGATCAACTGGTTTCGATGTTTTTTTGCCTTTTGGGAGTTGTCAGTCCTTGGCGGATATCTCCAATGGTTTACGGAGTGATTCGGGTAACCTGAATCATCTGGAGATGGAGCATTCGATAGCTAAATCTTCGCTTAGCGATGTTAACGCTAAGAGTGATTAGCGTGTGTTTCGTGATTGTTACCATGTACCATTAAAGACGTTCTCCAGTGATCTTGGAGTCAACAAATCAAGACTTAAAGTAAGTCTCAACCGGAAGGTGTTTATCGCGGAATCATCGATTGTCTCTCTGTGTCAGGAAGTCTTTTGAAAGCTTCCTCAAAATTCGGAGTTTTTAGAGTAGGGATCAGCGTTTAATCTCAGGAAGATGAAAAAGAGCAAATTCTCTGAGAGTCAGATTGTGAATATTCTGTCACTACAGGAAAAGGCATAACCGCAATGAAAAAAATTGGAGGTTCCAGAGAGGTAGGACGTTGAAATCATCTCTGATTCTATAAGGAATCGGAAAATGCTCTAAATCTATCATGAAGGGCTGTTTTTCAGCCCATGTCCTCATATTAGCATCATCAGATAAGGATTGGAGAAAGAAAATCATGTGAATCGATGGTTTAAGAACATAACCCAGATCAGGCTAAGAAGTGATCATGATCCAGTAAGCACAGCCTACATATCTTACAACTATACTGGTGGTCATCTAAAATTGGCGGAGGTTCATTTGTTATAGCTCTCGCAAGCACTTGAAGGTACGCGCAGAATGGTCTGAGGTTTTTCGTCCCATAGTACAATATATTAATGGTGAGTCTTTCGACTCGAGTTCAAGTGTGTTAAGTGCATCTCCTTTCAGAAGACACGAGCAAGGTATGCAAGACTATTAGATATGCATAATTGTTCACTCAGTATTAGACGAAACAGGATTATTGCCCGACTAACTCATTGAGGGTTGGGGATTTGCCTATATATAAACTGAGTGGTGAACGGGGGAGGAAGAGAGAGAGGAAGAATGAGAATGAGAATTAGAATTAGAAGGAGAATGAAAGAAAAAGGATAATTCACGAACCACGAACCACGCCCCTCTTTGTTCACAATTGTATTTTCGGATTTGTGTTCACAATTGTTTTCGCGAAGTGCGTGTTCACAATCGTATTCTCAGATTCCATGTTCACAATTACATTTGAGAAGAGCGTGTTCACAATGGTGTTTTTGAATTCCGATTTCACAATGGTATTCTAGTAAGCTCGTTTCGAATCTGCTTACTTTTTTCGATCTTTAATAAATGTCTATTACACAGAGAGACTAAAAGAATCATGAAATCTCTATCAATAATTTTAGCGCTCTTCATAATTCCTTTAATAGGTCAAAGCCAAAACCTAATCTCAAATGGGAGTTTCGAAGAATTCGACTATTGTCCGAATGATTGGAGTATGTTGGAAGGTGCGACGGATTGGGACAATCCATCAGGATTGGAAGGTTGGGATGTTGGAACTCCAGATTTCTATCATGGATGTACCAATTCTGACTTTAGCACTCCATACAACCACAATGGGTATCAAGTTCCACATACAGGCGAAGGTTATGTGGCAGTGGTAGTGTACAGCGCGAATGTTTGGAATGCTAGGGAATATGTGGCTACTCTTCTCGACACACCCTTAGTAGCAGGTGAATGTTATTACTTCGAAATGTTCGTCAATTTAGCAGACGATAGCGACTTTACCACAGACGATTTTGGTGTCTATTTTAATGATTCTCCCATTTCAAATACCGGAAGTGGCACATTCATGCCTTATTGGCCACAGATTTCCCAGACTGAAGGTGAATATTTTGATGAAGAAAACTGGACCAAAATTTCGAGTTATTTCATTGCCGAAGGTGGAGAGATTCAAATTATCATTGGAAACTTCAAGCACGACACGGCTACCACCTTGGTCGAGGTTGATGGTGTAGATGATGATTTCATACACAGCTATGTTTTTATAGACGATGTTCATCTAAGTCTTGCAGCTCCATGTGAAATACCAATCCCACATGATCATGATTCTTCAGTTTCGATTGAAGAAAATTCATCTAAGAACTTGATCATATACCCAAACCCGGTAAGTGATCGTTTAAGTATTGCCGGGAATAATATTCAAGACGAGATTAATCATTTAACGATTCAAGATCTTTCTGGACGATGTGTTATTCAATCGCAGTATGAATCAAATTCATACATAGATGTAGGTCACCTGTTATCCGGAAGATATATTCTTCATCTTCACCTCAACTCTGGTGAAGTTCTCAGACTTCCAATAATCAAAACTTGATTCTATCTCGAGCAACATGAGAATTCTTTCTTGTCGTGATATTTCGAAATGATCACTAGACGGTTCATAAAATGTCGATAGAAAAAAAACGGACGCCGGAAACACCACTTCTCAAGATTTCAATCAAACCCACATACGCCTTAAGCCATACGCCCTAAGCCTCCCCAATTATCCCTACTTTTGAAGGCCATGAAACGAAAACTCCTCCGTCGTCTCTTCCTTTGGGGAATTGGGTTGCCCATCTTGTTGGTAGCCATTGTGCTGGTGGTGGTGTATTTCAAGCAAGATGCGATTGTTCAATCGCAGATCGCTTCTCTCAATGAAACGTATGATGGTAAGATCTCGGTGGGGGATGTGCACCTCGCACCGTTTGAATCGTTCCCTTACGTTTCCCTTAAAATTGATGATGTCAAAGTTCTAGAGAGTAAAGACTCCACATCCACGGTATTGCTTGATGTGGCTGATATCTATGTTGGGTTTTCTCTTCTGGAAGTGGCTACAGGGAATTTCGATATCCATTCACTGATCGTGGAAGAGGGAGATGCGAACTTGATCGTTCACCCGGATGGAAGTACGAATATCCAGCACGCCTTGGCATCACGGGATTCTGCAGAAGATACTGCGGAGACTTCTGACAGTGGTCCGTTCAAAATCCACCTGAACGAAATTGAACTCAAGAACATTGATGTCCACCAATACCAAGAGGCGACTCATAAGGAGGTGGAGACCATGGTTTATTGGGCGAAAGGTGGATTAACCACAAGCGAGAAACACATCAAAGCGCACGTAGATAGTGAGTTCGAGTTGAACGTCCTCGATCACGGTGATACTACTTACCTCAAGCATAAGCACTTTGAGTTTCATACCGATATCGATTTTAATCTGGAGTCTGGAATGCTCGTCTTCAAGCCTTCTGGCATTACCATGGAACACGGTGATTTCGAATTGGAAGGAAGCCTCGATACCAAGAACGAGAACAACATTGACCTGACTGTCAAAGGGACGAAGCCAAGCTTTGATATGTTCATCGCTTTTGCTCCGGAAGAGTTGATTCCTACGCTGGAACGCTATGATAACGCCGGTGAAATATATTTCAATGCCTTGATTCAAGGTCCAACGAAAGGACGACTGCCGTTCATTGACGTGCACTTTGGGGCGAAGCGGGCTTACTTGGAGAATTCTCAGGTGAAGAAGCGAATCGATCGCATGGGCTTTGAAGGACATTTCACCAACGGTGAAAACAAAGACCTGAGCACCATGGAGTTCTCACTGACCGAGATTGAAGCCAACCTCGAGAAGGGAACATTCATCGGAGATATCATGGTCCGCAACTTTGAAGCGCCGGAAATTGACATGAAGCTTGACGCTGATTTCGAACTGCCATTCATTGTTGATTTCCTTGGTCTGGAAGATGCGCAAGATGTAAAAGGGTCAGTCGAAATGCACCTTCGTTTTCATGACATCATCGACATCGAAAATCCAGAGAAGACTTTACAAGACCTCAACCAAGCCTACTATGCTGAGCTGGATGTAGATCATTTCGCATTGAATTCTACCGAACTTCCAGCGGAGCTGAAAGACTTGAACGTCCATCTCGCCATGAATGGAAAAGAGGCACAACTGGACCAATTCGAAATCCAACTCGGAAACTCTAACCTCGATATCACGGGTTCACTTTCAGACCTTCCAGCGATCGTGCATCATGCACCTGTTCCGGTGAATGCACACCTAACGATCGCCTCGGAAATGCTCGACCTTGTGGAGCTGACAGGCTGGACAGAAACAGACAGTTCCGGAGTGCATGAGCGTATCTCAAACTTAAACCTAGACTTCTCATTCGATGCCCTTGGTAATGCCTTTACCGAGTTCAAGCATTTGCCAGTCGGGGAGTTCTTCATTGAAAATCTTTACGCTGACCTCGAGCATTACCCGCATACCCTTCATGATTTCCATGCTGATGTATTGATCAAGGAAGATGACCTAAATGTCGTTGATTTCACTGGCGAGATCGATGAATCTGATTTCCACTTCACGGGCCTCATCCACGACTACAATGCTTGGATGGAAGATGAACTGCATGGCGATGTTGATTTGGATATCAGCCTCCGTTCTGACTTATTGAAGTTTGATGACCTGCTCTCTTACCGAGGGGAGAATCACATGCCACCAGAATACCGAGGAGAGGAGTTAGAAGCTCTCGAGCTGCACATGGAGAGCACGCTTCACTACGATCGCAATCAATTTGTAGGGATCGAAGTTGAGCTCGATAAGCTGACTGGTTTGACCCATGTACACCCACTGAAGCTCGAAAACTTCAATGGCTACTTCGAATTCAAAGACGAGCACTTGGTGGTCAAAGACTTTGAAGGGAAGATGGGCAAGACCCATTTCGATATCGATATGAACTACTACACGGGCGACAATGACTCGTTGAAGCTACGTGATAACATGTTCCGTCTAAACTCACCATTCATCGACTTCGACGCCTTGACCAACTTTGAAACAAAAGAAGCTGAGCGAGAAGCTCACCCAGAGGAGACGGTTGACCACGAAGAAGCATTCAACATCTACGAACTGCCTTTCACCGATATGCAGTTCAATGTTGACGTAGATCACTTCATCTACCACAGATTAGATCTTCAAGACATCGAAACACAGTTCCGAATCACGCACGACCATTACATCTACCTCGACACCGTAAGTCTTGACGCTGCCGGCGGACATATAGCGATGAATGGATATTTCAATGGAAGCGACCCTGAGAAGATCTATCTCAAACCGCGTGTAGAACTCACGAACGTAGACCTCGATAAGCTGCTCTTCAAATTCGAAAACTTCGGACAAGACGCCATTGTTTCAGAGAACTTACATGGCCAGCTAAACGCTGATATTACTGGAAACATCCGCATGTTCCCAGATTTCGTAACCGATCTTGATCGTTCAGAGGTGCACCTTGATGTACAGGTGCTGAATGGTCGGCTTGAGAACTACGACCCAATCCTCATGCTCGCAGATTACTTTGGCGACAAAGACCTCACCAGCATCAAGTTCGACACCCTCCAAAACCACATGGATTTCAACTACGGTCAGCTCGATATCCCGAACATGACCATCGAATCCTCCCTCGGCCACATGGACATCTCCGGTTCCCAGAACCTCAATGATAGTATGAACTACTACGCCCGCATCCCATGGAGCCTAGTAAAGACAGCCGCAAGAAATAAACTCTTCGGAGCGAAAAGCGACCAAAAAGAAGACGATATCGTTGAAGTTGATTCAACCAAACGCACCCGCTACCTCAATGTGAATATTGTAGGGACGTTTGAGGATTATGATATCAGGTTACGGAAGGATAAGAGGAAGCCATAATCAGTGGACCGTGGACTGTGGACTGTGGACCGCTTTTATTCTGTTTTCATTTTTTGTTCTGTGTATCTGATGAGTCCATGAAGCATTTGTTGTATCGATTCAAGTTCATTGAGCAAGGGAGTTAT
>JAKVAX010000035.1 GCA_022447625.1 Flavobacteriales bacterium | reverse complement strand
GACGGATGTTATCCGTCCCTACCACAGCATTTCTAGGGAAAAAGAGACGCCTAACGGCGCCACGAACCCAACCTCGCGCTACATCAATTGGTCTGCTCTTCTCACCTTCAGACACACATCAATTTTCCACTTTCTCTTTTCAATTGAGTCTTACGCGCAGATAGGTATTTGGTATTGCCATCATATTACTCAATTAAATCAATCACACCTTGGAATTCTTGATCAGTGATCATTTTATCAGTTGGGCCGATATGCTAATGATTAGAATTTGACTTTGAAGGTGAATATACTACTTCAACACCTTCTGGTAAGCTCTTGATTTCTTGTGCACCTCGTCTTGGAGTAACGCTTTTGTGAGTTGGGTCAGTAGAAACGGATCCCCCTACATCCGGAATGATCAAACTGGCTCGTCAATCTAAGAAAAAACGTATCCAAAAAACATTACCTTCGACCCTACACCTCGAAAAAAGTTCTACCTCTAATTAATCTATGAAAGCAGATATGAGTTTAGCACAACGCATAATGAGTCAATTGAAGGCTAAAGACTTCCGATTATTGCATGTAGCATTTGGCTTGTTGGTGGTAAAGTACGGATTGTTCTATGCTGATTATGACACCTTTCATGCGGTCGTAGATTTGGCCACGTTGTTCTTTTACTTGACAATATTGTTATGGTTAACAAAGCTCTTTATACGCAAGAAGAAGCCCTTATTGGGTAACCTATCAATACTCCTGATGCTCGTTTTCATTTTAGAGTTAGTTTTTTTCTTTTTACTGGGAATGCCGAAAAAAGAATGGAAAAGCTATGACACTCCGGATCTAGAAGAAAATCATATAGGGCGTCATTTAGGTCACGTACCCTGGGCAGACTCAGTTTGGCATGATGTCAAAACAGCGCACGGTAAGACAATTTTCGATGCGCATTATTCCATTGACAAGCTCCATAGGAGAATTACCCCAGGATATGATAAAGCTAAAGATAAATATGCTGTGTTTTTCGGGTGTTCGGTGTGTTTTGGATTTGGTTTACAAGATGACCAGACCATACCTTATTACATTCAGGAAAACACAACCTCTTACAACGCCTATAATTATGCTTATTCCGGATGGGGGTGTAACCATATGCTAGCCAGGCTCGAGCACAAAGATTTGTCGAAAGAAGTCAACGAGCAACAGGGCATTGGTATTTATGTGTTTATATGGAGTCACATTAGAAGGGCGATCAGTGATATGAGAATTTACACGAGTTGGGGTCATACTATGCCTTACTATTATTTAGAAGATAATGAAATAAAAAGGGACGGTAATTTTGCCAACGGGAGGGTCGTAACTTCTACGTTTTATGAATACTTAGACAAATCATATACTAGTAAATATTTCGAGTTGAATATGCCCATAGAGACCACAGAAGATCATATGATTCTTGCTGCTGAGATTATAAAAGAGGCGAAATCAACTTACACCAAGCAATTTAGTAATGACAACTTTGTAGTCTTGATTCATCCTACTGATTGGGTTGAATTTACGCCCGAAAAAAACAATCAGTTCAAATCTCTACTCGAGGCCAGAGGAATAGAATATTTAGACTATTCAGAAATCTTGGTTTTAGACAATGAACATATCATCATTGGAGACGGTCACCCGAATGAGAAGAGCAACCAGGAATTAGCGAAAATGGTAGTTAAAGACCTTAATCTTAAGTAGGGTTAAAAAACGTTTTCTAAATCTGTTTTTTGATAGGAATGGTTTCGGGTTTTGTAATATGACCCCTCAGTTATTTTCCTCAGCATGAGACTATCTTGCTTTTTAAACAACCTTGACAAAAGAGCTATTGGAACCACAATTACGTAGAAGATTACACTTAAGAGAATTTTCGAATTAATTGTGCCTAGGACGAGTGCTATTTTATCCCAAAACCAAACTATTCTTGCGGTTAAATAAGACGATGAAATACTCACCACAGCAACACTCAAAGCTATTAGCAACAAGTTGTCAACTTCAAAAATGAAATAACACACCAACAACCCCGCGACGATTGTCAGGATGACCAAGTAATCGTTGGGCTTCTTCACGGGTTAAAAGAGGGTGTAAATAAATGGTGCTACGGCAGAACCTCCACCAATAACTATAAGCACTCCGATGAGCAATAATATGACGATAACAGGGGCTAGCCAGAATTTTCTTCTTGCCTTTAAAAACCCCCATAAATCTTTTAAAAAAACCATAGCTCTCTATTAATCCAACACAAACTCTTCTTGCCACTGATCCTTGTCTGTCCAGTTAGGTTGATCTTCTTTTTTCAGAATATAATTATTCAAAACTAAGAAATCCATTTCAGTTCTCATAAAGCAACGATAAGCGTCTTCAGGAGTACAAACGATTGGCTCACCTCTGACATTAAAACTAGTATTGATGACCATCGGGCAACCAGTCACTTTTTCAACTGCTTCAATAAGCTCCCAGTACTTGGGGTTTGTTTCTTTATGGACCGTCTGTATTCGAGCTGAAAAATCAACATGTGTTATGGAAGGTAGTGTGGATCTCGTTTCGTATAGCTTTTCCTTCATCGGCAATGACTGATAGTTCTCACTTACTGGCTTGCGGACACTTTGCTTTACTGGTTGTACAGTAAGCATATAGGGAGAATCACCATCCATCTCAAAATAGTCCGATACTTTCTCTGCCAAAACTGAGGGAGCAAAAGGTCTAAATGACTCTCTATACTTGATCTTCAAGTTCAACTTTTTTTGCATCTCGGCATTCCTAGGATCGCCTAAAATCGATCGGTTTCCGAGAGCTCTAGGACCAAACTCCATTCTTCCTTGAAACCAGCCAATGACGCTTCCTTGTTCAATATTTCTTGCCGTAATTTCACAAGTATCATTAAATGAATCCAGTTGTTGAAATACCGCCTTGTATTTTTTAAGCGTGTTTTCTATTTCCTTATCACTGAACGCTGGCCCCAAATAAGAACCCTTCATGTGGTCCGCTTTTTCTGTGCTTTCGCGTGGTTGTTCAAAATACATGTGATAAGCGGACAATGCTGCACCTATTGCTCCGCCGGCATCTCCTGCGGCCGGCTGAATAAAGATGTTCTCAAATATTTTGCTATTGATTAACTTACCATTTGAAACGCAATTTAATGCAACTCCTCCCGCCAAGCATAAATTCTTAGACCCGGTTAGTTCTTGAGCATGTTTGGCCATTTTGTAGACTACTTCTTCGGTGATTTGCTGAATGGCTAAGCCCATATTACAGTGAACTTGCTCAAAATCAGATTCTTTTTTTCTGGTCGCTAATCCAAATAATGCTTCCCATTTCTTTTCATTAATCATTCTTAAACCAGTGGCATAGTTGAAGTACGACTGGTTCAGCCATAACGAACCGTCAGGTTTGATATCTATTAGGTTCTCTTTTATTAGTGAAATAAATTCTTTTACCTGTTCCGAATCCCGGTATCCGTATGGCGCTAACCCCATTAATTTGTACTCTCCTGAATTGACTTTAAACCCGAGATAATAAGTGAAAGCTGAGTATAATAATCCCAAAGAATGCGGGAAATGAAGTTCTTTCAACACCGAGATTCCCTTACCACTACCCTTAGCGATTGAGGCTGTTGCCCATTCTCCAACACCATCGATCGTCAAAATAGCAGCATCATCAAAAGGAGAAGGGTAAAATGCACTAGCAGCGTGCGAAAGATGATGCTCAGGAAACAAAAGTTTTATCTTCTTTTTATCAAACTTTTCAACCTTTTCAAGTTCCTTGAACATTAGGCGCTTTAGGAACATTTTTTCCTTTAACCATACAGGCATAGCTGTTATAAATGAGCGAATACCTTTGGGGCTATAGCCGTAATAGGTTTCAAGCAGCCGTTCAAACTTTAATATAGGCTTGTCATAAAACACAATGGCGTCGAGTTCATTTAGACTCAAACCGGCCTCTTCCAGACAGTATTTAACGGCCTCAACCGGGAAACTAGAGTCTTGCTTTTTACGGGTAAAACGCTCCTCTTGCGCAGCGGCAATTATTTCGTTGTTTTGGATAATTGCAGCAGCAGAATCGTGGTAAAAAGCCGAAATACCTAATATGTTCACTTTCAAATGAGTTAGTTCACCAAATTAATTATAAGTCTAAAATAAAGGAACTTCCTGTTACTTTTCTTTGTCTACCATCGATATGCTCACCTTGAGTCGCGACCCTGTAGTCATCAATACTGGTCCAAACTAGCCCTTTTCTAAAGTCTGAAGCGACATCCTAATTATTCCCCAGATGGAAGACCTCCCGAACCCTCTGATTCCCAGTTCAAAGATTCTCTATCCCGATTGACCCCGGAAATACAGGCATACCAATCTTGGTACATATTGAAGTCAGGATGATCTATCAACTTGGGTTCACGGCCCTCTGGTTTATGCCGTGTGAATGGACGGATGTTATCCGTCCCTCTCGGGAGCAATAAACTCTATGGATGATTTCTAAACGATTAGCGCAGTGTCATCCACAAACCACGAACCACGAACCAAACCACGTTAGCCCCTTAGCCCCAAAATAAACCGAACCCCAGCCTCATACCCAAACACTCCCATTCCGGAAACGATGGCATCACACTTCGGTGCAGTTAACGAGATACGGCGGAAATCTTCGCGGTCATAGATGTTTGAAATGTGCACCTCTACCACATTGATATTCACTGCGGCGATGGCATCTCTTAAAGACACTGAGGTGTGCGTGTAACCTCCAGGGTTGATCACTACATGGCTCCCTTGCTTGGCTGCTTCTTGAACGGCTTCAATCAGGTCTCCTTCATGATTGCTTTGGGTAAATGTGAATTCAACCGATGGAAAAGTAGAACGCAACCTTTCTTCCACCGAAGCCAAAGACTCTTGTCCATAGACGCTAGTCTCTCGACTTCCAAGGAGATTCAAGTTGGGTCCGTTAATGATGGTGATCTTCACTTATTCAAGGTTGATGTTTTTCTGTGCATTCACGAAGAGGACGTTCCCCACTTTATCGTAGCCTTCAAAAGTGGATTCTCCATACTTTTCAATGTCGCTGTCGTTGAAACCAATGACAGTAAGATCAGCTTCGTGGCTATGTAGATTCACCGCCTCACGGTGATCAGCTTCACGATCCAATCGCACGAGCTCGATGTTCTGTTGGGAAATAGGAATACGTCCTTCCTTAATTAACTTCGTTAGACGGTCTTGCTTCTCTTCACGGTCATGATCGTGGTAGATGGTGTATACCGTGAGTTTTCCTTCACTCCAGTCTGGGTGTCCGAAAAGGATATACCCCATCAAAATAATCATGTGCGCATTCTCAGCGTCAGAGGTGGTGATCCAAAGGTGGATGTTCTTCTCGTAACCAAAGCCGCGCAAGGTGCTTCTCAAAAGACAGATATCGAGGTTCGCAGACTTCAGGATCTCATAATTATCGAGCGCCTGGCGAATGTTCTCTTTGTGTTGATCAGTGTATTCAAACACGATCATATTATTCCCTTTCCCTGATACTCCTGGCAACTGCACACTCTGTGCGATCGCACTAGTGAACGATGGAGAGATAATCGTATCGAGATAAACACGGCTCTTCACCCCTTCTGCCAACCTTACTAGCTTTCCTTTTACTTCCTGCGACTGTTTACGGGTATCTTCATTCAAAAAGCCTTCAATGAAGTGAACATAGGTTCCGAATCCATAGCGATGTGCAATCCATCGCACCATATCGAAGCCTGCTCGACGTTCAAAGGTGCTTTTGGAGATCGACAGTACAAAAGGTCTCCAGTTTTCTTCGTCATCTGTAAATGAATTGCGCTTCTGCAGTTGCATTTGCAGGCCGCGTGTCACCTGGAAAATGATTCCCTTGAAAAGATTGGCAATGCCTTTTTTCTCTTTGTTCCGGTAAGTCACCCAGACATAAATCGCTACCATCAAGATCAAGCTAACCCATGCATAGAGCGCATTCATCTTGAACATGAGGTAGAAACAAAGCAATCCACCAGCCAATGAGATATACCACTTTGAACGGAAGGTCGGACGGTAACTTGGGTCAGCCGCCATGTGCTCAAAGAAGCTAACCATACAGATTGCACCGTAGGTCAACATGAAGAACATCGAGATGATTTCCGCGACAGCGTTGATGTCGCCCATCGACACAAATACGAAGCCGATGATACAGGTGATCAATGAAGCAGCCACTGGTTCGTTGGTCCCTTCCTTTCCTTTGGCTACGAATCCAGAGAAACGACTTGGGAAAATACAATCCACACCCAAGGCTTGAAGCGTGCGGGGAGCAATCAACACTGATCCTAATGCTGAGCTCATCGCAGCACAAGCCAGTCCAATCGGGATGATCGGTGACCAGATGGCAATGTTCTCCATGAACAGCTCATCTGAAGCGAGCGATTCAAGTGGTGCGCTGTAGAACAGTTTGAATGAAACAGCGATGTACACCACAATTCCAACAACCGTTGCCCAAAGGGTACCGCGTGGAATACTCTTCTTAGGATCCTTCAAATCTCCTGATAGGCCGAGGCCAGCTGCAATCCCAGTAAAGGCTGGGAAGATGAAGGTGAACACTTCGAAGAAAGAGAATCGGGTAATTAACTTCCCTGATTCAGGATCGGTGAATGATTCGGCAATCGTTGCATACCAGTCGTGGCTTCCTCCGTTTCCGGGTCCAGTTCCCATGAAGAACATTCCTAGAGAAACGACAAGGATAGCTACCACGAAATACAAGGCCTTGACCCCAACGTTCGCTCCCTTGGTGAGCATCAGCAAGGTCAACAATGCCATGAAGCCGTAATTCACCATCCATGGCTCTACAGTCCATCCCAGTTCCGCGTTAGCGTAATCAATCAAACCTCTACAAGAAACAGTAAAGGCAATCACATAAAACGCCACACTAATGGCCTGGCTGAAGTAGAGCGCAATTCCAATGGCCCCTCCGATATTGAGGCCAAAAGAGCGAGAGATCATGTAGTAAGCCCCACCACCTTCTACCTTCTGATTCGTGGCAATTTCAGCCACTGCCATGGCCGTAGGAATCGTCACTAGGTGACCAATCAAAATAACAAGGAGGGTGGAAAGTAGACCGACGTGCGCAATGGCGTAACCAAAACGTAAGAAAAGAATGGCCCCAAGAATGGTGCTAATCGCTGTCATGAAAACGGGCAGCGTTCCCATCGTACGTTGCGGAGTATTCAGGCTCAAGGTCTCTGGATTGGTTTAGGGTGGGAAGATACGAAGATGTTTTGGTGGTGGGTGCTACGTGGTTCGTAGTATGTTTTCAACCACGTACCATGAACCACGCACTACGTTCCAAATTGACCGATAAGTCAATCGGTAGCATCAAGCGTTTCGCGCTTCCAAGTGGTTTCTGTGATTGAACGTCCGTTCTTGAAGTAGTAGATGCCTGTTTTAGAGATCACCTTGCGGTAGGTATCTACTTTGTTACCACGCTTCACTGTGCGTTCGATAACCATCTTATTACCTTCCTCATAGCTGCGCTCTTGTACCCCTTCCTCTAGGTCTTCTGTACCCTCTGGGAGAATGTAATCGTCGTAACTCTTCTCTTTACCTGACTCTTTCTCAAAGCGCTCTTTGCGATCGTCGTAACGACGGTTACGCGCTTCTTCAGCTCGGTCGTTTTGAAGGTATTCGTTGCGTTCTTTTTCTTTTTGAATCTCGTACTCGTTTTCTTCAATCAGCACTTCCTTTCCAGCAGAGATGTCGCGCAATTGATCTTTGCGATCGTCTACTTTGTCTCCGTAACCATCGAGACGCTGGTCTGCAGATGCACGAACATCTGAATCAAACTGCTTGTACGTTTCTTTCTTGTACTCCGTATCGTTGATGTTGTCTTGGCGAACTCCCTCACCGTCACGATCCATGTCGCGCTGCTGCTCTTTCGAACGCTTCACGTTGTATTCGTTATCGGCTCGAGAAGCATTTCCTTTGGAGATGAACTGCTCGTTGTTCTTGTCGTAGCGATCTGCCTTTCGGTCTTGTTCATCGATACGGTTCATGCGGTAAGTATCATTCGAACTTACTGCTGCCATCATTTCTTCTTTCTTGTCTACACGGTCAGAGTACATGTCGCGACGCATGTCTGCATCACCGTTGTACACGACTAGGTCTTCGCTCGCGCGTTGCTTCTTGCGTTCAGAGTCTGCGATGCGTTGATTGCGATCCATATCACCATCACGATAGATTTTCTCCAGAACATCATCTTTTTCGCGAGCACCTTCAAGGTTGTCGTTTCGACGATCTTCAGCGTCTGCAGCTGCCGTATTATGGAAGAGCGCAATCTCTTCTTTGCGTGCTTCGATGCTCTTCGTCTTTGCGCGTTCTTCACTCTTTCGCGCTTCGTTGTAGTATCGCTCTGCTTCGTCCTCCGTTGAACTGCTTGCATTATTAGCGAACTCTTCACTACGACGACGTTCTTCTTCTTCTCGCTCAGCCTTTTCACGCGCAAGGCGCTCACGCTCCGCCTCTTCTTCTTCGAGACGTCGCTGACGTTCAGCTTCTTTCTCTGCATCACGTGCCTCGCGATCAAGGCGCTCTGCTTCTTCGGCTGCAAGTCGTTCTTCTTCTCTGCGGCGACGTTCTTCTTCTTCCGCGTCAGCGTTAGCCAAGGCATCGCGTTCGGCCAAGAGATCATTGATCGTCGCAATCTTACGTTTCGGATATTGATCTTGTGGCTTCAAGTTATTCGCCGCCTTGTAATCAGCCAGTGCACCTTCAAGGTCATCTGCTGAAAAGGCATCATCTGCTTTCTGAATGAGTGCTTTGTACTCTGCCTCCAACGCTTCTGCTTCCGCATTTGCGGCATTGGCAGCAGCATCTGCTTCCGCTTGAGCAGCAAGATCTGCGAGAATCTTCTCGATATCTGAAATCTTGTCTTTTGGCGCTTGTTCGTCAGGCTTCAAGTTGGAAGCTTGCTGGAAATTACGAAGTGCCGTTTCGTAGTCTTCATTAGACATGTTGCGCTCACCAAGGGTCATCGCATCTTGGTACTGCTGCTCCAATTCTTCAGCAGCCATAGCTGCTGCATTGAGCTTGTCTAACTCAGCACGTGCTTTGGTAATCTGCTCACGTGGGTACTTCTCCGTACCGATCAATGCTAACGCTTCTTCGTACTTAGCGATGGCCGCTTCCCAATTCTCCTTCCCGAATTCTTTGTCCGCAAGAGCTACAATTCCATCGAATTGATCACGCATGGCTAGCGCTTCTAGCTCCTTCGCAATTTCATCCAACAAATCACGAGGTTCACGTTCATCAGGCTTGATTTCAAGTGCACCGTTCAATGCATCGCGTGCATCTTCCCAACGTGATTTCTTAATGTCATTTTTGGCTTGTGATAACAGACGCTGGTACTCAGCCTCTTTCTCTGCATCTGCCTGCTGAGCGTCAAGCGCAGCTTGTGCTGCAGCCAGTTTCTCTGGAGCCGGTTCTTTGTCTGGGAAGATCTCGAGGGCTTTCTCATATGCACCCACGGCGTCAGCGAATTTCTCTTGCCCCATCTTCTGATCTCCTTTGGTGATGAGATCGTTGAACTCTTTCAACAAGCGCTCCATTTCGCCCGCCATCTTCTCCAAGCGTTCGAACTCATCCTCAATCTTCTTCATCATTCGCTCAGTATATCCAAAGTCGAACTCCACTGAATTACGAACTGGATCGAACGATGCTTTACCGATCGGCTGATCAGTAATAGAAGTATCAAAGCCTTCTTGGTAGGCGAATAAAGACATATCCAATGCCAACTGGAATCCTCCAGCCATATCTTCTGGTGGAATTCCCTTGGTATTGATTTCAATTTTCTTGGTAACATAGTCTGCGGATGCAAACTCAATGAGGTAACTGTGACCTAGAGGCAGTTCAAATTCGAACTTTCCATTACCGGCAGTCGTGTACGAATCGAAAGCCGATCCATTCTGCTTGATAGACACGGTTACGGCAGACATCTTTTTGTTCGTATCTGTATCTTTCACGGCACCATGAATATCAAGGATACCATCTTGAGCCTGAGTCACTAAGGGTGTGATCAGGAACAGACTGAACAGTGTAGCGAGTAGAAATACGAATAAACTTCTCTTTCCTTGCATGCAAATAAGACTTGGGTGGTCTTTACCTATTTAACGTAAAAATAGTCAAAAAGATATGGGTCGACCTTTTTGGGCTTCTGATTAACAATCCTTCGAAATCCTCATCTTGCAATCTGTACACCTCATTTTATGAAAAGTTCATTCAGTTTCTGGGAGCGCGAAAGCTTCTTCAAAGGGTTCGACAGTGTGATTATTGGCGGCGGTATTGTTGGTCTCAATTGTGCGCTAGCGCGGAAGCGTGAACACCCTCAGGAACGTGTGATTGTTATTGAAAGAAGCTACTTAGGACTGGGAGGATCTACCCGAAATGCCGGGTTTGCTTGTTTTGGGAGTCCTTCTGAGATTCTTGCCGACCTTGAAAACATGACGCGTCAAGATGTGATATCGCTCATTCAAAAACGATGGAAAGGATTGGAAAGATTGCGTTCCATCATAGGTGATGAAGCATTGGAATACCAGCAGACGGGAAGTGTTGAGCTTTTCACTACTTCCCAACAAGAGTTAGAATCGAAGTGCCATCAACACATCACTGAACTCAACGATTTATTAGAAGAATCCATCGGATATCGTCCCTATTCCGCGCTAGCGAAAGAAAATTTAAGCACCGCATACAATTTTCAGGGATTTACCTCAGGAATCAACAACAACTGAGAAGGCTCAATTCATACTGGAAAGATGTTCAGCCGGCTATTGAACAAAGCCAAACAAGCAGGCGTCGAGGTTATGCATGGAATGGAAGTCGAGTCTATATCAATTGAGGGTTCTACCCCATCATTTGTCATCGATCAACAAGAAATTGAGTGCCAACACCTCTTCATTGCGACGAATGGATTCGCCGCCAATCTGCTCCCTTCTACTGAAGTCAAGCCAGCGAGAAATCTGGTACTCACCTCTACCCCAGGCGCTGTTCAATGGAACGGTACTTTTCACATGGAAGAAGGTTATGTGTATTTCAGAAACGTTCATGACCGACTGCTTATAGGTGGTGCGCGCCATCTCGATGAACACTGGGATCAACCAAGCCAGCCAACCATTCCAGCGGTTCGTGATTACCTGATCGCTATCGCGGAAAAACATCCCCTCTCCTCCTCCTTTGATATTGAAATGGAATGGACTGGCTACCTCGGTGTAGCAAACACAAAGACAACCATTCTAAAACAACTCGCCCCTCACAGCGCCATCGGCGTAAGAATGGGAGGAATGGGTGTTGCCATTGGAAGCTTAGTTGGGGAAGAGTTGGCGGGGATGATACCCTAATCCGGCGTCCGTAAGTATACTTCACCGCGATCTGCGATCCGCTACCCTTCAGTCCACGGTCCACGGTCCACGGTCCACGGTCCATAGCCTACGGCTTACGGCTAAAACTTCGCACACGGAATAATCCTCTTCTTCCCCAGTCTTCCGTTGCGCTTGTTTGCCCATTCGTAGACCATGGAGAGCTCGTGAGATCCTGCGGTCATACCGAGGCTGAGCTGGGAGAGGGTGATGTCGTAGCTGTACCCGAATCGGAATTGGTGGGTACCGTAGCCGAGCATCACGGCGATGGCGTCGTGATTGATGTAGCCGTAATTGTTGCTCTTGATGCCTGGGAGTCCACGGTACCAGAGGCCGATGACGATCGGTTCAAGTTCGAGGTAGGCTCCGAGGTCGAGCTGGCTGAATTCTGCTTGTTGGAGGTAGTTGAAAGCGAAAAGCATCGCGTTTCCTTGCTTGCGGTAGAGGCCGCCTTTGCCCACCTTCATGCGGTATCCTCCGTGGAGGGATAGACGACGTGGGATCAAAGATGTCTTGTCTGGATAGATGCTTTCGTTCGGCTGATTCAAGTGGTGAATCGCTGCGCCAATCCAATACTTTGGACTGTACAATAGCACACCAGTACCCATGTCGAAGAAGTTGATCGGTTCAGGAACGTCCTCTAAGGTCGTCGCGGCATTGTCGCGAATCAGCTGGTCACTGAAGGTGAGGTTGCTGAAGCTGATGTTTCGATTGCTGTACGAGAACTGCAGGGCAGGACGGATGTACAACTCACGATTCAACTGGATTTCGTAGGCATATTGCAAACCAACGGTGGTGCTTCGGAGTGCTCCGGTACCGGCTTGTTCGCGGGTCGCGATGAGTCCGAATCCACTACTGAATTCTGGGACGTAGTGATCGTATGATGCGTTGTACGCGACCCAGGCACCAGGAATGGCTGGCCATTGGTTGCGGTAGTTGGCGCTCAAACGACTTTGCACCGTGGTACCTGCGAATGCTGGGTTCATGTAGGTTGGTGCCGCGTAGAATTGCGTGAACTGGGTGTCTTGCGCTAGCGCGGAAGCAGACAGTCCTACCAGGAATGATATGGCAATAATCAACCTTCTCATTTCCGGCGTAGCATATAAGGAGCAATCTTGATCTCGTCTTCGTCTTCCTCAGGGAAAGGGAAGAAGAGTTCATCACTCACGGTTTCATATTCTTGACTTTCCACGACCACCTTGTAGCTAGTCAGTGGGTTGATCACCAAGATGAATTTCCCGGTATTCGTATTGCTACGGTAAATACCTTGAACTTCACGTGTCTTTTCATCAATCACAGTGATCACAGCGCTCAACGGAAGACCATTAATTGAACGCACTTCACTTTGAATCACCAAGGTCTGTTGCTGACGGTAAATGAAGTCAATACTGTAAAGGTCTTGCTCACCAAATCCACCCGGACGAGCAGAAGAGAAGTAACCTCTTCGTCCACCGGCGTCGAGCGACAAGAAAATATCATCGTCTACTGTGTTCGCTGGGAAACCGAGGTTCTCTGGTACACTCCACGTTTCACCTTCCATCATTTCCACACGGAAGAGGTCGTAGCCTCCAATCGTTGAGTGTCCTTGGGATGCGAAGTAAAGGGTGAGTCCGTCTACGTCGAGATGTGGTGCATCTTCATCGTATGGGGTGTTGATTGATGGCCCCAAGTTTCGCGGGAGACTCCACTCACCGTTCGGGAGCATCTTCACGCGGTACAGGTCTTTCCCACCATATCCACCCGGACGATTGCTACTGAAGATCAGCATGCGCTTGTCAGGGGAGAGGGTAGCCGAGGCTTCCTGGTAATCAGAGTTGATCTGATTTGGAAGCTTCTTTGGATCCGTCCATTTTCCGTTTTTCAAGTTGGTGATGTATAAGTCACCTCCCGTCAAGTTTCGGTTGGTACGGTATAAGATCATTGTTTTGCCATCGGCTGTAATACTTACCGTGGCATCGTGGGTTTCGCTGTTGATTGGTTGTCCCAAGTTCACAGCCTCTGCCCATCCTTGCGGACCCGTCGTTGATTGGTAAATGTCTTCGAAGTATTCACCGTTAGGGTCTTTCAAGCGTGCCGTGCTGTCACCACGACGACTCGTGAAGTACAGCTGGCGGTTGTCAGGCGTTACCAATGGAACGTACTCTTTGGCCTCTGTATTCACCTTTGGTCCGAGGTTGTTGATGCTGACATCTACGGGGTCGCTGATGGCCTCAATGGCGCGTTTGCTGATTTGAATGTGGCGTTGCACCTCACGGTAATCATGTGCTTCGTCGCCGCTTGAAAGGTATCGGTTGAACCAATCAATGGCTTCTTCAAAACGCATGTTGCGGTGTAGGGCTCTTCCGTATGGGAACCATGCTTCTTTGTAATCTGCTAGCGCAGGAAGGCTCAGCATTTCCAATGCCCGCTTCTTATCGTTTTTCCAATCGAGTAGGATGACCCCGAGTTCGTATTGAACAGGTAGGTAGGTGCTATCAACCTTGTAGAGCTTTTCGAGGTTGTCATACGCCAAGCCATAATCTCCCTGATAGAATGCAAAGTCTGCATCCTTGAACGCCTGACGCTCACGACGTCCCCAGCCCTCTTGCGCCTGTGTGGCGAGAAGGAGGAAGAAACATGCTATGGTAATCAGGGTGGCTTTCATTTACTTTATCAAAAGGGTTACGTCTCCAGCTTTGATGATTTCTTCGCCGTTGGAGAATCGGGCTTTCACCTTCCAAGCGTATACATCCTGTTTACAGATTTCGCCTTTGTAGTAACCGTTCCAGCCCATGGCGACGTCGGTACTTTCGAAGAGCATTTCGCCCCACTTATTGAAGATCTGTAGTTGGTATTCTGTCACTCCCGTTTGCATTGGGAAGAAGATGTCATTGTCAAAATTCGCTGGGTTATAAAATCCATCACCAGCTTCCACCAAGTTTGGCGTAAAGGCATTCGGGAAGTCTATAAAGGCATCCGATTCCGCGTAAACTGCATCTTCAAACACGTAGGTTGAAGGACAGTTGTACTGGTTGTTCGCCGTGAGGGAGATCGTGTAGATTCCTTCTTCTTGGTAATAATGAATCGGGTTCGTTTCCACGCTAGTGGCACCATCACCAAAATCCCAGAAATAAGTACTGGCATTTTCAGAGAGGTTGATCGTATACACCGGATCACCAGGAACCGATACCTCTTGCGGGGTCACCGTGAAGGCCGCCACTGCAGTTGGGTAAACATTGATCAAGGCCTCTTGCACAGCCACATCTGAAGTTCCGTCAAGGATACCTTCGACCGTCAAGGTCACCGTGTAAATTCCCGGCTGGTAATACGTGTAAACTGGATCAGAAACGTTGGCTTCACCTCCGTCTCCAAAGTCCCATTGCCAACCGACAACGTAGTCACTTAAGTCTTGGAAGTTCACCGTCAATGGCGCACAACCCTCTGCCGGACCAAGGAAGCCAGCCTCTGGTGGAGGCGGAGTGATTTCGATGGTACGCATGGCTGTGTCCGCACAGAAACCATTGCTTACAAGGAGTTCGATGGTAAAGGTTCCCCATGTTCCGTAGTCATACGGACCAGGATCTTCACCCTCTAAGATGACATCATTGCCCATGTCCCAGCTGTACGTTGCCGCATCACCAGCCACACTCTCGTTACCGAGTTGGACAATCGAATTCGGGAAGGCTTGCACCTCAGGTTGTGCATTGAAGTCTGCCATTGGCGTGGCAAAAACAACCACATCCATAAAGGTAGTATCAGCACATCCGAAGAATGAATTAGCCACAAGCATTACCTCGAAGACTACATCTTCGGTGGTTTCATTCTCGTAGGTGTGGGTTGGTTCCGCCACGTTGGTGAAGTCGCCATCACCAAATTGCCATTCGTAAGAAAGGGCTCCTTGGCTGTAGTTTTCAAACTCAACGGTCAACGGACTACATCCTTGAAGGTTCCCACCACCATCTGCTTGTAGCAGTGGCAAGATCTCGATACTGAGGTCGTCTGAAGCTTGACATCCACTTGCTGTGAATGCGTTGAGTGTAATGTTATAAGTAACCGGAGAACTGCCCAGGTTATAGTAGGTATGGGTGTGTTCTACAGCCGCTGTATCGCTGACTTCACCTGTTCCATATACCCACTGGTAGCTATCAGCCCCGGTGGAGTTATTGATGAATACGGCATCTACCGGATAACAACCAATGGTGGTATCCAATTCCGCGATAGCGATAGGCGTATTAAAGACCTCAATAGGAATGTAGGTCGTGTCAGTACAGCCATAGATAGACTCTGCTACCAACTGCACATTGTAGATCGTGTCTTGACCTGTTTCATTGATGAAGACATGCGTTGGGTTGTTCTGGTTCGACATGCCGCCGTCACCAAACTCCCATTCAAAGCCTTGCGAAGCACCGAGCGATTGATTGCTGAAGGTCACTTCGAGCGGAGAACATCCACTTGCGATGCTCGTTGCAGCAGCTGTGACATCAGGGAATACCGTGTACGGAGCGGTGTCAACATTTGTACAACCGAATTCCGTAATCGCCGTCAATGAAACCGTGTAGGTCACCGGGTCTCCCGAAGTACTTGAGAAGGTATGCGCATGTTCTACCGCCACCGTGTCGCTTTGGAAACCATCGCCGTAATCCCAAAGGAATTCTGTGGCGAGGGTACTGTTGTTCGTCAAGATAGCCGGTGAAGGGTGGCACCCTTCATCCCAACTCATATCAAACGAAGCGGTTGGCTGCGGATGAACCACGAGGTCGAGTGCGAATAGGTTCGAACATCCATCATCTGACGTGGCGTAGAGCTGCACGGTATACGTGGAGTCAATAGCCGATGGGTTCTGGAAAATCGAACTTGCATCTTCCGTTAAGGCAATCAATCCGTTTCCGAAATCCCATTGGAAGTCGTCACCATTAATGGTCGTATTGTTAAAGTCAACCGCATACGGATGACAACCATCTCCAGGGTCTTCGAAGGAAGCTTGAACTTCAGGGTAGACATCCACTGGAACCACAAACGTGTGGGTACAGCCGTCATCTGAAATCGCTGTCAATTCAACCTGGTAGGTAATCGTTTCCGTTGTCAGATTGACAAAGGTGTGCGAGTGCGCCAGGGCATCGGTGTAAGATGTGTCTCCTGGTTCATAGACCCAATGATAGCTATCAGCTTGGATCGACATGTTCTCCAATTGAATGGTCAATGGCGAACAGCCCGCGTTAATATCGGTCGCAAATTGAGCCAGCGGCTGCGGATTGATAAATACATCCGTGCTTGCTGTATCCACACAACCAAAGGCTGAGGTACCAATCAAGGTCACCGTGTATTCAGCAGGGTCTGTGCTAAAGTTCTCCCAGATATGCGTAGGCGTTGGGAACGTAGATCCTGTGCCATCACCAAAGTTCCAATCGTATTCGTTGACTCCTTGAATGAATGGCATGGTCACCACCAATGGGCTACACGCCGAATCTGGTGTCAACTCAAAATCAAAATTCGCTGTTGGGTAGACGATCACACTCGTCATGGTGGTATCGTGACAACCATTGTTCGCATAAGCAATCAAGGTCACGTCGAAGGTCTCTACGAAACCAGTCTCATTCACGTAGGTGTGGGTCGGACTTTCATCGGTCGTCGTAAAGCCATCGCCTAGATCCCAGAAATAGTTGTCTGCCCCTACCGAAGTATTGATGAACACGGCGTCAAACGGCGCACATCCCGGAGGGTTACTATTGTCTGTGAACGAAGCTTGTGCTCCCGGATACACCGTAATGTAGAGCGTATCTGTGGAGGCACATCCAAAGGTCGAGAAGGCGCTCATGACCACCGTGTAGGTGGTGTCAGTCTGCGTCAAGTTTTGGAATACGTGCGTCGGACTCTGATCGTTGCTACCATTGTTGTCGCCAAAGTTCCATTGGAATGAAGCCGCTCCCGTTGTATTGTTCGTGAAGGTCACCTCGAGTGGTGAACATCCTTCCGTTGGGTCAGCTGTGACATTCGGAATCGGCGCCGGCTCCACTTCAATCGGATAGGTCACCGAAGAAGAACAGTTGGCGGTATTGACATTCAAGGTCACGTCGTAGCTGCCTGTGTTGGCATAGACGTGCGTTGGGTTTTGATCAAACGCGGTTCCCGCATCACCAAAATCCCATTGCCAACCCGTGATAGGATCACCTGGATCAGGAATCGTCAGGTCAGTAAATTCAGCTTCTGTCCCTTCACAGACATTGTCTGCGAGGAAGTCGGCCTGGGGGGATTGATAGACATTGACGAGCTCTTGGTCGTTGTCAAGACATCCGTTCAACCCTTCAACCAGGAGGTTCACCACATAGGTTCCAGGGGAGTTGTAATCCACTGGAGGAGGGTTCGCTCCGTTAAAGGTAAATGGCGCCACGTCGAAGGTCCATGTAGAGTTCGTTGAGCCTACGGAGAGGTCTTCAAAGTTCACCGTCAAGGCATCACAGCCATTGAGGTTGTCAAAGCCGATGTTTGCCGTTGGCGAAGGAAGAACAACCACTTCAACGCAGGCGGTATCCGCACATCCACCATTGGCAGATTGAATGCCTACAGCGCTGCAGACGTTGTATGTTCCAGGGGTATTGAAGACATAAGTAATGTTCCCTCCACCGGTTGGAAGCCATCCGATGCCATCATCGAAGTTCCACTGGTACTGATCGGCACCACCGGTAGCTTGCTGGAAGAAAGTGATTGGCTCACCCACACAGATCGTATCGTCGCTTGCCACGATATCAGCCACCGGAGGAGGCACAATCGTAATCGTCAAATTCGCGGTATCGATTCCACAGAAGTTACTGTCGAGCAGCTGCACTTCATAAGTTCCAATTCCAGGGTAGGCCACTGTGTTCGGGAAGGTTGGCGGCCAAGGAGTCCAGTCGATAATCGAGTCAGTACCTTCACCCCAGTAGTCACCGAAGTTCCAGTATTCGTAACGCTGGTAGATGTTTCCTTGGAAGAGGCAGTTTCGTTCAGTGGTATTCGTAAAAGTCACCGTGGTGTCTGGGTAACAGAGCACAGTAGCGGAAGCGGTGATTGCTGCTTCATCCAAATCCCAGATTCGAATTGGGTTGAAGGTAGCTTCACTGGCCCCTCCTTGGATGGTGTTACAATAGTTCTCCGCACTCAGCGAGACCTCGGTTTCACAGTCGACGGTATTCTGCTGATAGACATGCGAAATGACCTCGTTCCAGTTGGTATAGTCGAAGGTCAAAGGCGGAGATCCATCTCCAAAATCCCACGTAAATACAGTGGTTTCTGATACGTTCGTTGATGAGTTGATGAACTCCATTTCCTGTGGCGCACAGGCCTGAGTCAATCCACCAATCGGGATTTGGATGGAGGCACTAGTGGCCTCTTCCATCACGACCACTCCTTCGAGGGAGCAGCCAGTGTTGACTTCAGAAATGGTCACAATGAATGTGTCGACTACGGCCGTGTACACGTGAGGTATCGGCGTAGGCGATGTCCATGATGCTCCTGTTTCTACCGGACTACCATCACCCCAATCAATTGTGTACTCTCCCCAGTCGTCTGGAGATTGCAGATTGAGCGTGTAGTTTCCGCCTGAACAATCATACCAATACGGGTTGTCAACGGTATTTCCGAAGAAATCGAAGACTTCCGGGCACTGGCTGAACATGTTCAGCGTCGGCAATAACAGCAGCACGACAAGCCAAGGGTGGAATATGGTTTTCCTTGCACTTCCCATGTATAGGTCTACGTAACCATCGGGCAAATGGATACGCTTTTTATAGGGTTTTGACCAACTAATCGTGGAATGCTACCCAAAATGGGACAATCCAACTGTCATTCAAATTTACCCTGATGAAGTTACCTCGCTTGTAGGCGTTTTCTGATTTTCTCAACAATGTGTTCCACAGCAGGACAAACCATGGTGTTCCGATAGGTCAGATCAAGGATCTGCGACATCTTTTTCCGATCCGTATGCGGGTACTCTCGACACGCCAACGGACGATCTTCATACACGCTACACGTGTTGTCTTCATTGAGAAAGGTGCAAGGAGATGACTTCAAGACATAGTCATGATCCTCATCCATCCGCAAGTACTGATCAATAAACCGAGAAGGACGAACCCGCAACCGTTTCGCCAGTCGATCAATATCCCGATCCCTAAAAATCGGACTCGTCGTTTTGCAACAATTTGCACATTCCAGGCAATCGGTCACCGCAAACACCTCCTCATGCGCCTCATGAAACAAGGAGTCCAATTCACGATCCTTCGCACGCTTTAGTTGCTTAAAAAGGTCTTTGGTGGGGTGGGGTTTTCGGGGCATGGCGCGAAGGTAGGAAACGAAGGCCGTAGGCGGACACGCATACGTGCCTGTATCCTGTTAGGGGCACGCATGCGTGCCCTTAACGATGGTAGGGGTTGTTTTCGCTGGACGGATTTTATCCGTCCCTCGTGGTTTTTGGTGGGGTAGGATGGACGCCATTAGGCGTCTATTTTTATGCGTGGATTCTGGAGGGGCACGCATGCGTGCCCTTAACGATTGTTTTCACTGGACGGATTTTATCCGTCCCTCTCGTGGTTTTGGTGGGGTAGGATGGACGCCATTGGGTGTTTATTTTTATGCGTGGATTCTGGAGGGGCACGCATGCGTGCCCTTAACGATTGTTTTCGCTGGACGGATTTTATCCGTCCCTCTCGTGCTTTTTGGTGGGGTAGGATGGACGCCATTAGGCGTCTATTTTTTATGCGTGGATTCTGGTAGGACGATTAGCATGGTTAGGCCGCCTGCGGCGGATAGCATGATTAGTCCGCCTAAGGCGGATAGGATGATTAGTTTCCAAAAACCTCTTCGAATAATGATTAATGAATAATAAATACTGAATAATGAACCGCTGTAGAGTGTCCTTCAATTCACCATTCACTATTCAAATTCATTATTCATAATTCTTCCGGTCCACAGTCCACAGTCCACAGTCCACAGTCTACTTAGTAACCACCACCTTCTCCATCTGCAAAACCTTTTCCTCAGAGCGGAGTGTCACCAAATAGACACCTTCTGCCTGATTTGATAGATCCATCATGTAGGTGATGTCAGTTTGTGCTTGAGAGATGCTGTGGATGACCCTGCCTGTCATGTCATGAACTAAGAGTTCGAGGTTCGGATCTTCAAAAGGTTTGAGGTAAACATTTAACGGCCCAGTAGTGGGTGAAGGACCAAGGATGAGGTAATCATCCTCGGCAACAGGTGCCATGGGGTAGGCGTTACAATCGGGGTCACATCCAGGGATGAGGCAGCCGCAGGGGTCGGTTTTGACGACCCAGATTTGTTGAACAGGAAGTTCAAAATTCTCACCTTCTTCGTGTTCGTCATTTGCAACCCCGCAAAAAGCAAATCCTCGATCAGAGGTTTGGATAACATCAGCTACTTGATGATCATCGTGAAAACTCTCAACGATATGGAATCTTCTACTCCAAATCTCTTCTCCTTGATCATTGAATTTGAATAAGACAATGTATCGATTCCAGTAACCTTCTTCTTCTATGTTATCGCTAACATCTTCATGATAGTTCCCAATTCCAACGAATGTTCCGTCTTCCTGAGGTAAGATTTTATAGCAAGCATCAATGGTGGCAAGTGGATAACCGTCACCATAGGTCAACCTCCATTTTTCTTCCCCTTGGTCGTCAACAGCGACTATGGCAGAATAACAATCACCTTGACTACAGAAGGTGGTGGCTAGGTAGATATCAGAGGGTGAGTTGACGTGAATGTATTTAACTTCGAATTTATATGGGAGCGGAATAGAATCAACCTGATTTCCTGTTGAAGCATCCAAAACAATTAACGAATTGAAGTCACCGTCATCTGTAGAAATCTCTTGTTTTCCGAAGTAAATTTGATTGTTGTGAAGAGTTAATGCGCGAATGTCAGCCTGAACACCAGCCAATGCTCCACTAAATAGTTTAGACCATATTTCTAATCCTTCAGAATCATACTTAGAAATCCTTATCCAAGGATATCGCAGCGAGGCAGCCGTATATATAGACCCGTCCTCACCTTGCTCAAGTCCTATTGTTCGGTACCAGTCAGGGTGGTCCCAAGCAGATGTAGGTTCTTCGTAATAGAAAGGACTAATCTCAGAGGTGAATTTTGCCAGTTCCCCATTTTTTTCGAACCAAACAAGGTGATTTGTGTGAAGTCCGTTTGGATCAACTGAGAACACGACATCCAGGATTTGATCGTTCTGAGTTTCCTGAATAGTTCGATAAAAATGTCCGATTAATCCTAATGTGTCGGAATATTGATGAATTGAATCTAATTCACCTGATTCGTTGATTTTAAGAAGACTATAGGTCCTTAAATCTTCAAATAAGTCAGCAGAAACGATGTAGCCGTCACTAACTTCAACAAGTCCATGTGCCAACCCAGCGTTGGTTAATGGGTAGCGAAGATTAAAAGTCTGCTGACCATACATGGAGATGCAGGTCAGCAGACAGAATAATATGTTAATGAATGATTTCAAAACGGTAGACCTAAAGTTAGGGAAGTTTTAGGCTTAAGCGTAGGCGGTAGGCAGTATACGGTAGGCTGATAGCATGGTTAGGCCGCCTGCGGCGGATAGCGTGATTAGGCCGCCTAAGGCGGACAGCATGATTAGTTTCCAAAAACCTCCTCAAATAATGACAAATAACTAATGAATACTGAATAATGAACTGCTGGGTCACCCTGTTCAATTCACCATTCACTATTTATTATTCTTCCGGTCTACAGTCCACGGTCCACGGTCCACCTTAGTGCGGGTTCTGAAAATCAGGATTCGTCGTAAAGCTCGTATCCGTGAGCATCTTTAAGAAATTGATCAAGTCCTCCTTGCTTTGGGGTGGGAGGGAGAGGCCGCCTGTGGTGTACTTCATGAACGGGTCTACCGTTTCGGAAGCGACACCGCCGGAATTGTAGTGTTCGATGACCTCTTCGAGGGTCTCGAAACGACCGTCGTGCATGTAGGGGCCTGAGAGTTCTACGTTACGAAGTGATGGGGTTTTGAATTTCCCGTAATCCAATGGATTTCCTGTGACACCACCGTAGCCGAGGTCGGTGAAGATGCTATCGAGTCCGTTGTTGTGGGGGAGGTAGTCGGTGAACTGTAGTCCGGCTTCTACGTGGCAGTGGAAACAGTCTGCTCCGAATTCGCCTCCTTGAACTTCTTCGGGGTCACCGCCTTCTTTGTTGAAGAGCTCGTAACCGCGCCATTCGCTGTCAGTCATGATGTAATCGCCTTGGCGCCACTGATCGAACTTCGAATTGGCTGAGATCATCGTGCGCAAGAAAGAAGCAATGGCTTTTACGGTGCGGTCTTCGGTGATCTCTGTTGTCCCAAACGCATCGGCATACATCGGCGGGTAGGCGTCAATATTGCGCAGCTTTGCGAGGGCGTCTTCCCACGACTGATTCATTTCAATGGGGTTCGGGATCGGTTCGCGTACTTGCTCTTCGAGCGTTGGTGCGCGTCCGTCCCAGAAGTAATCGCGGGCCCATCCGAGGTTGAGGAGGGCCATTGATTGGCGTGTGCCGACAGCTCCAGTGATGCCGACGCTAAATTGTGCAGGGTCAGAAAAGGAATGTTCCGGGAAATGGCATGAGCCGCAGCTCATCGTGTTGTCTCCTGAAAGGGCCACCTCCCAGAAAAGGTGACGACCCAATTCTACACCTTCCACGGTCAGTGGATTGTCTGCAGGGATGTCCATCGGAGGGAAGAACGGAGGAATCTCTAAGTTATACGGAGTCCCGGCCATTGGCACGTCTTCTTCCACCATTGGAATGTCGTGCTTACAGCTCATCATGGCGACTATACTAGTGGCCAAAGCAATGATTGCTATGTGACTGCGCATGAACATTTTCTTATTACAAATCTAAGGAGAATCAGTTTTGTTGGGGTAAATCTTGGGTCACGAACGACTTATCCGTCAGTGCCAATAGAAATGCTTTAAGCTGAGACTGTTCCTCTTCGGTGAGGTTGAGTTGTTGTATGCGATCGTCTTTCAGGTCGTGATCCACTCCGCCTGAGTTAAAATGATCAATCACTTCTTCCAAGGTACGAAGACTTCCGTCGTGCATGTAAGGTGCCGTCAAGGCGACGTTGCGAAGACTCGGTGTCTTGAACTTTCCGTTGTCTGATTCATCCCCAGATACGCGGCGACGTCCTTTGTCTAGGTATTCTTCCCCCAACCCAATGTTGTTGAAGCTGAAATCTGTCAACAAGAATCCGCTATGGCAACTGCCACATTGAGTGCGTTCCGAGAAGAACAACTCCATGCCCGCTTTTTCTTCCGCCGTCAAGGCGAATTGATCACCCTGCAAATAGCAGTCGTACGGACTATCACCAGACAGTAGAGTGCGCTCGTAAGCGGCGATCGATCTGGTCAACACAAAAGGATCGAGGTTTCTTCCATAAGCCGCTTTTGCAAGACTGTTGAGGAATTCATCCTGGGAGAGTTCATCACTGACTTCAACGATGTCGTGATCCATTTCAAGGACATTGTCTAAGGGTGCAATGACTTGGCGTTCGAGGGTTTGTACTCCTCCATCCATAAAGAAGTAAGGATGGTATGCGACGTTGGCTAATGAAGGTGCATTTCGATCACCACGTAGTCCGTCTACACCTACGCTCTGTGCCTCGTTGTCTGCAAATGAATGACTGGCCAAGTGACACGAAGCGCAGCTAACAGTATTGTCACGTGATAGACGCGCATCGTGGAATAGGAGTCGGCCCAATTCGATGCGTTCTGCGGTCGGCCTGTTTTCCATCGGGTAATCGATGGCTGGAAAACCTGCTGGTGTTTCCACTTCGATGTATTCGAAGTCGGCTTCTGCGTTTTGATCAGGCAATACGCGCTCTTCCTTGCAAGCGATAAACGCTACAAGACCAAGCACGAGGTATGCCGACCATTTTTTCAATTCGCGAGCTCCACATTGATGCCGTCGCGGAAGAGCGCCATAAAGCGTTCCGCCAACGGAATATTATCTGCGGTGTGCGTGATGTTGTCTGTCGCTAGATCGATAGAGTCATCCGTGCCTTCAAGGAATTGCTCACAGTTGAAGATGATGTCGACATCGGTACGCGCTTCATCAATTTCGAAGTCTACATTGAAAGTGAACTCTTCGTAAAAGTTGTCGGTACCCACGTGGAATGCGTATGGATCCGTCATGCTGTTTTCATCTCCGTCCAAGGCGGTCTTTCCTTCAAATTTGGTGAAGATGTAGCCAGAGTTCCACGACCAGAACATACCGTTGTTTCCGGTGAAGCCAAGTACGTGATCGTTCGGGTACTGTGCCGGATCTTGATCTGCGTTGATTGATTCTGGAACACCAATTCCGAAGGTGATGGCATAGTAATCTCCTGCAGGAAGCGTCGCATCGAAGAACCAGCTCTCTGCGAAGTTGATTTGATCTATCGCCTTAATGTGCACGATGGTTCCGTCGTCTTTCACTGCCTTCATGCTTGAGATGTAGGTGCGGAACTGTTCGATGTTAATCGGACGATCATTGTTGTCTGTGTAGATGTCTCCAATAATCATTGAGTTTCCATCGTACATCGCTTTTGCGCCCAGGCGAAGGGTTCCTTCAATAGGTTCCGGATCTTCACACCCGATAA
Organism: Flavobacteriales bacterium; assembly: GCA_022447625.1. Classification (GTDB taxonomy): domain Bacteria; phylum Bacteroidota; class Bacteroidia; order Flavobacteriales_D; family Sanyastnellaceae; genus Sanyastnella. The sequence continues at coordinate 3,574 of JAKVAX010000035.1, read as the reverse complement.
AAGTGATCATCGCTGCAGCCAGCGCCAACATCATTACGTGCTTCATCATCTTCTAAGTTTCTGTATCTGTTACAATCTCAACGGCATTTGCCCGAAGCTGTTCAAAGTTAAGGGCTAGAGGCGCTCAGAAGAAGTGATTTTCATCACGAAATTCCTCCATATTTGTAGCCTACCTATGTCTGACCTTTCCTTACATATTGCTGAAGCAGCTGTTTTCGAAGTCTTGCGCGCCAGCGCAGGTTCCGGAAAGACCTTCTCGTTGGTCCAGCATTACCTAGCGGCAGCCTTGAGCGAGGAGAAGGAAGACTATTACCGTCACATCCTCGCCATCACCTTTACGAATAAGGCGGCTGATGAGATGAAGTCGCGCGTCTTGAAGGCCATGCGCCAACTGGCTACGGGTGAGGGTGATCACATCGAGACCTTGACTCAAGATCTCAAGATTCCGCGCGATGAATTGATTCGTCGGGCCAAGCGCATGTACCATCACATGATGACGCATTACGGCATGATCAGCATCATGACCATCGACAAGTTTGTCAACCGGTTGGTGCGTTCATTTACCCGTGAACTGGCGTTTGATGGCGACTTCCGCCTTGAATTAGACGAGTCAACATTGATCGTAGATGCGGTAGATCTGCTCTTGAACAAGGTGGGGCCTCAAGAGAAAGAGCTGACTAAGATTCTGGAGCAATTCATCCTGCAACGCATTGAAGACGAAGATGGCTGGGATCCGCAGCGTGAGCTCCTCAAGTTCGGTGAGCTATTATTCAAGGAAGAGTTTCGTCCGATCGTGCGCAAGCTCAAAGAACAAGAGTTTGATTTCTTAGGTCTGCAGGCTTCTTTCCGGGCTGAATACGCTAGCGCGGAATCGGTAGCGGCTAAGGCGGCGGCGCGCGGCCTTGAGTTGATAGAGAATCACCAAGTGCGAGCGCTTTTTGCTAGCCAGTATATTCCGAAGGCCTTTGATCGCTGGGTAGGGAAAGAATGGAAGGAACCGAGCGCTACGATCCGAAAGCAGTTCGATGGGGAGGCTTCCCTTGTGGCAAAAAAGAATGAAGACCGAATTCACGAAGTGGAGGCATTGATGGCGCAGCTGACCGCCTGTTATGAAGAGATACTGGATTTTGTAGAGGGTGAAACGGGAAGGCAAGCAAGACTCAAGCTGAACCTGTCGAAAGCCATGTTCCAACTCGCGACCCTGCGTGAATTGGAACGAAACCTTGATGAAGTGCGAGCTGCAGGCAACGTCTTTACCTTCAGCGACCTGAACCGAACCATTGAAATTTTAGTGCGCAATTCCCCAGCACCTTTCATCTTCGAACGCATTGGAGAGCGCTACCACCACTTCATGATTGATGAGTTTCAAGATACCTCGGTGGTGCAATGGCAGAACTTCCTCCCGCTCATTGAAAACAGCCTCGCTAAAGGGAAATTCAACCTCATTGTAGGGGATGGAAAGCAAGCGATTTATCGTTGGCGAAACGGAGATGTGCGCCAGCTACAACGCCTACCCTACCTGCTCGGACATGTAGAAGAGGGAAGTGTGATGCAAGAGCGGCAAGATGCCCTAGTACGCTATTACAGTTCCAATGAGCTAGAAAACAACTGGCGTTCGCGCAAGAATGTTGTTGAGTTCAATAACGGGGTCTTCGAGTTGATGCAACATCACTTGAGCGATGAGCACAGTTCCATTTATGATCATTTGGTTCAAGGAGTGAAGGGCGAAGAAGGTGGTTATGTCACCGCACAAGGCTACTATTTCCAAAAGAATGAAGAGCTCATTCCTGAGCGCCATCAACGTATTTATGATCTAATCGCTGACGCTCGGAATCAAGGGTTTGCCTACCGAGATATTGCCATCTTGGTCAGGTCGAACAGCATTGGTAGTGAGATTTCTCGTTTCCTACTGAACGATGAAGACGATCCAGATCGCGATCGCATCATGTCGATCACTGAAGAGAGTTTACAACTCGGCCGACATGTAGCACCGCTCGCGGTTATTCAGCTACTCAAAGCGCTCAACCGCAACGATGATCAACGCGGTCACGCCAAGTTCTTGCAGGCGTTCACAGCGCTACATCCAAACTACGATTTGGTTTCCTTGCTGGGTGAATACACACAATTCCCACAGCCAGATGAAGAGGGTAAGGTTCGTGGTCGTTCACGCATCGATCTACATCGCTTCCTAAAGGATGAGTTTAAGATTGAATTTCCTGAGTTGCTCATTGAACAGCCCCTCTATGATTTAGTAGCGATGCTCAGTGACTTGCTCGGTGTCTCTGCCCGTTTCCCGGCGTACGCCGAAAAACTCATGGACATGGCCCTGCAAAGTCAAGTAGACGATGCGGAAGGCCTGCAGGGGTTCTTGGAGCGATGGGATCAAAAAGGAAAAAAGCGAAGCATCTCAATACCTGAAGATGTAGATGGTGTCCGTGTGATGACCGTCCACAAGTCAAAAGGACTGGAATTCCCGGTAGTCATCTCTGTCTTGAATCAACCCAAAGGGGGCGGCACCTCTTCGATGATGCCCGTCAACCTCGAAGGGATGAATTTAGGATTGCCTTTTGGTGTACTCTCGCTATCCAAAATGAAGAACACTAGCGTTGAGAATCAATACGAGGCAGAACGCGAACGCGAAAAGCTTGATGAACTCAATGTGGTCTATGTCTCCCTCACCCGAGCGGTAGATCAATTGCACATCCTGCTAGAAGCAAATGAAGGGGCAGACAACCTACTCGGAAATCTCGGCGAAGCCGTAAAACAGGTCATCGGTGAAAGTCCATGGCAAGGCGCACCGGCCTCAGGCTCCCCCGTCACCCCCACCCACGAACAAGACGAAGGACAAGGAGTACAAATCATCCAACGCTTCCAACACGCTTCCGCAGACGATCGCCTCAAAATCGGCATCGACGATCCATACCTCCGCGCCGAAGGAGACAGCCTCTCCCCAAGAGCCCGAGGGGAAGAAGTGCACGCCCTACTCGCGCGCATTGAATCGCATGCTGACCTTCCGCGCCTGAAAGTCCTTCCCACCCCATGGCAACGCATGACGGAAGACGAATGGCAAAGCATTTTCCAAAGCGTAGAAGAGGTCCTCAACATCCCAGAAGCACAACCCTGGTTTGACGGCACCGGCACCGTCTACAACGAACGCGCCCTCATCGACGAACGCGGCAATGAGCTACGTCCAGACCGCATCGTCATCTACCCAAACAAATGGGTAGTCATCGATTATAAAACCGGCGAACAAGAAAAGAAGCACCACGATCAAGTAGCAAAATACGTAGGCGTATGCCAGCGCATGACAGAGCTACCGGTAGAGGGGTGGTTGTTGTATACGGATGAGGCGGTGGTGAAGAAGGTCTAGGAGGAACGCGGATCGCGGATCGCGGTGGTGTGTGATTTGTGGAATGTGGAATGTGGAATGTGGAACGTGGAACGCGGTGATACGTGATTGGTTAGGGGCACGCATGCGTGCCCGAGAGGGACGGATAAAATGAGACTGTTCATTCAACTGTGTCTACTTAACTTAGATATGGAATGAAAAAGAAAAAATCAGACAAGCCTATTG
>JAKVAX010000034.1 GCA_022447625.1 Flavobacteriales bacterium | reverse complement strand
AGCCTAACGCCTAGCCAGGCGGCTTATTCGTGTTCCCGCTTCTTTAACTCCGGCTTACTCTCTACATTCAGCTCTTCCTGAATGGCTTTTTCAGCTTCTTCTAGATCGATCTCTTGACTGAGCACGAGATTTGGTTGACCGGCATCTACCCAAGCAGAGTACCAAACACTTCCTACCATAATGACTGAGGCACGCATGCGACGTTCTTGTTGACCGTCAAGCATGTCGTAGTAGGCTTTGCTGTATTCTTCACTGTAGACTTTGGTCAAGACACGTCCGCGTTCTTCGTAGCTGTATTTGGCGTCTTGGGGGAACTGCTCGTTGAGCTCACGCTCGAAGCGGAGTACTGAATCTACTCCCGCATGACTGGCTTCTACAATAGCCCATGAAATGTCGAGGGGGTTCTCTACGTATCTGGCTTTCCCAACGAAGAAGTCCCAATCATCTTCGTAGAGTTCAGGGATTCTTGATTCCCAGAAACCGTGAATTCCTTTTTGATTGGTCATTTGACCGTTGTAGTTCTCTGTGGTGTGGAGAGGGACATGAGCATCAGCAATGTAATGTCCGAGCTCTGCAGAGTAGCGTAAGATCTTCGCTACGTCTTGCTGTTCAAAGGCGCGCGTCAGACGATCTTTGTACATCGGAATGTGCCAAGGCACGATACCGTAGGCTCGCAAGGTGTCTTCCGTATATTTCGCTACGGCATCTACCCATTTCCTCGGCATGAGGTTGAATGGATTGGCATGCACTCTTCCTGTCGTGTCGTACTTGTAATAATGATCGATGTCTATATAATGACGCTCGGCTTCTCCTTTGACACCATATCTTCTTTTGTCAGGATCCACAGCGTGTTCCTTGATGAAGTCAATGTGTTCTTTGTAGAAAGAGAACAGGGGAGTAGGTAGTGTATATACTGCGAGCTCATTGATTCTACGATGCGCAAAGAAGCCCCAAGGAGCATTCGCTTCGGCCGGTAGGCTAATTAAGAATAACGCAAGAACTATAAGCTTAATGAACCGGCTCATACTCGTACGCTAGTTTAACGAGTTTACCGTCTTTGAGAATAGGAATCGAACGTACATTGTTCGGAGTCAAACAGTACTTCACGTCTTCATTGAGGTTCAAACGACGAAGTCTGCGACGATGAGATGAAGCACGCAGGAAGCTGAAAATGTTTTCGCGAGCACTGCGGTAGATGAACTTTGCAGCAATCGTTGAATCTTCTTCTGCCTTGAACAAACGAGATTCAATTAATTGATCGGCGATAGCCCCGGCACAGATCGTGTCTTCCAAGTTGAACTTATCTTTCCAGCCTGAACCTAGTAGCAGCACATCTTTACGCTGTTCAATCAGCCAACGACAAACAACATCCAGGTTATTCAATGAACCGATAATGACCGTAGGCATTTCACTAGCCATGTGGATAGCTTTCGTGCCATTGGTCGTGGTTAATACAACTTCTTTGCCGTTAAGAGATGGGTCCATGAAAGCGTACGGACTATTCCCAAAAGGGAAGCCTTCCACAACTTCACCACCGCGCTCAGCAGCTACTGTATAACCGTTGTTCAAGTACTCAAGGGCTTCGTCAATCGAGCTCACCGGAATGACCGCCTCGATACCATTATCGATACCCGTCGATATTGCAGAAGTAGCTCTTAACACGTCAATAACTACACAAATCTGGAAATCAGACTTGTAGAGTTCGTACTGTTTAGGGGAAAAGCAAACTTCTACTCTGGCGCGGTCTTCTAATGTCATCTGTTAGGCTTTGTAAAACGGCGGACGAACGATCTTCGCTTCAATCTGCTTGTTTCTGATAGCAATATACACCGAGTTATCGGTTTTCGCGTGCTCCGTGGACACGTAGCCCATTCCAATCGCTTTGTTGGTTGATGGACTCATCGTACCACTTGTTACGTAGCCGATTTTATTTCCATTCCCATCAACAATGTCATACCCTTGGCGAGGAATGCCTCGATCAACGAGTTCGAATCCAACCAGTTTGCGCGAAGGACCGTCCTCTTTTTGCTTCTTGAGAAGATCGCCATCGATGAATTCCTTGGTGAACTTCGTGATCCAACCTAGACCAGCTTCGATCGGAGAAGTCGTGTCATCAATATCGTTTCCGTAGAGGCAAAAGCCCATTTCTAAACGTAGTGTATCACGCGCTGCTAAACCACAAGGCTTAATGCCATGGTCTTTACCTGCTTCCATCACGGCATTCCAAACCGCTGGAGCATCTGAATTTCTAACGTAGAGCTCGAAGCCACCAGCGCCAGTGTACCCCGTTGCTGAAATCATTACACCTTGAACGCCAGCGAATTCACCTACTTCAAAAGTGTAGTATTTCATTTCGGCAAGAGTTACTGAAGTCAATGACTGAAGTGCTTCTGAAGTCTTAGGGCCTTGAACGGCCAAAAGAGCCCAATCGTCACTTTTATTCTCGAGCGTGCAATCGAAAGAGTTGTTCTCGTTCAACCAATTCCAATCCTTCTCCATGTTAGAAGCATTCACTACCAACAGGAACTTCTCTTCGGCAATTCGATAAACGAGCAAATCATCTACAATTCCTCCTTTACCATTTGGAAGGCATGAGTACTGAACCTTACCATCAACAAGTTTGCTAACGTCATTTGACGTCACTTTCTGAAGGAAGTCGATAGAGCCAGGACCAGTAACAACGAATTCACCCATGTGTGAAACGTCAAACATTCCTACTGCTTCTCGAACACAGATGTGCTCGTCTTTCACTCCGGTGTATTGCACAGGCATTTCAAATCCTGCGAATGGAACCATCTTAGCACCATTTTTAACGTGCTCGTCGTAAAGGGGGGTGCGTTGCATAACGCCTTCAGCTGTTGCCATGGGGTTGATTTCTTAGTCGAGCAAATGTAGGAATAACTCCCGTTGAGACGCTACTGAATATCGTTCTTCTATCCACGGTCTGCATCCTTGAGCCATGTTGCTGCGCAAGTCGTGATCTCGCAACAAACGAAGTAGGGCATTCGTCCACTCTTCCTCATTAGAACAGAGGAAGCCATTTTTTTTATGATCAATTACTTGGGCGTTAACGCCAAGCCTGTCTGCTACAGGAACAATTCCTTCAGACATGTACTGGATCAATTTGAACCCACACTTCCCGTTAACCCAAGTTTCATCAGGCAAAGGCATGATACCAATGTGGAACTTGAGTAAGTCTTCTCCTTCGGTTGCTGAACTCCATTCAATGAATTCAAGGTCTGGAAAATCGAAAGTGGGTTGAATGTCACTGATGACCACCAATTTGAACGGGTGTTGCTCATATACCTTTTGAAGAATAGGTAAATGCGCTTGGAGATAGGGGAGCGTTGAATGAGATCCTGTCCAACCAATGTTGGGCTTTTCTGTCTGTTGGTCTTGCGTGAAGCGATGGTTTTGTTCTGTATCCACTATCGTGGGAAGCGTGCTCGATTTAGGGTTGAGTTGTTCGGCGTTAGCCTTTAGCCAATCATTCCCAGCCACATTCATCCCACTCCATTTCATGAGCTTCTTCGCGTTACCGTATGGTTTGATGAAAGACCATTTACGGTTCCCGGCACTGACATTTGGAAGCCAAATGGCATCGTCAAATTCGAATAAGTACTGCTGATTGGCGACCTTCTTCAAGTACCAAGCGATCAAGGGAAGCCCCAGAGGAGCACACTCTCGATGAACCCAAACCCGATCGAATTGACGCACACCAAAGAGCATACGGTACCTCCGACCAAATCCTTTAGCGAGCCCCCATAGCTTTTGGATTTGCTTACCTGGTCGATGATAGATCTTCCAAGTGGCCTCGTCTAAGAATGGGGCAATGGTCACTTCCCATCCTTCTTCTTCTAGAATTGGGATGAAGTGCTCTATGCGGAAACGCTGACTAGGAGCATGTCCGGGAGGGTAGGGAAGAATCAAGAGGATCTTCCTCGACACGGCTTAGAGGTTTGCTTTGATGTAGTCAATCACCTTCGTCATCAGGTGTACACGGTCTTTACCACGCACATTGTGCGGATGCCCAGGGTAAACAAAAAAGTCTACTTGAACACCTTCATCAACACATGCTTTTAAGAAACGCATGTTATGTTGCATCACCACAACATCATCTATGGTACCATGTATCATCAAGAGATCACCTTCAAGATTGCTCACGTAGTTGGTCAAATTTGACTCTTCGAAACCTTCAGGATTTTGCTTTGGCGTATCCATGTAGCGTTCCGTGTACATTACTTCGTAAAGCGTCCAGTCAATTACAGGACCACCGGCTACGCCCACTTTGAAAGTACCAGGCTGGCGCAGCATCAATGAGGTTGTCATGAATCCTCCGAAACTCCAGCCATGAACGGCCATACGTTCGCTATCTACGAAACGAAGTGATTTCAAGTAGTTCACTCCCGCCAATTGGTCTTCCATCTCTTGGTTACCTAGTTGACGGAATACGGCTTGCTCAAAGTCTTTTCCACGGTTTGCTGATCCTCTACCATCAACAGTGAATACGATGTATCCATCTCCAGCTAAGGAATGCATCCATAATGGTGCTCCAGCCATGTAGCTATTGGTCACCAATTGCACGTGTGGACCATTGTAAACGTACACTACTACTGGATACTTCTTGTTCATATCCATGTTTGGAGGAGTGATCAGACGTGAGTGGAGGTCTGTTCCGTCTTTTGCTTTGATCGTTAATAGCTCTGTTTTACCGACGGAGCGATCAGCCATGGGGTCAGCGGCATCAAGCAATACACGAGAAGCTTTGCCGCTCATGCTTTTCAATTCGATTTTTCGAGGTGTGTCTACACTTGACCATGAATCAATGATGAATTTCCCTGAACCAGAAACCATCACACGGTGCGTTCCAGCTTGTGTTGTAATCTTCGACATCTGCATGGTCACCAGATCAACGCGGTACGCATGTGTTTCTGTAGGGTTTGGACCGTGCGCATGCACAACCGCGAATTTTCCTTTAGGACTAAACGTTACAAGTTCAGTAATAGGGAAGGTGGCTTCAGTTCTGCCGCGAAGCTTCCCATCCGCACCGTAACGGTAGATATTATTGAAGCCATCGCGTTCGCTGAACCAGATGAAGTCTCCAGATCCATCAGGAATGAACATGACCGGCTGTTCTGGTTCGATGTATTTATCGTCGCTCTCTGTGAAAAGCACGCGATCAACCTCTCCGGTGCTTGCATTAAACTTGACGACACGACTTACATTCTGATCACGATTGACAATCGCCGCAATCACAGATTGATTGTCAGGAGTCCATGCCAGGTTAGTGATATAGTAGCTATCATCGCGAACACCACCATTGACGTTGAGGTATACGGTTTTGTCAGAACGCACATCATAGACTCCGCAAGCGGCATGCTCACTGCTGCTTCCTGCCATAGGGTAGCGAATGGCGTTCAGCTCTGCTGGCGTAGCGTTCATATCAACCAACGGGTATTCAGTCACATTGCGCTCATCTTTTTCATAAAACGCCAAGCGTTCACCATTCGGTGACCAAAAGAGACCTTTGCCAATACCGAATTCGTAACGAGCAATGGCTTGACCAGCGACAATCCCTTCAGGGTGATCGGTCACTTGCGTGACTTTACCAGGGGTATTAACGAAGACGTTGTTCTCTTTGGTGAACGCGGTGTTACCGTTGCTGGCCTTTTCTTCATTGGCCATCGGTTTTCCTTTTTCTCCAGCTGACGCCACTTTGCCTGACTTCACGTCAACCGTGTATTTCTTGCCTGTTGAACTGAACTCCGCTGTATTCGACGAGGAAAACTTGAATCGCGGTAACGACTCTAGTTTTAGGTCCGGGTGTTTATTGATTTGCTCAAGCGTGATCGCTCCAACGATTCGTCCACGCATGTTGTAGATCTTGAGTTGATTGTCTTTTGCAAAGGCATAGTTGTCGGTTCCCTTCACCCACTGAAGCTGAGAAAGATTCTCAGGGTAGAAGGTTGTCCACCGTTCCATTACGGCTTCTTCTACACTTAGAGTTTGGGAAAATGCTGTAAAGCTGAGGCATAGCGCCACGAATAATAGGAGCTTCTTCATTGCTGGAGATTTGGTCGAGGTCAAATATAACTGCCTGCGCTGACTCTTTCTTACATTTGTACCATGAGTCAGTACAAAGTTCTTGTTAGTGAGCGTGCAGAAGAGGCTTTTCGTACGCTAATTGAGAAGGTAGCATCTACATCACTGATTGGTGCAGAAGACGCACGCATGGCCGTGATGAACCGCATGAGAAAGCTTGGCTCAAATCCAATTCACCAATCGCGTAAAGCGAAGTTCTCTTCTCTAAATGGAGATTATCGGTCTATTCTCGCCTGGAATTATCGCATCTATTACAAAGTAGAGGATAAGCGAGTAGTCATTCTCGATCTATTCCTTGACAAAGGATAATCGCAACTAAAGGAATTCTGCTCCGGCAGGTCCAAGATTCATTAGCACATCAATTCCGGAAAGATCTGCGACGAATTCAAATCGATCGCTGAATACTTGTGTATATGGCTGCTTGATATCGTCTTCAATGAAAGCACGGCGCGTACGGTGATCCTTTGTTATTTGGGTTTCCACGTAGGTCTCGCTAATCGCGGGAATGGCTCGCCCCCATTGTTCAAGAAGGAATTGAATGCTTCCGACCGATAGGTCTGATAAGTAGACTGCATGGTTGATCAACGATTCAATATCATCGTAATAGTGGATGAAGTAGGCTGATTTCCCATAAGCGGCTTGGATGCCTTTCTTCGCAAGTCTTCGCCATTCGTCATTGACCAGCTTCGCGTCTTTAACGGATTCACCTTTTCGCGCGCTTCCTTCAACCCGTGCTGTAACACTGAGTTTACCGTTAGGTCCAAGTATGTCAAAACGGTTGCGGTAACTCTGCTTTACGTAGAACTCACCAATATCAATGATCGCCTCTTCGGCGCTGGCCAAAGCACGCAGGTAACCTAAAGAAGGAAAACAAACTGCTGGAAAAACCTCCATCTAGTCAACAGTGCGGAACATGCGTTCCCAGCGAATCTTAGACTCGCCGTGCTGAACTTCATTTTGTTTCGAGAACCAAGTGAAAACAGCTTTACCAACGATATGATCTTCAGGAACGAAGCCCCACATTCTTGCATCAGCTGAATTGTGGCGGTTATCTCCCATCATCCAGAAGTAGTCTTGTTGGAAAGTGTATGAACTCGCCAACTCACCGTTGATGTAAATGACTCCGTCTTTCACTTCAAGCTCATTGTCTTCATAGACTGAAATAGCTCTACGGTAAAGAGGGAGATTGTCCAGATTAAGATCAATTGACTCCCCCTTCGCAGGAATATGCAGCGGACCGAAATTATCTACGTCCCAAGAATCATAAGGAGCCTGCTGCGAATTCGGGAAGATCGTCATGGTGCCACGAGTGGTTGATTGATCTTCCAATTCGATAGAAGCCGTTACGTTCATCGCCTTCAATTTCTCTACTTCAGAAGCAGTAAGCGCAATGGTAGACTCATCCATTAGTCCCTGTTCAGTAGTACCAAAATCAAGGTCGGTTAGCTCGAGTTTGTCCTTGACACGCTTGATTTCTAACGGGTTATTTAGAGCAACTTTGTAGTTGAACTGCACACCTTCTGGAGTCTCAATCGCTTCATTATTGATGTAAACAACGCGGTCTCGAATCTCTAAATCTTCACCAGGAAGACCGATACAACGCTTGATGTAGTTCTCAGCCTTGTCCACAGGACGACGCTTAATGCCTATGGGTTGACGAGGACTCTGAGTGAAAGAACGACGTGCTTGTTCGTTGTATCCTTCTGGATCGGTGTCGTATGCTTCGTAAGATCCGGCAATCTGAACCCCTCGGTTACGGATGATGGCGTAGTAGTCATGACCAGCCAATTGCGGGTGCACAAGCACAGAATCCCCATGAGGGAAGTTGAACACGACTGGATCATAACGATCAACATCTCCAAAACCAGGAAGGCGGAAGTACGGAAGGCTCCACCATTCAACATATGAATTGGTCATGGAACCAGGTAGGGCATTGTGAACGAAAGGCACAGACAAAGGCGTTTGTTGCACTTTCGCACCGTAGCTCATTTTACTTACAAAGAGGTAATCACCCACAAGCATCGATCCTTCCATTGATCCTGTTGGAATGGTGTATGCTTCAAAGAAGAATGAGCGAATCACAGACGCTGCAATAACAGCGAACAAAATCGCCTCTCCCCATTCACGCATCATGCTCTTCTTAGACTTGCTCCAGTCTCTTGGTCCCACATACTTCACATCCTTCATTCGGAAGGCGAGATCAGGGATAGCTGCCCATGGTAACGCACCGAAATACCACTGGTCTTTCGTGCTTTCCTTTGTGAAGGCGATTCCTAGCTCAACATTCATAATACCTAGCATCAGCAGGTTCACTCCAGGGATGAAGAGAACAAACACCCAGTACCAAGGTCGCTTAATGGCTTTCAACCATGTAATCCACTGAAGCACAGGGACGAATCCATGCCATGAAGGAAGACCAATGCGTTTGAAAATTGATGGTAGCGATACGAAATAGACCAGATAAAGAAGGATCAATAGTATTTCGAAAATGCTCATTTCAATAGGTTTTGAAGCATGTCACCAATGGTGAACACACCAGTTTTATCTTTCAACCATTCTGCTCCTTGAACCGCACCCAGTGCAAATCCACCACGAGAGAAGGCTTCGTGTGTTAGTCTAATTTGATCAATGCTGGATGTGAAGTTTACCGTGTGCAGGCCTTTCACATCTCCTTCGCGAATTGACTCAATGGGAAGCTTGTTTTCTACTTCCATATCATCGGTCCAGCCATCGAATTGTTGGTAGTGGTCCAACACAATGTCTGAAATCGTCAAAGCTGTGCCACTGGGAGCATCTTTCTTGCTCATATGATGTGCTTCTTTGATGCTTGGTGTGTACTCATCCAGTCGAGACATAATCTCGCTGGCTCTCTTGACCAGTACATTGAAAACGTTCACGCCAATGCTAAAGTTGGTCGCATAGAGCAAGGCACCATCATGATGTGAAGCGGCGTGAGATACTTCTGCTAACCTCGTGTACCAACCAGTAGAACCGCATACGACAGGCACTCCAGCTTCCATACAGGCCAATAGATTATCTGCGGCAGAATGTGGTGAAGTGAATTCAATGGCTGCATCCACACCTTCGAGGTGCTCAGGCAGGGCAGGGGCCTTGGAGGTAGCGCGGAGAACTACGTCATGACCACGCTCCTCGGCAATGCGTTCAATCGCCTTACCCATTTTTCCATATCCTATGATAGCCAGTCGCATATACTTTAAAATTAGAAATTCATGGTTAGTCCTATTCCCGCATTTACACTGTAGGATGGAATAACGGATGGGTGGATAATGAGGGTGAGATCCTCTGAAACGTCAAAGTGGAATAAGTGTGCGTCAACATGAGCATCAATGATATTCAGCACGTAGACTCCGGCTAGGGCGATGTAGCTTAGGTCTAGCCATCTTCTTCTTAGATCCATGTTCTCCCTAAGAACGCTAGAACTCAGTCCGGTTGTATTGACCGTATTCGGGTCACCATCTTCTTCAGCGATGAGATTGTCACGCCATTTGCGATAATTCTTCGTGTTATCATCAATGAAGTAAATCGCTGTGCCAAGACCGGCATACACGATGGGTGCCTTCCAGTATTTCTTGTTGTAGATCTGTCCGGCACCTGGTACGAAGGTACTGAGCAGTGTTGCTTTACGCACAGAGTGTTCTTCAACCAGCGCAGGAGTGACAACTTTCGTCGTATCTGAAAGTTGAGCCTGAGCTAGGCTAGAGAGTAAGAGAAATATACAGAGGTAAAGCGTTTTCAAAGGTCAAGTGATTCGAGCAGGCGTTTCAGATCGTCTTCATCTTTGAAGTTGATTTCAATCTTTCCACTTCCGTCGTCTTTGGCGCGAAGCTCTACACTTCTTCCAAATTTCAAACGAAGATCTGCCCTTACTTTCTGATGTTCGAACGACAATGACTTCGAGGCTGTTGCCTTCTTAGCGCTTTTTGTGTTTTCTCGTGCATCACGTACCAAGGCCTCTGTAGCGCGCACGCTCAGGTCTTGATCGATGACTTGCTTCATGATTTGAAGCTGCTTCTTCGTATCGTCGAGTGTGATCAATGCGCGTGCATGTCCCATACTCAGCTTCTTCTCAATGATCGAAAGCTGAATGTCAGCAGGAAGTTTGAGCAGTCGCAAGTAATTGCTGACCGTAGCCCGGTTCTTCCCAACGCGGTCACTTAGCTCATCTTGAGTCAGTTCACACTCTTCGAGAAGTCGTTGGTATGAAATGGCAATCTCTATGGCGTCAAGGTTCTCTCGCTGAATGTTCTCAACGAGGGCCATCTCTAGCATTTCTTGATCATTCGCACTGCGCACGTAGGCAGGAACTTCTTCCAGTTCAGCGATCTGTGACGCACGGAATCGGCGTTCACCACTGATTAGCTGGAACTTATTCGCTCCAATTTTGCGAACGGTGATGGGCTGAATAATCCCTAACTCTGAAATAGAGTGAGCTAGTTCTTGAAGTGCTTCTTCGTTGAACTTTGTACGTGGCTGGAAGGGGTTGGCTTCAATTTGCGAAATGCGCAGCATGGCAATCGAGCCTGCCACATTTCCAATGCTTCCTTTCTCAACCGGTTTCGGTTCAGGAGCATTGGCTGCATTTTCTAGCAGGGCGCTGAGGCCTCTTCCGAGCGCTTGTCGCTTAGCCATTGAGGTCTAAATATTTCTCGTTGTCGCGAATGCGCGTCATTTCATTCTTTTGCAAGATCTCTCGCGAAAGGTTCAGATAGTTAATCGATCCTTTGCAAGTCGCATCGTGCATGATGATCGTCTCTCCGAAGCTCGGAGCTTCTCCAAGACGAGTGTTTCGGTGAATGATGGTATCAAACACCATTTCTTGGAAGTGCATGCGCACTTCATCAACCACTTGATTGGCTAGACGGAGACGTGTATCGTACATCGTCAACAGGATGCCTTCAATACCTAGATCAGTATTGAGTTTGCTTTGAACGATTTTGATGGTATTCAACAGTTTCCCTAAACCTTCAAGAGCGAAGTACTCACACTGAACCGGAATGATGGTATCATCTGCAGCCGTCAATGAGTTCACTGTAATCAAACCGAGCGAAGGAGAGCAGTCGATGATGATGAAGTCATAATCGTCTTTCACTTTCGCCAGGGCCTTACGCATCATGTATTCGCGGTTCGGCATGTTGATCAACTCAATCTCGGCTCCTACCAAATCAATGTGAGCAGGCAATAGATCAAGGTTCGGGTTGTTCGTCGAAATGATGATGTCACGTGGATCTGTTTCATCTACAAGGCATTCGTATACGCTTGTTTTGATGTTCTTCGGGTCAATCCCAACACCTGAGGTTGAGTTCGCCTGAGGATCCGCGTCTACAAGCAGTGTCTTGTATTCAAGAACTCCGAAACATGCTGCGAGGTTGATCGCAGTAGTTGTTTTTCCAACGCCGCCTTTCTGATTGGCGACAGCAATGATCTTACCCATTCTTTACACTTCTTTACTCTCACCGATTCCCGGCAAGATCAATTCTTTACCCGCTTTTGCGAATGTTTCTTTCGCTAGCGCGGAATCAATGTTGATGAAAGGGAAGGTGTTGTAGTGCACACCAATCACTTTATCACATTGGATCATATCACAACAAATAATGGCATACTCAATGCCCATGGTGAAGTTGTCACCGATGGGAAGAATGGCCAAATCTGGTTTCCAGTATCTACCGATTAGCTCCATGTCCATATGAAGCGCGGTATCTCCAGCATAGTAGATGCGTCTTCCATCGGCTTCGATAATGAAACCACCAGGGTTTCCACCATAGGTACCATCAGGAAGCACACTTGAGTGTACCGCATTCACGTAGCGCACTGTACCGAAATCGAATAGGTGTTTGCCACCGTGGTTCATCGGCCAAGCATTCTCAATTCCTTTTTCACCGTACCAAGAAACAATCTCGTAGTTGCTAATCAATGTCGCTCCAGTGCGTGTTAGGATGGCTTCCGCGTCAGCGACGTGATCAGCATGCCCATGGCTCAAGAGAACGTAATCAGCAGGAATGGCGTTGACATCAATCGATTTAGCTTGTTCATTCGGAGTGATGAACGGATCGAAAACCAACTGTTTTCCACCCATTTCTATACTAAAAGAGGCATGTCCGTACCAAGTGAATTTCATATCGCGTGGATTATTTGCTTTCGATGAACGTACTTCGCGTTCAAGTGTTGTGTTAAGATACAACTCCGAATCCGTAAAGGTAGCACTATTCGAGGGCTACAAGGAATGAAGTTTTACACAGGTTTCGGTGAAAATCAGGTTAATAAGATGGAGATAAAATCAGACGATAAATTTGTGGTCATCACAGGTACGAATAGACCAAATAGCATGAGTGAGTTGGTGGCTAAAGCCTATGGTTTTCAGCTAGAAGAGAATGGAGTAACCCCAACACATATTCACCTCAAAGACTTGCCACGAGATTTTGTCTTTGCCGATGCATGGGAAGAGAAGTCACCACTAATGAACAATCTCATCAACACCATGGAGGAAGCAACGAAGTACATCTTTGTCATTCCAGAATACAACGGTGGATTCCCTGGTGTCTTAAAAGCCTTCATTGATTGTATCCCACCAACAGTACTTCACGGTAAGAAAGCAGGATTGATCGGTGTCTCATCAGGAATGGCAGGAGCAGCTCGAGGAATGGATCAATTCACGAATGTTCTGAATTACCTCCAAGTGAACGTACTATACAAAAAGCCTAAGTTCTCTCAGATTGACAAAGCCGTGCAAGACGGTGCTATAAACAACGAACGCATGTCTAATCTAATGACTGAACATGCGCAGCGTATGGTTTCTTTCTAAGGGGGAAGCCCTTAGTTATTGGTCTTTGGTTTTAGCTTTTAAGTCATTGTGAGGTCTCTCGACACTCGACCCTAGACCAACTAATCTTCTAAATCGTCAAATTCGATATCAGTGAACTCCTTCACGTGCTCCTCACTGCCAGAAGCAGGGGCATGGTGCTGTTGTTGTGGCTCTTGTTCTGAATCGTGTTCCGGAGAACGGTCCATTGGTGATTCTTCGCTGTAGTTTCCGCTATTACGTAATGCTTCAATTCGCTCAATAGTCTCTTGCAGACCTTCGGCGAATTTCTCGAAGTCTTCTTTATACAGGAAGAGTTTATGCTTTTCGTAATGATAGCGTCCGTCATCAGAAAAACGGCGCTTACTCTCGGCAATCGTCATGTATAGATCGTTACCTCGAGTTGTTTTGACGTCGAAGAAGTAGGTACGCTTCCCCGCTCTGACAGCCTTTGAAAAAAGGTCGTCTCTGTGATTCGCTCCATCAGACATACCCGACAGTTTTGGTTTTGGTTCTATGTAAATCTAACAAAAAAATAGGTATGGATTGCATACCGTCTTGAATCTTGGAGACTTAAGGGTAAGATGGTAATGTTAGAATAACACTTTGTGCGCTCAGAGTTTAACGCAGAAGAACAACGTGTCCTTCAAACTCATGAGGGAGGCCAATTAGGTCATGAGCTATGACACGATAAACGTACATTCCGTCTTGGGCGAAGTGATCACCACCGTCTACATTTCCAAGCCACGGTTCATTCGGATCGTCTGATTCGAAAATGACATCGCCCCATCGGTTGTAGACCTGGATTTGATATCTCGTTACCCCAATAACACTTGGTAAGAAGACGTCATTGATCCCATCGAGATTTGGCGTAAATGCGTTTGGCGCGTAGAACATGAAACCCTCCACTGAGACTTCACCTGTTGCTACAGCGGTGCATCCATATTGGTTGACCACAGTTTGGGTGACGTCGAAAACGCCAGCGTCTGTGTACGTGTAGGTGAGGTCTGATTCTGAGCTTGACCCTCCGTCTCCAAAGTTGTAATACACTTGAATGGCTCCCTCAGAAAGATTCATCACCTCAACCTCTGGTTCTAGAATGTTGACAGTATTCGGTTCGATATCAAAGGCAGCATATGGTATAGGGTATACCGTTACAATACCTACCTGAACTTCATTCAAAACCTCCGCACAGAATCCGGTAGAAGTCATTTGAAGACTAACTGTGTAGGTGCCAGGGAGTGCGTAGGTATGTGTAGGGTTCGCGGCGGTTGAGGTGCCACCATCGCCGAAATCCCATACATAGTTCGCTGTGGTTGCCGTGAATGATGTATTGTCGAAATGGACATTCATAGGCGGACAAGCTGCCCCTTCGCCTTCAAATCCGATGGTTGGATTTGGAATAATTTCCACAGGTGCCGTGTAGCTATCAATGCAGCCATTGGCCTCGATCGTCAAGGTCACATCGAATTCTCCTGCCTCGGCGTAGTTAATGCCTGTTGGGTTCTGGAAGTCAGAGGTCTCTTGAGACGCCGGGCCATCGAACTCCCAAGTGTAAACCGCCTGAGACTCGTCAGTTCCTTCTCCTGTAAAGTTGAAGCTGTTTCCTTCAAAACACTGTGGGTCGGGAGCCAAAAAATAGGGATCCAATAACCAGTAAATTCCGAACTCTGCTGAGGTGGTGTCTGGACATGCCCCTGGCGCGGTTGCTATGAGGGTAACTACGTATTCTCCGGTATCAGGGAAGGTGTATTGGGGTTCTACTTCTATTGTCACATCATCGTCTCCTGGAATGCCGAAATCCCACGTAAACTCTGTAGCATTAGTGGAGTTGTTTTCAAAGGTGAAGGTGAGTCCTTCGCAATAGCTGTCTTGAGTCACAATAGAGGCTTGAGGGGGCAGCGGAACCTCATAAGTTTCCACCGAGGTTTCCTCGCAGCCGTTGTCGAAGACGGTAAGTGTGACGTCAAATGTTTCGACTTCGCCAAATATGACTCCCTCTGGATTCTGGTCTTCCGAGGTGCTCGGATTCGCGGCCGGACCGAAGTCCCAGAAGAAGGTAGCGTCGCTATCGTAATCACCGGCTGCTACGAAATCGTAGACGCCGTTACCATTGAGGCAGACAAAGTCGTCTTGTTGAATGACGGGAATAATGATTGGATATGCCGAGTACTCAGTGGTCGTGGTATCTGCACAGCTCCAGCCCGGGTTGGCTATGAGCGTTACTTCGTAGACACCGGTGTCAGCGTAAGTATAGATCGGACTAGTATCTGTGCTGTTATCATCGTCTGTGGTGGGGTCCCCGAAATCCCAGTAAAATCCTTCGGCGTTGATGGATTCTTGAGAGAATTGGAATGTTAGTCCATCACAGAATTGCTCTTGTTCTGGAATAGACGCAATGATCGTTGGATCACAGATTGTCACGTTGAACTGAAAATCTCGGTTTGTGGTGCTGAGAAGTACACCGTTTCTCCATTCTTCCACGCAGACCCCGATGACGAATTGACCAGGTAGGGTAGGTGTACCAGTAATTTCACCAGTGACTGGGTTTATGTTGAAACCAGGGTCAGAAGTGATCGGATAGGTGTCGCTAAAGGTTGCAGCCCAGCCCACAGGGACGTATGGTGGGGCTGCTGGAGGCGAAGGCATGGGGAATTCCGGCGTTCCTCCAAGCAAAGGCGCACAGAAGGAGTAAGACAAGCTATCTCCATCAATATCTGAAGCACTGTGATCGAAGAAGAATTCCGCGTTAGCGCACAAAGCCACTGGCGGAAAGTTATTGAACTGAGGATTCGAGTTATCGGTGGTTACATCTTCTGCAGGAACGTGTGCAAAGAAGGTAGCTCCTGAATCTTCAGGGAAGTTGATATTGATGATCGATGGATTACGGCAGCAACGTTGGTAAATCAGATCATAGCCCACCGCACTAGGAGGCAAATCAACGTAAGCCACATAAATCGCTTCCTCAACACAAACATCAGGAGGGAGCACAAAACAAGGGTTTTCCAGGGCAACCGGTACTTCTGTAATGACGGCATCTGAAATGTCAATGAGGAGATTATCGTAAAGAATTCCAGCGGTAAATATTCCGATGCTCGCTTGGTCATCGAAGTAGGTGCCATTAGTATTGGTAGGTCCACAATCGCGGTAGACTTTGAGTGTGATTTCGTACTCATTGCCCCCAATGTGCTCGTAGTACATTTCACCACCCACTATATGCGTTGCTGAAGCCGCAGAAGGCAAGAGGCAAAGCAAGAGGACTAATAAACCGATCGATCTCAGATTCAAGGGCATTTTAGTGTATAAGACAAGGTACAAATTGAAGCGTGGAAAGTTCTCACAATTGCTTCACAATCTTGGATGTTAATTTCATTTCTTCCACAAAGTTGTAGGCAATGGTAAAGCACTTACCTTCGAGACGCTAAAGGAAGACGAGAAGTTGCATTCGCAAACACCTTCAGCTAGGTAGACCTATGGAGCAAGAAGAAATTTATTTTGATGAATTGCCCTTGAATGATGAGGTGTTAGACGGAGTAGAGGCCATGGGCTTCGAAAAGGCGACACCAATTCAAGCGCAATCTATACCCCCCGTTGTTGAAGGAAGAGATGTTATTGGTATCGCTCAAACCGGTACGGGAAAAACAGCGGCATTTTTGATCCCAACAATGCACCGCCTGCTCGAAATGAAGGATAGAAAAGGGGTGGGAGCCTTGATCATCGTTCCTACTCGAGAACTCGCCGTTCAAATTGACCAAGCAGTAGAAGGCTTGAGTTACTTTACAGGATTGTCTTCAATGGCCATTTATGGTGGAGGTGATGCAATGGAGTTTTCCCAAGAGAAAAAGGCACTTCAAATGGGAGCGGATATCATTATTGCTACCCCAGGAAGAATGCTTTCTCACCTAAACCTGGGCTATGTGCCAGTAGGAGAGCTCCCCATCTTGATTCTTGATGAGGCGGATCGTATGCTTGACATGGGCTTCTATAACGATATCATGCGCATTATCAACAAGACTTCTGAAAACCGTCAAACGCTCATGTTCTCAGCAACGATGCCTGACAAAATCCTATTCCTAACGAGCCAAATTCTTAAGAATCCGGTCACGGTGAACATTGCGCTTTCTAAGCCAGCTGAAGGGGTGGAGCAAGGCGCATACAGCTTGTTTAACAAGCAGAAGATTCCGGTGATGCAAGAGATCCTGAAAGGTGAAGAATGGAAAAGTGTCATTGTATTTGCCTCAACTAAACGAGCGGTTAACGAGATTAATCGCAACCTCAAGCGCAAAGGAATCAACTGTGCTGAGATCTCATCAGATCTCGAACAGAAACAACGCGAACAGGTGTTGCTTGATTTCCGTAACCGTAAACTGACGGTATTGGTAGCCACAAACGTGGTTTCTCGTGGAATCGACATCGATGATATTGAGTTAGTGATCAACTACGATGTTCCACAGGATGCCGAGGACTATGTGCACCGCATTGGACGTACGGCCCGTGCTTCACGCACTGGAAAAGCACTCACGCTGATTTCTCCTGATGAGCAGGTGAAGTTCTTCCGTATTGAACAATTGATCGGAAGCACCGTTCCTAAGCTCAAGGCTGAAACAGACGTTGGGGATGTTCCTGCCTATGACCCTAAACCTTCAAGAGGAGGAGGTAAAAACCGAAAAGGAAAAGGAAAAGGAAAGGGAAGAGGAAAACCAGGTGGAAACAGACGTCACCAAAAAAAGAGACCCCCACGTAAAGGTGGAGGTCAGTCAAAACCGAAAAACGGTTAACGATTCGGCCGTCCTCCCGGACTACCGCCTCTCCGTTTATCTTGTATGTGTTGCATCACCTCACGCTTGAACTTGCGTTCAGCTTCGATGAGTTGGAATGTCCTTTCTGGTCCTAGAATAGCCAATACATCTTCCATGAATTGAACCTCAAGGTCTGCTTCGGTGCGCATTTGATCAGCACGCACATTCACAAAATGACGTAGATCAGCTTCCGTTGGATTTTCCTTCTTTGAGATCTCTTTATTGGTCTTTCGAACCTGTTTGTGCCCTTCTTTCTTCTTGTTGGTAAACTCATTGAAAATAGGCCAGAACTGCTGAGCTTCTTCTGAGCTTAGGTCAAGTTCTTCGGTAATAAATGCGATACGAAGCTGCTCAATCTTCTCTCCATCCGCACCAGGCTGAGCCCATGCTGAGATGCCGAGAATGAATACCATACACGCTGTTAGTATAAAGTGTTTCATCTCAAATTTCATCGTCGTAAAAGTATTCATCAATATCGATCTGCGAGTCTAATAGGTACTCAATGGCTTCCTCACTGTCGTCTAATCCGTTAAGAATAGAGACATTTTCTCCTTCTAAAAGTTCTTCTGCAATATCCTCATCGTAGAGGAAGATCAATTCTTCTTCTGTTAAATCTGTTTGTTCCAGTAAACATGCAAACGTGATGCATTCTTCCTTTGGTGTGAAGAGGTCAGTTCCAAAGAACAACCCTGCCAAAACCGCTGCCACTGCTGCGGCTGAAACGGCATAACGGCGAATCGAGAACACCTTCGTGGTTCTTTCATTTTTACCTGAAGCAACTTCTGATTCATCCTCTTCTTCAATGGCAGCAAGGATAGAAGACTCAAGTTTGTCAAAGTACCCATCAGGAACTTCCATCTTTTCAGTAGAAGGAGTGCCAGAGGTCTGATTCAGCACACCTGCTTCCAACGCACTGAAGTAATTCTCAGGCGCAAGAAAGGACCCTGTTTTAGGCAAGGCCTGTGCATTCAAGGTTTCTTCTAATAAGTCGAAGTAAGAATCAGGAGTCTGGAAGGCCCGTTTAGAACGGAGCGAAAAGAGGAGCGGTGCCTCTTTTTCCAGTTGATTCAATTCTTCGTTATACTCTTTCATGTCTCTAAGACTATGGTTGACCTCAAGGGTTTAATTCTCTTCCGTTAAAATTTTCTCCAGCTTCGTCACCGCGTGATGGTAACTCGCTTTCAACGCCCCCACAGAAGTTCCAGTGACTTCACTGATCTCTTTATAAGGCATCTCATCGTAGTACCTCATAATGAATACCGCCTTTTGCTTCTCCGGTAACTGAGCCAAGGCGACTTCGAGCTTGCGCTGAATCTCATCTCCATCGTAATACACATCTGCTTGCAACGAATCAGACAGTTTGTATTCCAACTCGTCATAAGGAACCCCAGCAAGCTTTCTCGATTTCTGTAAAAAGGTGATGCTTTCATTGGTAGCTATGCGGTAAAGCCATGTGCTGACCTTGCTATCACCACGGAAATTCTTCAATCCTTTCCACACCTTGATAAATACATTCTGGGTAACATCATCGGCGTCATCATGATCAAGTACCATACGCCGCACGTGGAAATAGACCATTTCCTTGTACACGCGAACCATCATCTCAAAGGCCTTCTTCTGTTGATCAGGCGCCTTGAGAAGTTCTTTAATCTCAACTTCTTCTTTTGATATCAGGTCCACAAGCGTCGTTTGTGCTATGACTACGAATATAGGGAAGGGTTTAATGCAGGGGATAAAAGTTTGTGGTTCGTAGAAATGGTTAGCAACGTTTAGTCATTTCGCCCTTTTTGCCGTTAGCCCCTGAATCTCTCGACCCTTGACCCTTGACCCTTGACCCTCGTCTACGAATCTGAACATCAGACCACCCATTCCACTTAGAAAAGAATGGAAACACTTCTGCTCACGCTCATCTTCTCACTTATTCTTGTTTCTCCCGAACCTGAACTAGCGTTGGAAGGGGAGACGGTTGTCACCTTCACACTGCGTAATGAAAGTGCGAGATCCATTCCATTGATCATTCCAGGCGTAATGAAACCGAATTTATTGCCGATATCGAATAGTGGTGTGCATTTGAAGGTTGGTCAGGAAATCTTCTTTCGCCACAAGGGAAAGAAAAGGCTACTCCTCACCGTAGATGAATCACTTGAAGGGAAAACACTCAAGGTGGCAAAGCTGATTAAAGAAAAGAAGAAGAAGTTGGAATAGTCTGCCAATGGCGGAGCATGATTAGTTCGCCTTCGGCTCTTAGCATGTTTAGTCAGCCTTTGGCTGTTAGCATGGTTAGTTAGCCTTTGGCTGCTAGCATGGTTAGTCCGCCTAAGGCGGATAGCATGATTCGTTATGTTCTCGATGTGATTGATTCGCCAGTGCCAAACTAACGCCTAAAGCCTATCTCACTCCCTATCTTCCTGCAGCACCACCACATGTCCAAACTTAGTAATTGGGATGCCCGCGAATTCTTCGCGATAGGTCAGTTCATAGACGTAGACTCCGTCTCTTAAGAATTCACCTCCGCCCTTTCCGTTCCATCCAATAGACGGATCAAGGATGCTGAATACTTCTCCGCCCCAGCGATCGAAAATACGCAGTTCGTAGTCGTAGGGTTCACATTCGAAAACAGGTGCCCATACATCATTTCTTCCATCACCATTCGGAGTGAAGGAGTTGGGAAGGAACATAGGACATGTACACGGAATCACCGTCACTTCAGTGTAAACTGTAGTTTCCCAACATTCGTCGTCATCCGTAATCGTCACCCAGTAAGTTCCTGGTGAAGGCACTTGGAATGTGGGTGCAGTTGAGCCATCACGCCATTCGTAGGTTCCTTCTACAGCACTCACATCGAGTACGAAAGGAATTCCGAAACACAGCTCGTATCCACCTGCAAGAACATCCGTCGGTAGGAGTGAGTACTCTACGAAAATGGCATCGCTTGATGTGCCGCACTGGTTGGTGACATCTGCCGTGTAGACGGCTGATTCATTTGGGATGACGTCGATGTTCGAGCTTTCAGCCTCGGTATTCCACAAATAAGTGGCGTCGGGATCGTCGATCAAGGCGCTGAGGTTGAGTTGCTGATCAAAGCACAATGCGGTATCCGGACCAAGGTCAAATACCGGAAGTGAATCAAGCGTGACCTCGATCATATAAGAGCCGGTTCCACAATCATCAGTAACCGTTACACCATACATTCCAGGCTCTGTGGCGAAGAATAAACTATCGGTGCTTCCATCGCTCCACAAGTTTTGTGTGCTGAGGCCTTCCGTTCTGAATTCAAGTTCATCTCCTAGACAGATCGTGGTGTCTTGCTCTGGCACCATGACTGGATCGCCATAGACAATGACGTTGGTTCCATCTTGTACACTATTACAAGCGTTTTCTGCGCTTACAACGTAGAATCCTGATTCGTTCACAGTAACAGTGGCCGTGGTAGCTCCAGTATTCCATGTTGGGCTTCCGGCAGCTAAAGATGGGTCGCCAATCACAACTGATTCCCCTTCACACAACTCAGTAATCTGAGGTAAGTCTATGGTTAGTTCTTCGATATCGTTCTGACATCCGTTAAGGATCAATCCGCTGCTCTCCTCTGTATAAAGGAATACCCATTGATGGCCGTTCTGTGCTACGTTGGCTATACCATTGTAGTCAAAGTCTTCCCAATCATTCCCGAACGGACCTATCGTAGCAACCTGCGTTCCTTGTTGGATTCCGTCAACCCATAGATCTGGGCCATCGGCTGTAAAGACGCGTAATTCGAATGCTCCATTCGATCCAGTTCCGTGACTCGCAAAGGCGAATTCGAAACCGTAAGCTGTTCCAGCGGTCAACGGTTGATTTAGCCTGAATCCAACTCCTTCGCCGGCTCCACCTGAAGGCCTTAGAAAAACTGCCTTCACAGCATCGCAATTGACTGGTGGCTCTAAACTGAGGTTTGAACCGCTTCCACCTCCAGACCACACGCCGTCTTCATATTTGACCATATCGGCGCCGCCAGCCGCGTCTACTTCATTCGCAATGTTCTCAGAATTAGCGAATTCAGCACCCGATGGAACCGAGTAGAAACACGGATCAAGGATTTCTTGTGCCTGAGCTGGCACAAGGATAATGGCGAGTATGATGCAAAAGACGAATCTCACGGTTCGTAGGTTGGTGTCAACTATACAACTTCACTAAAGAAACCCCGAAGGCATTATGAATGTTTTAGCTGAATTTAGTGTCATTAGTGAATTTACAATTTCCTTCGCTGAACGCGGAACGCCTATTCGGCTTTTCTTAAGGAATAATTACAATTCAGCTAAAGTGCTTCTGAATAACTCCGAGCATCTCAACATGAGTGGAGGTGTTGGAAGCAAGAATATCGTCACCGAAGATGGGATCATCACCTGCGTTAAAGCCAGTAACCGTTCCTCCGGCTTCATTTACAATGAGTGCACCCGCCGCAACATCCCATGGATTCAAGGAATACTCGTAGAACAAGTCACATCTTCCGCATGCCACATACGCCAAGTCAAGGGCGGCGCTACCTAGCCTCCGGATACCTCGAGTTCTTTGGGTAAGAACGCCGAGTAAGTCAAGGTATTCAGCTTGTCTTCCAAAGTCGTCATATGGGAATCCTGTCGCCAGAAGGCAATCTTTGAGCTCTGTTTTTTTTGTGACAGAAATCGGCTCATCATTGAGAAATGCTCCCTCACCTCTTATTGCTGTGTAGCACTCATGTCGGTTCGGATCATAAATCACACCGAGCTGGAGTTCGCCTTGATTAATCAAGGCGACGCTTGTGCACCAAACCGGAAACTGATGAAGGAAGTTTGTGGTTCCGTCAAGAGGATCAATAATCCAGTTCAAGCCACTTTTATTTGGAGTGCCCGTGCCTTCTTCTGCAATGAAGCCTGCTTCTGGCAGAAGCTTCTGAAGTCCGGTAACGAATCTCTCTTCTGCTCCCTTGTCTACGAATGAAACGAAGTTGTTGAGCGTCTTAGTTTCAATTTGTTCAGGGTTGACTTGCTGTTCAAGCATCCATTGCCCAGTTTCTTTGCTAAGATCAACGAGTGCGTCAAGCAGTTGACGGAGAGGAAGAGCCATTGTGCTTTCGTTTGAGGTAGAGCGCCATAAAGATTCCACCTAAGAAAATAATGGTGGAAATGATTTCTGCTTGAGTGATTTCCGTTCCAAAAATCTGGTAAGTACTATTGACGCGAATCTTCTCTATCCAGAAGCGCTCAAAGCCATTGAAGATGAGGTAAATTGCGAAGATCATTCCAGGAATCTTGATTCGCTTTCTGAGTGACCAAAGAATTGCAAATATGATGAGTGCCATGACCACTTCGTAGAGGGGAGTTGGGAATACGCCTGGGTCTAAATAGGTGCCATAGCCCTTGAATACACTCACCGATTCACCATTGATCAACCCTTCACACATCTGAGTAGAGCTCAAAGGATTTGCTAATTCAGCGGCGCAAGCAGGATCGTCAATTGGAATTGTCTTCCCAGTATATCCTGCCGAACGAGGACCAAGAATACCGTTGACGTTATTCGGATAACTGTATGACCATGCCCAATCAGGGAGCCAACTTAACCAACCTGGTTTATCAGCCATGTTTGGGATCCCCCAGTCACCGTCTCCTGATACTTGACAACCTACACGACCAATACCATAAGCCAGCATCAGTCCTGGAGCCGCGGCGTCTGCCAAATGGATGAATTTGATTCCTTTCTTGCGTGCATAAATGTAACAGGCCACGGTACCCATGATGAGTCCGCCATAAATGGTGAGTCCACCCAAGAAGCTCTCCAGACTCGGGTTCTTGAAGAACTGCATGAATTCATCTGGATTCTCGAAAAGGTGGAAGAGTTTGGCACCTACAATTCCACCAATAGCAGCAACCAATGTGATGTTTCCGGTATTTTGCCATACGTGGAATGTTTCTTCACGTTCTTCAGGTTTGTCGAGTGCGTTTCTTTTTGACTCGTACCAACGCCAACCTCCGAAGGCCGCAGCCATTACGATTCCCCATAACAAGCTTCCGTCAATCGAGAAGATATGTTCTTGGGGTAGTGTGTCGCCTCTGAAAATCTCGTTGGCATTGACCCCAAGCCAAATGAACTTGAATCCGAAAATGAATCCGATGATTGTGCTTGAGACGATCTCGCCGGGAGTGGCCATTTTGCCGACAATTACTTTGCGCTTTTCACCTTTGAGCAAACCTTGCTCTTCTTTGCGTTTCAGTTCCCGCGATAGCGTCATACTTGCGGCGATAAATGCCAACGCTACGAAGAATCCGAAAGAGTTCACCAGCTTAAGGAAGGGGAGGTCAATCCCGAAAAGCTCGTAAAAGGCGAAATAGAGGTTTGGATACATTAAGTTGCTGTGGTGGTAAGAAGA
The DNA here is from genome assembly GCA_022447625.1 of Flavobacteriales bacterium. Classification (GTDB taxonomy): domain Bacteria; phylum Bacteroidota; class Bacteroidia; order Flavobacteriales_D; family Sanyastnellaceae; genus Sanyastnella. The sequence continues at coordinate 4,473 of JAKVAX010000034.1, read as the reverse complement.
CTAGCAGAAACATTTCCGTCTGGTGTCATCTCTCCAAGTTTCACATCTCTGACCTTGTTGATCAGTTCCTTGGCGAAAGGTAGTTCAACTTTTACATAGTTATCAGTGAAGCCAAACATCAAACCATCATGTTCACTTGCCTCGAAGAGTACAGGACGCTCATCTCCGAGGTGGTTTTGATAGAATACACGCTTCTTCTTAGCACTTAGAATGCGCAGCATTTTAGTGCGTTCTTGCCTAATATTCATTGGGATAACCTCGTCGATGCGCAACGCTGTGGTATTGGCCCGTTCTGAATAAGTGAAAGCATGAAGGTAGCTTACCGGTAACTTTTGGATGAATTCATAAGTGATGTTAAAGTGCTCATCCGTTTCACCTGGGAACCCGGTGATGACATCTACTCCGATACATGCATCTGGCATTTTATCTTTGATACGCTGGATGCGATCCTTGTATAAATCTGTCAAGTATCTCCGGCGCATGGCGCGCAGAATTTCATCGTTTCCACTTTGAAGTGGAATATGAAAGTGAGGTACAAAGTGATTGCTCTGAGCAACGAAGTCAATGATCTCATTGTTCAAGAGATTCGGCTCGATGGATGAGATTCGGTAACGTTCAACACCTTCGAGTTGATCTAGCTCTTTGATGAGTCCAAGTAGGTCTTCATTATGAGCCGTTCCAAAGTCACCGATATTGACTCCAGTTAGTACGATCTCTTTTGTTCCCGCAGCGATTGCTTCTTTAGCTTGTAAGACCGTCCTTTCAATGTTCGCCGATCTCGATCTTCCCCGCGCTAGCGGGATAGTACAGAAAGCACAGAAATAGTTGCAACCATCTTGGACCTTCAAAAAGGTTCTTGTGCGATCACCGCTAGAATAAGAAGGGATGAAGTCTTTGGTTTCTTTGATGGCAGTGGCCTTCACAACCCCCGTTCCATCAACCTTGTCAAGATGACCTACGTGTTCTAAGAGATTGAACTTTTCATTTGCTCCGAGAACGAGGTCGACGCCTTCAATGTTGGCGATTTCTTCAGGCTTCAATTGAGCGTAGCAACCAATAACTGCAATGAATGCATCCGGGTTGGTAGAGAGGGCTCTGCGTACAATGTTACGACACTTTTTATCTGCATTGTCAGTGACAGAGCAAGTGTTGATTACTACAACGTCAGGAGCTTCTTGAACCTCAACGCGCGCGTAGCCAGCTTCATTGAAACTTCTGGCAATAGCCGAAGTCTCTGCGAAGTTCAGTTTACACCCTAAAGTATGAAAGGCTACTTTCCCGTTTGAAATCATAGTACAAAGGTACATTCTACAAGGCAATCCAAGTGCATTCTTCCGGTCATATTCTCTTTCACAGAAATAAGGAACGATGGCCTTCGATGATCATGATCGATTCGAGTTAGTTTCGGAATATGTTAGGGGAAATTAACCCTCATATTCCAACCCTTGTCTAACAGCTAACAACCGAATATAACCTGAAAGAAGTTTCTGATGACCACCTTGCTAGTCTTAGCAGCAGGACTCAAGTCAAACGCGCTCAAGTGTCAATCTGCAACACAACCGGACAGCTTTTACACGACGAACAAGCAGCCCCCATACGTTCGATGCCTTCGCTTCAGTAGCGCTTTATTGAAGTGTTAAAGGCTCTGCTGCAGGCTCAGTTGAGGCGACCGACTTCCATTGGAATCTCTTCTTACCAGATCTCAACTGCGAAACCTTGTTGATTATGCCACTTCGATAGACTGAGAAAAGGAAGCCAAAGCCACAACGAGACTGCTGATAAGGTAAATCCGTTTCACTTTAAAGAACGCTTCTCTGAATAGGAACAGCTTATAGAAACCGTACAAAAAGGCCAGAACAATGGATGATTTCAGTAGAATTTCCATGGCTGTCCTTTATTTAATGATTTTGGTCAACTCCTCTTTCTGTGCTTCAGTGAGTTTCTCCTCCTTCGCGAAATGCGCCATCATTTTGGTAACAGACTTATCGAAGAATTTCTCTTTGATGTTGCCGAGTTCCGCATCGCGCTATTCTTCAAAAATCTTGAACCGGACTAAACTGATAGCTGTTGGCAATCTTCTTACTGTTCAGCACATCTTTCTTTTCAAGGATCATAACCAAAGTAGCAACCGTATTGTCATGGGGTGTTGGTTCAGGAAAGGCATCCACGATATCACGGATGGTTGCCGATTTCATCTCCCAGTTGATTTTCTTGATTTGGTCTTCTCGTTTGGTCAGTTTTTTCATGATCAAGTGATTGATGATTCAAACCTGCTAACTTTTTAATACCCACCGTGATTTTTAGTGGTTTTGTGAAATGGAGGGCTTTAGTATCTTTATATCATTGAGTTGATGAATTATGAAAAAACTGACTCTCCTTTTATTGATAGCCCTCTCTCCATTCGTAACACATTCACAGCTAGATTCTGTTTACCATGAAGTTGTAACGACCGACGACGGCGCGTATCCTGATTATCCAGCAGGTCATTCTACCTATAGAATTTATGCCGCTTTGAGTGATGACTTTTCATGGCTCACTGCAGTTGGTCCAACTACTGACTCTTTTATTTCCCTCGGATGTCAAGAAGGTGAAATGTTCAATTCAGATTCCGGTGACGGAAGCCCAATTGCAGGAACCGAGTTCTTTCTCAACATTTTTAATCAAAATTTAGCTTACGATTCATACGTGACCATTGGCGCGGATGGAACAGCAGATGATTTAGGAGTTACCGTTGATTACGTTTCTCCGAATATGGCACTTCAGAATTCACTTGGTACGCCTGGGGTAGGACCAGCAATCATAGATGAAAATGTTGCATGGTGGTCTTTTTGGTCACCTAATCAAACCAACGGCTTCGGAGTGGGAGAATCAAATCGCGTGTTGCTTGCTCAAATAACCTGTCCTTCAGATATTCAATATCGGCTTGTAACTTTAGTTGAGCGCTTCAATGACAATGAAGAAATTGGTCCTGATTATGTAGACACTTGGGATCCACTTGATTCTTATGACCCCGATAACATCGAAGTCACATATAACCCAACATTAGCCTATCCACAGCCTTCTTTTATTGGATGCACAGATCCTACCGCCTGTAATTACGACACAGAACACACCTATGATGACGGCTCCTGCGAATATCCGGGTTGCACCGATGAATTAGCATGTAATTATGATGCATCCGCAGCATGCGCTGATGCCAGCTGTATATACATCTTGGATGCTGTTGTAGATCTACCTAATAGTAATTGGGACTTATCCACTCCTTCCATATTGGATCCATGCGTATTCGATGACCAACCTATTGTTTTTAATAATGATCAAACCGGAATTCTTCCAGACGATCCATTTGAAGATTTTCGTTGGAGTCTATGCCTAAAAACGTTGACCGTAGGTGAGCTTGTCTTTGATTACATCCCTGCGGCAGGAATCTTTTACAATTCCTCTCAAACATTTGTGATTAAACCGCAAAATTATGACCCGTTCAATGATTGCGTAGCGGATTTAGATGGAGACGGATCAATAGATGCTTCTGACTTGCTAACCTTTCTATCCGCCTTTGGAACGGTGTGCTCAGAAGAGTAGAACAGGAATCCGACACCCATTCTTCAGATGTTCAGATGGCTCCCTGTTCAGCTCTGCAACTGCTTCGCTGAAAGTGGAAAAAATGGAAAGGCAAAGATTGAAATGGAACTCTTTGGAGTTGTTCAGTAGGGATTTGGAGATGCTTATCGATCTGTGCGGAATGAGCCCCATCTGATTGCTGCATGATAAAGCAACATGATAGGTCACAATGTTATCATAACAACGGAACGCCACTTCACACGACATTTACCAATAATGGATAGAATCTTCTTCTTTTGAGTATTTGGTCTCTTTCCCGACTTCTAATGCCGTCAGACAGACTTATGTATCCATCATTTGTACAGCCGACTTATCGAACATTTGGGTAGCTGTTCACAGCTGTACTGATTTTGATTGCTGGTGAACTTATCGGAGTATCTACACGGTTGACGGAACTATCTCGGCTGGAGAATATGAATACGCTAAGTTGAATCGAACCAAGGAGTACGAGCAAGGAACAGATTGGGGTCAGTGATGCACAGAATCCTTGTCAACCTATGAGGCTGTCATTGGAATCCGAGAGGAAAACAAACGAGTCTTCGTGTTGCCAAATCCGCTCTTCTAAGAGTCTGAGGAATACCTTGCTGATGATTTTAACTTGACGATCGGCCAGCTGAAAATGGAAGTTGATTTTTTAAAGGACGCCTTGCGCTAAGACCATTGTCGGAGCGAAGAAAAATGATACGCAAGGGTCATTCCAACTTGAGTGTGGTTCAACAATGCAAAATGCTATCCATCCACAGATCTGGCTTGTACTATGAGCCCAAAACAGAAAGTGAGCTCAACTTACGACTGATGAGAGAGATGGATGAACATTATCTCTATCATCCCTTCAAAGGAGCTCGACGAATG
>JAKVAX010000033.1 GCA_022447625.1 Flavobacteriales bacterium | reverse complement strand
GAAGACGTTTTCCTGTTTTTATCATGGTGATTTTCCGCTTAAAAGCGGTCAACCTATTTCAGGGAATGACAATTGGTGTATTGTTTATAGTGGTCGGTTCTTAGTTATCGATTTTGGATTATCGTTCATCGATTCTAGACCCTCGTCTCTTGTCTCTTGTCTCTTGTCTAGTTCGTACCTTTATAACATGTCTGACAAAAAATTCAGTTTGCGTGATCGTCTGAAGAGCTTTTCTCATGCTTTTCGCGGGATCAACAGCTCATTGCTGTCAGAGCATAATATGTGGATACACATGATTGCGGCAGTGGTGGTGATTTTTCTAGGACTGTTCTTTAACGTTACCACAACGGAGTGGCTGATTTTGTTGCTGTGTATAGGAGTAGTGCTGGCGGCAGAGCTATTCAATACAGCCATCGAAGAGCTAGCGAATGCCATTACCAAAGAACAAAACGAGAAGATAGGAAGGGCGAAAGATGTTGCGGCCGGTGCCGTACTGGTAGTGGCGATTACCGCAGCTGTCGTTGGGATTTTAGTCTTGCTGCCTTACTTCATGAAATAGTTACCAATCGGGCGTGTCTTTGCGCTCACTCACTTTTCCTTCTTCGAATAACCAAATACGATCGGCTCCTTTTTCGCGCAGCATGGCGATGTCGTGGGTGGCTACGATGATGAGCTTGTTTTTTGAACGCAGGTCGCTCACTAATTCCCACCACTCTTTCCGACTGGGATAGTCGAGGAATGCCGTTGGTTCGTCCATCAGAATGATCGGTGTGTCTTGCATAAGGGCACGAGCGATCATCGTCTTTTGTTGTTCTCCGTCTGAGATTTCATCGACCCGTTGTTTTGATACTTTCTCTAGCCTAAAGGTTGATAGGAGAGAGACTACCTTCACATGGGCGGGATCAATCTTTTCAGGGTAGGCGCCAAGTGCAATAACTTCTTGAACGGTCAGGCCTGTCCATTCAGGGGCGCTGGTTTGTACGATGGAAATAAACTGGGCGCGTTGTTTCGCATTGATACGAAGGATGTCGTGCGTGTTCCAAGTGATTTTTCCGCTAACCGCGGGAATCAATCCTCCCATTGTCTTGAGGAAGGTACTTTTCCCTGTACCGTTACGACCAATTACTGCAACGATTTCACCAGCCTTGGCCTCGAGATCAATCTGATCAATCAAGGCTTTCTTGTATCCGATATGTAGCGTTTGAACTTCGAGCATCAGAAAACTCTCCTTCCTTTAAGAATGATCGCAATGACAACTGGGGCTCCCATGAATGAGGTCACGGCGTTTAATGGCAATGCTCCTTCTGCTCCTGGTAGTCGAGCGATGAGGTCACATCCTAGGCCTATGATCATTCCTGATATGGCTACCGCCGGAATCAATACTGTGTGCTTTCCAGATTTCCAGAATCCTCTCGCTAAGTGTGGAACGGCTAACCCAATAAAAGCGATAGGTCCACAGTAAGCCGTAACGATACTGGTGATGATTCCGGTCAAAAGCAATACACCAATCCTGAACTGACGGTGGTTGAGTCCCATTGATCTGGCGTATGATTCTCCGAGTGACCACAGATCTAGTTTCCGCGCTAGCGAAAAAGCCCAGAAGAACCCAGCAATAACAACCACTGATAGTACGGTAATTTCGCTCCATTGCATGTCGGAGAAGGAGCCCATGCCCCAAAAAACGAAGGAGCGCAATGCCTCTTTGCTACTCCCGAATTGAAGCAAAATGACAGCTGCAGAAACCATGTAACCTACCATGAGACCAAAGATCAATAGGGTCACCGGACGTTGCACTCTAAGCGCAAATAGCAGGATGATCAAAAGGACGACCATTGAGCCGAAGAAGGCACCAAAGACAATCCCAACGGCCGCTAAAGCACCGCCAGTGAGAAGTACAACGAGTGCAACTCCTAAGCTCGCTCCAGAGGTGATACCAAGCACGGAAGGGCCAGCCAAGGGGTTCTGAAAGAATCGCTGCATGAGCAGTCCACAGATCGCTAAGCCGCTTCCTGCAAGTGATGCCGTAATGGCTCTGGGTAGTCTACTTTCAATAACGATGAGGCGGGTAGTTTCAGACACTTCTTGTCCGAATAACGCGGAAATGACCTCACCAAGAGGTAGGTGCACAGAGCCGAACATCACTTCTAATAGAAAGAAGGTGATGGCGAGTAAAATGGGAACGAACCATTTGAGAGCTTTATTCAAGTTCAACAGGTTGGAAGTACCGAGCGGTGTGCTGTGGCTTCAATTCAGGATGCAAGATAGCAATGAGGTCTTGTAGAATGGCCTCGGGCTCAACAATCGCATCTCCGAAGTAGTCGGTTTTGGCAGCGTTGCAGTAGAAAACTTGTCCTTTTTCAAACACGGGTAATGACGCATAACGCGGATCATCTTCTCGAATAGATTCAAGGGTGATGCCTTCTTCACGGTAAGACACTTTGCCCCAGTAATCAGCCAGCATCGCTCGTTCCAGCAACACCTCAAAATCAAGTTTCAGATTCGTTCGTTCTTGGTGGTCACTGAATAAGTACGAACCACCGGCATCATGAATGAACTGCGCAATGAAGCTTTGTCCGGAAGGCGCAAACCAAACCCCACCGTCGTTCGAGCCAGTAAACACAGAAGGTCGATTTTGGACATTTGCAGCCAGTTCTTTCGCTTCGTTATATCGCGCTTCTATTTCAGCAAAAGCGGCATTGGCTTGTTCTTCCTGATCAATCAACCACCCGGCAGCTTTGATCCATTCAGCGCGGCCTAAAGGATGAATTTCTAGATATTCTGAGAAAGGAACGACTACAATACCCAGTTCTTCGAAGTGTTCGTATCCTTCGCCGCCGTATGGGTACGTGATGAGCACATCAGGCGATAGGTCTACCATCTGCTCAAAATCAATGTTCTTCTCTCCAGAAATGTCACGCATGCGTCCATCTTCTAGTCTAGCATTGACTTCTTGATTCTTCACCCAGCTCGCATACGCTGTTCCCAACACTTGATCAAGCTGCTGCAGTTTCCAGAAGTAGGCTAGATGCGTTGTTGATAGGGTAGTAATCGTTACGCTATCGCGGAATAAGTAGTGATTAACCTCGAGCAAGGTATCAGGAGGAATACCCTTGCAAACACGACAAGAAAGTGAGGTTTCTTCTCCTTCAAGCGTATAGGTCTCTAGACAAGACATACCGTGAAAATCAACAATGGAAAATCCTTCAGCATAGGAAGTCTCGGCAAAAGAAACCGGCTCTGGCTGCTCAGGTTGACTTGGTGTTTCGGCACATCCAATGAGCAACAAAACAAAAAGCGAAAAGAGAAGAGTTCTAGACATACCGCAAATGTAGGATTTGTGTCTCGTCATTCTCCTTCTCTTTCTTCCTCTTCCTTTAAATGTTCCTTTTGCTCCAATATCCGCGCCTTAGACAAGGCAGAGGCTGAGAGTCCGGCGGGTACGGTGACGATTCCTAGCCCCATTAACAGGATGAAAAAGGTAAAGACTTTTCCACCTGTGTTGATGGGGTAAACATCGCCATATCCTACAGTAGTCAAGGTAATGACAGACCACCAAAGGCTGTGAAAAACAGAGGCAAAGGCCTCCGGTTGCGCGTCTTTTTCGAAGTAGTAAATACCAGAGGCTGAAAGGAAGATCATAATGCAAGTCACTACCAGAAATAGCACCGTCTCTTCTCGAACAATTGTGTAGGCAATATGGAATCTGCGTAGGGCTCTGTTGTAACGAACCAACTTCAATGCCCTGAAGATGCGAATGACTCGGAAAGCTCTGAGGGCGCGAAGGTCTGCAACCATACGTAAGTAGAACGACAGAATGGCCAAGAGGTCAATGATTCCGTAGAAGCTAAAGATGTATTTGAGTGGCTTCTTCGCTACGAAGATGCGAAGGGCATATTCTATGGTGAAAACCACAACACAGAAAAGCTCAATCATTTCTAAACGTTCCTCGTTTTCAGCTGAGAGGTCGGGGAGTGTCTCCAAAGCAAAAGCAATCAGCGAAACGAAGATCAGAATCTGGATGATCCAGTCGAAGATTTTCCCGTAGCGTGAAGAATTGTCTTCAACGATTGGATGAAGTCGCAGTTTGAGGTTGTTCATAGGCGAACAAAGATAACCGGTCATAGGTTGAGCTCAGTATACCAGGAAAGGTGGACTTGACTCTCAATTGTCGCTTATTGATTCTCGATTCGGTTACCTTTGCGACAAAGCTTATACATGAAGATCAAGGAAGACCTCACATTCAATAAGAACGACGATCAAATGCGCATGCTTCTCTCTGATTTGCGTCGTAAACTCACCGCTGTGTACAAAGGTGGTGGGGAAAAGAAGATCGCCAAGCAACACGCCAAGGGTAAAATGACTGCGCGTGAACGTGTTGACTACTTATTGGATGATGATCACCCTCGTATCGAAATTGGTGCGCTGGCCGCTGAAGGCATGTACCAAGAACACGGTGGTTGTCCGAGCGCAGGAGTGGTTGTTGAGATTGGATACGTGCGAGGAAGGCAAGTGATGGTTGTGGCGAATGATGCCACCGTAAAGGCTGGAGCATGGTTCCCCATGACTGGAAAGAAGAACTTACGCGCTCAGGAAATTGCTATTGAAAATCGTATCCCGATGATCTACCTCGTAGATAGTGCGGGGGTGTTCTTGCCAATGCAAGATGAGATCTTCCCTGATAAAGAGCACTTCGGACGCATCTTCCGTAACAATGCGGTGATGTCTTCCATGGGGATTCCTCAGATTTCAGCGATCATGGGTTCATGTGTTGCAGGAGGGGCATACCTACCGATTATGAGTGATGAAGCACTTATCGTGAACAAAACAGGAACGATCTTCTTAGCCGGTTCATACCTCGTGAAGGCTGCTATTGGCGAAGACATCGACAATGAAACGCTTGGTGGTGCAACTACTCACAATGAGATTTCAGGAGTAACAGACTACAAAGCAGAAGACGATAATGATGCGTTAGACACGATCAAAGATCTGATTGATAAGATCGGACGTGTCAATCAAGATGCCGGATTCAGTCGTGTAGAAGCCGTTGAGCCAAAAGTGGATCCAAAGAAGGTCTATGGAATCCTTCCGGCCGAACGCAGCAAACCATACGATACGAAGCAACTTATTCGTTGTCTTGTAGATGACTCGAAATTCACAGAGTACAAGGCAGGTATCGGAAAAACCATCGTTTGTGCTTACGCGCGGATCGAAGGGTGGAGTGTAGGGATCGTTGCCAACCAACGCGAGCTTGTGCAGTCAAAAACACAAGGAATGCAGTTTGGTGGAGTGATTTACAGCGATAGCGCTGATAAGGCTGCTCGATTCATTATGAATTGTAACCAGAAGAACATCCCATTGGTGTTTTTACAAGACGTAACAGGCTTCATGGTAGGTTCTCGCTCAGAGCATGGAGGCATCATCAAAGACGGCGCGAAAATGGTAAATGCTATGGCCAATAGCACTGTGCCTAAGTTTACCGTCGTGGTTGGAAATAGCTATGGCGCAGGAAACTACGCCATGTGTGGTAAGGCGTATGATCCTCGCTTAATCGTTGCATGGCCAACGGCTCAAATTGCTGTGATGGGAGGTGCTCAAGCGGCGAAAGTGTTGTTGCAGATTGAAATGGCTTCCATGAAAGCGAAAGGAGAAGAAATCTCAGAAGAGAAAGAAAAAGAGCTTTTTGACAAGATCAAAGATCGTTACGATGAGCAGACATCTCCTTACTATGCAGCGAGTCGCCTGTGGGTTGATGCCATCATTGATCCGGCAGATACAAGAAAGGTGATTTCAATGGGAATTGAAGCGGCTTCCGGGGCGCCAGCAGAAAAGCCTTACAATGTAGGTGTTCTCCAAACCTGATGGTATCTTTGCACGATGATAGAGCAAGACAAGAATCAAGAAAAGCTCATCTCTCAAATCGGGAAAGAGCTTTTGTCAAAAGACGATAAGAAAGTAACTGCAGCCCTTAAAAAGACTGAGAAACATGGAAGTGTAGCACATATTCGACCGATTATGATCGCTTTCATGAATCGAGAAGATGGTTTGCTAAAAGATCAGTTACGTGAGGTATTGTCAACCCTAAAGCTGAGTGAAGCAGAGGATGTATTCATGGAGGCTCTGGAAGAAGAGGAATTCAAAAGTATTCAAGGTGATATTCTGTTTTTTACTTGGAACGCAGGATTCAATCCAGTAGACAGCGTTGATCTTATCTGTCGTGTTGCCCTCGAAGGTGACTACATGACTGGCGTAGAAGGATTGACCCTTCTTGAGAATATGCCTGGTCCTTTAGATGAAGAAAGTCTCATGCAGGCACTAATCTTCGTGCGTGAATTCATGCTCAAGTACAAAGACGAAGGGCACCCGAGTTACGAAATTGCGATTGCGATTTATGGCATCCTGAGCCAACATGAAAGACAAAGCTAAAAGCTGATTGTCTCCTTCTGATAATCAATAATGATGCTGCCAAGTTGTTGGAGTGCATTGCCTCCCAATGCACCGCGGATAGGTTCTCCCATGAAGTAAGTTGACATGACGTCGAAATTCACATCTTCACGACGTGTGAAGGCAACATTTTGTACTCGTCTATTACCAATGAGAAGGTTTGGTACAATGATTACATCTGCATCATACTGCGTATCTCCTAATGAGATCACTCTCCATTCGGGGTGAAGGGTTACCCAATCATCGAATATGGAGGCATTGATGAATGATGTAGCTACAAGCTTTCCTCCAAAGATTTCAGCCGCTTCCGGAGAACAGTTCAATTGAGCTCCGGTATCCAAGAGTAACGGAATGGAGTCTTTGTCAACCACAATCGTCAAAGAAGGTAAGTGATGGACGTGCTTTCCATTTTCAGATTTGAAGGTGAGCGGAAGTGAGTTTTCGTAGTCTCTTTCTTCTGGGTCGAAAACCATCCGTTCTTCGTCATAATCAATGAGCCATTTGCGATTACCAAACCAGCCACGGCCAAGCATGGCATCGTCTTCAGTTTTACTTCGTTCTCTTACGATAGGATTATGCGGTAGCGGAATTTCATGGATGTCTAAAAGGGCACTGAAGGTCTGATAGTGTCGTCGATCGAGTTTTTTCTTGCCTTTGTTGTGAAGGTATTCTACTCCTCCGGTATCGAGGTAAATATGGAAAATATGTTCGTCTTGCTCCAGTACCAGCCACATCAGATTGTTCTTAAAATGAACCGGTAGTTCTTTTGGGGAAGGACTGAATAGGAACAAAACAAAGACGAACGCTATCGATCTCATGGAGCGCAGAATTCCCAGTCTCCATATTTGCAATCGGCGCTTTCTCTCACTTCATGTTCAATGAAATGCTCATCGTTCTGTACACGCGTGATGAAGTCTAGAATGTCTTGGATATCGTTCTCTATCGGTTTGGAAGCAATGGAGTGTTTTGCCCCACAATGCGTGACCAAACGAACAGTCTGATCAAGAGCTGCCATTCGTTGGAAAATGGAATAGCTGCCGTGAAGCATCAATGCACCCACTGTTTTTTCAGGACAGTAGTGGTGCGTATCTGATCCGTAGGGAACTAATGGATCGCAGCTTCCGTGGAAGAGCATTGTAGGGATAGCATTGTCTTTGGTAACGAGTGACGTATCAATCATGGCTCCTGCGAACGCCAGTAATCCTTTGATTTCAGTTTTGTCTTGAGCGGCAAATTCAGATCTACTTTTGTAACCATATGGGGCGTGAAGTACCACTTCTGCGCCTGCACTGCTTCCGGCGATAAAGAGGCTACTTAAGTCTAGATTTAGATCTTCTTTGAGGAATTTGATGGCCATTGATAGATCGGCAGAAACAGAGTCAAAGGCTTTCATCTTGTTCTCGCTGGGTTGATCACAATGGAAGGATTGCCCTTTGAGATAGAGGAAGTAGTCCATGTTCACAACGCGTATTCCGTTCCGCGCAAGCGAGTCACAGAAATGCTCAATATTATCTTCTTTTCTAGTGCCCGTGAAGAATCCACCACCATGGATAAAAATAACAGTGGGTTTAAGTTCATTAGAATCAGCCGGCTCATGCACATCAAGGTACATATCGACTTCTTTCCGCATGAAGTAGAGATAGGTAGTTACGGTGACAGAGTCGTTGTAAACCGGAGTCCATTTGGCCTCACTCTCATCAATAGTAGCAGTGGAAGTGGCGATGCCATCAGAGCAAGCCAAGAAAGAAACGATCAAGGATGCTACAAATATTGTCAATGCTCTCATAATTCTGCTAAATTTAGAAGGAGTTAATCAAAGGTTATGAGTGAGCGGGACTTTAATAACGAATATTCGTTGGATATTCTTGCCAACGGTGTAGTCCATATTGTTTTCAAAGAAGGTTCCACGATGTATGGAAGTGATGTAGATGTTCTTTACGCGAAGTACCAGGAAGTCAATCCCGGTAATAAGGTGAAAGTACTCGCAGATACACGTGGCCTTAGATCTGTTGATTTAAAGACAAGAAAATTTGTTTCTGATCCGCTTGCTGAAGAGTTAGTAGAATCACTCTCCATTATTGTGAGTAACAGTATCAGTAGAGTGATTGGAAGCTTTATTCTTGGAATGAATAAGCCTAGTTTTCCTGTGAAGTTGGTAGAGACCGAGGAGAAAGGATTCGAATTCCTCAATGTTAGAGCCCATGAATCAGTCGACTGAACAATTAGTGCCTGGTCTGCAAAGTATTCTTGATCAGCTCATTTGTATTGCCCACGGTCATCACGATTGCAAAGGAGAGGTGACTGGGGAAGACGATACACTGGATGCCATCACCGTAGGCTTGAACATGCTGACGGAAGAGTTAGCGCAACGGGAGTTAGATTTAGAAGATCAGAACCGCACCCTTGAAACGATGTTGGAGTCTGTGGCTGAGAGTATCACAATGATCGAGACTGAACAGTTCTCTTTGGTGGTAGCGAATAAGGCGTTCATAGAACGAGTCACGAGTGCGCCGAATCTAGAAAACGACACTCCGATTCGCGGTTTGACTTTGATTGAGGCTGCAAAGAAGGTCGGTTACTCCGAAAGTCAAGTTGAATTCTTCAACGCTTGGATCAAGGAGAGCATCAGCCGGAAGAAGAGAATTCACCGTTTAGAGGAATTCGATTATGGTCAAGGGATGCGTTATTTCAGCTCTTCACTTACCCCGATTGTAGAGGCTGATCGAGTGAAATACCTAGTTTATGTTTCAAGAGAAATCACAGAAGAAGTAAAGAGTTCATTTAAGCTATCGATCTCTGAAAGTCGCTTGAAACAAGCCCAGCGGATCTCTAACGTCGGTCACTTCAACTTTTCGTTGCTCGATCAGAGTCTAAGCTGGTCAGATCAGTTAAAACGCATTTTTGAATTACCTGAAGGCCAAGACCCTTCCTATGAGTTCTTCTTGAATTCAATTGCTCCTGAGCATCAAGAGCTCATGAATAGTGTCATTGGCAACGCTATTCAAAAGGGAGAGAACTTTGAGGTACCTCATCGAATGGTCACGCCAAGCGGTAAATCGAAGTATTTACTTTGCTCAGGTGAAGCTATTCGAGAGAACGGCCAAACAATTGCTATCATGGGGGTGGCTCACGAGGTGACGAAGGATGTTATCGCGAAACAACGTATTCAGCAACAGAAAGTTGCGCTAGAAGAATCCAATAGAAAGCTCTCAACGGCGAATAACCGCCTTGAGGAGTTAGCCTACATCGCGTCACATGATTTGAAAGCGCCACTTTTGAATTTCAACGCCTTGCTCGAAATGCTCGAAGGACAAGAAGAACTTGGTGAGTTCAGCAAGACTTTGATTGCGAAAATGAAGCAGTCAGCAGGGGGGATGAACCAAACGATTCAAGGGCTCAATACTGTTCTAGAGAATTTCCAACAGCAAGAAGAAGCTGAAGTCTGTGATATCCCATCGATTATTGACCAAGTACAACTCTCGATCGGTAGCCTGATCGAGCGCGAGAGTGCACAGTTAAATGTTTCCGCGCTAGCGATAGAAAAAACACGATTCAACAAACAACGATTGGAGAGTATCGTGCAAAATCTCGTTAGCAATTCGTTGAAGTACAGACAGGAAGATTTAGCGCCTGCTATCAATATTTCATCTTATACCAAAGATGATGAGGTGGTGCTTGAGGTAGCAGATAATGGTGTCGGTATAGATCTCGAAATCAATGGAGACCGGATGTTTGGTCTGTTCAAACGATTCCACACGCATGTAGAAGGAAGAGGCATAGGATTGCACATGATCAATAGCTTCGTAGCTGATGCCGGTGGTCATATCGAAGTAGAGAGCGAAGTGAATAAAGGGACGACTTTCAAGGTACACTTAGGACCCGAATCAATTGCTTATGAAGCTTAGAATACTCATTGTAGAAGACGACGAAGTCAGCGCTTTCGTTTCAAAGACGGTAGTGGAGCAATCTGGGTATTGCGATACTCCGGTTATTGTGGATAATGGTCAGGCTGCGTTGGATTATCTTAATGCCAATGAAGTTGATTTGGTCCTACTAGATATCTCCATGCCAGTGCTTGATGGTTTCCAATTCATGGATTTGAAAAAGACAAAGTATCCAAATATTCTAGTGCCGGTTGTGATGCTGTCTAGTTCTGACCGAGAACAAGAGCAAGTGCTCATGAAAAGCTATCCTGAGATTCTAGACTATAGCATGAAGCCTTTGAAAAAAGATTTTCTGTCATCGGTAGTAAATCGTCTTAATTGATAGACTCCAGCGCTTTTAAGATATCGTTGACCGGTGGACGTTGGCGGTAATCGTAATTGAAGTATCTCCACGTCACCTTCCCACTTTTTGAAATCACGAATACCGCAGGTACAGGTAGTTGAACATCTTCTTGATTATTCACTGCTGCGAGATCTGTACGTAGCATCACCTTGATCTTCTTGGTGTATCGCTTGGTGACTCTAAACAACAAATCGTAGTCGGTAAGAACCCTACTTCCATCTGCCGAAAGCACGTTGAAATTCAAATCGTTTTCAGCCATCATTGATTCGGCATATTCTCCAATTTCAGGAGTTACTGCAATCACTTGAGCGCCAGCAGCTGAAATTTGAGACAGGCTATCATTCAATGCTGACATGTACTTGTTGCAGTACGGACACCACTCTCCTCGATAGAAAACGAGAACGACCGGTCCTTCTTTCAGCTTCTCAGAAAGCGTTACGTCTTCCTTGCCGTTGGAGAGGGTGAAGTCTGGTGCATAAGCTCCTGTAGCCAATCCTTCTGGAACGGTGTAAAGGGTATCAATACCAACTGAATTCAAATCTTGTGAATGAACGCCGAGCGTCAGAGCAAAGAAGAAGCTAAAGAATACGTATTTCATGTATCAAATATCGTCACTTAGAAAGAGACGGTATCCTTCACTGTGGATGTTTTCGATCTGAATCCTTGGATCTTCATACAGGTGTTTGCGCAATCGCGCGATGTATACATCCATGCTACGTTTGGTGAAGTAGTTTTCTTCTCCCCAGATTTTATTCAGGGCTTCTGAACGAGAAGTCACTTCTCCTAAGTATTGATTTAGCAAGACAAATAATTCATGTTCTTTCGGGGTGAGACGAACTTCAGTGTCGCCATGTTGAAGCCTTCTTCGTGTGGTGTCATAATGGAAGATTCCGAGCTCAAACTCGCTAGGAGGGACCTTTTCAACCACCTTTTGATTCAAGCCTCCACGTAAAAGGGCTTTCACCTTCCACAGTAAAAGTTCAGAATCAAAGGGTTTGCAGAGGTAATCGTTTGCGCCAATTTGAAAGCCCTTGATTTGATCCTCTTTCATATTTCGAGCAGTAAGGAAGATCAGAGGGACGCGCGCATCTCGTTCACGGATATCTTCTGCCAATTCGAATCCATCTTTCTCTGGCATCATGACATCAAGAATACAGATGTCAAATTTCTCACGGCGAAAATGACTAAGACCAACGTACCCGTTTTCACACAGATCAACCTCATAACCAGCGAGTTCGAGGTAATTCTTGAGTACGCTTCCGAAATTTGGCTCGTCTTCGACCAGCAATATTTTTCCTGAGGTTGTCATTTCGCTGGAAGTTGGATGGTTACAGTCGTTCCTTGACCCTTCAAACTCTCCAAATGAATGCTTCCTTGGTGTTTTTCTATGATCCCTTTGGCGTAGCTCAAACCAAGTCCGAAGCCTTTTACGTCATGGCGATACCCGGTCGTTGCTCGATAGAAGGGGTCGAAGGCGTGTTCCGTGGTGTAGTTATCCATACCGATTCCTTCATCGGCAATCTCTATTGTAGCCCAATGTTGGTCCTGCTTCACATAGAAAGTCACGTGAGGCGCTTCTTTTGAATACTTCTTTGCATTGTCAATGACATTCATGATAGCATTGCGAAGGTGCATTGAATCCACTTTCAGGTTCAATGGCTCCATCTCAATTGCTGAACTGTAGGTAGCCCCTTCAATTTGACTGAAGGTGAATTGACTTTGTTGGTCAATCTCTTCGAGGAGTGCCTTGAGGTCAACTTCTTCTAAGCTCATTTGAAGGTCGTCATGCTCAGATTGTGCAGCTTCAAGAACGCGCTCTATCTGAAGTTGAAGCCGTTCATTCTCGGCCTTGATGATATTCGTTAGTTGATGAAGATGTGCTTGATTTCCAATAACTTCCGGGTGGCGAATACTATCAGTAGCCAGTGAAATAGTTGCCAAAGGCGTCTTGAACTCGTGCGTCATGTTATTCACGAAATCGCTTTTCATTCGTGATAGTCGTTTCTGACGTAAAATCGTTCGAACCGCAAAGACCATGGTCAGACAAAGAACCAGCAATAGGGCTACAGAAAAGAGAAGTAGTCCTGTCATTCTCGACCAGAGTACGCTTGAGTGTCCCGAAACAGATAGTTCGAGCTCGTAAGGTAGCGGACGCAGGGATGCGGTATACAGAGGAACAGTAGCAGAGGCTGAGGCATCGGCCAAGAGGTCTTTGGTGAGTACCGTGTCTTTCCGTTCAACTTGAGTGATGTGGTAGCCGTGATCTAACTCCAAACCTGCATTTGAAAGCTCTTCGGCAATCAATTCACTGGTAGCTGCTGAGTCAAAGAGCATTTCAAATGGAGTAAAAGAGTTCATCTCTTCTTCAATAAGCTCAATGACGATGTTGCTAAATGCGGAACTATGCTCCTCATCGATGAAGGCATAGGTAGTGTCTTTCAAGACCTGACGATATTCATTGACTTCCGTGATCTGAACGCCATCTTCGATGTAATTGATCGAACGAAATTGATCCCCATCACCAGAAGAAATAACCGTAACCTCCATGTTCTGTGAATCAGGCAGTTGCCAAATTATTGAATCACTGACAAAAATCATTTTTTGATCGGAACTAGCCTCATGAATCATGTAGCGAATTTCACTTCGTGTGTCCTCAGAAACCAGCTGTTCCACCCGCAAGCGATCCATCTTATGCGAAATTTCTTGGGCAAGTTCATCGAGCTGTTTGTTGAAGCCAGATTCTTCGACTTGCCAAGCATTATAAAGCCAATAAGCCTGCATACCCGCGATGCTTAATATCGAGAGTACCATGGCGGTAATCAGCAGTCTAAATTTTACTTGGCTCACAAGGCAAAGATACCGCTAGAATAGGGTGTTTTCGTGACTTTAACCTTTCTTTAACCCTCGTTAGCAGCCTTTTAACCCACCTCCGTTCAACGAGCTCGTAGGTTTGCTCAGAACAAAATCACAAGACAATGAAAAGACTTACAGCATTTTTGACTGCCCTTACGCTCACAGTAGCTGCATGGGCTAATAACACGGATGGAGATCCTGTTCGTTACAGCGTGGTTCATATGAACGGCTTACAAATTACAGTGCTTGACACAATACTTGCTAGCGCGGAAGACCTTTCAGTAGAACAGTTCTTAGAAATGCACGGAATTTCAGCTGATAATGCGGAAATCATCAACTTGAACGAAGTCGAAGGTTTGGAAACACGCGAGCTCGATGGCAATATTTGGATGATGAGTTCTCCGAACTGTTCGGATGTCAAGATGGAACGTCAGTGCATGAAATCTGGCCCGAATCAAGTGCGCATCATTGGTGAGCCTAGAGAAGGTGAAGACATAACAATCACTACCGAAGAGGTTGATGGTGAGATCATCATCAATAAGGAAATGGTCAATGAAAACGGTGAAGTGGAGGTTACTGAAGAATTCATCAACCTTGAAGACCTAGAAAACAACGCGATTTACCAAGCAGAAATGCAGATCATCATCCTGGAAGATGAAGACATTGAAGGGGAGAATGAAATCGTTATCGAGGATGTGAACATTCAGATCGAAACGACCATCGACGAAGAAGGCAACGAAGACACGATCATCATTGTGAATGGAGAAGAAGTTTCTGAAGAGGAATTCGAGAACATAGATATTGAGCTCATGCAAATCGATGACCTTCCAGAAGGAGAAGAAGCGATCTTCATCTATGAAGTTGCTGAAGAGTTCGAAGGTACCCCGGAAGAGGTAAACAGCTTCGTATTCGATGAAGAACACACCATCGTATTGGTATCGAATATTGACGAACCTGAAGCACGGAGTGCTGAGGTTACACCAACGGCACCTTCAGTAACGAAATTGAAGTTCATGCCAAATCCGAACAACGGTCAGTTCACACTGCAGTTTGGACTAGAAGACAAGGCAAAAACAACCATCGAGATTCACGATATGAAAGGACGTGTAGTTTACCAAGAGAACCTAGGTCGTTTCGAGGGTGAGTAACGCAACAACATCGATATCTCAGGAGAAGGGTCAGGAGTATATATTCTGACTGTCACACACGGCAAAGAGCGTGTTGTTGAGCGTATGATCGTTCAATAAGACCACATGCTACTCAAGAAAACGCTGGGCCTTCGGGTTCAGCGTTTTTTATTTCAGGTAGATTTTCTCTGAGATGATTTGATTATTCTCGCTATCGCGGAATCGGACAATGTACATCCCAGGGCGCATTCCTTGCAGCAACACACGTTGACCGTACGGAAGGTTGAAATTCCCCACGAGTGAACCAAGGGCAGAGTACACTTCAATATTACCGTTACCAGTATGGCCTTCAATCCAAAGCTCTTGCTGATTCCACTTGATGGAAGCTGAAGGGGTAGAAGCAATTTCAGGTTGTCCTAGTGTAAGGTCTAGATCGATATCCATAACTACGGGTAGGTGATCACTCATGTAGTACATCGCCAGTAAAATTCCATACGGAACCTCGTTGTTTTCATCGCACTGCGTGATGTTGAGGTTGTAGCAGTCACCGTTATTTCCAAGAGCCTTGTAGGAGTCAATATCTACACGTACGGGTGAGGAAGGGTCTTTCATATTCGCACTACATAAGATGAAGTCGAATCGGTCATCCAAACCGCCACCCGCGCCGTCTCCATAGATTTCCGAGACACGAGTGCTCTGTGTCAAAATTTCCTTGAAAGGGTAGGAAGAAGAAGTCCACGAACCAGGGGCATCAATAGGGTCTTCCATGACAATGGCGTTATCGTTGGCAAGGATTTCCTGGTAAGCAGGTTCATTGGAACTGTAGACATTAAAGTCGCCTCCGAAGAGTACATAACTATCACTTGGAATATTCGCGAGTTCAGTGGTAAACACTTCAGCTGATTCAAGACGAAGTTGCTCGTTGTTATCTCCTTGACTAGACTTTAAGTGGGTGACAAAAACATACATGTAGGTGGTGTCGGCACCCATGGCGAGTTCTTGGTCTTGTAGGAACAGCTTGTATATGTTGATGTCACGGACTGGCGTAATTTTCAATCGCTCTTCGGCTAGGCCGAAGACGTCAGTGTTGTAGATCAACGCTTGTTGCAAAGGCCAACTTGTACCTTGGTTTGATTGCTGTGAAACGTATTCCGCGCTAGCGAAAGAACCAGGTACATCAGCAAAAGACTCTTCGAGAATCATTTGAAGTCCGAGTTCTGACTTCAATTCTTGAATAAGCAGTAGGTCTGGCTCAACATATTCTACGATCTTTTTTAGGGTGTCTTCACGATCAGGCATGAATCCTTGAGGGAAATTGAGCACGTTGTAGCACATGACACGGATATCACTCTGAGCCTCGCTAGACAGGGAACTCAGGAGCAAACAAATGAATAGCAGATTTCGCATGGGCGCGAAGTTAATGCTCATTCAGCAATTCTGTATCAATGGTAATTTCGTTGAGAAGGGTACGATGCACAGGACAACGGCTTGCAATCTCCTTTAAACGAGCACGTTGCTTCTCGTCGAGTGGTCCTTGAAGTTCAATCTCCTTTTTAAAATTATCAACGAATTTATTGCTGTCGGGCTCACAATCTTCAAAATGCTGGCGTTCATGGCGAACGTGAACCAGCGCTTCTTCAAGCGGCCATCCTTTGCGCTGGGCGTACATTTTCATGGTCATCGCGCTGCAAGTAGCCAGACTCGCTGAGAGCAGATCATAGGGCGTAGGACCAAGGTCTTCACCTCCAACAGATATGGGTTCATCGGCTAACAAAGCGTGTTTACCTGCAATGACGTCAGTCAGGAATCCAGGCTCATTGTTAACGCGCGCTGCTGCTTGAAGGTGACTATCCAACTCATCCTCTTGTGCTGGTTCAAGATCCAGATATCGACTGACCCAAGAGGCAATGGCCTGACCCACATAGCGAGCGTCTTGCGATTTCGAAAGAAGGTGGTCTGCACCATCGAGAGAAATAAAACTCTTTGGGTGATGTGCTGCAGTGTAAATCTGAGCTGCATTGTCGATTCCTACTGTCAAGTCTTGCGGGCTATGGAAGATCAATAGCGGCTTGCGAAGTGATGAGATGCGCTCAGCGAGGTTGTATTGTTCTAAGTCATCTACAAACTGCTGTTTAAGCTCGAAAGGACGTCCGCCAATATTGACTGTGGCATGTCCTTTCTCTACCAGCTCTTCCTTCTTATCACCAATCAAATGGGTCACATGGACTGGTTCAGCGGGAGCACCGATGGTCACAACAGCTTGAACACTTTCAATTGAATGTGCCGCGCATAGAACAGCAGATCCACCAAGTGAGTGTCCAATGAGCAGGGAAGGAGCTTGAATCATTTCCTCCATGAATTCAGCCGCCGTGATTAGATCTTGCACATTGGAAGAAAAGCCAGTGTCTGCGAAATCTCCTTCACTTTGACCCAATCCAGTAAAATCGAAGCGCATAACGGCTAATCCATCTTGATTTAAGCCGCGTGCTATATTTCTGACTGCCTTTAGATCTTTCGAACAAGTAAAACAGTGGGCAAAAAGGGCACATGCAAGAGGCTTTCCGTTAGCTGGCATATCGAGTCTAGCACTGAGCTGTTCTCCGTGTTTATTCGTGAAAGAGAGATGTTTAGAGCGCATGGTGAAATGTTTATTCAAATATCTTGAACAAATCAGTTCTAACGATCATGAGAACATCACAATTCTGTCAAAACGACTTATTGAATGATGTTAGTCGAAAAAAAAGTGGCTTGGATCATATGATAACTCAACAATTCTAGCATTTTTGTCGAAGATTAGTAACAAACCAAAACCAACTCAACATGAAAAAGGTTCTTTTTGGACTAGCTGGGGTTGCGATGA
Source organism: Flavobacteriales bacterium (assembly GCA_022447625.1). GTDB lineage: Bacteria > Bacteroidota > Bacteroidia > Flavobacteriales_D > Sanyastnellaceae > Sanyastnella. The sequence continues at coordinate 13,930 of JAKVAX010000033.1, read as the reverse complement.
TCGCACTTAGCTCTTGCTCTATCACTCTTCCTGTAAATGCAACTTCTAACGCTGTTGGAAGCAAAGTAGGAAAGTCATCAGGTACTTGTTACCTATACATTCTATGTTTCAATGTTGATGCATCTATCCAGACTGCTGCTAAGAATGGTGGTATCTCGAAGATCTCTACAGTTGATTACACTCAAAGGAATGTTCTTAACTTGCTTATCACTCACGAAACTACAGTTACTGGAGAGTAATCTCAGAACAGAAATTGAAGATAAGGCCGCGTTTACGTGGCCTTTTCTTTCTTTTAGTCCTTTCAGATGAGAATCAAACTATTACTTATTGCCGGAGCCCTCGTCGGACTCATGTCTTGTAACTCGAACCAAATCTACTTTGGAATGTACAGCAAGTACGAATTGCGAGATGGTGAAGTGAATCATTACCCGATTTCAGAAGAAAAGGTAGCTGAGTACGAAGCATGTTGCTACATGGACGGACTCAATATTTACTTGAACCGCGCCTTGACGTATTCTAAGGAGAGCTACCGTGTGTTCATTGGAGCAGGAGAGACACTGCACTCTTCAGAGTATCCAGACCGTCAGCGTTTGGATAAGATGTACGAAGTAACAGACACCAAAGAATTCACAGGTAAGAAAGTAGTTTACGACGTATATCGAGTGAGCCGTGACGGACATCAACTTGTACGTGTAGGTTTCGACGAACCTAAGAGTGGATTGTTCTTGTTGGTTGATCACGTATTCTCTGATGCCGGAAAGGCAGATGCATTCTACGAGAACGTAGAATCTCGTTTCGAGGAGCACATTACAGTCAAATGAGAATAGGCATCCTCTTCCTTCTTACCCTGATGTTCGTCTCTTGTGGAGGAGTTAAGACCACAGGTGACTCAGGCAAACCTAGCCTAGTGAAAATTTTCAATCGACCTGACGGAAGCAAAATGTACTTCGCAGGTCCTGTGTTCATGAACGAAGTTGAAGGTAAAGGCTCCGTTGAAATGGACTTCACTGTAGTAGACCAAAGTGAATCAGCGGAGGCCAATAACATGGTCCGTGTCAACTTCACGTATTCAGATAAAGCAAACGAGGCGTTTAAATTGAATGAAATCACATTCCAATGCAATACAGATAACGCCGAGATTGTCAACGATTACGAAGTGCTCTTCAAAGAGAAGCAAGGTAAGTACTATCGCTACCGCTACTCTTCATTCTTATCACGAGATGGCTTTATCAAGTGGGTGAATGGTCCGGCTACATTGAAACTTGACTCGATGTCTTTCGAAGCAGGGAAGAAGTACGATCAGCACATGCAGATGATCAAGGATCAAATCCTCTTTGCGATCCAGTAATTACCCTTTATTTCTTGGATGATAGTCAAGAAGTTCTTGGCGCAAGTAATCGCGATCTAGATGCGTATAGATTTCCGTTGTCGTGATGCTTTCATGTCCGAGCATTTCTTGCACAGCCCTTAAGTCAGCGCCAGCTTCTACCATGTGTGAAGCAAAACTATGCCTGAAGGTATGTGGACTCACTTTCTTTCGTATTCCAGCGAGTGCCGTCTGTCGTTTGACAATGTTGAAGATACTCATCCTTGTTAAGGCCTTTCCGCGTTGATTTAAGAACACGAAGTCTTCGTGACCTGGATGGACCTCTTGGTGATTGCGAACCGCGCTCACATAGATTGAAATCGCCTTCATCGCCGAACGTCCGATGGGAATGAGGCGCTCTTTATTGCCTTTACCAACAATGCGTACGAATCCATCGCTGTCGAAGATGTGACTGATTCGAAGTGTGGTGAGCTCGGAAACGCGCAAGCCACAGCTGTAGAGTGTTTCTAGTATCGCCTTGTCTCGTGTTCCAGATGAACTACTAAGGTCAACAGAGTCAATAATGGCTAAGACATCATTTGTGCTTAATGTATCTGGGAGTTTACTCCCAATCTTTGGCGTTTCGATCAGATCCATTGGATTTGACCGAATCTCATTCTCCAATTCGAGGAAGTCATAGAAGCTTCTCAAGCCAGAAATGATACGTGCTTGGCTACGAGCACTCATGCCTAAGTCATGCACCCAAGCAAGGAAATGCTGGATCCGTTCTTGGTCTATGTCTTTTGGAAGTAGCTGAAGGTTCTCGTATGAAAGGTACTGGGTGAGTTTGTCGATGTCGCGGAGGTAAGCTTCGACGCTATTATCAGCGAGCGATTTCTCTAGCTCGAGATAGGTCTTGTATCCTTTTTTGAGTGCGTTCCACGACATGGTTGACTAGGGCTTGATAAAGAAAAACCCCCGCGACGTTTCCCGGGGGTTTTAGACTAATTTACCTAAACAAATTCTACATTAATTAACCAAAATTACTACGAGAATATGTGCGTTGTAATCGCCCGTTGGCGAAACTCATTTATACCATTTTTGTTTGGTGATCATTAGTGCTTCTTGCACTGTAATTCGAACACCTTCATTGTATGCAGTGACAAACGGACCACGGAAGTTGTAACGTCCTTTGATGCGTTCGCGATCATCACGTGCTGACTTGTATTCATCATGTGAACCAGTGGTGTATTTGACCCATCCTTCGTGGTTCTCAATACCGAATGCTTCATTGAACCCATGACGTGAAGCGAAGTAAGCCTCGTCAACTACTCGGTGAGCAGCAGCGATTTGTACTTTGTAAGACACTCCAGTTTCTGGATCCGGAACACTTGTTACAGGGTCAGGATCATTTGATGCGCTCGTCTCTTCCATGACTGGATCTTCTCGCACCGTCTCCACTGGCGGATTGTTGTCTGCTACTACTTCTTCTTCTCTTTGAACTGGATCAGGATCAGTTATTTCTTCTGGTGTAGCAGATTCGTCTGTACTGTCTGCCATCGATCCAGCCATTGGATCTGTAGTTACCGTTTCCTCCTCAATTGGATCTGTGGTCTCTTCAACGATCGGATCAGGATCCGATACCTCTTCTTCTACCACAGGGTCAGTTGTATCACCATTGTCGGCTAATGGCTCTGAAGCCTCGATGATTCCGTTGTCGATAACCTGTACTTCCTTGCGTGTATTGTTCTTTACGTATGAGAATACTCCGTCAACGGAAGGCGCAGCCGTTCCGCCGATGAGGCGATAACTAACCGAGAAAGAAGAAGCGCTAGGTACGTCAAACCATACGTACTTTACCGCGTTATCATCAATCGTAACTACAGCGCCATCAGAATCTTCTTCAGCCACAGTGTAACCACTAGGAATGTTCTCTTTAATCTTGGCAAAACCAGTCAAATCAGAGTTTACTACGTCTAGTCGGACCAAGTAATCACCATTTCCAACTTCGGTCATGGTTCGTACACAAGCCAATCCTTCAACTCCAGGAGTATCCATTGTTTCCTCACTGTTAGCATTAGCTGAAGCATCTTCAGTTACTTCAACCATTTTGCTTTGAAGGTCGTAGTCAACGCGCTGGTTGTTCTTTATATAGGAGAATGTTCCTGTAATAACTTTGCTTCCAGATGCCGTTGATAAGGCCTGAAGCTTATATGAAACCGTAAATTCTTGGTCTGCAGGAAGAGACATCCATATGAACTTGACTTTCTGTCCGCTGAAAGTGAATGAAGCCCCTTTGGTATCTCCAGGCACGGCAACTAGTCCATCAGGAAGTTCAAGTTGGAGTTTGGCAAAACCTTCAACGTCGCCTTTGTTCACGGTAATCTCAACAGCCACTTCTTGTCCGGGCTGCATGATAGCCGGTGTGTTGTCTTCGATCAATACTCCGTCATCCATGAGTGTTCCAAGAGCGAACAACCCAAGCATATTAGCGAGTACAAGAGCGTATTTGAGCATGCGCGTGGTTTTATCTGGTAGGTCTGAAACAAAACTACTTGCACTTCTCGCTGCTGAGCGGCACTCAGCGCGTAATTCCAAACACGGCTATGTGGATAAGGCTAAAGGAGTTGGCGATAGAGAGTAGCGACTTCGTTGGCCAATCGCTCCCGACTAAAGTTAGCTTTGGCATGGGCATAACCCGCTTGAGCAAAGCGTTTACGTAGTTCCTTATTCGACAAGATTTCTTGCATTGATTGGCTGAAGGCCGAGACATCCCCAGGTGCAACAATCAACCCTGTTTCTCCTTCTCGAATGACATTCTCAACGCCACCAACACGCGTAGCAACCACCGGAACATTGGCTGCCTGGGCTTCGATTAAGCTGACGGGTGTACCTTCATTATTCGAGCTCAAGGCTACTAGATCAACCCCAGGAAGCACTGCTGAAATGTCCTTTATCCAAGAAGTAAAGATGATGTATTGGTCGAGGGATTCTCCAGAATTCAGCGTGCGCTGTGCACAGAAATCGGTCAATTGAGCATTCAATTCCCCATCTCCAATAACAACGGCGCGCGCCTTGATTTCAGAACTCTCGAGCATGTGTGCAAAAGCCTCAAAGAATAGTTCATGATTCTTAACAGGGGCAAAGCGACCAATAATGGCTACGATAAGTTCGTCGTCTTTAATTCGCCATTGCTGTCGGAATGACTGACGTCTGAAGTCTTGATCTTGTTGAAAGCGATCGAGATCAAAGCCTAAATGAACGACGTGTGTCTTGTCTGGAGGTGCCACTTTATGCAGATTACATAGTTCATGTTTCTGCATATCACTAATGGCGATGATGGCACTACTTTTACGAGCTAACCTGCGCTCCAACTGCTTAAATACGGCTGTTTTCGCCGGATGGAAGTAGGAGTGGAAGACATGACCATGAAAAGTGTGAACAACCACAGGAACCTTCTCTTTAAAGGCCGCTATTCGTCCAAGTGCACCTGCTTTCGAGGCATGTGTATGCACAATGTCTGGCTGAAACTCTCGAATGATATTTCGAATATCCTTGAGTGCTCTTCGATCGTTGGTGGGATCTACCGATCGTCGAAGGTTGGGCACGATTTGAGGCTTCAAACCCAAAGACTCTGGTATATATAAAGAACTCTCTTCTCCTTCCTCTTCATGACCACCAATGAGCTTGGTTTCAAACTCAGGGGAGAGGTCGGCCGATAAGTAGCTGGCGTTCCACACTGGACCACCGAGATTAAAACGGTTGAGAATTCTTAATACACGAGGCATGACACAAATGTAATCAAGCCACGGAGACGATGTGAAAGCTCGAATAATACCCTTATTGTTAAAAAGTAGCGTATTTTTATGTCCATTGCTTGCTGGGTGTGAAGAAACTTGCTATCTTTACACCCCTGAAAATTGAACACAATGAAAGAAGGCATTCATCCAGATAATTACCGTTTTGTCATCTTCAAGGATGTAAGTAACAACTACAGCTTCCTTGGGAAGTCAACGGCTTCATCGAAAGAAACTGAAACTTGGGAGGATGGAAATGAGTATCCGGTAATCAAATTGGAAATCAGCCATAAGTCGCACCCATTCTACACTGGTAAAGTGACATTCGTAGATACCGCAGGACGTATTGATAAGTTCCGCAACAAGTACGCAAAGTGGCAGAAGAAAGACGAAAAGAAAGAACAAGAAGGTTAAGCCTTCATTCGGTATAAAGAAAAACCCCGCAACTGCGGGGTTTTTTATTGCCTTATGTTTTTCTCACTATGAAAGAGGAATGGTATCTACGATCTTCAATCCAAAGACCGTAATGTTCTTTCTTCTGTTTGGAGTGTTGCTTAGAAGCTTCATGTTCTGAACACCAAGGTCTCTCAAGATTTGCGCTCCAATACCGTAGTCTTTGGAATCCATCACACCTTGTCCACCTTCTTCGCTCATTCCAGCAATGGCCTCAATTTCATTCATCAAGCCTTCACCTTTGTTCAGGTGGTTGATGTAAACTAACACCCCACGGCCTTCTTCATTGATCATGCGCATCGCTTGACGCAATTGTTGCCCTTTTCCAATGTTCAATGCATTGAAAATGTCTCCAACCATACTACTTGAATGTACACGCACTGGAATCGTTTCGTCAGCAGTCCAATGACCCTTAACCAAAGCAAGGTGCTCGCTATCGGTTGTAATCTGACGATAAGAGATCAGTTTGAAGTCTCCGAACTCCGTATGAAGGTCAACTACCTTTCCACGCTCGATCAAAGAATCATGTTCTAAACGGTAAGCAATGAGATCGGCGATACTCACGAGCTTCAAGTCATGCTTATCTGCAATGTCAAGTAACTGTGGCAAACGAGCCATCGTACCGTCTTCGTTCATGATCTCAACAATCACACCTGCCGGTTCAAAGCCAGCAAGGCGTGCAAAGTCAATTGCTGCCTCCGTATGTCCGGCACGGCGCAAAACACCACCTTCTTTTGCACGAAGCGGGAAGATGTGTCCCGGCTTACCCAGCTCTTCTGGCTTGGTATCTGGATCGATCAATGCTTGAACTGTCTTACTGCGATCACTGGCAGAAATACCTGTAGTCGTTCCATGCCCAACCAAATCAACGGATACTGTAAATGGGGTTTCGAACTGTGCGCTGTTCTTGTTGACCATAAGTTCTAGTCCGAGCTCATCACAACGAGATTCTACAAGTGGCGCGCAAATTAGTCCACGACCATGGGTAGCCATGAAGTTGATGACTTCAGGGGTTACAGAACGACTTGCGATCAAGAAGTCGCCTTCGTTCTCACGATCTTCATCATCTACTACAATGATCACTTCGCCATTTCGAATGGCTTCGATCGCTGATTCGATGCTATCTAGTTCTTTTTTCATCGGTGCAAATGTACGTAGATGGAACGCATGAAAGGCCAACTTGTTCAGAGAAGCGATTCTTTGATCATTTTGTTTCGAACCTCAAGGAGTGCCCCATGGTTGAAACACAACAAAGCACTTATCTTTGCCCCATAATTTTACAATATGACACTCCCGATTGTCGCGTACGGAGATCCCGTGCTTAAAAAGAAGGCTGAAGAGATTGATGAGAAGTATCCGGATCTCGATAAACTGCTCGAGAACATGTTTGAAACCATGTATGGAGCAAGTGGAGTAGGACTAGCTGCACCGCAGATTGGACTTTCGATTCGCCTATTTATTGTCGACGGTACTCCTTTTGCTGAAGGAGAAGACGGTGATCCAGCATGTGAAGATTTCAAGCGAGTGTTCATTAACCCGATCATCTTTGAAGAGACGGGAGAAGAATGGGGCTTTGAAGAAGGTTGCCTATCCATTCCGAACATTCGTGAGGAAGTAAAGCGTAAATCAACCTTGAAGATTGAGTACTACGACGAGAATTGGGATTTATACGAAGAAGAACTTTCTGGAATCCCAGCGCGCATCGTGCAACACGAGTACGATCATATCGAAGGGGTGTTGTTTACAGATAAGATTAGTCCACTAAAGAGAACACTGCTGACTGGTAAGCTTTCTGATATCAGCAAAGGAAATGTGGACGTTGGTTACAAGATGCGATTCCCAAAACTGAAGAGAAAATGAAAAGAACATTGATCCTTATAAGTGCGCTCTTCTTCATGGCTTGTGGAGGAGGAAACGAAGCAGACCCAAAAGAAACTTCATTGGATGATCAAGCGCAAGAGCGCATTGAATTGATCACTGAAATGGAGGAGACTGTAGCCGCTGATAAAGCGCGTCAAGATGTGGAGTCTCGTCAACGTTTGCTCGTGGCGTATGCCGATTTCGCAAATAAATTCAACCAGAACTCAATGACGCCAGAGTACTTGTTCCGCGCAGGTAAACTGGCTAATGAAATGGGGAAGTCACGTCGTGCCATTGAATACCTAACGAACTTACATGATGGATTCCCGAACTACGAGAAACGCACAGAAGCTGCCTTCCTTGTTGGATTCATTTATGAGAACATGCTCAATGATCGTGAAATGGCGCAGCGCGCTTATGAAAAGGTGATTGAGTTTTACCCTGAAAGTCACTGGGCTGGCGAGGCACAGGCTTCTATTGAGTTGCTTTACTTGACAGATGAGCAAAAGATTGCGAAATTCAAGAAGCAAAATCAACAAGAATGATCGTCAGTAGCACAGACTCAGTTCCGGGAAGAGAAATAGCAGAAGCAGTAGGTATAGCGCGTGGTAGTACAGTTCGAGCTCGAAATGCCGGACGTGATATCATGGCTTCCTTGAAAAGCATCGTTGGTGGTGAAATCAAGGAATACACAAAACTGCTTGCTGATGCCCGAGAATCTGCTGTGCAACGCATGTGCGAAGACGCCAGTCGCATGGGAGCCGATGCAGTGGTCAACGTTCGCTTCACAACAAGTGCTGTAATGCAAGGAGCTGCTGAGATCTTGGCCTATGGAACGGCCGTGAAACTCAAGTAGCATGAAGATTCGCGCAGTCAAGTATCTGGCGGTATTCACATTACCGCTTACAGCAGCGGTAGCCTTCACATCCTATGGGTGGTTGACCTTCCTTCCCGTCATCTATGCCTTTGGATTCGTTCCGTTGGTAGAGGTATTCCTGCAACCTCGTCCGAAAAACCTCAGTGATTCCGAACGCGAGTTGGTCAAAATTGATCGCATTTACGATCTGCTCTTGTACCTTATGGTGCCTACCCAATATGCATTCGTAGTGTGGTTTCTATTCGCTATCGCGGAAAATGGCTTAACAGCTACAGAGATTACCGGTCGTATCATGTCACTCGGTATGCTCTGCGGGGTGATTGGAATCAATGTAGCCCACGAATTGGGGCACCGACCGAAAGCGACCGAACAAGGAATGGCAAAGCTGCTCTTACTATCTTCGCTGTACACGCACTTCTTTATAGAGCATAACCGAGGCCATCACTCTAGAGTGGCAACCCATGATGATCCGGCCACTGCACGAAAGAACGAGTTGATTTACATTTTCTGGTTCAGAAGCGTCATCATGTCTTGGGTTCACGCTTGGGGCCTCGAGAATACTAGACTCACTCGTGCGGGGGAAAAGGTGCTGTCTTTGAAGAATGAAATGATTGTGTTCACGATTGTTCAAGCATTGATGGTTGCGATCATCGCGTTCGCATTCTCGTTGACGGTAGCCGTGTACTTTGTCATTGCTGCAGTTATGGGTATGCTCCTATTAGAGACTGTGAACTACATCGAGCACTATGGTCTGAAACGAAATCAACGTGAAAACGGAAGATTCGAGCGCGTGATGCCTTGGCACAGCTGGAACTCCAATCACGTATACGGCCGTATTCTCCTTTTTGAACTGACCAGGCATTCAGATCATCACTACAAAGCCAGTAAACCTTACCAGCTTCTTGACCATATGGAAGAGGCTCCGCAATTGCCAACAGGGTATCCTGGAATGATGTTATTGTCCCTTCTACCGCCGGTTTTCTTCGCAATTATGAATCCCAAGGTGGAAAAGCTTTCACTAAAGAATCACTGATTCTGACGGACGAATTCGATTTTTGTCCATTTTTGCGACTTGATTAACAAATCACTACAGGTATGAAATTCCGCCCAGGCGTGCTTTGGGGAGACGAAGCACAAGAACTACTGAACTACGCAAACGAGAAAGACTTCGCACTGCCAGCGGTAAATGCGATTGGAACGAATTCAGTAAACGCGATCCTTGAAACGGCGCGTGATCTTAACTCACCAGTGATCGTTCAATTCTCGAACGGAGGAGCATCTTTCTTTGCTGGAAAGGGACTTTCAAATGACGGCCAACAGGCTGCTATTCTTGGGGGTATCTCAGGAGCACTTCATGTGCACAATGTAGCAGAAGCATACGGTGTACCTGTGATCCTTCACACAGACCACTGCGCGAAGAAACTGCTTCCTTGGATCGACGGATTGCTCGATTACGGAGAGAAGTACTTCGAACAAAATGGTCGACCACTTTACTCCAGTCACATGCTTGATTTGAGTGAAGAGCCGATCGAAGAGAACATTGATGTGAGCAAGAAGTATTTCGAACGCATGAACAAAATGGGTATGATGATCGAAATAGAACTTGGTGTGACTGGTGGAGAAGAAGACGGTGTAGATAACACTGATATCGATAGTAGCCGCCTGTATACGCAGCCTGATGAAGTGGCATATGCTTACGAACGCTTGATGCAAGTAAGTGATCGTTTCACTGTTGCAGCAGCATTTGGAAACGTTCACGGTGTGTACAAGCCAGGTAACGTAGAGCTGAAACCAGTGATTCTCGACAACTCGCAGAAACACATCCAAGAGAAGTTCAATACAAGGCATAATCCAGTGAACTTCGTGTTCCATGGTGGCTCTGGATCTTCATTCGAGGAAATCCGTGAGGCAATCGGTTATGGTGCGATCAAAATGAACATCGATACTGATATGCAATGGGCATACTTGAGCGGTGTACGTGATTACATCTCTGCAAATCACGACTACCTTCAAACTCAAATCGGAAACCCTGAAGGAGCTGATGTTCCGAATAAGAAGAAGTACGATCCACGTGTTTGGCTTCGCGAAGGGGAGAAGACTTTCGTTCAACGCCTGAACAAGGCCTTCGAAGATCTTAACTGCATCAACCGCAACGCATAAGATGAGCTCATCATTAGCTAAAACCTCTCATTTCTGAGGGTAAAGAAACTTTTCGCATTTTTGTAAGTGTAAATCGTACACTATGTCTGAATTTCCTACCATCGCTTTTACTGACACAGCAGCGCATGCAGCGTTGAAAAGTTTGGCTGCTTCAAAGCAGTGGGACATGCGTCAAAGGTTCACCTCTGAATCAGTACGTTTTGAGAAGTTCAGTATCAGTTCGTCAGAGCTCTTGTTCGACTATTCAAAGAACTTAGTTGATGAAGAGGTGATGGCTCAATTGATCGCTAGCGCGGAACAGTGCAAGCTGTCATCAGCCATAGAAGCGATGTTTAGCGGACAACATATCAATCAGACAGAAGATCGCGCCGTAATGCATACAGCATTACGAGCGAAGTCGCCGAGTTTCGTTGATGGAAGAGACGTGACTCCGGGTATACAACAGGTGTTGACGAGCATGAAATCATACACCGAGCGTGTACTGTCGGGGGAACATGTTGGAGCTACAGGAAAGAAGCTGACGACAGTAGTTAACATCGGAATTGGGGGCTCTGACCTGGGACCAGTAATGGTGACGGAAGCACTCAAGTCGTTCCAGGATGGATTGCAGCCATATTTCGTTTCGAACGTAGATGGAGCTGATTTGACGCATGTCTTAGCAGACATAGATCCAGAAACAACGCTCTTTATTGTTGTTTCGAAGACTTTCACTACGCAAGAGACACTTACGAATGCGCATGCAGCGCGCACGTGGCTGGTAGAGAAGCTAGGTGAGGAGGCGGTTGCCTCGCACTTCGCCGCTGTCTCAACAAACTTAGAAGGGGTTAATGATTTCGGGATTCTGGAGGCGAATACCTTCGGATTTTGGAATTGGGTAGGAGGCAGATACTCTTTGTGGGGAGCAGTTGGTTTGAGCATTGCCCTAAGCTGTGGCTGGAAAAATTTTCAAGCCCTGCTCGAAGGAGCGAATGAAGCAGATGAACATTTCCGCCGTACTTCTTTTGACAAGAACGTACCCGTGATTATGGCCTTACTCGGCATTTGGTACCGAAACTATCTCAACTTTGGATCATACGCGATCATCCCATACAGCCAAGATCTACATCGTTTCCCAGCTTACCTTCAGCAGGCTGACATGGAAAGTAATGGCAAATGCGTAGATAGAAACGGAAAAGCTGTTGATTTCGAAACGGGCCCTGTCATTTGGGGTGAACCGGGAACGAACGGGCAGCACGCGTTCTTCCAACTACTGCACCAAGGAACTGAAAAGATTCCAGTTGATTTCATCGCCTTTGCAAAAGCTACTTCACCATATCAAGATCATCATGACAAGCTGTTAGCCAATTGTTTAGCACAGGCTGAGGCTCTGATGAATGGTAAGTCAGAAGACGAAGTCGTGAAAGAAATGCAGGCTGTGGGTATGACTGAAGCGAGCATTGATCGGCTGAAAGCGTACAGAACTTTTGAAGGTAATCGTCCTTCTACTACCATCCTATACAAACAGCTGACTCCATTTAACGTTGGTCACATGATTGCCCTTTACGAGCACAAAATTTTCGTGCAAGGAGTCATGTGGAATGTCTTCTCTTTTGATCAATGGGGAGTCGAGCTTGGAAAGGCCTTGGCGAAGCGAATTCTTCCTGTGGTTAAGAAAGAGAAGTCAGGAGACTTCGATGCCTCTACTTCATCCTTGATTGAGAAAATTCATCAGTTCATCGATGAATAACTGCTGTTAATAGAGAGCTTTTTCGTATCTTAGGGTATCTGTCAGTATGACAGGTTATTAGATACCTTAACCAAAATGTTTTTCATGCGAGTTTTTAAAGCACTCTTCGCAGCGCTGTGTCTACTCTTGACCTATAGCGCTTCCGCAGATCTTACTGGTATTTCAGGTGAAGTTGTAGCGATCGATGGTGTAGCTGGTACGATCACGTACAGAGTTTATGCTGATTTTAGTGATCCTGCAGATCAACTTATTGCCATTTACGGTCTAGATTCTGCACCACTTCGAATTGAAACCTCTACTACATTTTTCCAAGAGCCAGTAGCAGGTGGAGCCCTTAGCACCGACATTAACCCAGCCTTCTGGCCGTTCTTCCCAGGTGGAGAATTTGACTCTTGGCTTACGATTGGTGCTGAAGACAACACAGTCAACACACTACAATCAGTAGGATTTGACTACAGCGTCTTTGAAGCTGGAAACTCTTGGATTGTTGATGATATTATCGGAGGAACACTCTTCGTGCTTCCCGGAGATGCGCAAGCGTTGCCAGTTGCAGGACGAGTTCTTCTTGGTCAGTTTACTTCTGACGGTTTGCTTGATTTCACTTTCAACCTCCAGTGGAGAAATCCAGCGCAAGTGCCAACGGAAACTGCTGGATTGACATTGTCACTTCCTCAGTCTATCCCTGGTTGTACTGATCCAAACGCACTGAATTACTCACCTTTGGCGACTGAAGACGATGGCTCTTGTACTTACCCAGCGCCTTCTTTCAGCGGTCTTTCATATGAGACAGTTGCTACAGGTGTTGCAGGTGGCACTTACAATACTTACCGTGTATACGCCAACTTCACTAACCCATTTGATCAGTTAGTAGCCGTATACGGACAAGACGCTACACCCTTGAGCATTACGTCATCAGGTAGCTTCTACCAAGATGCGGCAGGCGGTGCATACTCGACAGACATTAACGCCGCCCTTTATGGTAGCTTCCCAGACCTAGTATATGATTCTTGGGTAACCATTGGTGCCGAAGATCAAGCTGGAAATAACCTACAGGACCTTGGTCTAGATGCATCTGGTTTCGAAGCAGGAAACGATTTCATCGTGAACTCTGCAGCAGGTGGAGCTTGGTACGTATTCCCAGATGATCAGCCATCAGCATTCCCTGACGCACTGGGCCGTGTACTCATCGCACAATTGACAACTGACGGAATTGTTGACATGACGGTAAACCTTCAGTACCGCGCACAAGACGGAACAAACCCTCAGGAAGAGGCATTGAACATCGTGTTCCCTCCAAACCTTCCTGGTTGTACAGACCCAACAGCATGTAACTACGACCCATCGGCAACCATCGACGATGGTTCTTGTGAACTTCCTGACGGATGTACAGACGCCGCAGCATGTAACTACGATCCTGCGGCTACTTGTGACGATGGATCTTGTATCCTCCCTGACGGATGTACTGACGCATCAGCATGTAACTACGATCCTGCAGCGGTATGTGACGACGGATCTTGTATCCTCCCTGACGGATGTACAGATGCTACAGCATGTAACTACGATCCAGCAGCGGTATGTGACGAAGGATCTTGTATCATCCCTGACGGATGTACTGACGCCACAGCATGTAACTACGATCCTGCAGCGGTATGAGACGACGGATCTTGTATCCTACCTGACGGATGTACTGACGCCACAGCATGTAACTACGACCCAGCAGCGGTATGTGACGACGGATCTTGTATCCTCCC
>JAKVAX010000032.1 GCA_022447625.1 Flavobacteriales bacterium | reverse complement strand
AGAGTCCTGAGTACTTTAATGATTACTCACAAGGATAGACTTCGAATCCAATGACACACTTAACTGAACATAACCTCTATAACCCAACTACGCACCACGAACTACGCACCACGAACTACGTACCACGAACTACGCACCACATTCCACGTTCCACGATAAAGCGTGTGGACGCAATTTTTACGTCCCTCTCTAATTCTAATTCTAATTCTTCCTCTAACCCTTCCTCTTCTTCACCTCTTTCAAGTGGTTTTCGATATCACTGATATGGAAGCTTAATGCGCGTACAGAAATCTGGATTTCCCAGATCAACAGCGCAAGGGAAAGCAAGAGAAGGAACAAGCCGGCTCCGAATACCCATACTGCTTGGATGTGGTAATCGATATAAATCAAGAACATTGTGAGTACACAGAGCAAGAGACTCGAAATTCCCAAAAGCTGCATGTAGCGTGTCAAATTGAGTCTCGTTCTCAAATTGGCGATTTGTTGAAGGAGGTTCTGATCCATCTTATCCAGAAACTGGTCATGAAGGTTTCTGATGACCGCTGCGTAGGCAAGAAAGCGATTCGTATACGCGAGCATGATCAAGGAAATCGCTGAGAACAAAAGTGCGGGTGTGGTGAGCGTGAGTTCTTCCATAGTGCAAAGGTAAACTAGAGACTAGAGACGAGGGACTCGAATCGAGAAACTATAAACTATAACCATTTCCACGAACCACGCACTACGAACTACAAACCACGAACCACGAACTATGAACTACGAACCACGCCTCTATTGGTGTCCAAGCCATTTATTTAAGGCCTCCAGGGCTGGTTGGCCGACGCTGTGGGCACCTCCGTATTCCAAGTATGAGACGCGTACATCCTCTTCGAGGAGTTTCCAGGCTACTCGAGCGTAATTAATATCAATTACCTGGTCTTCTGCGCCATGAGAGATAAATACCTCGACAGGTGGAATACCGTGCTCTCGAATGGTCTCTTTGGTGATGTCCATCATTCTTCCAGAAAGTACAACGAGCCCTTTAACTGGAGTGTCGGGAGCTAGGCCTACTTCGTAAGACATGATTCCACCTTGGCTGAAGCCTCCTATGTAGACCTTTTCGGAGTCGAAATCGTAGTCTCTACTGAGGGCAGAAATGAACTGTTTGATTAATTCAGCACTTTGTTTTACCTGCTCGTCATTCCCTACCGGTCCATCTTGGGTAAAGGTAACATCGTACCATTCATATCTCCCCTGTCTTTGGGTGTAAGGTGCGCGGAGATACACGATCAGAAACCTATCGTCAAGCTGCTCTCCAAGGGGTATTAAATCACGCTCATTGGAGCCCAGGCCATGCAATAAAAGCAACAGCGGAGGATGATCAATTTCCACTTTCGGTTCCCGCACAGTGTAGGTCAAGATATCTGACGCCTGCTGCAACTGCTGAGCTTTTCCCTCGTGGACAAAGAAAAGTACAGGACTAATCAACCAAAGAAGTTTCATCATGAGGTAACTTGAAAACAGCGCAAGCTTTTGATTCTGTAGCGCATGGTGACAATTACGGTTAAGAATTACCTGAGCTTGAAACGCTCAGAGTACAATGATAAACAGAAAGGAGTTATGCGCCTTTCAGTCCAGTGTTAGGCTTAGCATGAAACGAACATGGAGAACACTATCTTACTAGGCTGGTCTCCCAGCCATCGAATACACCGCCCATTTCCTCCGCCTTTCGACGAAGCGAATAGGTCAGATTATTAATCTCAGGCGGTTTCACATGATCTACACGAGAGATTTGAAGCATGTGTGGTAGTTCGTTCGAGGGTCGTGCTTGTGTATGTGTAGCCTTGTTCTTTCGCCCATCACTCGAACAGCTTCACTTTAGTCTCATCTTCGAACAAGATGAAATGATCGATTATTCGCGCTTGGAGTCGATTGTCTCCCGCATTTGAAAGCTGTAGGAGTACCTTGTTGTTCGCCATGAATTCCAAGGTTTCCTCATTTGGGTAAAGGAACTATTGGTAGGCCTTCCAATCAGGATTGTTCTCGATATTGATGTAGAACTTGTACTGCGGATAGTTCTTAGTCGAATTCCTTGATTTGGCAAAGAACGTATGGAACAGAATTCAGTTTAGAGACTAAGGAGGGGACGAATGACTAACAAAAAAGGCTCCATAAGGAGCCTTTTTTGCATTCTATAAACTATTACTTAGCGGGTAATATAAACTTGTTTAGTTACTATTTCTTCTCCATGTTGAACGCGGAGGATGTAGATACCTTGTGATAGACCAGTAGCAGTTACCGGAATCCTTGTGGTTGCGGCATTAACAACTTGTTGCTCCATTAGAACTGGTCGTTGCATGTAGTCGAGAAGCGTTATGATGAGTTCCGCATCTTCTATTGGTTGTTCGTTCAGTTTCAATACGAATTGACCATCGTTCGGATTCGGGAATACAATGATTCCTGCGCCTAGGAATTCGGAAACAACAATGCCAATGCAAATCTTATCAGAGCAAAGTGTGCCATCATCGGCTGTGCGGTAGACTTTCACACAGATTTCGTAGGATCCAGGATCATAGGAAACCGCTAGAACGTCGAATGGACTTACAGCTCCAGTAGCGGTACCATTTCCAAATGCCCATCGTGCATAGTCACATTCATCACTAAACTCAGCCGCCCCATTCAAAGAGAACTCGAAGTTTCCTCCTCCAAGATCAACCACGTTAATGCCAGCTTGAATAGCATCAAAGAAGTCTTCGTCACAATCACATCCCCCAACAAAACCGCAATCGGGAAGTACAATGCAATGTTCGAAGGTACAGCAGCTCAAGTACAGACCATCAGAACTTACTTCGTGAATTGTCACATTGAAGCAAATGGTATCTCCTGGTTGAGCAGGCGCACCAATGTCGAAACTGAAGATTCCTGAACTCATGTTCGGAGGCGTCGAACCTAGCAAAACAGTTTCGTTATAGATGGTCAAGCCTGAACCAGCATCGAAACTAATTACTGCTTCGGAAATGGTAAAGTCAGATGTGTTCTGAAGATTTGATGAAATGACCCACTGCTCGGTATCCGGGTCACAGTCTATTGATACATCGAACAAGTATCCACAATCTGGTTCGCAGAAAACGCTAATGCTATCTTCACATAGCACCTCCCCATCCTTTATCCATTGAATCAAAAGGTCTTGTTCCGGAGCGATGTCGGTATCAATGCATAGCACTGGTAAACCAAACGTTCCGAGGGGAACTGACGTGAACGGACTTCCATCCGGAACGAATGATACATCAGTTCCAGTGTATCCTGAAGCAAACCATCCGGACCCTACTGGATTATCAATCGTGAAAGTGGTCGATGGCGACAATACCGAAACCGCTATTTCGTCAAAGAAGTCGGCTGCAAAATCATTCACAAGTGTGATCTCATAGCAACATCCTTCATTTCCGTTAGCTGGAAGAACAGATTCAACATATACCTCTTCACATGGATCACAGAAAGGAAGGTCAATACAATAGATCTCTTCCAACGAGCAGCAAGGTGTCATAGGATTATCTGCAGGATCCTCCCCGTGGGCAATCATTGTGTAACAGAATGTTTCTCCTCCGAGATCAGAACCAAGGATTTCCACGAGAATCGTTTGACATTCTCCTGGATCAATAGGATCTGCAGATAGATCGATTCCCGATGGAGAAATTATAACACCTACAGGAGATGATGCCATCATGTCAATAAACCCGATGCTGTAATCTTGATCCATTGGGTTACAAACTGTGAATGAATAGAATGTGCTTCCTTCTTCACAATAAGCGGAGTCAGAAAGGAGGTACAAACAATCCGGCTCTACTGGGCAATCGAATAGAATGCTATCAGTACACTGCACCGTTCCTTCTTGGTCTAACCACTCAACCAAAACGGTTTGCGGCGACGTGTTTGGCTCTGTCACGCAAAGGGTCATGAAATCGTTGTAAGTTCCTTGAGGAAGCTCCTGAGCTGGATCAATATTCGCTATCCGAACTTCAGAAGATGTATTCGTTTGCGTAGAAAAATCCGAACTAAGTGAGGATGGATCAAAGGATAGATCAGCATCTAAGCTGGTATAGCGGATACTGTATAAGGTAGGTTCGTCTATTGTGTAGCTGATATCCACACAGCAGCTATCCACCGCATTTTCGATGATTGAGTAATCATAACTGAACTCAACATGATCACACGGATCGTCGTCACATGGCTCAATGATCATCTCCAAATCCCCTGAAGTATCAGAACATCCTTCAGGAGTGGTAATCGTCAAAGAATATACCCCGGACACAGTAATCCAATAGCAGTTGGAGTGAGCACCTAGAATTGGTGAGCCTGCGAGGTTCCATTGATATGTTCCAAGTCCTGGTAAAACACATACTTCAACCGAATCGCAATCTTGATAACAACCCACAGGAACACTACATAGATCAGGCAGTGGGTTTATGGTCTCGGTATCACTTGAAGTACAACCTGAAACTGGATCAATAACCGTAACCGTGTAATCACCAGCGGCTAGCACTGTGATTGATTCACCACTTTCACCGGTACTCCATAAGTAGCTGAGGGATGGGTCGAACGGATCTGCAATTAGCTCATTAGGGTCACCTTCACATAACGCGCCAGAAGCAAGAATTGAAACCGAGGGTGAAATCGCTAGCTCTACAAGGAAGGGCTCAGATACTACGCGGCAACCATTTACGTCGGTAACCGCCACCGTGAATTCATTTGGTAGAAGATCTGTATGACAAACTTGATGGAAATTCGAAGAAGAAACCAAGTTCATGTCTTGATCAAACCATTCATACAATGCGCCTGGCATAAAGGGTACAAATAGATCAAGACACCCAGCGTCACAGATATAGTGTTCACCTTCGATGACGACCGGTTGAGTTGGTAGTTCAACTACTTCTACCGGGCCAATAACCTGTATACAGTCATTGGCATCAGTAATTGTCACGGAGTACACACCAGGTCCAACAGAAATATCTTGAGTTAAAGCACCAGTTGACCATTGATAATCGTATCCAACTGGAGCAGATAGTAGTGTCTCTTCTCCTTCACAGACTACCAATGCTCCTGTGATTTCCTGAGGAGGAATACCAGGTTCAACATCTACGTCGATCACTACTTGATCTGTACAGCCATTCACGTCTTCTACAGTGAGCGTAATCATGTAACTGCCATCAGATTCATAGGTATGGAATAGGTTTTGCCCAACGTGAATTGTTCCGTCTCCTAAATCCCAAGTGTAGCTAATCGCATTGCTTGCGCTTCCAGAAAGACTGATTGGATCTCCGGCACAAGGATTTGGATCGCTAATCGTAATCACCGGCACCCCCACTGAATTGATTGTCACGTTCTTTGTAAAGCTGGCCTCGCACCCTGAACCGTTAAATACGGTCAACGTAACAGGGAAAGTTCCTGACGAAGGGAATGTATAGGTATCATTGTAGCTCGTTGAGATAACCCCATCGAAGTCCCATTCAACACTGCTGATTGGTGTTCCGTATGGTGCCCCTAAGAAAGTTGAAAGATTGGTGAAATCAACCGTTCTACAATCAGTGATTTCGCATGTGAAGTTGGCCGCTAGTGGCACACAAATACTCACTGTATCGGTAACCAAACAAACTCCTCCATCCACGGAAGGCACTTCACCTTTGACTGTGGCTAAGTAACAATCAGCATCGAGGTATGTATGCAGTGGCGCTGTGCTCGTAGAGTTGTTACCATCATCGAAGAACCACTGAGTTGGAGTGAAATTAACTGGAGCAGTATCAAACTGTACCTTATTACATTCTGGTGATTGTAAAACAGCCGATGGATTCACATCATATGGCTCCGGTGTACACCCAATTCCTCCATTACAAATCTCTTCGAATACCACTAATGTATTGGATACGCTAACACACCCTGTAGAGGTATTTTCCACTTCATAGTAATAAGAATATGAACCTGGAATATTCTGGAAAATATGAGAATAATTACTCACTGCCGATGGACCTAGTACCAAGGAACCGTTGCAATACCAAGTAAACTCATAGTCTGGAGCAGTAATCGCCACCAAGTTCACCGTATGGGGATTATTAATACAGATGGTCTCTAAATTTGGTGTACTTAAGCTGGCATCAGGCGAAGGCACTTCTTCCGCAGTGAAGTACGCAGTGGCTTCACAGTTGTTTACATCAGTAGTTGTCACACTGTATAGGCCGCCCATGTCAATGTCTGTTGTAGCCGTTGCATCACCCGTACTCCAATCGTAATTCGAAAACGGAGCCGTTGTTGAGAGTGTTGCGGTTACGCCAGGACAGAGATTTCCACTTACCGTGATTACCGGAACTATCGGTGCATTTAGGGTTAACGTGATCGTATCACTGTAAGTAATTCCACAAAGTGTCACCGTCACTTGAAGTTGCGCCATTCCCGGGCTGTTATTCCATTGAACATCCACGGCATTCGTTCCCTGTCCGGCAACTACGCTTCCATCTGTAGGGTCTAGAACTTCCCATTCAATAATAGCGTCAGCATACGGAATAGCAGCTATCGAGTATGATTCAATCGAATTAGTACAATTCCCGGTTCCAGAGATGCTGGGTGAAGCAATTGACTTTAACTCTGGAGTAATTGAAATAGGATCTGAAACACAAAACGGAGGTCCTTGTAATTGTTGGGTTAAAGAAACTTGATAGGGTCCGGAAACATCCCATAATACGGAAATAGAAGGCCCCGTACCAAAGATTGGTGTTCCACCCGTAATGTTCCAAATCAAGGTAACACCAGGTTGTGATGCTTCACCAACATAAATGGCAGTCTCTCCTGCACATATTTCTTCAGGTCCCGTAATACCAAGGGGTTCGTCAATATCAGACACTTGAACGGCTGTGGTTTCTATAGTATTACAGTAAGCACCATCTGTAGATTCCGCCGTGATGATATAGGTTCCTGGAGGTACATTCCAATCAACTTGAATTGCCCCACCTAAATCAGTAAACGGTACCGCTGGGTCTATTGCCCAGGAATATGCAGTGGAAGGAACTGCCGTAGCGTTGATAAAGGTTGTGCTGTTCACGCATACCTGTGGCTGGAAATTCTCTAGACTGAACTCAGGGAGAATGTCAACATCCAAATTCGCTGTACCTTGACAATCAGTAGCATCATGCCCTTCGAGGTCGATAAGAAAATCACTTTGGTATTGTACATCAATAGACCCCGTTGGACCTGCTCCCCACTCCACTGTGACTGTGTGCATGTTTGGGTCACTAATGATCGTACCTCCACTAACATTCCATGTGTAGTTTGTAGCGAGCCATTTTGGCAGTGTATACGTTGATGTGCTACCAGCACATACGATGTCATCACCCCCAATCACACCTACGCTTGAAATGATTGGAATGTAGACCGTTGTTGGCGTGTCACAATAGTCATCATCGCAACCGGAAACTTCAAGTGTAACCGTTCCAAATGGACCAGCTCCCCAAACTACGTCAATAGTGTTCGTACCATCTCCACTGACAATGGGAACAATATTGCCGTCAGCATCTAAGACGGTCCAAATATAATCGTCGCAGTTTTCAGCATTGGTGGTGTAAGTGGCAGCATCTCCTTCACAGAGCGTGGAAATACAAGATATTTCTGGTCCTGGTAGTTCGTCTACCTCTACGTCCATCTGAAATTCTTGAGTACAGCAACATAGTGCCGTAGCTCCATCACCATAAACGGCTGTTGTAGCTGAAAGCACCACTGTGTAGTTTCCTGGTGTATCGTAGGTATGCTGCACAAACTGACCGTCATCATTGACAATGGTGCCATCTCCAAAATCCCATGTATAACTTGCGGCATAAGGATATAGGTTTTCAAATGTCATTGGCGCATCCAAACACGCATAACCTGTAGTTATGAATTCAGCTTGCGGGCCTTCCAATACATCTACACAGAAGAATAGACTTGTCAACTCACCATTATCATCTGTAATATCCAGTTGTATCCAACTACTTCCAGCTGATTCCCAATCAACAATGATTTGAGCGTCATTCGCACCGATAGCAAAAGGTACAGGTAAGGTCCAATCATAGGCGAAATCAGGGTTATAAGAATAAAGCAACGTAGCCGATGACCATTCACACACTTCAATGCAACGATCCGACTGGTCATCACCGGCCCCAGAATCTAGCGCAGTTAGATCAATAAATGAGCAGTCTGGTTTATCGCATTTGATCTCAATCGAAACCATCGCTTCTCCAACAAATTGCCCTTGAATCTCGACGAAGTAAATGAACTCGAAGGTTTGTCCACAGCACTCCTCGGAGAGGGGTTGATCCCAAATAAGTTGGCCACCCTCTACTATTGAAATACAAGGAGGCGGCTCGGGTATAATAACATTAGCGGCTGATGGATCGACGAAGTCATTGTCTAGTAGTGAACCTTCAAAGGGTTCGCCTAATTGAACACAAAATTCATCCGGATTAATCTCTTGCGACCTGGCTTGAAATGAAAGCGCAGCAAAAAGAGAGAAGAGCATGGCAATAAGCCATCCTCGGGTGTAGGACTTTCTCATTCTGTAGAGGTTAAGTTATTGTTGGTTAATGAGTAAGTTAAGCCTTAAATGCGATTTACTCCCTCCAAGTGAGAATTCGGTCGACCAAAAATGATATTTGGTCGGTTGCACCATGTAAGCGGTTATACAACCATATTTCTAAATCACTCTAGTGAGTATCCAATGACACGCGCTTTATCATCTTTCAAGCGTGCGCTTAGCCAGCGAGATAGCTGATCTCTTGATGCGAGAATCTGCTCCTCGGTCATGTCTTCTGGCCACTGAACCATCAAGGTTGGGATGGTGTCAGCTGCCGTGTTGAAGCTCGTTTCTACCAAGTTCGAGTAGGCAGCTCTTTGAATCTCTGGGAAGAGCATTTTTACTTCAGCCGAAATATCATCGAAGGTTCCTTCGCTGTTCTCGTATTGATTCAGTCTTCGCTCGAGTTCATCGATGCGCGCATCTCGCTCTTCAATTTCGGATCGATAGAAGTCTTCGATTTGTCCAGCGGAGTTGTTGAGGTTTTCCTGACGAAGGTCTTCAATGGCTTCGGTGAAGTCACGCGGTTCACGGATCTCTAATTGACAACCTTCTAACCCGAATTCAGCACGTAAATCTTCCCAACGCTCACGAGTGTCTTGACTCACCGGGTCTCCCATCAAGGCAATTTTGATCTTAGGATGGTCAGCATCATAGGAGACTTGCTTGTCGATAATCGTGATGTTCTTGTCTTCAAGAGTCTCTTCTACCGCTACTAGGAATTGACTCGCATTCCGACTAAAGAAACTCTGGCGAATCACGTTAACGAAGATGATTCCCCCAGGGATGATGATCAACACCAGGAAGAAAGCGATACGCCGCTTTATTTTTCGCTCACGCATCGGATCAATGAACTCCTTGACCGGGAACTGCATGTAGTGGATGTACAAGTAAGTCGGAAGCGCGATGAAGATGGAATTGATGAAGAAGAGGTACAAAGCTCCTATGATGAAATCCAATTCCGCGTTAGCGATACCAAAACCAACAGTACATAACGGAGGCATCAAGGCTGTAGCAATAGCTACTCCTGGCACTACATTGCTCTTATAACTTCTAGAACCAGCGATAATACCGGCAAAACCGCCGAAAAAGGCCACTGCAATTGAAAGTAAGGTCGCCGTCTTACGATCGAGAAGCTCTGCATTGATTTCTGGCGTGGGTACGATCAAGAAATACAGAGTTGAAATCACCACACTGATGGCGATGGCGATAGCAAAGTTGGTCAATGAGCGCTTGAGTAATTCAAAGTCGTTCGTACCTGCAGCAAGTCCAATTCCCAGAATAGGCCCCATCAACGGCGAGATCAACATGGCTCCTACGATGATTGGAATATTACCCACCGAGAGACCAATAGAAGCGATCATTATCGACGCAACCAAAATCCATGCAGCGTGGCCACGGAACTCAACGTCCATTTTGATTCCTTCGGTGGTAGCCTCCTTATCCAATCCTTCACTAAGGCTTAAAATTGATTGCAGAAATGCCCAAGTATTATTCAAGGCAATCCGAAAACCTCGCTGGGCCTTATCGGCTGCTTGTTTCTCTGCTTCGCGCTGTTGTTCAGACTCGTGTCTACCAGCTGTCTCTTCCGGTTTCTTAGGCAATTCTTCTTCCGCCATAGTGATGATTTATCCAAACATACGGACTCGCTGTGAATTTTCATTGCAGGTAGCCCTACACGCCCTATCTTTCGCCTATGAGCTTGGAGAAGAAAACAGCCTTAGTGAATCACTTGATTGATGATTTGACTGCGAGATGCAATACCATCACGAATGAACTCTACTCTCTGAGCGAATCTAAAAAGAGCGAGCAGAAAAGCAGCGCGGGTGATAAGTTCGAAACGAGTCGCGAAATGATGCGACAAGAAGAAGAACAGCTTCAGAAAAACATCATCAAACTTCGCGGTCAAATCGCTGACCTTCAAAGAGTAGATCTAGAAAAAGACTTTGATCAGATTGAATTTGGGGCTTACGCCGAAACGAGCATGGGAGACTTTCTCATTGCCAGCGGAATGGGCTCTGTGACTTTCAATGGAAAGAAGTATTTCTGCATTTCACTAGCTTCGCCTATCGGCCGAAAAATGCATCTCCTGCAGTCAGGAGAATCCTTCAAAAATAACACTGGTAAGGTCGTGATCGAAGCGATCTATTGAGCAGCATCTAGCTCCTTTTCAAACGGCTTGAACAGTTTGTGGTCAGCGAGAAGGTTCCAAACGGAAGAATAGACGCAATAAAAGTCAACGCGATTTGCTTGAACTTCCACTTATACGCTACGATGCTTTCGATGGCCAATACGATGTAAATCAGAAATAACCATCCGTGGGCCATTCCGACGATCATATTAGGTTCAGTGATTTCCCAAACGTATTTAAGGGGCATCGTAATAGCAAACAAGAGGTAACTAATTCCTTCAAGGATAGCTATAAGACGGAGTCGGCCAATAGGACGTTTGATGTTCATCGCTTGAAATTTCTGCAAAGATAAGTCTGAAGAAGACACGAATAACGCTTATTCGAGCAATCGTTTCAGTTCTTCGACCGCCTGTTGGAAATCCTCGGCTTGGAGCTCCTGATTGATGGTGGTCTTCTCGGTATTCGTCAAGTGAAAGCTAAGAGAAACCGCAGACTCTTCATCCGGCGCCAACTGTAAGGTGACAATATCAAGGTCATTCTCCATGAGTGCCGACATGTAACGAATCAATTGATCGTTGTTGTAGTCTTGGGTGCGCGTGATGTTCCCATAGATTGAACCAAGAGGCAGGGTGATTCTATTGAAAAGGTTCGGCTTCTTTTGTTCACGTTCTGAATCGCGCTGAAGATCGCGCACTTGAACAATCACCACACCGCTGGTATTCGTATTGATCCAATTTCTGAATGTGTAAAGGAACTGAAGCGTCGTCTTCATTCCAAAATTATCTCTCATTCCAGCATCCATTACCTCTACCGGTGGATCGGATGGCAATGTCACAATCGGTAAGACATACGGGAAAGTCGCATTCATCCGCAAGGCACTCGTGAATCGGAGGTTTAGAGGGTCTTGTTGGTCGAATAGTCTGAGGTATTCTACGTCTTCTGATACCGACGAATAGTTCACCCCATCTTCTGGCTTGTTCTGAGTCAGGTACGAACATGGCTGGCTCGAAATAAGCAGTCGACGTCCGTCGTTCGTAATTGTTGGAGCAAAGATCATCGTCGGGATGAGTGCTTGACGTTCAGGCTCCACATAATCGCTCAGGCGCTTATTCATCACCTGCTCCGTATTCGAATTCAACTGTTTTTCAAAAGCCCATGCACGGTCTTTCGTGTATGATCTTCCATCAAATTCTACATCTTGATAACGAACAAAAAAGTCGTTCGTTGCTATGGTGAAAATAACCGGGTTCAGTAGGTCTTTACCAATGTTATCTCTGAATCTAGGGTGGTGTCGATTGTCTAGCACTCCTTGCTTTTCGAGTAGACATAGTTCGCGGAGATACGCAGCTCCGATCATCCCTCCTGACGAACCCGAAATGAGGGCTGCACGGTCAATCAGTCCGCCTTCAATTGCGCTATCAGCGTACTGTAAACTGCTGAAGGTCCAGAGTGCTGAACGAGAACCTCCCCCACTGACATTCACAATCACCAGTTTTGGCTTTTTGCCAGTCATGATTGATTGCTTTAAGTGCTTCCTTCTCCAATTGTCCAACATCTCAATCGTTGCGTTGAAGTCTGTGTCAGCAATAGAGTCGTTCGTATTGAGAGATGCAATGTAGTCTCGTGAATACTCCGCTTTCGGAGCCTCATAGTCCAGACCATATGCGTGGTTCTCAATGTGGAATATGCCCAGTTCCGGCATAGAGAAATTGATCAGTACGAACACCAACGCAAACACGGTGACTGTCCAACCGCGGATCCAACTATGCAACGCCGAGATAAGCATGAGCATCATCGTAAAGAAGAACATCACACTTGCCGCAGCAGGTAAGACGAAATAAGGGTTCTCGCGCAATGATCCGATCAAGATAAATGATACCACCAGCGCCAACTCGAAGAGGGATGCGTTTAAGTGATTTTGTGCAAACACCTTCTGAAGAAGATCGTGGTTATAGTGTTCTGCAGAACGTGCCAACTTAATGCGGATGGCCGATGACAAATACGTTTCAACCCGCCACTCTCGTTTGATTCGATTCTTACGTGTCCATTGAACTTTTCGGTGAAGATTGGTACGCACCATTTCTTCTTCATCTCTTTTCTCTAGTTTTTTTGGATCTTCCTTGGTCTCGTAGCTCAGCAGATTCTTGTTTGTGAAACGGAAGTAAACTAAGCTCACAATCAAGTAGCTCAAAATCCCCATAACGAAGCCGAACATGTTGAAGAGAATCTCTTCCCCCGATAGCAACTCTTGATCGCGTTGAAAGGTGATGCTTGACACCATGTATGTTAGGACGAAGCTAGCAGGGAGAATGAAATTATTGACACTGAACTTCAGGAAAGGACGATTCAGCGTGGCAATAAACGGGAAGCGGAATCCATGAAGGATGTAGGTGTAGAGATTTAATGCCAGGATAAATCCTCCCAAGGCAAAGCCCACCATCGCAAAAGCGAATGGACTGTTCTCTCCCATATATTCTGGAAACAAGAACTGGTAGGCTACACCATATCGTGCCGCCAAATAGTTCAGTGTATATCCGAACAAAATGATCCAAAAGAACAGCAGAAAAAGGTTCTTCTTAAAGTGCAACAACAAGAGTTGCAGCGGGAAAAAGAAGAGTACCCTCGCGAGGCGTTGCCTCCATGATATTTGTGCCGCTGCATTCAAGCTGTTTCTTCTACGTATTTGAACAGGGTTCGTTCGCTGCTAAAATAGCACAGGGCTTCCATGCGAACTGACGTCGGAATTCTCTTTTCCAAGTAGGAGGATTCAGCAAGAAGGCAGTGCCGACTCAATATTAATACATTGATCGGCCTCTTATTCCCTACTTCGACAGCACCTCATTCACACGTCGGCGGATGGTAGCTTCTAACGATTCCGCGCTAGCGACTAATTCAGCACCTTCAGCCAAAACTTTAGCCTTGTAGGCATCATCAGTCAAGTCTCCTGTGTTCACCTGAACATTCATCACCGCTCCGATGACCGCTGTGCGCGCACAAAGTGCTCCAACGCCAGCATCTGTCACACTCGCAGGATTTCCGATTTCAGCCATAGCCTTCATCACCTCCATACTCTGGTAGGACAATCGTGCCACCTTCAGAGGAACTTCAATGGCGTACTTGGTAGCGTCTTGAATCGCTTGAGTACGGGCAGCTTTATCGGCGTCTGTATTCTTCGGCATTCCGTATGCCTCCATGATCTTATTGAAGGCGTTGGTATCTTCATCAACCATCGCGATTAATTGCTCTTGGAACTCCATTCCACGCACTGCCCATTCAGAGAATTCTTCCCAACGATCATCCCATCCACGTTTGTGTGCGCTGAGGTTCGCTACCATGGTACCGAGTGAAACACCCATTGCTCCGCAGTAAGCAGAAATTGAACCTCCACCTGGAGCCATAGATTCAGACGACGTCTCTTCAGCAAACGCTTTCAAGTCCATGTCGATCAGGCGCTTTCCTTCAGCCCCATCTTCAATCATGTACTCGATTACTTTTGAATGTGCATCGAAAGGAGCCAAGTCATCAAGCCCTAAAGACTTAACGGCAATTTTGATCTTTTCGCTTTCAGAAATTCCTTGTGATCGAGATTGCTTAACCAGGTAATGATCAGCCGCATCAATCAATACCTTCTTTGGAATCAACCCAACAATCTCGCTTCCTGTCACACGAATACCTCGCTCACGCGCACGCTCCGAAGCCTCATCAAAGGCCTTGTGCACAGAGGTAATATTGATATTGGTAAGGTTCAAGCTCAACTGCGCAATGCCGTATTCTTCAATGAACCAACCAATTCCTTTCACAGCTTTCAAGCTTCCAGGGATGCGCACTGGCTCACCTGTTTCATCCAGCACCTTCTTCCCTGTCAACGGATTCCCTTCACGTTTAACACGCCCAGCCTCGCGAATATCAAATGCGATAGCGTTCGCTCTACGTGAAGACGTCGTATTCAAGTTTACGTTGTATGCTACCAAGAAGTCACGAGCTCCAATTGCCGTAGCTCCTGTTTGTTTCGCACGATCATTGAACTCTGCCGGACCAAAATCAGGCGCCCACTCAGGCTTCGACAGCTTATCGAGTCCTTCATACTCTCCGCTACGGCAATGTGCGAGGTTCTGTCGCTTTTCAGAAGTAGCAGCGTTTTCGTAGAAGTACCCCGGAATTCCAAGTTCCTTCCCAACACGCTCTCCCAGCGCATGAGCACATTTCACACAATCATCCATTGTAGCGTTCGCCACGGGTACGAACGGACAAACATCTGTAGCTCCCATACGTGGGTGCTCCCCTTTGTGCTTGCTCATATCGATGAGTTCTCCGGCCTTCTTAATCAATCGAAACGCAGCTTCCACCACCTGATCAGGCTCACCTACAAAGGTGATCACTGTGCGGTTCGTTGACGCTCCAGGATCCACATCCAAAAGCTTCACTCCGTCTACTGTTTCAACCGTTGAAGCAATCGCTTGGATCTTCGCTTCATCTCTCCCTTCCGAGATATTCGGAACACATTCGATAAGTGTGCGTGCCATAGTTTGAATTTTGCACGGCGAAGTTGAGGAAGTTCAGTGAGGGGTGCAAACTTTTGACTAACTGGGGTCGAGAGACGAGAGTCTAGGGACTAGAGACTAGAATCTATAGACGATAAACTATAATCTATAACTGGGGTTTGTGGTTCGTGGAATGTTGAACGAGAGGGGGATTTCTTAGCGTCTACAAAGTTCTGAACCACGACCTTAAACCGATTGTCGATCAGCTCTTTATTTGAATTAGCTTCCGGTTTATGGCAAATTTCTATGAGAATTTAGAGGTGTATCAACGATCTTTCCAATTGATTCCCAGGATATATCGTCTTGGAAAACCTTTAGAGTTTGAACGGGATTATGAACTGAAATCGCAAATAAATAGAGCAGCTATTTCTATTCCTTCTAATATCGCAGAAGGAGCTGCTTCAGGAGGTCACCGAACGTATCGAAGACACATCAATATAGCTTTAGGATCAACTTCAGAACTACACACTCAAGTGAAGCTTACTCATGTCTTGGATTACCTTCAAGAGCAAGAAGCTGAAGACATCTTGCTGGAGATTGAAACTATCCAGCAAATGCTCTACGGTTTAAGACGATACGTCGAGAAACAACTAACCTAGTTCGTTCCACATTCAACCTTCCACCTTCAACACCTTTACTGCCGAACTCCCTCGACAAATACCCCATCCACCAACTGCTCTCCGAACGAATACGGTAGATAATTGATGGAAGACATCGGCTTGGTCATGATGAAATCTGCGCGCATGCCTGGGGTGATGCTTCCGGTGACTTCGCTGAGTTGGAGCGCTGCGGCCGCATTCAGAGTGGCTGCGTTGATTGCTTCTTCTGGGAGCATATTCATCTTGATGCATGCCATGGCTATGACAAGGCTCATGTTTCCATTTGGGGTAGAGCCGGGGTTGTAGTCTGAAGCGAGAACTATAGGTAATCCAGCGTCGATGATTTGGCGGGCCGGAGTGTATGGGATGCTGAGGAAAAAGGAACACGAGGGAAGGGCGACAGGAATCGTGTCGTATTGAAGCATGGCTTGGACGTCGTCATCGGTGAGTTCCTCAAGGTGGTCTAAGGTGAGGGCTCCTGCTTCGGCGCAGGCGCGAACCCCGCCTGTAGCAGTGAATTGATTCACGTGGATCTTGGCGTCGAGACCATACTTATCTGCTGCTTCGATGAGGCGTACTGTTTGCTTAGCTGAGAAGTATCCATCTTCTAAAAAAGCATCTACGTAGTCTGCTAGTTTTTCTTCTGCTACCGCAGGAAGCATCTCATTGATCACAAGATCGATGTAGGCTTCAGGATTGCCCTTGTATTCCATGGGAATGGCGTGCATTCCGAGGAAGGTAGAGCGCACCGGAATTGGCAGTGCTTCTTCAAGTCTTCGGATGACACGTAACATCTTGAGCTCGGCTTCTATGGAGAGTCCGTACCCACTTTTCACTTCGAGGGCAGTTGTTCCCATGTGAATGAACCCTTCCGCGCGAGCGAAAGCAGCTTCGAACAAATCATCTTCTGATGCCTCTGCCAATATGCGCGCAGAGTTTAGGATACCTCCACCTTTCTCTGCGATCTCAGCGTAGGTAAGTCCTTTAATTCGGTCAACGAACTCCCCTTCTCGGTTCGCGGCGTAGACAATATGTGTATGACTATCAACGAATCCGGGAAGAATAAACTTACCATCCGCCTCCATCACCTCAAGGTCACGCCAGTCGCTAATACCAGGCCAGTCTTCCATTTTACCGAAGTCAGCAATGACACCGTCTTCGACAGCCAACCATGCGTCTTCAATGATCGGAAGATCTTTCATGTCAGCACCTTTTAAAATGCTTGGAGCTTCTTCTCGTGCGCCGACGAGTCCTTTGATGTTCTTGATCAGCATCTTCATGGCAACGAAGATAATTCCTTGTTCATTCCCTGCAATAGACTACCTTGGGTTACGATGATCAGACACCTTATTCTTCTTGCCACCTGGCTGCTCATTGCTCCTTCTTTGTCAGCGCAATATGATAACGAGCCTGTGGTTTTCAACATGCCCGAGAAGGTCAATTCGATTGGTGTGAGCCTTACTCCTGCTATTGTCACAGTTATGAACGGCACCCCGGTCATTTCGCGCTACAGCTTGATGTACAAACGTCAAGTTAAACCCAATCGCAGTTGGCGTTTCCAAGTGAACTTTGAAGACCGAGAATTCTACGAAGAAGAACGAAATGATTCACCGGTGAGTTGGTCAGATACTACCATCACCTTTCAATACGATTCAAGAAACTACTACAACATCGATGTTCGATTTGGAACCGAATGGTTCAAAGCAGATCAAAAGAGCTCTATGACCTACGGGGTGGATGTTTTAGTTGGATTCTGGTCAGAATTTGATCGCGAGCGTATGCGTCCGTTTTACCTCGATCCTGAATTTGAGGTATACGTCCCTTCACCTTTTATAGCAGAGACTTTTACCGAGCAAACCATCACCTACGGCTATGCAGGTTTTGACTTTTCCATCGGACAAAAGCTATACATCAACGAAAACTTCAACTTCATGATTCGCTGGACACCGGAGGTATTGTACCTGTGGCCAATGAGCGAAACCTATTCCGACGAATTACAGCGAAGCACTGCCCCTTCGAGCGAACTCACTTTTCGTTTGAGAGGGATTGAAGGGCTGTTGCATTATACTTTTTAGCGGATTTGGTTTTTAGTAGTTGGTTCTTAGTTCCTAGTCATTGCTTTTTAGTTATTCGTGGTTGGTGATTATCTGACTTACCCTTCTACTGGAAACTCCTATAATTAGAGGTTTGGGCAATCAGCATAAAGTTGATCTTCTTCTCTCACAAGATGTACTTGAACATCTCGACATGAACGGCTATGAATCTGAAGAACTCGGGTGTTCAGCTCAGGGGCCGGAATGAGGAGGTGAGATTGCTGAGGGTAAAGAAGGTTCAGTTCCGGCATCCGCATCCGTGGATTCAATCTTAATGTTGAACCCTTCAGCCATTTCGCCATTTCGCCTTTTAGCCCATGACCCTGAGCCAATAACTGCCCCCATGCCTTTCGACATTCGGAAGCTTCTCCCACAATCCATTCAAAATTCCATCCAGTTCTTTGTCTTCAGAAATGAAGTAGTTCGGACAGATGGTTCGGAAACGTTGTGGATTCGCTAGTATGTAGTGCATCAAGCCATATTGCTCACTGTAGAAGCGATCACACATGAATTGAGGGTAGTCGTAAGGAATGTAGATGTCGTGAATGTGCACCACGACGCCTGGCTTTAATCTCGGAAGCGTTTCATTGAAGAAGACCATCGCATCTGAATTCGGAAGAATGCGGTGCGAGTTGTCAATGAACAGGATATCGTTCTCCCCTAGTCCTTCAATAAACGATGCATCGATATTTTCGAAAGGCTTACGAATGATCTCATCCGCCAGCGCATCAATCTCTGCGCGTGGTTGTGGGTCAATGGAAATAATCTGAACATCCAGACCAAGCGTTTTCTTAGCGAAATGGGCCACCTTCGTGCTGTTTCCGGAACCTACTTCAATGTATCGTTTCGGCCGACGCTCGGCCAGCATTGTGAAGATCATCACAATATCTAGACCTGGAAGAAAGTCGTTATTCCAAACGGGAAGCATTGGATCCTTTTCATTCTTCGCCTCTTTGAACTGAAGAAAATGCTCTTCATACTTCTTCGCTGCTTCCAACAACTGTTTGTACTCGTCACGTCGTTCATTCACAATCGAATACAACTCAGGGTGTGGCGGCAATCCATGACCATATCGCGGCTTCATATCTACCGGATATTCAAGGAAGAGCGTTTGGAAACGCGGATGTAAGAATCTGTAAAGCTTCTTCAACATGGCGGCGAAGGTAATGAATCACACGCTAGCGCGGAACGCATTCCGCTTCTAAACTTCCTGACACTCCTGCTGTTTTACCTTAGATTCGCATTATGAGTAATACGCTGGGAACCCTTTTCAAACTCACCACTTTCGGTGAATCTCACGGAGCCGCTATTGGCGGTGTGATCGATGGATGTCCGGCCGGACTGGAGCTCACTTCAGATATGATCCAAGCTGAATTGGATCGTCGAAAGCCGGGTCAGTCCAAAATCACCACGCAGCGCAAGGAGAGCGACACAGTGCAGATTCTTAGCGGTGTGTTTGAAGGCAAGACACTTGGCACACCGATAGGTTTCATCATTCCCAATGAAGACCAGCGTTCAAAGGATTACAGTCACATCAAAGATGTCTACCGTCCTTCTCATGCTGATTACACGTGGCAAATGAAGTACGGTCATCGCGACTATCGCGGAGGTGGCAGATCGAGCGCTCGTGAAACGGCTTCTCGTGTTGTGGGTGGTGCTGTAGCTCAAGCATTCCTCTCGACTCAAAACATTGAAGTGATCGCCTGGGTCGAACGTGTGAAGGATCTAACCATCGATAGCGCTTATGATCACTCAAGAGTTTCAAAGGCTGATGTTGATCAAACGATTGTTCGTTGTCCTCATCTCGCTAGCGCGGAACAGATGATTTCCCTCATCGACGAAACCCGAAAAAAAGGAGACACGGTAGGAGGATCTATTCGATGCATCGTTCGCGGAATGCCAGCCGGAATCGGCGAGCCCGTCTTTGACAAATTGCACGCTGAGCTAGCCAAGGCCCTCTTCTCTATCAACGCTGTGAAGGGCGTTGAACTCGGAAGCGGTTTCCAGGGCACCTATGACTACGGCAGTGAACAGAACGACTCATTCGCTTCCGCCGAAGGCGAAATAAAAACAACCAGCAACAACAGCGGCGGTATCCAAGGAGGAATCTCGAACGGAGAAGAAATCTCTCTCTCCATCGCCTTCAAACCTGTCGCCACCATCATGCAAGACCAAAGCACCGTAGACACGGCAGGACAAGAAGCAGTAGCGAGAGGAAAAGGGAGACATGATCCGTGCGTACTCCCCCGAGCAGTCCCAATCGTAGAAGCCATGACAGCCATGGTCATCGCTGATGCTTTGCTGCGCGATCGAGCATCGAGAGTGTAAAGTGTAACGGCGGTTATAACCGCCACCTGCTTAAGCCTCAGGCCTGAAACGTAGTGAAAGCCTATCGCCTACGTCGAGCTACCCGCGGAGGCGAATACTTCACCACTGGCAAGTCTAGTTTTTCACTCCACGCCTCTACCCTCTTCTTAGCCTTTTCAGGATCTTCGATGATTCGCTCGATGACGTGTTTTCTGCGGTGATCTGGTGAAAGCAAAGTTATTTGATACTGTATGAGTGCCACTTCATTTCCCGCAAAGCCTACAGGCTGCATTATACCCCTAGCTCGACCTTTCATAACATTTGTCTGGAGCAGAGAAATATTCGGGTAATCTTCAAGACGAATAATCTCTCCCTTTGATTTAATGATTCCGAAAGAACGTACGTAATCTTTCACGACTCCTCCGGCAATGTCAATTTCGAAAACCTGCCGCGAAAAACCGATGTAGGCGGAAAGAATCCAGAAGATGAATAAGGCTCCTGAGGTGATGATGCTCTTCGTTATGTAATCGAACAGTATCAGCGCAAATACAACAAATAAGATGATCCCAAAAGTTGATTTAGTCGAACCCCAAAGCGGTTCTGAGATTTTAATTTTGGCAGTATCATCAATAAGAAATTGATCAAGGCTGGATGATTTCATGTGGTTGTGCTTAACGTATAATGTTCGTTAACAACATACTCCAAAGAGCTGTTCAGCAGGAGAATTTAGGATTGACGTCCCACAAACGTGAGGAACGGTACGAGTTCTGGCATCTAGCTTTCGGCATCCATGTTTACCCTTCGGAAGCCGGATGCCGTACGCCGGTCACCCGACACTGGGTGGAAGATTTTTCGCATCTTACCACCTCCAAAAATTCTCCCATGAAAAAGATCGCGCTGCATTGGCAAGTTATTATCGGAATGGTGTTGGGTGCTGTGTTCGCCTGGATGTCGATCAAGTTTGGTTGGAATGACTTCACAATTGACTATGTGAAGCCTTTCGGAGACATCTTCGTGAATCTCCTGAAGCTGATCGCTGTGCCGTTGGTATTATTCTCGATCATCGTGGGGGTGACATCACTGGGAGATATCCAGAAACTGGGTCGTATGGGACTCAAAACCTTGGGTACCTACGTTATCACTACTGCTGCTGCGATTGTGATTGGATTGGTCTTGGTAAACCTTATCAAACCAGGGGTTCACGTTGATGACGATCTCCGTTCAAGGAATCGTGTTCGCTATGAAATATGGGCCACAGACAGTGGTATCGAGCGCTTAGATGAAATCGACTACCTGAATGACCCAGCGCGACAAGCGATGGTAGCTGAAGTACGCGAAGAAATGGGCGCCGAAGAGGTAGACGCGAACCTCCAAGATAAAATCAACAAGATGAACACAACCAAAAAGCAAGGCCCCTTGCAGCCCTTGGTTGATGTGATTCCGAATAACATCTTCAAGGCCCTGAGTTCGCAGCAAATGCTGCAGATCATCTTCTTCGCAATTTTCTTCGGTATCGTGTTGGTGACCATACCAAGTGAAAAGAGTGACCCCGTCGTCAAGTTGATTGATGGCCTGAATGAGATATTCGTGCGCATGGTGATTGTAGTCATGCAGTTCATGCCGATCTTCGTTTTCGCCTTGATGGCCGGACAAGTAGTAACAGCCGCGGGATCTGATCCTGACAAGTTCTTCTCGCTTCTTGACTTCTTGTTGAAGTACTCTGCGGTCGTGATCCTTGGTCTCGTAATCATGGTGTTCCTCGTATATCCTACGCTTGTTTCTGTGTTGGTGAAGAAAATGACTCCACGTCGATTCCTGAAGGGAATGCGTGATGCGCAGATTACTGCCTTCGCAACCTCTTCCTCAGTGGCTACGCTTCCGGTGACAATGGATTGCGTAAACAAGAACATTGGAGTGTCTGAACGTACCACCAGTTTCGTACTTCCAATTGGAGCCACGGTGAATATGGATGGAACAAGTTTGTACCAAGCGGTGGCCGTTATCGCATTGGCGCAGTTCCACATGGTAGACCTATCATTCGGGGCACAAGCCACGATTGTCTTAACTGCTACCCTCGCATCAATTGGTGCAGCAGCTGTACCAAGTGCCGGATTGGTTCTGATGATGTTGGTGTTGACCTCGGTAGGATTGAACGACGCTTGGATCGCGCTTATTTTCCCGGTAGACCGTATCCTCGATATGTGTCGTACCATTGTGAACGTAACGGGTGATGGCGCTGTATCGACAGTCATTGCGGCAAGCGAAGGTGAACTTGAAGACCTTGAGGTTTAAGGTATCTCAGCTGTGATTCGTTGGTTGACTTTTTGCTTCTGCCTTTGACTTTTCCATGCTTCATTCGGACAGGAATCGACCGCTCAATTATACACTACGCTTGAGATTGATATTAAAGACGGATTGCGTCGCAATACCGTCACTGCCATTAACGAACTTCCAGATGGAACGATCATGGTGGGAACCCCTGGCGGATTGCAGAGCTGGGATGGTTACCAGTTGCGAGACTTTACCATTGATGAATACATCTATGAACTTTTTTACACCTCTGATTCAACATACCTTTACGCGCTATCGCAACGTGCTATTCACAGGCTAGACAATAGTGGAAAAGAGCTCACTAGTTTCGAATTCCCAACTTCCTTCTTCTCTAATTACGCTGGTGAAGAAAATGATAGTCTGATCATATTCGGTGCCGATCTTCATTGGATCATTGCGCCTGATTTATCAGGAGGGAGAATGATCGAATCCCCTTATCATTCTCCGTACTCTCGAGGTAGTAATTCACTGAAGCTATACGAGAATCTACAGGGCGACTCATTGTTTATCAATGGACAGTTTTTGACGCAGACTAGTTATGCTTTTGAACTTTCTATCTCAGAGCAAGAGAAGATCGTAGTTGCGAATCAAGGAGTCTATCAACTGGAGATGGATTCACTTCAAAATATCCGGGTAAGCTGGCCTAAAACTCGTCTTGAAACTGCGTTTGTTGACCGACGGGGCAATCTTTGGATTGGTACAGTATCCAACGGACTTTGGATGATTCATCGAAACGCCATGCACCTTGATTTCTATCCAAGTTCAAGTGATGACGAAATCAATCCGGCTTGGTCCATTTTCGAAGGAAAGAGTGTTGTTTTTTGCACCACCTCCAATGGTATTAGAAGCTTCGGAAAGTCGAACCATCCGATTATTTCCGCAACACAAGGAATGAACTGCATCTCGGGAATAGAAACAGATCAGACATTCCTAGTTGGTACTTATCGCAACGGTATTCTCCGATGGAATGGTAGAGGTTTAGACGTCGTCTTCTATGACTTAGTAGAATCCATCGGGAACACAGTGACTTGCTTTCAAGAAAGCATTGATGGACAAGCAATCTGGGGCTTTACTAAAACGAGCGTTGTTCTTTTTGATCCACAAGGGAATTACGTTTCTCACACTTCACTAGAGGAAGCAGGTTTTACGGGATATGTCATGCATATCACACCGTATCTGGACGGCTACATCGCATCCACAACAACGGAGGTTGTTTTTCTAGATAGTGTACTCAACGTCACCGAAGTGTTGAACCATGAGGAAACCATGGTATTCTCCAGCAGCGTCCATTACAACGAGTCCACTTGGTTTTCTTCGCTTCAAGGCGGTTTGTTTAAGCTGCAAGGGCAAGAGTTGGAGTCTTTATCAAGTCCTGACATTGATCTTCTTGGACTGGATGTCGTTGGTCAAGATCTATTCATTTTGGGCACGCGTTCAACATATTTGAAGCGTGGTGACGATATCCTAAAGATTGATCACAGTGATGGCCTTCCTCAGAGAGAATTCAATCAAGGAGGGTGGTATGTAGATCAAGCAGATCACCTACACGTCGCTGGAGTCGAGGGATTTGCACGTTTCAAGCTTTCAGACATTCTATCCGAAGCCACATCCCTGCCTAAAATGCATATCGATGTTGCGAATGCGGTTGAGTTTGCCACCGAAAAGGCTTGGATCGCAGCACAACAAAAGCAAGCAAAAATCAAAGTTTCGTGTGTCTATCCAGAAAAAGGAAATCGATTCACCTTCTGGGTGGAAGCAGGAGATTCGCTGAAACAGGTCATCCATGGTGAAGAACTACTCATTCAGGTCGATGAACAAATTGACATCAAGACTTGGGTAAAAGATGAGTATTCCCAGCAAATACATGCTGCGAGCGACTCCAACTACCTAAATATTGAATGTATCACGCCGATTACTCAACGCTGGTGGTTCCTATTGATCATTCTCACTTCTACCGTTTTGTTCGTGCTTCTTGCATTTGCGTTGGCTCGAAACCGCAGACAACGAAAACTGATCCGTAAGCAACAAGAAGATAAAAAGGTGGCCGATGAACGGATCAGAATCTCAAGAGAATTGCATGACAACATTGGAGCGAGGCTCTCACACATCATCTCAAGCATTGACTTAGAGATGTACCGAGACCAGGGTCAGAAAACGAAGCTCTCCCCTATTAACTCCTTCGCTAGAGAAACCATGGGGCAATTGAGAGAAACCATTTGGGCAGTAGGAGAACGACGAATCCACTTCTCTGAATTCCAGGCTCGAGTTGAGCGGTATGTCGAACAGTCTCAAGCTGCCTTTTCAGGAGAAATCAAAATTCAAAGTGCTGATATCCCAGACATTGAACTTTCTCCTGCTCAGACCATTAACTACTTCCGAATTATTCAGGAAGCGATCAACAATGCGATCAAATACGCACAAGCAGAACAGATTACCATCAGTTTCCTTCTGCATCCTTCAAGTATTGAAATTACTGTGGTAGATGACGGCATCGGATTCGGCGAAGCTAAAATGAAACGCGGAAGCGGATTGAAAGGAATGGCACAACGTGCATCTGAAGTTCATTCCTCATTTCAAATCTTAAAGAGACAATCAGGGGGTGGCATCTCATTATCGATTCCATTCAACGAATAGGGCAAGTGCACTATTGCCATCTCTGGGAGAATCCAGCATCTTCGTATCATGATTCGAATTGCCCTCGCTGAAGACAATGCCTTCCTGGCGAAAGCCATCATCAATAAACTCGGCCTATTTGACGACATCAAGATCAAGTCAAAGGCGACGGAGGGCGGAGAATTGTTGGCGCAACTTGCGAACGACAGCAATATCGACATCATCCTCATGGACATTCACATGCCAGGCATGGATGGCATAGAGGCCTGCGGCGAAATTGCACAGCTCTACCCGCATATTAAAACCATCATGTTAACTGTTAAAGACGATGAACAGAGTGTCTACGGAGCTTTAAAAGCGGGTGCAAAGGGTTATCTACTCAAAGAAAGTGACCCTGGAGAGCTTCGAAACGCGATCGACCTCGTCATGAGCGGAAAAGCCATGCTATCGCCTGAAGTGGCATCCAAGGCCATTCGTATTATTCAAGATCCTGAGATTGTAGATAAAGAAGCACAAGACTTTGGCCTTTCTCCAAGAGAGCTAGACGTCTTAACGCATCTATGTAACTGACTCAATTCTGGTGAAATTGGAAGTAACTTGAATATTAGTCCGAATACCGTCAGACGTCACACCGAGAACATCTACAAGAAACTCAACGTGAACAATCGTTCGCAAGCCCTACAACTCGCCTACCGCCATAAACTCATATAATGGTGCAGTTGCCCTATTGAGCAGCGACAGGTTGAAGAAGACCTTTGTGTCAAACATTCAACCAATGAAAAATCTAATTACGATCTGTTTGTTTCTGACACCTATCTGGGCACTCTCTCAGTTCCAGTTCACTAATAGTCCATTGAACACAAATGGTGAATCAAAAGCGGTTTGGGCATCAGGAGATACGGCCTTTGTCGGGTTTGATGACAAACTACTCAGAACACTCTACGGTGGAAACACTTGGGAACACTTGACCAACGGTATTCCCGAAACCTGTGATCCAAGAACTATCAATGTATCTGAAGGACATCTAATCGTGGGAACCAACAGCGGTAACCGCACCTACATGTCAGAAGATTGGGGGGATACATTTGACAACGGCTCTCAATCTTTGAGTCCTCTTCTAATACCTACACATGGAATCGGAGGACCAGGCATTGAAATGATTGGAGGAACGCTTCATGGTCCTCACAGCTTTGATACCGAAACAGAAACCTGGACTGAAGCTGAAGCTGGAGGTTCTTTGACTCATGGGCTAGACCTAGTAGCAGAAAATGAAATCTGGCAGTGTGCAGGTGGAGTGACTAGTGGAGTAACGAAGTACTCTACAGACTTAGGTCAATCATGGACTACCCTTCCCACGGAACCACAAGTAGATATCGGAGGCGGAATCCTATTCTCTGCCATTGGTCAAGGATTTGCGAAGGTGGGAGATCGTATTCTGCTAGGAACGAACATCACGGGTTTCCCTGTTATCTACTCTGATGACTACGGAGTTACTTGGACGCCAGCAGACCTACCATCAACAACCTACAGTGATTACGGACAGCGTTTTTTGAAGGTTAATGATGACCATCTACTCACTGTGAATGTTACTGGAGTGTGGAAGTCTACCGATCAAGGTGCTACCTGGGAGCTCATTCGAACTTTAGCTCAGATCAACTCCATGGCCATATTTCGAGGAAATCACCTGCTCATTTCAACACAAAACGGCGTGTGCGAATTCGAGAACTACGGTGAAGGCGAATTCGTTGCCAAGCCCGGTTTAGCCACTCATACTTCAAACTTGGTACAATATGATGGTCTGCTACTGGCAACTGGCTCAGATGCCTTAGTGGGATTCGACCCTAGCACCTTTTCTTGGGAAACACTGACTGACGCAGAATCTGTAGGCTACGAAATAGGAAACGAGTATGTAGCAGTTATCGGCGACTCTACTTTTATCTGCGGAGCGAATATCCTTTCGAGCTTGAACGGTTCTTACGATTTCCAACCAAGAATGGTGGGCGAATTTGGAGGTCATTACCCAAACTACATTGCGCAATTCGGTGATCGTAAAATCATCTGTGGACGACATACGAATATCCTTCAAGGACCTAAAATTTGGACTTCTGACGACAATGGAATCAACTACACAGAATCTAGTTGGACGAACAATGTTGCTTATGGTCTCGGCGGCATTGTTGATAACCACATAGAAAACATTCTAAGTCTAGATGGCACACTATATGCCGATATGAGCGCAGGATACGCTGTATCAACAGACAACGGTTCTACCTGGACCCACTATGGGGATACAAATTCAAATAACATCCTGACCGTTCATAATGGCTACGTATATCGTTACCTGCTTGCCGGTTTCTTCCAAGATGAAAAGTCGTTAACTCGTTCTCAAAATGGCATCGATTGGGAAGACGTCCCTACCACAGGGTTAACATCTGAAAACGACTACCAAGGAATTTGGTCACTGAACGGATCTTTGTACACCTACAACGATTTTAACACACCATTCGGCTTGTACAAATGGAATGATCAGAGTGCTTCATGGGAACTGCAAATAGGAACTGTCGGACCTAACTATCCATTCCTTGATCAACTCTATCAGTTC
The DNA here is from genome assembly GCA_022447625.1 of Flavobacteriales bacterium. GTDB lineage: Bacteria > Bacteroidota > Bacteroidia > Flavobacteriales_D > Sanyastnellaceae > Sanyastnella. Next base: position 3,867 of record JAKVAX010000032.1, on the reverse strand, counting down.
GATGGAGCTTTCTACGGACTGTGGTTTAATGGTGGAGTCTGGACGGTCAGCGGAGAACCTGACAACGTTCTCGAATACGAATTGGAAGCGACGATTTACCCAAATCCTGCTGCAGATCAACTCACTATTCAAACAAGCTCAACTCCTGAACAAATCATGATTTTCGATCAACAAGGTCGAATCATATCAACGCACTACAACATCTCTCAACTAGATGTCTCAGCTCTCTCAACTGGCATCTATTATGTGCGAATAAGCCTCAATAACCAAGAGGTAATCAAGCGGTTGATCATCAACTAAACTTAACAAAGAATGGCGGGCATTGTCCCGCCATTTTTTTTGTTGATACCGAGTATTGAGTACCTTCCCTTCGTGCGCATCCTGCTGTCCATATGGCTAATCTTCGCAGCGTTGTGTTCCCATGCTGGGGAAACCAACATCACTCCTCCACAATGCATCATGGAAGGAGACTCTGCAGTGATACCGCTCAAAATGGCCGGAAGCCTACTCATCATTGAGGCCACTGTTGACGGCATCGACGGCAATTTCATTCTAGATACCGGAGCCCCTTACCTTGTGCTCAATTCTACCTACTTCCGCGACTATATCAGCGCTGAAGATCGCGTGGTCACCGGTGTTGGGGGTCAGTATGACCTCGCCTACCGCTCTCGAGTAAAGAATCTCGGACTTGATCAAATCAGCTACAAGGGTGTGGATGTTGACCTCACAGACCTAGGGGCACTGGAAGAAAAAAGAGGCATTCAAATCCACGGACTTTTCGGACTCAATCTGTTAACTCCATATCTAGTCAAGCTCGATGTCAGAAACCGTGTCTTAGTTCTGTACAAGAAGAATCAAGATCGACCAAAGGCAGACATCAAGATAGACATGGAATCTACCCGAGAAGCCATCTTTATGGATCTGAAAGTCTCAGGCGTTTCCTCGGTCTTTTCCATTGATACAGGTGCCGAGGTCTCTGTGTTGAACACAGATATTCCAGCGGAGTTATTGAGTGATATCTCCATTCGGAAACGTAGTCTCTTGACAAGTTCAACGGGAAGCGAAGTCGAGGTCCTCCTCGGAAGCTTTAAAAGATGCGAGATCCAAGGAAAGGAATTTCGAGGGATGCCACTGATCATCACCAACCTCGAAGTGATGGGTGAATCATACCGAAGGTCGATTGACGGAATGCTCGGGATCTCTTTACTGGTCAGAGGTGTAACCTATTTTGATTTTGAAAACCAGTCGTTTGAAATGTACCTTTATGATTAGGATGATGCGCGACATATTGACCATTCTCGCTGTGTTGGCCGGAACCATTTCCGCGCTAGCGCAAAAAGACACCCTCGAACTAAACTTCGAAGGCAGCGATATCGTGGTCAAACTGAACAATAGCATCAGCGAAGCTACCCTTGACAGTTTGCTTTGCAGCTACGGTACGTGCATGTCTGAAATGGACTCACTTTGGAGCTCATCAGAAAAGGTCACTCCACTCGGTTGGTTACTCGAAGACTACGGTGGCGAATTCATTCAACTTAGAAAGCCGATTACTTCTCTTTCTGGAAGCATCTCTCAAGAAGAAGTTTCAACCCTTGAAGAAACTGGCGCCGAAGCGGTCGAACAAGCACGTTTTGGAGCCAATCGCTTGAAATTCCCTTTGAGCGTCTTCGAAATCGAAAATGGAACCACTTTCGTCCTTGATGGCTACAAAAACGCCAAGGAAGTTTACCTCGCCGGAAGTTTTAATCAATGGAATCCGAAAGCAGACCTGATGACCAAAACCTCCGAGGGATGGGAATTGACGAAAGTGCTGGCTGTAGGAAAGCATCTTTACAAATTCGTCGTTGACGGTAAGTGGGTTGATGATCCTTCCAACAAGCAGACGCAAGATGATGGCCACTGGGGTAACAACAGTGTTTACTTCAAAACTAATCACCGCTTCTACCTCGAGGGTTATCAAAAGGCGCGTAAAGTATTCCTCAGCGGAAGTTTTAATTGGTGGAAAGAGCGTGATGTGCGCATGCAAAAAGACGCCACAGGATGGTATGTTGATGTATACTTGGAAGACGGTAACTATGAATACCGCTTCATCGTGGATGGCACATGGATTTCAGATCCGGCGAACCCAAACCAGCATCCGAATGAATATGGCGACTACAATTCAGTGCTTTCTATCGGCACTCCTACAAGGTTCCGCTTGGATGGTTTCGGCGAAGCAACAAATGTCCTACTCACGGGTACCTTCAATAATTGGGATAAAGAACGTCTCACGATGACAAGATCAGGGAATGGATGGGAAATTGACTACGTCCTCGCCCCTGGCAACTATGAGTACAAATTCATCGTTGATGGCACATGGATTCTAGACCCTGCAAATAAAGTAGTGAACGGTGCTGACGATTATCGTAATTCTTTGATCGCTATCGCTCCGAACGCGCATTTTGCGCTTCCTGGTTTCGCTAACGCGGAACATGTCTTTCTCTCAGGATCTTTCAATGGCTGGAGCACCACCGGCTATCAAATGGACCGACGCAACAATGAATGGCTCATTGACCTTAACCTCCATCCGGGCAAATACACCTACAAATTCATCGTCGACGGTGAATGGATGACTGACCCTAACAACCAACTCTTCGAAAACAATGAATTCGGAGAATACAATTCGGTGTACTGGGTAGAATAATCTATAGGTACAGCTCAATTCTTCTCTCAAGGAAAATCGACCCTAGACCCTCGTCGCTCGTCGCTCGTCGCTCGACCCTCGTCAAAAAGAACTGCCTTCCCATATTCCACATTTTCCCAATTGATACAACCGTATCTATTCTTCATATTGGAGTACACCAATACAAACTCAAAAAATATGCTAGTTATGAAGAGACTGTTACTCGCCGTAGTGACCCTGTTTAGTACCGTTGGGCTATCTGCACAGTTTGGTACTGCACCAGACTTTTCTGTTACTGACCTAGACGGTAACGAAATCAACCTTTACGCTGACATCCTTGACCAAGGATTAGTAGCGGTTATCGATGTATCTGCCACTTGGTGTGGACCTTGTTGGGGTCTTCACGAGTCGCACGCGCTGGAAGATCTGCACCAAGCGTACGGACCAAACGGAACGAACCAGTTGCGCGTGGTTTACTACGAAGGAGATGCCAACACTGGTATGGATGCGATCACAGGAACAGGTGGTAACACACTTGGAGACTGGACAGATGGTATCACTTACCCAATCGTAAATGAGTCGCCATTGACACTAGATCTTGGTATCTGGGCACCACTTGGCTTCCCAACAGTGAACATCGTTCGTCCAAGCGACTACGAAATCGTAGCTGACACTTACGATCAATGGTCATTCGAAGATCAAGTAAACGCGATCAACAACTCAGGAGCTGGAATCCAGCTAGACCCAGTAAGCGTTAATGAAGTAACGGTTACAGCGAAGCTAGATGCATACCCAAACCCATCTAACGGTAACGTTACATTGAGCACACAAGGGTTCAACGGACAAGCATTCGTTCAAGTCTACAACATGGTAGGCGCTGTTGTTGCTGAACTAAACACATCAGCAACAATTGAAACGATTGACCTTTCTGAACTGCCTGACGGAAATTACCTAGTACGTGTATACAACGATGAAGCCGAAGCGATCCAACGCATCAGCATCATGAAGTAACCTCGATCAAATGATTGGAAAAGGCCGGCAATTGCTGGCCTTTTTTTTGACGAGGGTCGAGGGTCAAGAGACTAGGGGTATTAATCGATAATCCATAAACGATAACGAATAACCAATTGTCATTCCCTGAAATAGGTTGACCGCTTTTAAGCGGAAAATCACCATGATAAAAACAGGAAAACGTCTTCACAAAC
>JAKVAX010000031.1 GCA_022447625.1 Flavobacteriales bacterium | reverse complement strand
GTACACAGCAGCAACCGGATTCAATCCTCAGATGAATGAGTTTGACATGAGTTGTGATGGAGGAGGATATCTCACCTTGCGAATCATTGACAAGGACACAGGAATCATCTACAGTCGAAGTGAGCCCTCCTGGATTGACTTCAATGACATTGCCAGCTGTGAGAGTAGTCTTGGAGTTACTCCAGCTTTATCAGCTCAGAGCACCACTCCCCCTGAAAATTATGAGCCACTGGATCTGATGGTCTTCCCATATGATTGGGACTTCAATTCAGACTTGAAGATCTCAGTCTCCGACTTGCGTCACTTCCTTCCTGGAATGTGTTAGCTTCGTTTAGTTCTACAGTTTGAGAAAGCCTCCGTTGTGGGGGCTTTTTTATTGCATCCCCGCCCCTTATTATGCCCTCTCTGATATTTACCCCTCACTTACTTACTTATTTTCAATTATTTAAGTGATGAGGTTTCAGTCCCTGTGGGATCGCAAAAAAGGCACCTTGTTAGGTGCCTTTTTTTATACTCTAAGATGTCAAAAGCTCGTTAGTATAAAGCGCCTTTCCATATCCTGAACGGTTGATTTGATCTAACGCTAGCACTAATCACATGACCTCTTCCCTCACACGCTTTCGCCTCGCCTTTCAAACGATCTCACAGCTCCTTCTAGTTCTTTCCATCGTGCTACCAACCTTATCTAATGCACAATCGGAAGAGGATCGATTGCTGAAAGAATGGTACGACACACTAAACGAGATCGACTCAATGGAGTATATCATAGATACTCACAGCATAGGTGCTTGGTGTTACCCAAGTCAATATGCTGAATGGACAACAGAAAAGCTTGAAGTTGCTCATTGGGATTCAGCACTCACGCTCATTCCAGTTCTCTCAGATACTGAAGAAAACCAAGAACTCAAGATGCTGGTTTTTGGAATCGGATGTTGGTCATACGTCTTGGATTCTGTTGCATTCGTGAAAGAAAACGGTCGCTATTATACGCTGATTCATGGTGATCGGTTCCAGATTACCTTCGAAGAAGTTGCCAGAATTGACCGCTACTATCAATTCCTTCTGGCAGGTAATTTGGGGCACAGCACATACAGTGAGCAGGTATTAGTTCAATACGGATCGAATGCGATCAGATTTAGGATGGACACTAGCTTTTTAGCGCTACTAGTGAAGGCCATTCCTGAATTAGACCAATATTTCCGAAACTCATGGCACTGAAAGGCTCCATCAAACTGTGTACATCAAACACTTAGTCCGCAATTTGTGCCCTATAGGAATTTTCGATTTTCTACACGATCTTAGACCACTGGATGAAATTCAAGCGTATAATCCGCTTCCCTTGGATCCATCATGGAACAACAAAAACAATACAAAATCGCCGTTATCGGCCCTACACCTCGAGACCACATTACCACACATCGTGGTGAAGTAATTGAGAAGTACGGTTGTATTACACACCCAACCATTGGGCTCGCACAGTTGCTTCATGGGAAAGGAACGGTCTATCCAGTAACACATATTCGTAAGGTAGATATGGCTGCAGTGCAAGAAATCTTTGCACCCTACCCTGCCATTGATACAGCCGGAGTCTCAGATGAAGAAGACAGCGGAGACGTGATCTCCCTGCGCTTTTTAGATCAGAACTTGAGGGTGGAGAAGCAAACGGCTTTCATGAATCCCATTACGCCCAAAGACATGGCGCCATACTTAGATTGCGATGCCTTTGTGTTTGTGCCCATTACAGATCATGAAATCACGCTGGATACGCTCAAGTATCTGAAAGAACACAGTCAAGGAACAATCATTTTTGATGCTCACGGACCAACACATACCATGACCATTGGAGGTGATCGACATAAGAAATTCTGGGTGGAACGAGACCTATGGATTCCTTACATCGATGTGCTAAAAATGAACCTTGAAGAGTCATGGTGCACTTGGTACAAACATGAGTACGATGAAAGCGAACTCACTGACGTTCTGGATGATCTAGATCAAAAGCACCTCGCCCCTATGGCTGACTATGTGCTCGATCGAGGACCAAAGTCGGTCATTGTTACGACGGACTCAAGCGGCTGTAAGGTCTTTACAAAGGAGAACGGCCAACTCAAGGAAGACTTTGTTCCTTCGATTTACATGGACAACGTCGTTGATACGACAGGTTGCGGAGACTCATTTGCCGGAGGTCTTGCATACGGACTAAAGGACGGAGGAGACAATTTTATCATAGCAGCTATGTACGCCAACGCATTGGGTGCCCAACGCACGCAAGGACCAACATTCGAGGTCTTCAAGTCACTCGACGAAACAGAGCAAATGATCCGAGGAACATATCCCGATTTCAAATAAAAAAGCCACCTCTTCCTTACGAATGAGATGGCCTTCTTCGTTGTCCCCGATCCTTATCCTGAGATCTTGATCGATGCAAATTCATGTCCGACAATCACGTGGTAGCTACCATCGGCTTGCTTTTCAAACTTAGCAGCCACTTCGTAATCATCGATTTTCAACGTTTTTGGCTCAAACGGTAGTCCAATGAGCTCCAATTGATACTCCTGGTATGTCGTCTTGAATTTTCCTGAAACGTGTTGATGAATCGTGAGACGCTCCGGTGAGCTGTTCTGAGTGAAGGTCTTCACATTCATCTTGCCTTTTTTATACTCGTATCCATCGCCAGCATCTTCGTAGAGTTCACTTCGCGTTTTCGAGGTATCAAAGTAGGTACGCAGGCGAAGTGTCTCGACCGGCTTTTCACCTACGTATTGCATTACAGGATACATTGGAATAATTGCCCCTGCACGCACAAGAATTGGCATCTCGTCAAGTGGTGCTTGCACTTGGATTTCACGACCTCCTTTATGAATCGTGTTATGGAAGTACTGGTACCATCTCCCTTCCGGCAAGTACATAAAACGATGTGTCGCTCCTGGTTCCACAATCGGACAAGCCAAAATGTGGTCCCCGTATAGGAATTCTTCATTGCGGTGTAACGCGTTCTGATCACTTGCATCCAAGAAAGCTAATGGACGAAGCATTGGAATTCCTGAACGCGTATTCTGCCAGAATGTAGTGTACAAATACGGTAAGAGCTCATATCGCAGTTCGATGAACTTGCGCGAGATATCTGTAGTCTCATCACTAAATGACCATGGTTCTTGCTCCCCGTGGTCACCTGAGCTATGCACACGCATCATTGGGTGGAATACTCCTAGTTGGATCCAACGCGCAAAGAGCTCACTGCCCGGATGCTCGGTAAATCCACCAATATCAGACCCCACCAAAGATTGACCACTAATCGCCAATCGCTGGCATTGGATATTCGCTAACCAAAGGTGTTCCCAAGTAGCGATGTTATCTCCGGTCCAGGTTGCAGAATAGCGCTGTGCACCGCTGTACATAGAGCGCGTGATCACAAACGGTCTGTTAGGACGACCATTTTCCTTCACTCCATGGAATGTAGCTCGCGCCATTTGCATTCCATAGACATTGTGTGCTTTACGGTGACTACAAGGGTGACCATCGTAATCATGTCGCACGTCAGGTGGGAATGTCTTGCTCTCCACATCGAAAATAGCCGGTTCGTTCATATCGTTCCAAATCCCGCGTATTCCATTCTCGGCAATCAGTCCCTTGAATAGTCCTGCCCACCAGTCGCGTGCCTTAGGATTGGTGAAGTCAACGAAGTAGCATTCTCCAGGCCACACTTTACCTTTCATCATATCACCATCTGCGCGTTTGCAGAAGTATCCATTCTCAAACCCTTCACGGAATACTTCGTATTCCGGATCTATCTTGATTCCTGGATCAATGATGGCCACCGTTTTGAACCCGTCTTTTAGAAGTTCGTCAACCATTTTGGTTGGTTCCGGAAAACGCTCTGGATCCCAAGTAAAACAGCGGTAACCATCCATGTAATCGATGTCGAGGTAGATCGCATCACATGGAATTTGTCGCTCACGGAATCCTGAACAGATTTCACGTACGGTCGATTCTGGATAGTAACTCCATTTACACTGATGGAAACCGAGTGCCCACAATGGAGGGAGCTCAGGTTTCCCTGTCAAATTCGCATATCGCTCTACTACTTCTAGTGGCTTAGGCCCATAGATGAAATAGTAATTCATTTCTCCTCCGTGCGACCAAAAACTACAAGTGCTTTGACGTTCACTAGCGAAGTCAAAGAATAACTTGAAGGAGTTATCAAAGAAGATCCCGTAGGATAGTCCATTGTGGATGGCAGTGTAAAACGGAATGTTTTTGTAGAGCGGATCACGTTCTTTGCCATATCCGTATTCATCCGTTCCCCAGTTCTTCACTCGCTTACCACGCAAATTCATTTGCATGGCCTTGTCTCCTAGCCCGTAGTAGTGCTCGCCTTGCTGCACCACCTTGCTCATCATCACGATATTCCCACCATAACTCGGGTGCTCTTCCCAGTGAAATCCCTTTTCGTCACGGTTGATTTCTTTGCCCGTTTTCGCGTCTGAGAAAATGAGTTTCATATTGCGCTTCTTAGCGCAAATCTTCACTGCCGACGTTCTAATTTGCCAGCAATCTTCCATTTCCTCAACTTCTAGTAGAGTATATCCTCCCTCAAAACCTTTGTATGTAGCGTATGAAAAATCAGGTTGAAAAAAGCCATCTGTTGCGTAACGACAACGAATGATATAATCAGTCTCAACAGTAATTCTTAGTTGTACTCCATTATTACTTTGGATCAAGATGGAAGAACCATCTCGATTCACTGAGGTAATGTCTCCAGGAAAAAATTCTTTCTGTTCTTTCGGCCTTACTGGCGCGTAAAATTCCTCAGCATTCATGTTATTCTTCGTTCATTTCTAATTCAAAAAATAGACACGCCAACGGCGGAAGATCGATCAACACACTGTGCTGTCTTCCATGCCAACCTATCTCCTCACTTTGGAGAGTTTCGGCCACTTCATAACCGCTTCCTCCAAACTCTTTGTTGTCTGTATTCAGTAGTAGCTTTAAGGTGCTATTCGCAGGAACCCCCAGACGATATCGTTCCCTCACAACCGGAGTCAAGCTTGCAACAACGACAACAGCCTTGCCTTGCTTATCGGTTCTGATGAAGGATATCACTGAGTTTTCACTGTCGTTCCAATCTATCCACTCGTATCCCTCAGGATTATATGCTTTTCCGTACAGCGCTGAGTTTGATCGATAGATTTCATTCAATCGGCTCAGCGTGCGTTGAATTCCTTTGTGGTCCTCATATTCGGTGAGGTGCCAATCAAGGCTCTTTCCAAAATTCCACTCCTCCCATTGACCAAATTCACTGCCCATGAAAATCAACTTGCTTCCAGGATGACCATACATCAACGCCCAGAAAACGCGGAGATTTGCGCGCTTTTGCCATGAATCTCCTGGCATTTTGTCGAGTATGCTCTTCTTACCGTAAACCACCTCATCGTGACTGATCGGGAGCATGTAATTCTCGCTGAAGGCATAGGTCAAGCTTTGGCTGATCTCGTTGTGGTGATGAGTTCTATGAATAGGATCTCTCGAGAAATACTCCAAGCTATCATGCATCCAACCCATCATCCATTTCAGTCCGAATCCAAGTCCACCTTGGTCTACCGGACGTGTCACGCCAGGAAAAGCCGTAGACTCTTCTGCAATGGTTTGTACATCAGGGTAGTTCCCATAAACAGCAACATTCAAGTCTTTCATAAACTGGATGGCATCCAAGTTCTCTCTCCCTCCGTATTCGTTTGGAATCCATTCACCATCTTCACGAGAGTAATCGAGGTAGAGCATACTTGCTACGGCATCAACACGAAGACCATCGGCGTGGAACTGATCGAGCCAAAACAAGGCGTTACTGATCAAGAAGGATCTCACCTCTGCCCTTCCGTAATTGAAGATCATACTCTTCCAATCAGGGTGATAGCCCTTGCGTGGATCGGGGTGTTCATATACCGCAGAACCATCAAACATTGCCAATCCATGATCATCTGAAGGAAAATGCGAAGGCACCCAATCGAGGATGACCCCAATACCTTCTTTGTGAAGGGTATCAACGAGGAACTTGAAATCTTCTGGAGATCCAAAGCGCGATGTGGGCGCGAAGTATCCAACGAGTTGATAACCCCAACTTGGATCAAAAGGATACTCCATCACAGGCATAAATTCCACGTGAGTGAAACCTAATTCATTTATGTAAGGAGGAAGCTGTTCAGCCATCTCTCGCCAAGTCAACGGTCGATCTTCATCAGCATTCCAGCGCCAGCTGCCCGCGTGCATTTCATAAACAGTCATCGGGCTCTTCAGGCTATTATGCTGATGACGCTCCTTCATCCAAGAATCGTCTTTCCAATCATAATCTTTGTTCCAAATGATCGATGCTGTATTGGGGGGATTTTCCCAAAGGCGAGCATAAGGGTCACCCTTCTCAAAGTATCCTTTCCCATGGTCTGAGCTAATCGCATACTTATAGCGTTGACCGTGAGCAGCATCTGGAATGAACCCTTCCCAGATTCCTGAGCTATCCCATCGCACATTTAGTGGGTGGATCTCATTGTTCCAAGCATTAAAGTCTCCAATAACACTCACTTTCTTTGCTCCCGGGGCCCATACTGCAAAGTAGGTTCCTTTTACTCCGTCTAATGTCAAAGGGTGAGATCCCAGTTTTTCATAGAGTCGATAGTGCTTTCCAGCTCGAAAGAGCTCGATATCAAACTCAGTAAGAAGGCTGTGGACAATAGTCATTGATTGCTCAGTCATCAAGGTTCATTTGAGTGAAGATTCCTCGAAGTGGAATAATCGCCCAAGCTGGACGAGCATTCAATTCATAACCGAGTTCATACACGGCTTTTTCGAGGAGGTGATATTTCAAGAGGTATTCTACTTCACCCTTGTATCCGAGATTCAAGCGGCTATCGTACACCACCTCTAGGTAGTAAGTCAAGAATAGATTCGTGATCCAGTGGTAGATTCGTTCACCGGTATCAAAAAGGGCATTTCGCTCTTCGGTCTCCAGATCGAATTCGAAAATCGTCGAATAGATCGCATAGTGGAATGAACGAAACATTCCAGCGACGTCTTTCAAAGGACTCTGCTTTACGCATCGATCGTGAATTGTACTCTCTGGTTCACCTTCAAAATCGAGAATAACAAAGTCATCGTCCGATACCAACACTTGACCCAGGTGGTAGTCTCCATGGATTCGGATACGTTGACTGCTCAAGCGATCCTCATCAAAGGCAAACACATGGTTTCGAAGATCCGTTTTCTTAGATTGGAAATACCTGGCAAGCTCTTGGCCATAAGGCGTGAGCTTATCAAAGTTATCCTCAAGGAGTCCGTATCTCGCTTCGAATTGATATATCAAACGGTTCTTCAACCAAACGGAATAGTCGCTGTTGTACGTGCTCTTTCGAAAACGTCGATTAATCGGGTCTCCAGAAAGATTAATGTGCATTTCAGCGGTTCGCTGTGCCATCTTGATCACACCTTGGATCAACTGTTCAGGTAAAATCTTATTCAACTTCCTCGGCAATTCCTCTTCTTCGACACGCACGAAAGGCATGACATCTGGTAAGTCTCCCACCTTCATTCCATTGGCATGGAAAGCGTCAAAAGTCTCCTTCATTTGATGAAGCATCCATGGCCAAGCATCGCCTTGGTTGTCTACCTTGAGTTGCATCATCCCGAACGAGATGTCATACACACCGGGTCTGCTCCACATAATGCTCGCGGCAAACGCGGGGACATTTCTGAAAGATGAGTTCTCGGATAAGAACTGAATCATCTCGATATCAGGATTCTTATCACGGAATAGACGACGGTACAACTTTAGGTAGAAGGTGTCATTGTAGACAATGGTCGTATTGCTCTGCTCAGCATTTAAGACTTGAGTAGTGAAGTCTTCTGGCTTTGAGTATTGACGAAGCGCATTCCCTCGTTCAATGGCAATATGACTACCATTTCCTGCAGGAATTCGATGCTGCTTCGACAACATTTCGAATAGTCCTTTTCGGAAAGCGTCAATATAAATTCCGTCTACGAGTACCTTTTTGGTTCCTGGAAAATCGCAGATCACAGCCCGTTCATCCTCGATATCCTTCTTATCGACCAAACCAATAGGAAGCAAGTAGTTATGTATGAATCCTTTGTCGTAGAGGATTTCAAGCAGCAGAAAATAGAAGCGCTCGCCTTCTACGTCCAAAGGCAATAAGTGATCAGCAGTGAAGGTCTTGTGCCTACTAGATTTCCCTCCATACCAACGGCATTGAAGCACATAGTCACAAATCTCTTTATTGATGAGCTGCTGTAACCCTTGATTACTCTTTTCTAGCTTATCCCAAATCATCGTTTCCAATTATGAAAGCACAAACAGGTGGTAAGGAGCACTTGGCTCGAGCATGACAAAATGAGAATCTCCATGCCATGTATAGCGGTGGTCATCTCGGAGATCATGAAGCTCAATGGCTTCGTGCCCTTCCTTCCCAATGTCACCAGGGTTTAGTCGTAGCTGTCCGGCTTGTGCATGGTGCCCGTCTAATGAAACCACACAAAGCACCTTGCTACCGTCATCACCGGTCTTTAAGTAGGCCAAAAGTTGGTCGTTGTCAACATCGATAAATCGAATATTATTGGTACGCTGAAGTGCACGTTGCGCCTTACGCGCGTGATTCACGACGGTATACACTTGCGTCACAGGTGTACGCATATCCCAATCCCAGTGAGACACTTGGAACTTCTCGCTATCCAAATACTCTTCTTTGCCTGGAAGACCGGTGTTGACCATCAATTCATACACTGGACCATATACACCTACATTGCTACTCAAGGTCGCGGCCAAGAAGTAGCGCATGACGTATTGATGCTCATTGGCATTTTGCAAAGGAAATGGAAGAATGTCAGGAGTATTCGGCCAGAAGTTTGGACGGAAACTCTCGCTGGTAGCACCTGTAATGAGCTCATTCATGTATTCAATGATCTCCTCTTTACTATTGCGCCATGTGAAGTAGGTATAGCTCATAGTGAACCCTAAACGACCTAATTCTTGCATCACTGCAGGACGCGCGAATGCCTCAGAAAGGAACAATACATCAGGGTGCTTCTTCTTCACCTCATCAATAATCCACTCCCAGAAACGGAACGGTTTTGTGTGTGGATTGTCTACGCGGAAAACATTAATACCTTGATCAATCCAGAAGAGCAAGACGTCTAGGAACTCTTGCCACATCGCCTTCCAATCTTCTGTTTCAAACCAGATTGGGTAAATATCTTGGTACTTCTTTGGAGGGTTCTCGGCGTATTGAATGCTACCGTCAGGACGTTGTTTGAACCACTCAGGATTTGACTTAACCCAAGGGTGATCTGGTGTAGCTTGAAGCGCATAGTCCATCGCAATCTCGATGCCTCGTTTCTTTGCTTCTTTCACCAATTTCTTGAAGTCCTTCAGTGAGCCCAATTCCGGATGCAAATCAGTATGCCCACCTTCCTTGGCTCCTATTCCCCAGCATGAACCTACATCTCTAGCTTCCGCTGTAGTTGTATTGTTCTTTCCTTTGCGATTCGTAATCCCGATAGGATGAACCGGAGGCAAATACACCGTATCAAAGCCAAATTCTTCAATACGAGGAAGAAGATTAATGCAATCCTTAAAGGTACCGTGTCCTTTTTTCCCTGCGCTTCGCGGGAAGAACTCATACCATGTGCTGAATGCCGCTTTCTCTCGGTCAACGTAAATACGAAATTCTCCTTCGTTGTATGCGACGAACGGACGATTTGGGTATGCTTCAAAAAGAGCCGTGAGTCTTTCGCTTTTGGCTAGCGAGATGGCATGATCCATCTTCTCTTCGTCTGAAAATGCCTTTTTGCATTCTTGGACAAAAGCCTTTTCCTCTCCTTTAGTTTTCTTCTGAAGGAATGACATAAACTCAATTCCTTCCATCAATTCCACAGTAACATCTACACTTGCCTCGGCTTTCTTAGTAATGCCATATTGCCAATAAAGAGCACTGTCTGTCCAGCCAGCGACACGATAGGTATACCAACCTTGCTTCTCCACTGTGAAGGTTCCAGTCCAACGGTCTGCATTATCTAATCTTGCCGGTACTTCACGCCATTTTCGCTCAGTCTGATGTTTGTATTGCACCGCAGCGCGAACGATGTCATGTCCATCGGCAAACACATCGGCCCAGACGGTAACAGTTTCCCCTACGACGCGCTTGATTGCGTAACGACCACTTTCAATTGTTGGCCATACATCGCGAACAACAGTTCGTACTTGTCCTTGAATTCCTTTCATACTTCAGGTGATTCGTCCTCTCAATTTAACACTCTACCCACTAATCTTCAGCACCTTGAGAGAATCATCGAGGCAAAACTACTAATACTTAGTGTACTTATGACACTATGTTCAAAAATGTAACGGGAAAATGAGATTTGAAGAGTCCTGGTGATTCGCTGAGGCACTCTGAAAAACCCTACCTTCGTCACATGGTGATTTCCCCCCAAGAATTCCTAGCCCAAGAGCTCAATTCGCCTATTCTGGATGTCCGCACACCCGCAGAATTTGAAGAGGCGCATATTCCAGGGGCGATCAACCTTCCCATTTTCGATAATAATGAACGTGCTTTGGTAGGAACGGTCTACAAAAACCACAGTCCAGATCAAGCACTCAAAGTAGGATTGGATATCGTGGGACCTAAGATGTCTTCTATTGTTAGTACAGCCCAACGAATAGCTCCAGACGGCAAAGCACGTGTGTACTGCTGGCGTGGTGGCATGCGTTCAAACTCGATGGCTTGGTTGTTGACTACAGCTGGATTCCAAGTGGATGTTCTTGAAGGCGGCTACAAAGCCTTCCGAAATGAAATTAGACGCGCCATTTCAAATGACTTTGATTTTCGAGTATTGGGAGGCTTCACCGGAAGCGCGAAAACTCAGGTTTTACATTCCATGAAAGAACAAGGGGCACAGGTAATTGATTTAGAAGGAATTGCCAAACACAAAGGGTCCTCCTTTGGAAACCTTCTCGAAGAGGAGCAGCCGGGAACAGAAGCATTTATCGTAAAAGTTTGGGACGAACTTCGAAAACTCGATCCCAACCAAGTGATCTGGATGGAAGACGAAAGCAGAACCATTGGACGAGTGTACGTATCTGATGAACTGCTTTATCAGATCAAGAATTCTCGATTGATTTTCATCGAACGGACCATGGAACAGCGAGCAGCTTTTCTAGCTGAAGACTATGGTAACATTGATCCCCATCTGTTGAAGTTAGGATTCGAAAGAATTACCAAACGACTCGGCGGACAAAACGTACAGCTCGCCATAGAACTGATCGATCAAGGAGATCTTGCAGGCGCTGCGACTATCGGTTTGCGTTACTATGATAAGACCTATTCACACGGACTTAGTAAACGAGAAGCAGAAAATGTTCAGACCTTTGACGGCAAAGGAATAAACCCTGAAGAAACAGCCAAAGCGCTGCTTGCCTCAAACATATGGAAGTAAAACTGACTCAATACAGCCACGGAGCCGGATGCGGATGCAAACTCTCACCCGCCGTTCTTGACGATATTCTAAGTAAAGTAGATCGCAGCCAGCATTTCCCCGGGCTCCTCGTTGGGAATAGCTCAAAGGATGATGCAGCCGTTCACGACCTTGGAAACGGTCAAGCTGTAGTTAGCACTACTGATTTCTTTATGCCGATCGTTGACGATGCCGCTGACTTCGGGCGAATTGCAGCGACCAATGCCATCAGTGATATCTACGCCATGGGTGGTACGCCAATGATGGCCATCGCCATTCTTGGTTGGCCGATTGACAAACTGAGCACCGAAGTAGCTGGTCAAGTATTGGAGGGCGGACGAGAAGTGTGTTCAGCAGCGGGTATTCCACTGGCTGGCGGACATAGCATTGATAGTCCAGAACCTATTTTCGGACTGGCAGTAACAGGTATTGTTGGGATAGATCAGCTGAAACAGAACGACAAGGCGAAAGTAGGTGACATACTCTTCTTGACAAAAGGTCTTGGTGTTGGCATGATCACCACTGCGCAAAAACGATCATTAGCTTCCGATGAGCATGTTAAAGCTGCTGTGAACAGCATGAAAACCTTGAACAAGATTGGTGCTGAGTTGGGGAAAGTTGATGGCGTCAACGCCATGACAGACGTTACAGGCTTCGGTTTACTAGGTCACTTAAGCGAGCTAACTACAGCAGCTTGCTTAAAGGCGGAGATCAACTTTGTCTCCATCCCAACCGTCTTGGATCGGGAGTCATTGCTACACTACCATACGCAAGGGGCTATTCCAGGCGGGACGAAGCGAAACTTCTCGAGCTACGGTCATTTCATTGAGGCCAATGAAGGGTTTGAGAGAGATCTTTTATGTGATCCTCAAACGAGTGGAGGCTTGTTAGTTAGCTGTGATCCTTCGAGCGCAGGTCAAGTGGCTTCGCTATTACAGCAGCACGGACTGCATCATGAAGCGATTGGAAAGATGGTCTTGGGAGAAGCAGGTAAGATCAGTGTGATCGCTTAGCATTCTCAGCTTTGATTTGATCGATTAGACTCCGCTTATCTACGGGTTTAGCGTGATAGGCATCAAAGCCCACCTTGATAATTTCTTGTTCTTCACCGCTTCCAGCAAAGGCTGTCACGGCAATAAAGCGCGAATCAACGGACGGAAATTCTTGACGCATTTGCTTCAATAACGCAATTCCGTCTAAATCGTCAATTCCTAATTTGATATCTAATAACACCACATCGAACTCCCGTTCTTGCATCAACTTCAATGCATCTCCCGACGAAGCGGCCATAGTTACATCAAAGTCTTCATGCAGGTATCGATCCAACACGAGTCTATTAATCTTATCATCTTCTACATACAATACCCTAATCATCGCTTTTTATTGATAAACTTTGGTAAGCGCACGATGAATGTTGCACCTACTCCTTTTGTACTTTTAACTTCTATGGTACCGTTCGATAATTCCACGAAGCGCTTAGTAATAGCCAATCCCAGACCTGTCCCTTCGAATCGACGATTAAACCCTGAGCTTTCTTGTTCGAAAGGCTGAAACATTCTCTCTTGATTCTCTTCTGCGATTCCAATTCCCGTGTCGATCACTTCTATAGACAAGTGAGCAGGACCATCTTCCCGAAGAATGACATGAACACGTCCTTCAACCGTGAATTTGATGGCATTGGCTATGAGATTATTTAGAATCAAATTGAGCACTCCAGAGGCAATCATAACTTCATCATTGATCGAGACTTGAGAGTCAAAAACAAACTCAAGCCCTTTACCTTCCGCAGAAAAAATGAAGGGTTTGATGATACGCTCCGTATTCAATAACAGTTTTGTTCTTTCCTGATATGCTTGTGTTTTGCCAGCTTCCAATCTTGCCATGTCCAGGATACTATTTACTGTATCCAAAAGGCGCATACTAGATTCTTTCTGTATGCTCGCGTATTCCTGGATTTGATCCTCTTCTGATTCGTGATTGATAAGATTTGACAACCCAATGATCCCATTCAATGGTGTACGAATCTCATGGCTCATGTTGGCCAGGAATGCACTTTTCATTCTTCCAACTTCTTCGGCAGCTTCCTTCTCCTGTTCCAGTTTCATCGTGAATTGCCACCGATCCATGAGATATTGACGTTCAATGCTGATATCTCTGATTACCATTACAATCCCTTGCACACATGGATTGCTCATGCGATTAGATGCGTGAACTTCTAGCCACTTTCTACCATTTGATTGCTTACACGGAGTGTAAAACACAATGGAATCTGAATCGTCTACTTTGAGCAAGTCTGCCAGTAAGGTCTTCAAGTCTCCAGGAGATAAACCTAGTACGAAGTCAATGTGATTCCCCTCCACCTGTTGATCCCTTAAGCCAAGGACATTATTAACGGAGGAGGTAGCGTATTGAACTTGTCCCTCTTGATTCATTAAGAACACCGCATCCAATCCATCCTCCAACAACACGCGTTGTCGGTCTTCCAATCGTCGTTTACTTTGCTCCAGTTCGACTTCAAAGCTCACGTCTCGAGCCATGGCAAGAATGTACTCATCTTCTCCAGAAACTGACGGCAGCAGGCTTAAATGTAAATTCCCATATCTGATCGTTCCTTCCTTATCAACGAAACGTTTGAGACGAGGAAATTCTGTTTTTGCGATATACGTAGCACAATCAGAATCTGGGACATCTTCCGGATGTAGGATTTCTTGAACATTGGTATGACGTAATTCGTCATTTGTTCTACCTGTAAGCTCTTGATATGCTTGATTCGCTTCAACAGCTACTCCATTCAAAGTATATATGGCAATCCCGTATGAATTGCTTTCAAAAAGTTTTCTGAAGCGTGACTCAGTATCTATGAGTGTTATTTCACTTCTCTTCTGCTCAGTGATGTCCTTGAATGTCAGAACGAGGTCGGGTTCCTGTTCCTCTTGCCCTGGAACATTCAATGGTCGTAATTCACAGTTTAGCCATTTTGGTTCACCATTGACCTTAACGTATGACTCGAAAGAGCTCCTTTCTTCTTGATTATACTTCTGAATCAACTTTTGAAGCTCGCAATCTCCAACCTTGAGCTCTGAAGCTTTCATTCCTGGAATCACATCTAATCCCTCAGATTGGAAAAACAACTGCTTTGCTTGTTTGTTGATCATGCGAATTTTTCGCTTCGAGTCAAGGCAGATTGTAGATAAGCCGGTGGCCTCGTATACTGCCTCCAAATAAGAACGCTGACGTTCATTTTCAATTGAAAGCCGTTTCTCTTCGGTAATATCCTTTGACACTCCGAGCACACCCGCGAACTCTCCCTCCTCATCCGTTATAGGGCACGTTGTGACCCGCACCCACACATCACCGTCTTCGGCTTGCTCATGGCACCATTCGGCTTGCTTGAATGCTTCACCCGTTCGATGCATCTCCTCGTAAATGGCAACATCAAAACCAGGGCCGAGTCGATCAATATGTGACCCAAGCATTTCTGATTTAGGCAACTTAAAAATCCGCTCAGCTCCTTGATTCCAGTAGAAAATTGTCCCAAACTTGTCGACTGCGATAATGCTATCCTGGATTTGATCGAGCAACATAGACTGCAGCTTGAAATCATGCCGGATTTTGCGCTCTTGTGTAACATCAGCTATCGTTGCAATCACTAAACCTTGTGATTCTAATTTTTCTGAAGGACTCACAACCAGTCGAAAAAATTGCATCGCCTTCTGCGACTGGTCTTCAAGAAGAAGTTCTGTTGAACGTTTGAACGACATAGCATCCTGCATAGCCAATTCAATACGTTGAATGATGTGTTGACCAAATCGATGAAAAGTGGCTTGATGGTCTTCGGGAAATCGCGACTTGGTTTTCAGCATTTGCTGGGCACCTGAAGATAGAATGATGTCGCCATCGTTCATATCGCAAAGAATCGTTCCGGTATTGGTCGCACGTTCCGAGGTGCGGAACAGCATATCCACAGCATCAGGGTGGAGATATCCCTTTACAGACTTCATAGAGTTAATTTCAGACTCCTTTAAGGTATGTTTTTACGAGGACAATTTCCAGTAAATGTGTCAATTACACATCCCCCTTAATGGGGGTTAGAACTTCGCCAATTCGGCGTAGACCTTATGGAGAGGGAAGCCCATGACATTGTAGAATGAGCCATGCATATCTTCAATTCCAACGAAGCCGATGAAGTCTTGAGCGCCATATGAGCCTGCTTTGTCGAAAGGCTGGTGAACGTCGATGTAGTAGTTGATCTCTTCATCTGTGAGTTCTCGAAAGGAAACATCCGTCTCATCGTGAAGTACCACTTTCCGCGTTAGCGAAATCAAACACACCCCGGTAATAACAGTATGCGTTTGACCCGAAAGCAGTTTCAACATTCGAACCGCATCGTCGCGATCTTCAGGCTTGTTGAGAATATCACCATTGAGGTAAACGGTGGTATCTCCAGTAATGACAATCTCATCTTCTTTAAGATCTTCAAGGAAAGCGTTGGCCTTCTTCTCTGCCAAATAACGCGCCACCTCTTCACGCTTGAGCTCCGACGAAAAATCCTCTTCCACTTCCTTGGTACGAATCTCTATGTCAATACCTAATCCTTGGATGAGTTGTTGGCGTCGTGGACTCTTGCTCGCAAGGATCACACGCTTCCCTTCTAGATTGCTTAAGATCATGCCGCGAAAATACGTCCATAAACTGGGCATACAAAGTTGAAAAGAAGCACCTCAAAAGTTATGCTGAGCCTGATTCAAAGTGTAATTTTGCGCCCATGCACGAGAAGATCCTCATCCTTGACTTCGGGTCACAGTACACTCAGTTGATCGGACGCCGAATTCGCGAATTGAATATCTATTCAGAGATCATTCCATGGAACAAAGCGCCTGAGCTTGATGAATCTGTGAAAGGCGTGATTCTTTCAGGGAGTCCGTTTTCTGTGAGAGATGAAAAATCTCCAACTCCTGATCTTGATCGCTACCGCGGAAAAGTTCCAATGCTCGCCGTATGTTTCGGAGCACAATACATCGCTCAGAACTACGGAGGTTCAGTAGAAGCTTCCAATACACGTGAGTATGGACGCGCTCATCTGGCAACGATTGATTCCAATAGCCGATTACTTCAAGGCATGAATGAGGGGTCTCAAGTGTGGATGTCACACGCTGACACTATTCAATCAATTGGCGAAGATTACCGCTTGATTTGTTCTACCAACGACGTCAAGTATGCCGGTTTTGAAAGCACGACTGACGAAACTTTCGCCATCCAATTCCACCCTGAGGTTTACCACAGTGAAGAAGGGACAACGCTCCTTGAAAACTTCACTGTAAAGATTTGTGGATGCACTCAAGATTGGACGCCACAATCGTTCATCGATGAAACGGTTGGAAAACTCAAGGATAAGATTGGCAACGATAAGGTTGTTCTTGGATTGAGTGGTGGTGTTGATTCATCTGTGGCTGCCGTTCTTTTGCATCAAGCCATCGGAAAGAACCTGTACTGCATCTTCGTAGACAACGGGCTACTTCGTAAAAATGAATTCGAAGACGTGCTTCAGAGCTACCAAGACATGGGGTTGAATGTGAAAGGAGTACGTGCAGCAAATCGATTCTATTCCGCGCTAGCGGGAATTTCAGACCCCGAAGGAAAACGAAAAGCCATTGGTAAAACCTTCATCGAAGTCTTCGACGACGAAGCCAATCAGATTTCAGACGTAAAATTCCTCGGACAAGGAACCATTTACCCTGATGTGATTGAATCAGTGAGTGCAACAGGAGGACCAAGCGCTACGATCAAAAGCCACCACAACGTTGGCGGTTTACCAGACTTTATGAAATTGGAAGTTGTGGAGCCGCTTCGCCTGTTATTCAAAGACGAAGTACGCCGCGTAGGACGTGCATTAGGCATCAAGCAATCCATCCTTGGAAGACACCCATTCCCAGGTCCAGGGCTCGGAATTCGCATTCTCGGTGATATCACAGAAGATAAAGTGCGAATACTGCAAGAAGTGGATCACATATGGATTAATGGACTTAAGGCACACGATTTGTATGATGATGTATGGCAGGCAGGTACTATCTTGCTTCCAGTGCAAAGTGTGGGTGTTATGGGAGATGAACGCACTTACGAACAAGCGGTAGCACTGCGTGCGGTTTCTTCTACTGATGGAATGACCGCAGACTGGTGTCATTTGCCTTATGAATTCCTTGGAAAGGTTTCGAACGAGATCATCAACAAGGTTAAAGGCATTAACCGCGTTGTATATGATATCAGCTCGAAGCCCCCTGCTACCATCGAATGGGAGTAACAAAGCTGATCAGCAACGTCTCAAAGACAATGAAAAGACTACTGACATACCTACTTTGCTCACTGATGCTGCTATGGGTCGCTGACCTTCAAGCTCAAGGTGACAAGGTGACTATGGAGAAAGACGGTAAGACCTACTACGTGCATACAGTAGAGCAGGGCCATACGCTGTACGGTATTTCTAAGCTGTATAACACTACCGTGGAAACGATCACCGCCGAAAATCCGATGGCGAAGGATGGACTTCAAATTGGTCAAACCCTCTACATCCCAGCTCAAGGAGAAGTCAACAGCGATGTTTGGACGAATCCTGTGCGCATTGAAGGCGGGTTTATGATTCACCGCGTGAAGCGAAAGGAAACGCTTTACGGTATTAGCCGTCAGTACAATTGTGATATCAACCGCATTCTAGAACTGAATCCAGGTGTCGAACTAAGCCTTCAGCCTGGCACGGAATTGAAGATCCCTCAAAACGATCTCGATATGCCGTCAACGGAGGTTATTGAGCCTGGACCCAATGACGGATGGGAAAAGCATCTCGTGCAAATGGGAGAAACCCTTTACGGTATCTCTCGAAAGTACGGTGTAGACCCAGATGAAATTGAGAAGTTGAACGGTGGTCTGCCAGCAGGGCTGAAAGCTGGAGAAGAAATTTTGATCCCTATTCGCAACGAGCTTTTTGTGCAGCAAACTGAGGAGATTGAATACAATCTTGAAATGAAAGACACGGTATTCATCAAATCACGTTACAACGTGGTGGTTATGATGCCTTTTGGCTTGCAAACCGCTTTCATTGAAGAAGGAGAAGAAGGATTCGATCGAGAAGGAAAAACAGAACGTCTCCGAGAAATTTCAATGAGCTTCTACCGTGGAATGACCTTCGCCTTAGATAGCCTTAAAAAGCGTGGTGCGAACCTCAACGTTACCTTCATTGACGCGACGACCGAGGCCGATGTATTGTCAGCGCTGCAACGCGATGAAGTGAAGAACGCCGACCTCATTATTGGCCCCCTTCAGCGCAAGTCAATCGAGAAAGTTTCTTCTTACGCTTCACGCAAAGGGATTCATGTTGTTTGTCCTGTACCGCAGTCGAACAAGGTTCTCTTGAGCAACCCAAACCTCAGCAAGGTGTTCCCTTCTATGGAGTCGGAAATGAAGGCCATGGCGGAGCATGTAGCGAATACGCATGCCGGTGAAAACGTCATCCTCATCAACAGTAAAGACGTGAAGGATGCTCGCATGGTGCAGCTCTTTAAGAAGTACTACGATCAAGCCTTGAAAGCATCTCCGAATATGACGCTTCAAGGGTATACGGAGATCGAAGGAAGTAGCAAGTTCGTTGGCGAGTTTGAAGCGAAGCTGAGCAAGGCGCAGCGCAATATCATTGTGGTGCCTGCTGGAAATCAGAGCCGCAGTATGATTGCCAATTTGCAGAGTAAAATTCAACTTCTGAATGAAGAAGAATTCCAAGTCTTGATGTACGCTCCAGATGATTGGTTGAACTACGACTTCTTGGAAATCACGTACAAGAATCGAACGCAATTGGCTGTTCCTTCAGCACAATACCTTGATTACGAAAACCCTTCGGTAACTCACTTTGCTGATGCGTACCAAAAGGAGTTCCAAGTAGACCCTAGCAAGTACGCCTTCCTAGGGTATGACATCATGATGTTCTATGGCTGCGGATTGATTCAATACGGAATCAACTTCCCAAATAACTTCGAGTCTATCGACCGAAGCGGTCTTCTTCACATTGCCTTCGATTACCGCAAAACAGGAATGGAAAGCGGATATGAAAATGAACATGTCTACCTGCTTCGTCACCACGAAATGAAACTGGAAAATCTCCATGCCCACTAGACAAGAGATCACCTCGGCATATCAGTCGATTCAAGACGAGATCTGTTCCGCGTTAGCGGAATTTGACGGAAAAGGAACATTCAGGGAAGATTCATGGAATCGCGAAGGTGGAGGCGGTGGTCGATCACGCGTGATGCGAGATGGCGCCGTCATTGAGAAAGGTGGAGTGAACTTTTCAGAAGTTCATGGGGTCTGTTCGCCTCAGCTGAAAGCCCAGCTTAAAAACGACTCTGACACCTTCTTTGCTACTGGGGTGAGCATTGTACTTCACCCGAACAACCCACCCGTTCCGATCATTCACATGAACATTCGCTACTTCGAATTGAGCGATGGAACGTACTGGTTCGGCGGTGGAATTGACCTGACTCCACACTACATTGACCGTGATGAAGCACGCTTCTTCCACGAACAAATGAAAGGTGTGTGTGATCGCTTTGACGACGCCTACTACCCGAAATTCAAAGACTGGGCAGACAACTACTTCTACCTTCCCCATCGCAATGAAACACGCGGCATCGGAGGTATCTTCTTCGATGACCTCGGACGAGAAGGCGGTAACAAACAAGACTTCTTTGACTTCGCTTGCGCCGTCGGACGAACTTTTGCTCCTACGTATATCGCTATCGCGGAAAAGAAGAAAGACCTTCCTTTCACATCTTCAGAAAAAGAATGGCAACTCCTACGCAGAGGACGTTACGTTGAATTCAACCTCGTCCATGATCGCGGTACCCGCTTCGGTCTCATCTCTAACGGACGAACAGAGTCCATCCTTATGAGCCTCCCTGCTACTGCCAACTGGGAATACATGCACGAACCAGAAGAAGGTAGTCGTGAAGCGGAGACGCTTGATGGGTTAAGGAAAGGGATAAATTACCTGGGGAAGAGTAAATAATCCCTATCCCGGCATAATCAACATGATTCGTTCGCCTTCGGCTGGATGGCATGATTAGTCCGCCTCTGGCGGATAGCATGGTCAGTCTTTTTGAGGCCAACAATAGGAATTGAAACGGAGCCCAATCCAGAGGATAGACGCAGGAATCCAGAAGTTTTGAATTCAGTATTTATTATTCACGAATCATTAATTCCTCTTCCTCCCGTATCTTCGAGTTCCCAGAAAACTGCCCTCTATGGAAGAAATAATCCTTGACAACCCGCGTGAGAATGGATTGCCACGTAGACGAAATCTGCTCCCTTTGTGGATTAAGATCTTTATTTGGCTTTGCTTTGTTGTGGGTGTCGTTACACCTTTAGCCTACCTCATCGGGATCATTTCTGGACAAGGTCGGTACGCACTGTACGGACTGGAATCTAACGATCCATATTCCATGGTTGCGCTTAGTATCAGCGCGCTCTTTGCATTCAAAGGAGTGGTCGCTTACGGCTTATGGTTCGAAAAAGATTGGGCGGTAAAATACGCACAAATTGATGCGATTATCGGTATCATCATCTGCTTCTTATCGATGGTGATCCTCCCCTTCGTCACTGATTTCGTTCAATTCGGAATACGCTTTGAATTCATTCTCCTCATCCCCTACTACCTTAAAATGATTCGCATTCAGAAGGAGTGGACGGCTAGAGGAATCTTTTAATAGGCGTATGGCTTAGGGCTTAAGGCGTATATCAATCAACCGTGAACTTTTGAAATAGTGATGGATAAATAATGAATACGTAACTAATAATCCGGTCTACAGACCACGGTCTACGATTTCGTAGAATTTCCGCCTGAAACCGATATCTAGCATTCTCTACGAACTACAAACCAGAACCCATGCACTTCATCATCTTCGACATCGACGGCACCCTTACAGATTCCACTGCAGTGGATGATGATTGTTTTGTGCGTGCCTTTCAGGAAACCTTTGAGATTGGCTCTTGGAATCAGAGTTGGGAAGGACTTCAAAATGTGACCGATTGGGGGATTACAGAAGAAATCTTCCAAGGTGAATTTGGTCGGCTCCCTTCGGATGAAGAGTTCCAGCGGATGCATGACAATTTCATTCGATTACTGAGGTCTGAACAAGAGAATCATCCTGAGAAATTCAAGGAAGTACCGGGAGCGAAAGAATACTTCAACTCATTGAAGAATGATCCAAACATCGGACTAGGTGTCGCTACAGGATCTTGGGAGCTATCAGCTATGGTGAAACTGAATACAGGCGGGATCGATATCCAAGGTGTGTGTTTCTCGAATAGTGATTACCATAAAACACGTGCAGAAATAACTCAAGATGTTATCGATCAACTCAAAGAACGCACCGGCGAAGAACCTGAACGCATCATCTACTTCGGCGACGGTTCATGGGACTATAGAACATGCCAACTCCTCGAAATTGAATTCATCGGTGTAGACGTGCACTTGAATGGGAAGCTGAAGGCGTTGGGGGCGGAACGGGTTATTTCTTCATATGCAGGCGTAAGGCTTATGGCGTAAGCTAGGGTGCGTGGTGCGTGGTGCGTGGTGCGTGGTGCGTGGAGAATACGAGATATCGGTTTACCGAGTGCAGCCTCTGAAATGGTAGACTGTGGACTGTGGACCGTGGACCGAACCAGCCTGATTAGCTATCCGCCTATGGCGGACTGACCATGCTACCGCCGCAGGCGGACGAATCATGCTAAGCCCGGCATCCGTTTTAAATGAGTTTTACTCCGAACACCCCAAACACATTTAGCCCTTTAGCCGACTTAGGCTTTAAGCCTTCAGCCTTCAGCCATATGCTCAAACCCCGTTAGCCATTTCGCCTTTTAGCCAGTTAGCCCTTAAACGGTAAACTCAAGCCCATCATACGCCAACTCTACCCCTTCTGGTAATTCCTTCGAGATGTCTTCGTGCTTACCTAATAGATGACTAATGTGCGTCAAGTAAGCACGCTCTGGCTTGATGATAGAGATGATTTCTAGAGCCTCTTCGAGGTTGAAGTGAGAGATATGGGTTTCCTTGCGGAGGGCGTTGATGACGAGTGTTTTGACACCGCGCAACTTGTTGAATTCCGCGCTAGCGATAGAATTAGCATCAGTGACATACGCGAAATCACCGATACGGAAAGCCATGACCGGGAGCTTGTGATGCATCACTTCGATGGGGATGAACTCAATACCATTGATTTCAAAAGGCGTCAAATCAATGGTCTTCAGCGCAATTTGAGGGATACCTGGATAACGGATTGGTGCGAATACATAGTGGAATTCGCGTTTCAATGCCTCTTGAACTCGTTCAGTGGCGTATACATCCATGTCTTTCTTCTGGCGGAAATTGAAAGCACGGATATCGTCAAGACCAGCGATGTGATCTTTGTGTTCGTGCGTGAAGACTACCGCATCTAAGTTCTTTATTCCACTGGCAAGCATTTGCTGGCGGAAATCAGGTCCGGTATCAATTACAATATTGGTATCGCCCTCAGAAATCTGGATAGAGGAACGCAAACGTTTATCGCGCGGATCAGTGGATGTACACACTTCACAGTCGCAGGCAATGACTGGCACTCCTTGCGATGTTCCCGTACCGAGCATTCGTATCTTCATCGAGTGTAAAGGTAAGCGCAAAGATTTACCTTTGCAGGCTGAATGGGAAAGACTTCGCTGAATATAATCGGACTCTTAGTATTGCTCACACTGACTTCAACACTTCAGGCGCAAGAGCAGTTCAGATGGGAGAAGAATAAGGTCAATAAAGGACGTTTATACTTCTATTGGGGGTGGAACCGCAGTGCTTATACGGAATCAGACATTCGCTTTTTCGGCGATGATCATGACTTCACGATGTACGATGTAGACGCCAGTGACAATCAAACGACTTTCCTCCCGCGTATCTACTTCAATCCGAAGTGGGCAACAACCCCGCAGTACAACTTCCGAGTGGGTTACTACCTAACCGACCGCTTCGAGCTTTCAGCCGGAATCGATCATATGAAGTACGTCATGGCGCGAACACAGATCGTGAACATCGACGGCTATATCCGTACTGGAAGCAATTACGATGGCAACTACGATAACCAAGAAGTTTACATTGGACCGAAATTCGTAGAGTTCGAGCATACTGACGGATTGAACTATATCAATATTGAAGGACGATTCAGTTCACCTTCATACATGAATCAGTTCCTTGATTTCAGTGCCTTCGGTGGTTTGAGCGTAGGTGGTCTCTACCCAAAGACCAACTGCACTCTTCTCAACATCGAACGTTACGACGACTTCCACTGGGCCGGCTACGGTTTCGGTGCTACAGGTGGGCTCCGTGCGCTTATCAAAGGACACTTCATTGTCCAATTTGAAGGCAAACTCGGTTGGATGAATATGCCTGACATTCGCACCACCATCCGCGAAAGTGATCGCGCCAGTCAACAATTCGGCTTCAGTCAAGTCAACGTGGTTTTCGGCTGGATCTTTGGAGATAATGCATACCGGAGTTATGAGGGCCCGGCGGGTAGTCCGAAGACTTGGAATTAGATTGGTGGATAGTGGACAGTGGACAGTGGACAGTGGACAGAACCTAACTAACCATGCTACCGCCACAGGCGGACTAACCATGCTACCGCCACAGGCGGACTAACCATGCTACCGCCACAGGCGGACTAATCCTTATCCCGGCGTCCGGCTTCCAGCTTCCGTTTTTTTCAAGTACGCTAAAAGACGGTTAAGCCCTTTTAGCTATTTCGCACTTTCGCCCTTCATCCCACGAACCGGATAGAAAAACCACATTTGACAGGCTATTCAATTTTTTACTCCTAACTTTGAGTAAACACAGAGAAATTAGTCGTGGACATAGATCGCGTGGTATTATCAGCGAAGCAAAAAGCGCTTCGGATAAACTTGAATCAAGACCTTTACGGGACCTTTGCTGAAATTGGAGCAGGACAAGAAGTTGTGCGTCATTTCTTTCAGGCTGGAGGGGCATCAGGAACGATCGCGAAGACGATCTCGGCTTACGACAAGGATTTCAGTGATGCGATCTATGGTCAAGAGAACAAAGGTCGCTATGTATGTAAGCCTCGATTGGCGAAAATGCTCGATTACGAGTACAATTTGATCGAGGAGCGTCTAACACGCGACAAGCACCCAACGAAGCGATTTTTTGCTTTTGCAAACACCGTTGCTACCATTAACTTCCATAAGACCATTCAAGGTCACGGTTGGTTTGGAGTAAAATTCCAGACAGAACCTGGGAAGGCAGCGAACTCTGTGATTCTTCACGTTCGATTCCATGAGAATGATGCTCTCTTGCAGCAGGCCTCTGGTGGTGTGCTGGGAGTGAACCTCATTTACGGTTGTTTCTTCTTCTACAAGAAGCCAAAAGACCTCCTGAAGAGTCTATACGATAACCTCGATCGCGACCAGATTGAGATCGACATGATCCAAATGACAGGTCCAGATTTCGAAGACGTCGACAACCGCTTGATGAGTTTGCAGCTGGTGAAGAACGGCATGACCGATGCGGTCATCTTCTCACCTGACGGACGAAACCTTCAGGCTGCTGATCTACTTTACAAGAAGAATATCCTCGCGATTCGCGGAAGCTTCCGTCCTGTGACGAAGGTGAACATCGATATGATCATGAAAGGTTATAAGATGTTCGAGGCCGAGAATCGTGTTGATCCAGATAACATCCAGGTTCTATTCGAGATCACCCTCAACAACCTGAAAGCCGATGGTGACATCGACGAAAAAGACTTCCTTGATCGAGCAGATATTTTATGCTCACTAGGGCAAACAGTATTGATCTCAAACTACCAGAAGTACTACAAGCTGGTAGAATACTTCTCTCGATACACGAAGAAGCGTATGGGATTGATCATGGGAACCAACAACCTCTTGGATGTTTTCAATGAGAAATACTACCGAAACCTGAATGGAGGTATTCTAGAGGCTTTCGGTATCTTATTCTCTCGAGATCTTAAGATGTACCTCTACCCATGGCGCGATAACAACTCTGGTGAACTACTCATCACTGAGAATGCTCCTATCTACCCACGATTGAAACCGCTTTATGATTACTTGATCTTCAACAAGCGTATCATTGATATCGAAGACTACGATAAAGACATCCTAGATATCTACTCACGCGAATGCCTTGAAATGATCCGCGAAGGTTCAGAGGGCTGGGAAGACATGGTACCGACTTACGTTGATACGATTATTAAGGATAAGCGGTTGTTTGGGTACTCGGAAGATGCGAACGCGGTGAAGACTAGTAGTTGAATAGGCCGCCTACGGCGGTTAGCATGATTAGTCTGCCTTCGGCAGTAGCATGATTAGTTCGCCTGAGGCGGATAGCATGATTAGTAATAGCTGTCCACCGTCCATTGTTTTTCAATTCTTCATTTAGCATTCTTGAGTGTTTTCTTGAGGCCGGTGAGCATCTTGTTAATTTCGGTGCTCTTGGCTTGGAGCTCTTTCACTACTGAAGGTTCAAGGATCTCGTAATCGAGATAAACGTAAAGATGACTTCTAATTTCTGAACTGGAGCCTGATGCCATATCAATGAACCTAACATAGTCTGCTTTGGTGCCTCTGGATGATCCCTCCGCGATATTTGACATCACACTATTGCTGGCGCGTTTGATTTGACGGTTTAAGTCGTAGTCAGTTTTAGAGGCTGGAATTTTATCAAGCTCTAACTCAATACGCTTGTTTAACGAACGTGCCTTTTGCCAAACGACCAACGATTCAAATGTTCTTGCCATTTTTATCTAAGATGCCTCGGCGGTAAGACTTTATGAAATTTATTTTCCCGTCGTCAACCAAAACTTTATACTCGAGTGATTGCACAGTCCAGATCGTCAAAATGAACCCAAAAACTAACCGCCATAGGCGAACTAACCATGCTTCCGCCTGAGGCGGACTAAGAATGTCCCCCCAATCATGCTTGCTTTCCAAACCCAAAGACTAGAACTCAGAGAATTCCTAAGTTCGGACGCTCCTCATTTTTTCAAAATGAACAATGACCCTGAAGTTCAGCGCTTCACTGGCGATGGTGCCTTTGAAAGTGTGGCGGCAACACGTGCGTTTATTGAGGCGTATGACGCTTATGATAAATGGTGATTTGGTCGATGGACTGTCGTCCGGAAAGAGGACGGTGCGGTGATGGGATGGTGCGGATTGAAAGATCATCCCGACGAAGGATACGTTGACTTAGGGTTCCGTTTGCTCCGGGAGTATCGTGGGAATGGTTATGCTACTGAAGCTGGGAAGGCGTGTATTGAGTGGGCCTGGAAAAAAGGCATCCCGCACTTGGCGGGACGCGTTATGGAAAGTAATGTGAAATCGATTCGTGTGCTTGAAAAGCTAGGCTTCAGAGACTGGCAGCCACTTGAAGCCGATGAGCACTGTGGGTTAATCTCCATTTTGAAAAACCCTCGGAGCTAATTATTTCAGCACCGCATTCATTTGAATATCAACTGAGCTCAACGCCTTCGAGATCGGACAACCGTTCTTTGCGTTGTTGGCTAGTTCCATGAACTTGTCGTTATCAAGACCTGGAACCTTCGCCTGGAGATCAAGAACAATCTTGGTTACTCCAAAGTCATTCCCACCCACATTTTCCAAGGTAACGGTACACTTCGTTTCCAACATCTCTGCTTCGTAACCAGCACCAACCAATTGAAAGCTCAATGCCATATTGAAGCATCCGGCGTGCGACGCTGCAAGTAGCTCTTCTGGGTTCGTTCCAGAACGTCCTTCCTCGTCTTCGAAACGCATCTTGAATGAGTACGGAGTCTCGTTTAACACACCGCTTGTCACGGTCAATTGCCCTTTACCTTCAAGTCCTGATCCTTGCCAAGTAGAAATGGCTCTTCTGTTCATCATGGTGAAATAGATTAAGTGTATTGAACAAGAACAGGAATTTTGGGGGAATGTTCCGTAGGGGTATTGAAATCAATCTTTTCTGCATAAGGGCTAAATGGCGAAAGGTGCTTAACCGACTCTTGGCTTAACTGAAAGAAACGGATGCCGGATGCCGGAATCAGCATGATTAGTCCGCCAAGTCGGTTAGCATGGTTAGTGTGGTTAGTCCTGTCCACTTCCCATTGTCAACCAATTCACCAATCACGATTCATTATTCATTATTTACTATTTTCTCAGAGCACCCTCTCCTTATTTCGGATTAGCTAATTCAAGCTCCTCAATAGGTTTCCACTCCGCTACACAGCGGAATCCGGTGTAGCAATTGACCATATTGCTGTCTTGTCTGAATTGATAAGATGGGGTTCCGCATGAATCGATGCAGCTTGAGCCAAAAAACGAACCTTCTTGATTGGTCATCTCTCTTACGTTGCAATCTAAATTTGCAATTAGAGGCTTCCTGCCTGATGGTGTGCCTTTGATAATTGGAAAATCCTTGATCACAGAATCTTTCACTGAAATGCCACAGAAGCAATTATAGAACAGTTGGCTTTCAGGCTCATCTTGTATTGGTTTATAGTTGGATTGGTGCAATGAATCAGCAACAGGTATAACCCGTTCGAACTCTTCCTTTGACGGAATTCTGTATTCAAGGTAGTGAGTGATAGACTGCTCAGGTTCATAATCCCTATAATTACCACTGAAGTATCGTTCTATGGTGAACATAGAATCACGAAGAGCATCCACGTGAAGCTCAATTTTCTTATTTCTAATCAACAAGACTTCCATGACACGATCTGACCTCCATTTGGCATATTGTTTAGCTTGTTCGATAGAAATACCTACAACTGGAAAGTCGCGATACGCTGGATGTCGCAAGTAGCGATAACCAAATGATTTGAAATCATCATGAACTTGCCAAACACTCGTATCAGGCAGACAACTCCGATACAGCTCACTTTCTTTTCCATGCACTCGTTTCTGGTAGACCAAATATTCCAACCAATAGAAATTGGTGATTTCGCAGTCGTCTACGTAAAATCCCGGCGAAACTTCAAGCGTTCCCGGAGGATTCACTTTGGTTAAATCAGGATCTCTTCTTGACAGAGGATTACTGAATACACAACCGAAAAAGAGCATAGTGAGTGAAGCTAACAGAAGTACTCTCATGAGTTGATGACGGGTTTTTCTAAAGGTATCAATTACGGTGTTAGTTGGTTTCGAAAGAGTATGTCAAAAGTTTAACCTGATACGAAATAGAAAAAAACGGACGCCGGATTAGCATGATTCGTCCGCCTGCGGCGGTAGCATGGTTAGTTCCGTCTATCAATTCATTATTCCCACGGTCTACGGTCCACAGTCCACGGTCTACAAATTCACGATTCATTATTTATTATTCATTATTCCCCAGTCCACGGTCCACGGTCTACCGATCGAAGATCGAAACTCACTCCTGCACAAACACCTCTGCCTCCCCTGCTATCTCCCACAGCTCTAGCATTTGCATAGCATTTCTTGATTCTTCTGGGTCTTTGACTAGCCACCAATGGGCAAGGGTGCAGTCTCCTGAGATGATGACTATTTGGCCTTTGCTGTTGGCGATTTGTTGCAGTGCTTCTTGTTGGCAGTCATAGAAGGTGGTAACCAACTTGTCATTGAACCCTAGGCAGAGGATGGCGGGGAAGATCAATGCGGTGCTGATTGTTCGAACTCGAATCGCTTTCACCTCCGTTAGGATTAGCCAGCATCCTCGTGCGAGGCAAATGATCAGTGCGATGGTTACTGGACTGAGGACATCGTTGCGCAGTATCTCTGGACGCCATACTCTGAATCCTCCCAACGGCAGTAGGACGATATAAAGCATAGAAAATAGACCGAGGAATAAACACAAACGACGATACCCCTTCCACGCTAGTGAAGTGAATAAACGTAATGTCAAAGAAGAGAGTAAGATACCACCGAGTAGTACATGGAAGGTCGTTTGACTCAGCAACTGATTCTGTAACCCAAATAACCAACGATAGTATCGTTCACTTACAGGGATCGATTGTGCGGAGGCGATGGTATCAAAGAGGCCGAGATAGAAGGAATAGGCGGCGAATAAGACGCTAATGAAGAAAAGTGAGTGTTCGAGTCCTGACAGGTATGGGAAACCATTAGGGAAGAGATATGTACGAAACGAAGGAAAGATAACCGCGAAGGCAAATGAGGCAAAGAGCACCAATAGAATCGCTGGGTTAAGTGGGCCGCTCAAAAAGAGCGCAGGGATCAATATTATTCCCAAAACTGCTCGATAGGTAGGAATGCGCTTGAGGGAAGCGAAGCGTTCCGCCATTGGCGAAACAAACCACAGGAAAAAGAACAGCGGAATCGAATAAAAGAACAGATAGCTAGACGCGGTATCAATGATTCCGAGGCCGAGTCCGAAATCGTAATTGACGAAGCATAATTCAATGAGTAGTGCAATTGCAAAGGTGGAAGGTTGAAAGAACCGTTGTCTACCGATGACTAGTCGGGTTAGGACAAGGACAAATGCCAGTTGTAGCATGGTCTTGAGTATGGCATTCGCTAGATAGGGCGTGGTCGTTGGTTCGACGAAGGAATGAAGGTGCGCCGGTACCTCTTGGTAAAAATGAAAGAGTGCAGCATGGGAAAAGAATCGATTGGGATTGACATGACGTTGGCCGGTCATGGCCTTGAAGCCAAATGGATCGTCTAGCACTGCCTGGACGTCGTGGTCAGGAATGACTCCGCATGGTAGATCTCCATCGAGTGGCATGTAAAAGTGTTGCCATGCCGAGTGACCGAGATCGATGAGCAGGAGGCACCCCAGTAGAATGGTACAGAGGGTTCTCACGGTTTGTTGTTTTGGTTGTGTAGTAAAGGAGCAGGCAGTGGTAGAGCTCTTATACCTATTTCAATCAGCTGACAGACTTACCCTACCGCGTGCTATAGCCCTGCCCACCGGGCGCTTGGAAAGCCAGATTTTCTATTCTCAGGCGATGAAAAGGAGAGCATTGGAAACCCAGACGCAATCAACCTTGGTCATTTGAGTAGTCCTAAGTACAGTCAGTTTTTGAATCAGGAATGGAATCTCGGCAAGAGCAGAAAGAAAAGCGTCGAAAGTCATTGGATTGGTACTTTCTTCAGTTTGGGGGAATCTCAATTGAGAGGTTTAAGTTAGGCTAGGAGCAATCTTACATGGGGAAATTTGCCAGAAAAATATTCCTCACAATCTGCTGTGACCCTGCGCTTGAGAACAGTGGAACATTACAGAGCAAAAGCATTCTGTTGAAGAATCTTACAATTGTTAGACATCATCAGCTCATTCCGTTTTTCACGAAACAGACGTTTTAGAACATCACCTCAATTGCAAAGTTCGCGGTGAAGAACTCCTACCGTGAGTTAAAATGAGTCGTCCTCTTTTCAATCGTAAACAATTGTCCAACACCCATAAAATGTGTTTTTAGTTTTCCGCTCAAAGCACAAGTGAATGGGTAACTTAGGGCAAACTATTTCTACCCTATGCAAAAATCAGTTACCGTTTCTAGAAGAGAGATTCGAGGTGAGCGTATTCTAGTTCTTACCTTTCCGTACGATCACGACCTAGTGAATATTGCTAAAGATCTAGGAGCTTCCTGGAACCATTCACAAAGATGTTGGGAGATATATGAACGAAGAAATAGCTTGAATCAAGTTTTCAGCGCATTCAAAAGCAATGCCTGGGTCAACTACGCGCAGGCAGTTTCTCCGGAAACTCAACCTCCGAAAAAAAGGTCAAAAAAGAAACAAGACTTACCTCTACTATCTAAGTTACATGAAGCACAACTTCAAAAGATGCAGCATCAACTAGAAAGCAAACGGTATGCAAATAACACGATCAAAACGTATATAAGTATCACGAGCGATTTTCTTCGCGCTCTTCAACCGTTGACATCAGAAGCAATCACTGCGGACCATATTTCTGAGTACCACAGAACCGAAATACTTGCAAGAGGGTACGGTCAATCCTATCACAACCAGCTAATCAACGCATTGAAACATTTCTTTAGAGTGAATGGATTAACACAATTAGATTTAGAGCAACTCGCGCGGCCCAGTAAAGAGCGGAAATTGCCTATTGTGTTGAGTAAGGAAGAAGTGAAAAGAATCCTGAACAGCATAGTTAATGATAAACATCAACTTATGATCACACTCATTTACGCTTGTGGATTGCGGCGAAGCGAGTTGATCAATTTGCAACTGGTTGATATTGATGGGGAACGTAGTACACTGCATATTAGGCAAAGCAAAGGGAAAAAGGACCGAATGGTACCCTTGCCTATTGTTTTATTAGATAGATTAAGAGAGTACTATAAGAAATACCAACCAAAGACTTACCTATTTGAAGGAATAACGCATGGTACACCATATTCGGCGACGAGTTTACAAAAGATCCTATCTCGAGCAAGTTCAAAATGTGGGTTTGCCGCGAAAAAGAAAATTACCCTCCATACCCTTCGCCACAGTTACGCCACACATCTTTTAGAAAATGGTACCGACCTGAGATACATTCAAGTATTGTTAGGTCATTCATCAAGCAAGACCACAGAAATATACACACATGTCAGCAGTGAGAAACTGGGTGAAATAAAGAGCCCTTTCGAGTTATTATAAATATATTGTACCATGGCACAATACATCCCATACTGGCATGTATTGTGTAACACAGTGACACATATACCACCAAAATGGGTGTGCATATGTCACTGTGCCCTTGTATAAGGGTGTTTATATAAACT
>JAKVAX010000030.1 GCA_022447625.1 Flavobacteriales bacterium | reverse complement strand
CGAACGATTGGACGCAGTTGAATCTGATGGGCAAGAGATTTCCGTAACAATAAGCGGATCAGCCTCAACAGCAGATGAAACGAAATTCCAGATTGGTATTTCAGGGGTTGAGTCAGAAGAAACCGAAAGGTTGATTAACGAAGCTCTCGGAAGAGACTGAGCTCGTTATAACTGAAAATGAAAAGGGGGCTGCTTAGTATCAGTCCCTTTTCTATGCCATTTCGCCAGGTAATTTAGTTCGACTTGAAGAACCAGAAAAAGCAAGCTCTTCTGACTTTCGACATCGGTTTTGCGCCGGAAGAAAAGTTGGATAGATCCGCAACGGTGGCTCCGGTGTTCTCCGCGATTTCATCACGGGTCATCGAACTATTCAGGATTTTCTCCGATAACCACGTCGGTGAAACATCGTCAATGGTTACGGCTTCAGATTCCTGACGATACTCGTTGTTGCCAGTATCTGTCTCGAAATTCCGCGATAAAAAGTAAGCCATTCGTTTTAGGTTGGCCTTCACGCGGTTGTCTGCAGTTTCATTGAATCGATAGAACTCATGTACTCGGTATGCTGTACCCTTTCGTTTGAATGTGTGAGACAATCCATTGCGTACGGAATAGAGATTACTTACCACCCCCATGAACATCGGAGGTTTCAACCGGATAACAACAGTTTGTCCTTCATTGTCCTTCATCATGTGAAACTCAGGTAATACCGGGTCCGAAAAATCGACGAATACTTTATTCTCACCGTCGGTTATATCTAAGTTCAGGTTCATTCTAGGATCAAGCCGTAGCATTTGAGCAATGAGCAATCTCGTACCTTCGGTTGTTTGTTTGTGGCCTGGTGGTAATTGTAGCTTCATATTTATAAGGAAATCCCCTACATCCCAGCTAACAATATCATAACTGAATCCCTCGCTTTCAAGTTCCTTGAAATCATCCTGAATGCTTCGAATCGTTTCTTCGTCATAGTTCCAGTTGCGTAAAAATCTAAAGTCTTTCATTGTCGTGTTTCTTGATTTAATAAAAGGGCTAGGCTCTCACCTAGCCCCTTAGTTTTATATCTTTCCTTCGTCTCCGTAGCTGTAGTAGCCTTGGTCAGATAGGATAATATGATCGAGCACTGGGATATCCAATAACTCTCCTGCTCTTACCAATTTCGAAGTCATTCTGTCATCAGCAGTGCTAGGTTTAAGCACTCCACTAGGATGGTTGTGAGCAAGGATGATAGCTGACGCCGCACATTTAAGAGCGATGCCAAATACCATTTTCGCGTCTACTACAGTTCCTGTAGTTCCACCTTCACTGATTGTACTGAATCCTAGAATCACATTAGCTCGGTTCAAGAAAAGAACCTTGAATGATTCGCGGTAAGAAATTTCATTCTCGTTCCATACAGAACTGAATGCGTTGTAAGCATCAAACGAAGAAGTAACAGACGTCTGAGACTTTCTGTTAGGTTTGTAGCTTACTTCGATTTCGACTAAAGTAGTCATAACTTGTGTGTCGTGTTTATCCAGGTGACTCCCCTGTTTTTATTACACTGTAAAGATACAACTATTTGTCTAATAGACAAATTTAGATGATACTTTTTATTGAAAAAGGGACTGCTTCGGATCAGTCCCTTTTCATTGCCGCCAGAGTGCAAACAATTTAAATAGTGAATTGGTGGCGACGTTAATTCTATACTAATTCAGAAGAATTGATACTCCCAGACGGAAGAGGAAAAACAGCGATATCCAGATAAAACTGCTGATCTCTAAAGCTATTCCACTTACCTCCTCTTTCTAGATCTATGACATATCCAAGCCTTCCGAACCCCATTGACCCTACTTCCTCTTGTAAACTACCTCCAAGAAATTCACAGAACCGATCCAGAACTTTCTTCTCATTACATATCGGGCTTGACCAAGGGAACATGATCAGGTCCAAATCGCGACTCATACTACCGTGAAGAACTAAATTCCACCCATAGTCTCTCGCGATAATCTTTAACTCTTCATAGCATTTCGCGTAAAACTCTGCCCGTGCTTTCACTGGTTTATTTTTCGTTTCCTCTTTCATTTCGATTAAAACATTCTGGTTTGTGATGTATATTCTTTGAATCGCTTCATTGCCGATTCGTAGTATTCCTTATCGAGCTCAATCCAATCAAGGTCAAACCCTAATTCATGACAAGCCAAGGCAATTGATCCCGATCCCCCATGGGTGTCTAGTATCTTATCGCCTTTATTGGCATAGTTCATTAAGATCCACTTGTAGAGTTGAACTGGTTTCTGGGTGGGGTGTATACGGCCTGGCTGATTCGGATTACGGTCAAACTTCTTCGCGGAAGATTTGAAGGATGTCCAAGCCATTTCCACTTGTGCGAACGACATTTCTTCACTGAACCCTTTA
This sequence comes from Flavobacteriales bacterium, assembly GCA_022447625.1. Taxonomy (GTDB): domain Bacteria; phylum Bacteroidota; class Bacteroidia; order Flavobacteriales_D; family Sanyastnellaceae; genus Sanyastnella. The sequence continues at coordinate 32,789 of JAKVAX010000030.1, read as the reverse complement.
TCCCATACAAGCCAACAAGGGGAAGGGAAAAGGTGTTCCGTCATGTAGTTTCCTCCCCAAACGATCTGATTCTTCGAGATCCTCATTAGCTCACGGAAGTATTCAGCGGATGGAATAGACTTGTCCTCTCCGGCGAACTTTTTGTAACCACTTGGTTTATCACCCTTCCTCCTTCCCATATTCACGTTGATATTTATTCCATAAGGAGGATCAACAATTGCCAAATCATAATGTCTATTTGGTTTTGATCGCATAAAATCCATGCAATCGCCTTTAATCATGTTCACCAACGGAATACTCATGGGTTCGCGTTTTTCATTGAGTGTATGTAGTCCCACATGAAGAGAAGACCAGCGTTGTATTTCGCTCTTCCTTCACTGGATGAATTTCTTTCTGCAACGGAGCGGTAAAAGTTGTGAGAACTCCCCTTTCGAGCTAGCGAAGGGAATCTGCATGCGTGGCGATTACCTGGTTCAAGCAGATAGATACTCCTACCCTCCTCGATGTAGTATTGAGTTTGTTGTTCCGTGAGGCGAATCACTCCTCTTTTGAATAGCTCACGGAAGACCTCGTGCATAGAGTAGTCTTGAAAGACTTTGATGTCCCCTGTCTTCTGGTATTTCTCCAGGGGCTTGAACCACACGTCCTCTAGAAAAGCGTCGGCAATCTTCTTTTTGTCTAGATCCGTTGTGGTTCGCTTTACAAAATTGGCCTTAGGTCGCCTCTCTACGGGGGCGCTACTCTTACGCCGGTCAACCGTGCTTGTGAAGCGGATGACATGAAACATTTCATGCATGCGACTCGCAATCCGCCCGGAATAACGACTCTCGAAATCATCAAGGTTTAGATTAGAACTCATGTGAGTCACAATACCTCTGTCCTGATGGCATTCGTAACGCACCCCCATCACCTCGGCAACTGAATTGACCTTGTTTCCAAATCGATGCTTATCTTCTTCTTCCCCAACATCATCCACCATCAACACTTGGTCGTTCTTGTACTTAGAGACGATAGACTCGCCATGAACAGCGTAATCGTTTGCGATATCCATGGCGCGGACCATGCTGAAGCGCTCTCTCACTTCCATCATTTGCTGGATAATTCTGAAAATTGAAGTCTTCCCGGCTCCATAGTTGCCAACTAGCGCAACTCCTTTACCTCTTGATAGCTCTGGATTCTCCGCGAAGAAGTAGTCCAGTAATTGCAGAACAGCAATTTCATTCGCTTCATCAACGGTGAACCCATTAATCAGGGCCGCCCCAATCTTCTTAAACTCAGCTAGCCTCGTCTCCATAGAACTTCTTTTTTAGTGCTGCTGAGTGCTCATCAAGATCAACGACGTTGGTATACCCCTTGTCTATCAGCTCCTTATCCGTTTCCGAGTGCTTGTTTTGGTTTAATTTCTTCAGCGGCCATTCGTCCTTTCCCCATTGAATGCGCGCCCAATTGGCGAAATGGGTTCTCAAATCCTTTCGGTTTTTTTCGGACTCGTCCTTCGCCATAAGATTCAAGATGAAAACGTCGATGAGGTCATTGACATCTTTCAGAGTGCATTTCTTTTTCGTCGATGTCAATTGCTGAGCAAGAGCTTCGTTTGCCGTCACCGCGTCTTGCAATGACTCTTTCATGGATTGAAAGTCTTTCAGAATTAGTCTTGACACCACTCCACTTTTTTCGGAGCGCGCAAGCGCGTTTTTTTCCCTTAGTTGGTAGTTAGTTGTATTAGTTAGTTGGTAGTTAGTTGGTATTGGTTTGGGATTATTCCCAACTGTGTGCGGTAATGTTCCCAAATCGTCTGGGCTGGCTACCTCAGAGATTTGGGGTTTTCCGTCAATCGAGTTGGCGCCACTGATTACCCCAAGAGAAAATAGCACTTGTTCGTCTTTCATGGCATACCATTTGGTTCTATCAAAAGCGTACTTGTTGAAGTTTCCTTCCACCAGCACTTCCGAATCCACAAGCTTCTTGATAGCGTACCGTATCTGATCGCGAGTGAGATAGTCAAAGACTTGAAGCAAGTCGCTAATACTGTTGTATGTCCAATGCCTTTCTTCCTTCAGATTAACACCCCTGATTTTATTGTAGGCAATCCAATGAGCAAAGTGATCAAGTACTATTGCGCAATTGACGCCATACTTGCGAGCGATATCTATGTTGAATGTGTGTTTCATTCATTCATCTTTAAAGGTTGAAGAACTCTTTCTTTTGTTTCCCTTAGGTATCTCAGGTAAATGGATTCGATAGGGTTTCTGACTTTGGATGCCATCAGTTCGTGCTCAGATACTGAGATCTCAGTATCTAGATTATCCTCTCCGGATGGTGCATACACATTGTTCCCGGTTCGCTTGAACAACTCTCGACTCGCAACCAGTCCGGCGGTGATTACTGTATGGATATGTGACTGACCGTTTGTGGTAGTGGTTTCACTCTGTGCCAAGAAGCTCATAATTCTAATCGCTCTTAACTCGTCTATCACCCTAGAATCCTCACTACGAACTAACTCCTGAGCATCCAGCAATAGCTGGGACGCCCATAAGGCCCTTTCTTTTGCACTTCTGTCTTGCATAGCTCCCCTCTTTTCGTCAGCGTATTAAAGGATCTTCGAACGCTTGTGATTGGAATATTTCCAAGAATGTCTGTCACGTCCCATGGACTAAGCAATTGCTCTGGTCGCTTCTTGAACTCATCAAGAATCATAGCATCCTGTTTAGTGGCCTGCTCGATCGCTTTCGGCAATTCGTCACCTAAATCAGTGGTGTCGAAAAAGTTTATTCCCAATTGTCCGCTCATCTTGTAGGCTTTAAGAGTCGTTCTACATCAACCTTTCGAATACGAACAGCCCGTCCGTTTCTCAGTCTGCGGTATGGTAACACGCCCTCTTTCATCTTTCTCGAAATAGATCGAGGAGAAAGACCTAGTAGGCTTGCCGCTTCTTGTTTCGTCATCCATTCGTTCATGATGCGTGGTTCTTAATGAATTGTCTATCGTGCTCTACAATCGTTTCGAGGGCAATAGTGATACGTTCGTCAGCGAGGTTTCCGTTGGCTACCTTTCGGATTCTAATGGCGCCTTTTTCACTTTCTAGGTCTGGGTGAATCAACTGAACCAGTCGAACATAGTCGCGTCCAATCATTGATTCTCGAGCGTCCATCGCTCTCCGTCGCAAAGCTTTCTTACTGGTATTTTGCATTTGTTTGCTATTTATTGTTTATTTAGGGCAGAAATTTACTTCCGCTCTTGTCGAAAGCAATAATAGCAATATTTAAATATTGCGTGCAAGACTTTAGCAATATTTTTTTGAAGTTATGACTACACCTACAGAAACTGAAGACAGTAAAACCGAGTGGCTTAGGAATGTTATCAAGCACATCAAAGCCTCCCCAGACCACACAGAACGCAGTCTCAAAGCAATATCAACGAAGCTTGGGAAGGACTATGCGCACCTCAATCAACAGGTGAACGGCAACCGAAGAGTATCTGACAGCATACTCGAATCCATATTCCAGCACTATGGGTTCAGATTCAAAGGAACGCCTGAGCTCTCTCAACCAGAACAGCCTGTGGTAGGCGTTTCAGCAGGTCAAGGACTTCCTATCTACGAGATCACAATCCGAATGCAAGGTGTACACATTCTAGGTACATCGAGCAGAATTGTTGCTAATTAGCAATACTTGCAATAGATTTGTGAGGAGCACGATTGCTTCTCATTGGTTAAGGGGATGCAATCGCATCCCCTTTTTCTATGCCTAGTATCAACAGAAATAGTAAGCGACCACCGTGGCAGGGGAAACGCAGAGCGCAACAAGGAAGAAAGAAAAGAACGAAGAACTATGATTCACCAGAGTGGAGGAAACTTAGACGATCAGTACTCAATGAGAATCCATTGTGTGTCGAGTGTGAGAAGCAAGGCGTGTACAAACCGGCGGACGTTGTTGACCATATCACACCATACAATCAAGGCGGTAGCTTCTGGGATAGAAGCAATCTTCAAGGCCTCTGTCACTCTCATCACAACAAGAAGAGCGCACGTGAAAGGCATCAAGGGGAAGGGGGTGCATAGAATATTTTTATGGTCTGTTAATAACCGCACCGCTAGGCAAATTCACACACCGTCAATGTTTGGGGAGGGGGGGGTATGCGCAAGCTGAGCGAAGAATCAAAGTCTCTAGCTGGAACTGATCGTGCTGACCGAAAATCTGGTCTACCCACCGTCAACCCTGGTAATCCGCGTACATACCCTAAACCATTTTTTGACCTCGACAAGTCTGAAACCAAACTGTACAAAGCAACAATTAAACACCTCAGAGAGTTGGGAATTTTCGATATAAATGATGCCGTTGAGGTAGCTATTTATGTCAGGGCGCTCACCGGAATGAAGGCTGTTGCAGACAGACTAACCCACAGGGACAGTATAGTTGAAGAGTACAAAAGTGGGTCTAACATCACTGGAGACGTCACCGCGTTCGGCAAGTTTCAAGCGCTCGTTGAGAAGTCTCAACAAAAGCTTGGTCTTTCTCCGTTGTACAGACAAAAGATCGATGCCTACTTGAAATCTAATGGAGATAAAGACAACACTCTCCTCAAATTCTTGAACGGAAGAAATAAAGGTGCAGCAGCCTCATGAAGTACGCCCATTTGACGTAGTTGAGCAATACGCAGATGATGTGATCAAGGGAGTACAACCAGCCTGTCTACTTGTTATTTCCGCATGCCAAAGATATCTCGACGACAAGGATAGAGCACACGAAAAGGGTTGGACCCTGGACATTGAAGCTGGTGAATTTGCAATCGACTTTATTCAGAATTTCGTTCGTCACACTTCAAGTGTATTTGCTGGAAAACCAGTACTCCTCGAACCATGGCAGCAATTCATTCTATTCAATCTCTTTGCATGGAAGAAGAAAGATGGTCGACGAAGGTTCACTAAGACCTACATCGAGATCCCTAAAAAAAACGGCAAGTCACTTCTCGCTTCAGCTGTTAGTCTATACATGCTCATAGCCGACGGTGAGCAGAACGCCGAGATATACTTCGCTGCGACGAAGAGAGACCAGGCTGACATCGTATTCGAAGAGGCGAAACGCATGGTTAAGTTTCAACCGGAGTTCAAAGCAATAATCCAGCTGCAACGTTCGGCAATCGTTTTCGAAGGAACCAATAGCAGCGCAAAACCACTGTCTTCAGAGAAGAACTCAATGGACGGTAAACGCCCTTTCTTTGTTGTTATCGATGAGTATCACCAGCATCAGAACTCTGAAATTTCCGACGAGTTGAAATCCGCCATGGCTGCTCGCCCCTCTCCTCTTCATTTCACGATTACTACAGCTGGTTTCAATGATGGTCCATGCCTTTTGCTTCACAGAACCTGCAGAGAAATCCTTGAAGGGAAAAAGGACGACGACTCAATGTTTACCATCATCTACACCATAGACGAGGACGATAACTGGCAGCTACCATCAACCTGGAGAAAAGCCAATCCCAACTTCGGCGTGTCGTTTGAAGCGGACGTGCTGAAGGAAGCTTGTCAGGAAGCGAAGAACATGGGAGGCCAAAAAATGGTGGAGTTCATGACCAAGAGGCTGAACATCTGGATGAAGACCGGAAAGATTTGGATCCCAGACTCTAAGTGGATGGAATGCCAAGAGGACTTTGGTTTAGAGCTCTTCCAGGGCAAACAGGTTTGGATGGGAATGGACCTTGCTGCCTACCACGACATCACCGCGCTTGTCATGGTTACTGAAATCGAAGGCGACTTGTATGTCTATGGTCAGTACTGGTTGCCTGAAGAAATATTTGAAGAGAAGCTCGAGGAAGATGATAAGCACATCTATCGAACCTTCGTAGACGCAGGCTACCTGCACTTGACCGAAGGAAATGTAACTGACTATTCTATTATTCGAAAGCTTCTAAGCGGTTGGCATATCGACGAAGGAGAAGTGCAATACGACGAAGGTGCATTGATGGAGTCGATGGATATCCAGTGCATTGGATACGACCAGTGGCAAGCATTCCAAATCGGTGCGGAGCTCACAGGGGACGGAATTGAAATGGACAAAGTTCCGCAAACCACGGGGAGGTTAAACCCAGCCACCACGGAAGTTGAGAAGCGTGTTCGACAAGGAACACTTAAACACAACGGCGACCCAGTTCTGCGCTGGATGATGGGGAATGTAGAGTTATTCTACGACAGCACTGGTTGCGTTAAGCCGAACAAGAAAACGAGCAAAGGAAAAATAGACGGCGTGGTTGCGATGGTCATGGGCATTCACGAGTACCTCATAGATGTAACAGAAGATAAACCAGATCCCAACCAAGGATTTGTATTCATTCCACACTAAGCGATATGAAGAATAGCACATTTTACAACCTCTACTTCACGAACTTGACGAAAAGCAAAAGCCAACAAGAGGCTTATGAAAAAACTGAAGAGCAACACGTCGAGCAATACAAACGCCGGAAGTACAGTAATTTCAACAGTTTCCGCTCAGCACGTGATCGTTTCCTGAATGCACGGCGACGATAAATGCAACATTTCTATTGTTGCTGAATATTGCTTTTGCAATATTTGGCCGCAATGGGACTCGTCAAAACCATATCTCAGAGCGCTGTCGGTCGTGCGATCGGTGACGCATTTATGCAGAGAAATTCTGCAAAGAACGGATATTCCGAGTCTCTTCTCAATCTATTTCAGGGGTTCCCAACTCAAAGCGGGGTTCGTGTAAACGAAACCAGCGCATTGCGAATTTCAACAGTCTACGCGTGTGTTGATCTAATCGCTAAAACGATTGCATCCACCCCTATTGAGGCATTCGAGATAAAGGAGAGTGTCAGAACAAAAATCTACGACCACGCCCTTCTCGACCTTGTTGACCGCAACCCGTTGGCTACAGCAAATCGATTCGTCTTTTGGCGGACGATGATCAGTTACTACCTCCTCCATGGGGTAGCGTATGCACATTTGACAAGGAATGCTCGTGGAGACGTTGCAGAAATAAAGCTTCTTCGTACAGAAGAAGTGAGTCCGATGTATACTCACTCTCAAGCACCATGGGAGGTCACACACTTTCATGTCCAAGGAATTGGGATGGTTCATTTTGATGATCTGTTCATTCTTGCGAATGCACATTTGGAAGAGCCCTATCCGATTGTTTGCGGAAAACCTTGGGGTAGATATGGCTGCAACTCAATATGGGGCCCGTTTCTTCGGCGAAGCTGCCAATCCTGCCGCGCTTGTATCACCAAAGGAGACTGTAGGAAAACAGTACAACACTCTGGTTGATACTTTCAAAGAACAGTATGGTGGAATCAACAAGTCACACGGAACTGTCGTAGCTCCAATACCTGTCAATTATCAGCGAATCACCATTCCAGCAAACGACTCTCAATTCATTGAGACTCGGAAAATGACAAAGGGAGACATCTGCACCATATTCAACGTTCCGCCTTTCAAGGTTCAAGCAGAGAGCGACGTCAAATACTCTAACGCAGAAACGCAGACAACACAATTCAAGGTTGACTGTATCCAACCCATATGTGAACTCATTGAAGCCGAGTTGACGAAGAAGATTATCCCTGCTCCGAATCGCAGAACTATCTCTCTGGCATTCAACCTTAAGAATTTGACACGAGGGGACATCAAGGCTCGCGCAGAATACACTCAAAAACTCATTGCATCTGGCGTCCTCAAAATTAATGAGGCCAGAGAAGAAGAAGGATACAACCCAACCGAAGGAGGAGATCGAAACCTCGTCCAGGTTAACCTTCTTCCACTAGATCGAATCGACGACTACGCAGATAAAATCATTGACTCAGGTCAAATCCAACAATCTAAAGGCAATGGCTGATAAACGCACAATTGAAATTCAAGCGCCTTTTGTTCGCGCCACCATGAATCCTGACAGCTTCAACGAGGAAGAGCGAACGGTCGAGGTAGTAATTGCCACAGAAGAACCTGTTCGAAGATTCTCTTGGCGCCAGAATGAGGAGTACGACGAGGTGCTTTCTCTAGACCCTGAACACGTAGATGTTTCTCGCATGGAAGCAGGTGTTCCTGTTTATGACAATCACTGGACATACGGTGGATGTGAGGGGGTTCTAGGACGAGTTGAATCGTACGAAATCAAGAACAAACAACTGATTGGAGTTATCCGTTTCGCAGATACTCCTGACGTTGAGAATACTTACCAGAAGATCCGCCAAGGCATTGTTACCGGGGTTTCTGTCGGATACGACATCAAACGATTCAACAGAGAAGACCAAGGTGAAGACGAGATTCCGATTTACCGTGCAACGAACTGGATGCCATACGAGGTGAGCTTCGCGCCCATTCAGGCAGACATTAAGTCAGGTGTTCGCTCGCAAGAGAAAGAGAAAACTCTGAAGGTGGAAATTGAAGGGTTGCGCTCCGAAGAGCCAACCACAAACGACGATAATGACAATTCGTACGAGCTTGAAATGGCTCGGTATAAATCCAACATCAATAAACATCGATCAGCATGAAAACTGCTAGAGAAATTCGTCAGGAAATTACCGAGCTGACGGATAAACAGAAGGTTATTCTTGATGCCGTTGAACAGTCAGAGGAACGAAAATTCACCGACGAACAACGACAGCAACTGAAGGACCTTGACGGTAAAATTGAACGTCTCAAAAAGGACTTACAAGACGCTGAAATCCGTGAGCGTGCTCAAGAACGCGTAGCTGCCATGTCAGGTGGTAACCCTGCGGACAATTCTAAGCGCTCAGGAGAGGACATCGACAACATGTCACAATTCAAGTGGAGCCGTTTCCTTCACCACTTGCACATGAATCGCAACCTCGAAGGTGTCGAGCTTGAGGTTCACCAAGAAGCAGTGAAAGAAGCTCGCGAGCGTAACTCATCACTAAAAGGATTCGGACTACCGTCTGATTTCTTCCGTATTCTTTCATCGGAAGACCGCCAGAAGGAAGATCGTATGCGAGAGCAGCGTGACCTAGTCGTTGGTACTGCTACTGCTGGAGGTAACCTCGTGGCGACTCAGCAGATGCCAATGATTCCAGCGCTACGCCCAACGCCTCAAATCGTTGCGGCTGGTGCCCAGGTCCTAAACAACCTTGTTGGGGATGTGGATATTCCAAAACAAACCGGAATTGCACAAGCTGCTTGGGCTGGTGAAACTGCGTCAGCAGCGGAAACTGATCCGACGTTTGGAGTAGTTCAAATGTCTCCTAAGCGTGCTGCAGCATTCGTGGATCTTGGTATCCAGTTGATCGCTCAGTCGTCTGAGGATGTTCAACGTTTGATTATGCGCGATTTGGAGTTTGCGTTTGCGCTTCTTCTGGATCAAGCTGGTATCAACGGCTCAGGAGCAGGCAACGTGCCTGAGGGTATCTTGAATGCCACAGACATCAACACCGTTGAAATCGGAACCAACGGAGGTGCGTTGACATGGGCTAAGGTCGTTGAGTTCTTGACATCTGTTGAGCAAAGCAACGCCCCAATCAACATGCCTACGTGGCTGACTACACCGGGTGTTAAGGGACACGCTGCAACCACTGAGAAATCAGCGAACACAGCTAAGTACCTCTCTGAAGACGGACGCAACCTATACGGTATGCCAATGCTTACTTCGACTCAGGTTCCTTCTAACCTAACGAAAGGTACAAGTGTCAATGTTTGTCACGCTGCTATCCTTGGAGACTTCTCACAGATGATCCTTGGAAACTGGGGTGTAATTGACATTTCTGTGGGTAACCACCGAGCGAAGGAAGGTATTCGCGAGTTCGTTATCAACGCGCTTGCTGATGTCGGCATCCGTAACGAGGAATCGTTCGCGGTGTGTACTGACATCACTCCTAACTAATCCACTCCATTGAATAATCAGGGACTAGCCCACGGGCTGGTCCCTTCATTCCATACATCATGAACAAGGATGAAATTCTACAGTCCATTGCGGACTCAAAAACAATCGAAGATGTAGATGCTGTGGTTGAGGGGGTTGAAGAACAAGAAATTCTCGATGCCGCCGAAGAACGTCGTGCAGCAATCCAGAACGAACTGAACGCAGCAGCCGGACCAAACCAGAAGCCTAAAGCTCAAGAGTTGATTGCGCAAATCAAGGAGGCCGATACCGTAGAAAAGGTGGAGGCTATCCTAGAAGGTGAGGAACGAACGACTGTTCTAAATGCTGGCAACGCTCGCATCGCAGAGCTAGAGGAAGAACCTGATTTCCCTCCACATGACATTGACGGACCAAAGAAGCGCGTAAAAGTTCTTCGCGGTCTTGCGGGAAGTCACGGCCTGGCTTACTTCAAAGGAGCTACTCCTGAGTTGCCTGTTGCGCAAGCTGACCAGCTGATTGCAGATGGCTATGCTCTTCCATACAAAGAAGAACAGGAGACCGAGGAATAATCGTGGTTAAGCGTTTAGGAAATATCACCTACACGGATCTGATTCCTTTATCTAAGGTCTACGATCAGATTAAGCAGGATGCGGGAAGCGAAGATGCGCTTCTCACATCACTGCTCGATGCTGCTTGCAGATATCTAGAAGATGAATACGGGTTCATCATGGCGGAGATTGCCTGTCGCGTTATGCTGGACACATGGCCTTCTGGCAAGTATCGATTTGAGGTTGCCCCTCTTGGTTCTGTGACGTCGGTGACTTACGTCGATGGAGATGGTGCTAATCAGACACTCACATCTAGTGATTATTCAGTCAATAGTGACGAGTATCCTGGTGCTATCCACTTCACCAACTGCCCAGATCTGAAGAACCAGCTCGGAGCGGTTACAATCAACTTCGACGCCGGGTTTGCATCAACCGAACTTCCAGTACCCATCGTTCAGGCGGTATTGATGATGGTAGCAACCATGTATGAGCTTCGTCAGAATGAGGTAACGGCCAGAACCATTTCGAAGGTTGAGACCAGCACCCACATGCTACTCAGCCCTTACAAAGTCTCTGTATTCAGATGAATATCGGAGAATTAGATAAACGCGTCACCCTCCGTTCGTTCACCACAACAACGAACGCGGAGAATTTTCCAGACAGGACCTACAACGATGTGGCGACAGTTTGGGCAAGGCTTGTTCCTCTTCGAGGAATGGAGGCGCAGGAAAACGAAAAGAAGACAGTAACACGAAAGCGGGTATTTGAAATCAGATACCGAACTGACGTAGATGAGAAGATGGTCTTGGTCTACAACAACAAAGAGCACCAAGTCATCTACGTGGAAGAGATAGGTCGAAAAGACCGACTAAGGATTGAGACGGAATTGAAGTTATGAATCGAGACAAGAAACCAGAGAAACCTCTGAAGCCACGGGCCCACAAACGCCCACCAAAAAACCGCGCTATCCAAGCAGCGCCGAAACACAGATAAAATGCCAGGAGCACAGGCAATCAATATGAAACTTGAAGGTGCTGAGCAGATACAAAAGCTGCTTCAGGAACTTCCACCTGCGCTAAAAAAATCTGTACTCATCTCAGCACAAAAGAAGGCGGCAAAGCCTGTTGTGCAACAGATGATTCGAAACCTAGACTCAAGCACTAAATCCCGTTCTGGGAACCTAAAGAAGTCTATTGGCACAAAGACATTAAAGGACCGCGGAAGAGAGACTACCTCTACCATCACCGGTCCGCGAGTGGGTGGCAGATTCAAAGGCTACCACGCCCACTTAATCGAGCATGGAACATCTGCTGGTGAAAGAACCTCGAAGAAGGGCTACTTCACCTTCAAAGGCAAGGGCGGGAAGACTATTCGCGTCCGAATGATCGACCACCCAGGTACAAAAGCACGTCCATTCGCAAAACCGGCGATTGAATCGAAGAAAGAAGAGGTGGTCCAAGCCTTTTCATTTGAGATCGGCGCGGCCCTTAACAGGGTTATGAAGCGCACCATCAAAAAGGCGAAACGATGAAGGTGGTTGTAATCAACATACTACTTGCCAGCACTGCGGTGACTGATCTAGTTGGTACTCGTATCTACCCAAGCACACAGCCCGAGGAGAACACGAACTTCCCGGCAATCATCGTCTCACAGAGAGGACTAGACCCAGAGCCTACGAAGGATAAATCCTCCGTCCTAGACGTATATGACATCGAGATCACTATCCTAGGTGAAACTTCCGTTGATGTAACCGCAATTACAGAGGCATGTAGATCAGCTTTGGTTCGCTACACTGGAGAGGTGAGCGGAAAGAAGGTGCAGACGATCGAGTTCATTAACGAAATAGACGACTTCAGGGACGATCTTCCTATATGGGGAATGACCCAGCTATACGAGGTTAAGGTTCACACAGAAGGAAACGGACCAAACTTCCCTCCTGGTATTAGTGACCCCGTGACCATTCTCGCGCCAGACGGATCAACGGCCGCTTTGATCAACCCAGGAGACTCCTTCCAACAAGCATACATAAACCTGAGGCTACTCCCAAGCGGAAACCAACACGCTCAAATCGCACCCCCTACCGACGGTCAAGCAGATACGGTTGACATTCCGTCAGTTCGAGTCGTGTTGAGTAATGACAATCTTCTTGCTGAAGCAGACGCAGGAGAAGAAGTAGATGTACCGGACGCACGAGTACTAAATCACAGAAGTGAAGCGGTTGGTGACATGGTTCCGGGAACCACCAATACACTAAGCGCCGGATTGATCAAAAAAAGTGATGGCTCAGCAATCATCCATTCAGTAGCTCCAGGAGACGACATCAACCTTCGAGCAACAAAGGTTCTTGATTCTGAAGGCGCCACGATTGCAACCCTGCACCCAGTTGAAAACGAGGACACATATACTTGCCCTCCTTCACTGACTCAGTCAGGTGTTTTGTACAACTCTTGCCACGACTTCCAGAAGACAAGCTACCACACAGGAGACGAAGGATGGTACAATCAAAACGGAGATGGTGTGACCATTCCGGCTATCCCTGAAAAGATAATGATGATCGATAAATCACAGGCTGAGCCCTTTGACTTCGTGACTCCCAATAATGTCTTTGACAACAACGCACGCTTCGTACACACCGACGGAACTGCGGCAGCTCGTTTGGTCGTTCCTGCAGACAGCATGGTTTTGGATTGTTTAACCGGATGGAGGTGGTGGGTTGTTCGACAGTCTTCAATGACACTAGCGGACGCCATTGCTTTCGCGGAGGCATCTTCTCTAGGCGGAATAACATCCTGGCGTATTCCTACCAAAGCAATGATTCAACAGCTATGGAACCATGAACGCTCATACCAAGACGAGCCACCTGGTTTCGGTAATCTGTCACTGGCTAACATCTGGACAGCAACCACCTACGAGCTGGGCTCCACTTCTGCGTATTCGACGTTCACCGGAGGGAACTTCCGCATGGCCGTGACCTCAAAAACATCAACTAGAAATTTCATCATGTGTGCTCCATGGCACGCACAATCATAAGACTATGGCACTCTGGGATATTACATGGGAAATGCAAGGTGAGCAACAGGTAACAGAAGACCTACTTCTGCTTAACCCAACCTTCAAAGTGAAGCGCATCAATTACGATGCAGAGACTCGCCACTTTCAAGTAGAGGTCATCTTCCAGGAAGGATCATACAAGCACAGCCGAACTTTCGACAACACACTGGCTGAAGGCGACGAGTCAATAGACGCGGTCCTAATTGCCCAATTCATCAACACCCAATTCCCAACCGCTCAAATACAGAAGTAATGAAAATCGAAATGCTCAAAGACCACCCAGAACGCACCAAGTTCACAAAGGGAAAAGTGATCACAGTTACAACCCAACTAGCAGACGAATTGATCGAGGGTGGTTATGCGGTTTCAACCGAAGAACAGACAATCGAGGACGCTATTATGGACGCCATTGACGAACGAGACGAAAAAAGACGAGAAGAGGAAAGCACCATGACGCTGATTCACAAGAATGAGGGCAGCGAAGAAGATGAGGTAGACGACAAACAAGGAACAGACCCTGAATAAGGGAATTACATAACCCAATTAAAAACAGAAGAATATGCCGTCTACAGGAGCAATCGAGGGTAATGACCTCGAACTGTACATCGGAGGAACCCTTGTCGGGTGTTCACGTGACGCATCGATCTCATTGAGTCGAGCGTTCATTGATGCCACTTGTAAGGATAACGATGGTGCAGAACAAGTACTACCAGGACAAACGTCTTGGAACGCAAGTGGCTCAGCCATTTATGCGATGGATGCCACTCTCGGTGGAGATGAAATGATTGACAACCTCCAGAACGGAACACTCGTGACCGTACGAATGACCACTGGAGTAACTGGCGACACCTACCTCGAAGGTTCAGCCTACGTTGAGAATCTCAACTTCACTTCGAACTACAACGATGTCGTGACTTACGACTTCTCATTGAAAGGAACAGGAACCCTTACTAAGGGAACCGAAGCATAATTAAGAATCCCAGCCGAGGGAGCCCTCTCGGCTGGGTAATCTCATACACCCAATTATGGATAACACAATGAAAGGAGAGTGTACGATTACACTCGGAGAAGAGGAAGTGAAATTGAAGTTCTGCATGAGCGCAGTTCGAGAAACACTGCAAATCCTCAATATGGAATTAGGGGAGTTCTACGAGCACATCAAGAGTAACCCTCTTGATTCAGCTGGTGCGCTAGTGGCAGGAGCAATTCGAAGAACCCACATTCTCAATGGAGACTTCGAAAAAGCCAAAAGCGTTCGGCTGGATGTGACAATAGCCCAGCTAGATGATCTTCCAAAAGAACAAGGAGACCTTTTAGCTAAAGCAATTGCGGAGGCTAACCTGTTGGGAAAGAAGAAGGCTCCGGAGGAAGTACAGGGTCAGTCCGAAAGCTGACACTCGCGGAGCACTACGCCTCCGCTATTGAAAACGGAGTCGACCCTGACAAGTACTGGGAATACACTATTGCTCAAGTATATCACTTGAAGCAAAGGGTGTTCAACAGAGAACAGAATCAATACATAAGAAGCTCACAGCATTTAGCCTTTCTGGTGAACTCAAACAAGAGGAGAGGCAGAGCTTACACAGCTGTCGACTTCATGCCTCAATACTATGCACCGAAGAGGCCAAAGCATGCTTTACAATTCAGCAAAGAAGAGTTCTTAGCTAGACGAGCAAAAAGAAACAAGCAGAATGGCAAGTAAGACACTAGCGACATTAGCCCTAGCCATTACGGCGAACAAGTCTGAGTTTGAGTCGGCTCTTCAGTCCATGGACCGAAATATGGTCAACCTGGAGAAGAGAGCTAACAAACTCGGAAAACAACTGACGGTTGGTGTGACTGCACCTCTAACCTTGCTGGGCGCCACTGCATTCAATGTCTTCAAGGATTTTGAAGAAGAGATGGCGAAAGTTCAAGCCGTTTCAGGAGCCACAGGTGCAGAATTTCAAGCACTACAGGAAAACGCAATGTCTCTTGGTAGCAGCACACGATTCACTGCTTCTGAGGTTGCTCAGCTTCAAGTAGAGTTTGCAAAACTCGGCTTCTCAGCTAAAGACATCACCAACGTCACAGAAGCAACACTTCAGTTAGCACAGGCGACGGGGAGTGATCTCGCTAGGGCAGCAGAAGTTGCAGGTAGTACTTTGAGCGCCTTTGGCCTGGATTCAACCGAGACGGCAAGAGTAACTGACGTCATGGCGTCCTCGTTTTCATCTACCGCGTTGGACATGGAGTCCTTCGCTGAAGCCATGAAAATTGTTGCTCCGGTTGCGAACGCTGCGGGTGTTCCTATCGAAGAGGTAACCGCTCAACTGGGCACACTTGCTAATGCCGGTATCAAAGGTTCCGCAGCAGGGACATCTCTTCGTAGAATAATCAACGAACTAGGAAGTGAAGCAGGCGGTGTAAGCGGGTCCATAGAAGAAATGGCCGCACAAGGTATTACGCTCGCTGACGCCCAAGCAAAAGTGGGGCGAAATGCCCAAAGTGCATTGGTTGTCCTTGCTAATGGCGTAGAGCCGACAAAAGAACTCACTAAGCAATTTGAAGCAGCTTCGGGTAGCGCGGCTGAGATGGCCGCGATCATGGATGATACTGCTCAGGGATCAATTAAGCGAACAGAGTCTGCCATCGAGGGGATGCAGCTCAAGCTAGGGAAAGCGCTGGCACCTGCAATCATTGCAACCGTTGAACAGGTTGGGGCCCTAGCAACCTCATTTAGCGAGTTATCACCTCAAACACAAAACACCGTGCTCGTTCTAGGAGGAGTGGCCGCAGCGGCTGGTCCGGCCTTAGTTGCTTTCTCGAAAATTACCAAGGCAGTTCGAACACTTAATCTCACGATGAAGGCGAACCCCGCAGGATTATTTGTTGCCGCCCTTGCTGCTGTGACCCTTGCCGTCACAACTTATACTTCGTCTCTAGACTCAGCAGCTAAAGCTCAACACACACTGAACCAGGCCACGAAACAAGCCCAAGTGGAAGCCGCTAAAGAAGGTGCAGAGGTTCAGAGACTATCAGAGGTCGCGCAAGACCTCAATCTCAGCCTAGATAAAAGAAAGGCTGCACTAGATAAGCTTCAGGCAATTGCCCCTCAGTACTTCGGCAATCTTGATATTGAAACCGCAAAAGTCAATGAACTTCGTAACGCCACAGACCTTTATCAAGAGTCTATATTAAAGGCGGCTCAAGCAAAGGTGTTCCAGAACTCTCTTGAGGAGCAAATTGGCATTATGGAGGGCATTCGCTCTCAATTTGAGGAGTGGGGGCATAACATTGAAGATGTTCAATCTCGACTCAACGACCCCGAGGCTTTCACAGGCGGTATTTCTAATCAAATGGTTCGAATGGTAAGTGACTTCGAGGCGGCTGAAAAGGCGGCTGCAGGGTTCACTCAAAAGATCACGGATATCGAAACGTCTGGAGACTCGGTGCAATCGACCGCAGACAAAGTTGCTTCACTTAAAGACGAGTTGAAAGGAACTTTACTTGCGCAACGAAAACTGTCAGAAGGAAGCGACCAATACCAAGAACTAGCATCTCACGCAGACAGCGTTCGTGTTCAGCTCGACAACTTAACAAAGAAGGAAGAAGAGGTACAGACTAATCTAGGCAATCAGAAGGACAAGGTAGACCAATTGAGAGACTCATGGGAAGGGCTCAATGGGTCAATGACTTCTGCATACGAGATTCTTACCACCTCTCCTTCAGTCAATCCGAATTTGTATGATCCACAGTTCGCAACAATAGAAGATGAGGAGTTCAACGACCCGGAAGAAGAGGCTCAAATCAATGCGGACTTGGCGCAGCACCTAGAAGACAAGCAAGCTCAGATTGATGCCGAACAAGCTTTTCAGGAAGAGTTAATGAAAACGGCCGCAATCGCTGAACAATATGGAACCGCAGTTGGATCGTCCATCGCTCAAATCGTCACAGGTCAAAAGACTGCCGCAGAAGCCATGCGAGGAATCGCGAAACAAATCATTTCCCAGGTTATTCAGATTGCAAAGGCGAACGTAATCGCGAACGCAACCTCACCAACGAACGGAGCAAACCTGGCCTCTGGAGGTCTCGCGACTCCAGGTTTAATCGTGGCCGGGCTCTCAATGCTTGAAGGCTTCGTCACGGCCTTCGCCGAAGGTGGTATGGTTACCGGGCCAACACTTGCGCTTCTTGGTGACAACCCTTCTGGAAAGGAGATGATTATCCCATTCGAAAAGATGGGCAAGTTCGCCTCAATGATGGGTGGTGCTCAAAGAGTGGAGGTATATGGCGAAAGCTTTACCGATGGAAGCGTGATTCGCACAGTATTTAAAAACCAACAAGACATAGATCAAATCTCAACCTGATGCCAACGATAGTAGAGACACACATCCACCACGGCATAGTCAGGACGATCTATGACGACGACACTTATAAGGACCACTTCGACCATGAAGATGGGGACTTCTACCCGCTCCTTCAGGTTCTTACACCACACGGGTACAGTGACAACTTAACTGGAATTAACATCACTTTGATCGAGTTCACCTACAACGGCGACTTAAACAACCTCGCATATACGATCGATGGAGGCTCAGCATCGTCGCACGACGGCACTGGTAAGCTAAGGCTTCAGAACTTAACGGTAGGGCTTCACACACTTGTATTCAGCGACTCAAACTACCCTGGAACTACGTGGAGTCACCAGTTCGTAGTTCGCGACGGTAGCCTAGCTCCTATCAAGTGGAAACTTCAGTTCGATGACATCGACGGCAATCCAGTCTTCGTCAACATTCGAAACATTGGGTACGCTGGTGCTGAGATTGAAATATGCGGAACAGGTAGCCCACTCAAGATCGAGTGGGATGATGAAGACAAGGACTTCTTAAAACCAATCCGAGGGGCTAGAGCTTCATTGAGTCTACGCGCTCAAACCGACAACCAGTTTGCGGACCTAGTCAACGCAGACGATGGGACGTACTTTCTAGAGGTAACCAAAGGCTCACCAGCTACTCCCCTCTTCTACGGTGTAATCCAAAGCGAAGGGCTTTCACAAACCTATAAGGCCCCAGGGCAACAGACATACAAGATCATTGCCGTTGATCAACTCGCTTTCCTGAAGAACAAGCAGATGACCGACCGTTTAGGACGGAACTACAACCATACGAGCATCAACCTGACTGACTTCATTCGAAGGGTCTTCATGGAAGTAGACGAAATGTACTTCATCCAACAGCCTAAACTCTATGTGTTCAATAGCATTCGTCCTGCAGGAACATCCACAACTCCGTCCACAAACGAGATGAGGTTAGACCTCAATCGATTCTTTGATGCCAAGGGTGAAGCAAAAAGCGTCTACGAGATCTTAGAAATGGTTCTAGCCTCAGCGAAGCTTCAACTTATGAAGGTTGGAACAGACCTCTACCTTAGGTCAGTTGAGAAGTACACAGGTAACGTGCCATTCTACTACCTCACGACAGGGCTCATACCAGGTATTACCGAGAACTGGATTCTATCAAACCAAGATCTCACAAAGACATTGGATGGTATAGGTAATGGTGCCGACCATGACTACATCGACAATGCTGGAAGTTACCGCTGGAAACAACCAGCCGGAAGAGTAGAGACAAAGTTCAACTACCAGAAGAATCCGGAGGTTGTGATCAACCCAACCAAAGAGGAGGCGTGGGATGACGGTACTCTCCAGCAATGGCAAGGAAACGCGACTATTGAGGAGTTCCCATACTACGAGAACCCTCTCAATACCGGTGAGCGAATCAACTTCAACCAAGGCTCTTATCCAATCATCCGAGATAAGAACGTACAAGCTACCTATGACCTAGCCACAACCGATCCTCACATCAAAAGCAAGGTCATCAAAGTCAAGAAATCTGATATCCAGGGGAAACGACTACTCTTCAAGATTCAGTGGGAAATCCTGAACCTATCGGATGTGGTTCCAGTGTACCGTGTGTACTATGAAATACTAGTTGGTCCACTTTCCTTCAAGAAGAATGGAGAATGGCAAGGGCACTCCATCCACAACTCAACGGGAACGGATATCGAAACGATTGCTCAGTGGGTGAACTCTCAGGACAGCGTAACTGGAGAACGACTGACTGAGCCAATAGACTTTGGAATCGCAAACCTAGATGGCACTTACAACCATGTGGAAGAGGTGGATGTCATGGTACGTGTATGGGGTCTCTACGTTGATACTGCGGCCGACGCTTTGGAGGTAGACGGCATCTACATCAAAGAGCTCTCTCTTCAGTTCATTGACGGAGACGACGATAAGAAAGACGACCTCACAGTAGTTGACAATAACTCAGGGAAGCGAAGACGACTTGAAAACGAAGTGGAGTTCGGATCCACTGAAGAACTCAAAGGGCTTCCTCATTGCGTGGAGAATCAATTCTTAGACGCTAAAGGATACCCAATACATAGCTGGACGAAAAGTAGCGAAGGCTCAGACCTTTCAACAGGTGGCTTGATCAATAACCTAGGTGACGCAATTGCGGCTCAGCACTCAGCAGCTCGAGCCACATTCAACGCATCTGCAAAGGGGACCATCTTCCCCCACTACCAGATCACCTTCGAAGGTCAGCAATTTATGATTCAGTCCTTATCGCTTGACGTGAAGCGCAACAGCGCCTCCTTCAAGCTGATGGAACTACACGATACAATAGTCTAATGCTACACGGAAAACTACAAGTCATCAATCAACTCCTGGTGAAGTTGGAGCCTCAAATCAACAATACCATTGTATTGGGATGGGTTACCGCTTTGATCAGTGAGAAGCTACCAACTATCGCGGGTGTAATTGGGATACTATGCCTAGCATGGTATAACATCGAGCGTGCGCTGGCCACACGTCAGAAACGCCTTCGCGAGTCCCGGCAGGACAAAGAGGAACTAGATAAAACCGATGAGGTATGATCGAGCAGAAGTATTTTTTTGGGCGTAAATCAAAGGCATGTCTTGAGCAATGCCACCCAGACCTTCGTCGTATTCACGAGTTGGCAATAAAATCCATCCCAGTAGACTACGGGATACATGAGGCTCACAGAGACAGAGAGACCCAACTAGCTTACTTCCTAGATGGAAAGAGTAGACTCGATCCTCGCAAGCCAGAACATAGAAAGAAGTCGAAACACCTCAGGCTTCCCGCTGAAGCTACCGACTTCCACTCTTCAGAAAAGGGCACCACATGGCATAGGCCCACTCTATCGTTCATTGCTGGGTATCTCATGTGTGCAGCTGATTTACTGTATAACGCTGGAGAAATCGAACACCGACTACGTTGGGGTGGTGATTGGGATATGGACGGACAGATATCTGTAGATCAATCATTTGATGATTTTCCCCATTTGGAACTGTACAAACCTCAATAGAAAACTGACATGGATGGCACTAGCTGTTGTCTAGTCTGGGAGTGTGGCTCGGGTGTAGGCCACACTCTTTTTTATTGTAAAATATCGTTTTGGAATTGCTTGTATTGCATATTTGCAATATATTTGGTTTCGGCTAAAGGGTTGAAATGCTTTAAAACTGTACGTCAAATAGGCATCAACCGCATTTTATTGAGTTTAATTGATAGGGGTTCCAATCGTGGAGCCCCTTCTTTTTGCAACACAATCACATTGCATACCATTGCAATTGTTGTACATTCGTCATGTTAAGATCAAGTACCTCGCTTCGGTGAGAATTGCTTCTTCACGTTTTCGTCTTTCATTGAAAAGCCTGGTTACTGCCGGGCTTTTTGTATTTAAAAAAGGGCTCCATTTGGAGCCCTCTTATAGTCGAATGATTGAGTCTAAGATGTAGCTTCTTCCTCATAAAGCTCATCTAACACCTTTCCTTGGATCATAAAGAAGTCAGTGACCTCTTCGTTCCGTTCTCTCACACTTTGCTCTGAGAAGCCTTTGGAAGAAAAATAGGCGCATGCCATTTTTTGCAGTAACTCAAGGCGTTCCTTAGCGTCGCAATTGTCAAGCGGCATCTGTATTGATGGTTAGAACTGGAGGGTGGTTACAGTCCCCCGGTTTAGTTTAACATTTGACCCCTTATCTGAGTCGGGATCTTCGAATTAGCTGTGCATTATCCGTTAGATGGTAGAGAAGCCATGAGAGCAGAGGCAAATGTCCGAAAGCATAAGATAGCAATATTAAGGTATTGGGTCAAGCCTACTCACTACTTTCAGGTTGGGTAGGTACTGTTCGTACCAGGGTTGTAGTCTCTTGTTGCCATATCTAGGGCTGAAGAGAACGAAAGTGTTAACGTCTGCTAAGAAATGTATACGGTACTTTTCTCTAGCGCTTCCGTTCTGCACCTCGTCATTTTGATACATCTTCCTTCCTTCTGAATCATCGATACCGCAATAGGCTTCGTAGCGAAGCTTCACGTACTCATTCCCGTCCATGATTCTGGGGATGATATTGAACTTCTTTTTGCCGTCAGGATATTCAAACACCCAGACATTTCCTGAGTGATACAAATAGCCTATCACCTCGTTCTTATCCTGTCGTATTACCCTGTATCGTTTGTGCATTACTTGAGTCGATTCTTGAGCATTCTTCTTTCCTTACGGGTAAGTGAGGTGACGCTTAGAAATCTCAGCTGGTCCCAATGGTGAGGAATAACCTCCCCTTTGTTAAGGTAAACGGTTTCTTGTGTTTCCTTTTCTCCTCCTTCTCCAGGCACCAGCAAAACAATCTTAGCCCCATAGTGGTCAACTATGTGTTGAGCCTTCGCAATCTTGAAGGGTGTTTCTTGTGGTTCAGGATTCATGAGGGACTTCCTTTTGTGGTCCGTGCACCATACCGCCTTCAGTCATGTCGTTAATTGACATCATAGCCAGTGGAAATACATCCACAATCTTTGTGTAGGTCACCGAAGGGATCACATAGCCTGAGATCGTTGATTTCAAGAAGTCATGGGTTTTTCTTGTTGCGTCTTCGACATCTCCAGCGCACATGAGAAAGAATTGATTTACTCCTTTCTCCTTTCCTGTGGCCTCATCGAATGAAACAAATGACACCTTCACTTTGAACCAGTAGTCTGCATCATCATAGTGAATGACTTCAGCATAGTTGGTTTTCGTGATCTGTTTAATCTCGAATGGTGTTTGTCCTGAAGCCTCCATAATCTTCGACATTCTTGTCTCAGCTTCAGTATAGTTGTAGGCATCAAGCAAAAACTGCTCGGTAACCTGAGAGTCTGCCCCGTCTGTATTACGTAGGAACTTGACTTTACAAATGAACCAGATTTTATTCATGGTGTGTGTTTTAGAGGCAGCGGGGAGAATCGAACTCCCCTTGGGTATGGAGGTGAACCCAAAACCGTTCTGCCAGGTGCAGGTCTTTCCCTGCGGTCAGAGCCCCTGTTCTCTCGCGGTCTTGCTCAATCCCCGTAATGGTTATGTGCTGGTGGCAGGATTCGAACCTGCACAACCCTATCTAGGCATCGGGTTGTTCTCTTAAATCCACTAGTGCAACGCAGGAACATCTGCCCTAGAACATCCTGCACGCAACCTAGTTTCATACGTCTACCATTCCGCCACACCAGCATTTATCAATTCGGAGGGACCACCCTCCTTCCTGTTAAATCAAATGTGCCAATAGGGGTCTCGATGAACACCCCTTGCGGCGTGTAAATCTTCCTTGCTTTACCCATTGCTTGCATCATCACCGGATCATCAACAATGATGTCCTCCTCTTCTAAGTCAAGGAAGCCTTGGTTAAAGACGGATATCTGAAAGCACCCCTCAATGTCTTCTGAAGGGCTAGGGCTAACTCCTACGTTCCCAATCATAATCCAGTAGGTCCCTGCCGGTAGATCCAAGTCCACGTAGTACGACCTACCAGGTGCTGTCGTTGACAAAACCGCAGGTAGATCAAGTCCGCATGCAGTAGTACCCCAGACAGGATCACTTTCACATGAACTATAAACGGTCATGTGACACCATATATGAGGTTCCTCTGGTGAGAAGGTGTAGTCGATTGATGAGGTCACCTGGATTGACACTGGTAGGTTTCCTAGAGCTTCGAATCGAAGCCAGTAGCCTCCACCGAAGTACCAGCTTGGGCATGAAGACGAGTAAGGGTCACTAACCTCCAGTGGAGCTTCAAAGCAATCCATGTAAGGACCTTCTGTCCCTAATTCAATAGGGTTATCACAGGTTTGTGATTGTGCGCTCAAGGCGATGAGGTTCAATACGAAAATGAACACCCCCAGTCCGAATACAAACCAAGAGAACACTCTCAACCTGTATTTAGGTGGTTCAACTGGCATTGGCATAGTACTCGAGTATTTCAGGTGGAACCATATTTTTGATAAAAGAGATTATACCCTCGTCCGTGAGCCTCTTCAGAGCCTCCTCCGCTTCTTCCCATGAGTTGTATCCCATGGCGATCTTAACCCCTTCGTCGATCGTCGGAAACCATATAAGAAGCACTCCTGGTTCGTCCTTTTCAACGTTAGGCATCACCAGCACTTCTTTACCTTCTCCCTTTACAATTCTGAAGTAACTCATACCGCGCCCTCCTTTCTTCTAGACATAGCTTCCGCAGCTTGTTTGAACCCGTCTTGATAAGAGCGACCTAGATTGTCTGTGTCATAGAATCCGTTCTGAGGTAGGTCTAGGAAAATTTGAGTGAGTGGAGTGCCTCTTTCCTCGCATATAGCACGTTCACGCTCTGCATCTCTTTTGGAGACTTCCATCATTAGAATCTCTAAGGAACGCTCAGCCATGTCTAGAATATTCCCTGGCTCCCATGTGTGGTCCATAGCGTTAGTGAATCTGACAGGTCTGCTGTATATGCTGACCACCTCAGAGTATTTATAGTGCTGCTCTTCTAGAACCCGTGTAGCAGGGGTGTGATTTCTTAGCCCCCCATCAAAATGAGGCGAACTAGACATGAAGAATTTGTTGCCTATTTCAGAACCTTCCGCGAACACAGGTATTGCAGCGCTTGCCAGAATTACTTTGATCGCTTCGAAATCATCCAAAAGTCCTAGTGGATGAAGGAGAGCACTTCCGTCAATCATATCGACCGTTTGACAAAAGGAGTGTACACCTGAGTCGCGGATATCTTGTGACCAATTCTCCCAATCAATCACCTTCGCAAGGGTCTTCTCAAAGGCTGAGCCCATCACACCTAACGAGTGTTTACCTCGTAATCCTCTATAAACCGCAGTAGCGGTCATCTTCCCATTGTCCTTCACAGGTGGACACTCAAAGAAGTCCTTCACCTTCAGGTCGAAAATCACCTCCTTTGCTTTCTCAAAGCGATCAAGTGCTACAACTGGGGTAAGAATCGCTCCTGCAGATAATCCAGCAACTACATCTGGCTTGAAATTGTGGCGCTTAACAACGCATTCAGCTGCGCCTAGGATTCCGGCAATCTTTGTGCCTCCTCCTGGTAGGAATAGAGCTTTCATAAGAGTTGATTGTCTGGTAGGCGATGGTAGTGCGTAGCCTCTGAAATATGCCACCCATCGTTTTTTGATTTCACCACAACCCCACTTCTCATCTTAAAGAAGCCTAGGATTCGGTCTTTTGCTTTAGCCACGTAGATGCCGTCTCTATATGGAGGTGCGGCCACAACAGCTATCCAGCAATTATCAAGTCGAGATTGCTTTACGATATCAACCACTTTCGAGGTGATCGAGTGAACGCTTTCGCGCTCTGATCTACTCAACTTTTGAACTGGCAGAAAAGGTCCGCCGGAGTTAAGTCTCATTGAAGTTCTGTTCATCACTTTTCGTTTTTCGTTTCCATTTCGTCATCGCGCCTGCAGTGAACGTGAGTACCACGCTCAGCACAAACCCACTTCTTTGGAATGGGTTCCAGGTCCATACAGTGAGATCCCAAAGGATGAATGACCAGATGAGGTAATTCAAAAGCAACTTTGAACCTATTGCTATAACCCATCTTGTCAATCGATAAGCAATAGTTTCCTCGATCTTACTCATCGCACTCCTCCATCTTCAAGCACAGCCCTAATGCGGTAAGCACCTTTTGCAGGTTGCCAAGCGTTGAACTAGTCACGGAAGTAATGCTCTCGATTCTGTGAACCGTAGAAACATTGACTCCGGCCTTATCCGCAAGCTCTTTTTGAGTAAGGTTCAATTCCTCTCTCCTCCTCAAAATCATCTCCTTAAAACTGAATGGTGGATTGCACATAGGTGTCTCTCTGTTGAAACAAATGTATTGTACAATATTGCATATTTGCAACATTCAGCACTATTTAATTACTCTTAAATATTGCTTTTATATTGTTATTCAGTACATTCGAAACATGGAAAAGGAGAAAAAACCATTTAAGGAAACGGGCTTTGGACAATTCCTATCTAAGGCAGGAAAGGTTGTGCCAGGTGTTGCTAAGCTTGCCGATGAGGTATTGCTAGGTGGCAAAGTTTCTGGTGTTCTAGACGCTGTCGGCCTGAAGATTGATGGTTTTGAACCTAAGACTGAGGAAGACAAAACTTTAAAGCAGCAGCTGACACATGAGTTAACCCTAAAGCAACTCGAATTTGAAGCAGAGCTAGAGAAGTTCCAGACTGAAAGAGCTCGTATAGACGCGGAGGACAGAGACTCTGCTCGGGAGCTAGAGGCAGCTAAAGTAACCGCGGGTCGAAAGAACCTCACACAGAACATCCTTGCGTTCATTGCGCCACTTGGGTTCTTAGGTGTCATATTCCTCTTCCTGTCTGGTGTCGTTGCGAACCTAGACGAAGGTTCTCAATCACTTGCCCACATGCTCATTGGAGCCTTGGCTACAGTGTTCATTCAGGTATACGCCTACTACTTCGGTAGTTCAGCTGGTTCAGCATTCAAGAACCGCTTTATGTCAAACAATAAAAATCCAAATCAAAAATGAAATCCCGTATTCCATTTCTGGCCTTATTCATGGCCTGCTTAGCGTCGTTTCTATTCGCGTCCTGTGTCAAAAGCACTGATACTTCAGATCCGATTGTCACCTCCGTAGTTAATGCGGAAAAATCATTCACCGCAGACAGCGTTGACTTCTACCTCTCAAAAGAAGCAGAAGGGGACTGCTACACATTCTCAGATCTGGGCACATTCCTCCAGTTCTACAGTAAGGATTACTCAGAAGCTCAAGAGATTATTCCATGTTTCAACAACTTTCATCAAGACATTGGAGTTGGGGGGACTCAAATTGGAAATGTCTCCGTATTGAATGGAGCACGATTAGACCTGGAACCCGAAGCTGTGCAGAATCTCTTCTATTACACATGGCAATGGAGTTCTGACGGAAATACATTCGAAACTGTAGCCGAAGGATTCAACCCCTCCATGAGCGAGTTCGATCTACCCTGTGACGGAGGAGGCTATTTGAAGCTATCAATCTACGATCCGGTCAAAGATGCTTTATATAGTCGAACCGAGCCCGCATGGTTATCCTATAACGATGAGAACATTGAACAGTGCGAAGGCCCAATTGACCTTTTCGACGCTGTAACGGTAATCACTACAACACCGCCAGAAGACTATACCTCGTTCCAGTACCTCCATTTCCCAAGTGAATTTGATCACAACCAGGATATGAAGATCACAGTAAGCGATTTAAGAGACTTCCTTCCACGTGTCTGTTGAGAGGAAGTAAGCAGTTAGTTTAGTTTTGGTTAAGGTTTACCAAAGGCAGAAAGGCTCCGCAACGGCGGGGCCTTTTTTCATGCCCCGGCACTTTTTGAAATGCCCCACTAAAACTATACTAAATCCCTATATACTGTTAATCAGTCATTTAACACACATTATTCGAGTCCCTGTGGGATCGCTGAAAGGTGTTTCAGAAACACCAGCAAACACTACCTAATTAGGCTTACAGTAAGCTTTTTACGTAAGTTTGTTACAGGACAAGAGAGGACATAAGGGGACATAAAAGGACACTTTTATGCCCCACTTATGCCCCACCTGAGGCACGAATCTATGATCACCACTAACTTCTTTTTGGTTAAAACGGGGCAGAAAACGGCCGTTGTCCGGTGCGCTGTGATCCTGAATAAGGAGCGTTCACGCTTCTCCACAGGCATCAGAATTGATGTAAAAGACTGGAATCAAAAGGAGCAAAGACTCAAAACCAGTGTTTCAAAACCAATCAATGGTGACATAAATCAGCAGCTCAGCATGATTGCTGGGGCGCTTTCTCGATCATACTTAGTTCTGAAGGAAGACGGTGAAGACATACGTGCAAAGGACGTGGTAGAGAAATACCTAGGTAAGTACGTTAGGAAGCAGACTTTCTGGGAGTACACTACTGAGTTCGTGGAGAACCTGGAGCACAAAATCAACAAGAGCACAGGGAAACGGATAAACCAGAACACCATCAATAAGTTCAACCAGGTGGTGAGCAGACTCAAACAATTCGAAGCAGACTCAAGATCCAAGACAACATGGGACAGCTTCGACTCCAACTGGCTCAATCGATTCATCAACTTTCTCCATACTCAAGGTTTGTCCCAAAACACCATTCACAAGCACTACAAGGCGCTGAAGCAGGTATTGAAACAAGCATCTGCAGAGGGGGTGAATAGTAACGATAAGTGGCAGCTGAGAGATTTCTCTGTAGCACAGGAGAAGGTTCAGAACTTCAGCCTTTTTGAAAGCGAAATGAAAGTACTGGAAGATCTTGACCTATCTGGCAACCAGAAACTGGAAAGAGTACGTGATCAATTCCTACTTGAATGCTGGACCGGTGTCCGTTTTTCAGACCTTGATAAACTTTCAGACATCGATCTGGACTCAGACACCTTTAAGGTTACCACACAGAAGACAGGAACAGAGGTATACATTCCAATCACGGAGCCAGTTAAGAAGATTGTGAGGCGATATCGTAAACGCGGTGAGGGTCTTCCTCCTGTCATTTCCAATCAGCGCTTTAACGACTACCTGAAAGAGCTCGGTAAACTAGCAGGACTCAACAGGAAGTTCAGGAAGAGTTACACCAAAGGAGGAGAACGAATCGATGAGGTTCATGAAATTTGGGAGGTGCTAACCTCTCATGTCGGACGTCGTTCTTTTGCAACCAATATGTTTCACCGGGGTATTCCTTTGGTGAATATTATGAAGATCACCGGCCACAGGACCGAGGAGGAATTTATGAAGTACATAAATGTGGACTCAGAAATGAGTGCTAAGATGATTGCGAAAAGACTTAAAGACTCCTCCTAAAGGGGGATTGATATCTAGTTAATTGCACAGTACGTTTGTTAAACCAAAACATTACTGTGACAATTTACGTTAGGATATGGCGTATACTTGCATTAATTCTGTAACACCTAGTCTTATGTCTCGCAAACCCATTTTGACTGAAGAAGTCAAGAAGGGATACTATGATGGCTACAAATTAATTACTGGAGATGACAGTGTAGAGCCTTGTACTGATAGTCTCAACAAGCCATTCAAAATCCTTTCATTCCAAAGAATTAATGATCCTGTTTATATATCTGGATCAACAACACTCAAGGAGGTCTAATGACCTCCTTTTTTTAATCTCAATTCTATGCCTGGACTAAATGAAATAAGAACCGAGCTCTACCAAGAACTGGTTAAATACAGAGAGATAGAAAATGCCACAGGCGTGCCGCCAGCAGAAAATCCCTATGACCAAGTTCGAAGAAAGTACATTCGGGTACTAAGTGATTACACTGGTCGCAATACCATAGCCTATTATTCTGGCTGGCTTCAGCAGCCTGCTTCTGACGCAAATGCAATTATTAACGACCAAGATAAAAACTCATTTATGGCGGCGGTTCATCGAATGGATCGATCGCTTGGGCTTGATTTGATATTACACACCCCTGGAGGAAATGTCGCTGCTACAGAATCAATTATTGATTATTTGTACGAAATGTTTGGTACAGATATCCGAGTAATCGTACCTCAGCTGGCTATGTCTGGAGGCACCATGATTTCCATGAGTGCAAAAGAGATAATTATGGGCGCCCACAGCAGCCTTGGGCCAATAGACCCGCAATATAACGGTGTTCCTGCTCAAGCAATTTTGGATGAATTTGAGAAAGCTAAGGAAGAGGTCACCGCTTCGCCTGAGGTGGCACAAATGTGGATTCCAATTATCCAGCAATACCACCCGACGCTTCTAGTCACTTGTGAACAAGCGGTGAAATGGTCCAAAGCCATTGCAGAAAATTCGTTAAAACGAAATATGTTCTCCAATATGTCGGATGCGGATGCGGATGCAATGACCAGAAATATCATGGAAGTCTTTAATAACCATCAACACTCAAAGTCCCATGACAAACACTTCTCCAAAAGAGATTGCCAAGAAGCGGGATTGAATGTCTCTCCTCTTGAAGACGATGGTACGCTTCAAGACATCGTACTTTCAGTGCATCATGCTTTTATGGAAACTTTCGGAGGTACGAGCGCTCATAAAATTGTTGAAAACCACTTAGGTGTTGCGTTCGTAGTTGGTCATTAAAGAGAGGTTCTTATGAAGCTGGAATCAAAGCCAGGAGAGTCGAGAAAATACATGGAAACTAGGTGGCTTGGAAAGATAACGACCAAATTTCCCGAAGACCTCTCAGATGACGAAATCAAGTCTTTTATAGAAGACTTCAATCTCTACTTTGTTTATCTGGTGGATAACCGGGCTTGGAACGCCAGAAGGCAAGCTGTAATACACGAAATCAACAGAAGGGAGCAAGCTGCCGTTGTTGCTACGCTGCAAGGACTTACCGGGTCCATGGAAAAAAGCTCAAAGAGTTCGAGAACCCTTAGTTTAACTGCGATTTTATTCTCATTAATTATAGGTGGTGTGTCAATATATATGCAGCGTCAGGACAGCATAATTGATAGGGAGTGGATGAACATTCAAGAAGAAGGGTTTCGCGCAATCGACTCATCCATGCAGTACTATGGACAACAAATACTTAAGAACACCATTGTTGAGGACTCCTTGCTAATCACTTCTAGTGACACCATGTCGACTGTCGACCCTAGCTAACTACAAATCGGTAGACCCAGCACTTTCGTATTCTACCTCGCAGCAACCCCCACGATTACACACGGGGCAAATCTCGGTTGAATAAAGGTATAGATCGTGCTCATTATCGTATTCTTCTTGTTCCTTTAGCATTGTATGAGAGAATTTACTGCTGCAGTACCCGCATTGAACTTCTACGTCCTCATACTCAAAAGAGAAATCCGGCACAGGTCTGTGTCCGTATTCAATATACTCAGCTCTTAATTCGTGTTTGTCCAATACCTCGGCTGATGTAAGTACCTCTCTGACTTTAACGTATTGATCGAATGCCTCTATAATCCCTTCAACGTTGCCGTCGCTATCCCAATTCATATCAACTATATGATAATCCGTGCTTAGCTCTAAAGTAGTTGGAACTTCACCACTGATGTAAAACCAGTGCCTGACACCCACAAGCTCTTTAGATGAGTCTTGCCCAGCATTCTCGTTGGGTTTAACAGTGTCTCGATTAATTGGAATGAAATATTTCTTTGTTTCTTCTTTCATTGAACTAAAGTTAAGAAAACCACCCCCGTTCCCAGGGGTGGTCTCAAGTCCTACAAGTCGTCTTCGGAGATGTCCTCCGGCGACAATGTCTCCATTGAGAGGTGAATCCACTCTTCTGAGGGCATGAAGATCATCAACTCCCAAATGGCTATGAATACTTCGAACTGTTCCGATCGATCACCAGGACTGTTCTCAGCATAAGCATCTGAACCAAAGTAGTTCCGTCCCATGATCAACCAGTTCTCAGCTAAATGAGAAGGGTCACAATCGTACATCCGGTCTAGTATCTCAAGGATTGGGCGGTTGTGAGCAATACGTTCTGCACTCTCTCTTGCCTTCTCTTTGATCTTATCCCATTCATTAGGTGGTAGGGGTTCTTCCATGTGTAGGCTTAGTTTGATGAGGTCAATTGACTGATCAAACATATCTACACGTTCCTCTGAAGACAGTTCATTGAAGCGAGAATCCTCCGCTCCCATTGTCTTCGCGAAACCCTGTTGGATGAGGTGTCTCATCGTATCTAAGTTAAGGAACCCGATGTTGTCAAGGGCTAAAACTAACTTTGAAGTGTTGTGGATTTTAGAAGGGTCTTCCACCAGACCATGGTGTACGTTACGGATCTCATCCGCAATCGTCACATCTTCGGCTTGTGTCATTTTATTGAAGATTAATTGATTACGTTATCTCAAGTTCACAGCGGTATGGCCGTGGTGACACAAGCCGCCACCGAAGTGGAAGTTGTAGCGCGGACTTGCACCGCGTCTCGACCATACCTGTCCATCAATAGGTATGAATGTCTTTCTAGGAAAATCTTTTCGCTGCAGTAGCAGACTTGTGTCACAGCAAACATAGAAATAAAATTAGAACATGCAAAAGGGCTACCTCTTTTGGTAACCCTCTTACTATTAAACTAAAACTACCTATTCTATCAATAAGTGCGTATTACGACCGTAGAAAAGACCCCTGATAACAGGGGTCCTGACTAATTCAGAGCTAACATTAATCATCTGAAATACATTACGTATCTGCCCTGAAAAATTTATAGTCCATTCATTAATTCTATGAGCATATCCAAAGACCTCTTGTTGGGATTTAAATCCACAGAGCGGTCCGATTGGGCATATCTAATCAGCTTTAATTCGGAAAGCTGCTCCCAGCTGTCAAGTTTGAACATTTCACCACACCAATCACTACAATCGATGTCACTATCAAGCTCTGATAGCTTCAAATTTGAGTCGTCTTCGTAGAGAAACCGTATATACCCCTTTCCAGTACCGCAACACCCAATGGCTTTTCCTCCCGTGCATACTATCACGTGTGTGGTGTCAGTTGCGGTCATGCGCTGCATGGCATAAACCTGGACAATCTTCTTCTTATTGTCAACGTATGTTCCAAGGCTGATTCTTGATGTGATCACCATTCTTGAACCATCAAACGGGTCCACCTTGTCCTTGTCAATCTTCGGCCTCTGAGCTAGTGACGTGAGCGGCATGAGAATTACCAACAAGAATATCAGCTTTTTCATCGTAGTTGTTTTAAACAAATCTACCACCCAAAAGAAAGCAACGCATCCCCCTAAAGAAGGGCTGGTGGAAAACATGTTCAAATCGTTTAACGGGGATGCCATGGTAGAGGTGAGCCGAGCTGGTATCTTGCAGAAACTATAATTTTTTTACTCATGATTACATTGATTGACGAAATCAAGTACCTACCCGTACTCAGAAAAAGAGACGAGTTGCTTAACAAAAATGAAATGATCAACCACGCTGTTAAAGCATTGGTGGAAGACATCGTCGAACGATTGGACGCAGTTGAATCTGATGGGCAAGAGATTTCCGTAACAATAAGCGGATCAGCCTCAACAGCAGATG
>JAKVAX010000003.1 GCA_022447625.1 Flavobacteriales bacterium | reverse complement strand
CCCATGATAGTCTGAAAAGACTACCTCCAATAACCTATGCCAACCTTTTCCTTAAGGGAAGAAACAATTTGAATGAAATACAAACCAACAAGAATGAATATTCTTTAATTTAACAGTGTCCTAAAAATGGGAAGCTTACAATCGGTCACCCAACATAAACGCTAGCTCCTATATCCATTTCAAGAAAGACAACGTTCAGTCCTTCAGTAAAGCATCGCAGTTATGTACCTACTCATCCAATCTTATAGCCTCTTATGCAGTTCGTGTTCCTCAGCACCGGGCTTTGCAGTCTCGCGTCCTTCAGTCCTACCCTCACAGGTAGCAACCTTGCGAATTGCGGATGGTTCAAGGCGTTACCCCTGCCCATAAGGGACTTTCACCCTCTAGATGAATTATCTAGCTTTAAACAAGATAACAAATACACATGCTGGGTACACATGAGGCATTTAGTGCATAGCGGCCCTACGGGACTGCAACGCACCATATACAAACCGTTAGCTCTAATAGAACACTAATGCGAAATTTACTTATCAGTCTACTTCCTATTTTGATACTTTCCTGCGAAAACAAGGAAAATAAGGAAGACTTGAAATCAACGTCATCTGCAGAAGTAATAGTACCTGAATTTCAAACAATTTTAGACTCCTCAGATTTAGAAGGAGCAATACTAATATTCGATAAGAAAAATAACACTTATTATTCTAATAGTTTTACAGAATCAAGAGTTCAACATTTGCCAGCCTCAACTTTTAAAATTCCAAATTCAATAATAGGACTGGAATTAAATATTCTAGAAAATGAGAGAACAATATTCAAATGGGATGGATCTGAAAGATATCTTCCTGTTTGGGAACAAGACCTATCACTAAGAGATGCATTCCAAACATCCTGTGTTCCCTGCTACCAAGAACTTGCAAGAAAAATCGGGGTAGACGAAATGAAAAAATATGTCAAAAAACTAAAATTTGGACAAATGGATATTGGCGAAGAGACTATAGATAATTTTTGGTTGATGGGGCCCTCTAAAATAAGTCCATATGAACAAGTTTACTTCTTAAAACAACTAAGGGAAGAACAGTTACCAATTTCAAAATCCACTCATGAAACTATCAAAATCATACTTGAAATTGAATCTACTGATTCCTACACACTGAGTGGTAAGACAGGATTGTCTGTATATGGAGAGAAAGATGTTGGTTGGTTTGTAGGTTTCGTTGAGAAGCACGGTAATGTATACTACTTTGCAACTAAGATAAGTCCCAAATCCAATGATATAGATAGAAACGATTTTAATTCCTTGCGGCAAGAAGTGTCAATTAAAGCACTAAATGAAATGGATATAATTGAATAAAAACACTTGCCAATCGAGTAGACGGCCTCGCTAACCGTTAAGTTGACGAGGTGCGCCTCTCACACCATCGTACGCACGGGTCTCGTATACGGTGGTTCGTTATCAGGCACATCGGTCGCCCTTTACACCAACCAACGCTATGCTCTCGTTTTATCATAGGCTACCTTCGCCCTTGGGAATCGATCACCCAACATAAACGCTAGCTCCTATATCCATTTCAAGAAAGACAACGTTCAGTCCTTCAGTAAAGCATCACACTGAGATGCTCCTTAAAATCAGGGCAGGTATTTAACCCTTTTATAATTGTAAATGACCTGTTATGAGACGAACCAGAAGGAAGTTCAACGCCAAGTTCTAGGCGAAAGTTGCCATTGAGGCATTGCAAGAGCGAATGACATTGCAAGAAATTGCATCGAAATACGAGATCTATCCCAAACAAATTAGTTAGTGGAAGCACCAGTTTTTAGATGGAGCTGAGAGTATTTTTGAAATTGACAATTCGGCTAAAAAAGAGAAAAAGGAACTTTTTTTCATAAAGAACTTCGCCGCTTGAAAATCAAACTTGACTTTATTCAAATACTGTCCTAGAGATGGAGAGCATCTCACCTCCAAAAATTCCCTAGCGGGTTGTACCTCACTAAAATTGGAAACAATACATACCGATTGATGAAACAATAAAGTTCATCACAATAAATAAATGTGAGCAAAAAAGGCGTTTGATTAATATCAAGAAGCAAACTTGAATTCAAAAGGTAAATCCACCAACCCTGAAAACTCCTCTCCCTTCTCCACCATCAACTCATCTTCTTCTTCGCTGATCCAAACCACTTGTACTTTGTCTTTCATACGCTCGAGCGTTGAAAGCAATTCAAGGAGGTATCGACCACTGGATGAATTGAAGTATTCGAGGAAGAACTCAATCGTGAGCGGGGTGTTGCCATTTAGCTTGAGCTCGTTGGCCCATCCGATGACTGGTTCATAGAATGACCACGCATTTTCAGGCAAAGAACGTCCGTGGATGACTAGCTTATTGGCTGAGTCATCGTACTTGACTTGAGGAGTATCTTGTGTTGCTTCGAAATGCATGAGTACCAGTATTAAAAGTAGCTAAGCAAAGGCGCGAAATGAAAAAAATGTTTCTTCATTATTGTACTCATCAAAGCGGTATGAGATTCGTCCACGGCATGCTTTGGCCACTTGAAGGAGGCCTAGTCCTGTGCTCTGTTTATCCTTCAGATAAATGCTCTCTTTGAACTTCTGTTTATGAAGTTCTTTCAAGCCTTCTTCATCGCGACGCATCATCTCGCTTAGACTAGATTCTAATGTATTGACGTTCGAACTAGGCATGACGTTGCCTGTTTCGATATATAAATTTTGTTCTTTTTGTCCGATTACGATCACTCCTTCCCGCACTCCGTTCACTACCGGAGCATGGTGAGAGATATTCTGAAGCATCTCGATGAGTACATGTCCAACCTTCTTGGCTTCCTGGCTTCCGATCCCCTGCTCGATGTTGATCTCGACAATATTCAACAGCGGAAGAATCGCTCCTTGAGAGAAGTCTCCCTTGTAGCACATCAAGATGCCCTTATCGGTCATCATCGACTTGAACTCACGCGAAGTCTGCATGAAATCCAACTCTTCTGAATCGTCTGTCTTTTTGAAATTCACCTGATTGTTGAACAAGGTGTTGCCTTGGGCATCCTTATCAAAGTCGAATCGCAATGGCTGTCCTGACTTACGCGCCAGTTCAATTAATCCCAGTCCGGCCCCGCCGCGTTCGCTGATTTCGTTGTCTTGAAGTTGTTTCAAGTACAATTCTTTCAACTCCTTTTTGTCTAGAGAATTGACGAGCTCTACAGCCTCAGCCAACTTGTCTTTGTCGTCTGGGTTGACCTTGTTGATGGAATTAATGTAGAATGATTTCGGGAATGCACGGAAGCTGAACATCGCCTCATGGTCGATGTCTTTCTTCTCGATAGAATCGCCGTGCTTCAGAATGTTTTGGAAACACTCGACCAGGAGGAAAGACACCTTTCGATTCACTTTCGAAAGCTCTGCCTCCCCTTCAAGGGTATTCTCGCTAATTCCAATGATCCCTTCGGTCAGGTGTTCCCTAAACGGTCCGCGATAAGCGAACATTAATCGTGCGTCTTGGTTAGCCTGAAAGAGAGACCATGCAGAAAAGCGCTCCATATGTGTGGAGTTTTCACTCAGCATGGTACATAATTATCCCGTCTGATCCATTAAGATCAGATAATCAGTCTTCCCCGTATACGCGATTTTAGGTCTGTGAGTTACAGATTTTACAACGCAAGTTCCTCTTGCATGACAATGGCGTGGACTTCCTTCACGACATCACGCATCCAAGATGTGCTTATATATGGGAACACACGTTCTCGAAGCTTAATTTTAGTCGCTGTTTCACGAAGCTGAAGGAGCACCTTTTCGTGATCGTTATCGACAGTAAACTTGATTTTGAGTGTGATATCAGCTTGATCGCTGATTTCGATGCCTTCAGTAAGTAGTTCTGATTCGATGGCTTCGATAAGAGTGTTGCTAGGGATGTTCAGTCCTTCATTGAGAACTTTGATTCGAATAATATGCATAGGTAGCTAAATTTCAAATAAGCATTCTATCCCAACAAATCTTCGGCACAGTTCCCTCAATTTAGGATGAAACTACTGTAAATCAAAAGAATAGTTTTCCACACTAGTGTAAACGGATCTGCAATCCGGCCACGAATCCGTAGCTATTCAGGCGCTCTTCGTAGATGTCGCTCTGAAGGGTTGGTGTCACGCCAAACCGCGTACTGAAGCCTGTATACACCCCTAGTCTTTCAGATAGACTATAGGCAATATGTACATCCGACCTGATGGATATCGAGAGGGTTTGAGAGGCCGCTGAACGATCTACAAATCGTCCGTCACTCAACACCACCCCATCAACAGTGGTTTGCAGCATAAACGAAGGGCCAACACGCACGCCCAACTCCCAACGCTTCCATTGGAAACGCTTTCCGACCATTAGCGGTATCTCTACGATAGAACGTTGCTGCTTAAACTTGCGTTCTGTACCACGCTCTATTTCGGTAACCAATACGCTGTCTTCAATGAAAGTGAAGGCGGTATCAGCGACCTCGATGAACGTCGTGTCCACAATCCAATCTCCCAGGTTTTCATTGAAGGTGGAATCAATCTGTTCGATGATTTCAATCGCTATCGTATCAACGATCTGTTCCTGGAAGTATTCGAAATACTCCAAGGTATCACCACCCTGCACAGTCGTTAATTCATTTTCAAAACGATGAATCTGGAATCCTGAGCTAAAATCCCACCCTTTCGTAAGGTAGCTGATCCCCAAACCAAAGGTAGAAGCACGCTCATCTGTTAACGAGGCCGTAGATGTATTCTCAGACTGAATCTGCTTCTTCCAAAACGGACTAGCCAATCCAATGTGCGGACGAAGCTCTATGATATTCGGACGATAATTCGGTAAGTCGCGTTGATTATCATGGAACTCCCTCGTGTACTCCGGATTCAACACAAACCAACGCGTCTCTGGCAAGAATATTGAAGGACGCGGAACTTTACCATACGACGGGTTGTGGAACGGATTCAATGGTGTTCCTCCATTCAACTCATTATTGCCGTCGCTATCATCCTTTCCGTCGTAACCCAAGCTCATTCCATTAGCACTAGCATCAGTAAGATCACCATCGTCGGTTCTATCAATAGCACCAAGACCACCACCACCAGCCTGACCAGAAGCCCCCGGCCTCAACTCAAGACCACCCCCTCGAGTCATCTCAGCTCCCTGCTTACCACCGACAGCGTCAGCCCCATTCTTGATGTCGCCAGTCGATCCGTCAGCCAGTTCGCCAGTTGGTCCATCAGCCTGTTCGCCGGAAGATCCTTTCGCCATTTCGCCATTTGGCGTTTTAGCCCCTCTATCAAGTTCGTTACCTGCATCACGACCGCCCAAAGAAGGCGAAGCCGTTTCCGCGCTAGCGGCATGATTAACCGCCTGAAGATGATTAGGCGTCCCATCAACCAAGGAGTTCGAAGCATAAATACTCGCCATACGATTCTCCACAAACCCAAGATGCTCGCCATTTGTTGTTGACGCTTGAGTAAAATGGACAGGCATATCGATGGTTTGCCCTTCAGTGCTTGCTAGACGTTGATGTGCTATTCCCAACGAAGTCAGTAGCAACAGCACGAGCGGCACAGCGAAGAACCACCAGCGGCCTCTTCCCTTTCGGGCATCAAGCATCTGCTCCATCTGGCTCCAGTGCGCCTGATTGAAGCTAGCCTGTTGGCCCGCCAACTGTTCTCTGAACAGCTCGTCTATGTTGTTCTTTTCCTTCACAGCAAAAAACTCTTTAATGAGCCCATGGCTTTGATCACCATCGACTTCAGGTCTTTTCTCGCCATGGATAAATGGTAGCGTGAATTGTCTTCACTGATCTCCAGTTTATCGGCGATTTCTTTGTGGGAGTAGCCTTCTACGGCATACAGGTTAAAAACAGCTCTTCTTGTATCTCCGAGTTGATGTAGAATGCCTTGTAGATCTTCAGCATTCAATTTCTGCTCGGCTTCGTTGACATGATGATCGTCAAGCATGTACGATTCTTCTTGCCAGTCGGTTGTGCGTGTTTGCTCTTTGATTCGTTTTTGAGATCGAAGCTCATCGATGCATGAGTTGATGACCACACGTTTGGCCCAGAACTCGAATCGGTCAGCATCATTTTCTTTGAGGAATCGTTTCAATGAATCAAGGATCTTCATGAACCCTTTGTTCAACGCTGCAGCGCGCTCATCGTCATTGGAGAAGTATCGACAGGTCACAGGAAAGAGGCAGGCGTGGACATCCTTGTACAGAAGGAATTGTGCCCTTCGGTCGCCTTTTGCCGCTTTCCTGAGAACCGTTTTGTCGATCATATATCATTCGGGGAATGTTCACCCCGCTATTGTTTCACTATTCTTTTGGTCAACTCTTGTTCCTAGCCCCAAACCTTCACCAGGTAAATTCCTTGTGGCAGATCTGCAACATCCAATGTCAATTGAGTTCGTGAATTTAGCATCTCATTTCGTACGACCCTTCCGTCGATTGAGAATATTGCCACTTGCTCCATGCGATCATCACCGCTTAGTTGAACATTGAGGGTCTGTTGAACCGGGTTTGGATACAAGGACATCTCCAAGGTACTTTCTTGCTCCACATTGAGTGGTAGGCCATCAACTACAATCAGCTGAACCGGTCCTCC
Organism: Flavobacteriales bacterium; assembly: GCA_022447625.1. Classification (GTDB taxonomy): domain Bacteria; phylum Bacteroidota; class Bacteroidia; order Flavobacteriales_D; family Sanyastnellaceae; genus Sanyastnella. The sequence goes on along the minus strand of JAKVAX010000003.1, from coordinate 328,716 downwards.
TAGCTCATCACAACCTTCCATGATCAGCGTGTCACAATACCAGCTGTAGCATGATTGGTCGTTGGTAAAGACTTCCAGGCAAATACCGTAGTATCCCGGTGATTCGTACTCGTGCGATGGGAATTGTTCAGTTGATGTGGTTCCATCTCCGAAACTCCAGTTGTAGAAGATATTATCTCCCGAGCTTAAGTTGTGAATGAACACAAGCTCACATCCTAGAGAGTCGTTGTAACTGATTTCAAAGTTCGCATTGCAATCGTTGAAGGTACTGTCTCCGTTATCATAGACGCAAGAACCATCATCAATTGTTGCCTGAGGGTTGTAATTCAACGCCAACGGATCAGTACATCCATAGACAAACCAGTCTGTGCTATCGCCATTGTCATACACACATAATCCATCGTCAATCGTTGCTTGTGGGTTGTAATTCAACGCCAACGGATCAGTACATCCATAGATAAACCAGTCAGTGCTGTCGCCATTGTCATACACACATGATCCATCGTCAATCGTTGCTTGTAGGTTGTAATTCAACGCCAATGGATCTGTACAACCGTACACAAACCAATTCGTGCTATCGCCATTGTCATACACACATGAACCATCGTCAATCGTTGCTTGTGGATTGTAATTCAACGCCAATGGATCTGTACATCCATAGACAAACCAATTCGTGCTATCGCCGTTGTCGTACATACAAGATCCATCGTCGATCGTTGCTTGTGGGTTGAAATTGAGGGCGAGGGAGTCAGTGCAACCGTAAATAAAGAAGTCTGTGCTATCGCCGTTGTCGTAGATGCAGCTTCCGTCGTTCACGTTCGCTTGCGGATTATAGTTCAGTGCGAGTGGGTCAGTACAGCCATATATGAACTGCCCAGTGCTATCAACCTGTGCCTGCGCTCCCATCATAAGGAGTAGGAAGGTCATCAGTGGTAAAATTCTTTTCATCTCTATCGGATTAGTGTTCTAATTGTAAGCGCTTCATAAATAGAGACGTACCTCATTTAGCTTGCGTGAGTCACTTCTTCATTTTTTTGGGATGTATACTTGAAACACTTGTGAACTCTTCGCGATGAATGGCTGTTTAATCTGTTCCATCTTTGTAACACAAGCAATTTATATGAAGCAATTTTTGGTGATAGCATTATTCATTTTACCTCTGGCTATGTGCAGTTCTTCGCCTACGGCGGAAGCAATGGCACCCGCAAAAGAGCCTAAGGATCTTAGTAACTATAGCGTAGCCTACTTCGCCAGCGGATGTTTCTGGTGTGTAGAAGCGATCTATGAATCTGTTCGTGGTGTGGAAGAGGCCATCTCTGGCTACTCAGGAGGAACAGAAAAGAATCCGACCTACCGTCAAGTAGGTGGAGGCAACACTAGCCATGCAGAGGCCGTGGCCGTTTATTACGACCCAGAAGTAGTTGACTTTAGGACTCTTGTCAAGGTGTTCTACGGTTCGCAAGATCCAACGACGGTAAATGGTCAGCATCCTGATTATGGTCCGCAGTATCGTTCGATTATTTTTTACGCTAACGCGGAAGAGCGAACGATTGCAGAGGAAGAAAAAGCCGCACTCGAAGCAAGCGGACTCTACAGCGAGCCGATTGCAACTGAAATCTCAGCGTTTACCAAATTCTGGGAAGCAGAAGATTATCATCAGGATTATGAAAAACTGAATCCTGGAAATCCTTATGTACAAAAGGTATCTATTCCGCGTTTAAGGCGCTTCCAACAGAAGTTCCCCGAACTTCTGAAAGAAGTCCATTAAGCCTGAAGCTAGCCGGTTCGAAATAAACTGGCTTTTTTTCATCTGTAAGGGGCAACCCTACAGAAGTTTCGCCGTCTATCCTACACCAAACCAAAACTAACTATTCTATTGCCCCTTCATTGGGGATGAGGAATTAAAAGCAATGCGTTTACAGAAGTTCCATATCGACAATATGATCAGCTCCGAGGAGACCCTCCGTGGAGTTGCGCTATTTGCGTTGAGCAATGGTAGGATGGATGATCGATAAACAGCTGTAAACTTATCGCATTCAATCCCGGCCATGGTGCCGGGATTTTTTTTGCCCGAATTCAATCAATACCTAACTCAAAACCTTTCAATGATGGCAACAGAAAACCTCATCATCGAACGGTACTTGTTGCTCGTCGACCAACACTTCGCCGAGCAAGAGTACTATGAAGGACGAAAATTGCTAGAAGAAGCACTTTTCGTTGACCCTACCCATGGTACTGTCCACAGCTATCTGGGTTGGTACTACTACGCACAGATGAACGACTTCGGCCGTGCGAATACACACTACGCGATCTCTATGAAAGCAGAGAACGTCTTCCCAGGAACCTATAGCAACTATGCTACGGTACTGATGAAGCTTCGAAGATTTCAGGATGTCATTGCACTTTGTACCCAAGGTCTGGAAGCACCCGGTGTAGCCGATGCTTACATGTGGATCGAAATCGCCCATGCACGAGAAATGCTTGGCGAATACAAAGCCGCAAAAGTGGCCTGTGAAGAAGGATTGAAAGTGGCGATGGACGAATTCGTCAAAGTTCAACTGACATCCGCACAAACTCGGACCAAAGAAAAATTGAAAAGAGCAGCGCCATGGTATGCGCTTACCTTATAATAAAAAGGGCGACCCGTTTGGGTCGCCCTTTTCTATTAAGCTTGTTTCTCTGCTCAATGTAGCCAATAACGTGACAGGAACAACAATACCATCGCCATCAAAGCGCCCCATTGTTCTCCATCCGAAATAGCTACGTGTGCTACAAAGGCCAACAACAAATTGAAAAAGAACCCAGCATAAGCCCACTTCCGAAGCAACTTTGACTTGTTCACCCAAATGGCTACTAGTCCTAAAATCTTCGCGATAGCCAAAGGAATCACCAGATAAGTAGGGAATCAAAGTGCTTCCCAGAACCCCTTAATCAATTCAGTCTGCGCGAAATAATTAACCACACCAAGTAGAATCAATACCGAGAATAACCCGTTAATGCTACGGTATATCAGTAAATCTCTTTTCATGAAATCGTCATTTAGTTTCGAGCAAAGTAGGACAAAAGAACAGCAACAGAAGTCACGAGATATTCACGACCTCCGATTTTACCGAATGCGCACCACACTCACATTTCCTTCAGCGCTGCGCACGCGAATAAGCGCCACACCAGAAAGATCTTCCACGTTGATGCGCGTATGTTGCGGTACTTGAATACGCTCCCAAAGCAATCTTCCCTGAAGGTCGTAAGCGTATAGGTCAGCGGTCTCAAAGAGTCCGAAGGTAGCACCATCCCAGAAGGCCAATGATGGTGATAACAATGATTCCTCTACACTCGTGAATTGACCACCGCAGTGCAACTGGAAGAAATGCCACAACACCTCAGTAGACTCAACATCTTCACTTCCCCAGGATCCAAACCAATCATGCCCTCCATTATTCACACGGTAGTGATGGAATTCCTGTCATCCAGGTGATTGGTGATAACGCATGAAGTCTACAGAAGTCAGATCAATGATTTCTTGATTTGGAAGTTGAATTTCATCCAAATCGGTAGTACCCATCATTCCGGTCCACAGATCAATAATTTCAGGTACCCCGGCACTTCCCCAATTAGGATCATCGACACCTCCGTCATAGCTCACCACAAAATCTGACGTTCCATGCAGGTGAATCACAGGAACCACAGTTGACGGATCGCAATTCTGAAAATCATAAGCACTCATGGCACCTGTCACAGAACCAATCGCCCTGAATGTTTCTGGTGCTTCACAAGCCAAGCTATAGCTCATGTACCCGCCATTAGACATTCCACAGGCATAGGTGCAATCTGTGCTGAGGTTATATGTTTCTTGGAGGTATTCCGCGAGAGCGACTAAGAAGCTGATGTCATCCACCTCACTGATCCCTAAGTTCGCATTCCAATGTGACTGAAAGAAGGAATCTTGTGTACCTTGAGGATAACAAACCACTACCCCATCTTCTTCAGAGATCGCTGACCACCCCGAGTAATTTCTAATCACAAACGCACTACTTGTGTAGCCGTGCATTACAAATACGAGCGGCGCGCCGGGTTCGAGATTGTCTGGAACATCTAGGTATTAGAATCGCTCTTCTCCACCGTATTCAAAGGTTTCTTGAGAAGTAAGCTCGGTGCTGAAACCGATGATAACAGCTAGGAGAAAGGAAGAAAGAATAGTCTTCATGAGGAATAGGTCAAGGTTTGGAGTAGAAAGTACACAATCTGAAGAAGAATGAACGGAAATATGCCCAATTCCTACCTTACCAATATCCTTTCACGATAAACACCTTCCGATGATTCCAACTCAATGATATACATGCCCTCAGCGAAAGACGACACATCAATCGAGCCTATCGTCAGAATCAGTTGGTCTACCAAGACTTTCCCATTGAGATCGTAACACTTCATTCTGGCGTTGCCTTGATTCATCTCACTGAGATCAATGGTGATTTCGTTCGAAGCAGGATTTGGATAAATAGAAGCCTCGTTCATGCTGAGGTTCGTTTCGTCAACAGAAACTTCAGAACAAAAGGCCATGTCTCCAATAGCGAGAATCATCTCATCACCTATAAATTTCCCAACGTTCAAGAAGGTTCGGGCGTTGTTGTGGAAATTAAAACCAGCGTCATCCGGAGATTCAGAGGCTGCGATATAGAGCGGCTTCGTATCTACAAAACCTACCGTACCACCATAGGTTTCATCATCACATCCCACTGCCTCTTGAGCCACAGCAATAATATCTTGGATGTCTTGTGTCCACCCCCAATGGTCTTCGTACCCGCCTTGACCCGAACTCGCAATCACAAAAGGCAGCTCAGGATTTCCAAGGTCGATACGAACGTCATTCACGAGGTGGTGTAGGTTGCTTTCATATTCATTCAGGAAATCATCCGAACCGGCATCATTCCATCCCTGAAACCATCCAAAACCAGTAATTTCAAACTGATCTGTACCTATATCCGGGAATAAGGCTTGCATGTTCTCCGTCACGTAAGCAACGCGATCAATCATCTCATTGTAATAGAAGCCGGTATTCCCACCTGCTGAAGGTGGTCTAAAGTCTTCGGCGAGGCTGAGTCCGCCCCATGCTGTTTTAATAATCAATACCGGGTCATCATAGAACTGATCCATCTGGACAGCAAACATCAACTCTGGCCCTATCAAATCTGGATAAGCTCCTTGTCCGATGGTCACATGATCTTGAATAACCGTACCATCCCCATTCTCAAAATAGAGATGTGTTCCTTCAAACACACTCCACTCACCATCCGTTTGAAGCATTGACCAATAGCCCTCTTCGTCGTTTTCTATGACATCTAACAGGGTATTCGGTGCCGGGTAATCATCTTCCGCTCCCACCATTGAAGCCACCACATCGTCTGAAGGACTAATCAGCTCCCATGAAACTTCATTGCCATATCCACCAGCCGAATTCACCACAATATCACAGGTAACTCCATTTTGAAGGCTCACAAAAGCCGAACCCTCCGACCCATTCTCAAGCGTCTCCGTAGCTACCACATTTCCGTTTTGAACGAAGTCATAGGTCCAACCATTCCAGCCGTCACCATATCCATCAAACATCTCAAAAGTGAAATCACAATAGGCCGTCTCATCATCAAGACAGTCTGGAATGAAAGAGGCAATCACCACACCCACCGCACCATTCGATCCTTCATAGATCTTCCCATGCCCTTGCATGTTCGATTGACCTGCTAGAACGAATACACGAACGATTTCCGAATCAGCATCTTCCAACTCGTCGTTCATTCCAGAATAATGTTGACCAGACAATAATGGTGCAAGTAGCACCCCGAGGAGAGTGAAGAGTGATTTCATGAGAAGTGATTTAGGTGATATGAAAATACAAAAAAGTAGACAGTGGACCGTAGACCGTGGATTGAACCTTTGCTGCGCAGTACTCTTTCCTTTGAGATGGTAGGGATTGCCTCGTAGGCAATTCAGTGGACCGTAGACAACCAACAAATTTCCGTATTCCGCAATCCGCAATCCAAAAAAAAGCAGAACCTAAGTTCTGCTTTTTGTCGTTTGTAGCCCGTAGGGGATTCGAACCCCTGCTACCAGGATGAAAACCTGGCGTCCTAACCCCTAGACGAACGGGCCATTCATTTTTGGGAGTGCAAATATATGTAAGGCAAACTTTATTGCCAAACGTTTCTTCTAAAATTAATCGCTGATTTCGTTCTCGTGAGAGAATTTGAAACCGAGGCGTTTTCCTGTCGCGATCTTCAAATTATTGCTCATGTTCATGATCTCTCCTACCGTCACTTCTTGAACGGCTTGATATGGAGGAGCATAAAGATCGAAACCGAGGGTGTAGATGATGGCTGACTGTACGAAGCTCTTTAACTTCTCTCGCGTAATTGTCGAGTTGATGAAGTCGTTAAACAAATATCCCATCTGACGCTTTCCCTGGACCATGAAGTGGTCTTCACGGTTAACGAAGAGACGAGCAATCATGTATCCGCGGTCATGAACACGTTGGTACTTGAAGCTATCTGCTAGAAAGTTGTAGACATTGATTACCCCTACGTATCCATTTAGCTCATCATTTTGGAGATACGAACTTTGCCATACGCTGTGCGAACGGTCGAATTGAAAAACATTGGTGTGCATGTAGAATACAAGAACATCTCCTGCAATCTTTACTTCCGCCTCGAAGCCTCCTTTGTCGTTGTAGTAAAATTCTACACGGTCATCGATATCACCAAATGACTCAGAGATTTCTTCTACTACTTCTTTCAGTAAGTCTTTGATGATCTCAAATGAAGCATGCGTGCGTTCGTACACATCCTGCTTCACGACCGCACGTTCGCGGATCAAATTGATCATCAACTCATTCGCATCGCTCATATTAGTATGCTTTAGCGAACAGAACGCGGCGCCTCGATGGGTTGCCAGTGTAAACACACTTCCCCTGTTCTTCTATTGAATCGTAAGGGATGCAACGGATCGTTGCCTTCGTTTCGTTCTTAATTTTGTCTTCTGTTTCAGGGGTACCGTCCCAGTGTGCTTCAATGAAGCCGCCTTTGTTTTCAAGTACATCTTTGAAGGTATCCCAATCGTCAACCTTCGTTGTGTGGTTTGCGCGGTAAGTACGGGCCTTGTTCACCAGTTTATCCTGAATCTCATCCATCAACGCTGCCACGTGTGCTGCAGCTTTGTCGAGTGGCACCAATTCTTTTTCACCTGTGTCACGACGAGCAATCTCCACTGTTCCATTTTCCATGTCGCGTGGACCCATCGCAATACGCACTGGCACTCCTTTCAATTCGTACTCAGCGAATTTCCATCCTGAGCGTTTTGAATCGTCGTCATCCAACTTCACTGTCAAACCAGCCTTACGCAGGTCTGCACAAATCGCTTCTCCTTTTTCACGAATTTGTGCCAACTGCTCATCTCCTTTATAAATAGGAACAAATACCGCGTGAATTGGAGCCAACTTTGGAGGTAGCACCAATCCCTTATCGTCACTATGGGTCATGATCAAGGCTCCCATCAGGCGTGTTGAAACACCCCATGAAGTAGCCCATACGTAATCCATCTTCCCTTCTTTCGGCTGGAACTTAACATCGAATGCCTTCGCAAAGTTCTGTCCTAGGAAGTGTGATGTTCCCGCTTGAAGTGCCTTACCGTCTTGCATCAAGGCCTCGATACAGTGGGTATCTTCCGCCCCAGCGAATCGTTCAGACTCGGTCTTCACTCCTTTCACTACAGGCATGGCCATCCAATTTTCCGCAAAGTCAGCGTACACACGAAGCATCTGCTCCGTTTCTGCAACGGCCTCCTCTTTTGTTGCGTGTGCCGTGTGGCCTTCTTGCCATAGGAACTCTGCTGTGCGGAGGAACAAACGCGTACGCATTTCCCAACGCACAACATTCGCCCACTGGTTCACCAATATCGGCAGGTCACGGTAACTCTGAATCCAGTTCTTGTAGGTATTCCAGATGATCGTTTCTGAGGTTGGACGAACAATCAGTTCCTCTTCTAGACGTGCGTCTGGATCAACCACAACACCCTTTCCATTCGGGTCATTCATCAGACGGTAGTGCGTAACAACAGCACATTCCTTGGCAAAACCTTCCACGTGAGCAGCTTCCTTACTCATGTATGATTTTGGAATAAACAAGGGGAAGTAAGCGTTCTGGTGTCCTGTTTCTTTGAACATGCCATCCAATACATCGCGCATCTTTTCCCAGATCGCGAATCCATATGGTTTGATTACCATACACCCCTTCACATCAGAGTGCTGTGCAAGGTCTGCTTGTACAACCAATTCGTTGTACCATTTTGAGTAATCATCTGAACGAGACGTCAGCTTTGCCATTCTGGTATAATCTTTGCATTTAATGAAGAGAGCAAAGTAACAAAATTATTACCTTGAGTCTGGTGTCAAAGTGGCTCCAATTCAGGTGGTTTAACGTAGTACAGGTATCATGCAACAGTTCATTCTCTTCTTTAGCGCTGCCTTTCTCCTCACGCTCATGTCGTGTGGCCCGCAGCGATATACGTCAGCTCCAGTTTATGAAGACGACGACATCTACTTTAACCCCGGCGATGTTTACATCTCTGAGCGTGAAGCTGATGTGTACAGTGATTATGTCAATGAAGACGCTAACGCGGAATCGGACACATCAACTGATAGTTATTACGAAGAAGACTACTACGATCCGAACCGTGCTGCTGAAAATGCGCAGAACGTAACGATCAACAACTACTACGGCAATCAGTGGGGAGCCAATAATTGGCGTCCTCGATGGAACCACTTTAATCGTCCTGGTTTAACGATCAGCTTTGCAACAGGTTGGAATACCCCAGGATATTGGAGCTTGAACTACTACTACCCATTTTCCAACAATTACTACTACGGTTACAGCGCTTTCGGTTGGTCTCCATGGGGACCAGGATACGACCCATTCTACGATCCTTTCGCATGGAACAACAACTGCTTCGGCTGGGGTGGTGTACCGTGGTACTACAACCCAAACAGTTTCTACAACCCTTACTATGGTTACGGCGGAGCTGGCAACCCATGGTGGGCTGGAGATTCGTGGACGAACAATACTTCATACACCTACGGTCCGAACAATAATTTCTGGACATCTTCCACCAATGGTACCAACTACGGCGATGGAACCTTCTATGAGTCTTCATACCGCAGAACGATGCCACAGGTAGCTGTGGGAAATCGGCCGATTAATACTAATCGTCCTAGTGACACGACACGTCCAGATGCGGCACGCGAAGATAACACCTCCGCTCGACCGGTACCTCCGGCAAGCGAGACACGCGAGACACGCGACGATTATTACAATCCAACTCGTCCTGATCGCGATTCACAGCGCACAGAGCGCACAGACCATTGGAACAACAACTCGAATTCAAATTCGACACGCGATACACAGCCTACGTACCGTCCGAACACGAACAACACACGCAACAATAGCGGAACACGTCCGAATTCGAAAAGTCGAAACAACTCGAGTACACGAAGCAATTCTAGTCGCAGTAATTCAAACCGCAGCAGCAACTCAAGCCGCAGCACGAATTCAAAAAGTCGCTCTGGAAGCAAATCGAAGAGCTCTTCATCACGTGGAGGACGTTCACCGAGGTAAGAAAGTATATGGGTAAATTGAAGTTAATCATATGGGCAGCATGCAGCTTCCTCGGACTCAGTGCTCTTGCACAAAATGAAGAAGAAGCCTTGCGCTACTCACTGGTAGAGCCGCTCGGAACCGCACGTTTCACCGGAATGGGCGGAGCCTTCGGAGCGGTAGGGGGAGATTTCTCAGCACTATCGTGGAACCCTGCGGGCGTAGCAGTGTTCCGTAGAAACGACCTGAATATGTCGTTGAGCGTTAGTTCAATGACAACAGATGCGAACTACGAAAACACCCTGGTCAGTCAGACGCAGAATGCATTCCACCTCCCTCAAATTGGTGTGGTAGGAGCATATCAGAAAGACGATGCTGACTGGCGTTTTTTCAACTTCGCCATTGGGTATCAGAAACTGCGGAACTTCAATCAATCGTTTACGATCAGAGGAGATGTACAAGATAATTCCTTGCTAGATGTCTTCCGAGCGCAAGCTGAAGGCACCGATTTCAACTTGTTAGCAGAAGCCTTCCCATTCACGGCAGACCTTGCATGGAACACCTTCTTGCTTGACACCTTGAACTCAGCGAACCCAAGCAGCTACGTGACAGCGATTCCTTACGGACAAGCTACGCAACAAATGCGCATGGAAACCAGCGGTCACATGGGGGAAACAGTATTGAGCTTTGGAGGGAACTATCAAGACAAATTCTACTTCGGAGCTACACTTGGTTTCCCGGTAGTTAGATACAACCGCGAGGTGACCTACTCAGAGTCGAACCTCGATGAAGACATTGACCTCGCTAGCTTCACCTACACAGATGAATTGGTAACAAATGGAAATGGGATCAATATCAAACTAGGAACCATCTACCGTGCTACGAAATGGTTGAGACTTGGAGCTGCATGGCATAGCCCTACCGCGCTAAGTTTTAGCGATGTCTGGGACTCCGAAATGAGCTCGTTCTTTAAAGACGGAGATCAATTCACTGCCAATGCACAAGGTGGATTCGATTACAACCTGCGCACACCTGGCAGATACATCGGTAGCGCCGCCTTCCTACTCGGGAAGTACGGAATCATCAGTGCCGACTACCACTACATTGATTACTCAAATGCCAAACTACGTGCATCGAACTTGATCCCAGATCCCTATGATTTCAACTCGGAGAACGCGACCATCAACTCGCTCTATCGAGGAACACATAATGTGCGCATCGGTGCCGAATGGCGAGTGATACGTCCTTTCAGACTCCGTGCTGGCTATGCCATGAGCCAACATCCTTACGCAGATGTCTCAGAGAGCTACTACACAAACACCACGACCATCTCAGGTGGACTCGAGTGGCGAACAGAATCATGGTACATCTCCGGAGCATACCAACAACGCACGAACACAGATGAGCTGTACTTATATGATCCTGCATTGGTAGATGTGACAACGATCGATCAATCAAAAGGAGAGTTCTTAGTAACGATCGGAATCAGATATTAAGACAAGAAAAAAGCAGCACCTTTCGGCACTGCTCTTTCACATTCTGGCTAACGCGAAAATTACTTCGCGATCTTTTTCATTTCTTTCACTACGAGCTTATCCATCTTTTCACGCTCTTCTTCAGCAAGCTCCATATCAACGAGGATACGTCCGCTGTGCTCATCTACGATGATCTTCTTGCGGGCAGCAACGTCAATCTGCTTCTGTGGTGGAATTTTGATGAATGAACCTGCAGATGCTTCACGCTCGATTGGAACAACAGCCAAACCGTTTTTTGAAGCTCCACGGATACGCTCGTAAGCTGTTACCAAACGCTCTTCGATTTTCTTCTTCATTGCGTCAGACTTCTGTACGAGGATTTCCTCTTCCAATTTTGTCTCTGCAATGATTTCGTCAAGCTCTGATTTCTTTGCTTCCAAGTCACCTTCGCGCCCTTCTAGCTTCTCCTTCGCGCCATCGATCACTTCTTGCTTATGCACTTTCTGCGCATTGTGCTCCTTGATCTTCTTCTCACAAAGCTGGATCTCCAATCCTTGGAATTCGATTTCCTTGCTCAGCGAATCATACTCACGATTGTTACGTACGTTGTTCTGCTGCTCTTCGTATTTCTTGATCAAGTCTTTCGACTCTGCAATTTTGTTTCGGCGATCAGAGATGTGCTGATCGATATCATCAAGCTCCTCTTGAACTTTGGCCACCCTAGTTCTCAATCCTTCAATCTCGTCTTCGAGATCCTGAACTTCCAATGGAAGCTCACCTCGGATGATTCTGATCTTATCGATCTTTGAGTCGATCACCTGCAGTGCATATAGTGAACGAAGCTTGTCTTCAGCGGTGGTTACCTTTTTGGCCATACCTTAATAATAATTTACCGGATTTGTGTTGATGTCGCACAAATGAACGGCAAAGGTAGGAAAATTCTCCTTGAGAACCTTCTGAATCAACTCACTTGTCCGATGCTCTGATTCCCAGTGCCCAATGTCAGCTAAAACCAGCTGATCTTCCGCATCAAAGAACTCATGATATTTGATATCAGAAGTAATGTACACATCTGCCTGTTTCCCTTTCGCTGCGCCGAGTAGAAAGAAACCAGACCCTCCACACAATGCGATACGCTGTACTTTATCCTTTAGTACTTTGGTGTGCTTGATAACAGAAATATTCATGGCCTTTTTCACATGATCAAAGAAGTCTTTGATATCCATAGGGGCTTCGAGCTCACCAATCATTCCAGAACCAACGTATGGATGCTCGTTTCTCAATGGGTACCGATCGTATGCCACCTCTTCATATGGATGACTCATAACCATAGCGGTAAGCACTGAGCGCATCTTCCACTGTTCCACAATGACTTCGATCTTCACTTCGTCTTCCACATGGCGTTTGCCTTGTTCACCAACGAAAGCATTGGTCCCCTCTCCTCCTCTGAAAGTTCCTTGACCTGATGTGTTGAAGCTGCATTCATCGTAATTCCCTATTTCACCAGCGCCAGCTTCAAAGAGCGCGTTTCGCACTGAATCAGCGTGACGCTGTGGAGTAAATACCACGAGCTTCTCAAGCAAGTCTTTCTTTGGAGCGAGTATTTGAGGGTCTTTGATCCCAAGCAATGTACAGAAGTAAGCGTTCACCCCTGAATTCACATTATCGAGATTCGTGTGAATCGCGTAAATCGCAACATCGTGCTTGATGGCTTTCATCACCGTGCGCTGCACATAGCCCTTTCCATTGAATCGTTTGACTCCTCCAAAGACGATCGGATGGTGAGCAATGACCAGATTACATCCTCTTTCAATCGCCTCATCGACCACAGACTCAATGCAATCCAATGTCACGAGCGCTCCCTTGACTTCCATGGAATGGTCACCTACGATCAACCCTGAGTTGTCATAACTTTCTTGTAGCGAAGGCGGTGCCCATTGCTCTAATACACGAAGTAATTCTCCAAGCTTCATTTTCGTTGTACTTTGGCGCTAAAGTTACACATGAAGAAACTCCGGCGACTGCTTTTTCCATTTTCCTTCATCTATGCCCTGGTGATTTACCTACGGAACAAGCTCTTCGATGCCGGAATTCTGACCAGCACGCCGGGTTCACTTCCCACGCTAGTGGTAGGAAACGTACATGTAGGCGGAACAGGAAAAACACCACACACACGCTTCTTTCTCAGCCAATTAAGCGATCTCAATCCAGCGGTACTCAGCAGAGGTTACGGAAGAAGCTCCAAAGGCTTCATCGAAGTACATCTATCGATGCCCGTCGAAAAAACGGGAGATGAAATCCGCCTCTACAAGCGCAGTCACCCAAGAGTGAAAGCCGTGGTTTGTGAAGACCGTTTGACGGGTGTGCAACAAATTAAGGAATCAGGACACGAAGGAATTGTCATTCTGGATGACGCCATGCAACACCGCAAGCTGATGCCAGATGCACTTGTGGCTCTGGTGAGAGCAGATAGTTTGCAGGAGTTAGACATGTACCTACCGGCCGGTGATTTACGCGATGGAAAATACCGACTGAGAAAAGCTGACGCCGTCATCATCTCTGGATGGAACCCTGCGATGGATGATGTCGTGAAGGAATCTGAGCTCCGCGCATTATTAAGACTTGACGCCAGCACTCCGTTGTTCAAATCACAAATCGCCTACGGTACGCTATTTCCTTTGCAACATGATTCTGTACAACAGCGCCACGAAATCAAACGCATCATCCTGGTTACGGGAATTGCACATCCTGAGGCCTTGCATTCACAGATTTCCAAAGAGCATACAGTGGTAGATCACTTCCACTACCGTGATCATGCTTCTTTTGACACAAGTGATTTAGAGTCTTGGCGAACCGCACTCGCAAATCACAACGCCGACGCCATCATTACCACCGAGAAAGACCTTGTAAGAATGGAAGGTTTGAGCAGTGTAGATACCTTGCCAATTTGGTACCAACCCATGACCGTTGAAATTGACAAGGCCGAAACGTTAACGACTCTTCTGCGAAAAAAGCTAAATAGACCCTGAGTTTGACTAAAGAATGCAAAGTCAATAGAAACTCGTTTTACCTAATGCATGATTTTCAGGATATTTGTCATCTAAGTTCGAATCCATGACTAAGAAACTTCTATATATCATTGGCGCTTCTGCGCTCTTCGCGGCGTGTAGTGCCGGACCACAAACAGGAATCTCTGGGAACATCAAAGGCGCTGCCGGCGAGATGATCTACCTCGAGCGTTTTGTGAACAACCGAGCAGTAGCTACTGACTCCGCTTTGATTGCCGAAGACGGAAGCTTTTCGATCGTTCCTCAACAAGGAATGGATCTCAACTTCTACCAATTGAAAATCGATGATGAGCGTCGATTGGTGTTCTTGTCAGATTCAACAGAGGCACTCCATGTAATTGCTGATAGCGAAGACATTCGTACCACGCTTCAGTTTAGTGGATCACGCCACAGCCAATTGCTTGATGAATTCCAAGATGCGATTCGTCCATTAGAAATGCAGTTGATTGACCTTCGAAAGATCAGTCAAGATGCAGGCAAGAGCCAAGAAGAACGAAGTCAAGCATTCCAACAGCAAGTAGACCTTCAAAATGAGAAGCGTTCAATTGCCTTGAAGTTCATTGAAGATAACAGTACTTCTCCTGCCTCACTCGCTGCCTTGAATGAATTGAACCTCAAGCAAGATCTTGATAAGTACAAGAAAGTAGCCGACGACTTGAAAACAAACTTCGGACACTCGTACTACTATAAAATGGTGACCTCTCAGATTGATAACGCTGGGAAACAACAGGCTGCAGGTGGTCAACAGCAAGCGCCAAAGAATAACAAGTACACTACCGGAATGGATGCCCCAGACATTGCAATGTCTGATCCTGATGGAAACGTAATGAAGCTGAGCGACCTTCGTGGAAAGGTTGTAATGATTGACTTCTGGGCTTCATGGTGTGGACCTTGTCGTCGTGAGAACCCTAACGTGGTAAAAGCTTATCAAAAGTACAACCCCAAAGGATTCGAGATCTTCAGTGTATCACTTGATAAAGATGTAGAACGATGGAAGTCGGCCATCGCACAAGATGGACTTCTATGGCCTAACCACGTAAGTGACCTTCAAGGATGGAAGAATGCAGCTTCACAAGCCTACGGCGTGAGCAGTATTCCTCATACGATCCTAGTTGGACGTGACGGGAAGATTGTAGCTACCCACCTTCGTGGTGCGCAGCTAGAAGCGAAGTTGGCTGAGCTATTCGAAAGCTGATTGTACCCCATTGAATCCAACAATTTCTGACACCCTTTTACCAGAAGGCAAAAAGATCTATTTCGCCTCTGACTTTCATTTAGGCATTCCCAATGGAGAGGAAAGCCTGAAGCGAGAAAAACGCATCGTTCAGTGGCTTACAGACATTGCACCTACAGCGCATGAGATTTTTCTTGTTGGAGACATCTTTGACTTTTGGTTTGAATACAAATACGCCATCCCTCGAGGATACACACGCCTCCTAGGCAAAATTGCCGAACTGACGGATAGCGGCATCCCAGTGCATGTATTCACTGGCAATCATGACATGTGGATGTTTGACTATCTCCCGAAAGAACTTGGCGTGACCATGTTCCGAGACCCGATTCCACGCTCGTGGAATGGTAAACGATTTTACATCGGTCATGGAGATGGCCTAGGCCCAGGTGATCACGGTTATAAGTTCATCAAGAAGGTGTTCCGCAACAAGCTTTGTCAATGGCTGTTCGCTCGACTTCATCCGAACTTCGGAATCGCCATGGCCAATTTCTGGTCGCGTTCTAGCCGCAAAGCAGGTGAAGAGAAAGACAAAGTCTTCCTCGGTGATGAAAACGAATGGTTGGTCATCTATTCCAACGAAATCTTGGAAACAGAAGATTACGACCACTTTGTTTTTGGCCACCGCCACTTACCAATGGAAATTAAGCTCAATAAGGGGGCGAAATACACCAATCTAGGCGATTGGATAAGTCATTATACCTACGGTGAATTTGACGGGCAGGAAATGCGTCTCCTTAAGCTTTAGCCAACAACCTGATCATATCCACCATTCGGTGGCTGTACCCCATTTCATTATCGTACCATCCAACGATCTTCACCATGTTGCCAATGACAGAGGTCAAGAGTCCATCCATAATGCATGAATGACTGTTGCCTATAATGTCACTTGATACAATCGGATCTTCGGTATACTGGAACACTCCTGGGTAACGGCCTTTAGCTGCTTTCTCGAACTGAGCATTTAACTCGGTAACAGGAATCGGATTCTTTACGATACACGTTATATCCGTTAACGACCCATCGGGCACAGGCACGCGAATCCCACATCCCCCCATCACATCTGATAGTCCTGGGAAGATGCGCGTTAATGCTTTTGCAGCCCCTGTGGTTGTTGGAACAATTGACTCTGCGGCCGCTCGTCCTCTGCGCAAATCACGGTGAGGTCGATCCTGGATATGTTGATCTCCGGTGTACGAGTGCACTGTAGTGATGTAACACGATTCAATGTCGCACAGCTCATTCAGAAGCTGAATCATAGGTGCAGCGCTATTGGTTGTACAGCTGGCATTGGAAACCACAAGTTCAGAACCATCCAAAGAGTCTTCATTTACTCCGAGAACAATGGTCTTGACACTATCGTCTTCTGGTGGCGCTGAGATTAGAACCTGCTTTGCTCCAGCATCTATATGCACTTGTGACTTCGACGCACTTTTGAACATCCCGGTACACTCCAAGACGATGTCAACGTCTAACTCTCCCCAAGGAAGGTCTGCGGGATTTGCTGTCGCAAAAAGTAAGGGAGCCTGGTTGCCGAAATGAAGTCTTCCTTCAGAAAGCGAAACTTCTCCAGGAAATACGCGGTGTACGGTATCGTACTTGAACAAGTGAGCGAGAGACTCCGCGTCATACTTATCATTGATCGCTACCAACTCGATGTCTTCGGCGTTAGCCAGAACACGAGAAGTAATCCGACCAATACGGCCATATCCATTGATGGCCACCTTGATCTTCTTCATGATGCAAAGATGAGGAAAGAAAAAAGCCGACCCTCACGGATCGGCCCTTTCTTATGTTATTCGGATAATTTTATTTCATCACAACGAAGTGAGCCGTTTCAAGGCTGCCGTTTGCTTCAACACCAACGATGTAGTTACCATTTGATAGGTTCGCTGCATCGATTTGTAGAATGTGGTTTCCTGCTGCAAGGTTTCCTACGTTCTCTTGAAGAACAAGTTGACCTGTGCTGCTGAATACCGTCATACGCACATTTGTTGAAGTGGTTAGATCCAAACTGATCTGTGCTACATCAGCAGTCACTGGGTTAGGGAATACTAGCAATCCAGTAACAGGCTCTCCGATCAAGTCTCCAGGCTCATCCACTGAAACAAATGCGTAGTCTTCTGATTTGAAGATACCACGACCGTGTGTTCCTGCGTAGATGAATCCATTGTTCGTTGGGTAGGTGAAACGAGATGAAGAGCGCCACTGCTGCTTCACGTCGAATACTGGACAAGCAAATGCTTCTGCACTTAGTCCCATTCCTTCGTTTGAAGGTACCCACGTATCACCTCCGTCATTTGTCACCCACATACCGAACTCAGTACCAACTACAATCGTTTGTCCTGTTTCATCCGTTACATCAACGATGGCGTCGTAACATGGCATTCCGGCAAGGTCACCTGAAACCCAGATGTTTGAGAACGTTGGGTTTTCAGACATGGCGTTGAATGATTCGCGTACTTTCTGAGAACCACCGTACCCACCGATAGTGATTACGACGTGATCAGGATCGTTTGGATCAATCGCCACACCTGTTATTGCGTTACCAGTTGAGAAAATTTCATCGAACTGAAGAACATCAGCGTATCCATCTCCATCCGGCACACCGTCGTCATCGAAGTCTCCAGTGGCCAATCCGGTTGCGTTATTCAATGTATCAATCGCAGACTCATCTGTCCACATCTGGTCAAGACCAGAGATACGCCATAGTTTTCCGTCCCATCCGCTAACTAGCATTACATCACCAGCTTCTGGGTGGTCACCCACTACGTACTCAATCGCTTTCGCACCACCACCGTTTGGAGCATCTCCAAGACGGAACCAGTTAGGAGTTACGTTGAAGTTCAATCCTTGACGTGTCATCCAGATACCTTCGCTTCCGCGGAATCCGATCGTCAACATCGATGAGTACTCATCTTTCACGATGATCTGCTCGCGAACATTGTAAAGTGTATCTGACTCGTAGAAGTACTCTGTCTCACAGAAGATGTCGATATCAAATACCGGCTCCATTGTGTACGTGGTATCGTAGTCTACTGTGATACAAATTATAGAATCAAGTGGCTCGAAGTAGAAACAAGAGTCAACAGGAATGATCTCATCGATGACTTCTTCCTCTCCAATCTGAGTGAAAGTAGTATCACAAGTAACAATCTCTTGAGTTAGATCTTGCGGATCTAGCCAGAAGTATCCGTGTGGATCTTCAGTTAGTTCCTCAGAAACAGTAGTATCAGGACGAATCAACTCTTCCCAGTAACGAAGCTCTAGTCCTTCAGGCATAGTCCACTCAAAGTTGATGTCCATGTTGTTTGTCTGTAGGATGAACGTCGAATCAGAGATTGTTTCTTCGTAAGGGTTGATGAGGATAATTCCTTCCTGGCTCAATTCATCTTCTGTTTCCTCGTAAAGGCGGATACAAGTGTAGAACTGTCCTAGGTCACCGTTATCATCAATCAAGTCAATGATTTCATCGTCGTAGATATCACCAACACCACCATCTGAGGTTACACGGTAAAGAACACCGTTCTGAGAAGTAGTGAAAGCTACTTGCTGTTGTGCATCTGTTACCTGCGGAATCGCACAATCGAATCCGTCACCACCTGTAACGTCAAGTGCGGATAGGTCACTCAGCAGCGATCCATCTTCAGGAATAAAATGTGAACCGTTATCCTGAGTACCACCGATCACACCGTTTCCTGGAGGGTAAGCGATACCGTAGTATTGTGTTACGTTAAATCCGCGGTTAGACTCGATGAAAGTATTTCCGTTATCGAATGACTTGTAAAGACCACCGTCAGTCAATGTCCACATCACTCCTGCTGGAGAATAACGTACTTCGTGAACATCAGCGTGAACGTCGATATCGATACCTGGGGCATCGAATGAGAATGCTGCAAGCTCAGGGGTGTAATCAGCACCTGCACGCCAAATCTCGATACCAGCTACGTACGCCAATTCTGGCTCAAGTGGTGACGCACCAAGAGCTAAATCGTAGATACCTTGGTTACGTGGAAGTGGAGTAGACTCGTCAATTCCACCAGGCCAAATCTCATCCCAAGTCAAACCGTTATCTTCTGAGTGGTAAAGACCACCGAAGAAACCAGATGAAGTAGCGTACACCGCATAAGCGTGCTCTGGGTTTTGAGGCACGACATAAACACGTGCACGACCGATACCACTTTGTGGAAGTTCACCGTCACCATTTCCAAATTCTTCTTCGAATTCTGTGAATGCACTGTTGGTAGAACGGTATACACGTCCTGAGCCAGCAACTACGAGCATGTAGCTACCATCGTCAGCAATATGGATATCCTGTATAGCGTTTCCTGGAAGACCATCAGCTACACCCATAAACAACTCGCCGTTGTCGATGTAACCGAATCCAGCGTCAGCACCAACGTATACACGTGTACTGTTGTTGGGATCAGTTTCTATAGCGTCTACTGCTGTCCAGTCACCGCTTCCAAGTAAACCTGGATCAGTGTCAGGAATGATTGCCCAAGATTCACCACCATCAGTAGAGCGGTAAACACCTTGACCGCGGAATCCAGAACCTCCTTCACCGCCGGCACCGTCAAACAATGACCCAGTACCTACGTAGATGTCTCCGTTTCCTGCCTGCGCGATTGACGTTACATTACAGTTTGGGAATGACAATACCTGACTCCAAGAATCGCCTTGGTTCGTCGTTTTCCAGAGACCTCCAGAAACACCGCCTGTCATCAGGTTATTTTCATCCATGATTAATAGGCTTCGACAACGTCCACCGACGTTATCTGGACCCATTTCGATCCAAGAAATTGGATCCGAATCTTTTTGTGTGGCAACTTGTCGAGAGTATTTCTCAACTGCCGCTTTCATGCGAATGTAGTCTTCTGGTTCTATTTGACCAGTTTCTACGTTTGCACGAAGTTGTTGGTACACGTCAAGTGCACCGAAGTAATCTCCTTCAACTTGATCAGCTGTTCTTGGAGCATAGTCAGCAACGGTAGTGTCTTGCTGCGAAAAGATCACAGCGCACGATACCAATGCCGTCGCGCCGAAGATGTACAGTAGCGTTCTCATTCTCATTTTATCTAGAATTATCCGAAACAATGGGTAGCAATTTACAACAATTAACACTCCAATTGAAGGTCATGTTTCCAAACTGCGGCCGTAAATATACAAGTCAAGACCACAAAATCAGAATACATGCTTTTCAGCATGATAACTTGAGCGTACAAGAGGTCCACTTTCAACGAAGCGAAATCCTTTCTCTAGGCCCAACTTTTCATAGAATGCAAATTGCTCTGGATGGATGAAGTCTTGAACCGGTATGTGCTTCGGTGTAGGCTGCAGATACTGCCCTAGCGTCAATACATCCACACCAACAGAACGAAGATCATCCATGGTTTCGATCACTTCATTTTCTGTCTCACCAAGCCCCAACATGACACCTGATTTTGTCTTCATCCCACCTTGTTTGAGTCTCCTCAGGACTTCAAGACTTCGGTCATATTTGGCCTGAATTCGTACCTGCTTAGTCAACCTTCGTACCGTCTCCAGATTGTGCGAAACGATTTCTGGTGCCACGTCAATGATGCGTTGCAGGTGATCCCACTTTCCCGCGAAATCAGGAATCAGCGTTTCAAGGGTAGTCGTTGGACTCTGACGACGAATAGCTCTCACCGTCATGGCCCAAATTTCTGAACCTCCGTCTGCAAGGTCGTCGCGATCAACTGAAGTAATGACCGCGTGCTTGACTCCCATGAGTTTCACTGACTTTGCCACACGCGCAGGTTCGAACATATCTACCTCATCTGGTCTGCCAGTGACCACTGAGCAAAAACCACAGCTTCGCGTACAAATGTTACCTAGAATCATGAACGTTGCCGTTCCTTCTCCCCAGCACTCGCCCATATTCGGGCAGTTACCACTTTCGCATATGGTGTGAAGCTTGTGTTCAGATACAATGTTGCGAACTTTCTTGTACTCCTCCCCCGTAGGAAGTTTTACGCGAAGCCACTTTGGTTTAGGAACACGCTTACGTTCCTGAACATTTGATACAACTGGTTCGGTCATCCGTTGACATTATACTTCTTGCCAACAAAGAAATTCAGGAAGAAAGTGAAGAAGAATTGCTGATTGTTCGCTACGCGATCTTCAGCCATGATAGGAATCTCTCTTAGATGCGCGTCCAATGCGACCCCGGCTTCTAGTCCTTTCAAACGATCTTTCTCGTTGGAGTACTCAAAATTGAATGCAAATTTAACAAAGCCGCCGGGATGAAGTTTTAAATCATCCAAACCATTTAAGCCTGACGCTCGTCCGTAAATATCATCAAAGAAGTGACGATCAGGATCATAGCGCTCTGTAGCCAAATACTGATAAGGAATCGCGGGGTATCCGATTTCCAGATATACCGGTTTTATGATACCTAATGACGGTCCACCGGTCAGTGTATACCCCACCTGAACCCCACTTCTGCGGAGCTTCTCAGTAATGATCTTGCGGTAACCAAACGAAGGGCGCAGGATGTAAAGGTGGTTCACCTTTCCATAAACGTAGCTGCGACTATCTTCATAAACGGGGTTGTAACTCTTCACCTCTTTCGGGTGCTTCATGTTCACAGCGTCAATGCCCAAAAGCATAATCTTTTTGGCCCCTTGGTATTTTCCCCACTGAAAGAAACCACCCAACCCATTTGAATGAAGCTGCAAACCACCAGCCATTTGATGAGAATAGATGATGACCGGTTCGTCGTATAGCTCGTTTTGAGCCGCAACAGAACTTGCGAAGAAAACAGTCGATATGAGGAATAAAAGCCTATACATTTGCGGAGCTACGCTAGTAATGTAAATATACAATTAACAACGGGGGAACCCGAATAAAAGTTCATCATGAATTACAAAGTAGAATACAACGGTGACTTGAGAACCACTGCCATACATATTAAGTCGGGAGAACAAGTCATCACAGACGCTCCCACTGACAACAATGGCCAAGGACGTTACTTTTCTCCCACCGACTTAACGAGCGCTTCTCTGGCAAGTTGCATGATGACCATTGTGGGGATCAACGCCAGCAATCACGGCATTACCATTGAATCGATGTCGGCGGAAGTGATAAAAAAAATGGCTTCCAACCCACGTAGGATCGAAGCCATTCAAATAAATCTATCTATATCAGCACATGAGCTGGATGAGAAACAAAAGGAAATTCTAAGCAGAGCAGCTCGGACATGTCCAGTTGCTATGAGTCTACATCCTGATATCAATCAAGACGTCCAGATCACTTTCTAATTTCTCCGTTATTTCTGCGCAGGAGTTTCAATTTCTACTTTGCTGTAAGCAGCACAAGCTTGTTTGTGTGGTGTACAAGAGGCTGCTAACATGCCCACCGCAGCGAGGAGCAATACAAATCCAAATACTTTTTTCATCATTAATCAGGTTACGTCGGTTTCTTTCTATGCTAAAAGTCGCCAACTCGTCGTTACCTAATACGTAAGGTTTCTAATTTTGTTTCACAGGTTTATTCACAAGTCAGCGATTTATCGATTTAACGCAGTTCAATGCGCGCTTATTGTGACCCTGTCTTTTCTTTTTATCGCCGTATCGGCGGAACGCTTCGCTTCTTTCGGACAGTCACAATTGAAGGTAGTTTCTTCCACTGACACAACAAGCTACGCGGTGACTAGCTCCACCTGGAATGACTCGTTAACTTCCTATCTCACAAAGCAGTACGAGCAAGGATTCCTTGGGTGCACTCTCGACTCTACATTCGCTGATTCCATACAAATCACCGCCCTCGTCTCCAAAGGAAATCACTTCTCCGCGTTCAGCGAAATAGGTATACCAAGCGGAGAGAATCTTGAAAAGCTGGCAAAGAGAGAAATCAGGGTTTACGAGACCAATGGCTACCCTTTTGCCGTCGCTCATTTCGAAAACACCCTGGTGAATGATACCACTATCAATACCACGGTGCGGGTTGAACGCGGACCCGAATTCACTTTTGATAGCCTGATCATTCGATCGAACAAAAGTTTCAACCAGAACTACTTCCGTCAATTGACAGGTTGGAAAAAAGGAGAACAGTACGATGAACGCGTGATTGAAGAAGTGAACACGAAGATCTCAGAACTGAGTTTCGTTCAGTTGCTTCAATCTTCGGAAATTCTTTTTCGAGATGGCGAAGCAGATCTATACCTATATATGGCCGACAAACCCGCGAACACGTTTGACGGGATCATCGGTTTTCAACCTGACAATGAAACAGGGCAAGTTGTTTTTACAGGAGACGTCACCCTTGACCTTCATAATGCACTGCGTAGAGGGGAGCATTTGAGCCTACGTTGGCGAAGACTGCAGGAAGCAACACAAAACCTCGAGATCAAAGCCTCGCTACCTTATATACTGAACACCCATATCGGAACTTGGGCAGAAATTAGTGTTTACCGAAGAGATACTTCTTTCACGCAAACACAGCTAGAACTTGCGCTTGGCTACGTGCTCGGACAAGACAAACACCTCCGTGCCTTTGCCGAACGATGGATCTCAAACCAATTGAGCGAAGAGGTGAGTTCAGTCAACGATGTCAACATTGATCGTTATGGCCTAGCCTTTCAAACTTATCAATTAGACTATCGTCCGAACCCAAGATCTGGTTTCTTCACCTACTTTGAAGGAAGTGTTGGCTCGAAGCGATTGGTGATTAGCACGGAAGAAAATCGGGAAGTACGAAATGACCAGTACCAGTTCCTGACGAATGTAGAAGGATACCTCCCGATGAAAGATCGTTTTGTTTGGGGCATCCGTTTTCAAGGAGGGAGTAAGATCGACACCACCCTTCAGTTCAATGAAAACTTCAGAATTGGAGGGCTCACCACCTTGCGTGGATTCGATGAAGAATCGATCTTCGCTTCTAGTTACGGAATAGCTACCGCTGAACTGAAGTTCATCATCGATCAAAATTCAGCTGCCTTCGTCTTCTTTGACCAAGGATGGTATGAACGAAACAATGATGACTATCTTAGTGACACCCCTTTCGGCTTCGGCCTCGGAACGGTCATCGGGACGAAGAACGGATCATTCAGATTGGTGTATGCTTTGGGTAGTGAACGCGACAATCCTATCCTGGTGCGGAATGGGAAAATACATTTTGGCTTTACAAATCGTTTCTAATACATGGACTTGCTAGCGTTATTAATCGGATTGTTAATTGGCCTCGTTTTGGGGGTAATCATTGCGCTTCTTCTTAAACGGGGAAAGACCAATGACGCACCGCTCATCGGACGTCTAGAATCTGAGATTGCATCTAGTCAAGACAAGATTGAAGAAGCGCATGGCGCGTTCCTCAGAGAGCAAAAAGAACACCAAAATACACGCCACCAAGCGACCCAACTGGAAGCCGAAAACCACTTTTTGAAACAATCTGCTGTTGCACAAGAAGAGAGCTTCAAAGAACAACGCAGCAAACTCGAAGAAGAGCTGAAGCAGATGCGTGAAAATCTGCGCGATCAGTTTAAGAACCTCGCCAATGAAATTCTCGACGAGAAGTCAAAAAAATTCACTGAGCTGAACCGCACCAAGATGGGTGAGATCCTCGATCCATTGAAAACAGAAATCAGTGGATTTAAGAAACGCGTAGAAGAGGTATACAACGAGGAGAATAAGGAACGACATCTGCTCAAACACAAAATTGACGAGCTCAAAGCACTCAACGAACGTTTGAGTTCGGATGCCGAGAACCTAACCAAAGCACTCAAAGGTGATAGCAAAACCCAAGGCGACTGGGGCGAAGCACAGCTTGAGGTAATTCTGGAAAAAGCGGGACTCCAAAAGGAAACCCACTACCAGACACAAACGGTGCTTGAAGACGATGAAGGCAAGAAGAAAAAACCTGACTTCGTCATCAACCTTCCTGAAGAGAAACAACTCATTATCGACGCGAAAGTCTCTTTAACTGCCTATGAACGCTTTCATGCCGCAGAGACAGATGAAGAACGCAATGCCGCATTAAAAGGGCACATTGATAGCATTCGAGCACACATCAAAGAGCTTGGAACCAAAGATTATGAGAAGCTTTACGAGATCAATAGTCCCGACTTCGTTTTGATGTTCGTACCTATTGAAGCAGCACTCTTCCTCGCCTTGAATAATGAGCGCGACCTGTATGAAGAAGCCCTCAAACGGAACGTAGTGATCGTTTCAACTACTACGCTTCTGGCAACAATGAGAACGGTGCGTTATATCTGGACACAAGAAGATCAACGGAATAACATCCGAGAGATCGTGAAACAGGTTGAGCTGCTCTATAATAAGTTCCGCGGCTTTACCCAAGACCTTCAAAAGGTGGGTAAAAGCATGGAAGATGGTAATAAAGCATACACAGCGGCAATGAACAAACTCTCCGAAGGGAAAGGAAACCTTATTAGTCGCGTCGAACGAATCCGCAGCATGTCGGGTTATAAACCGAAAGACCCTATTGAAAAAGGGCTCTTAGACAAAGCGATGGATAGTGATCAACTACCGCAAGATCAAGCGTATGAGAATGAATAAATGGCTTCTATTCAGCTGTGTTGCTACCTTACTTAGTGCGTGTTCTGTACAACAGACCAAGAGCACTACTTCTAACCTTGTCAGTTATGATTGGGAGGTGATGCCAATGCACCCAGAAGTCATGGTTTATCATACAAGTGACGATAAGAGCAAAATCTATTTAGGAATTAGTAGTAGTGAATTACTCTTCGCCCGAAACTCACCCGAATCACCTTTTGAAGCGCGCCTTGATTGCGATGTCATGATTGAGCGCATGCAACAAGGAGTATTCGTAGCTCACGACACTACAGACTTTGTGATGATCTACGAGAAAGAGAACGAACGAGATGGAATCATCATCAGTTCGAATGAGATCGACCTAGAGACCTTCGGCCGATATCGGTTCACTATTCAACTTACTGATTTGAATCGTCGTTGGTCTTTTCAAACGAGCCTTGAAGTCAACAAATTCGAAGGTGGAAATAAAGAAGACTACCTCTTCACTTACGAAGCCGGACTCCCAGTATTTGGTGAGATTCTTCGGACAGGCGAACTGGTAAAGTACAACACTTCACGTGGAGACCAGAGTCTTTCATTGCGTCAATGGCAGCCAAAAACCAAGCTCCCTCCTCCACCCTATGTTCAGGGTTCAAGGAACTACCCGAGTCTCCCAGACACCACCTCAGGACAAGAGATTGACAAAGACGAGATCTTCTTTGTGACCGAAGGATTGAATACCATGGTGAATGCCAATGGCGACATTATTCATAGCTTTTTGTCACAAGGCGAGAGCTACCCAGAGATCAAATCGGTGGACGACATGATGTTCAGTCTTCGCTACATTAGTGGACGACGAGAATATGAGCGTATTGAAGACAGCAATTACCGCAAGAAAGAAATCGATGCCTTTTGGCTTGACTGCGGTGGATCCAAAGACCGTACACGAGAGCTAATTAAGATTTACTACCGCAGAGTAGAAGAGGCCAATCGATACTTTTCGTCGTCTATTGAAGGATGGAAAACAGATCGCGGACTCATCCACATTGTCTTTGGCAACCCAACCAAGATTACACGCGACAACGATCGCGAAACATGGATCTATGGGGAGGAGAACAACTTAAGCTCTATTACTTTCAACTTTTATCGCGAACGAAACCCTCTGAGCGACAACCTTTTCGTACTTGAACGCAATCCGCTGTTCAGAACTGATTGGGATCGAGCGGTAACCGCTTGGAGAAATGGTCGCATCTTTCAGGAATGAATCGTAAGAAAGATCAATTCATTTTCGGTTGGCACCCCGTGCTGGAAGCCATCGAAACAGGTAAGGAAATCCAAAAAGTACTGGTTCAAAAAGGAGTACGCCACGACCGCTATGCGCAGGTAACTGGCTATGCTCGTGAACGTGAAATTCCCGTTCAATATGTTCCAACGCAAAAGCTGGATCGAATTACCAGGAAGGCGCACCAAGGAGTGATTGCTATCCTCTCTCCGATCGAGTTTGCTGATCTTTCGAATCTCATCGCTTCGATCTACGAAAACGGTGAGACCCCTCGCTTATTGGCATGTGACGGCATCACCGATGTGCGGAATTTTGGTGCCATTTGCCGTTCTGCAGAATGTTTTGGGTTTCATGGGGTCATCGTACCTGGAAAGGGAATGGCTCCACTGAACGAAGACGCGATCAAAACCTCTTCTGGGGCATTGATGCGCCTTCCGATTTGCCGCGTCTCTGTGATGAACAAAGCGCTAACTGAAATGCAAGAAAGCGGCATAGAAGTCATTGGGATGACTGAGAAAACCGAACGCTTGATCTCAAACATTCAACTATCTAAACCCACATGCTTGGTCATGGGTAATGAAGAAAAAGGATTGAGTACAGACAGTCTTCGCACGTGTGATTATCTGGTTCGAATTCCAATGGATGGAAAGACCCAATCACTCAATGTTTCTGTTTCCGCTGCCATTGGCATGTACACAGTAATGACAGCCCAACATCGAAATGTGGATTAAATCCACTGTAATTGTGTGTAAAAAGGCGTCCAACACCGCGCGAAATTTAGTTTCTTTGCTTAGTACTCAGTGTATACTCAAACAGATACACTTTACACCGAAACAATTTCGCTATGACCCTATCTAAACCCGCGAAGTTCTTAGGAGCGATCCTAGCTTTGTGTTGCCTTTTCATCTCTCCGGAAAGCATTGCCCAAGCTGACGTTGACCAGGACCTGCTCGTTATACAGATGACTGAGATCGACGCCTACAGCTATGGAGATATGGCAAGATCATTGAAAGGAAATGATCAGTTTTCAATCAATGAGGCCTGTGTGCCTGGAAAACTGGTTGTCTTCAACATCGACGATAGCAACCTATCGCGTGAAGAGGCATTCCAAACACTCAAAGGATTGATTGCCGCAGCCACCGAGCTGGAAGCGATTGAGCTCACAGAAATGAGCAAGAGTGATTTCACATCTACGTGCATGGATGTACGTCGTGGAATCACCGGACAATAAGACTTGACCCCAACCAAAACAACAGATAGATGAAGCAGACTTACTTCTGCAGAAGACTACTGACAGCCATTGTCCTATTCCTGGGTTACCAGGCTAGTGGGCAGTTAGCAGTAGATTTCGACCTCACTCCTGAAGAAATGGCCCAGAACCTTGTGGGTACTGGAGTAGAGATCCTCAACGTGCAGGTAACTGCCGCCGATAGCGCCTATGCGTACTACACTTCCACAGGAACTGAAATCGGAACCAGTGAAGGTATCCTGCTGACTACAGGTAATGCCTTAAATGCTATTGGGCCGAATGATGAAACAGGACTTCCATTGCTTGATGGAACAGACTGTTTGAACTGTGATGATTACGACAACATGTTCCCTGGTTCAGAGCTTCTGACCCTGGCCAATGGTGGATTGACCACCTGGGACGCTACTACCTTCGAGTTCGATGTAGTGGTGCAGGGGGATAGTTTGAAGTTCGACTTCAACTTTGCCAGTGAGGAATACCTCGAATGGGTAGGATCATCGTTCAACGATGTATTCGGATTCTTCATTTCAGGTCCGAACGTCGGTGTCGATGTAAACATCGCTTTGATTCCAGGAACTTCTGAGGCTGTAGCGATCAACAACGTCAACCACATTGATAACTCTCAATACTTCTTCGACAACCAAGACCCGCTAGGATTGGGAGTTCAGTATGACGGATTTACAACAGGGATTCGTGCAGAAGTGGGTGACCTCGTTCCTTGTGAGACGTATCACTTGAAACTAATCATCGCTGATGGATCGGATCGTCTGTACGATTCAGGGGTGTTCGTTAGCCAGCTGACTTCAAACCCAATCACCATTACCACAAGCACAGTTGGTGGAACAGATTACATGGTTGAAGGGTGTAACCAAGGTACTGTACAGTTCGAAAGCACTTTCGTTCCGATCGAAGACCTTGAGGTCAACTTCACGATTGATGGAACAGCAGAATTTGATGTAGATTATACTACTGATCCTGATTTGAACTTGGTATACGACGACATCAATGATGTCTACACCTTGATCATCCCAGCTGGTGAGACCTCGGTTTCGTTTGACATCCTGACCATCTTTGATGGACTGGTTGAGGGGGAGGAGATTGTCACCGTTTCCCTTGTCGAACAACAATGTGATGGTTTCGAATTCCAGAGTTCTATTGACTTTGCCATCATCGACGAAATCACCGCTTCGGTTGACCCTGCTGCCGTTACCATCTGTAACGGACAGTGTGTTAATCTTGATGGTGAAGCTGATGATGACGGAAATGGAAGCTTCGAATGGTCTCCACTGGATGATATCACTGATCCAAACAGCCTAGACATTGAAGTTTGTCCTACGACAACGACAACATATACATTGACCTACTCACTTGCCGACTGTGAAGCCACGGCTAGCGCAACGGTAACAGTGACAGAACCAGTCATCACTTTCGACGTGACGAACATCACATGTATCGACGGTGATAGCGGAGAGATTGATGTTACGGTAACAGATGCTACGGCACCAATCACGTATGAATGGGAGTTCAACGGGAATCCATTCTCAACGGATGAAGACCTTACTGGACTAGAAGAAGGAACATACTGCGTAACGATTGTTGATGCCGAAGGGTGCACGTCGACAGCGTGTGTTGATGTAACGGAGGAGGATATCTTGAACATCATCGACGTGAACTTCTCTGACTACTCTTGTTTCCCAATTAGCTGTTCAGGCGAATGTGACGGGACAATCGAAGTGACAGTTGAAGGTGGAACAGGAGTTTACAGCTTCGAATGGGTTGATGAACTAGACAACGTGGTAGGAAACGCTGCCTTCGTTGACAACCTATGTGCCGGAGACTACACAGTGACTGTTACTGACGAAAACGGCTGTGAGGTTACTGAGACTTACACAGTGAATGAACCAGATGTACTCGACATCGAGTTGGCTGGTCAAGTAAACATCCTGTGTAGCGGTGAAGAAACAGGGGTTGCTACAGTAACTGCTACTGGTGGTTGTCCTCCTTACTTCTACAACTGGAGCCACGATCCAGATCTAACGGCGCCAGTAGCCACTGATCTTGGCACAGGAGTATTCACAGTAACAGTGACTGACTCCAACGGGTGTATAAGTGACGACAGTGTAACCATTACCATTACTGGTCCAGGAGCACCGATCAGCGTGAACCTTGATGCTGTATCCAACTACCCAGGTGGATTCAACGTTTCTTGTCCTGACGCTTCTGATGGTTCTATCGATGTTTCTATCAGTGGAGGTACTCCAGGATACATTACAACTTGGATCAACACAGACACAGGAGACACTTACTTCACGGAAGACTTGAGTGGCGTTCCTTGTGGATCATACGCACTGACAGTAACTGATGCGAACGATTGTAGCGAAACACTTGATGTAGAACTGACATGTGTTCCTGCCTGGAACGTAACAGCAGACGTTACTCCTAATCCTTGTGGTGATCCAAATGCTGGAATCGGTGAAATCGATCTAACCATCGCAGGTAGCCACGGCGGACCATACACAGTTAACTGGGTTGGACCAAGCTGTCCTTGTGCTGGTGAAGACCTGACCGGTCTAGACTCTGGAGTTTACACTGCTACCATCACTGATGCATTGGGTTGTGAAACCACGGTAAATGTAAACGTTGGCACGAACGATGAATTTGATGTGACTGCAACCGTGACTCCTGCCGAGTGTGGCAACGAGTGCAGCGGAAGCATTGAAGTAGATATTATTCCAGCAGACGCAGATGTGATCTCTTGGACGGGTCCTGACGGATTTACTTCAAGTGATGAGGACATCTTCGATCTATGTGCTGGAAGCTACATACTAACAGTAATAGACGGAGACTGTGAAGAGCAGTTTGTATACATTATCGCGGAACCAGATCCGATTGTGATCGACTTCCAAGCGATTGTTCCTCCGATTTGTTTCGGACAAAACAATGGTTCGGTAACAGCTGATGCTTCTGGTGGTGTTGGTCCATACACATACGAATGGGCTCCTTCACCAGAGTGTTTCTTCGGAGGCTCAAATAGCCCGAGTATCACCAACCTCTTCGAATGTACTTACGTAGTTACTGTAACGGATGACACTGGTTGCCAGCAAACAGACAGCATCTTCCTTGATGCGCCACAAGTGATGGACATCTTCGTTAGTACAACCATTTTCGATGGAGGATACAACGTTTCTTGTCCTGACGCTACAGACGGTCAGATCTCGGTTACGGTATCTGGAGGAACTCCAGACTGTACAGAGTTTGCTCCTGAGTGCTACAACTATGATTGGACTGGATGTGATCCGGTGAACATTCCAGGAGTATCATTCCAAGACAACCTTCCTGCAGGAACTTACTGTGTGGTTGTAACGGATGACAACGGATGTATCGCGACTACTGAAATTCCAATGATCGAACCTGATCCGATTGAGACTTCAGGAACGATTAGCGACTACAACGGATTCGGCGTTAGCTGTAATGAATCATGTGATGGAACAATCACTCCAAACGTTACAGGAGGAAGCGGTGACTACGTGGTTTACGAATGGATCACTGGAGATATTGGTGACAACGATCCTGAAGCGACAACGCTTACTGATCTATGTCCTGGTACATACGAGCTACGTATCGTTGATACAAACGACTGTGAAGACATCATCGAGTTCGTTATTACTGAGCCAACGCCAATCGATGTATCAATTGACTTCCTTCAGGATGTTAGCTGTTTCGATTACTCTGACGGACAAGCAACAGTAACTGCTACTGGTGGTGCGGGAGGCTATACTTACGATTGGAATGAGGGTGAATACTCTGGTAACATATTGATTGGTATTGCTGCTGACTCACTGGAGTTGGTCGTAACTGATCTCAACGGATGTACGGATACGTCAGAGGTTGTGATTGCACAGCCCGATACATTCCTTGTCAACCTCTTCGTTCCAACCTTGGAAGGAACGCCATTCAACATTCCTTGTTTCGGTGATTCGACGGGAAGCATTATCACAACCATTGAAGGTGGTGAGCCCGAATTCACGATCGTTTGGACTGGTGATGCTATTGAAGACATCAACCTTCCAAACCAAGACGGTCTACCAGCAGGTACCTACGAAATCCTCGTAACGGATGCTGACGGATGTGAAGCTACGGCTACAGCGGAGATCACTGAACCAGACACTCCATTGGGAGTTGTTGCCACTCCTCAGAACCCTATCTGTAATGGAGAGTGTACTGGATCGATTGATCTTGAAGTATCAGGAGGTGTTGGACCATATACCTACCTGTGGGAGCTTGACAACGACGGTGGAGAGTTCGCCGTGACAGAAGACATAGAAGATCTCTGTCCTGGAGTCTACGAAGTGCTTGTAGCGGATGCCAATGGTTGTGACACACTCCTTGCATTCGTCTTGACTGAACCAACTCCGATTCAATTGAACGCGACTTTCTCTGAGTACGAAGGAGGCATGAACATCAGTTGCGCTGACGCATGTGACGGAGAGATTACGATCGCACCTACAGGAGGTGTTCCAGAATACACTATTGAATGGACATTGAACGGCAACCCAGCAGGAAACGGAACGACTCTCACTGACATCTGTGGAGATGACATTGTAAGCGTTATCGTAACGGATTCTAATGGCTGTGAAACCGAACAAGTATTCAACTTGAACGTTCCAGAGCCACTTAACCTCAATGCTACTGTTTCTGACATCTCATGTTTCGGAGACCTCGGAAGTATTGACCTCGCCATCTCTGGAGGAACCGCTCCTTACACAGTGACTTGGGACCCTGCAGTTGGAGACGAAAATGGAGCCATCGACCTTGAAGAAGGTGAGTACTGTGTGACAGTCGTTGATGCGAACGGTTGTGAAATGGAAGAGTGCTGGACACTCACTGAACCTGAAGAACTTACTGTTGAAATAACAGGTACCGCTGCTAATTGTGGCGCTTGTGACGGAACAGTATTGGTTGACGTTGACGGAGGAACAGGACAATCAGACATCGAATGGGATGGCCCAACGGATGTAGCTGATGGCACTGTGGCGGCAGTTGACCTTTGCCCAGGCAATTACACGATCACGATCACTGATGAAAATGATTGTACGGTAGTTGTTGACTGGACAGTTCCTGGTCCGGATCCAATCATCGTAGATGGAAACGTAACAAACCCACTTTGTTTCGGTGATTGCGACGGTGCCATTGATGCGACAGTAACCAACGGTGTGGCTCCATTGACCTACTCATGGACTGATGCTGAAGGAAACGAAGTCAGCACTGACGAGGACCTTGATGGAATCTGCAATGGAGCATTCACGCTGTCTATCGAAGACGCAAGTGGATGCACTGGAGACGGAACCTTCACAGTGGTTGAACCTGACAGCATCACGATCAATGGCTTCTCTCCTATTCTCGATAGCGGATACAACGTAAGCGAGTTCGGAGGTAACGATGGAAGTATTGATACGGAAGTGGAAGGTGGAACACCGGGATACACTTACGAGTGGTCAGGACCATTGACGATCGAAGACGGTACTGAAGATCCAATGGATCTTATTGCTGGTAATTACACCTTGACAATCGTCGATGCGAATGGTTGTGTGAAAGACTCAATCATCGTCGTGACACAGCCTGACGATATCACCCTTCCTACTGGGGTTTCACCAAATGGTGATAACGCAAACGACACTTACGTAATCCTTGGTATTGACCAGCACCCGAACAACACTTTCAAGGTGTTCAACCGCTGGGGTAACATCGTTTATGAAAAACAGAATTATGCGAATGAATGGAACGGAGTAAACGCTGATGGAGAAGACCTTCCTGACGGAACTTACTTCGTTGTCTTCGAAGCTGACAACAGACAATTTGCAACTTATGTGGATCTACGCCGCTAATACGAACGACCTATGAAAAAACTGATTCTCATTATTCTGGCCGTTTCCTTCTCAAGCCTAGGGTTTGCACAGCAGGAACTTCAGGTCAGCCAGTACATGTTCAATGGTCTTCTGTTGAACCCTGCCTATGCAGGTACGCATGACTATTGGTCTGCCAGCGTACTCCACCGCAGTCAGTGGGTAAACCTTGATAAGGCGCCTACTACGCAAGTGGTTGCTATTGACGGACCAATCGCCAACAAACGTTTGGGTGTAGGTTTGATTCTTTCAAACGATCAAATTGGTATTACGAGTCAACTAGAGGCTGCAGCGAATATCGCTTACCACCTTCCTCTTGGTGCAGGTGACCTTTCTTTCGGATTGAAACTCGGAGGAAGCTCATACTCTGCTGACTTGAGTGAAGTGGTTGTTTGGGACGAAAATGACCCGGTATACAATGCCGCGAACATTCAAGGACAGTTCATTCCGAAATTCGGTTTCGGGGTTTACTACCATACTGAACGTTACTTCGCTGGATTCTCTGTTCCAATGATCTATTCTCTTGACGATGAAATTATCATTGACAACTCGGTGACTGCAGATTACTTCACGCAACACTACTACCTGAATGGCGGAGCCGTTTTCACACCTAACGTGAACTTGGCTATCAAGCCATCGGTGCTTGTAAAGTACTTACCTGCCGCTCCTATTGAGGTTGACTTGAACTGTAATTTCCTTTTCTACAACCGCCTTTGGTTGGGAGCTGGTTACAGAACAGGTGATGCCTTGATCGGAATGCTTGAGTATAATATTACTCCTCAGCTTCGTGCAGGATATTCATACGACTACATACTAACGGATATCAACGACTATTCGAGCGGTTCTCATGAGATCATGATCGGATATGATTTCGGACAAGATGTTCAAATCAAGAAACGCTCACCTCGATACTTCTAAACTATGAACAAGTCACTATTTCAAAGTACGCTACTCGTTCTAGGAGTACTTCTCTTAGCTTCCTGTGCTAAGATTAGTATCAAAGATGGATTGCAGGCTTACGATGAGCTTCGCTACACTGACGCTATTGACCATCTCGAAAGAGGTCTGGCCAAAGTTGATGATGAAGAAGGACGTCGCGCATTAGCTGCATCTTACCTTGAAACAAATCAGTTCGCTTCTGCTGTAGAAACCTATGTTATTTTAGCTAGTAATCCGTCAAATACGGATGAAGATCGTATCAACTATGGTCGCGCTTTGATGGCTACTGGTGATTACGCTAACGCGGAAGAGATCTTCGATGGCATCCTCTCTCGTGAGCCAGGAAACGAAGTAGCTCAAGCTCTTCGTTCTTCTTGTCGTCGCATCGAGGAGTACAAAGCAGACTCTTCTCGTTTCGATATCAAACCTCTTTCTACTGGGATGGATGCAGCATATGCACCTTTCGCTTTCGGTTCTGGAATCTACTTCAGTGCCGAGAAAGAAGGAACGGGAGAAGAAGACAAGTACACGGGATTGAAGTTTACAGACCTCTACTTCGCTGACGTTTCTAATGGAACGATCGGTAACCCTCAACCAGTAGAAGAAGTGAACGACAAGTATCACGATGGTATCGCTGTTGTTTCTGATGACCAGCAAACGATGATCTTGACGCGATCGAACTACGAGCGCAAGAGTCGTCTGTCTGCCAATGCGGAAGAAATCAACGTAACTCAACTGTACATCTCTTCGAAGGATGGAGAAGGAAAGTGGTCAGAACCGCAACTCTTGCCCTTCTGTGATGAGAACTACATGTACGCTCATCCTGCGCTATCGGCAGATGGGAAAACACTATACTTCTCTTCAGATCTGCAAGGTGGCTTTGGTGGTATGGACCTCTACAAGACGACCATGAACGATCAAGGCGTTTGGGAAAAGCCAATAAACCTAGGAAGTGAATTGAACACACCAGGAAACGAACTCTTCCCTTCACTACGTTCTGACGATAGCTTGTACTTCTCTTCGAACGCACATGAGACACTCGGTGGTCTTGACATGATGTACAGCGTGCACCAAGGAGGAAACTGGAACGGACCATTCCACCTTCCTTACCCAATGAACACTGCGGCGGATGATTTCGCTATTTCGTTCATTGACGGAAGCGATCTTGGTTACTTCTCATCAGATCGTTCAGGAAATGATCAAATCTACTCATTCGAAGAAACAGAGCAGATTTTTACGCTTGACGGATTGGTTACTTCTCAGACGAGTGGAAACCCTATTGAAGGAGCGAAAATCATCATTACGAACCTCACCGATGGTACGGAAGAGATCATTTACTCTGACGACGTTGGAATGTTTGAACTCGATCTTCTGCCTGGAAAGGATTACCGCATCCGCGCAGAGAAGGAAGGATACTTCTCAATCAACGAAGAGGTGTCTACGAAAAACAAGCCAAATGGAGATAACATCGATGTGAACCTCGCCCTACTTGAACTCAGCAACCCTGATGGAACTGCTGGTAATGGCGATGGTAACGGCGACGGTAATGGTTACCCTAAAGGAATGAATCCGAACAAGCCTTACGAGATCCCAAACATCCACTGGGACTACAACAAGTGGGATATTCGTCTGGATGCACAGCCTTACCTTGACTACGTTGCGAAGCTGTTGAAAGACAACCCTGATTTGAAAGTAGAGATTGGTTCACACTGTGATTCACGTGGTAGTGACTACTTCAACGAGCAGCTTTCAGAGCGTCGTGCAAAAGCGGTATCTGAATACTTGGTTCGCAAAGGAGTTCGTCGATCAATGTTGATCTCTCGTGGATATGGAGAAACGCGTTTATTGAACAACTGTTCTGATGGCGTTGATTGTACAGAAGATCAACACCAAGACAACCGTCGAACTGAATTCACGGTAATGAATCAGTAATCGAACGAAACACAAAGACATAAAAAAGTCCCGCTTGTGCGGGACTTTTTCTTTGCAGGTTTATCTCTTCGTTAGATCGCTTTTCTTACAGTCTCAGCAAACGTAGCATTCTCGATCTTGCTGTCTGCCCACTTCATAAAGTCGAAGTATTTAAGAACGATCTTTTGTTCTGGTCCCTGGATCACTTGATCCAGCTCTGAACGGAATTCAGAGAATAAGTCTTTCTTCTCAACCACGTTGTTCGCGCGGATGAACTTACGCATGTATTCAATCACCAATTTCTCGAGTTGGTAATCACGGTTACGCTTGCTGAGGTAGCGTTGCGTAGACTTGGTGATGTACTCGAGCAGGTCGAAGTTTCCTAGCTCGTAGTGGATGACTAGATTGAATAAACGCGCATAGCTGTAAATATCTTGACGTAACGTGTTCTCGTTATCGTTCAATACCTTATTTATCCAGAACAACGACTTGTTGTACAAACCGGCTCCGAAATAGATGTACGCGATCTGGTAGTAGAAGCTAAGTACTTGCTCCTTGTGAAGCTTTCCTTCGTGCTTGTGCATTCCCTCAACGATCTCGTTCACCAAGGCGAGTCCTTTTTCAAACTCTCCTGTGAAGTGACACACCTTTAATTCGGCAATGTTCGTGTCTTTGTAGATTGACACTTGAACATCTGTACTTCCAAACCCTTTCGCCTTGCTGACTGATTTCAACTCTTCTGTCATTTCACGAGCATCGGCGTAGTTCCCTTGGTCGATCTGACAGCTGATGATATTACTTAGCGTGCGCACATAGCGCTTCGCCAGATCACGGCGAATGTGTGGTGATTTGTCAAGGATTTCCTTCACACGCATGAATTTCAACTGTGCTGTATCGTAATCACCGTTTGCCAGATTACAGAATCCTTGTGTATAGTAACAGATCGTAGCCGCTCGCTGCGACAACGCAGTATTCTTTCCTTTGATTAGTGGATGGTTCTTGATCTCCTCTACTAGGCTGCGATCGTCTTCGTTTCGTACAAATCCACCGCTGCGGAATACATAGTTGATCTTCGAGTATAGAACGTGGTAAGCAGCGAGGTTTCTCAACTTCTCGATGACTTCTTGTTCTTCTTTGATCAAAGTATCAAGGTCTTTGGTAAACTGACCATCTTCCAGTGCCTCTTCAAGCAACATTTTTTCCCAACTAATGAGCTCGAAGAGGTAGTAGAACTTCTCGTGCTCAATGGCCATCTTCTTCGAACGCATCAAGAATTTGTTGCACTCTTTGAATAGGGCCTTGTTGTACAGGATTTCGATGTTCTTGATCTCCTGCTTTAGTACCGAGCTCACTGAATTATCAGAGTGGTAAGCACGCAAGCTTTTTAGGATCAATTTGTAGAGGTGATTCTTTTCCGAAGGGAAGTGCTTGATAAAGGTCTCGTTTCGGAAAGCGTGCTTGATCGCACCTTCGTCGTATTCAGATTGCTTATCGATAGCATCAAAAATCTTCAGGTAGTTCTTCTCCCCTGTTTGCAGTGAAGATGAAAGCTTGAAGAATCGCTTCTCACTTTTAGAAAGCGATTTAATAAGATCAAATAACTCCGTAGAAGGTTTCATAGGAATTCAATTTACCTCACCCACATTGACGGATCGCAAATCTATCATTTAGAAAATACGTCAGTTTCGTTCAGTATGGGTTTCCAACTGTGGTTAATACAAGCTTGCATCGCAACCCCCTACCCGACAAGTGATTTTTTTTCAAACAACCGTCAGCATCTTCACATTGTTCACGAAAGGAAATCAACATTACATCCCCTGCGAAGCCCGCTATACTTGACATCTGTGTATATTCAGGATTCCAGTTTGAACCTTATGATCAAAACTATAATTTCTTCACTCTTTCTGTTCTCAGCCCTCCTAGGTTGGGGTCAAGTGCAATCAACGTTTCAAGGACCGTATCGCTGTCATCACCATTGTCAACATGACTTGAAGTCACTGCCAGCTGATGCCTCGCGAAGCGATTCTCTCAATCTCATCCATACAGAGCTTAGCCTCGATGTTACAGAATGGGACCTGCAGTTGCTGAAAGCACATGCCTCTATCTTAGTTGATGTGCTGCAAGATGGTACAGACCGTCTTGTATTCGACCTCGAAGGCCTTACGGTAGACAGTGCTTTTATCGATGGGAATATGATCACTACCGATCAAGCGAACCAAACCCTGGTGCTCTTCACTGAGAACATCCTCAATACAGGAGATCAAGTCACTGCCGACATTTACTATTCAGGCACCCCATTGACAGATGCTTCCGGATGGGGAGGTGTTTACTGGCAACTAGATCATGTATTCAATCTAGGGGTTGGTTTTGAAGGAGACCCGCACAGCTATGGTCGTGTTTGGCACCCTTGCTTCGACAACTTTGTGGAACGTTCTACCTATACCGTTCACGTCTTAACAAATGAGGGTAGAACAGCCTACTCCGGAGGCTTGCGCACAGAAACGCTAGAAGTAGGTCCAGATAGTCTCCTCACCACTTGGGAGCTTGCTGAATCGATTCCAAGTTACTTGGCAAGTTTTGCGGTTGGTGATTACACGCATGAAGAATTGACTTTCAGTAGCACTACGGGAGAAGAAATTCCCATCTGGCTTGTTGCGGAAACAGGTAATATTCCCAACATGCTGACCTCATTCCAGAATCTCATTCCTTGTTTGGATGGGTTTGAGGAAGCTTATGGTCCTTACCGCTGGGAGCGTATTGGATACGTTTTGGTGCCATTTGCCTCGGGTGCGATGGAGCATGCTACGAACATTGCCTATCCAGAATTTGCTGCGAACGGCGGGCTGGGTAGTCAAACCCTCATGGCACACGAACTCGCTCATCACTGGTGGGGTGATCTGGTTACTTGCTCAACACAAGAAGACATGTGGATCAATGAAGGTATGGCCTCATACTGTGAAGCGCTCTTTTTGGAGTCACTGGAAGGGTATGACTCATACATCGACTATGTCAAAGACAACCACAAGGATGTACTTCAGTATGCACACATGAACGACGGTGAGCGCTTGCCAGTTTCAGGCATTGGACATGAACACACGTATGGAGATCACGTCTACAACAAAGGAGCTGATATCGCTCACACCATGCGCACCTTCATGGGAGATGATTACTTCGAACTGATGACAGACTTCCTGGAGACTTATCAGTTTGAAGCGGTTTCTACAGAGAACTTGCGTGATTTTCTAGATCCTCAAACCGATAGCGATATGACAGCCTTCTTTGATGGTTGGGTCTTCCAAGAAGGTTTCCCCGAATTCAGAATCACTGAACGAACGCTCACGGACGACAACGGCAGCTATGTATTAGACTTAACAGTCGCTCAGTTCTTGCATTACAGTCCTGACTACTGTGAGAATGTGCCGGTGACTGTCTCCATTGAACAAGGAGATGAAGTTGTAGAAGAAGTGGTATTGGTTGGTGCGGATCCAGTGATGCTCACCTTGAACTTGGATGAGGCTCCTGGCCTCATTACGGTTAATAGAAACGACGAACTCAATCAAGCATGCCTGGGGGAAGAGCGTATCGTTGATGACGGTATCACTGACTTCGGATTTGCTGAAATGCGCATTGACCTTGAAACCGAAGGCGACTACTTCATCCGTATTGAGAACCACTGGACTGGTGCTGATGATCCAGTTGGTCAACCCGAGTACTCTTTGGCTAGTGATCGATTCTGGACCATCTATGCAGAGAATGACGCACTTGATATGGAATGTCGAGCTCGCTTTTACGGTAACCCTGATGCGAACAACTACTACGACCCCATTTTCTTCGAGGAGATGGATAATGCCAATCTATCAGAGGATAGTTTGGTGATGGTATATCGTCCCGTACCTGGCATGCCATGGCAGTTGGTGGAGACCTTTGACGTCAATACTCAAGGTAACGACGAAAATTACCAGGGCTACATCGACTTCCAATTTGAAGGTTCAGGTGACTATGCCTGGGCTTATCAAACAGGTGAGGTTTCCGTTCTTGACGCTAGCGCGGAACGCTTCCAGCTTTACCCGAATCCGGTGACTTCAGAGATTCTCGTCTCTGGGAATCAGGGGCAGCAGTTTGAGATTCTAGATTCCTCTGGAGCCTTGGTCATGAGCGGAAAGATCAATGGTACGATCCATGTCCAAGAATTGAGTGCTGGGGTTTACTTCTTCGTTACTGATGAAGGAGAGCGTCTTGAATTCATCAAGCACTAAGTGCAAGGACGGAGACGGAAAGCACGTAAAAAAAGAGACCTCGTAATGGTTGGAGCGAGGAGGTGGACCGAAGGGAACCACCGGAGCCCAATACCATTACAAGGTCTCTTTTGCGTACTTGGAGGCGCAGGCCGACCCCGCGCATGCGGGGATGCACCCAACTGCTATTTCACTGCAAATCGAGCAACCGTCTGCTCAACTTTCATAAAGTAATTTCCTTGAGCCAAGGGCGAGACATCGATGGCCGTAGTTCCAAACATTAACTGACCATGCGCGATCAATCGTCCTTGAGCATCAAGGATTTGATAATTCGTTTGGCGGTCGATTACCACGTTCAAGATATCCGTAGCAGGCGATGGGTAGAGCTCGATGCTGATTAAGAACTGTTCTTCAACAGAGTTAGAGAAGAGCGGGTCTGACTCAGCTTCACAGCCAAAATCGTTCGTCACTACAACGGTGTAATTACCGTCTTGCGGCGGAGAAATGGTTCCCTCCTCGAATTCCTCACCTTCGAGAAGCATTCCATCCACATACCATTCATAAGATTCGAACGCATCGAAATTTCCTTCGCCATCAACACAGCTGATTCCTGCCAATCCTTGGAAGATCTCTGGATCTGGTGCAGGGTTCACAGTAATGGTAGGCCCTACCCCGCTACTCAATGCTGTTTCAGGACAAAGATCAGGGTATATCTCAGCCACGTAAGTTCCCGATTCCGTCACCTCTAGGGTATTGCCAGATGTGCCCATGATCTCCACTCCATCTTGATACCAAACCACTGTACCTTGCGCTCCCTGAGCGGTCAATGTTGTGCTTTCGCCTTCGCAGATCTCTGTTTCGTTGCTTGCTACAACTGTTGGCACGAAGGCCCAACCATCAATGGCGATGGAGCTACTTGCCTCAGTACATCCATCAAGTGTCACCTCGCACCATACGTCGTATACTGCAAAGTTGAAAGCATCCACCTGCAACATGTAGGTTGTTTCACCGTCAAGCAGCTCAACTTCACCTCCGAATGTAGGCTGGCGGTACCATTGGTAGCTATCATAGGTATCAGGAACCGATATCAATTCGATCACTCCAGGACAAAGGATTAGCGACTCGCCTTGGACAATACTCTCATCGAAACCACAACCTTCTCCATCTCCATTCAAGAACTGGACGTTATCGACAAAGAGCTCGCTACCAGCTTGAGGAACATTGAAACCATCATCGTCAGTATATGATGACGTGAAGACAATAGTCACGTAGTTCAGGTCAATAAACTCAAGCCAATCAGAATAGTCAGCAATGTATGTACCGTAATTCGCCTGTGGTTCGAGGAGGACAAGCTCAAAGATCATGTCTTGAGGTTCCGGATTCTCTACTTCACTCATCACCACGAACATTGCCGCAGTATCATCTTGAAGCACGTTGTACTTGTAGTCAAAAGAGATCCCGTAGAAGTTGTCACCCGTTGGAATGGACGGCGTAATCTGATCATCTAGAACATCGCCTTGGTAAATGAAGCTAGCGTTTGCCTCTCCGTCATTTTCTACCGTATTAATCTTCACAGCGAAATCACCTTCACTGGCGTCCGTTGTTTGTTCAGAGAACGAAACCAAGGGGCTCACTGCCACCTCCCAATCATCAGGAGTGACCCCAGACAGTGCCGGGATCCAATTGTCAAGATCACCTCCGGGGATTTCTTGCATCGCACCCACGAACTCTACATTATCAATCTCAAGAAAGTCGCCGGCAAAAAGAGGCGCCATATCATCTACAAGATTATTCGAGGCGAAGGCAATGACACATTCATCGATATCCGTCCCGATTTCTGGGTCAATATCGAAGGTCATGGTTTCCCAAGTGAGTTGCTCACCAGTGATGGGGAAATAGTAAGTACCTGCTCCAAGGTTTCCAGCACCCGCGGGGGCGCCTTCGAACTTGAACTGCACAATAATGATTCCAGGTGACAGGATGTTTGTGCTGTAGCGCATATCAACGCTCAGCTGGGTTACCGTGTTATCAG
The DNA here is from genome assembly GCA_022447625.1 of Flavobacteriales bacterium. GTDB lineage: Bacteria > Bacteroidota > Bacteroidia > Flavobacteriales_D > Sanyastnellaceae > Sanyastnella. The sequence continues at coordinate 285,242 of JAKVAX010000003.1, read as the reverse complement.
TAAATGGGAATCCGTTTTCGAAGATTAGTTCTTCACCTGACGGTGGGGCTCCCCAAATGGCAAATCCGCCTAAAGTCTCACCTTCAATCTCTGTAGATTCCACGCGTAAGGCCGATCCACTTACTCCTTCGATTTCTGATACCGAAACTACGCCACCTGAAAAGAAGGTTTCGTAGTTCGAATCAAGCCAAGCATTCAGACCTACGTCTGGCTGGTCAAAATCAGAGGAGGTGGTCCAGTTTTCGAAATCACCGTTTTGGAGTTGGGCGTTGATCGATAGACATACCATCAAGGCACCGATTAAGAGTGTTAGTTGTTTCATCGTTGAGAGTTTGGACAGTGCCAAACTAAAAAAAAGCGATTCCGGAATGGAATCGCTTTTCGAGTATTTATTGGAATGTTCTCTGTTAACTACGAGCGGAATGCCTTTCCTGGGTAGTAAGCTAACTTTCCTAATTGTTCTTCGATACGCAGGAGTTGGTTGTACTTTGCGATACGGTCAGAACGGGAAGCAGAACCTGTTTTGATCTGCCCTGTGTTCAGACCTACAGCAAGGTCAGCAATGGTGTTGTCTTCCGTTTCTCCAGAGCGGTGGCTCATTACAGAAGTGTATCCATACTTGCGTCCCATGTTCACTGCGTCGATCGTTTCTGTGAGTGTTCCGATTTGGTTCACTTTGATTAGAATTGAGTTCGCCGTTCCTTCTTCGATTCCTCTAGCCAGACGTGTTGTATTTGTCACGAACAAGTCGTCACCAACCAGCTGAATGTGATCACCAAGCTTTTCAGTCAGTGACTTCCATCCTGCCCAATCGTCTTCTGCCATACCATCTTCGATGCTGATGATCGGGTATTTGCGTGTCCATTCAGCCCAGAAATCTACAAGCTCAGCAGAAGTGAGCTCATCTCCTGTTGATTCGAAGATGTAGCGATCTTTCTCTGCGTCGTAGAACTCAGAAGAAGCCGCATCAAGAGCGATCAAAATATCTTCACCAATCTTATACCCTGCTTTGTCAACAGCTTCAACAACCACCTGAAGGGCTTCTTCATTCGAACCAAGGTTTGGTGCGAATCCACCTTCATCTCCGACGTTTGTTGAGTGACCGTTCGCTTTAAGAACAGACCTCAATGAGTGGAATACTTCCGTACCCATGCGCAGACCTTGAGAGAACGACTGTGCTCCCACTGGCATGATCATGAATTCCTGAACATCAATCTTGTTGTCTGCGTGAGAACCTCCATTGAGGATGTTCATCATTGGCACCGGCATCGTATTGGCGTTCACTCCACCCACATAGCGGTAAAGTGGTTGTCCTAGAGATTCAGCTGACGCGTGAGCAACAGCGAGTGATACACCAAGGATTGCATTCGCTCCAAGGATGGCTTTATTATCTGTACCGTCGATGCCCATCATGGCACGATCGATCAAGTTTTGGTCATAAAGGAATGCTCCATTAAGCTCTTCGTTAAGGACAGTATTTACGTTCTCAACTGCTTTCAGGACACCTTTGCCGTTGTAAATGCCTTTGTCGTTGTCACGAAGCTCAACAGCTTCGTGTACCCCTGTTGAAGCCCCAGATGGCACTGCAGCGCGACCGAGCACGCCTTGATCAGTGATCACATCTACTTCAAGGGTAGGGTTACCGCGCGAGTCAAGGATTTGACGTGCGTGGATTCTTGCAATGTAACTCATAGGGATTGCGTTAGCTCCGCGTTCGAATGCGAAGCAATGTTAGTTATGAATTGGTCAAATAGGTATCGACTGTCGTGCGGTCCTGCGGAAGCTTCCGGGTGGTACTGCACTGAGAATACAGGAAGGTTCTTCAGGCGAATACCAGCGAGTGTATCATCATTCAGGTGAATGTGTGTCACTTCGATATTGTCATTCTCTTCAGCACTCTTCATGCTCACTACGAATCCGTGGTTCTGAGAAGTAATTTCAGACTTCGTAGTTACAAGATTTTTGATTGGGTGGTTCACCCCTCGGTGTCCGTTGAACATCTTCTCTGTCGCCAGTCCTTGGCTAAGAGCGATCACTTGGTGTCCGAGACAGATTCCGAATGACGGAGTTCCTGATTCCACGAGCTTCTTCACTTCAGCTACTACTTCTGGCATTGCAGCTGGATCACCAGGTCCGTTGGATAACATGATTCCATCAGGGTTTGAAGCAAGGATCTCTTCTGCCGATGTACTCATTGGATAAACAGTAACATTGCAACCACGCTCAGTCAAGCAGCGAACAATGTTTGTTTTCACACCAAGATCAAGAAGGGCAACATTGAATTTACCGTTCTCTGCATGGGTTGTGTATTTGTCTTTCGTCGTCACTTTTGAAGAGAGCTCAAGTCCTTCCATTGAAGGAACTTCTTTCACTTTCGCGCGAAGTGATTCCACGTCGAGGTCTTCACTTGAAATGATTGCGTTCATCGCACCCTTTTCGCGGATATGGCGAACGAGTTTACGCGTATCGATATCAGAGATACCCACTTTGTTATCACGTTCTAGGTAATCTTGTAGTGTTCCGCTACCAGCTACACGGCTGTATACGTCAGAGAACTTCTTGGTTACCAAGCCAGCGATCTTCATTCCATCTGATTCTACTTCTTCATCGTGAACACCATAGTTTCCGATGTGAGATGTAGCCATGACAAGGATCTGTCCGTAGTAGCTCGGGTCAGTGAAGATCTCTTGGTATCCGTACATTCCGGTATTGAAGGCGATTTCGCCTGTTGTGGTTCCAATGGCTCCGGCAGCTTTTCCTTCGAAAGCTGTACCGTCTTCGAGCACGAGGATTGCCTTTTGTGAAGATAGATCAGTCTGCATGTGGGCAAAGATAATGTGAAAGGTTTTTGCGTTCTGGGCGATTCATGGGATAAGATATCCACAAGAAATCAGCAGGTTACAAAAAAGGGAAAACCAATAGGCTTTCCCTTTTTCAAGTATGATTAGAAGGATGAAAGATTAGTCTTTCTTTTCTTCATCTTTTTTGTCTTCTGCGGCATCATCAGCTGCGTCAGTAGCCTCATCGGCTGCATCTGTAGCTGCATCTGCTGCTGCTTCAACTGCTTCTGTAGCTTCATTTGCTGCCTCTTCTGTTGCTTCCGTAGCTTCTGTAGCTACTTCTTCAACAGCTTCAACAGCCGCTGCTGCAGAAGTTTCAGTTTTCTTCTTCGCACCACCACGACGAGAGCGGCGTGTACTTTTCTTCTTCTCTTCTGGTCCGTAGATCTCGTTAAAATCAACTAGTTCGATCATACACATATCAGCGCTATCTCCTAGACGGTGACCAGTGCGGATGATACGAGTGTATCCACCGTTACGGTCATTCACCTTAGGTGCGATTTCGCGGAATAGTTCAGTAACAGCGTGCTTGTTATTCAAGTAGCTGAATACTACACGACGAGAGTGGGTTGAATCCACTTTCGAGCGATTGATCAAAGGTTCAACGTATTTACGAAGCTCCTTTGCTTTAGCCACTGTAGTGTTGATCCGCTTGTGCTCGATCAAAGAGCAAGCCATGTTCGAAAGCATTGCTTTACGGTGAGCGGTCTTTCTACCAAGGTGGTTAAATTTCTTGCCGTGCCTCATGATGGTAGGTGTTCAATAAGCTTACGCCTATTCAGTTATTCTTTATCCAATTTATACTTAGAGACGTTCATTCCGAATGAAAGGCCTTTACTTTCTACAAGGTCTTCCAACTCAGTGAGCGACTTCTTACCGAAGTTGCGGAACTTCAGTAGATCATTCTTATTGTAAGAAACGAGATCACCGAGAGACTCGATGTCTGCTGCTTTCAAACAGTTCAATGCACGCACTGAAAGGTCCATGTCAACGAGCTTCGTCTTCAATAGCTGACGCATGTGAAGTGAAGTTTCATCGAACTCTTCAGTTTCTGCCTTCTCCTCGCTTTCTAGCGTGATGCGCTCATCGCTAAATAGCATGAAGTGGTGGATTAGGATTTTCGCCGCTTCCTGAAGTGCATCTTTCGGTGAGATTGATCCGTCACAGTCGATATCAAGTACTAGCTTTTCGTAGTCCGTTTTTTGCTCTACACGGTAGTTTTCGATATGGTACTTCACGTTACGGATCGGTGTGAAGATGGCATCGATAGCAATGGTTCCTACAGGAGCGTTTGCTTCTTTGTTCTCTTCAGCAGGAACGTAACCACGTCCTTTACCGATATTCACTTCCATATTGATCTTCACCTTGCTATCCATTTTACAGATAACGTGGTCAGGGTTCAACACTTGGAAAGCCGAAGTAAATTTACCGATGTCTCCAGCGGTAAGGGTATCCTGTCCGGATACATTGATAAGTACACGCTCAGCGTCAGTTCCTTCGATCTGCTGCTTAAAGCGCACCTGCTTCAGGTTAAGGATGATTTCTGTTACATCCTCGACAATACCTTTCACAGTAGAGAACTCGTGATCAACACCTTCCATCTTAAAAGATGTGATAGCGAATCCTTCGAGTGAAGAAAGTAGGATACGACGTAGAGCGTTTCCTATAGTGATACCGAATCCTGGCTCCAGAGGACGGAATTCGAACTGTCCTTTGAAATCAGTTGATTCAAGTAGGATGACTTTATCTGGTTTCTGAAAATCGAGAATAGCCATTGGAAGGGTGTTAATTATTTCGAGTACAATTCGACGATTAGCTGCTCTTTGATATTTTCTGGGATCTGTTCACGTGTTGGAACACTGATGAACGCACCAGACATATCAGAGGCATTCCAATCAAGCCAGTCAAAGCGTTGATTGTTCGCAGCGAGCGATGAAGTGATCGCCTGGAGAGACTTTGACTTCTCACGCACACCGATTACATCACCTGGACGTAGTTGGTAACTAGGGATGTTCACTACATTACCATTCACAGTGATGTGACGGTGACCAACCAATTGGCGCGCCCCGCGGCGAGTAGGAGAAATACCTAGACGGAATACTGTGTGGTCAAGACGACACTCACAAAGTTGAAGTAGTACTTCACCTGTAATACCATCTTTTGCAGATGCTTTCTTAAACAGGTTTGAGAACTGACGCTCAAGGATTCCGTACATGTGCTTTGCTTTCTGCTTTTCAGCTAGCTGCACAGAGTATTCAGACTGCTTACTACGACGACGGTTCGGGCCGTGCTGTCCTGGAGGGTAGTTACGACGCTCTAGCGCCTTATCTGGTCCGAAGATTGGCTCGCGGAAACGACGAGCAATTTTCGATTTGGGTCCTCTATATCTTGCCATTGCCTTGGGTTTCTTGGTTATTAAACGCGACGACGCTTAGGTGGGCGACATCCATTGTGAGGAATAGGAGTGATATCGATAATCTCCATTACTTCGATTCCTAGGTTATGCAGGGTACGGATCGCTGATTCGCGGCCAGAACCTGGACCTTTAACTAGTACACGGATCTTACGTAGTCCAAGATCGTACGCTTCCTTTCCGCAATCTTCGGCAGCAACCTGCGCAGCGTAAGGAGTGTTTTTCTTAGAGCCACGGAAGCCCATTTTACCCGCAGAAGACCAAGAGATAACTTGTCCTTGGTTGTTCGTCAGCGAGATGATGATGTTGTTGAATGACGCGCGGATGTGTGCTTCACCAGTGGCATCCACTTGTACATTCTTCTTTTTCTTGACGTTTTTGGCCATGATAAAAGGTATTCAGGTGATCAGTCTACAATGAGACTCGAACTAAATTTTTTACGTGAATTCGATTAATTATTTAACCGCCTTCTTCTTGTTCGCAACTGTCTTACGCTTCCCGTTACGAGTACGTGAGTTGTTCTTAGTGCGCTGCCCACGTAGAGGAAGTCCAACACGGTGACGGATTCCGCGGTAACAACCGATGTCCATCAATCGCTTGATGTTCATTTGTGTTTCCGAACGCAATTCCCCCTCCACTTTGAAGCTATCAGAGATAGCGGCACGAATACCAGCGATCTCGTCATCACTCCAATCTTGAACTTTTTTGTTTGGGTCTACGTTGGCTTGTTCTAGAACAAGCTTTGCGCGACTACTACCGATCCCGTAGATATACGTTAGACTGATAATTCCTCGCTTGTACTTGGGTAGGTCGACTCCAGCAATCCTTGCCATATCTTATAGCTTTAAAGCGCGTTTCCAGGTTTTACCCCTGACGCTGCTTGAATTTTGGGTTCTTCTTGTTAATTACGTAAAGGCGTCCTTTACGACGAACGATCTTGCAATCTGCAGAACGTTTCTTTAATGATGCTCTTACCTTCATAACTTATTTCTTGTATCTGAATGTAATTCGTCCCTTTGTTAGGTCATATGGCGACATTTCTACTTTCACTCGGTCACTAGGAAGGATTTTGATGTAGTGCATTCTCATCTTTCCTGAGATGTGAGCCGTGATCACATGTCCATTCTCGAGCTCCACTCTAAACATTGCGTTAGAGAGCGCCTCGATAATTGTTCCGTCTTGTTCTATTGACGATTGCTTCGCCATATGCTCTATTAAACTGTTTTAATTCCTAAAACTTCTTCAACTAGTTCAAACGTTGATAAGACCTCTGGCTTTCCGTTTCGAACAACAACATCGTGTTCGAAGTGAGCTGCAGGTAATTTATCAGCAGTAATGATCGTCCAGCCATCACTCAATGTTTTGACTTGGCGCTTACCAAGAGTGATCATCGGTTCGATTGCCAGAACGAGCCCTTCACGAAGTTTCACTCCGTTTCCTCGCCTCCCATAGTTGGGAACTTCTGGTGCCTCGTGCAGGTCTTTTCCAAGTCCGTGCCCGACCAACTCTCTTACTACACCAAAGCCATTATCTTCGGCGTGTTTTTGGATCGCGTATCCGAGATCTCCCATTCGGTTTCCAGCAACGGCATATTCAACACCAATTTCTAGACACTCTTTGGTTACTCGAAGTAATCGTTTCACGTCTTCAGAAACTTCGCCTATTTCGAACGTATAAGCTGAGTCTCCGTAGAATCCGTTCATCTTCACTCCGCAATCAACGGAGACGATGTCTCCTTCTTCAAGCGGAATATCGTTTGGAATTCCGTGAACGACCTGATCATTTACAGAAGTACAAAGTGAATTCGGAAATCCTCCGTATCCTAGAAACCCTGGTTCACCACCATTGTCTCTGATGCACTCTTCTGCGACTTTATCAAGCTGTAGGGTTGTCACACCAGGTTTGATGTGTTTCGCCACTTCAGCTAATGTCTTTCCAACAAGTAAAGAACTTTCCCGAATGAGGTCAATTTCCTCCTCGGTCTTGTAGTAGATCTTACGACCTCCCATCTATTAAAACGATGCTGCTCCAGTATTCACTGGAGAGTTTTCTCGTCCTCTTAATTTTCCTGACTTCATCAGACCATCGTAGTGACGGCTAAGTAGGTAACTCTCGATCTGCTGCAGTGTATCAAGGATAACACCTACCATGATCAACAGTGACGTACCTCCGAAGAAGTAAGAGAATGTTTGCGCGTGTGTCAAACCAAGATTCAACACAATGGCCGGCAAAATTGCAATTAATCCTAGGAATATGGAACCCGGAAGCGTAATTCTTGATAAAACTCCATCAAGAAAATCCGCTGTTGCGCGTCCAGGCTTCACTCCAGGAATGAAAGAACCTTGTCGCTTGAGGTCATCCGCCATGTCTTTAGGACGAACTGTAATTGCCGTGTAGAAATAGGTAAACACTACGATCATCACGAAGAAGATCAGGTTGTACCACAAACCATTGAAGTCTGAAAGCGCTAAAAGAACAGAGCTGCTCTGGAAGGCTTCCGTCTGCTGCATGTAAAGCGGTACGAACATAATCGCCTGAGCGAAGATGATCGGCATTACACCAGAAGAGTTTACTTTCAAGGGAATGTAAGAACGCTGTCCTTCACCCAATGGCATGTGTGTTGGACCCGTTTGAATATTCTTTGCCATTTGAACTGGTACACGGCGAACCGCTTGTACCAAAGCGACGCAGGCCCCAATCACGATTAACAATGCTGCGATCTCGATAAGGAAGAAGTAGAACTTCACTTCGTCTAGCAAGAATTCTTGTAGGATAGCTTGAGGGAATGTAGCGATGATACCTACCATGATAAGTAGAGAAATACCGTTACCGATACCCTTGTCAGTAATCTTCTCACCTAGCCACATGATCAACAGTGTTGACGCAGTCAGGATAGTAACAGAAGAGAACCACCAGAAGCTATCTGCTTGTGGCACTGCTCCTGGAACACTAGCTACAGAAGAAGCTAGATAACCTGGTGCTTGTACCAATGTAATAGCGATAGTAAGGAAACGCGTCCACTGGCTGATCTTCTTACGTCCACTTTCTCCTTCACGTTGTAGTTTCTGTACAGAAGGTACTGCGATAGAAAGGAGCTGGATAATGATCGAAGCCGAGATGTACGGCATGATTCCCAAGGCGAAAATTGAAGCTCGTGTGAAGGCTCCACCTGTGAAAAGGGTTAGGATTTGACCTAGACCACCTCCACCGAGTGAATCCAATTGAGCAGCAAGCACGTCAGAGTTAACACCTGGTAGAACAACGAAAGACCCTACACGGTAGATTAGAATGAATCCGAACGTGATTAAGATCTTCTTGCGAAGCTCTTCATGCTTAAAAATGTCCTGGAGTTTTGTGAAAAAATTCTTCATGCCGTAGAGGATTAAAGTGTTGTTACTGTTCCGCCTTTCTCTTCGATTGCCTTTTGAGCAGCCGTAGAGAATTTATGAGCTGTAACGTTCACTTTGGCATTTAGTTCCCCTCGACCAAGGATCTTCACTAGATCTTTCTTTCCAGCTAGACCGTTTTCAACGAGAACTTCAGGGGTGATCGTATCTAGACCTTTCTCGTCTACAAGCGCTTGAATCGTATCAACGTTGATACCCTTGTATTCAACGCGGTTACGGTTCTTGAATCCGAACTTAGGTACCCGACGCTGTAGCGGCATCTGTCCACCCTCGAATCCGATCTTAGACTTGTATCCAGAACGAGATTTAGCTCCTTTGTGACCGCGGGTAGAAGTTCCTCCGTGACCGGATCCTTCACCTCGACCAACTCGCTTGCGCTTTTTGACTGAGCCTTGCGCTGGCTTAAGGTTATGCAATTCCATGATAATGTATTTTCTTACTTCTGTTCAACTTTAAGAAGGTGGCTCACTTTGTTGATCATTCCCATGATCTGTGGCGTTACTTCTTTCTCTACTGGTACGTTCAGCTTCTTCAATCCAAGCGCTTTGATAGTATCCTTCTGACGCTTAGGGCGATTGATTGTGCTACGTACTTGAGTAATGATCACTTTTGCCATGACTCTTGTATTATCCGTTAAATACTTTGCTCACTGAAATTCCGCGAAGATCGGCAATTTCTGACGCATCACGAAGTTCACTTAGAGCCGTAAAGGTTGCCTTCACTACGTTGTGAGGGTTTGACGAACCTAGAGACTTTGCAAGTACGTTTTTAATACCTGCGCTCTCAAGTACTGCACGCATTGCACCACCAGCGATTACTCCTGTACCAGGAGAAGCTGGCTTCACCAACACTCGTGCACCACCGTAAGCAGCACGCTGTGAGTGAGGGATAGTACCTTTAATAAGCGGCACCTTGATCAGGTTCTTCTTCGCATCGTCGATCCCTTTCTGGATCGCAGTTGTTACTTCTTTCGCTTTTCCTAGACCGTGACCAACAACTCCACTCTCATCACCTACGACAACGATCGCACTGAAGCTGAATGTACGTCCACCCTTCGTTACTTTAGTAACACGGTTGATTCCTACTAGGCGGTCTTTAAGCTCAATATCAGTCGAGCGTACGGAACGTAATTTCTCTGCCATAATTCTTAGAATTGGAGCCCTCCTTCACGAGCAGCTTCTGCAAGTTTCTGAATACGACCGTGGTAGATGTAACCGTTACGATCGAATACTACTATTTCAACACCAGCAGACTTAGCTGCTTCAGCGATTGCTTTTCCAACCATCGTCGCCTGCTCGTTTTTAGGCACTGATTGTGCTTCAGTCATCTTTACAGATGAAGCAGCAGCCAATGTCTTTCCAGACGTATCATCAATGATCTGAGCGTAGATCTGCTTGTTTGAACGGAAAACTGAAAGACGTGGCTTCTCAGCAGTTCCGTTAAGCTTCCCGCGTACACGGGTCTTGATGCGGATTCTTTTTTCTCGTTTAGAAAGTCCCATGACCTCTTATTTTTTAGCCGCAGCTTTACCAGCCTTACGACGAATGTGTTCTCCTTTGTATCTAACTCCTTTCCCTTTGTAAGGCTCAGGCTTACGTAGTGAGCGGATCTTCGCAGCAACCTGTCCGATCAACTGCTTATCGTGACTCTCAAGAGTAACGATAGGGTTTTGTCCTTTCACTGTTTCAGCAACAACCTTAACTTCAGGAGCCAATTCCATAACGATAGGGTGGCTGTATCCAAGAGCTAGCTCTAGGCGTTGACCAGAAGTCTTCGCACGGTAACCTACACCTACAAGCTCGAGTTCGATCTTGTAACCTTGAGTTACACCTTCCACCATATTGTTGATCAATGCGCGGTAAAGACCGTGCTTTGAACGAATATCTTTATCGTCATTTGGACGCTCTAGTGTGAGCTCACCCTCTTCAACCTTCAGTGTGATCACTGGGTCAATTTCTTGAGTTAACTCGCCTTTTGGTCCTTTTACCGTAACTATGTTGTTGTCGTCGATTTTAATCTCAACGCCGTCTTTAATAGTTACAGGTGCTTTTCCTACACGTGACATCTTAGTAGCTTCTTCTAATTAATAAACATAGCATAGCACCTCTCCTCCGACATTCAGCTTACGAGCTTCTTTGTCAGTGATCACGCCACGTGAAGTAGAGAGGATCGAAATTCCTAGTCCGTTCAAAACGCGAGGAAGGCCATCAGCCCCTGCGTACTTACGAAGACCAGGCTTAGATACGCGCTGAATCTCAGTAATTGCTGGACGCTTAGTTTTCGGGTGGTATTTCAAAGCGATCTTGATCTTTCCTTGAACTTCGTCATCCATGAACTTGTAGTTTAGGATGTATCCTTTATCAAAGAGGATCTTGGTCATTTCCTTCTTCAAGTTAGAAGCAGGAATTTCAACCACCTTATGACGCGCCATTTGTGCGTTACGAATGCGCGTTAAGTAATCTGCGATTGGATCTGTGTACATAACTCTTGCTTCTCTTGATTACCAGCTTGCTTTCTTTACCCCAGGGATCATTCCTGAGTTTGCCATCTTACGGAATGTCACACGTGAGATTCCGAATTGACGCATGTATCCACGAGGGCGGCCTGTTAGGCTGCAACGATTGCGAAGACGTACGTAAGATGAATTCTTAGGTAGCTTCTGTAGCGCATCCCAATCACCAGCTTCTTTCAAAGCTGCGCGTTTCTCTGCGTAACGAGCAACAAGCTTCTGACGCTTACGCTCACGGGCTTTCATTGATTCCTTAGCCATACCCTAGTTCTTTGAGAATGGGAAACCGAACGCTGAAAGCAAAGCTTTTGCTTCCTCATCTGTATTCGCAGATGTTACGATCGTAATGTCCATTCCGTTGATGTACTTAGTTTTATCAATATCAATCTCCGGGAAGATGATCTGTTCTTTAATTCCGAAAGTGAAGTTTCCACGTCCGTCGAATCCTTTTGGACGAATTCCCTGGAAGTCACGTGTACGTGGTAGGGAAACCGCGATCAAACGATCTAGGAATTCGTACATCTGCTCACGACGTAATGTTACGCGTGCACCGATTGGCATTCCTTTACGGAGTTTAAAGTTGGAAATATCTTTCGTCGAGTACGTTGGTACTGCGCGTTGACCTGCGATCTGAGACATCTCTTCAACCGCGATATCAACCATTTTCTTATCTGCCACAGCCTTTCCAAGACCTTGGTTCAAACAGACCTTCATGATCTTAGGAACCTGCATAGGAGTCTTGTACTCGAACTGGTCAGTCAACTGCTTAATGACCTCGTCTTTATACAGCTTTTGTAGTCTAGGTGTGTAGCTCATCACTTGATCTCCTCATTTGACTTTTTAGAGTAGCGAACGAGCTTTCCGTTGTCAGCACGACGACGTCCAACGCGAGTTGCGTTACCCTGATTATCAATAACCATCACATTTGAGATGTGGATTCCAGCTTCACGCTCAATCACACCACCTTGTGGGTTGGTTGCACTTGGTTTAACGTGACGAGTGATCATATTCACTCCTTCGATCACAACGCGATCTTTTGCTTTGATCACTTCTTTTACAGTGCCTTCCTTGCCTTTGTGCTCTCCAGCAAGAACCTTCACTTGGTCACCCTTTTTTACTTTATGACGCTTGTCCATGATCAATCAATTACAACACCTCTGGTGCCAGTGAAACAATCTTCATGTAACTCTTCTCACGAAGCTCACGAGCGACAGGTCCGAAAATACGAGTACCTCTCATCTCACCAGCTTGGTTCAGAAGAACCACTGCGTTATCATCGAAGCGGATATAGCTTCCGTCTGCGCGACGCACTTCTTTACGTGTGCGAACGACAACAGCTTTAGAAACAGTTCCCTTCTTTACGTTCCCAGAAGGGCTTGCATCTTTTACGGTCACAACGATCTTATCGCCAATACTCGCATAGCGGCGGCGAGTTCCGCCAAGCACTCTGATACACAGCGCTTCTTTCGCACCGCTGTTATCAGCTACTTTCATTCGGCTTTCTTGTTGTATCATCGTTCTATTTGTTAATGATCTGGATTACTTCGCGCGCTCCATGATCTCAACCAGTCTCCAGCGCTTGTTTTTGCTGATAGGACGGGTCTCCATAATTTTTACCTTATCTCCAATGTTACACTCTTGACCTTCGTCGTGTGCAACAAACTTCTTCGTAGACTTGATGAACTTACCATATTTGGCATGCTTCATCTTACGCTCAACGCTTACTACGATTGACTTCTCCATCTTGTTAGAAGTCACCACGCCGATACGCTCTTTTCTAAGATTACGAGTCTCCATAACTTATACTTTAGGCCTTCTTGCGAGCGCTAAGCTCAGTTAGGAGGCGTGCAATGTCTTTTTTCTTTGAACTCAGAATATTCGCGTCTTCCAACCCAGCAATTGAGTGATTGAAACGCAGCTTGCTCAATTCTTCGCGAGCCACCTGGATGCGTTCTGCTAGATCCAAGTCTGAGAGCTGTTTGATTTCTTCCATCTTCATCTTTACGCGGATTATTCTGTGTAATCAGGACGAACAACGAACTTGGTGCGCACTGGAAGTTTTTGTGCTGCTAGACGCAGACCTTCTTGTGCAACTGCCAACGGCACACCGTCGATCTCAAACATGATACGTCCAGGCTTTACTACTGCTACCCAGTGGCTAGGAGCACCCTTACCTTTACCCATACGTACCTCAGCCGGCTTCGACGTAATTGGTTTGTCTGGGAAGATGCGGATCCACACTTTACCTTCACGCTTCATGTAACGTGTCAATGCAATACGCGCTGACTCGATCTGACGAGAGGTTATGAAGCCTTCGTCTGTTGACTTGATCGCAAACGATCCGAATGCAATCGTAGAAACGCGCTGCGCCATTCCACGAATGCGGCCCTTCTGCATTTTGCGGAATTTTGTCCTTTTCGGCTGTAACATCGTTCCTTACTTTATCAATTTTACTTACGACGACGACGACGTCCCTGCTGATCGCCTGAACCTCCGGCACCGCCTCGCTTATTTTTCATTCCTGCTGTTGGGCTCAGGTCACGCTTACCGTAAACCTCCCCACGACAGATCCATACTTTAATTCCAATACGACCGTATGTCGTGTGTGCTTCAGACAATGCGTAATCGATATCAGCACGGAAAGTGTGTAGTGGCACACGTCCGTCCATGTATGTCTCTGTACGCGCCATCTCCGCTCCGTTCAAACGTCCTGAGATCGTTACCTTGATCCCTTCCGCTCCCATACGCATAGTACCGGCAACTGCCATCTTAATCGCACGACGGAAAGAAATACGTGCTTCGATCTGACGAGCTATGCTGTCAGCTACGAGCTTCGCATCCAATTCTGGGCGCTTGATCTCGAAGATGTTGATTTGAACTTCCTTTCCAGTCAGTTTCTTCAACTCTTCTTTTAGCTTATCAACTTCTGATCCTCCTTTACCGATGATCACACCCGGACGAGCTGTCTGGATTGTCACAGTAACGAGCTTCAGTGTACGCTCAATAATGATCTTAGAAACGCTAGCCTTACGCAGACGTGCGTTTAGGTAACGACGGATACGATCATCTTCTTCGATCTTATCTGCGTAATTGTTACCTCCGTACCAGTTTGAGTCCCATCCGCGGATGAACCCTAGACGATTACCTATTGGATTGGTCTTCTGTCCCATTTCTAATTCTTATTTGGCGCTATCTACAATAATAGTTACGTGGTTCGAACGCTTGCGAATGCGGTGCGCTCGTCCCTGTGGTGCTGGGCGAAGACGCTTCAGCATACGTGCACTGTCTACACGAATCTCGCTTACAACAAGATTCGCTTCCTCAGGACGATCTCCTTCGTTCTTTGCTTCCCAGTTCGCAATAGCGCTACGAAGCAACTTCTCGAGGCGGTTCGATGCGTCCTGCTTGCTGAACTTCAAAATGTTCAACGCGTGGAATACATCTTTACCACGGATCGTATCTGCTACGATTCGCATCTTACGGGGTGATGTAGGGCAGTTGTTCAGCTTCGCGAACGCAACGTTCTTGCGCTCTTCTTTAAGCCTCTCTGCCATCAAGTGTTTTCTCTTACCCATGAGTACTGTCTTTGTCGTAATGGATTAACGTCTACCCTTATCCTTCTTGTTACCGCCGTGTCCACGGAAAGTACGAGTCGGAGAGAATTCTCCAAGCTTGTGTCCTACCATGTTCTCTGTAACGTATACAGGGATAAACTGACGCCCGTTGTGTACTGCAATCGTTAGTCCAACGAAATCTGGTGTGATCGTACTAGCACGAGACCATGTCTTGATCACAGACTTCTTACCTGAAGATTGCGCTTCTTCTACACGCTGTACTAGCTTGTAGTGTACGAATGGGGGTTTCTTTAATGAGCGAGCCATCGTTAATCTTATTTCTTACGACGTTCAATAATCAACTTATTCGAGTGCTTCTTCGGACGGCGAGTCTTGTAGCCCTTCGCTGGCATACCGTTACGGCTGCGTGGGTGACCTCCAGACTGGCGACCTTCACCACCACCCATTGGGTGATCTACCGGGTTCATAGCCACACCACGTACACGTGGGCGACGTCCAAGCCAGCGTGAGCGACCTGCTTTACCGGAAACCTGAAGGTTATGCTCCGAATTTGACACTGACCCGATCGTTGCCATACATGTCTGTAAGATCATGCGTGTCTCCCCTGAAGGAAGTTTAACGATCGCGTACTTTTTATCACGAGCATTCAGCTGTGCGTAGCTTCCTGCGCTGCGTGCAAGGATTCCTCCTTTCCCTGGGTACAACTCGATGTTGTGAATCACCGTACCCAATGGAATATCTGACAGGTACATTGCGTTACCTACCTCTGGCTGGATCCCGCGTCCGCTGCTGATCTCTTGACCAACTTTTAGACCTTCAGGAGCCACGATGTAGCGCTTCTCTCCGTCTTTGTACTCTACAAGCGCAATACGTGCTGAACGGTTTGGATCGTATTCAATTGTCTGAACGATCGCAGGCACATCCTGCTTATCGCGCTTGAAATCGATGATACGGTAGCGACGCTTGTGACCACCTCCGCGGTAGCGCATCGTCATCTTACCAGTGTTGTTACGACCACCTGACTTCTTGATCGGTGCAAGAAGTGGCTTGTATGGCTTGTCAGTAGTAACGTCATCAAATGAACTGATCACTTTGTGACGTTGCCCTGGAGTTATTGGTTTTAGCTTACGTAGTGCCATCCTAATTCCTCCTATTAAATGTTATCGTAGAAATCGATCATGTCACCTTCTGCAAGCTGCACAATCGCTTTCTTGTATGAATTCGTTCTTCCAGTGCCCATCCCAGCCTTCGTGTAACGTGAGCGCTTCTTACCATCAACATTGATAGTACGCACTGCTGTTACCTTCACTCCGTAAGATGACTCCACTGCCTTCTTGATCTCGATCTTGTTCGAACCTTGATCTACGATGAAACCGTAGCGGTTATACTTCTCAGCATCTGCTGTAAGCTTCTCAGTGATCAATGGCTTAATAAGTACATTTTTCATCGTCGTAATTATTTAAGTTGATCCTGTACGAGCTCGTGTGCATTGCCCACGAAGATCACGTTCTTACAATTCATGATATCATATGTATTCAAGTCTGACGCCGCGCGCACATTGTGCTTCGCTAGGTTGCGTGATGACATGTATACATTGTTGTTGTAATCAGGTGTCACAACAAGTGTCTTCACATCTCCTACTTTCAAGCCCTCCATAACTGACTGGAATGCTTTTGTTTTAGGAGCTTCCATCTCGATCTTGTCTACTACCATAATCGCGTTCTCACGCGCCTTGTATGTTAGTGCCGACTTACGAGCTAGTTGCTTCACCTTCTTGTTCACTTTCTGATTGTACGTACGAGGACGAGGTCCGAATACGCGACCACCACCGCGGAACAATGGGTTCTTGATGCTACCGGCACGTGCTGTACCAGTACCTTTCTGACGCTTGATTTTACGTGTAGATCCTTTGATCTCACCACGTTCTTTTGCCTTGTGCGTTCCCTGACGTTGTGCTGCCATGAAGGCCTTCACGTCTAGGTAGATCGCATGGTCGTTCGGCTCGATTCCGAACACCTCACTGTCAAGGGTTACTTTTTTCGAAGTAGCCTTTCCGTCTGTGCTATGTACCGTAACTTCCATCTTACTTGCGAATTACAAGGGTTGAACCTTTGTGTCCTGGGACAGCGCCTTTAACGACCATTAATCCCTCTTCTGGCATCACCTTCATTACTTGAAGGTTCTCCACTGTGACACGCTTATTTCCTGTCTGTCCTGCCATGCGCATTCCCTTGAATACACGTGCTGGATCAGAAGCCGCACCAATCGAACCTGGTGCACGTAGGCGGTTGTGCTGACCGTGTGTCGCCTGACCAACTCCGGCAAATCCGTGGCGCTTCACAACACCCTGGAATCCTTTACCCTTACTGCGACCGATCACGAATACAAAATCGCCTTCGTTAAATACTTCGTCAGCTTTCAGCTCGTCTCCCGCTTTAAGCTCACGGTCGAATCCTGTGAATTCAACCATTCTTTTCTTTGGTGACACTCCGGCTTTGTCGAAGTGACCCTTCATTGGCTTTGACGTGCGGTGATCAGCTTTGTCACCCCATCCGAGCTGAACAGCTTCGTAACCGTCTTTCTCCAGGGTCTTGACTTGCGTCACGACACAAGGACCAACTTCCAAAATTGTGCATGGGACATTCTTCCCAGAGGCATCGTAGATGCTGGTCATACCAATCTTTTTCCCTATGAGTCCTGGCATGGTACTACTTTATCTAATTAAACTTTAATCTCTACTTCTACACCACTTGGTAGCTCAAGACGCATAAGTGCGTCTACAGTCTTCGATGAAGAGCTGTAGATATCAAGCAAACGCTTGTAGCTTGATAGCTCGAACTGCTCACGTGACTTCTTATTCACGTGTGGTGAACGAAGAACTGTGTAAATACGACGGTGTGTCGGCAGTGGAATTGGTCCACTGATCACAGCTCCTGTTGATTTTACAGTCTTAACGATCTTCTCAGCAGACTTGTCTACTAGGTTGTGATCGTACGACTTTAATTTGATGCGAATCTTCTGCGCCATTGTCTTTACAATTATGCTGTTTCCTTACCGCGTACTTCTGCAATTACTGCTTCTTGCACGTTGCTAGGAGCGGCACTGTAGTGTGAGAATTCCATTGTTGAACTAGCACGTCCTGAAGTGATCGTACGAAGGTCAGTTACGTAACCGAACATTTCGCTCAAAGGCACTTTCGCCTTCACTACAGTTGCACCAGAACGCTCATCAGTTCCTTCAATAAGCGCACGACGCTTGTTCAAGTCACCGATCACGTCACCCATGTTCTCTTCAGGAGTAACCACTTCAAGCTTCATCATAGGCTCGAGGATGATCGGAGAACAGTGCTTAACTGCCTCACGGTATGCCATCTTCGCACAAAGCTCGAATGAAAGGCTATCTGAATCGACTGCGTGGAATGAACCATCGTTCAACTCTACAGTCATTGAGTCCATTGGGAAGCCTGCAAGAACACCATTGACCATCGAATCCTTGAATCCTTTCTCCACTGAAGGGATGAATTCACGAGGAACGTTACCACCTTTGATGTTGTTTACAAACTTCAATCCTGGGTTTTCTTGATCTTCATTAGGACCGATCTTGACCACGATGTCTGCGAACTTACCACGTCCACCAGACTGCTTCTTGTATGTCTCGCGGTGATCAGTTGATCCCTTGATTGCTTCTTTGTAAGAAACCTGAGGACGTCCTTGGTTACACTCTACCTTGAACTCACGCTTCAAACGGTCGATGATGATCTCTAGGTGAAGCTCACCCATTCCTGAGATTACTGTCTGACCACTGTCTTCGTCAGTTTTCACTGTAAAGGTTGGATCCTCTTCTGATAGTTTGTTCAAAGCAACTCCTAGCTTGTCAAGGTCAGCCTGCGTCTTAGGCTCGATCGCGATACCAATTACCGGATCAGGGAATGACATTGACTCAAGTACAATTGGAGAACCTTCTGAACAAAGTGTATCACCTGTACGGATATCTTTGAATCCAACTGCAGCACCGATATCACCAGCTTCTAGCTCGTCAATCTGATTCTGCTTGTTTGAGTGCATCTGGAATAGACGAGAAATACGCTCTTTCTTATCAGAACGAGTGTTCTTCACGTAGCTACCTGCAGGAAGCTTACCAGAGTATGCACGAACGAAACAAAGACGTCCTACGAATGGGTCAGTCGCGATCTTGAATGCCAAACCAGCAAACGGCTCGTCTGGATCAGGATTACGCTGCTCTTCTTCTTCTGTATCTGGGTTAGTACCCGTGATCGCACCTACATCGTATGGTGAAGGAAGGAATTCCATCACAGCGTCAAGCATTGTCTGAACTCCTTTGTTCTTGAATGCTGAACCACACATCATAGGGGTAATCTGCATCGCAATTGTCGCTTTACGAAGCGCTGAAAGCATTTCTGCTTCTGTGATGCTATCTGGATCTTCGAAGTACTTTTCCATGAGTGAGTCATCCTGCTCTGCAGCTGCCTCTACCAATTTCTCACGCCACTCTTCAACAACATCTGCGATGTCTTCAGGAATCGGCACTTCACTAAACGTCATTCCTTTGTCTTCCTCGTTCCAAACGATCGCACGGTTGTTGATCAAGTCAACCACACCTTTGAAGCTATCTTCAGCACCGATTGGCACCTGCAATGGAATTGGGTTACCTCCTAGACGCTCACGAACCTGCTCAACTACGTTGAAGAAGTCTGCACCTGAACGGTCCATCTTATTCACGAATCCTAGACGAGGAACGTTGTACTTGTCAGCCTGACGCCATACAGTCTCAGACTGTGGCTCTACACCACCTACTGCACAGAACAATGCTACCGCACCGTCAAGTACACGCAATGAACGCTCTACCTCTACAGTAAAGTCAACGTGTCCTGGAGTGTCGATAATGTTCATACGGTACTCAGACCCACGGTAGTTCCAGAAACAAGTAGTAGCAGCTGAGGTAATAGTAATACCACGCTCCTGCTCCTGCTCCATCCAGTCCATGGTTGCAGCACCATCGTGCACCTCTCCGATCTTGTGAGAGATACCTGTGTAGTAAAGAATACGCTCGGTCGTTGTTGTCTTACCAGCATCAATGTGAGCCATGATACCGATGTTCCGAGTATAGTTTAGATCTCTTTTAGCCATCTTCTTATCGTGAATGCGTTAGAAACGGAAATGTGAGAAGGCTTTGTTCGCCTCAGCCATACGGTGAGTATCTTCCTTCTTCTTAAATGTTGCACCTTCTTCCTTGGCTGCTGCCATAATCTCTGCAGCAAGGCGATCCGCCATTGTCTTCTCATTGCGCTTGCGAGCGAAACCAATCAACCACTTCATCCCCAATGATAGCTTACGGCTATCACGGATTGGCTGAGGAATCTGGAATGTAGCACCACCAACTCGGCGACTACGCACCTCTACTGCTGGAGTCACATTGACTACTGCTTTCTTCCAAACCTCTAGTCCTTCTTCTCCGGTTTTCTCACTAACCTTATCAATTGCGTTGTAGAAGATCGTTAGAGCTACACTCTTCTTACCTTCAAGCATAAGGTTGTTTACAAACTTTGTTACCATCTCATCGTTGAAACGAGGATCTGGTAGTACGGGCATCCGTTTTGCTGTTCTTCTTCTCATGGCGCGCTAGATGAGAGCTTATTTCTTTTTAGGACGCTTTGTCCCATATTTTGAACGACGCTGATTTCGACCCTCAACACCTGCGGTATCGAGTGCTCCTCGTACGATGTGGTATCGTACACCAGGCAGATCTTTTACACGTCCTCCGCGTACAAGCACGATTGAGTGCTCCTGAAGATTGTGTCCTTCTCCACCGATGTAAGCGTTCACCTCATTTCCATTGGTAAGGCGTACACGTGCTACTTTTCGCATCGCTGAGTTTGGCTTCTTAGGTGTAGTCGTGTACACACGAACACAAACCCCACGACGCTGCGGGCAAGAGTTCAAAGCCGCTGATTTGCTAGGCTTTACCTTGCTTACGCGCCCCTTACGGATGAGTTGTTGTATGGTCGGCATATTGCGTGTTTTCTTTCAAAAATTTTTCAACAAAAAAATCTTCCCCAGCTTTTTTTGGGGGTGCAAATGTACGAGTATTATCTCGAAATCCAAGGGGTTAGCTCACATAAATTTCAACTTTCTTCAGACGAAGAGTGAGCCTAGTTAGAATCGACGCACAAAGGTACGACCATATAACTTATCCACACATCTATAAATTGACCTCTCCTCCTGCTCCTCTCCCTCAGAACCATTCTTACCTTTGTATAGTGGAGTACCTCGAGCAACTAAATCAAGAACAACGTAAAGCAGTAGAACACGTAGACGGACCTCTCATGGTCATCGCCGGAGCTGGCTCTGGTAAAACACGCGTTCTCACCTACCGTATCGCTCACCTTATTAATATGGGCGTTGACCCATTCTCGATCCTCGCACTTACCTTTACAAATAAGGCAGCTCGAGAGATGAAAGAGCGTATCAGTAAAATCATCGGTGACAAAGAAGCAGCAAACATCTGGATGGGAACCTTCCACTCCGTATTTGCCCGCATCCTTCGAATGGAAGCCGACCGTATCAACTACCGAGGAACTTCACCATCTATGATACGCAAGACAGTCGATCGGTAATTAAGGATGTCATCAAATCGATGAACCTTGATGATAAGGTCTATAAACCAGCAACGGTCTACGGAAGAATATCTGCAGCAAAGAATAACCTAATTGGTCCTGCTGAATACCGAGCGAATACCGAAGTGATGTCTGAAGACCACCAGGCAGGCCGACCAAAAATGGCAGACATCTATGCAGCGTATGCCGAACGATGCTACCGAGCCGGAGCCATGGACTTCGATGACCTATTATATAAGACCAATGTCTTGATGCGTGATCATCCAGACATCTTGCATCGATACCAGCACAAATTCCAGTTCATCCTCGTAGATGAGTACCAGGATACCAACTTCGCTCAGTACCTCATCATCAAACAACTGGGTGCGGTTCATCATAATGTATGTGTCGTGGGTGACGACGCCCAATCCATCTACAGCTTCCGAGGTGCCGACATTGGGAACATCCTGAACTTCAAACGTGACTACCCTGACTTTGCGATGTACAAACTCGAGCAGAACTATCGCTCAACGAAGGTCATTGTGAACGCAGCCAACTCGGTTATTGAGAAGAACAAGAACCAAATCAAGAAAACGGTTTGGACTGACAACGATCAGGGGGATGTAATCTCTGTGCATCGTTCCATGTCAGATGGTGACGAAGGACGATTCGTAGCTGAACGCATTTTCGAGACTCGAAATAACCTTCAGGTTGAAAACAAGGAGTTCGCCATTCTTTACCGCACGAATAGCCAGTCGCGTTCGTTCGAGGAGTCTTTGCGCAAACTCAACATCCCTTATCGTATATATGGAGGTCTTTCGTTCTACCAACGCAAAGAGATCAAAGACCTGCTAGCCTACTACCGCCTGACTGCCAATCACGCCGACGATGAAGCACTCAAGAGGGTAGTAAATTACCCAGCCCGTGGAATAGGTAAAACCACCATGGAACGACTCACCATCGCGGCGTCAAATCATAAGGTACCGATTTGGAAAGTCATCCAGAATCCTCACGAATACCCTTCTGAGATTAACGGAGCTACCCAAGGTAAGCTGCGCAACTTCGCCACCATGATCGAAAGTTTTGCCGCTCAAATGGAGACCAAGAGCGCTTTCGACCTCGGTCAACACATTGCTGATAGCACCGGTCTCATGCGTGAGTTGTATTCAGACAAAACTCCAGAGGGGGTTGCCCGTTATGAAAACATTCAGGAACTCCTAAACGGTATGAAGGAGTTCTCTGATCAAACGGATCCAACCGATCCAGATGCGATCAGAACCATGGCCGACTTCCTTGTGGATGTCGCGTTGTTAACCGATGCTGACAAACAAGACGACGATGATAACAAGGTCAACATGATGACCATTCACGCGTCAAAAGGACTAGAGTTTGACTACGTATTTGTCGTCGGACTCGAAGAAAACCTATTCCCAAGTCAGTTGGCGTTGAACTCACGCGACGAACTCGAGGAGGAACGCAGGCTATTTTACGTAGCACTCACCCGCGCGCGGAAGCAAGCTACCCTTTCGTATGCGATTACCCGTTATCGCTGGGGACAACTTTCTCAATGTGAAGAATCACGCTTCATCGAAGAGATTGACCCTCGTTACGTTCACTTAGCAGCCGTCAGTGCTCGTAGACCCGAACCGTTCGGAGGAGGCAATTTCGCCTCCGCGCGACAGCGCTTCTATAAACCCATGCCTTCAAACCCACAGGGCAAAACAAGAGTATCTCAAACGAATACTTCATCCGAGCCGATTGATACGGAAGGAATTGTACCTGGAGCTGAAGTAGAACACGCGCGATTTGGGAAGGGAAAAGTCTTGAAATTGGAAGGAGATGCACCCAACATTAAGGCGATTGTGTTCTTTCCAAAGGCCGGTCAGAAACAATTATTACTCAAATTTGCGAAGCTGAAAGTCCTGTAATTGCAGGTGTCAGTTCCCACCTTTTCCGACATCTCAGAAGATTTATATTCCTTTCCTGAAAGATTTGCATTTCAATAGTTGCAGCACGGAAATTCAAGGTCGACTCACATTTCCTGCTCACGTCGCGTCTCTATCTGTGAAACTCAAACGAATACACATGAGAACGCGAACAACTTTACTGATCATTTCGATCTTGACTTTCGGAATCCTCGCTTGTAATAAGGATGACGATAATCCAACTGGAAACGGTGGCACCACGCCTTCAAGTGCTTCAATCCAAAACACCCTTCTTTCCCTCGTGGAAAAAGAAACGCATACAATCAATGCGCAATTTCCGACAACCATCCGCACGGAGAGTTACGCAGAGTATACATTCAGCCAGAACGCTTTCATTGATCAAAACGGAAATACCGTGACTGGAAACGTTGACATCCGTATCACAGAGCTTTTTGATAATTCTTCACTGTTCTTTGCGGGGCAGCAAACAGTTTCTGATGATCAATTCCTGATCACTGGTGGTCAGTTTAACATTGAAGCTTTCCAAAACGGACAAGCGCTGAGCCCATCGCCGTCGTACAATTTGAACGCGCGGATTCCAACAGATAATCCTGACAACAACATGGATCTCTTCATTGGTGAAGAAGGTGATGATGGTCTTGTGAACTGGCTTCCTGCAACTGGATCTGACGACCTCGGTGTTTGGGAAGCGAACCTTGATAGTGCAAACTGCAGCGCTGTTTGTGGTTCGATCGAACTGGAAGCTGGAGACATCGTAACGCTTTCATACAATGCCGGTCCTGAAGATGCAGGTCTTCATGGAGGTTGGTACGAAGGGCCAAATGACTTCGGTCAGATGTCTTTCGGCGATCAAACGACTTATGAAATTGAAACGGAAGTAGGCGGATCGATGTACCTATGTATCACTGACGGTGATTGGGACGGATGGGAAGGCGCTAGCTTGACGATTACCATCAACGGCGTTAGCTCAACGATCACCATCTCTAGCGATGATTGTGATCCAGTGCCATTCTCTTGGATCTACCAATTGAACACAACACACCTTGGGTGGGTGAACTGTGATTACTTCAGTGGAGGTAACGCTGATAGCCAAGTGATTGCTCACGCTTCTGGCGAATTTGACTGTGGCAACACCGTGGTCTACTCGATTTTCGTAGACGACGAGGTGCTTGGAGTCATGTCTTGTGGAGGTGATGATACGCAATTCACTTCTTACCAGATGCCATCAGGTACCAACGTTGTCGTAGCTGCACTTTCGCTTCAAGATGATGTGTACTACAGTTCATTCATTGAAGTCACTGTTTCAGGTGATGTAGAGGTTGACCTAGATTTCGCGCCAACCACGCTCAGTGATTTCGAGAATTACATCAATGGTTTGTAGGGCAGCTTTGTCCTGCTCACCGCTATAGCTCAACTTGCAAGACCTGCTTCGGCCACGCGCCGCAGCGGGTCTTTGCTTTTTGCAAAGCCAGCTCCGGCTCGGCCTCAGTAGGCGTGCCGCGTTGTGGCTGCCGCTCGATCAGGGCTGCAGAGGGTGTATCTTTGTGACATGAGTTCCGATACCCCTCCCTCTAACGGAAGATTACACCTCATTACAATTTTGTGGATTCCTATAACCGCCCTCACCTGGTTAATCAGCGAATCTTGGCTCTTAAGTGCCATCCCCTTTTTAATTGGTCTAGCTCTCGTTACCTTCGTATTGAAGCCAAAACGAAACGATGATCATGAGAATTCAGATTCTTAGCCTTCTCTCAACCTTTCTTCTTTCAATTCCAGTTGGCCTTTGGGCACAAACTACTCCATTACCAAACCCAGGGGTTAGTGCCATGGAATTGGCATGGTTTCACCCAAAAGAAACGCCGGCACAGGTAGAAGTCAATGACCACCTGGAGGTCGGTTTCAAGCTTCAACAGACCACGAAGGTTGGTATCGAGAACTACTTAGACGATCGTCCAGTTCCCAATTCGCTGAACCCTTTCGACCCAGAGCAGCTGAACGTCGTAGCTACCTTTGACCGAATTTCCGCCGAAGGCGAAATCATAGAAACCCAACAACGTTATGGCTTCTGGTATAGAAACTACGAGCGTAACTTCGCTGGTAATGTCGCTGATAATTGGAACCACCGAGAAATCAGGACGAAGTACAGTTTTCGTGTTCGCTTCACGCCGCAAGTTGAAGGAAAATGGCGCGTTAAAGTAGCCGTCATTACCAATCAGCAAGACACCGTTGAAACCAATTCAACAGAATTCACTTCGGTGGCAAGTGAACGCCCGGGGTTTGTTGCCCTTGGTGAGAACAACTCTTTCTTGACACGAGATGATAAAACCTTCTTCCCTGTCGGACAGAACCTGCCTTGGCCTACATGTACTTCAGAAATCGATGAACGCTGTGAAGAAATCTATTGCGCAGGTAAAGAAGCATGGTGTCACGCACGTATCATGGGGCCTTATGGCTTCAAAGTCTTCGAAGATGAAATGAGTTTATTGGAAGACGGCGGTGCGAATTACGTTCGTGTTTTGCTTGCGCCTTGGAACCTTGAAATCGAATTTGAAAAGCTGAACAACTACGATGAACGCATGCACTGTGCTTGGGAGATGGACCACATCCTCGAACATGCTGAATCGATCGGCTTGCTCCTCCACCTCAATCTTCAAGTACACTACCCATTAGAGAATCCTTCTGTCTATTCCATGTTCCATTGGGATTATGACGACCTGGCTTGTTCACCTTGGGATGAGCCTTACTGTTACTTTGACGAGCTGAATCTGAAGACGCCGCGTGAGTTTTTCGCTAGCGCGGAAGCGAGAAAGCACTACCAGAACAGAATTAGATACCTCATCGCTCGATACGGTCATTCTACTTCTATTGGAGTATTGGAACTATTAAGCGAAGCCAACAACGCAGGGAAGGGTCCGACGATGGATGAAAACTGCCTTCCAGATAAATCGATCAAGCGTCATGAACCCTATTATAATGAGGAAGGCTTCGCTGCATTGGTTGCAGATTGGCATTGGGATATGGCACGCTTCATCAAAGAAGACCTTCAACATACTGATCACCTTCTCGCGCTGAATTACACAGGTGCACCACATGTGGTTCTTGGAGACAACTCATACTACTCTCCACATGTCGATATCTGTAGTTGGAACAACTATAATCTGTCAATAGACAAGTACACGAAAGCTGCACGAGACATTCGCAACTTCCAGCAAAAGCGTCAAAAGGGAGAGGTCACAAACTACGACCCACTTCAATTAGACAAGCCTATCATGTATGGAGAGATTGGTCCGGGCCTAGAAGGCATTCACAATTGCGACAACAACATTCGTTGGATCAAAGCTGCATGGGTTTCTAGCTTCACCGGTTTGGCTGGAACCGGAATCAACTGGAACAAACAGCATGATCCTGACCTTTGGAAGACCTATAAGAACATTACCACCTTCATGAATTCACTTCCCCTTGACGAATGGGACTTCGAAAACCACAGTGACCTTCGTTCTGATAAAACAGTCGAGTTGATTTCATTGAAAAGCACTGATAAAGGCAGAATGGCAGCGGGAGTGGTCAATAACTTGACGATGAACTTCTACACCATGCGTGACACCAGTATGCATGGTACTCCTTGTGAAGATGTTCCCTACTTGGAAACGATTGTGCTGTGGAAAGAGTACCAGGATGCCCTCTCCATTGCCCCAGAAAAAGGTGGCAACCGACTGGAGATTCCTTGTATGGGGTTATTTATGAAATACAACTTCGTATGGACCAATCCATTCACTGGAGAAGTGATTGAAGAGACTGAAGTGCGAAGCAATTTAGCAGGTCGATTGGTAATTGAACACCCTACACTAAAAAAGGATGGACCACCGTTCTTAGTCTTCAAGGCAATTCGTAAGAACGGTTAACATAAATAGCTACTTTTGTCAAATGGAGAACGAAACACCATTCCTACCTTATAATAGCGAAAGACCAGACCTCATTATCCCAGAGTATGGTCGTAACATTCAACAAATGGTTGACTTCGCTGTGACGGTGGAAGACCGAGAAGAGCGAAATAAAGTAGTTGGAGCGATCATCAGTGTGATGGGGCAGCTCTTCCCTTACCTGCGTGATATTGAAGATTTCAAGCACAAGCTTTGGGATCACATTCAAATCATGTCTGGATTTCAGCTCGACGTAGATTCTCCATACCCACTTCCTGAGCCAGAGACGATTCAGTCAAAGCCAGATTCTGTTGACTACCCTGAGTACGATATTAAGTACGGGCACTACGGAAAGATTCTCGAGCGCTTGATCGACAAAGCATCTGCCATGGAAGACGGTGAAGAAAAAGACGCCTTCACCAAATCCATTGCTGATCTTATGAAGCGCCATTACGTTGCCTACAATCGACGCACCGTAGAAGATGACTTGATCCGCAAACAATTGGTAGAGCTTTCTGATGGCAAATTGAAGGTACCGGATGATTACGAATTGGTTTCTGCCAACGATGTTGTCAAGCTGATGGGCACGGTGAAGAACACCGCTTCAAACAAAGGGAAGAAAGGCCCGATGAAGAAAAAGAAAAAGCGCTAACGCTTGCTTGAAATCCTCAAGCGATTACCTATTCATTGTTCGTTGTCGAAAAGTTTTGACGTTCTGTTCTATGAACATTGGATGATTCTTGATCTTCCAGCTTGAAAGAACAGATACATGGGAACTTTTGTCATTGAAGGCGGACACCAGCTGAGCGGTGAGATCCAGCCACAAGGAGCTAAGAACGAAGCGCTTCAGATTATCTCGGCGGTGCTATTGACACCAGAGCCGGTAACCATCTCGAATATACCGAACATTGTAGATGTCAATAAACTCATCGACCTACTCCAATCTATGGGAGTTAAGGTAGAGCGATTGGCGCCTGACACCTATAAATTCCAAGCAGACGATGTCAACATGGACTACCTCACCTCAGAGGAGTTCAAGAAAAAAGGATCAAGTCTCCGTGGATCAATCATGATCATGGGGCCACTCCTGACTCGTTTTGGACGAGGGTTCATTCCTCGTCCTGGGGGAGATAAAATTGGCCGACGACGTCTCGACACTCACTTCATCGGATTCCAAAACCTGGGAGCACAGTTTGACTTTGACCCGAAGGAGAGTTTCTACCGCGCACATGCTGACAAATTGAAAGGAGCTTACATGCTTCTTGACGAAGCCTCGGTTACAGGTACAGCCAATATCGTGATGGCGGCTTCTATGGCTGAAGGAACAACTACCATTTACAATGCCGCATGTGAGCCTTACCTACAGCAGTTGTGTAAGATGATCAACTCGATGGGAGGTAACATCACCGGATTGGGATCAAACAAGCTCATCATTGAAGGGGTGGATTACCTCGGAGGATGCGATCACCGCTGTCTTCCAGACATGATCGAAATCGGCTCATTCATCGGAATGGCTGCCATGACGCAAAGCGAGATCACGATTAAGGATGTAGCCTATGATGAGCTAGGTGTGATTCCAAGCGTCTTCAAAAAATTAGGGATCAACCTTGAACGTAGAGGTAATGACATCTACATTCCTTCTCAAGAGGTTTACGAGATTGAAAGCTTCATTGACGGGTCGATTATGACCATTTCGGATGCTCCTTGGCCAGGGTTCACTCCTGACTTGTTGTCTATCGTATTGGTAACGGCAACCCAGGCAAAAGGATCGGTCCTTATCCATCAGAAAATGTTCGAGAGTCGCCTCTTCTTTACCGATAAACTCATCGATATGGGAGCTCAGATCATTTTATGTGATCCACACCGAGCGACGGTTATCGGACTAGAAAGGAAGCAAGCCTTGAGAGGCGTGACAATGACTTCGCCAGATATCCGCGCAGGGGTTTCTCTATTGATCGCAGCGCTCTCTGCTGAAGGAACAAGTACTATCCATAACATCGGACAAATCGACCGAGGATACCAGTACATTGAGCAGCGTTTGAAAAATTTGGGAGCTCAAATAGAAAGACAATAGACAGTTGGAATGATTGTTGCTCCTACCTGAAGGTATTTGTATCTTTCACATCTCAAACTACAATGATGAAACTAAAGTGGATTATTCCAGCGGCTATTATTTGTTTGGCTGCTTTCGGTTTTACTCTTCAAACAGAGGACACCGTTAATATCGAAGCTGTGACACCGAAAGTTGGTACCAACATCGGTGATCTAGCTCCTGAAATTTCTATGACTTCTCCAGACGGAAAGACATACAAGCTGTCTGATTTGAAAGGACAGATCGTATTGATCGACTTCTGGGCATCTTGGTGTGGACCTTGTCGTCGTGAAAACCCGAATGTGGTACGTGCCTACGAGAAGTACCAAAAAGCAAAGTTCAAAGACGCCAAAGGATTCGAGGTATTCTCGGTATCACTTGATAAGACGAATGATCGTTGGGTTGCTGCCATTGCACAAGACGGTTTGGCGTGGGACTACCACGTAAGCGACTTGAAAGGATGGCAGAACGAAGCCGCAGGAACGTACGGTGTTAGTTCAATCCCGATGAGCTTCTTGGTAGATCAAGACGGTGTCATCGTAGCGAAAGGACTTCGCGGTATGGCACTCGATCAAGAAATTGACAAGCACGTGAAGAGCTTTAAGTAAGCTACTGACACAATGATATTAAGGCCTCCAAATAGAGGCCTTTTTTTATGCCCCATTGGCACGTCTTCTGTCAGTTTGAGAGATTTACAACTTTTTTCCTGTCAGTTTGACGTATTCCCCTTGGTGGCAGTATTTTTGCCCCTTCCAAACTGACTTGAAAAATCAAGGAATGAACACGAAAGATCAGAACGAAAAGGCGCAAGCTGCTGAAGAGGTTGAAACACAAGCAGCTGAAACAAACGAAGAAAAAGCAACAAAAGAGACTCCTGAATTGAGTCGTGAAGAACAGCTGGAGGCGATGGTTGCAGAGTTGAAAGACAAGTACACTCGTTTGTTCGCAGAGTTTGACAACTTCCGCAAGCGTACGGCGAAGGAGCGTATTGAGATGCTCAAAACTGCCAGCGGAGATGTGATCAAGGAAATGCTTCCTGTACTTGACGATTTCGATCGCGCAGCTAAAGCGAACGAAGCTTCTGAAGACATCAATACGGTGAAAGAAGGTTTCAACTTGATTCACCACAAACTCAAGCATTCACTTGAAGTGAAAGGACTCAAGCCAATGGACAGCATTGGACAACCGTTCGACACAGAATACCACGAAGCGATTACCAACATCCCTGCTCCATCGGAAGACATGAAAGGCAAGGTTGTTGACGTAGTGGAAAAAGGATACTTCATCAACGACGCCGTACTTCGCTACGCTAAAGTTGTTGTTGGCCAGTAATAGCTAGACATGGCAAAGAGAGATTATTACGAAGTACTTGGTGTAAGCAAGGGAGCCACTGATTCTGAGATCAAGAAGGCCTACCGCAAGCTTGCCCTAAAGTACCACCCGGATAAGAACCCTGACGACAAGGAAGCTGAGGAGAAGTTCAAGGAGGCAGCTGAAGCCTACGAAGTCTTGAGCAATGCTCAGAAAAAGCAACAGTACGATCAGTTCGGACATGACGGCATGCGCGGTGGCTTCGGCGGCGGCGGTGGCGGCATGAATATGGACGACATCTTCAGTCAGTTCGGAGACATCTTTGGTGGTGCCTTTGGTGGAGGTGGCTTTGGTGGCGGTGGCCAGCGCGCTGGACGTCGTACGAAAGGATCGAACCTGCGTATCAAGGTAAAACTAACCTTGGAAGAGGTGGCTGAAGGTGTGCAAAAGAAGATCAAGGTCTTCAAGCAAGTTCCTGCCGAAGGCGTTCAATACGATACGTGTCCTACGTGTAAAGGAACCGGTCAAGTTCGTCGTGTGACGAATACCTTCCTCGGTCAGATGGCTACTACTTCTACTTGCCCGACTTGTCATGGTGCAGGGAAGACAGTGACTTCGAAACCAAAAGATGCTGATGAATTCGGATTAAAGCGCGAAGAGAAAATCGTGACTATCGATATTCCTGCGGGTGTAGAAGAAGGCATGCAGCTCAACGTTCGTGGAGAAGGTAACGCCGGACCATTTGGAGGAATCAGCGGAGATCTACTCGTTGTAATCGAAGAGATTGAGCACGATGTATTGAAGCGTAATGGAAATAACCTTCACTACGATCTCTACCTGAACTTTGTAGATGCCGCCATCGGAGCTTCGACCGAAGTGCCATTGGTGAACGGCCGCGCAAAGATCAAGGTTGACCCTGGAACGCAAAGTGGTAAGATTGTCCGCCTACGTGGTAAGGGACTACCTAGCGTTGACAGCTACGGAAACGGAGATTTGTTGGTGAATATCAATGTGTGGACACCACAAAAACTCTCTAGTGAGGAGAAAGAATTACTAGAGAAGCTCAGAGATTCGGAGAACTTCAAGCCGAATCCTTCGAATAAGGATAAAGGCTTCTTCCAGAAAGTGAAGGAGATGTTCTCCTAATATTATGACCACTGAACACGATTTTGGTGCGTTGCTGTGATTAGTAACGCACCATTTTTTTGTTTGAATAGATTTGCTGCAAGCACCAAAGCCCATGAATGCACTAGAAGCCATTTCTATTGACAAGCGTTATGCGAACCATGTCGCATTGCACGATGTCAATATCACCGTCCCAGAGAAGAGCATCTTCGGTCTGTTGGGTCCTAACGGAGCTGGGAAGACCAGCTTGATTCGCATTATCAATCGAATCACCGGACCAGATAACGGAGAGATCAAATTCTTTGGAGACGCATTGAATCCAGAACATGTGAACCAAATCGGATACCTCCCGGAGGAACGTGGTTTGTACAAAAAAATGAAGGTGGGTGAGCAAGCGCTCTACCTAGCTCAACTCAAAGGCATGTCGAAGTTCGATGCCAAGGTGAAACTCAACGAATGGTTTGAGCGCTTGGAGATTGGAGACTGGTGGAACAAAAAGGTAGAGGAATTGAGTAAGGGTATGGCCCAAAAGATCCAATTCGTTACGACAGTGCTTCACGAACCAAGACTCCTTATCCTCGATGAACCTTTCTCAGGTTTCGACCCGATCAACACGGCGATCGTACGAAAGGAGATCTTACGACTTCGTGACCAGGGAAGCACCATTGTTCTCTCTACACACAACATGGGCAGTGTAGAGGAAATCTGTGACAGCATCGCTTTGATCAATAAGTCTCGCGTGGTTCTTGACGGTTCAGTAGATGAAGTTCGCCGTCGATTCAATGAAAACGAATTCCTGATTCGATACGAAGGATCAGCAGTATCCCTCGCTAACAGTCTTTGGACCAATTTTGAGCTCATCAGCAATTCTCGTGATGAGGACGAAGGAGACAACGAAGCAATCATCAAATTGAGAGATGAACGCACTTTGAATGACCTCTTGAATACCCTTACCCCAAACGTTCAGATTCTGGAGGCTAGACCACATATTGCCAGCATGAATGACATCTTCATTCAAGCAGTTGAACAATCAAAACACACGTCATGAGTAAAGTAGGACTGATTATTAAACGCGAGTACCTCAGTCGCGTTCGTAAGAGGGCGTTCATCTTCATGACAATTCTAGGGCCTCTTTTATTCGCTGGATTAGTGGCCGCGGCAGTGTTTGCGGTGTCTGTAGATTCGGTAGAGCACAAAATACTAATCGTTGATGACCAAGGTATTATCACACGATATGATGAGCGGATCGGACAATATCTCCCGACATGTCCTGATTGTTTTCCAGAACGTGATGGTTACGTTTACCGTTTCAGTGATAAAGCACTAAGCGATTCTACTTTTATAAACAGTGACTACACATTGATGGCTACTGTACTAGAAGGTGTGTATGATCATAAAAAGGCAGAGCTATACTATAAGAAAGTACCTAGTTCGAGCGCATCAAACGTTATTGAAGGCGATCTAGAATCTGCATTAGAAAGAGCCAAGGTATCAAAGTCCAACCTCGACTTTGATACCTATCGAACATTGAAGGTGAATATTCAATTATCAAAATATGACATCGAAAAAGGAGAAGAAAATGCCGAAGGAAAAGCTGCTGTCGGATTGATCTTCGCCGTGATCACATTCTTCTTTCTGTTCCTTTTTGGCGCCTATGTGATGCGTGGCGTAATTGAGGAAAAAACCAACCGAATTGTCGAGGTCATAATCTCTTCAGTCAAACCATTTCAGTTGATGATTGGGAAGATTATAGGAGTTGGTCTGGTCGCGATTACTCAAGTGTTAATCTGGGTCGTTTTCTCGATTATTATCTTCAGCATCGCTGGTTTACTTTTCGAAAACGGCGCTTTCAGCAGTGCTGAAGCCATGGCGGAAATCGCTGAACAACAAGGCGGTACTGCAAATTTAGACTTTGAAAGCTTTCTAGCACAGAATAAATTGACCAAGATCCTTCTAGATATCAATTGGCTGCAGTTACTCTCGATGTTCGTGTTATACTTTGTCGGTGGCTATATTCTTTATTCATCATTATTTGCAGCAATTGGTTCAGTAGTGGATAGCGATACTGACTCTCAGCAATTGATGATGCCTATCATGTTACCCCTCTTCTTCGCCTACATAGTGGCCATCATGAGTGTGGACAATCCCGAAGGAACAGCGGCTCAAATATTTTCAATTGTTCCGTTTACTTCTCCCACAGTCATGATGGTGCGTATATCGGTTGGCAATGTACCCATTTGGGAACTCTTACTCAGCGTTGTTTTGCTGATCACGACTTGCTTCTTCATGGTCTGGCTTGCAGCCAAGATCTACCGCACAGGTATCTTGATGTACGGTAAGCGTCCGACCTACCGCGAATTGTGGAAATGGCTATTTTATAAAACATGAGTCGTGTAGCCGTCATCGATTGTGGAACCAACACCTTCAATATTCTGATCGTTGAGATCGAGAATGATAGCTGGAAACCTGTGTTCTCTAACAAGGTATCCGTCAAACTAGGTAAAGGAGGAATTGGCCAAGGGGTGATTAGAGCTGACCGCATGGCTCGCGGACTTGATGCTCTCATGGTGCACCACCACTCGATGATGAATCTTGGCACTTCTAAAAGTGTTGTCTTTGCTACTTCCGCTTTGCGGGAAGCGAGCAACGCCATACAATTCATCAATAAGGCACGCTCCATGTTCGGAATGGAGGTGAAAGTCATTGACGGTGAACGAGAAGCTGAACTCATTTTTGAAGGCGTCAAGCAAACCATGGACATCGGCCAAGACTACATCACGGTCATGGACATCGGTGGAGGGAGCACGGAATTTATCATCGCCAATCAAGACGGTATTGCTTGGAAACAAAGTTTTCCGCTGGGGGTCTCGCGTGTATTTGAACAGATTCAACCCAATGACCCTTTCCTACCCCATGACTCCAAGCGTCTTGAGAAGCACCTGCACCGAGTGTTGGAACCACTGCAAGAAGCCCTCAAGCAGTTCCCAGGCGAAACCATCGTAGGTTCAAGTGGATCATTTGACACCCTGCTCGACATGTACAATTCACATGTCGGACAGTCATCAAGTGACCTTTCAGATGTTATTCCGATCAACGCCTTCCGTTCGATGCATGCAGACATGCTTAAGCTTGATCGTGACCAGCGCTTAAAGATTCCTGGAATGCTTCCTTTGCGAGTAGACTTCATGCCGATCTCGACTCACTTGATCAATTACCTTGTCAAGCATCTGAATTACAAGAAGATTCATCGTTCGGCGTACGCCATGAAAGAAGGAATCGTCAAAGAGATCATCGACGGAAAGATTGTATTGGAATGAAAGTTGATACCTTCGTAAGGTAAATGAACGACATGGCCCAGATCCTTATTATTGACGACGAAGCAAGCATCCGCAGTTCACTGCGTGAGATCCTCGAATACGAAGACTACAAGGTTGAAGAAGCCGAGAATGGCAAAGAGGGTATTCAAAAGATTCAAGACGGTAAGTTCGACTTGATCTTCTGTGATATCAAAATGCCAGGAATGGACGGCATCGAAACTCTTGAACGTATTCGTTTAATGGAAGTGGAGACTCCCGTTGTCATGATTTCAGGACACGGTACCGTAGAAACAGCCGTGGAAGCGCTAAGGAAAGGGGCATGGGATTTCATTGAAAAGCCACTCGACCTCAATCGCATTTTGGTTACTCTTCGTAATGCCTCTGACACAAGCGCACTAGTGGAGGAAACGAAGACCCTCAAGCGCAAGATCAATAAGCAGCTGAGCAGTAACATCATTGGCGAGTCTGAAGCTATCATAGAGATTAAGAAGATGATCGAAACGGTAGCTCCAAGTGAGGCGCGCGTGCTGATTACTGGTGGAAATGGATCAGGTAAAGAATTGGTTGCTCGTTCATTGCACAGCAACAGCGAACGCGCGAAGAAGCCCTTCATTGAAGTTAACTGTGCGGCCATTCCTTCTGAGTTGATTGAAAGCGAATTGTTCGGTCACGAAAAAGGTGCCTTTACTTCCGCAATTAAGCAGCGTAAAGGAAAGTTCGAACAAGCAGACGGCGGAACGCTGTTCTTAGATGAGATTGGTGATATGAGCGCTTCGGCGCAAGCCAAAGTGCTACGTGCATTACAAGAACACAAAATCACACGTGTTGGAGGCGACAAAGACATTAAAGTGAATGTTCGTGTATTCGCTGCCACTAATAAAGACCTGCGCAAAGAAATCGTTGAAGGGAACTTCCGTGAAGATTTATACCACCGTTTGAATGTGATTCCGATTCACGTTCCTTCATTGAAGGATCGCAAAGACGACATTCCGCTGTTGGCAGACTTCTTTATCGAGAACATCTGCAATGATTACGGTATGTCAGCTAAAGAGATTACTGCTTCTGCCATTAAAGAACTCCAGAAGGGTGAATGGACAGGAAACATCCGCGAGCTGCGGAACGTGATTGAGCGTCTCATTATTTTGTGTCCAGACAAGATTGACGGTGCAGACGTGAAGAAATACGCCCAAATTAGCTAGTCTTACCAACGGAAACCTTCGGAATCCCGCTCCTATAGCCTCTTTCAAAAAAAGTTACAAAAAGAGGCAACCAGTTTATGTAAGTAGCGTCTTACATATGGAACACACCGAAAGTGTTTCATTAAAAATTTCGAATCATGGAGTGGATTCATCAAATTCTAAACAGTGACAATACCGGAATTGCAGTACTAGCTGGATTCTTGCTCCTAGTCGGTGCTTTGGCCAAATGGCAGCTCTTCGTAAAGGCTAATCAGCCTGGAATTGCCTCACTCGTGCCGATTTGGGATCTTATCGTTACTCTCAAGATCGTTGGTCGTCCTGGGAGCCACATTCTATTATTCCTGATTCCTGTATTCAACATTTATTTTGCTTTCCGCTTGATTATTGAGCTTGCTCAAAGCTTCGGAAAGAATCAGGTGATCGATTACGTATTCGCCATTGTATTTAACATCTTCTACCTCCTAAACCTCGGTCTGGCGTACAACGAGGAATTCCATGGACCCGTTTACGGGCTCTCAAAGGAGGAGATCCAGGAACGCGAGGCGCGCTACGCCACAGCCTGACGCTCAGCGTCCTAAAACTAGCTCTACGTATTGGTGTAAAGCGGCCACTTTGTGGCCGCTTTTTTTGTGCCATAACTTTTGGTATGATGCTCGCAAAAGCTGGAATACAGCAAAAGAAAAAGGGTGCCTAAGCACCCTCTCATTCTTATTTTATTCTTCCATTGGGCGCACATGTGCGTCCCTAACCTCTCATTTTAATTCTTCCTCTAAAGCATATGCATCCCTACCGTAGGAAATTCTCAGCCTTCTTCAACGCTTCCCCAATTCCATCAGGGTTCTTCCCTCCTGCGGTTGCGAAGAATGGTTGACCACCGCCACCACCTTGAATCTCTTTAGCGAGTTCACGAATAATCTGGCCTGCGTTCATCCCCTTGTCTTTCACCAAGTCATCAGAAATGAAGACTGTAAGCGTTGTCTTACCGTCAACATCTGAACCGAGAACGGCGAAGAGTCGCTCGTACTCTGCACGAAGTTGGAAGGCGATGTCTTTGATCTCTCCAGCCGCAAGGTCTACCTTTTCAGCCAAGAAGTTGATTCCTTGGTTTTCGGTGATTCTACCTGCAAGCTCTTTCTTGACACCACCTGCTTTCTGCTTTTCGTGCTGCTCGAGCTTCTTACTGAGTTCGTTGTTCTTAGAAACCAAATCGTTCACAGCTTTCACCATATCTTTTGGATTCTTCAACACCTCTTTCAATTCAGCTAATGTGCTGAGTTGTTTATTCAGGTAATCAGATGCCTTCTGTCCGGTGTAGGCTTCGATACGACGAACACCCGCCGCTACTGCGGTCTCGTGGTGAATCTTGAAGTAGCCAATTGAACCTGTTGCTGGAACGTGAATTCCTCCACAAAGCTCCACAGAAGAACCAAACTTGATTACACGAACCAAGTCTCCGTACTTCTCACCGAAGAGCATCATAGCCCCTAGGTCTTTCGCTTCGTCAATAGGTACGTTGCGACGTTCATCAAGCTCGATGTTCTCGAGAATACGCTGGTTAACGATGGCTTCTACGCGTTCCACTTCTTCATCCGTTACTTTGGCGAAGTGTGAGAAGTCAAAACGAAGATGATCAGGGTGAACCAATGATCCTTTCTGTTCCACGTGCGTTCCGAGTACTTCTCTCAAGGCCTCGTGCAATAAGTGCGTTGCTGAGTGATTTCGAGCCGTGCTCTTGCGACGTTTCACATTGACAAATGCTTCGAACTCCACCTTCGGGTTTGACGGCAATTTCTCTGTGAAGTGAACGATTAGGTTGTTCTCCTTCTTGGTGTCAATAATGTATACTTCCTCACCCCCAGCGACGATCTTACCGGTATCTCCTACCTGTCCACCACTCTCTGCATAGAATGGAGTGATGTTGAACGCCAATTGGTAACGGTCTTTTCCTTTTTGCTTTATACGACGGTAGCGTGTAATCTTCGCATGACTGTGAGTTCGATCATATCCGATGAACTCTTCGCGCTCATCTTCGTGAAGGATAACCCAGTCATCGGTTTCTACCTTTCCAGCGGCACGTGAGCGTTCCTTTTGCTTCTGAAGCTCAGTATCAAAGGCTGCTCATCAATAGAAACACCACGCTCTGAGGCGATCAAAGCCGTCAAGTCGATTGGGAAACCGTAAGTATCGTACAATTCGAAAGCTGACTTTCCATCCAACGTATCTCCAGAGTTCGCGAAAAGCTCTTCCAGACGCTGAATTCCTTTATCCAAGGTGCGGAGGAATCCTTCTTCTTCTTCCTTGATCACTTTCGCAATGAGGTCTTTGTTCTTCTCCAATTCAGGGAAGAATTCACCCATGTGCTCAACTAGCTTCGCACTCAATTCATAAATGAACGCCTCCTTAATATCTAGGAAGCTAAATGCATAGCGAATCGCACGCCGCAAGATTCGACGGATCACATATCCTGCTCCTGAATTCGATGGAAGCTGTCCATCTGCAATAGAGAATGATACGGCGCGTAAGTGATCTGAGATCACACGCATAGCTACGTCTTGCTTGCTATCTGATTGCTGGTACTTCTTACTAGACTTCTTTTCAATTTCGTTGATGTAGTATTGGAATACATCAGTGTCGTAGTTCGAGGTCTTGTCTTGCAAAGCCATTGCCAGACGCTCGAGCCCCATTCCTGTATCGATATGCTTATTCGGAAGTGGCATCAAAGAACGATCAGCCATTCGGTTGAACTCCATGAATACTAGATTCCAAATTTCAATCACTTGAGGGTGGTCTTGATTCACCAGCTCTTTTCCAGGAGTAACTGCACGATCAGCGTCACTGCGAATGTCGATATGGATCTCTGAACATGGCCCACAAGGCCCTGTTTCGCCCATTTCCCAGAAGTTATCTTTCTTGTCACAAGCAATGATTCGATCCTCATCAATCAATGGCTTCCAGTACGAAACTGCTTCTTCATCCGCAGGTAATCCGTCTTCTTTATCACCTTCGAAGTACGTGATGTAGAGACGATCCTTTTCAAGTTTGTAGTGTTCTGTCAGTAGTTCCCAAGCCCATTCGATGGCTTCTTTCTTGAAGTAGTCACCGAAAGACCAGTTCCCAAGCATTTCGAACATGGTGTGGTGATAGGTATCTACCCCTACTTCTTCCAAGTCATTGTGCTTACCAGATACACGCAAACATTTCTGCGAATTGGCCACACGAGGATCCTTCACTACACTATTTCCTAGAAACAAATCTTTGAACTGATTCATCCCCGCATTCGTGAACATAAGCGTAGGGTCATCTTTCACCACCATCGGTGCAGAAGCCACGATTTCATGTCCTTTCGAAGCGAAGAAGTCAAAAAATACTTTGCGGATCTTAGCTGATTCCATCTATGTAAGGCTTTGAACGAATTCTCTAAAGGCTTGTTAAACCCACGTCACACGGGGTATTCCAGATTGCAAAAGTAGATTAATTCTGTTACTTTCGTCCGACTTTATTTGAGACCCTCTCTCTATCCATGGCTCGCTATAGATATCGATACAATCCCGAACAGTTACAGTACGAAAAAGTACCCTACA
Source organism: Flavobacteriales bacterium (assembly GCA_022447625.1). GTDB lineage: Bacteria > Bacteroidota > Bacteroidia > Flavobacteriales_D > Sanyastnellaceae > Sanyastnella. The sequence goes on along the minus strand of JAKVAX010000003.1, from coordinate 245,394 downwards.
CTTGGAGTGACTACCTCATCCTAGGTGTGAAGTGGGTTGGCTTTGCTGGTGTGGTGGCTTTTGCATCGATTTACATCTTCAATTCATACTTCGAAAGTCCGAAACAACGCGCATTGGAACGTGAGGTTGAATACCTCGAAGGTCAGCTGGCGATTATGGGAAGTGAGTTGGAAAAGGTTGATCATGTATTGAGTGAAATCGCTGAACGCGATGACAACATCTACCGAAACATTTTTGGAACCGAGCCTTATCCTGAGCATTTAAGACAACCAGGTGTGGGTGGTACTGACCGTATGCGTGATTTGCGTGGTTTCGATCATTCTCAAACCATCATTCAAACACGTGAACGACTTTCTAAGATCCAGCGCAAGTTGGTGGCTCAAAGCAAGTCGTTTGATGAGCTATTTACGCTAGCGCGGAATAAGGAAGAGATGCTGGCCTCGATTCCTGCTATCCAGCCGGTAAGAAACGAAGACCTCACACGCGTAGCGAGTGGTTACGGATACCGTATTCACCCGATCTACAAAGTGCGGAAGCTTCACACCGGAATGGATTTTACCGCGCCTACAGGAACTGACATCTTCGCTACAGGGGATGGAGTCGTAGTGCGTGTTCAAAGTAAGCGCAATGGTTACGGAAAGAACGTAGTCATCAAGCACGGATTCGGTTACGAAACGCTCTACGCTCACATGAGTAAAATCAATGTGAAGAAAGGTCAAAAAGTAAAGCGTGGTGAAGTTATTGGTTTGATCGGAAACACAGGTACCTCAGTAGGGCCTCACTTGCACTACGAAGTCATTAAAGATGGAACGAAGGTTAACCCTGCGTATTTCTACTTCAATGACTTGTCTCCAGAACAATTCGAGCAGTTATTGGAACGTTCTTCTACAGGTAATCAGTCGTTCGACTGATCTATCCTTTGTATCTTAGGTTAATGCCGTATCGGGAAAAAGAAATAGAGAAGCAGTATTTCACCATTTCAGAAGTAGCTGGAATGTTTGATGTCAACGCCTCCTTGATTCGATTTTGGGAACGAGAGTTCGACGCTATCAAACCCAAAAAAAACAAGAAAGGCAATCGCCTCTTCACGCGTAAAGACCTGGAGACTATTCGCACCATCCATCATTTGGTTAAGGAGCGTGGCTTCACCTTAGAAGGCGCCCGAAAGCATCTCAAGGCAAAACCAAAAGAAGCGGATCGCGATGCTGAAGTAGCAGGACGTCTCCAGCAAATCCGTGCCTTCTTGATCGAATTGAAGGAGCAGCTTTAATGTCAAAACAGCTTCTTCGTTTCCTCTTACTTTCTAATGTTATTGTACTCGGCCTTTTTGTGCTCACTTGGGTCCAAAAAACAGGTGGACTCCAATCCTTGCGCACTAACGGACCAGATTTCTCTTCACCCGTTCTCGTTGGGATGTTGCCTTTTCTATTCTCTTTTATTTACATCATTTACATGATCAGTAGGGTGGGAAAGGTTCGACAGAAACCCATCGATGCTCTGGATGGAGACATTGAAATAGAGTGAGAATTTCCCCAGAGTAGAACAATTGAGCTGGGTGATGTGGTTTTCCTAAAATACACCTTAGAATCGCTCTCCAATGCCACATACTACTCACGACCATCGGAGAGTTCTGAACTTCACTGACGCTGTCTTCTCGATTGCCCTAACGCTCCTCATTCTTGAGGTGAATATTCCTTCTGCTGAAGCCTTTCACCAGACTTCCTTCTGGGATATCATTGCCAGCATTCAACTTGAACTCATCGGCTTTATCGTCAGCTTCTTTGTGATTGCGCTATACTGGGTGGCTCACTTGAGAATAAGTAAATACGTTGAAGAGATTGATCACCCGCTGTTGTAGCGCCATATCCTTTTGCTCTTTTTCGTTGTCCTTCTTCCCTTCTCTACCGCATTCTATGTCACGGGGTTTGCAACGGCAGGTCCATTCATGCTCTACTGTACCAACCTCGCCATGATCGGACTTCTCCATCTGCTCATCGTCAAGAAGGTGACGTCACAATCAACAATGGAAGAACTCACCTTCAAATATGAAATGACTAGAGCATACGTAGCCCTCGCAGTCTTCGTGTTCACCGGATTGCTCTCCATGGCGCTCCCCTTCTGGTCACGCTCCGGATTCGCATTGGTGTTCATTCTTCAACCCATCTTTACCAAAAGGCTTAAGAGGAAGAAGGAGAGTGAGAGGAAGAATGAGAAGCAGAAAAAGAAAGAGAAGCAAAAGAGAAGTAAGAAATAGAGTGTCCTCAAATACAGGTCACCCAAAACATTTAGCCATTTAGCCTTTTTACCCGTTAGCTCTAGAGCCCTAGAGGTAACGCGTCTCCACCAAATACCCCTTCACATAATCCTCAATCCCATCCTCGAGACTAGTGAATTCATGTGGGTAACCGATTGAGTGAAGCTTCGACATATTCGCTTCTGTGAAGTACTGGTACTTATCGCGAATGTCAGCTGGGGTGTCGATGAAGCCAATGTCTTCAGGCTTGTCTAGCGCAGCGAAAACCCCTTTTGCTAGATCTAAGAAAGTACGAGCCTTCCCTGAACCTAGGTTGTAGAGTCCGCTGTCTTTGCGGTGATGCATGAGAAAGTAGCAAACCTTGGCTACATCTTTCACATACACGAAATCGCGTTGCTGATGTCCATTCTCGTAGTCTTCTCGATGACTGCGAAAGAGCTTCATCGCATTGGTCTTCGTGATTTGATTGTAGGCATGAAAGACCACGCTGGCCATTCTGCCCTTGTGGTACTCATTGGGTCCGTATACATTGAAGAATTTCAAACCAGCCCAGAAATAAGGCTGCTTCTCTTGTGCTAATGCCCACTTATCGAATTCATTCTTAGAATCACCATATGGATTGAGCGGAACGAGCTTATTCACGACTTCATGATTGTCATCGTAACCATGTTCTCCACCACCATATGTTGCAGCAGACGACGCGTAAACTAATGGAATGCCATACTCTACGCAGAGGTTCCAGATCTTCTTGGTGTAGTTCAAGTTGAGATGATCAAAAATCGATTTGTCAAACTCGGTGGTATCGGTGCGAGCTCCAAGGTGGAAGATGAACTGTACTTGATTCTCGTTCTCTTCCAGCCACGCTGGGAATAGCTCACGATCAATCAAAATATTGTACTTCTTCCCTTCGAAGTTGGCCTTTTTTGACTCATGTGAGAAATCATCTACTAAGACGAGATCGTTATAACCTTCCTCGTTTAACTTTGCGACTAGGCAACTTGCAATAAAGCCTGCCGCTCCCGTGATAATGATCATGCTTTTTTACTTTGTTCGAACAAAATGCTCGGCAAAGGTATTGTAAAAGCCCGAGGATACAGGGAACGAAAAAAGAAACACATGAGCGTAGTATACGTCACACGTCGAGAACGATTTAACGCAGCTCACAAGCTGTGGAACGACAGTTGGTCAAAGGAGAAGAACCTAGAAGTGTTCGGCAAATGTGCCAACCCAAATTGGCACGGACACAACTACGAACTCCACGTGACTGTCAAAGGAACTCCAAGCGCAGATACTGGGTACTGCATGGACCTAAAAGATTTGAAAGATATTGTCAATGACAAAGTGATAGAGCCCCTCGATCACAAGAACATCAACCTTGATGTTCCTTTCATGGCAGGCAAGATGTCTTCGACAGAGAACATCATCATCGCCATCTGGGAACAGCTAGAAGGTCCGATCAGTGAAACGGGATGTACTCTTCATAAACTCAGACTCTACGAAACGGAGAATAACTACGCTGACTACTACGGCGGAGAATAATCCATTCGACAGAACCCACACGATCTGAAGTTTACCCCAATAAAAATCCCGATCTGTTGCCGGATCGGGATTCTTTTTATGTCTTAAAACGTGCTTACTTCACCATGATGCGTTGTGTGAAGCGCTCGGCTCCAGCAACGAATTCAATCAAGTACGCTCCTTGTGCCATTTCACTGGCATTGAAGAAGTATTTCGTTTCTCCGCTAGGGAAAGAGCCTCGGTGAATCACTTCAATAGTACGACCAGTAACATCTGAGATTTTAAGGATTCCATCCATCTCTTGATTCAATGTCAACGGCACACATGTAATCGCATTGGCAGGGTTTGGGAATGCAGGAGCGAAAGCGCCAATCTCATTCTCTTCAATAAATACGATCTCGTTCACGACATCAAACTCCCAGTATCCCTCTGGTGCTGGCATCGGACGAACCTGAACTTTCCCATCGGCAGCTTCTCCTTGTACGTAGTAGTAAACAGTTGTTCCAAATGGCTGAGCGGGAATGTCTCCTTGCCAGTTACCATCTCCGATATCTGACATGCTTACACTTTGGTAATCACCATCAAGCGATGTCTTGTAATAAAGAGTTCCGTTTACTACCCCATCGCGGTGAGCCATGTAGGCTACCACTGGGTAAGGGTTCTGATCATCTTCTGTATCGGGCAGTGCTTGGTGACTGATCAGCAAGGGATCGTCTGCTCCAACTTCGTGCGTAATACAGTGAATCGCTCCTGAAAGCGCGATGATATTGTTAGGTGATGTATCGCAATCAATGCCAACGATGTTGTAGCCAGGTAGGGCCTCTTCGTAGATACGAATTGCCGTTGTATCATACTCAGTGTAGTACGTAGGAAGAAGTACCGTCTTATTGACAAACACAGAGTTTGTGTAGGTCAAGTACCATCCTCCATCATCAGGGTAATCATTGTTTCCGAACTGAGGCGGAGAAGGAACTCGAATCACCTTGAATGGCGTTCCCCACTTTGTAGTGTAGTTGCTCAACACGTATTCGATGTTCGCCTCGATCTGAGGACCATCAGCGACACCTTCCGGGTACTCAGCCCAAAGTAGTGTCTCTTCATCCAACATCTTCAAGTGCATATCGATATGGTGGATTCCATCGTAAGGAAGGTTATCCATCTTTACGTACTCATTGATTCCCATAAAGAGGTTGAAGATTTCGTCAATTTCGTCTTCTGTTTGATCTGGGTATTGTGTTCCCCACCATGTGTTTCCACCTTCGTTCTCATCCATGATGAGCTCTGAAGAGAAACCAAGTCCGAATCCATCAGTCATCCAGTTACCACCAGTACCCATCAAATCGTATGGAGCACTTGTAGTGCAGTACAAAGGAAGGTCGAGGTGTTCAGCTACTTCTGCAGGTGAAGCATCATCATCAGGACGTGGACGGTTGTAGATCCAGTCTACCAGGAATGCTTGATCTACTTCGTTGCCGTATACGGTTGTCGCCGCATAGTCACGCATCCAAATGGTGTTGAGATCAGTCTCAATTACTGTAACGTTAGTCAGGTCTTCAAAAGGACCACCAGCGCTATTTCCGTAGAGGAAATCAATCGTCTGATCTTCATCTTCTGTAAGGATGATGACTTCACATTCGAGGCGAGCTGCTGCGGTGATTTGCTTGAGGATTTGAGGGTATCCTTCCCACCCGATGACAAGTGCTTGTTGCTCTTCCCATTCAGCAGGGGTTCTCAAGTTTTCGAACTCAGGAGGAGTTTCAATCCCGCGAGCTACGGTTTGAGAAAAGTCATACTGTCTAGCAGCAATGATTTCTTCCCAAGTAAGGTGATGAGGAATAACGTTCTCATTGTTTTCCTGGGCTACCAGACTAAAAAGCATAAAAATGCCCGTCAGAGATAGTAGTGTCTTTTTCATGATCAGCATTGGTTTCAAAACGGACCTGAAAGTACAACAATATCTCTGCGGGCACAATGACGGATTGCCTTACTCTTGGTTAGGCATCGATCTGAAATCGAATTGGAAGTGTCAATGATTGAGCTACCGTTTCGCCGTTTACTTCGGCAGGAGTCCAATCTGGCATGTCATTAAAAACTGAGAGTGCAGCCGCGTCACAAGCCTCTGACAGAGACTTCAAGACTGTTGCGTCTTTCACTTTCCCATCGGCACCAACAACAAAAGACACCGCTACCATTCCTTGGATATTTCCATCCTTGGCTTCTTGTGGATACTCCAAATTGTTGGAAACGTAGGTAATCAGACCTTCCATTCCTCCCTGGAATTCTGCCATCTTATCTACGGTTTCGTAGATATTTTCGTCTGCGGCAGTGTCTGCCTTTTTCGTACATGCTTGCAATGAGAGAATCATTGCGAAAGCAACCATAGGTAGGATCCACGCTAGGCGTAGCTTCTTACTTGAATGTAACATAGTTATACGGGTTTTGATATTTGCTTTACTGAAAGGGTGAACGATAGATGCAATGTGATTCAGTCCGAAAGAACTGCTCAACAATGCATTCACATATTGCTCATCACCAACGGCTTCTGAAGTCAATTCATCCGCTTCGTATTCATGACAAATCGATAGACCGGCCTTCATCAGGTACACCGCTGGGTTGAACCAAAATAAAATTTTCAATACCTCCACAAACACTACGTCGAGGCTATGCTCGCGCTGCACATGAACCTGCTCGTGTTTGATCACGCATGATCGCAAATCAGGTCCGAGTGTGCTTGGTAAGTAGATCATCTTGAAGAATGAAAATGCTCCACGATCTACATCCTGCGCTGCCAATAGATAGACGTTATTGTCTCTTGTTGACCTACGGTGGATCATGATGAGTCGGGTGATTCTGACTAACAATATCGCTAGCGCGGAAACGATCCCAACCACATAGAGCATAGCCCACCATGACATTGAAGATGACGCAGCCGCTTCTCCTGTCAGTTCTAGAACGGGTAACTCAATTGTTGGTAATACCATCTCCACAGCTCCATTTGGAACCAGGAAAGGAGTCAAAGCCACCAAAGGACCAGCTAGCCATGCAAATCGGTACCACTTCGCAGGTCGAGACTTCATTGTCAGTAGGAACATAGCTAATGACCAAACAAGTAAGAATGCGTTGTATGTAAGGATGTCTGTGATCATGGTTTATCGGTTGACGGTTGACGGTTGACGGTTGACGGTTGACGGTTGACGGTTGACGGTTGACGAAAGTATTTCTCTCTTCCATTGGGCGCACATTTGCGCCCCTAACTTATTCTTCTTCTAACTTTTCCTCTAATTCTTCCTCTTCCCAATCAATGCCTTGATCTCTTCGAGATCATCGATGTTGATTTGGTTGTCTTGAAGCCAGCAACTTGCGAGTTCTTTGAATGAACCGCCGAAGTAATCTGAAGACAATCGCTCTAAAGACGCGGAACGGTATTGGGTTTTACTTAATACGGGAAAATACCTGTGCGATCTCCCAATCGCTTCATGAGAAACCACTCCTTTCTGTTCGAGGATGCGGACGATCGTACTTAGGGTATTGTAGGCAGGTTTTGGCTCAGGGAACTGCTCGAGTATCTCCTTGACAAAGGCATTTTCAAGCTTCCATAGAACTTGCATTACCTCTTCCTCTGCTCGTGTCAATTGAATCATGACACAAATATAACTAAACTTTTAGTTATTGAACTAAAAACTTAGTTTGAATAATATCATTTCTAACGAAAAAGCCCTGAGAGCGTGGAAGAATGAATGTCATGTCCGCCGGAAAAACGGTGCAGTCGATACTTGATTTGGTGCGCATCGAAGATCTTTGATAGCTCTACGATGTGATCTTCTTTGATAAATTCATCATCATCGCCAATGACCAAATCGATACCCGTTTGATTCAGAGCTTCCGCATTACTAGGCAAGTCTAAATCTGGAGGAAAAGAACCTGCCCAAAGAACCAAACGGTCAAAGTAACTTGGTTGATGGCAGAAAAAACGAACCGCGGTGGCTGCTCCCTGTGAGAAACCCAAGAGAGTCTTGCGTTCGTAGTTCTGGGTCAAGAGACGTTGGTACAACTGATCGAGATAGTTCATGTTATCTGCGATGTCTATCAAGCGATCTTCTTTTGTCATCCATGAGGCTCCCACCCTTCCTGAATGTCCTTGAATGTAAAAGCGATGCAATCCTTCAGGTGCCACAACGTAGGCACGATCATCGAGTATATTGAACTTTCGTTGGAAGAATTTGGGATGCTGTGTATAACCGTGTAGTGCTATCAACAACTCTGGCTGATCCGGTTGTTCATTGTCGAAGTATCGCAGGTTCCGAGATACTTCGATGTGATGTTCAGCCATCAGTAATTGATGTTTACCTCTGTCAACTGAAAAGCCGGACAGTATACTGAATCCACGATAGTGGTATCAGAATCACGCATGATCTCATATACGAAGTGAAGCATATAATCACCGTGAAGCTGACACTCGAGCGTAGTGTCGATGGCCGTTCCTTCTAAGATCGTAAACTCATTATCACAACACTCGCAATTGAAATTCGCATCGAGGTAACGGAAGCGAATCTCATCATCTTCCGTTTCGGGATTGACGTTTTGGATACGAACAGCAATCGTTGCCTCCGGAATCATACTGATATTCCGCGTCACGACTTCTCCTGGATTGAATAAATCTGGGTTCAGTGAATATTGCTGAAAGAAGTACCCTTCCTTCGCGTAACCCACACGATACTCCAGGGAGTTCTCACGTTCAAACTCAATGCGGTAGTTGCCTCCAGAAGCTGAGGTCGCCCCGCCTGCATATTGATACGCAGCGTTCAAGGCTCCTCCTTCTAGAATTTGCTCTTCGATATCTACGGTAACACCATTGAGCCCGGCCCCATTTCTGGAGTCCGTCGTCTTACCTTCAAGAATCAAATTTGTATTGTCCTCCTTATTACAAGCGGAGGCGATCAGTATGACTGAAAGAATTAATACAAGACGTGTCACAATTCCATGCTTTGATACATCGAGTACTGTGAAATCACGTTACGAACATATTGCACAGGTTCTTTACCTCTACAATAGCCGTGTTTCACACCCTCTAGTGCAAGGTACTTCTGTTCACTCTTAAGTAGCAAACAATCTGAGACATTGTTATCCCACACGTATGGATTCTTACCTACGTGTTGGGCGATTCGCTGGGCATCCTGAACGTGTCCTGGACCGACGTTGTAGCTGGCCAAAATAAACTTCACTCGCTCTTGCGGATCGTGGATACGATTTCGCCAGAAATTGTCGAGGTATTTCAAGTATGCCACTCCTGCTCTAATGTTGCGTTCGCGGGTATGTGTTGTATCAATTCCAAAACGCTTCGCCGTGTTCGGCATCAGCTGCATCAATCCGAACGCACCCGCCCAAGATCTGGCCTCAGGATTGAATCGTGACTCTTGGTAGATCATGGCCGCCAATAGCTTCCAATCCCAACGCAATTCCGAACTGTATTCCTGAATAGTATTATCAAACTCTGAGATCTGCTTCCCGCTCAATGATGAGAACGGACTTTGAACTCTGGCTTGCTGATCCTTTCTCGCTACAAAGTACTTCTGGTACGTGTAAGCTAGACGTCGTTTTGTAGATCGGTTTTCAATCCATTCATTTAGTGCGAGTAGCAGGCTATCCGAATCTTTACGTACGGCCCAGGCGATTTGCTCGCCATCACTGACATGCATACTAATATCGATGTTATCGTAGTAGGTCGCATTCAACATAGCCATGTTCTCATCGGCTAACGTCAGATCAATTTGACCTTCAGCCACCAGACGAATCATCTGTTCACTGTCAATGTTACCACTGGCTTCGATTATTTCTACGCCTGAAGAATCTGAGGCTTCGCGCTTGACGATATTCTCATAGAATGAGCTGTAGCGATGCACGAATAGCTCGCGACCATCCAGTTCATGCCATTCATCAATCAATGAATCTTCGGGTTCTGTGGGATTCTGCTGCACCAGCACCTGCCGTGTCTCCGCAAGGGGCATAGTAAAGTCAACAAGGCCTTGACGGTCATCGGTAATCGCAAGGTTACATGCGATCAGGTCACCTTTACCCTCGTTGAGCAATTGGAACATATCGTTGAGATCTTCCAATACACGTACTTCAAGTTCAAGGTCATTGGCGCGTGCGAACTCTCGTACCATTTCATAATCAAAGCCCATGGCTTGACCACGATATAAGTAATAAGAGATGCTGCTGTTTTCAGTTAGGAGCACAAGTTTACCGCGCTCTCGTATTTCAGCTAGGTCAATGACCAATGAATCGGCAGGGGCTTCAGCTGGGCTCTCAACTTGTTGTGTTTCACCTGAATTACAGGCAACAAACAAGCATATGGCAGCCAACAGAAGCCAAATCTTCTGTGCCTTCTCCATAAGTCTCAATTTGAGAATAATACGCCAGAGTAGTATTCAGGGTTACGAAACAAGACCTTAACCCCTTGATAATCAGGATTATTTCTTTTCGAATTTCTGAGTATCAGAGTCGAAAGAAACGTAGTAGGTTCCTTTTGGAAGACTGCTTAGATCTGCAGAAGTTCCAAATCCTCTTTTGATAATCTGACCGTACTCATTATAAAGCTCGTAGTTCGTTTCACCACTGAACTTCACCGACTTCGACTTCTTATCGTATTCGAAAGTTATGGCTGTTTTTCCTGAGTCGTAAGTGACAGAAGGAGAAGTACGGTTATCGCCTTCGTAGGTCTTTTGAATCAAGCGGAACTTATTCTCTCCTGATACAGGGTTTGTCTGAAACGAGTAGTTATTCTTTACTGAGGTTCCTTTCCCCATTACTTCACCAACGTTCACCCACTTGTTCCATTTATATTGCTGAATGATGAAAGGAAGACGGCCTTGCTCGTTCAATGTTTCCCAAGTCAACATACCTGCGTCATCAACTTTGATGTCAACAGTTTCGAATGTTGGTTGTGGCTCGAGTGCGCCAGGATTGAGCACCTTTGGCTCACATCCATCTTTGTAGTTGATTACTACAACAACATCATCTCCGAGCTTTAGTCCGTAAATAGACAGATCAACTTCAAACGCGTTAGAGTTCACTTCGTCAGATGTGATCTCTCCGTTTACAGTAACTTCATATACGCAGAAACCAACTCCTTCGGGTGCAATAGAGTTGATCACGAAGATGTTCTTTTGCTGGTACTTCCCTTCCATGACGATCGTTCCAGCTGTTGAAGTAACAGCACCACCGAGCATCAAGGCGAACAGCATAACAATTAGTTTCATCTTAGTGTAAGTTCTTGGTCTTGGTCAACCTTCATATTCATATTCAAGGAAAGTTAGCCTTCCCATCCTAAGACCCAAAACTAGCTAATTTCTGTGAACAAGCTCGTTGAATCTCCGGAAAAAAGCGTTCGAAGCCCTTATCAAATCGATATCGCTCATTTTCAACCACTTGGACAACATCAGGCAAACCAGTTTCCCTACCAATTCTGCGTTCCAATCCTGAAAGCGATTGATGGAGTCCTTCCAATCGTCGATATTCATACATCCAGTCGCCTGTTGACATATACGAAAACATACGTTGGCATACCGGAGGCATGATTTCTATGTACTTCTCTAAACGTTGATAGGTGTTTGTGGTAAAGTTTAATAATTCAATACCATGGAATTCGTCCCATCGTGAGGCGAGCAAGTGGTCGTAGATCATATCTATCGCGATTCCCGCGTAGCGACCACAACACGGACGAACGATCTCCATCAGCTCATTAGTCTCAGGATGTTCATCGGTAAAGGAATCAATCAATCGGTGCAGCACCACGCCATTTCCTAGCCTTCCAGGAAGCTTCTTCCAGTCGTTCCCCTTGATGAAGTCTCCCATATAGTTCCCCGCGAGGATGTCATCGTCTTCGCCGCTCAGAAAACAGTGTGCTAAATAATTCACGAAGCGAAGGTACCGTTTCGCAAGCGAAGCGACCATTGAAAGTAAAAGAGTTCCATTAGTACTAAGACAGCGCATCGTTGAGACATCTTGTCGTACTTTCGTTGGGATGTCTTTTAAACAGCACCAAAGTAAACGTAGAACTCGCGCCTATTGGGCAGCCCAGATTATTGGATGGCTCATTTTCGCAGGAGGAAATGCGCTTAACCTGTTCCTCAGAGATCAGTTATTTTCTGGAGTGTTGATTTCATTAGGCGCCATGTTCGTGGCAGGAATCACTACCTCACACGTATTCCGAGAACTCTATCATCGCTGGAATTGGAATCAACTCTCACCATGGGCACTGCTGCCTCGTGTGTTGATTGTCTCAGGAATTGAGAGCTTCATCTTTACCCTTATTGTAGGGGGAGTGAACGACCTTCTTCCTGAGCGGATTGCCAATACGCCAACGCTCACATCTTCTGCCTTTTTCCTGGTCTCAATGAACTTTGTACTGCTCTTCCTTCTATGGAACTTCTTGTACTTCACGGTTCATTATTTCGAAAATCAACGCCGCGTTGAAATCCGCAACTTAGAACTACGTGCGGTCAATACTGAGATCGAATTGAGCAACCTACGTAACCAGTTGCGTCCGCATTTTATGTTCAACTCGCTGAACTCCATTCGCGCGTTGATTGAAGAGGATCCAGAGAAGGCGAAAGTGGCCGTTACCACCTTATCTTCTATCCTGAGAAATACCTTGTTGATTGGTAAACATCAGCTGGTTCCGCTTTCAGAAGAGCTCGAATTGGTGCACAAGTACCTTGAGATGGAGAAGATTCGTTTTGAGGAACGACTGGAGTACACGAGCGATGTTGCTCCTTCTATGACCGAAGCCCCCGTGCCTCCGCTCATTGTGCAAACCTTAGTAGAGAATGGCATCAAGCACGGCATTGCTAAGCTTACCTCAGGTGGAGCGCTGCATATCCAAATCTCGGATGATCAAGGAAACACCAAGATTGTAGTTGAGAACAGCGGATCCATTCAATCTGAGAATGGACCTGAGAGCACGAAAACCGGATTAGAAAACATCGAAAAGCGCCTTCAACTGTTGTACAAGGAGAAGGCTTCCTTTGATATAAAAGAACAGGATCGACTGGTCATATGCACCCTGATCATTCCTAAAACCATTGACCATGAAGGCACTCGTAGTTGACGATGAACGTTTGGCGCGCAAGGAATTGATGCGCCTCCTCGAAAAGCATACCGAAGTAGAAGTTGTTGGCGAGGCAAGCAACGGTCCGGAATGTATTGAGCTCATAGAAAGCAAGGAGCCCGATCTTGTGTTCTTAGACATTCAAATGCCAGGAATGTCTGGCTTCGATATGCTTGCGGAACTCGACAATGTGCCAGAGATCATTTTCGTCACTGCCTATGATGACTATGCGATTCGCGCATTCGAGGTTAACGCTCTAGACTATCTACTGAAGCCGATTGAAGAAGAACGATTGGCTGGCGCCATTGCCAAGGTCACGGAGCGTTTCGAGCGAGAGGAAGCTTTCGTTGAGGAAGCCAAAAACGACTTGTTGAGTGCCTCAGATCGTATCTTCATCAAAGACGGAGAGAAATGCTGGTTTGTTCCGCTAGAAGAAGTTCGCCTATTCGAAAGCGAAGGAAATTATGTACGTGTTTGGTTCCGTGATTTCAAACCGTTGATTCTCCGTTCTCTTAATCAACTTGATGAGCGACTAGACCCGAAACAATTTTTCAGAACAAGCAGAAAGCACATCGTAAATCTTTCATGGATCGATGATATCGAACCATGGTTCAACGGTGGATTACGTTGCACCTTAAAAGATGGAAAAGAAATCGAAGTATCCCGCCGTCAAGCAGCACGATTCAAGGAGATCAAAAGCCTCTAGTTGTCGAGATTTCGGAGTCGTTCTACTTCAGCCATAACGGCCTCTGTGTATTCAAAATCAAAAATGATTCCACCAGCATCCGCGCTGTAGCGAGCTATTCCCACGTTAGTGGAAGAAAGATACTCGTCAACCTCATTATTTTCAGGAGCAAACACGCTCATGGAGAGATCCATGGTAATCTGATTACCATCTTGAGGGACGTCTCGAGTATCAATTTCAATGCGACGATGCACCATGCCATCAGCGGTCAAATCCAAGGTATACAACAGACCGTAAGGAAGCTCGACATCGAAAGTACCTTGCTCAACACGCACCTTAGCTGACTGTGTTGTATTACCATCGAAAGACTCCACCATTAGCTCACCATTAATGTACTCACCGAAATCATTCGTTAAATCACCATAAACCCAAACGCGATTGTCACCCACGAAAACAGTATCCTGCGGAGCGTATCCGAGGAAGGCTTCTGCCGGCATTTTAACGCATTGATAATCGTATCCTGAAGGATCGAAAGAGGCGTCAATCGATTCAATGGTATCAACTTCATAGGTCACCTTGGCCCCGCGCAAGCGATATTGATAACGAAGAGGAAGTCCGTTAAAAGTCGGATTCTCGAACCATGCATTCGGGTACTGCGTCGAAAGCGCCACCCAAGTGGTATCGCCCAATTCATCCATCGCGATCCCTTCATTCACCTCCCAGCCATTGACTTCAGAGGTAGATTCATTGTAAGTGAAATCTTGGAGCCATTCGTCTTCACGCCAGATATCAAGCAACCCACCTTCCAACTGAATGCAAGAACAGTACTCACCTTCCATCTGACGAATCCACAGATTGTCACCGTCGTACCATTGCACCAATTTCCCAACAAGTGCTTCACGGGACATGACAAAATGCGTTGAATCAAAGATGAGATAGTCCATACGATCTCCGAAGTAAGTATGCACAAGACCTTTAGCTCCAGTATCCGGACTACTAATCGCGTAGGAAGCACGAAGGGGCGTATCAATGACCGTGGTTTCCTCGCAAGAGAAGAGCGCGATCGAGAAAAGAATAGGGAGAATGAATAGGCGAATGGAACGCATCTGCTGTTAATCACTTGTTAATGTAGAGCACAAAGATGCGAATTCATGTAATTTCGAGATGTGAGCCGAAAGACGATCTATCTCTTGATCATTATTGCGGTGATCTCACTCTCTGGGATCATCATCACTCAAATCTATTGGGTGGGCAAAGCTTATGGGCTTCAAGAAAAGCAATTCAATGACCGAGTGGTGATTGCGCTAAGCTCTGTGGTAGACCGAATTCAAGAGGCCAATCACGACAGTGCCTTTGTAGAGCCGGTAAGTCAGGTATCGCCTTCTTATTACGTGGCGAACATTAACGACACACTTCACCCCTATTTCTTGGAGACCCTGCTCAAAGAAGAATTCACCAGTCTCAATCTGGAAGAAGACTTTGAGTATGCGATCTACGATTGTTTCAGCGACTCCATTGTCTATGGTGCGCGCATCAACATGGGAGAAGATACTGAACGAGCGCCCGCGTTGAACCTGGGAAATCAGAAACGATTCAATAACGACGGACATTACTTCGGGATTTATTTCCCGAAAAAGACGACGGTATTGATTCGTCAAATGGACTTCTGGATCTTCTCCAGTGTGGCCATCATCGTGGTGATTTTCTTCTTCGCTTATGCGATTACCATCATCCTTCGGCAGAAACGACTATCAGAAGTAAAGACAGACTTCATCAATAACATGACGCATGAGTTGAAAACACCGATTTCAACCATCGCGATCAGCAGTGAAATGCTGCTTCGCAATGATGTGCAGTCTGATGAAGAGCGCATGATGCAATATGCTTCGATCATCAAGAATGAAAATCAACGACTTCAGTCTCAGGTGGAACGTGTGCTTTCGGTAGCTACACTATCTCCAGATAAGTTGAAGCTGAACAAAGAAATCGTTGATATGCATGAGATTATTCAGCAAGCTACCGAGTCGCAACAGTTGCACTTGCACGACCGCGAAGGTGCATTGATTTTGAACATTGATGCTACGGATTCGATGGTTGAAGGGGACCGTGTTCACCTCACAAATTTGGTGTACAACCTAATTGACAACGCCGTGAAGTACACCGAAGCTCAACCTCAGATCACCATCTCTTCTGGAAACGAGAAAGGCTTCATTGTTATGGAAGTCAAAGATAACGGAATCGGAATTGACCAGAAGCATCAGCGTATGATCTTCGATAAGTTCTTCCGTGTTCCAACTGGAAATGTTCACAATGTGAAAGGATTTGGACTGGGCTTATTCTACGTCCACACCGTGGTTGAAGCGCATGACGGTCAAGTCATCGTTGAGAGCGAACCGGGCCAGGGAAGTCGATTCATTGTCAAACTTAAATCAACCACATCATGAGAGAGAGCAAGACAAAGATCCTATTGGTCGAAGATGATTTCAATCTTGGTTTTGTGATTCAAGATCTACTCAAGCTAGAAGGTTATGCGGTCACATTAGCGAAAGATGGGAAAGAAGGTCTGATGCAGTTCAACAAAGCTTCCTTTGACTTGTGTATTCTGGATGTTATGCTTCCATCAAAGGATGGGTTTGAGCTCGCACAAGACATTCGAAAGGTCAACGCTTCTGTTCCGATTGTGTTCCTCACGGCCAAAGGAATGGCGGAAGACAAGGTGAAAGGATTCCAGGTAGGCGGTGATGATTACATCACAAAACCCTTCCATAACGATGAATTCTTGTTGCGTGTGAAGGCAATTCTGAAGCGCAGTGCTGGAAAAGAAACGAATGAAGAGCCGGAGACTTTTACGATTGGGAAATACAGCTATGACCCAAAGAGTTTTCAGCTGTGCCTTGAAGATGACTGTCGGAAATTGACAAAGAAAGAGGCTGACTTGCTCAAACTGCTTTGCAAGCATCAAGATCAAGTGATTGAACGAGAGTTAATCGCGAATATGGTTTGGGGCGACGACAGCTATTTCGTTGGACGAAGCATGGATGTCTTCATCACACGATTACGTAAATACCTCAAAGGAGATGAGCGCGTAGCCATCTCCAATGTGCACGGAGTCGGATTCCGTTTAGAGGTGACTGTTTAGTCAGTGGAGCTCATCTCCGCCAATTCACCCAATAGTTCATTATCAGGAAGATCCCATAGATCGTCATCTACCTTTTCCAATAAGTCATTGGATACTTTGACCAGATAAATCGCGTCTTGACCGCGTACTTCTAGCACCTCGAATGATCGTCCGTCACCCGTTTTCATCACTACTAGGTCGTTCTTATCGAACCCAGAAGGATATTGATCTTTGATCAGCGAAATATGCTGATCTGTGAGCGTTGCAAAGCTCTTAATGTAACGTTGCATAGGCTGTGTTTTTAGTTCGCCATACCCAACACCGTCATTTCTTTTTCTCGGTATTTCAGGAAGTTAGGAAAGTTATTCTGCTTTATCAATCTCGGGTTGTAAGTTTACGTCACCAATGAAAGTGCTAATTGCTACAGCCGTGATCATCGGCGTTGTTGTTTTTGCCCGCCGAAAACCGAAGACAAGAAAACTGCGAAAGCTCCCTTCGAAGTTTAGATTTCTCTCTGGCATCATTCAAGCCAACAACGATTACTACAACTCTCTTTCCCAAGAAGAACAGGCTGAATTTACGCGTCGTGTGGGTGAGTTCATCGAATACCGTGAATGGATTCCTCGAAGCATGAAAGAGATCACCATGGAAATGAAAGTCATCATTGCCTCTCATGCTGTTCAAATCACTTTTGGTTACCCTGCGCTCGTGCTGGCGCATTTCAAACGCATCATTCTCTACCCAATTGAATACCCTTCTCGTGTTACAGGAAAAAAGCACAAAGGAGAAGTAAACGCCTTAGGCGTAATCGTTCTTTCATGGAACCACGTGATGGATGGTGTGCGCATACCAGATGATGGAATCAACCTCGTCATCCATGAAATTGCACATGCGCTGGAAATCGAGAACATTGTACAAAACGGTGAATGGGCCTTCATTCCAGAAGATGAAATGAAGGCCTTCAAAAAGGAAGCCCGTAAGGTGATACCAGAGATTGATGCAGGCACCAGCTTGCTTCGTCCGTATGCTGCAACGAACCAACGTGAGTTTTTTGCTGTCGTGGTAGAGAATTTCTTCGAGCGCCCAGCTCAACTTAGAGAAGTACACCCTACCGTATATGATTTAACTGCTAAGATTCTTCGCCAAGAAGAATGGGCCGCGAAACAAGAACTATGAAGACGATCATCTCCCTATTCCTCGCCCTTTTACTAACTACCGTTTCCGCGCTAGCGCAAGACATGGCATACTTAACCCGAGACTCAATTCAAATCAGCAGTGAATATTGGGGTGAAACTCGCGTTGACTTAGCATTGCCTGAAGCCTTTTACACTACTGGTGAAGAAAACTCAATACCATGCGTCATCGTTCTTGATCAGCAACACAAGTATACCTACCAGCATCATTTATTGACCTTCGATTTGATGATGATCAATGCGCAGATGCCACAGTCGTTGATCGTAGGAGTGCCCTTTGACTATCAAATTCGAAACCAACGTACCGCCTCACGATTAGCCGATGGAGACAGCATCACAGGCGCCGAAGGAACGCGTCGATTCATTGAAGACGAACTGATTCCAACCCTAAAAAAAGACTACAAAATCATCGAGCGTGTCATTATTGTTGGTCACTCTCGAACGGGTTGGCTTGTAAATTATCTACTGATTTCAAATCCTGATCAATACGCCATGGGACTCGCGGCAAGTGGGTTCTTTGAGCCTGGTTTTGAACCTGCCGACATCCGCTCACTTGTCAAAGATTGGATTGTCAAGGAAGATTCTCCGGCGTGGTATTTCACTAACGGAATTTCTCGCGAAGAGTCGAGTTACAAAGGGGCCTATGACCAGCTGGAAGACAGCCTACGCGCTATGGCTCAACCAGGATCCATTTACTGGCGACATAAAGAGTTCGACTACAATGGGCATATGGGCAACTTCATGATGTCATTGGCTTGGGCCTTCTCTGATTACTACGGTAGCTACGCTAAAATTCTGGATGATTGGCTCTACGATAAGCAAGACAAGGTGGCTTCTGCTGACGCTAGCGCGGAATTGATTCGCGATTTCCAGAAGTTATCTGATGAAAAGGGTATGCTGATCAAACCGGATATCATTCACCTCTGGTCAATAGGTAGTTACTATTTCTACAATGATGGTCAAGACGGATGGCTTGAAATCATGCTATTGGCCCATCGTCTTTATCCAAACGACCACAACTTCGCTTACGAGCTTTCACTGACTTACCATCTCATGGAAGACTCCGAAAAAAGAGAGCTCTGGAGGGAAAAAGCACTAGCTATCTTGGCTGCTTCGTCACATATCAGCGAGCCAGAAAAAGCAGATTATAAAACTGCTATTCTCGAAATCGGCAGGTAGTGCCCGTATTTCAGTCATTGGCACCCTCCCTGTTTCGTTTTCTAATGAAATCCTCCTAACGTCTATAGACGAAACATTGAAAGTTTGCGGTTTCGAATCCTTTCTGATATCAACCTTCTGGTCAATCAAACCAAGGGAAAGTACTCCCTTGAGCAAGTCCTGATGAACCTACTGACCTTCCAAAATGACCCGGAATATTATCCAGGCCTAGACGCTATTTCTGATTATAGAGGATGTATTATCACGAGTGACAAGACTGATTTTGACAAGTTTATGAACCGCTATCTGGAAACCAATCACGTTACTGGAAATGTGGCCATCCTCACAGACGGTTCGAAAGAAACTGCGATGGGGATGTTGTACAGTTTGGCCCAAACAAAACAAACCACCCGCATATTCAGCAGTTTGGAAGCTGCATGCGAGTGGCTTGATATCGATGACGAGCGTATCATGCAATTCCTGCATGACAAAAATCCCGCCTAGTCTATTTACTCAAGTAGAGGTTTCGCTCTGCGTGAATCTTGCGGAAGAATGGATCGCGTAAATCTTTGATAAAACGAATCGCTTCCCCGGTAGATTTCATTTCAGGTCCGAGCTCCTTATTTACATCAGGGAACTTCGAGTAGCTGAATACAGGAATCTTGATTGCATAACCTTCGCGCTGTGGCCTGAAGTTGAAGTCTTTCACCTTCTTCTCACCTAGCATCACCTTTGTAGCGTAGTTCACGTAAGGCTCCTTGTAAGCCTTCGCGATGAAAGGTACGGTGCGTGAAGCACGTGGATTGGCTTCAATAACGTATACGTTATCATCCTTCACTGCGAACTGGATATTGATCAATCCTTTCGTTTTCAGCTCAACGGCAATCTTCTTCGTGTGCTCTTCAATCTGCTCAATAACCATGTCTCCGAGGTTGTATGGAGGAAGTACCGCGTAGCTATCACCACTGTGGATACCTGCAGGCTCAATGTGCTGCATGATTCCGATGATGTACACGTCTTCTCCATCACAGATAGCATCCGCTTCACATTCCATCGCTCCGTCAAGGAAGTGGTCAAGAAGGATCTTGTTATCCGGCATGTCACGCAGAATGTCTACTACCGTCTTTTCTAGATCGTCTTCGTTGATTACGATTTTCATTCGCTGTCCACCAAGAACATACGAAGGACGAACAAGCAACGGGAAACCGAGCTCACGAGACAACTCAATCGCTTGTTCAGCGCTCTCAACCACCCCGAATTCAGGGTATGGAATGTTATTATCACGTAGCAGGCTTGAGAAGCTTCCACGATCCTCTGCAAGGTCAAGTGCTTCGAAGCTCGTTCCGATCACAGGAATGCCGTAGCGATCGAGTTTCTCTGCCAACTTGAGGGCCGTCTGACCACCGAGCTGAACAATGACTCCTTCTGGCTTCTCGTGACGGATGATGTCATAGATGTGCTCCCAAAATACGGGCTCGAAATAGAGTTTGTCAGCCGTATCGAAATCGGTGCTTACCGTTTCTGGATTGCAGTTGATCATGATGGTTTCGTAACCACACTCTTTCGCTGCCAATACACCGTGCACACAGCAGTAATCAAACTCAATTCCTTGTCCGATACGGTTCGGTCCAGAGCCAAGAACTACAATCTTCTTTTTGTCAGAGCGAACTGATTCGTTCTCGTCTTCGAAGGTTGAGTAATAGTATGGTGTTTGTGCCTGAAATTCAGCCGCACAAGTATCAACGAGTTTGTAAACGCGCTGTATTCCCATGTCGTCACGCTTCGTGTACACCTCGCTTTCAAGGCATCGCAATAGATGAGCAATCTGACGGTCAGCATATCCCTTCTGCTTCGCTTCAAAAAGAAGCTCACGTGGAATATTCTCCAGAGTATATTTCTCAATGCGTCGTTCTAGCTTGATCAAATCTTCGATCTGCTTCAAGAACCAGAAGTCGATGCGTGTTTTTTCTTGAATTGTCTTGAACGGGATACCCAACTTGATCGCATCGTAGATGTGGAACAAGCGGTTCCAGCTCGGGTGTTCTAGCGAATGAAGGATCTTATCTTGATCACGAAGTTCTTTGCCATCAGCGCCAAGACCGTTTCGCTTCAACTCCAAACTCTGACATGCCTTCTGCAATGCCTCTTGGAATGAACGTCCGATTCCCATTACCTCACCAACAGACTTCATCTGAAGACCTAGCTCACGATCTGCACCAGCGAATTTATCGAAGTTCCAACGAGGGATTTTTACGATAACGTAGTCGAGCGTTGGCTCGAACATCGCTGATGTATTCCCTGTAATTTGGTTATCGAGTTCATCTAGATGGTATCCAATCGCAAGTTTCGCTGCGACCTTTGCAATTGGGTATCCAGTTGCTTTTGACGCTAGCGCGGAAGAACGAGAAACACGTGGGTTGATCTCGATAGCGATGATATCTTCAGCATCATCTGGGCTTACTGCGAACTGTACGTTACATCCTCCGGCGAAATCACCAATAGAGCGCATCATATGGATTGCCATATCACGCATGCGCTGGAACACCGTATCAGAAAGGGTCATGGCAGGTGCCACTGTGATCGAGTCTCCTGTGTGGATTCCCATCGGATCAAAGTTCTCTATCGAACAAATGATCGTTACGTTATCGTTTGAGTCACGTAGCAACTCCAACTCGTACTCTTTCCATCCCATCAAGGCCTTGTCGATCATCACCTCGTGAATTGGTGATGCGTGAAGCCCGCGTGTTAAGAGTTTTTCGAATGTCTCTTTATCGTGTACAATCGCAGCTCCTGAACCTCCTAGTGTGTATGAAGGACGAATACAAAGTGGGAAGCCAAATTCTTGGGCTACTTCTTTTCCTTCAAGGAAGCTTTTTGCTGTCGACTGCGGAGCCATCGGAACTCCGATCTCATCCATCAACTTTCGGAATGCCTCGCGGTTTTCCGTGATATCGATGGCAGAGATGTCTACCCCGATCATACGTACGCCGAAATCTTCCCAGATTCCCATCTCGTCACATTTGATCGCAAGGTTCAATGCCGTTTGACCTCCCATGGTAGGAAGAACCGCATCAACATTATGCTCTTCTAGAATTTGAATAATCGATTCTGGCTCGAGGGGCTTTAGGTATACATTATCCGCAACTACAGGATCGGTCATGATCGTAGCTGGATTACTGTTAATGAGGGTTACCTCAATACCTTCCTCTCTAAGTGAGCGTGATGCCTGACTTCCAGAATAGTCGAATTCACAGGCTTGTCCGATGACGATGGGTCCACTTCCGATGATCAGGACCGAACGTATGCTTTTGTCTCTAGGCATTTTTTTTTTAGCCGCCGACATTTGTCAGCAGCTGGACGAGAAAAAAAGAAACCATTTGGAATATTCTGGGGGCGAAAATAGTCAATCCTATTCATCCCCCAACAGATTCTTTTACACAGCTTTCGTTTTGGTGTTAATAACCCACGTTTTCACGCTGCTTCTACTGCAATTGAAGACCCAATCGGTTCAATTTGGGGATCACTGTTAAACAGAAGCGCAGTACCTTCACGGCGTGTACAAGCGTGTAGAAGAAGGTTCGTTGGCATTGGAGTACCTCATCATTGGAGAGGGGCACCATCCGGTATTAGCATTTCACGGATTCGGTAGGGAAGCAAAAGACTTCATTCCTTTTCAAGCCATGCTGAAGGAAGATCAATTCATTATCTCGGTGAATCTATTCCAACATGGAAATAGTGATTGGCCTGCATCTCGAAATGTGCAAGACCATCTTCGCCTCGAAGAACACAACGCCTTGATCACTTCATTGCTATCTTCGTTCAATGCTGATCGGTTCTCGATGCTTGCTTACAGTATGGGAGGACGTGTTGCGCTCACTACCCTTTCGCTATTCCGCGATAGCGTGGATCAGGTGCTATTAATTGCACCCGATGGTTTTAGAAAGAGTAAGCTGAACGCCTTTGCGATTGATACCGCCATTGGACGATCTGTCTACAAGATGATCTTGAAGCGACCGAACCTCTTGTTGAAACCAACAGACTGGGCGCGGAACATGAAGTTGATTGATCATAAATTGCATCGCTTTGTGCATGTGCACATGGGCGAAGCAGCCACCCGACAACTCGTTTTTGATGCATGGAGTATCTATAAAGAGTTTCACCCACCGCTTCCCGCGCTAGCGGATCAAATCAATGGCGAAAAGATCAAATTCAATATGCTTTTTGGAAAGACAGACAGCGTCATTCCGTCAAGTTGGGGAGCACCGTTTCAAGCGCTATTGAACCACCAAGCACTTCACTTAATTGACTCTGGCCACCAGCTCATGAATGAACAAACCGTGGCACATATTATGGAGCATAAACTGTGGTGATGGCGATGGGTATAGAGATTGATCACGCAGCATTGACTGGAAGCACTATCTTTGCTTCATGAGCGTATTGCAGCAAATTCGGTCATTTCGAAGTTCTGGTGAGAAAGGAATCGCCTATCTCTTAGACCCCGACAAGCTGCAGGCAGGTGAAGTTGATCAGGTGTTTGACCAGTTCGATCATTTCCCGCCTGACCTCATCTTCGTGGGTGGAAGCCTCATTACAGAACAAGGATTTGAAGACAAAATGAAAGCCGTTCGTGAAGCCACGAATCTGCCTTTGGTCTTATTTCCTGGCTCTCCAGCCCAACTCACTCCGCATGTTGACGCGTTGCTGTTCTTAAGTCTAGTTTCAGGAAGAAACCCAGAGCTACTTATCGGGCATCACGTCACTGCCGCCCCGGTGATCAAAGATCTCGGACTCGAATGTCTTTCTACCGGATACATGCTTATAGACGGCGGCAGACCAACTACTGCTAGCTACATAAGTAATACTCAGCCAATCCCTCGAAACAAGCCTGGAATTGCCGCTGCAACGGCCATGGCCAGTGAACTACTCGGACATCAACTCATTTTTCTCGACGCAGGAAGTGGAGCAGATGCTCCGGTGCCTTCAGAAATGATTCGAGCGGTTCGACAGTCAGTTGACCTCCCGATTATCGTCGGTGGAGGAATTCGACGCAGAGAGCAGCTAGACGCTGCATTTATGGCGGGTGCTGACCTTACTGTCTTGGGCACGGTGATTGAAAATGAGCCGGATCTTCTTGCCGAATTAAGGCAATAATCAAACAAGGTATACTTCTTGCATTGATCTAGGTATGCGCTTAGCCTACCTCATATTGCTTGTATTTGTGCTTAGTTCGTGTGCCAGCTTTCCGCCACAGAATCATCAAGCGCAACCTGAAGTGCTGCTCCATTACGACTGGTGGAACAACGCCATTAAGCAACCCGTAGCTAGGGTGCAGCTATGGAATACCACTCCTGAACTTGTTACCGGTGCATTGATTGATGTCTGCGCATGGGATGCCAAAGGAAACGAGCTCACATCTTTCCGGACTTACCGTAAGATGGAGCTCGTTGCAGGAGATAAAAAACGTTTCCGTTTATGGCTACCCGGACATCATGCCGACCGGGTAGAAGTTTCATTGGTCGAGTTCTATAGCTTAGAATCGGAGGGTCAATCCAACCAAGTAGTTTCTTCCAGCTTGTGGAAAGAAGAACTCTTCTTGGATACGTGCGCCGCCGGCAATGAATCCGTAGGTATACCCATTGTTCACATATATTTCGTCCAAGACGTTGTTGACCATGAAGTTCACAGATAGTTGACGCATTCCCCAATCGCGCACATAAAACGCCATGCGGAAGTCGTTCACGAGGTAAGAAGGAATTACACGCTCACTGTTTGAAGTGTTATCCAAGTATTGTTCACTCACGTACTTGGTTTGCCAAGCTACTTCACCTGAGATACGTCCGCGCTGCAGGAAAGTGTAGATCAACTGAGCTGAGGCGACGAGGTCAGGAGAGAAAGAAATATCTGTTTCCCCTAGATCTGTTTCCAAGAACCCGCCTTGGTCGTAGTCAATCACCTTTTCGTTGAAGTTCTTAATCTTATTCTGGCTGTATGTCGCGTTCGTTATAAACAACAATTTTCTGAACGGACGGTAACCGAACTCAACCTCTACTCCTCGACGGTAGCTTTCTGCAACGTTTGTTCGGATAGCTGTACCGACATCATTCACATCACCAGTCAATACTAACTGATCTGTGTAATCCATATTGTAGAAGTTCACCAATAAGTTGTAGCGAGGCATGATTCGACGGTAACCGAATTCAAGGTCTCCCATCTGTTCTGGACGAGGTGCTTCTCCGTCGAGTGCATCGATGTAATCGTTACGCGTTGGTTCGCGATTTCCGATAGCGTACGAAGCATACACCATGTTATTGCGGTTCACATCAAACGAGAAACCAACCTTAGGGTTGAAGAAGTTCAGCGTATCAGTCACGTCAATGGCAATCAAATCAGCATCGATTCCTGACGCCTCATACGTCACTTGACGCACCTGAAGATCAGCGTAAACATTCATGCGGCGGTTGAGGAGGTAGTTCACCTTCAAGTAGGAGTTGAAATCCGTTTTGAAACCATTGTTCAAGTAATAGAAATCTTGGTACTCAGAGTTGTTTGGGTGCTCCATCCAAATGATCTCACCGAAATGATCACCATCGTATGCGTTCCATGCTCCACCAAGCACTGCGTTCAATTGATCGTTGTCGAAACGACGTGTAAAATCAAGTGACCAAGTGGCACCATAGAAGTCATTCTCCAACCAACGGCGACGAATCACATCACTCGTTGAAATCTGAGCGATCGAGTTCAGCAACGGATTTCCACTGCCATCAGTAATCGGGTCACCGTTTTGATTAGTCACTACCGTATGGCTGATTTCTACTTCATCCCAATCATAGTTGTTATTGAAGGTCGTGTTCGTTGGGTTCCCATCCGAGTCTTCTGCGTCTGCAAATTGCTGCGCGGCGTTCAAGATGATGTTATCAATGTTGTAATCGCTCAAATCATCGCTATCGCGGAATTGCTCAAAATAACCACGACCGTAGGTGTAGTGACCTGCTGCACGGAAAACCAATCCGCTGCCAAAATCATAAGCGAAGTGCAGTTGGTAGTGATCTTGCGCGTAGTTGTCTACCTCATTTGCGTAGGTGTAGTAGTTCGATTGACGCCCTAGGTTCACCAAGTCATCTGTCTGTTGTTGAGAGTAACCATTGTTCACTCCCCACTCGCGAATTTCAGCTTCGGTTCCATCAAGGGCTACCTCTGGAACACCCCACCAAGACTGGTAAGTTTCTTCACGTCCACCAAACACCAATCCTTTGATGCTTACGCGTCCTTTGTTGTACTGTCCGTTCAAAAAGTAGCTCTTCAAGTCACTTGATGCACGGTCAATGTATCCGTCAGAAGTAATCTGTGATAGGCGTCCTTCAATGGCAAAACCATTGGGCATCAACCCACTTCCAAATTCTACCGTATGACGGAAGGTGTTGAATGATCCCACGCTGTTCGTAATCTCAGCAAAAGCCTGTGGCGCCATACGGTCAGTACGAAGTCCAATTGACCCACCGAAAGCACCCGCTCCGTTGGTTGAAGACCCCACACCACGCTGAATACTCACGTTGTCAATGGATGAGGAGAAGTCTGGAAGATTCACCCAGAATACCCCTTGCGACTCCGGATCGTTGTATGGAATCCCGTTGATGGTCACATTGATTCGACTCTGATCGCTACCACGGATACGCAATCCGGTATATCCAATTCCTGCACCTGCATCAGATGTCGTCACGATCGAAGGTGTAAATCGAAGGAGGATCGGTAGATCTTGTCCGTTGTTCAACTTATCCAGTTGAGCCGCACTCACATCTGAAGAGGCAAACACCCCATTCTCCGGAGCCGACCCTGTCACTGCGATGGATGCTGTAGATAAGTTGATGATCTTCTCATCAATGGCAGGCACGCTGGTCGGATAGTCCGTAATATCCTGTTGCGATGCCATTGTGACATCCAGCGCCACTTCTTGTCCGGCTTTCACCGTTGCCTTCTTTTGCATTGGCTGATACCCCACCAATTTGAACTCAAGTGTATACTCACCCGGATCCACTTGGATTTGATAATACCCATCTAGGTTAGTTGTTGCACCTAAGTCAGTGCCTACTACATAGACCGCAGCAAATGGTAAAGATTCATTTGAATTTCCATCGACCAAGCGCCCCTTGATCGTTCCTTTTTGCGCGAGCGCCGCGCTCGAGAATAGTAGGACAAATAGTCCCAGTAATACTCGTCTCATGTTGTAACTAAATTTTCTGTTAACTCCCGACAGTGTTCAGGGGGAACACGTCAATCATTAAACCCGCTCCCTTCCCAGCATAACCCGGGCAGGTTCGAAGGGTATAATCTCAGCCATCCACAACGTTTTGTTTTAGGCACCCCTGTTTGAGACGGGACAAAGGTATTTAATCCCTTTAGGAAACAATAACTGATAAATGATAATCTATAACTCTCCACCTTGGAAACGATAAACGATAATCTATAACTCAGAACCAAAAACTAAGAACTAAGAACTAACTACCGAAGACCAACAACTAGCAGCTAGAGACCAACGGCCTATGATTTCATTGTAGATTCTTGCTTGCAGTGTACTTATTCTTCATCTATAAACTTTCGAACTACGCTCATAAAATAGATGCGGTGGGTGATGATTTTCCACATACTATTGTTGCATGCCTTACAAATATCATCACATGAAAGTATGGCATGACTCAGCTGATATAGTCAAGCTTTGTTATGATTTGATATCGGAATCAGCTGATCCGCAAGACTTCTATTTCTTCAATCAAATGAAGCGTGCATCTACTTCAATTTGTTTCAATCTTGCTGAAGGATCTGGGGCCGGAAGTGACAAGCTCATGCGACGTCATGTGAATATTGCGATTGGCTCTGCGTTTGAACTGGCTAATCAGCTAGAAATTGGTGTGAAAATCAATCATTGGTCCACCGAACAAACACGACCTCTATTGAATGCTTTGGACGAGGTCATCAAACAACTTTACAGCCTCAAAAGACACCTTTCTAGGTCAATCGATGACGACGCTAATGGTGGAAAATAGTTGTTGGTTATTGGTCTTTGGTCTTTGGTTCTAGATTACCGATTTTCGATTCCGAGCTATCAGTTATCGATTATAGTTTATCGATTTTCGATTCCGAGCCACCAGTTATAGATTATCGTTTATCGTTTATCGATTTTCGATTATTCCGCGAGAAATGACGGATTCACAAGCCTCCCTTCCACATAATCCAAGTCCTCCCCATTCTCCATCTGGACAATCTTCTTTCCTACCGATCTGAGGATGGCGTCTCCTGCTGCGGTGTCCCAGATCATGCAGGGGGAGAAGCGGGGGTAGAGGTGCGCTTCGCCGAGAGCGAGTTTGCAGAATTTGAGTGAGCTGCCTGCGCGAATGACTTGAAGGTGTGGATGCTTTTGGCGGATTTCCTCTAGGTAGTTGAGGGTGTTCTCTTTGAGGTGAGATCGACTCACGACGGCGGTGTGTGGGATATCTAATGTCGGTATCTCAGTGGTGAAAGAACATTCCGAAGGGAAGGATTCTCGGCAATCTGATTGGGTGAAACCGAGAGATGTTAATCCGAGATAAGCTGTATTGACCCTTGGGTGAACGATGACTCCGAGGACGGGTGTTCCCTGGTTGATGAGGCCGATGTTGATGGTAAAGTCTGGACGACCGGCGATAAATTCTTTGGTGCCATCGAGAGGATCGACCACCCAGAAACGTTCATGTGCCGATCGGGCATACATGTCTGCTCGGGAACCTTCTTCGGAGACGATGAATAGTCCTGATTTTTTGAGTGTCGCTGTAATCAGTTTGTCGGCGGCGATATCCGCTTCAGTGACAGGAGAGGCGTCGTCTTTGTATTCCGTTTTGAAGCCACACTCCTGAAACTCCACAAGGACCGGTGCTACTTTGGAAGCCGCTTCATAGGCGAGCTTTAGTAGTTCTAGATCACTCATGTTTGTTTGTTTCTCCATTCCGCGCGAGCGAGTTAACGGTAAGGACCTTCATCCTCGTGATACATCATTAGGTAATTCTCATATCGAGAAATGCTGACTTCACGATTTTCAACCGCCTGTTTCACGGCACATCCAGGCTCATTAATATGGAGGCAGTTGTTAAACTTAC
The DNA here is from genome assembly GCA_022447625.1 of Flavobacteriales bacterium. Taxonomy (GTDB): domain Bacteria; phylum Bacteroidota; class Bacteroidia; order Flavobacteriales_D; family Sanyastnellaceae; genus Sanyastnella. Next base: position 216,235 of record JAKVAX010000003.1, on the reverse strand, counting down.
ACTCAGGAAGTAGTGCGAACATTTCTGGGAAATGATGGTGCAATTCTTCTTTTGGAAGGTCAACCAAACCAAATCCTTTGATCCCTGGAGTGTCGATAATGAAACCACCCGATGGCAGCTCGTGCATTTCTGCGAAGGTTGTCGTGTGCCTTCCCTTCAAATGGTACTCAGAGACTTCAGCCGTTCGAATGTCGGCATCTGGAATCAATTGATTGATCAGCGTGCTCTTACCCACTCCTGAATGACCAGAGACCATATTGATCTTTCCTTTCATGGCTTCCGCCAAGGCATCAACACCTGTGCCCTCACTCGCTACCGATTCCGCAATAGCGTAACCCGCATCTTCATAAATCTGAGTCAGCTCGGCTTGTGTAGTCTTGGCCTTCTCGTCATAGACATCAATCTTGTTGAACACGATGGTCACCGGAACGCCATAGGCATCAGCGGTGACTAAGAAACGATCGATGAACCCGGTACTTGTTGGAGGCTGTGCCAAAGTAACAATGAGAAATGCGTGATCAATATTGCTGGCCACGATGTGCGCTTGTTTACTCAGATTGACACTTTTGCGAATGATGTAGTTCTGGCGATCATGAATCACACTGATCACTCCGGTGCCATCAACATCAATCTCGAAGCCAACGCGGTCACCTACGGCAATGGGGTTGGTGGTCTTAATACCCGCCAAGCGGAATTTACCTTTGATCTGACAATCGATGATTTCACCGTTTTCTTGTCTGACCTCACACCACTTCCCAGTAGATTTTATGACGAGTCCTTCCTGCATTCGCTGGGCACAAAGATAACCACCGAGGTCAGACTTACTTACGATTGTGATTCTGTAAATAATAAGTTTCGTAGGCTATGCGTAGTAATTGTAACTTTGTCACAGAGAAAAGAACAGCAGATGTCGATCAGCATTAGTGGCGTAAGTAAACTATACGGAGAGCAGAAAGCACTGGATGAGGTGAGTTTCGAGATCTCTACTGGCGAAGTCGTTGGATTCCTCGGACCCAATGGAGCCGGTAAGTCAACGATGATGAAGATCATCACATGCTATCTTCCACCTGACGGTGGGAAGGCCGAAGTCTGTGGCCGCAATGTCATGGAAGACTCCATCGAAGTACGCAAGCGCGTTGGATACCTTCCTGAGCACAATCCGTTGTATCTCGATATGTACGTGAAAGAGTTCCTTGATTTCGTTGGAGGCATCCATAAAATCAAGAACCGTCGTGATCGCGTCAATGAAATGATCGATTTGGTTGGTTTGGGACGTGAGCAACACAAAAAGATTGGTGCCCTTTCAAAAGGATACCGTCAGCGTGTAGGACTTGCTCAAGCCATGATCCACAATCCTGAAGTACTTATTCTCGACGAGCCTACCAGTGGTCTTGATCCAAACCAACTTGTAGAGATCCGAGACCTCATCACACAGATTGGGGAATCAAAAACGGTGATGCTGTCAACGCACATCATGCAGGAGGTTGAAGCCCTGTGTAGCCGCGTGATTATCATCAACCAGGGGAACATTGTCGCCGATGCTCCAACACAAGAGCTCCAAAAAATGACAGGTCGTAAAACGAAGACCATTACGGTTGAGTTTGCGCAAGATGTCACAGCTTCCGCACTAGCGAAGATTGAAAATATCAGCAATGTCAAAGAACTCCCTGATGGAAGCTTCTCACTGACATCGAACGGAAATGTAGACCCTAGAAAAGCCATTTCAATTTGGGCGGTTCAGAATGACGTTCTCATCCTTACCCTCCGCGAAGACGAAGTGAGCCTAGAAGACGTCTTCAAGCAATTGACGACCTCGAAATAAGGTCTGCCATTCTCGTCGATTCATGAAAGAACTAGACGTTTATTTAGAAGGTGGAGCGTGGACGGCGACGGGATGAAATAATGATTCGTGAATGATGAATGATGAGTTTCAGTAATCAACTCAGATTCAGCCTTCATTCTTCAGGTCTAGAAGTGGTTCCTTTCTTTATTCCTCTTACAAATAGTAGAAGAGCGAAACCAAGTTCACCAAGAATCATTGGCGCCATGAATAAAGGTTCTGCTAACATCTTGAAGACGGAATCATCTGCCATCAAAACATGAGCTGAATGAATAAGAACATAGCCTGAACCACCGATAACGAGAAGAGTTCCGAGAATCTTTGCAAGAATCGATTTATCCCACGTAAGCCACCCTAAGGTGACCAAGTGAAGTCCAAAGATGATCAGTCCAAAACTCCATACTTCTTGAAAGGCGAAAACGAAATACCCCGCTAAATCAGCGACACTATTTTCTATGCCTTTTTGACCTAAAAACAATCCATACACCAAGAACCCGATGGCAGCTCCTAGTATCGCTGAGTAGATCAACCTGAACAGTGCGGAAAGCGAAGCAAGCTCCTGATTCTTTAATTTGAAGATGAGGTATATTCCCCAGGAAGCAATGATATCCAGGATCAGCACTACGATCCAACCAAATGCCTCAGCGCGTGCTTTTTCTTGTCCGCTCCTTAGCATGTCCACTGCCCCCTCTGGATCTCCGTTCATACTGGTACGACCTGATACCATGATTAATGTCGCCACAACCGCCATCACAATAATCGACAATCCGGTAATGACAGCGACAATCTTATGTTGTTGAATTAGTTTATTCATCTCTTATACTGTTAATATAACGAAGGTAGAATAGCCAAGACCAATGATTCCTTGACGTTGGGTAAGAACGACCTGGGAGAATAATAAATAATGATTCGTGAATAATGAATGATGAATTTGAGTGATTAGCTTATGCTGAGCCTTCATTCAACATTCAATATTCCTTCGGTCAACCGTCCACGGCCCACGGTCCACCAACAACGTACCACGAACAAAAAAAGCCCCGCATTTGCGGGGCTTTAATACTATCAAGAAGAATGCTTACATCATTCCTCCCATTCCACCTGGCATGGCAGGAGGAGCGGCTGGAGCTTCTTCTTCAATATCTGAAATCACACATTCTGTAGTCAATAACATACCTGCGATTGAGGCTGCATTTTCAAGAGCTACACGGCTTACTTTTGTTGGATCGATCACACCTGCTTCGAATAGGTTTTCGAAAACCTCTGTGCGTGCATTGTATCCGAAGTCGCCTTCTCCTTCTGCTACTTTCTGTACGATTACCGCACCTTCGCCACCAGCGTTTGCAACGATCTGACGAAGTGGCTCTTCAATCGCACGACGTACGATAGCGACACCTGTAGTTTCGTCGTAGTTCTCACCAGTAAGATCACCTAGAGCACTCGCCGCACGGATGTACGCTGTACCTCCACCAGGAACGATTCCTTCTTCAACAGCTGCGCGTGTTGCGTGCAATGCATCGTCAACGCGGTCTTTCTTCTCTTTCATCTCTACCTCAGTGGCAGCACCTACGTAAAGTACAGCTACGCCACCTGCTAGTTTCGCAAGACGCTCTTGAAGCTTTTCGCGATCGTAGTCAGAAGTGGTGGATTCGATTTGTGCTTTGATCTGTACAACGCGTGCATCGATTTCTGCTTTTCCACCGGCACCGTTTACAACAGTCGTGTTGTCTTTGTCAATGGTTACTTTCTCGGCAGAACCTAGATCATCAAGAGTTGCGTTCTCCAACTTCAATCCAGTTTCTTCGCTGATCACTGTTCCTCCAGTGAGGATAGCGATATCCTGTAGCATTGCTTTACGACGGTCACCGAAACCCGGTGCCTTCACTGCAGCTACTTTCAGCGCTCCACGGATCTTGTTTACTACCAATGTTGCCAATGCTTCACCATCAACGTCTTCCGCGATGATCAATAGTGGCTTACCTGTTTGAGCAGTTTTCTCAAGAACAGGAAGAAGATCTTTCATGTTAGAGATCTTCTTATCGAAGATGAGTAGGTATGGGTTATCCAACTCAGCTTCCATCTTGTCAGGGTTTGTTACGAAGTACGGAGAAAGGTAACCGCGATCGAACTGCATACCTTCTACAGTCTTCACTTCAGTTTCTGTTCCTTTCGCTTCTTCAACAGTGATGACACCTTCATTCCCAACTTTCTCCATCGCTTGTGCAATCAATGCACCGATCGTAGAATCGTTGTTTGCAGAAATCGTTGCAACCTGCTCGATCTTGCTGTTATCTCCACCTACCTCACGTGAGATTGAACGAAGACCCTCCACTACAGAAGTTACTGCTTTATCGATTCCACGCTTCAAATCCATTGGGTTAGCACCTGACGCTACGTTCTTCAATCCTGAAGTAACGATTGCTTGCGCAAGAACTGTGGCAGTAGTTGTTCCGTCACCGGCGATATCAGCCGTCTTAGACGCTACTTCCTTTACCATTTGAGCACCCATGTTTTCTATTGGGTCTTTCAGCTCAATTTCTTTCGCTACGGAAACTCCATCCTTCGTTACAGTTGGAGCTCCGAATTTCTTATCGATAACAACGTTACGGCCTTTAGGTCCTAGTGTCACCTTCACCGCATTCGCCAACGCATCCACACCTTCTTTGAGTGCATTACGTGCGTCAGTATTAAAGTTGATCTCTTTAGCCATTGCTGGTTTGCTTTTCTAGTTTGTGAATAGGTTAAACGATCGCGAAGATGTCAGCCTCGCGCATAATGAGGTAATCTTTACCTTCGATGCTGATCTCTGTTCCGGAGTACTTTCCGTAGAGAACATTGTCACCTACAGTGACTGTAAGTGGTTCATCTGGTTTCCCGTTTCCAACGGCAACGATAGTTCCGCGTTGTGGCTTTTCTTTTGCCGAGTCAGGAATGATGATTCCGCTGGCAGTTTTTTCTTCTGCAGGAGCCGGTTCTACGAGAACGCGGTCTGCCAATGGTTTTACGTTTACTGACATTTTGGTTCGATTAATTGAATTTCAAAATTGTTTGCATCTACACTGTCAGATTTTGTGCCAATTCATGTTTTCGGTCAGAAGTGGCAAAAACGACAGTTTCGAACAAAAAAAATGTCAGCATGCGTGACATACTGACATTTACTATGGTCGATGTTAATCTTATTCTACTGGAGCAGCGTCTCCGCCGTCTAGGTCACCAGCTCCTTCAGCATCGAATGCTGGAGCAGTAATGGCATCTTCTTGGAAGCTTCCGTCATCTGTTGACACACCTCCATCATACCAAGCGGCAGATGCCATACAAAGTACAAACAAAGCAATCGTAAGGTACCAAGTTGACTTCTCAAGGAAATCAGTTGTTTTCTGTACGCCTCCGATTTGGCTTGCTCCCTGGAATCCTGTTGCTAGTCCGCCACCCTTTGGGTTCTGGACTAGAATAGCCACGCCTAGCAAAAAGCATACGATCAGGATCAAAACTATGATGAAAGTACCCATCTTTTCCTTCTATTTCTTTGATTTTCCGGAGTCCCGGAGCTTTTTAATTTGGTTTGCAAAATAAATGCTTTTTTCTGGGAATTTCAAGCTCAATAGTTTGTAGGCCTTTATCGCCTTGCGCTGATTCCCTTGCACAGCGTAGATTTTAGCCATGGTTTCAGTCACCATATCTTCATCTTCCACCACACTCATCTTTGCCAAATCATATGTCGAAAATTCTGCCGCACGCCTTGGCTTGATCTTCGGATCTTCCGCAATAAAGCGGTCAATCAGTGCTTGTTTACGTTCTTCTTGATTTTGATCGCCTAACGGCGGAACGCTTCGCTTCTTCGCGCTATTATTCTTCACCAACCAAGCCGCAAATGGCGACAACTGCGCTTTATCGGAATGCCCCTCTTGAATTTTACTCGAAGATGAATTCACCTCCGTTGTAGGTGGTGTTACCGTAATTTCTGTTTCAGAATTCGGTTGTGGTGGGCGCATATATTCGCCACTACCGGTCTCATCTTCTAACTCTTCCTCTGCCTCTACCTCTTCCTGCGACTCCAGCATTATTGTAGAGGTAATCGCCTCCAAAATCACCCCCTGTTGAATTGGATCAAAATCCTCCAACTTTGTTCGCGGTGCAGGAGGTTCCTCCTCTACTTCTAATTCTTCCTTTCTCTCTTCTTCTTCAGAATTTGGTTGTGGTGGGCGCATATATGCGCCACTGCCGGTCTCTTCCTTTTCCTCTGATTCTAATTCTTCTTCTAACTCTTCCTCTAAAACAACCGCCTCAATCTCTACATCAATCTGCCGCACCTTATCTAACATCGGTTGGCGCACCAATAGATCAAACAGCACATCACGATCAAAGACATGAATGGCTGCCAATTTCAAGTGGGCGTCGTAATCGAAATGTTGGAGTTGATGATCTGCTTTGGCTAGCATGACATGTGCTCCGGTGAACCAAGGCATGTCTTTGCTCAGGCGAAGCAGCTCAGGACGTAAATCTGAAAGTGCCTGTCCTTGAGAATTGAGGGCGGTATAGAAGTCTTCTTTAAGCATTACCAGTTTCCGAGGGAAGCGTTGAAGATTTCTTGGGTGAGTTGCTCATTAATCTCTCCTGTCAATTGTTCTTCAACGGTTAGAAGATCTTGAGAACTCTCGTAATCAGCGAATCGGGTGAAGTTGCGTTCGAAACTTAGATCCGGTTCTAAGGTGTTGGTGTACTTCACTTTGACAGTGACTGTCAATCGGTTTCGAGAAGCTGTTTCTCCATCAGAAACCCCAACAGGACTCACGCGATAATCGGTGATCGATCCTTCAAAGCGCAATTCACCTTTGGTATCAATTAACTGAAGGGTAGATTGACGCTGAATCAAATCACGCAGTTCCTCCGTGAAGTTCTGCGCCACAATCGGACTAGCCAAAGGAGTCTGCGGCTTGAAGTATTCCACAGAAAACGTTTTGGCTCCTGAAGTCTGCGCACCGTAAGGTGTGTAACACGAAATCAAAATGATCGCAAAAGCAATGGGGAGGATATGGTTAAGTCTTAACTTCATTTCAATCGAATACTAAACTAGACATCGACAATCAATAATCAATAACTAAGAACTAAGCACTCAAAAAAATAAGTACCAGTAGCCTAACGCCTAATTAAAGATTGTATTCCTTGATCTTACGATAAAGTGTGCGTTCACTAATTCCTAGCTCACGCGCTGCGTACTTACGCTTGTTCTTGTGCTTGGCGAGGGCCTTCTTGATCAACTCCTTCTCTGTCTCTTGGAGCGAGAAAGTCTCCTCCACTTCTTCGTGCACGTGATGCTCCTCATAAGAAGGTGTGGCCGTACGCTGCGGAAGATGAAGTACGCCTGAACTTGCAGCAGGGCTCATATTCTCGGACTGAGCATCGTCTTCAAACACACGCTTCATCAAAGCTACATTGGATTCTGTTGGATCTAAATGTCCATCATGCTGAATCATCTGTAGCACCAGTTTCTTAAGGTCAGTCAAATCGTTCTTCATATCGAACAACAACTGATACAAGATCTCACGCTCAGAGTAGTTTTGTGACTCTTGTTGCTGTTTATCAACCACCATTGGAAGGTGGTTCACTTCGTCAACAGGTAGGTACTGAAGCAAGGTTTGCGCGTCAATGTCTCTCTCCTTCTCAATTACTGACATCTGTTCTGTGATGTTCTTCAGTTGACGAACATTCCCTGGCCAGCGATAATTGATCAGAATCTCCACCGCATCATGATCCAATCCTAAAGGAGGCATGCGGTACTGCTCAGAAAAATCTGTAGTAAACTTTCTAAACAACAAGTGGACATCCTCTTTGCGATCTCGCAATGGAGGCATGAAAATCGGCACTTGATTTAGTCGGTAATAAAGGTCTTCTCTGAATCGTCCTTTAGCAATCGCGTCTCCGAAGTTTACGTTCGTAGCGGCAACCACACGAACGTCTGTCTTGATAACTTTACTCGACCCCACTTTGATGAACTCTCCTGTTTCCAAGACACGAAGCAAGCGCACTTGGGTTTGAAGTGGCAGCTCAGCCACTTCATCCAGAAAGATGGTTCCGCCGTTGGCGACTTCGAAATAACCTTTTCGAGAATCATGCGCACCCGTAAAGGCGCCTTTCTCGTGACCGAAGAGCTCAGAATCAATAGTTCCTTCTGGAATCGCACCACAGTTCACTGCGATGTATGGGCCATGTTTTCTGGAACTAAGGTTGTGAATGATCTTCGGCATCACCTCTTTACCGGTACCAGACTCTCCATTGATGAGCACAGAGATATTCGTAGGTGCAACTTGCACCGCAATATCAATGGCACGATTCAACGGGGTCGAGTTCCCGATGATTCCGAAACGTTGTTTAACCGATTGGATCTCCATGAATGAATTTAAGATGGCACTACCTCACCAAGCAAAGTCACTGACGTACAGTCATGCGCGTGAACGTCAACGTATTGACCTGGTTTGATATCACCTTTAGGGAAGACAATCACTGTGTTGTACGTCGTACGACCGAACAATTGATCTTCCGATTTCTTCGATGTTCCTTCCACCAATACGCGGTGGGTTTTGCCTACAAGTGCTTTCGTTCGCTCGGCTCCACATTCCATCTGTAGGTCAATCACTTCTCTTAAGCGACGCCCTTTTACATCTTCAGGAATATCGTCTTCGTACTTACGCTCAGCTAAAGTACGTGGTCGTTCACTGTACTTGAACATGAAAGCCATGTCGTAACGAACTTCGGCCATCAGACTCAAGGTCTCTTGGTGTTGTTCTTCTGTTTCGCCACAGAAACCAGTGATGATATCTGTTGAAATCGCACAGTCTGGCATAATGCGGTTAATGGCAGCAATACGATCGAGGTACCACTCACGTGTGTAACCGCGATTCATCCTCTTCAGCACTTCAGAGCTTCCGCTTTGTACAGGTAGGTGGATATACTTACAGATGTTCTCATACTTCGCCATGGTGTGAAGTACGTCATCCGTCATGTCTTTAGGGTGGCTCGTTGAGAAGCGAACACGAAGGTCTGGATTCACCAAAGCCACTTTCTCCATCAGCTGAGCAAAGTTCACCGTCTCCTTTTCTGGATCCTTGATCTCTCCTTTGTTCGTCAAGTTCCACTTGTAGGAATCAACGTTCTGTCCAAGAAGTGTCACTTCACGGTATCCTTGATCGAAGAGTTCTTGCACCTCTCTTACAATCGATTCTGGCTTACGACTACGTTCGCGTCCGCGAGTGAAAGGCACTACGCAGAATGAGCACATATTATCACAACCACGCATGATCGAGATAAAGGCAGTGATTCCATTTGAGTCAAGACGAACAGGTGCGATTTCTGCATAGGTCTCTTCACGAGACAGCAATACGTTCACCGCTTTTTGTCCTGAATCAACCTGACCAATGAGGTTCGGAAGATCACGGTAAGCATCTGGTCCAACAACCAAATCAACCAATTGCTCTTGTTCCAGTAGTTTCTCACGAAGACGTTCGGCCATACAACCAAGTACTCCAACTACCATATCTGGTTTTGTCTTCTTCAGGTTCTTGAAGAATTGCAGACGTCCGCGCACACGTTGCTCTGCGTTATCGCGAATTGCACATGTATTAATAAGGACTACATCTGCCGCTTCCGCATCACGTGTAGTAGAGAATCCTGCTTCTCCCATGATCGATGCCACGATCTCAGAGTCAGAGAAGTTCATTTGGCATCCGTAGCTCTCTAAGAGTAGCTTACGTTCTCCGCTTTCAGATGTCTTGGTCATGATCGCTTCTCCCTGACGAGATTCGTCGATCACTTTATTTCCGTCGTGTAACATTACGTTCTCCCCGATTGATAAAGGTTGACAAAGATACGACACGAGGTCAAGTCTGACAATTTGTCACTCAAAATTCCTCGTTAAACAAGCACAAAAGAATGGCCTACATATATAAGGTTAACGAAGAGTGCACTTGCCTTGAATAGGATTGTCGTTAATTTGCACCCGATTTTAACAGGCGGGAACCCAAAACACATTTACGTGTTCTTAAGGGTACCAACACAACAGCACTATGCCAAAGAACCTGGTTATTGTAGAGTCACCGGCGAAAGCTAAGACCATCGAAGGCTACCTCGGGAAGGACTTCGTCGTTCGTTCTAGTTACGGACACGTTCGCGATCTTCCGAAGAGTGACCTGGCGATTGATGTCGAAAATGATTTCACCCCGGTGTATGAGGTCTCTTCCGATAAGAAGAAGTTGATCACAGAGTTGAAGAAACTTGCGAAGGATGCGGAAATCGTATGGCTCGCGACGGATGAGGACCGCGAAGGGGAAGCCATTTCTTGGCACCTAGCGGAAACTCTGAAAATCGATGCCTCGAAAACACGTCGTATCGTTTTCTCTGAAATTACGAAGAATGCGATCCTACGCGCTATTGACAACCCAAGAACGGTTGACGTGAACCTGGTGAATGCTCAGCAGGCTCGTCGTGTGTTGGACCGTTTGGTAGGTTTCGAATTGAGTCCTGTACTCTGGAAGAAAGTAAAACCATCACTTAGTGCCGGACGTGTACAAAGTGTGGCTGTTCGAATCATTGTAGAGCGTGAGCGCGAAATCAACAACTTCAAAGCGACAAGTTCATTCCGCGTCATCGCGATGTTCAATCTCGAACGGGGAGAACTAAAGGCGGAACTCCCGAAACGTTTTGCGACAGAGGAAGAAGCGATGGCGTTCTTGAATGAATGCCTCGGTAGTTCCTACTCTATCCAGAATCTTGAGACCAAGCCTTCGAAGAAGTCACCAGCATCACCATTCACTACTTCTACGCTTCAGCAGGAAGCTTCCAGAAAACTGGGCTTCTCTGTATCGCAGACTATGGTCGTGGCGCAGCGATTGTATGAAAGTGGACGCATCACATACATGCGTACTGACTCCGTGAACTTGAGTGACTTGGCTTTGAACCAAGCCAAAGAGGTTATTGGAAATAACTACGGTGACGAATACGCGCAAACGCGTAAATATTCTTCGAAGAGTAAAGGTGCACAAGAAGCACACGAAGCCATCCGCCCAACGGAACTCGGTCTTCAAAAGATCGAAGGTGACAGCGGAGAGCAACGACTATATGATCTTATCTGGAAACGCACCATCGCCTCTCAAATGGCAGATGCAAAACTGGAAAAGACCACAGCAACGATTGCGATCTCTGGAAGCTCAAGCACATTGCAGGCTAAAGGTGAGGTAATCAAGTTCGAAGGATTCCTGAAAGTTTACCTTGAAGGAACTGACGACGAAGATGAAGAGACAACGAAAGGAATGCTTCCTCCATTGAACATTGGGCAAGAGCTCGAGCTCAAGCACATCAATGCCACGGAACGTTTCTCTCAACACCCACCTCGATACACAGAGGCAAGCCTCGTGCGCAAGTTGGAGGAACTGGGAATCGGTCGTCCATCAACTTACGCACCAACGATTTCCACTGTACAGAAACGTGGATACGTTGTCAAAGAAGCCCGCGACGGAAGAGCGCGTCAATACCGCGTATTGAAACTGGAGAACGAAGCGATCTCGAAAGACACAGCTACTGAGAATACTGGAGCTGAACGCGGGAAGCTCTTCCCTACTGACATTGGTATCGTAGTGAACGATTTCTTGGTAGATAACTTCGAAGACATTCTAGACTACAACTTCACAGCGAATGTGGAGGAAGAATTCGATAGCATTGCTCGTGGAGAGGTAGCTTGGAACGAAATGATCCGCAACTTCTACGGCGACTTCCACACGAACGTGGAGGAAACGATCGAGACTTCAGAGCGTGCTACGGGTGAACGTGCTTTGGGTGATCACCCAGAAAGCGGAAAGCCAATCATTGCACGTATCGGTCGTTACGGCCCGATGATTCAGATCGGTGATAGCGAAGATGAGGATAAGCAATTCGCTTCTCTGCTTCCAGACCAATCAATCACGAACATCACATTGGAGGAGGCGCTTGACCTATTCAAACTTCCTCGTCAATTAGGAGAGTTTGAAGGTGAAGCCGTCTCAGCAGCAATTGGTCGTTTCGGACCTTACGTTCGTCACAACAAGAGCTTTGTCAGCATCAAAGAAGATGAAGGAGATGATCCGTACACGATTACTCTTGAACGTGCTATTGAGTTGATCAAAGTAAAACGTGAAGCTGATGCTAAGGCCATCATTCAAACATGGGATGAGGAACCAGACATCCGCGTATTGAACGGACGTTACGGACCATACATCAAAGCAGGAAAGAAGAACGTCAAGATTCCGAAAGACAAGAAAGCGGAAGAGTTGACATTAGAAGAAGTGCGCGAATTGGTAGCGAATGCTCCGGATCGTCCAGCACGTAGAAGAAGCAAGAAGTAAGAGACCATGGATGGCATCCTAGATTTTTTCCAACCCGCCAACATTAGTATTGAACAATCTGAGGACGGAGTTCGTCGTCTAGCAGATAGTGCGTTGATTCACACGCAGGATTTCATGCCTGTACCGGAAGACCAGCGCATTGCCATCTTCGGCGTCATGGACGACCGAGGGGCGCACAATAATGAGGGTTGTTCTGATGGACCGGATGTCATTCGAGAATACCTATATCGCCTTCACGACATCGATGAGCCTATGGGCATCATTGACCTCGGGAATATACACCCTGGTGAACGCCTTGAAGACACCTACGCCGCAGTACGTGTGGTTTGCCATGACCTCCTGCGTGAAAACATCATTCCGGTCATTCTAGGTGGTTCTCAAGATTTGACCTATGCGAACTATGCTGCTTATGAGAGCATGGAGCAAACGGTCAATTTGGTAACGGTTGATTCTCGCCTCGACTTTGGAGGCAATCCTGAACAACCTGACTCTTGGAATTACTTGAACAAGATTGTGCTGCATCAGCCGAACTACTTGTTCAACTATTCCAACATCGCCAACCAACGATACCTGATCGACAAAGACTTGATCGAACTGATGGAGAAGATGTATTTCGATCTTCACCGTCTAGGAGAAGTCAACGGTCAAATCACCCATGCCGAGCCCGTGATTCGAAATGCCGACATCATGAGCTTCGACATGAGTGCCATTCGGGCAGGAGATAGCCCAGGACACCAACTTGCAGGACCAAACGGACTCTACGCTGAATTGGCTTGCCAGATTTGTCGTTATGCAGGTATGGCTGATAAGCTCACTTCGTTCGGAATCTATGAGTACAACCCTCGTTATGATGAACGTGGCATTAGTGGTCACCTTGCTGCACAGATGGTTTGGCACTTCATTGAGGGCATTTCACACCGTCGTGGAGACTTCCCTGTGGGCACGAAAGACGATTACATCAAGTACATCGTTCCGTTAGCAGACCACGAATTGATTTTCTACAAAAGTCCACTTACTGACCGATGGTGGATGGATGTTCCTTACCCATCGAAAAGTGGCAATCGCTACCAGCGTCACCACCTAGTTCCTTGTACTTATGAGGATTATCAAGAGGCAACGAATGAAGAAATGCCCGACCGATGGTGGAAAACTTTCCAAAAACTGACATAAAAGCTTCCGTCGATTCCTACAAGACCCAATAGCAAATATGGGTTATGTTTGACGGGAATCCCCGATTTACAGGGGATTGGAAGCATTATGAACACAGGTTCACCTATTTTGCGTGCTAATAAATTTGGCTATATTAGCCACTTCTCAGAGAGAAGAGGTAAACTAATAATGCTTACTAACAAGGAATTTGGAATGAAACGCATCCTAATTACTGCGATTGTATTCTTTGCCTGTGCCGCTACTGCAACAGCACAACAAGACCCACAGTTCACGCAGTGGTTTAACGACAAGCAGTCGTTCAACCCAGCTGCTAACGGACTACAGCCTGGAAACTGTATCACGGGGTTCTTCCGTAACCAGTGGACTGGTTTCGACAGTCAACCACAAACCTTCATGTTGAACTACACTGGTCAGATCAACGGATTTGGAGGAATCGGGTTGACCTTTTACAATGATCAACTAGGTCAGGAGTCAAATACAATCTTCCGTGCATCGGGTGCTTATCACTTACCCGCAGCAGGACCAGGCAAACTCAGTCTTGGACTGGGATTAGGCTACTACGGAAAAGAGCTAGGGAACGATTGGCTGCCACCAGATGGTGTTGAATCCATCGGAAGCGATGCGGCGATCAACAGTGATGTACGTAATGACAATGGGTTCGACTTGAACCTAGGTGTTTATTACTGGAAACCAGGTGAATATTATTTCGGAATCTCTGCTACGCATTTGACGCAGAGCGACCTTGATCAATTGAGCATTCAGCTCAAGAGCCACTTCTACACCATGGGTGGATACAACTTCAATCAAATTGCGACAAATCTAGATTTAAGGACAAATCTTTTGGTGAAGTCTGACTTTAACAAATGGGCGTTGGATGTCAATGCAAATGTGCTGTACAGCAACTTCCTTTATGGAGGTGTTTCATACAGACCTGGGGATGCCATCGCACCTATGGTAGGTGTTGAATACTGCATGGACAACTCAACAGACCTGAAAGAAGCAAAGAATTGTTTCCGTTTCGGATACAGCTACGACGTTACTACTTCTGAAATTAGTAACTTTAGTAGCGGTTCGCATGAAATTTTCCTAGGCTACTGTTGGTATGTAATCAACAAGCCTTTGAAGAATATTCACTCGAACCCACGCTTTTTGGGGAAATAAATTGAAACAAACGAAGTTAATATAACGTAACCTGACGGAGTAAACCTGCTATTTCTACAACGGAACTGTAAGCTGTTGTAAAACAAGGAAATCATGAAAAAGTCGTTTTATCCGCTATTGTTGCTGATCGGTCTCGCCGGTTGCTACCCTGGTCCAAGGGGTGAGCTGGTTGGGGTTTATCCGCGCGAAGATTGGGTGCAAGTCAATCCTTATGGAATGAACTACATCCACTATGGCTCATACACTATGGGTCCTAGTGATCAAGATGTACCGTACGCACTCAACACAAAATCGAAGACGGTAACTGTACCGGCCTTCTACATCGACATCCACGAGATATCAAATAATGAGTACCGTCAATTTGTATACTACGTTCGTGACTCACTAATGCGTGATGCATTGGCGCAGAATGACAATGAATTGTACTTCTATGCAGAAGATGAATTCGGACGAGAACTCGATCGTTTTATCGATAAGGGGTATGTCTTGAACTGGGAAGAACAAATTGACATGGAAGACGAAGATATCTTCGATCTTATCTACGACGAGTTCTACCTACAAGGGTCTGACCGTTTCTACAACAGATGGCAGATTGATACTCGTAAACTTCAATACCGTTACTGGTGGATCGACCTGGAAGGAGCCGCCCGTAAAGAAGGTAAAGATGAAGAATATGGTGAAGTGAACTCTTTGAACCAACTTCACTCTGTGCGTGGGCACTCTGACCGTTCTCAATTCATCATAGAAGAGGTAATCAACGTTTACCCTGATACCTTAGTATGGGTACACGACTTCACGTACGGCTTTAATGAGCCGCTTACTGAGACTTACTTCTGGCACCCAGCATACGACGACTACCCAGTTGTTGGTGTGACTTGGGGACAAGCGAAAGCGTTCAACGCTTGGCGTACGCAGATTCTGAATGAGTGGAAACAAAAGACAGGCGAAAGTTTTGTTCAGCGGTTCCGCATGCCTTCAGAAGCAGAGTGGGAATACGCTTCTCGTGGTGGACTTGAATTGAGTCCGTACCCATGGGGTGGTCCATACATCCGTAACATTCAGGGTTGTCCGCTGGCGAACTTTAAGCCAATGCGTGGTGACTACGTGGAAGATGCTGGATGTCATACCGTACCGATCGAATCATACAGCCCGAATGACTACGGTCTATTCCAAATGGCTGGAAACGTAGCTGAGTGGACTAACACCGCGTACGATGAGTCTGTTTATGACTTCACGCACGACATGAGTCCGGAATACCAGTACCATGCAAAAGTGGATGACCCACCTTCTCTGAAGCGCAAGGTTATTCGTGGAGGTAGCTGGAAAGATATCGGTTACTACTGTCAGACAGGTACACGCTCATTCGAGTATTCTGACACTGCGAAGTCATACATCGGTTTCCGTTGTGTGATGTCTTACCTCGGACGTGGTAAGAACGTAGACCCAGAAGATTTTAACTAAGAAGAAACATCTTTTTGAAACCAAATTGAGACTTTTCGGAGCCTTATTCATCCTATTATTCAAACCTAAAAGCAAGAGAAAAAAATGAAACCTGGAAGTAAGAAGTGGAAGCTGCTAATGGCGAAAGTATACGGTATTGGAGCAGGAGTTGTAATTATTGGAGCACTCTTTAAGATCCAGCACTGGCCATTCGCATCTTTGTTGCTTATCATCGGTCTTTTGACTGAGGCGATCATTTTCTTCCTGTCGGCGTTTGAGCCGCCACACGAAGAACCAGATTGGTCACTAGTATACCCAGAACTAGCAACAGGAGAGCAGCGCGAAGGTGGAGACCACAGTGTTGGTGGTTCACTTACTGAACAGCTTGACGGAATGCTAGCAGAGGCGAAGATCGAACCTGAATTGATCGCTAGCCTAGGAGACGGAATGCGCAGCTTGAGCACTCAAGCAGGTCAGCTTTCTGACATGTCTGACGCAGCCGTTGCTACACAAGAATACTCTAGCTCACTTCGTGGAGCATCTGATAAAGTGAACGAACTCGCAACGACTTACCAAGAGGCTTCTGAGTCATTGACAGGTCTTATGGAAGGTCAGAGCCACGGAGCTGCTGCAGGTGAACACCTACAGAAGATGAGCGAAAACCTATCGTCTCTAAACAACATGTATGAACTTCAGCTTCAAGAGCTAGAGAAGTCTCGTCAATTGTACAGCGGTATGGCAGAGCTTGTTGAGAACCTCAACGATTCGATCGAAGATACTCGCAAGTACAAAGACAATATCTCTGATCTTGCGAAGAACCTTGAGTCACTTAACACTGTATACAGCAACATGCTGAATGCAATGGGTGGTGGTAACAAGGCTTAATTCCTCCTTTTTATTCAACCTATAATAAACGAGTAAAATGGCAGGAGGAAAAGAAACCCCAAGGCAGAAGATGATCGGGATGATGTATCTCGTATTGACAGCTCTTCTCGCCCTTAACGTATCCAAAGAAATCCTAGATGCATTTACACTTGTAGATAGCAGTCTAGCGAAGACAGAGGCTACGCTTGATGCTAAGAACGCTTCTACCATGGGAGAGTTCGAGAACAAAAAAGCATCGAACCCTGAAAAGACAATCCCTTTCTACAACAAGGCAACTGAAGTTGCTGAACGCGCTGACGAACTGGTTAAGTACATCGAAGAACTGAAGGCTCGCACCATCAGTGTTTCGCATGGAGATAACGCGTTGAAGTATGGTGAAAACTACCAAAACTTCATGGTTGATGGTCGTGCTGTAAAAGCAAACGACGTTAACGAAGAAGGAGATAAGTACATCACTAAGTCAGATGAGAACCAAGAGAACACTGCGCTTCTCGTTGGTTCAAATCCTCAAGCTCCTAAGACAGACAGCTGGTCTGCGAATGAGCTCAAGCTGAAATTGATTGAGTACAAAGATTTCTTGACGTCAATCTCCGTAAAAGAGGTGACTGGAAAAACATGGACTGTTCCTGAAAGTATCCAAAACAGCTTGGAAACTACCTTTACTTTCGAAGGTGGTGAAGATCACGGACTAGCGGTAGAATGGGAAACGAAGAACTTCTTCCACAACCCACTTGCTGCAATCCTTCCGTTGATGACTAAACTAGAAGTAGACGTACAGAACGCGAAAGCTGACGTACTCGCTGCTATGCTTTCTGGTATTGAAGGTAAGTCGTACAAGTTTACGAACCTGAAACCATTCGTGATCCCTGCTTCGAACTACATCCTTCGTGGAGATACCTTCCGTGCAGAAGTACTACTTGCTGCATACGATGGAACGAACCCACCAGAGATTTTCATGAACCCTGATCGTTGGGACATGCAAGATTCGTCACGTTTGGAAGATGTAACTCCTGACATGAAGCTTGATATCAGCCCTGAAGGTCTCGGAGAATTGAAGATCGCTACGAATGGCATGCCTTTGGGTGATGCTTCTTACAAAGGATTGATTCGTTACGAAGGACCACTCGGAACAGAGGAATTCAACGTATACGTACCACCTTTCAAAGTTGCTGAACCAGCATTGGTTGTGTCGCCAACGAAGATGAACGTATTCTACCGTGGACTTCCTAACCCGGTGGAAATCTCTGTACCTGGTGTAGCTCAAGAAGACCTTCAAGTGAATATCACTGGAGGACACCAGCTCACAAAAGATGGAGCAGGTTGGGTTGTGAAGCCAGGTAAAGGCAAAGACTGTAAGATCGCGGTATCTGCTAAAATGCCTGACGGTTCAACACAACGTATTGGTGAAAAGGATTTCCGTGTGAAGCGTATTCCTGATCCAGTGCCAGTATTTGCTGGTAAAAAGCCTTCTGACAACACGGTACCACGTGGTGATATGCGTATCGCTGCCGGTGTACGTGCTGAGATGGAAAACTTCGACTTTGACGTAACGGTAACCGTGACTGGATTCAGCATGGTATTCATCCGTGACGGACAGGTTATCGAGAAAAGCTCGAATAATAACCGTGTAACTTCAGACATGAAGGCCAACATGGAAAAAGTGAAGAAAGGACAGAAGGTTTACGTTGAGAAGATTAAAGTAAAAATGCCTGATGGTTCCACTCGCCAAGTGGCGAACATCAGCCTTAAAGTCACTTAATAAAAAAAAAAGCAAGCATGAAAAAGGTAGTTCCGATTCTTGCTGCTCTACTGCTCATTTTCTGCTCAACAGCAGATGCGCAGGTGCAGAACGTTCTTGACGGTGCCTACGTCAAAGAACACAATGCCACGAAACGTGTGATCCCGTATCCACACCTTCGCGAGGCTGATGTGATGTTCGCTAAGCGTATCTGGCAGCGTATGGATATGCGCCAGAAAATGAATCACCCATTCTACTACCCTATCGAGGAGATTGAAGATCGTAAGTCATTGTTTGACGTGATCAAGCACGCTCTTTTGGTAGATGGTTCATTGACGGCATACAGCCTCGGGCCAACTGTAGATGACGACGAGTTCCATTACCCAATGACTCAAACAGAGATTGATTCTCTTTTACGTCCGGTGATCACTCAGTACACCGAGGATCCTGACACTGGAGAACGTATCCCTGTAGAGGTGGAAGATGAAGTTCGTTCAGAAGACGTGACGATGTACGAAATCAAAGAGGATTGGCTCTTTGACAAGCAGCGTTCAGAACGTTTCGTTCGTATCATTGGTATCTGTCCTATGATGGAGGATTACGATGATCAAGGTGAAAAACGTGGTTATAAGCCATTGTTCTGGCTGTACTTCCCTGAATGTCGTTACGTTTTCGCTAACGCGGATGTATACAACTTCAATAATGACTCGCAGCGTCGAACATTTGAAGATCTATTCCAGAAGCGCATGTTCTCAAGCTACGTAGTTAAGGAGTCAAACGTATATGATCGTTCGATTTCAGCGTACGCTCGTAACATTGATGCACTTCTAGAATCAGAACGTATCAAAGAAGAACTATTTGAAGTAGAACACGATTTGTGGCACTACTAAAACGACTTAATATCTTTGAAGCGCTCACCTCGGTGGGCGCTTCTTTTTTACGCCTATGCTAACGATCGGAAACCTCAACTTATCATTCGGACAACGACAGATCTTCTCAGATCTATCCTTGTTCATTAGTGATCGTGAATGTGTGGGCCTAACAGGCCGAAACGGAGCTGGGAAAACCACCCTTCTGCGTGTCATCGCGAAGCAAGTCAACCCTACCTCAGGTTCGGTAACCATGCCCAAAGGTGCGACCATCGGTTTCCTTGAACAGGAAATGACGCACAACGAGCAAAACACCATTCGCGAAGAAGCCGCTTCCGCGTTCAGCGAAGTGCAAAAAATTGAAGGCCGAATAGAAGAGATCACAGCTCAAATCACTGAACGAAGTGACTACGAATCTCCTGAATACCATCAATTGATTGATGAACTCAGCGAGTTGAACGATCGCCTAGCGGTAATGGGAGGTGTCAATATTGAAGAAAAAGCACAACGCGTGCTCCAAGGACTCGGCTTCAATTCTGAAGACATGGACAGAACCATGTCAGAGTTTAGCGGCGGATGGAAAATGCGTGTCGAACTGGCTAAGTTGCTCCTTCAAAATCCAGATCTGCTTCTACTCGATGAGCCTACCAACCACCTGGATATCGAATCCATTGAGTGGCTTGAAGGTTTCCTGAAAACATATCCCGGAGCGATTGTACTTATCTCTCACGACAAAGTATTTCTTGACGCCCTGACAAAGCGCACGATAGAAGTAACTTCGACTCGCATCTATGACTTCAAAGCGAACTACTCAAAGTATATGGAGTGGCGAGCGGATGAGATTGATCGACAGTCACAAGCACAAAAAAACCAGCAGAAGTACATTGAAGATACCAAGCGGAATATTGAGAAATTCCGTGCGAAGAAGAACAAGGCGGCTTTTGCCCAGACCTTGATCCGAAAGCTGGACAAACTCGAACGTATTGAGGTAGACTCAATGGAGAATATTGTCATGAAGTTCTCATTCCCTCCTGCCCCTCGCTCAGGTAAAGTGGTTGTGAAGGCTGATAGCCTAGTAAAGAACTATGGTGACCTCCATGTATTTCATGATGTGAACCTGATCATGGCCCGCCAAGAAAAAGTGGCCTTGGTTGGTAAGAACGGTGCAGGTAAATCAACCCTGACACGCATCATCATGGGCACAGAGCCGCATGATGGCGACTTTGAACTCGGCCATAATGTCGAGATTGGTTACTACGCCCAGAACCAAACGGAAGAACTCGACGGGAACAAAACTGTATTCCAAACACTAGATGACGAAGCGCAAGGAGAGATTCGCAAGCAATTGCGTTCAATCCTCGGAGCATTCCTCTTCTCGGGTGAAGACATTGACAAGAAGGTCAAAGTCTTATCTGGAGGGGAGAAAGCCCGCCTCGCTCTTTGTAAGCTCCTATTAAAGCCATCAAACCTTCTCATACTTGATGAGCCTACCAACCACCTCGACATGCGCTCTAAGGATGTTCTAAAGCAAGCGTTGATGGATTACGATGGCAGCCTCATTATCGTATCGCACGACCGCGATTTCCTTTCTGGGCTGACCGAGCAAGTATACGAGGTGACCAAAACAGGATTGAAGCAGTACATCGGCGATATTCGAGAGTTCTTGAATGTTCGTCGCGCTCAGTCTATTGCGGCTTATGAAGCTGACATAGAAAAGGAGAAAAAGGCCAAAGCCGCTCCTTCTGATCAGAAACTAAGCTACCAGGAACGCAAAGAACGCGAACGTCAAAAACGTAAACTCACGAATCGCATCAGTAAATGTGAACGTGAAATCGAAGAATCAGAGGCACGAATCGCCGAACTCGATGAAGCGATTTCGCTCCATGACTATTCCGATAAGGAAGGAACGGAGAAACTCTTAGGTGAATACAATGAGCTGAAAGCGAAAGTGGAAGAGCTCATGGCCACATGGGAAGCAGCCGAACAAGAGCTCTCTTCCATCAATGACGCGTCTGAAGACTAGCTCACAAACTCACCGCAATCCGAATGGTATAAGGCGCATTGAACGCCACATTCATTGACTCTAAACTTGGCACATCTTCGTCAATAGGGACAAAGAATCCTTCTGCCTCATAGATGACCCTTTGATCTTCCTTTGTATCTGTGATATACAGCTGAAAGTTGGCCTCCGAAAATAGAGACACTCGGTCATTGATTCTGAACCTGATGCCAAGGAAGGGGGATACTCCTTGGTTCGATTCTACGATCTGCTCTTCCCTCACCCCTGCATTGAAATTGTAAATGGTCAAGCCAAGGTCATCCAATTGACTGTAGAAGATGTCTAAACCAAAGTAGGTTTGCCACCGCTCACTCAACTCAATGGGACGTTCGATTCCGAGCGAAGCGAGAAAAAAGCGACGATTCGATGTAAAAACTTCATCAATACCTTCAAGGGTATACTCTTGATTACTTGATTGAAAGCCGAGACCTGCTCGGAGATTAAATGAATCGAAATAACGTCTGTATGTGAGGGCAGTTGAGCTCAATTCGAAACCTGTGCTATTGGGAATAAACCGAGCTATTAAATAAGTGGCATCTACTCCGATTTCATTCTTCGGGTTCGCTTCTTGAGCGCGCACCAACAAGGCACTGAGGGAAAGCAGGCCTATCACAGCCCACCGTGTCCAATGTATCATAATGGTAAGTTTTGTTAGCCACAAGGTACAGCAAGCTTGTTGCACAAGGGCTTACAACTATGAAGTTTTGGGCGACACAAATAAACTTATTCAGGCTTATGGCCTAGGGCATAAGGCTTAAGTATGACTGGCGCTGAATCAGCGCTCATTATTTATTACTTAATATTCTAATCGGGGAATGGGGCTATTCAGCGCGTCGTTCCCATTTGTCTAGGACGCTGGTGAAATCTTCTGGTAGTTCGCTTTCGAATTGCATGAACTTACCTGTGCCTGGGTGAGTGAAGCCTAATGTTCGTGCGTGGAGCGCTTGACGTGGAAGAAGGTCAAAACAGTTTTCTACGAACTGCTTGTACTTCGAGAAGCTTGGGCCTTTGAGGATTTTGTTTCCGCCGTATTCAGGGTCACCGAAGAGTGGGCTTCCAATGTGCTTCATGTGAACCCGAATTTGGTGCGTTCTTCCAGTTTCCAGTTTACATTCTACTAGCGTGACATATCCAAACCGCTTAATGACCTTGTAATGCGTCACGGCGTGCTTTCCATGATCTCCCTCTGGGAACACGTCCATGCGTTTACGGTTTTTGAGGGAGCGACCGATATGTCCGGTAACCGTGCCGTCTTCTGTGATATCGCCCCAAACGAGGGCATTGTAACGACGTTCGACGGTACGCTCGTAAAACTGCTCCGCCAACTTCGTTAGTGCTGTTTCTGTTTTGGCGATCACCATCAATCCAGTGGTCTTCTTATCCAACCGATGGACAAGACCTGGACGCGGTGTATCAAAGTCTTTCTTATCTGGAAGGTTGTCAAAGTGATAGATCAGGGCATTCACCAACGTTCCGTGGTAGTTTCCATAACCTGGGTGGACCACCAAATCAGAAGGCTTATTGACTACACACACCTCATCGTCTTCATAAACGATATCGAGAGGAATATCTTCCGGAATCAACTCAATCTCACGTACTGGGTGAGGTAACTCAAGGGTAACCGTATCACCCGGCTTCACCTTGTAGTTCTGTTTAACCGCCACTTCGTTCACACGAATGTAGCCGGACTTCGCCGCCATCTGTAGCTTGTTGCGTGAGGTGTTCGGAATTCGATCGATTAGGAACTTATCTACGCGCAATGGCGCTTGACCTGAATCTGCTTCAAATCGATGATGTTCGAAGAGGTCGCCCTCCTCATTCAATTCCGGTTCTTCGGTAGCTTCAGACATACTAGCGCTTAATGATACGCTTTCGGCCGTAGGCCTGAGAATTCTGATCCATCACCTGTAAGAGGTACACACCAGGAGCCAAGTGAGATAGATCAATCGTAGACGATCCGAACAGATTGTTTGATTGCTCAACAATACGTCCGTTCATGTCAAGCACTTGG
Organism: Flavobacteriales bacterium; assembly: GCA_022447625.1. GTDB lineage: Bacteria > Bacteroidota > Bacteroidia > Flavobacteriales_D > Sanyastnellaceae > Sanyastnella. The sequence continues at coordinate 192,695 of JAKVAX010000003.1, read as the reverse complement.
GCATTGTACGATCCAACCCCAAACTCAGGAGCAATATTCAACTGATCCTGGAATGGAACCGGATAAACGTTGAATTCTACTTCTGCTTGCTCTTCGATGTTATTCCACACATTGGTCATTCCCGCTTTAAATACGGGACGGATCATCACACTTCCTTCGATAGAAGACTGCGTCCATTCTGCACCGAGGCCGAGCTGGAAGAATAATCGAGTTGGGTTCGTATTCGTGTTCTTATCAAGACCAACGTAAAGCTCTTCACTCCCGTTTTGGTTGAAGCCTACATAGATTGGACCTTCCACCTCAATCGTTTCTTCGAATTCGTAGAAGGTGAATACGTTGTAGCCATCGTTGTAGTAGTATGGTGTCAAGAAGGCGAAGTTGTCTACCAACTCATCTCCGGGCACACCTCCATCGTCATTCCAAACACGAAGGTTGAAGCTTTCGTTGCTGTTATCTTCTTGGAAAGGTGTCCAGTGAATGAATACGCCCAGTAATGTATCCGGTGTTACCACGTTGTACTTCACCGCTGCTTTTCCACCGGCTACGTTCAAGCCCCATGCGCTCTCCGCCGAACCATCATCGTATGAGTAATAGTTCTGGAATACTTGTTGGAACACTAACGAATCATTGTCCGGCACCCCTACTTTTTCATCGCTCAAAATACCGATGTTGTCAGCATAGAAACTTACGTTAAAGGTCGCTGTTGTGTCACTTACTGTATCGTCAAAGACAAAGTTATTTGGTGCACTATTGACAGCGTAATCCGTTGTAAAGAAAGACTCAGGGCCTACTACTACGATGGAGAAGTCATTTTGGTAATCTTCGATATCACCTTCGTACTCGATACGGTAACCAGAGGTCACGTTATCAGCTTGGGTAGTTGACAGGTTTCGCTGAAGCGTTGATGTCGTAGTACGCATGAACTGGGTGGGGTTCGTTTGGAAATGCGTCCAAGGCATCGACGTTAAATCCTGAAGCATAGTGTTCGGGCATTCCACAAAAGCCACTTCGAAAAAGTCGAAGTTCTCTGGATCAATGTTGTTATTGACAAGCACGTAATCAAGGTGCCAGTGATCCAAGTTCCCCGTTAGAGTAGAATAATTTCTAAATCGGAACTGGAAGCCATCTTGCAAGAAGATGTCTTGATCAATTGGAATAAAGACTTGTTGAAACTCTTCGTGCTCAGCTCCAGGAATACTCCATTGATGGAACCATGGATTTTCACCTCCAATAGGTGCGAAGAATTCAACTACCAATGAGTCAGGTGCGTCTGGTGAATTCCCTCTTCCACCGCCTTGGTAGAAGAACGTCAGGTAAACGTTATCATCTGCTGACAATCCTTCAAGGTTAATTGGTAATGAAGTCAATGTATCTGCAGGACCGTAGCTATCAGTAATAAAGTCATACGGATAACCGGTGCGATCAAGACCATCAAGTGTTGCCACTCCAATGGTAGGCGGGTTAATCGGGAATGTACAATTCACATAAGCTGAAGTATCAGCCCATCGTTGCATACTTGCCGGAATCTCAGGATCATTTGTTGGAAGCGAGTAGGTAGCGAAATCATCAAAGAATGGAAGAGACAAGCTCGTCTCACCTCCGCGCTCTAGCTGATGACGCTTTTCAAACTGCTGTTCTTTTTTATGCTGCTCTGCCTTCGAGAAATTGATCATGAGCTCGCGCTCCACTTCCTGTCCGAAAACAGTCAAAGCGAACGACATCAAGACGATCGAGAGTAGGTGTTGTTTCATGTTATGGTGTCGGTATCTAAGGAGCTATCGTTGAGTCTGGTTCCATGGCTCTAATCCCTAGGAAAAGATCCACCAGGCTACCCACCTGAACTCCTTGTTTCCCATCAGCTGTAGGCGATTGTCTGTAGACGCGCGCCATAGCTGAATCACTTTCAGTAAGTACTGTGCTATCGTACAACGTAGAATCAAGGGTTAATCGTGCGTTGTTCAGCGCAATTTCTGCAGAATCAAGCGTCATTCCCTTCAGTGAAGGCACATTCACGCGTTCATCTCCCAGCTTACCTATTACAAGTGTAACGCGTTCTCCCCTCCTGATTTGTGCATCTGGATCAAGCTCTTTCCCTTTGCGAACGATCTTGACAACCATTCCCGCTAGAAGCTGGTCTTCTACGTATTCCTTTTCGTAACGAATGCCCTTGTTATCGAGGATAATTTCAGCCACACGTTCATTCATTCCTTCTTCGACCTTCAGGGTTTCTGCTGGTGGAGTGAGTCGGTAAACAGTTAAATACACTGTTCTGCCTTCTTTCACTTCTGCTTCTGCCGGTGGAGATTGTTCGAAGATTGCTCCTCGTTCTCCCTTTTCAGAATAGACGGAATCAATGACCACATATGTGAGGCTGAGCTCATCTAGTTTGCTCGCTGCATCTGCAATCTGCATCCCTGTTAGGTCGGGCACATCAACATGCTCTCCGTGCTCTGTAGACCACGAGAGGTAAAAGTAAAGCCCCAAAGGAACCAAGACAACAAAGATGAGGGCAAAGATTAGATTCTTTGCGAAGGTCTTCGAAAAGATGAATTTCAAGAACTCCATGTGGTTAATCGGTGTGGTTTCAAAGATAACCAAATGCCCTTCCCCGTTAGAGGCTGGACATTTGTCGAACAAGGTTAAAGGCTAAACGCCTTCCGTGTTCGATTATTTGGTCATTGCATCACCGATCGAGTTCTGGTAGATATCTCCCAGATCTTGAACGAAACCGTAGTGCTCACCGTCAACTACCATCTTGCCTTTTGTGACATGCCCGAGTAGTGTCAGAGGAATACCGTGCTCACCAACCATATCGATGAACTCTTCTTCGTAGTCTTCCGTTACCGAAACAACGATACGGCTTTGAGACTCCCCGAAGAGGAAGGCATCTTTACGCACCTCTGAATCAGACACGACGTCGAATCCAAGTCCACCTGGTAGCCCCATTTCGAAGAGTGCTACAAACAACCCACCATCAGCCACATCGTGACATGCATTGATGAAGTTGTTCTTGATCAAATCTTGGACACATTTTTGCAGCTTCAACTCCTCCTGCATCTCGAAGTGAGGTGCTGGAGAAAGGCGCACGTTGTGCACACTTGATAGGTATTCTGATGAGTTGATATCGTTTCGCGACTCACCCAATAAGAAGATCAAATCTCCTTTGTATTTGAAATCAAGCGACATGTGCGTCGACTTATCTTTCAATACACCCAACATACCAATCGTTGGCGTCGGGAATACAGGCTTCGCTGTACCGTCTGAATCAACGGTCTGGTTGTAGAAGCTTACGTTTCCTCCTGTTACTGGAGTTTCGAATTGGCGACAAGCTTCTGACATTCCTTTGATAGCACCAACAAACTGCCAGTATACTTCTGGGTTGTATGGATTACCGAAGTTCAAGCAGTTGGTAATCGCTGAAGGAATACCTCCTGAGCATGTAATGTTACGAGCCGCCTCAGCTACCGCGATCATTGTTCCTTTCTCTGGATCATTGTTCACGTAACGCGCGTTACAATCAACAGTCAAGGCAATGGCGCGGTTGGTTCCTTTGATGTTAACCACACCGGCATCTGAAGGACGGTTCGTCCCCATGTTGCCAGTACCCACCATGCTGTCGTACTGTTCCCACACCCAACGCTTAGAAGCGATGTTGAAGTTCGAAAGCATCTTGCGTGCTGTGATGACCATATCCTTTGGTTCTTCGATTTGATCAATCGAGAACTTCTGTGCTTCAGCGTAGTATGCTGGCTCTGCGTATTCACGTTCGTAAACTGGAGCACCGCCACCGAGAACCAATGATTCTGCCGGCACTTCTGCCACGATCTCTCCGTGATTGAAGTAGCGGATGTTTGGTGAATCCGTTACCTCACCAATGTTCACAGCGTTAAGATCCCACTTCTCGAAGATGTCTTCAACGATCTGTTCTTTCCCTTTGTGAACGACAACCAACATACGTTCTTGAGATTCAGAAAGTAGGATCTCGAACGGTTTCATATCCGCTTGGCGAAGCGGCACCTTATCAAGGTGGATGTCCATCCCCACTTCACCAGCTGCACTCATTTCACACGATGAACAGGTAATTCCTGCTGCCCCCATGTCTTGCATACCAACGATGGCATCAGTGTTGGCAAGTTCGAGCGTTGCTTCAAGCAATAGTTTCTCTTGGAATGGGTCTCCTACTTGAACTGATGGAAGATCATTCGCTGAGTCTTCCGTAATGTCTTTCGATGCGAACGAAGCCCCTTGAATTCCGTCTTTACCTGTAGAAGAACCTACAATGTAAACAGGGTTTCCTGGTCCTTTCGATGTCGCAGAAATGATCTTGTCAGTCGTGAGGATACCTGCAGACATTGCGTTCACGAGTGGATTCACTTGGTACGACTCATCGAAGAATACTTCTCCTCCAACAACCGGAATACCGAAGGCATTTCCGTAGTCACCAATTCCTTTCACTACCCCTTCGAGTAGCCACTTCGTACGTGGGTTTTCTAGCTTTCCAAAACGGAGGCTATTTAGCTGTGCAACCGGACGCGCTCCCATTGTGAAGATGTCGCGATTGATTCCTCCAACACCCGTTGCTGCACCTTGGTAAGGCTCAATTGCGGAAGGGTGATTGTGGCTTTCAATCTTGAATGCACACCCCAATCCATCACCAATATCCACTAATCCGGCATTTTCTTCTCCGGCTTTCACCAACATGTGTGGACCGTCTTTCGGGAGGGTCTTCAACCACTTGATGGAGTTCTTGTAAGAACAGTGTTCACTCCACATAACAGAGTAAACACACATTTCCGTGAAATTAGGTGTTCGTCCGAGGATCGATTTAATCTGTTCGAACTCTTCTGGCAATAGACCCATTTCTTGGGCCTGATCGAGGGTAGCTAGCTCCTGGGCTGCGGCTGTACTCATTTGACAAGAAACTTTGGTGCAAAAGTACGTTTTTCAGCTTGATCCAGGCAGTAGAGTTTTACCATGATCCATACAGGATATGAACAACGTAGAACCATGTGCACTTCACTTATGACTATTGGCTCTATACCTAGACCAGACCAAGTCTACAGAACAAATTAACCTACACCATGAAATTCCTTACCTTCGAATTGTGCGGATCGTCATACAACGTGTAAGTCGAGCTTCGGTAGAGGTAGAAGGAGAGATCATCGGTGAAATAGACCAAGGCTTTATGATCCTAGTGGGCATCAGTGTCGATGACCAAGTGGAAGACGCGGATTGGCTAGCAAGCAAAGTAGCTTCTTTGCGAGTTTTCGCTGACGCGGAAGGAAAAATGAATCTTGACATACGTAACGTCAATGGCAACTGCTTAGTGATAAGCCAGTTTACACTGCATGCGAAGTATAAGAAGGGAACCAGACCTTCTTTTATACGCGCAGCAAAACCTGACCAAGCCATTCCGCTTTACGAGCACTTCTGTACGAAGCTATCGGAAGCCATAGGTAAACTCGTGCAGCGCGGGGAATTCGGAGCGATGATGAATGTTTCATTAGTCAACGAGGGACCCGTGACGATTGTGATGGATACGCATGATAAGGCTTAAGGCGAATGGCTTAAGTACTGAGCAGACTTTTTTTACTACGACAAGACTACTATTAAACTTAACCGTTGGCTATGCGTAATGTTAGATCCGTGCTATGGAAGTCCATAGTGCTTCTCTTGACAATTTCATGTTTGTGGTGGACCTACCTTGACAAATTCATCATCCCAACCCTTATGGGAGAGGTAGAAATTCACGGTGTGCTCTACATTACTGCCGTACTGCTTCTCGTTGTATTCTTCGGATTGACCATGATGCTTGGCTTGACGCTAAACAGCATGGTGTATCACCGAAACTGGATTAGCCTCAACTACGGAGTCATCGTAGACTACTCTTCTTTCACGCGTTGGAAGCGTGTGATCCCACTAGAAAAGCTACTGCTCGTCGACCCCCTCGAATTACCCGATGCCGAAATCAACTTCCCTCAAGAGGTAGGACAAAAAGAACCACTCTACTTGCGTCTTGAAGATGAGAAGAACCCATATTTCCTTCGTCAACTGCTCATTCATGACGAGCACTTCAGCAGGCTTATCACACGCCGAAAAGACTTAGTAGATTTTTTGGATGAAGTGATTGTTAAGCGTAAACGAATGACAGCTTAACGCAGGCAGTAGGCAGCTAATTCAAAATCCTTCTAATAATAGGGACGCCTACCTTAATTCCTTTATTCAACGTTCCACATTTCGCATTCCACCAACTATCGCTGAACGATTACGCGTTGACGCAGAGGCTCTACCCCCTTTCCTAACTCCAACACGAAAAAGTATACACCACTTGCTACATCTAGTTGTAGTTCGTTGCGGCTCATCCAGTGCACCTGCACTTGCCTGCCTCGGGTGTTGTAGATCTTGATGTTTCCTTTCTGGGCGCCTTGCAGGCGGAACACTCCGTTTCCTGGATTTGGATAGACTGAGAAACCACTGTGTAATCGCTCTACAGAGCGGATGACTGAGTGGTCGAATTCACCGTTGTAATCTGTTTGTCTGATGCGGTAGTAGCTTACACCGAAAAGAGGATCTCGATCAATGAATTGATAGCTCTGAGGCTCAGTAATGGTTCCAGCGCCAAGAACATTTCCAATGTCTTCCCATGTTTCGCCATCTGCGGATCGTTCTACGGTGAAGTATTCATTGTTAACCTCCGTGGCGGTTTGCCACTGGCAGAGCACCTCTTGGTCTTGATTGATCAACTTTGCTTGAAAATCTAGCCACTCAACTGGTAATAGAATTTGAGCACAGGTCACAATGACGTTATCAGCTACGGTAATGGTTGATCCGTCACATAAGGTATATACCGCTTCAGCTACGAAAGCCTCGGTGTCTTGGTCAGGACAAATCTCAATCGAAGCTCCCGAGCCAATGAAACCATCGTCTTGACTGTACCAATTGACGTCAACGATTGAGTTACCGCTTGGAGTGAAACGCCACGCTTCATTCCCAGCGGTCCATGGACCGGTTTGACGTGAGTCTGGGGTCACACCTGCGGTACCAGTCGCGTTTTGAACACCAATCAATGCATTTCCGCTGTTCCAACCTGTGCAAGTTTCCTTTTGCTCTACGTATACCTCGATGACGTTGGTTGTTTCGTAAAGCACGATTTGCGATGTACTCGTCATGGCATTACATGAAAAATGGCACACTCCGTCGTAGTTCACCACAAAAACGCGACATGGTGCCGTGCCAAGCACCGCATATCTCGCCGCTCCACAAACAGAAGGATCGATATCATGGTAGATCCCGAAGATACTATTCATGGGAAGGTTTGGATCTGGGCAGCTCTCGTTGAAGGCCCATCCACAATAACCTGCAGCGTCGGCCAGGTTGAAAGAAATCACCCCATTCGAACCTACGATGATTTGGGAGTAATTCGTTCCATAAAAACAGAAGTCGAAAGGAAGGCTAATCACGTCTGACCAAACGTCATCTGTGTTAATGGAAAACTGAGTTCCGGTATTGTAAGGATATGGAGGATTGTATGCGATTCCACATGCCTCGTAGTCTGTCGTCTCTCCCGTCTCGAAATAGTCTGCGGTCAAGGTGAGGTTCTCGCAAGGATCCGAGCATTCAGGGATGGCGATATCTGCACCCAAATCAATTTCGGGACAGCCTGTTGGATCGGATGAATAGCAATCGACGCAAGAGCCGTCATCACATTGCGCAGCAGGATCATAATTGGCAGCATTTGAATCAGTACAACCTGCGACCACATTACCCACAGTAATGGTGTAGGTGCCAGCAGCGCCTGAAGTACTGCCATTTGTTGAGTCATTGAATGTCCAAGAGATCTCTCCATCGAAGGTTCCGCCTCCTACGGTGATTGTGAAGCATCCTTCTGGAAGGCAGAGTTGATCTGTTTGATTTGTTCCGGCAGCCATCGTTCCGGTACCCAAGACATTGTTCGCGTCATCTGTGATGGTGTAGGTTGCACCGTTCCAACCATCTCCCCATGAGTCTGCCAGGTCAATGGTGGAGCAATTATCATAACAACAAGCATTGGCATTGCTGTCTGCGGCATTGTAATTACATGCTGCGGGGTCATTGCACCCATCCATGGCAGTACATGAATCAAGCGTAACGGTGAAACTAGGTAGCGATGTAAAGTTGGAGCCACAGAAATACTCATTCACTTGAATAGTGAAAGTCCCTGTAGTCAATGCCGTGAACGTAACTTGAGATTGCAACCCGCAGAAATCGTCATTATAAGCGACGGCAGTCAACGCTGGGTCGAAAACGGTGATTTGAGAATCCCATCCTCCACCACAGGTCGATACCGTGTAGGTACACCCTGTCGTAGCTTGTAAGCTATACTGATCTCCACCCCATACATTGGTAAGCGTAACGGTGTTCCCAACTCCAGCCGGAGTCACGTCACCCCAATTAATTCCGCTATACCCGCACTGGGCTATGGATTCAGATGATAAAAAAGTCAGTAGCACTAAAAGCAGACAGAGCCCCCGCGTACATCGCAATGCTCGGCTCACAATAGTCAGACTTAGTAGGTTTGTTCGCTAAGATACTATTATTATTCTGCTTTCACATGATGTTTTCGACGAAAAGGATAAATCCGTGGACCGTAGACAGTGGACGGTGGACGGATTTTGCTTTCGGTTCAAGGAGATGTTTTCGAAGTATAGATGGGTATTGACGGGGTATGGGAGACGGCAGACGGAATCTAGATAAATAGGTGACCTAGCTCGGACGATTAGGCACTATTAGGAACACAAGCAATCAGCAAAAAACGGACGCCGGATGGCAGACAAAAGAGCTCAAGACCCTGTTAACGGACAACCAATCTCTCCCGCCAAAACACCTCATCCTCAATGATAAATTGAAGAATGTACATCCCTTCAGTCAAGTGGTCGGTTAAGTAAGCCGATTCGGCGTTCCGCGTTAGCGAGAATACCTTGCCATCAAGTGAAACAGCCTTGATCTCACCATTCCAGCCAGAAGCATAGAAGCCTGTGGTAGTTGGGTTTGGGTAAACTACGGACGTTGCATCGGGTTTGAAGAAGTGTGCTCGGGTTTCAGTGACATCCCATTGGCCGTCGAAATCAAATTGTTTGATGCGGTAGTAGGATAGTCCGATGAGTGGGTTTTCATCACGGAACTCATAGTGTAGCAAGTCATACGAGTCTTCGTTTCCTGCGACTTGACCGATAGCTTCCCAGTGGTTTCCGTCGGTGGATCTTTCAACGATGAAATGGCTATTGTTGCGTTCACTGATCGTCTCCCAATAGCATTTGGCCACCCTTCCATCGTCTTCTGGAATCACTTCAAATTCAAGCCACTCTACAGCGAGCAAAATCGAAGAGCAGAGATAAAGTGTTACGGGCTCAGGGACGGTGCAGCTACAAACGTTATCCAGTTGCATAGTGAGGGTTTCGGGTATGCCATCCAGTTGATCGAGGATACCCGTCACATCAATCGTTTGCCATGACTCTCCGGGCTGAAACGTCACTGATGTCACAAGGTCTTCGTAGTCAACTCCAGCCACTGCAGACCCCGAAAAATTGAAGGTCACCGTCACTTCTTCTTCAAATGGATCACCGTTGTTGACAAGTAAGAAACTACCGTAATCTTCACAGGTCCCTGATGTCGATTGTCCGCCACCCGGAGCAACCGCTGCTGCTGCCACATCTACACCTGCCGAGAAACTTTCTGCCTGGAGGAATACCGCTGAATCATAGATAGAATCTCCTCCATCCGCAACGGCAATGGTGATGGTATAGGTTTGGCAAGGCACAGTATTAATCACGGCCTCCATTGGTTCTGTGTATCCGTCGTATTGAATCGCCGATCCAGCGTTATCGTTGTAATAAGCCGGATAGTATGGCAGGCACAGCCCCCCGTTGTTGTTCACGTTATTGATGGTTACCGGGTCTGAAGTTCCTGGAACGATGGCAATATTGGTATTATCTGCATACCCTGGTCCGCTTACGAAAAATCCGAAGACATCGTTCAATCCTGAACACACGAATTCCGGATATTCCTCAGATGCGAAGACATAAGTGAAGGTCACTTGAGACGTACTCGCGGTGAATTCAAAAGTGAAAACCGATGCATCATAGGTAAATACACCAGAGATATTATCCAGAAGTAAACTACCACCGGCTCCTGTGGCTGTGCCGGCAGACCCCGAGGTGTTTGGTCCCGGTGCGTTAAACACGCTACCACTGGTAATGATGATTCCTTCTTCGATTCCTATAGCGCTTCCATTACTGAAGGTTCCAATCGCACCTGCATCACCGGTGTAGGTCACGTTTGTTGCCTCCAAACAATCTCCGAGGAATACATCAGTAATCAACTGATCTGCAGTGTAAGAACCACTCTCTACAGAAATAACATCTGTATTCATTGGATCACATGCAGCTCCTCCAATTGGAACTTGAACATAGCCGTAGCCCCCTGTTGCCAAGGTACCGGTACCAATGGTATTACCTGCAAAGTCAATCAAGGCCCAAGTAGCTCCATTCCAGCTATCTCCGAAGCTATCGTATAGTTCCAAGAGGTAACAATCAGCTTCGAGACAAAGGTCTACGCCAGTAGTAGCGAATCCTGATTGGACCAGGTTTCCAGCCCCATCTGATAAATTCCATGAAATTTCTCCATCGAAGGTCCCCCCAAAAGCGCTGAAGGTAAATGGCTCTGCACAGGGGCCAGGACCTCCGCATACAGCTCCTCCGATACTGACTTGAAAAGTCTCAGCTGTTCCATTCAACATGGTTTCGGTAGCCACAGCAACACCGGACTCATAAAGCACCCAGTTGGCGCCGTTCCAACCATCACCAAAAGAATCAAGAAGATTGAGGGAATAACAACCGGCGGGTAGACAAACTGTGTAACCAACAACAGCGATATCACTTGCCACAAGCACTCCGTCTTCGTTATATAGCTGCCAGGAGATTTCAGAATCCCATGTTCCACCACCTGCATCGATGGTATAATTCGTGCATTGCGCGGTCATGCCAAGGGCAGTAACCGATAGGATAAATATGACGACAAGGTGCTTCACGTCAATAGTAGCACAGTAGTGTGCCAGCCGCTCTTTTAGTTAAGGTGTCTTCAGCCAGCGGCAAGAGTTTACTTGCTATCTTCCGGCTGAATTCTCCTTAAAGATACGAAAAGTGACACAAGACATCACGATATCAGAAGCACAACAGCAAGTGGATCATTGGATTAAGACCATCGGTGTCCGCTATTTCCATCAGTTAACCAACATGGCCATCCTTACCGAAGAAGTGGGTGAACTCGCACGCATTATCGCTCGACGATATGGCGAACAAAGCGAAAAAGAATCAGACAAGAACCATGACCTTGGAGATGAGATGGCTGATGTGCTGTGGGTATTGATGTGCCTTGCAAACCAATGCGATGTTGACCTAACTGAAGCTCTTCAAAAGAACATTGAAAAGAAGACCAATCGCGATAAAGACCGCCACAAGAATAACCCGAAACTGAATTCATGAAACGTCTCCTACTTGCCCTCCTCATTCTACTAATTACCGGATCCCTTGATGCTTCCGCGCAGCGAAAAAAGAAAGAAAAAGACCTCATAGAAGCTACTTCAGCTGAAGATCGCATGGCGTCTTTTGAGAGGAAAGCGCAGCAAGACGCTGCATCGCTAGTCCGAGGAATTGAGTTCAGAAACGTCGGACCTACGATCATGAGTGGTCGTGTGGTTGACGTGGATGTGAACCCTGATCGCCCACAAGAATTCTACGTGGCGTATGCTTCTGGTGGTGTTTGGTTCACGAATAACAACGGGACGAGTTTCAAACCAATCGCTGATAATCTACCCACTCAAAACGTGGGCGATATTGCCGTGAATTGGTCTAACGGCCATATTTGGATTGGAAGCGGTGAGAACAACTCATCGCGCAGCTCTTACGCTGGTACAGGCATCTACCGCAGTAAAGACGACGGGGCTTCTTGGGAATATGCTGGTCTTCCTGACAGTCATCATATTGGACGCATCATTCTCGATCCGGCAAATGAAGATAAGGCAGTGATTGCTGTTGCCGGACACTTGTACACTCCAAATAAAGAACGTGGTCTATTCGTCACAACGGATGGCGGAAAGTCATGGAAAAACACGCTCTACGTTGATGAAAATACGAGTGCCATTGACCTCGTGGCGATGGATCCAGAAGCGCAGCATTTGTTCGCCGCCATGTGGGAGCGTTCCCGTTCTGCTTGGAACTTCATTGAAGGTGGTATTGGTTCTGGTGTGTACGAAAGTAACGATGGTGGATTGACCTGGGAATTGATCACGAAGGTGGAAAACGGATTCCCTTCAGGGCCTGATTGCGGACGAATCGGACTGACCTCTTACCAGGGTCCGAAAGGGCGTTTTCTATATGCTATGGTAGACAACCAAGTACTTCGACCAGAAAAAGAAAAAGTAGAAATCGTTGCTGATACGACGCTCAAGAAACAAGACTTTGAGATCATGTCGAAGACGGAGTTCTTGCAACTTGACTCTGCCTTGGTTCAGCTTTACCTCGAAGACAACTACTTCCCAGAGCATTATTCAGTAGAGGTGGTTTTCGACATGGTTTCTAAAGATGAAATTTCACCTCGTGCTTTGTTTGATTATTTACATGACGCTAACGCGGAATTGTTTGACACCCCAGTGACGGGCGCTGAAGTTTATGCCTACGATTTAGTTGAAAAGCGCTGGACTCGCACTCATGAAGATTACTTGGACAATGTGGTCTACAGTTATGGCTACTACTTCGGATTGATTCGCGTTCATCCTGCGAATCCGAACCGACTTTACATTGCTGGAGTTCCGGTATTGACCAGCGAAGACGGCGGTGCTTCCTGGCGTTCCATTCAAGGCGAGAACCAACACGTAGATCATCACGCACTATGGCTTGATCCGCAAGACGAAACGCATCTTATCTCTGGAAACGACGGTGGTATCAATATCAGTTGGGATGGTGGCGAAAACTATGTAAAATGTAACTCACCATCCGTAGGTCAGTTCTACACAGTAGCTGTGGATGATGCCAAGCCATACCGCATCTATGGCGGACTTCAAGACAACGGAGTCTGGGTTGGCCCATCGAACTACCAATACAGCGATGGCTGGCATGACTCAGGGAAATACCCTTATGAGTTCTTGATGGGTGGAGATGGAATGCAAGTGCAAGTGGATACACGCACCAATGAGTCACTTTACCCTGGCTACCAATTCGGACATTACTATCGCATTGATCGTGAAACAGGTGATCGCTCCTACATTCATCCTAGTCATGAACTCGGTGAAAACCCATTGCGCTGGAACTGGCAAACGCCTATTCATCTTTCACGCCACAATCAGGATATCCTGTACATGGCTTCGAACCGTTTCCATCGCTCAATGAAAAAAGGAAGCGGAATGCAGACACTTTCCAAAGAGCTCACGAAAGGCGGAAAAAAGGGGAATGTTCCTTTCGGGACCTCTACTTCGATTGATGAGTCTCCATTGCAATTCGGACTGCTCTACTTAGGCACGGATGATGGGAAGGTTTGGATGTCAGACAACGCTGGACAAGACTGGAACGACATCAGCTCAGGGCTACCTGCTAACTTCTGGGTGACACGTGTTGAGGCCTCAAATCATGATCCGAATCGAGTGTATGTCACGCTCAACGGATACCGTTTCGACCACTTTGACGCTATGGTATATGTTTCTGAAAATCGTGGCAATTCATGGACACGCATCGGGAAAGACCTTCCTCTAGAACCTGTCAATGTCATCCTCGAAGACCCGGTAGAAGAATCCATTCTCTATCTCGGAACAGACCATGGATTGTACGTGAGTATGGATCGCGGAACAAGCTTCCATCGCTTCTCAAACAACCTACCACCCGTAGCCATTCATGATTTGGTGATGCAAGAACGTGAACATGACTTAGTCGTAGGAACGCATGGCAGATCGATCTATGTAGCCAACATGAGCTACCTTCAAGAGTCAATCAACGCCAGTGACCTCATGGTCTTTGATGTCAATCCTATCCGTTGGAATGACGGCTGGGGAAGCAATTGGAGCCCATGGGTAAAACCATGGGAACCAACGATTGAAGTAGCTTTCTTCTCCGCTAGCAGCGAAGACCAATCCCACACTATCGAAATTTGGAACAGCGAAGGCGAACAGTTCTTCGGTGAGGAGATCGCCGCATCTCCAGGCGTGAACATCATCGAAATCGAGCCCATTCTCTCGGAAGGAAAAGTTGACGTGGTAAATCAAACCCGCGAAGGCAGGGAAGAAATACCATTAGAAGCAGCAGACAACGGGAAAGTCTACTTACCGGTTGGGGAGTATGAGTTGAGAGTGAGTAATGGAAGCGCTACTGAAACATCAATACTGGTTGTTGAATAGTCTAGAGACGAGAGTCTAGGGTCTAGGGGTTGTCAATCGTTAAACTATAATCAATAATCGATAACTGGGGTGACGAGATTCTCAGAACTAAAAACCAAGAACTAAACACAAACACCCCCTCTTCGTTATATGCTATTGCAACTTTGTTGCGTTTAGGGTTAATTCATTACCTTTAGGGTGAAATACTTGAGCATGGCGGCAGGTGAGTTCCTGTTGCCAATCATCACTTTATTATCCGAGGCATGCACTCTTCCACCGCTGTTCGAAACTGGGCTATTGGTCATTCGCCAGACACCCTTGAATACATCCTTAACAACGAAGTGAACATTGCGATTTACGAACGTTCAATTGACCCTTTTCAAGCAGAGATTGACCGGTTGATAGACTCGCGAGCTGACCTGCGAGTTAGCGGAAACATTGATACAATACTTGATCAAATTATTTCAGAATCTGTGCTTGGTGCAGATTCGAAAGTCCTAAAAGACATCCAATCTCAGCTGGATCTTTTTCAAGAAATCACGGGTGTTCGACAATTTCGATTGTTACTGGCTGTGGTGAACTCAAATATGTGCCGCCGCTTTCATTCAGACGTCAACGATCTTCGTTTGTTGTGCACTTACTCTGGGCCGGGAACACTTTGGTTAGAAAACGAGAACGTGAATCGAAAAGCACTGAACTGCCACGGCGGCAATGAAGACATCGTGCTCAATGAGGAAGAAATACGTCAAGCTACCACAGGATCAGTCGTTTTACTCAAAGGCAGCAGGTACCCTCAGCGAGGTATTGAAGCCATTGTGCATCGTTCGCCAACCATTGAAGAAAGTCGAATAAATCGTCTTTTACTCAGAATAGACACCAACTAATCACCCCAATGATTCCAATGACATTTGAAGAATGGAAGCACTGCATCGTTCACGATTGCGGCATCCAACTCACCAAAAATTTTGCACAGCAACGTTTGGAAGTGTATCAGAACAACAACAATCCTGAAACCCAGAAATTCGTCTCACTCTACGGACAACGACATCTACAGAATGTGATTGGGTGGCTGCAGGCTGTTTGAGTCAAGGGTCGAGAGTCGAGAGACTAGAGGCCATCAATCGTTAGACTATAGTCTGGAATCGATAACTGCGTTCTCTTTAGACCAACGACCAAGAACCAATTACCGATTACCCATTGTCGGAGGTTTTGGACGGATTTCATCCGTCCCTACATTGGATTGATTCAACTTTCCACCTCAACCTCGAACATAAGCCATAGGCCTTAAGCCTTAAGCCGGTCAAGAAGAGTAAGTCCTTCCTCCCACTCACCATACCCTGACTTCCCTTCAATATGTCCGGCGCCTTCTAACACGATCAATTCACTTCCCCATGCATTGGCAAACTCCTTTGACCTTCGAAAATCCGTGACGAAATCATCTGTACTTGCCACCACCATCGATGGGAAAGGAAGTTTATCCATCGGAATGGGTGCGAAACCGGTAATGTATGAAGGGTAGCTCGATTTTTCAGCATCGCTAGGAGCCACAAGTAATGCACCTTTGATTTGATGACCATACTTCTTCACCCAATGCACTATAGCCATGCACCCGATTGAATGTCCGGTCAAGACCAACTCTTTATGCGGATGGCTTGACAGCACCTCCTCCATTCGTTGGATCCACGTTTCACAATCTGGCTCTCCCCAATTCTCTTGCTTTACACGCAGGCATTGATCGCCAAGTTGATTTTCAAAATAACTCTGCCAATGGTCTTGTGGTGAGTTTCGGAGGCCGGGGATGTTGATGATCAAGAGAGGAAGAATTATAATTAGAATCAGAATGAGGGGGTGAATTTGGGGAAAAGGGATGACTTATTCAGTGAGCATTAAAAAGAGCTAGTTTTTAGCATGGATAGCCCACCTTCGGTGGCTTAGCATGATTAGTTAGCCTTTTCGCCTTTCTGCCATTGAGTCCTTCAGCCCTTAAAGCCTAGCAATCCTCAACTCAAAAAAGCTCACCTCGCCCTTAAACTCTCTGTGAATCTCCGTCAACGTAGCCTTTGGCTTTCGCTTGAACGCTTCGAGGATCTTTGCTCGCTTTTCAGCAGGGATGAAAGCTTCTGAGGACACCTTACCAGCGGTGATGAGCTCGTACACGTGTCCTTCAACGGTGGAGGTGGCCAGTTTTCTTTGGCGAGCGATGGATCCTACGGTTTCACCTGCGTTGAGCATGGTCAACGTTTCTATGGCCGACATTCCCGGACCAGCAGATTTTTTCTTGCGCTTGATTACGCGTGCTGGTGTAAGATCCACCTCAATGTCTTTGCCTTTGCAAAATTCAGCGATCGCGGCGGCGAAGGCCTCACCAAATTGCTCGGTCTTTTGCTCACCGAATCCGGAGATCTTGGAGATGTTTTCGATGTTGGTCGGACGATACCTGCTCAACTCTTGGAGGGTCTTGTCATTCACGATCATGTAGGCCGGCAGATCTGCTTTCTTCGCCAAACCTCTACGTATCTTCTTCAAGGTCTTGGTTAAGTCAAGGTGCTCCGGAACATCTTCTGCCAACACTTCTTGGTCGTGGACTTCGGTATGCTGAATGAGCTCTACCTTTTCTTGTCCTTTGAGAACGGCATGGCTTTTTGCTGTGAGCTTCAACAGAGGAAACTTGCCTCCGTCGATTTCAAGCAAACCTAGATCAATCAAATAGCGTAAGTGTCGATTCCATTCGTTCTTGCTTAGGTCCTTCCCTACTCCGTAGGTCTTGAGTTCTTTGTGCTGATCTTTGATCTTTTGCGACTTCGATCCTCGAAGGAAATCGATGACGTAGCCTATTCCAAATCTACCTCCTAAGCGCGCTACCGCGGAAAGGGCTTTTTGAGCAATGATGGTCCCATCGAAATAGGTCTCTTCTCGGAGACACACATCACAATTCCCACACGATTCTGGGTACTCTTCATCAAAGTAGGCGAGCAATGATTGACGACGACACACCCTGCTTTCGCAGAGGTCGATCATCTGATTCAACTTCTTCAGCAGGTTTTCCCGGTGATTATCATCGGGAACATCATCAATAAATCCACGAAGCATGTGCGCGTCACCCACACTGTACAATAGCATGGCGTGACTATCTACCCCATCTCGTCCTGCACGACCGGTCTCTTGGTAGTATCCCTCTATGTTCTTTGGAAGGTTCCAATGCACTACATAGCGCACGTTCGATTTGTCAATCCCCATACCGAAGGCAATGGTGGCTACTACCACCTGGACATCGTCACGGATAAAACGTTCTTGATTGCGGCTCCTTACTTCTGGAGTTAGTCCTGCGTGATAAGGCAAGGCGGTGAATCCGGAGTTATTTAGCCACATAGCCAACTGCTCTGTTGACTTCCGCGATAGCGTGTAGATAATACCGCTATCGTCTTTGTACTTCGAAAGGAAAGCCAACAACTTCTCTCGTCCTTGCTGGCGTGGTTCAATGGTGTATTGAATGTTCGGACGATCGAAACTGGCAATGATAATCTTCGGCGCACGCATCGTCAGGTTATTGACGATATCAGCCCTTGTTTTCTTATCTGCTGTGGCCGTCAGAGCGATCATAGGAATCTCCGGAAACAGGTCCCGAAGCTCCTTCAACTTTAGGTATTCTGGCCTGAAGTCATGTCCCCATTGCGACACACAGTGTGCCTCATCGATGGCGAAAAATGAAACATTCAATTGCTGCAGAAAGCGTGTGAACGGCTCATAGCCAGAGAAGAGTTTCTCGGGCGCTACGTACAAGAGTTTGATCTCACCTTTAACTAGCTGATCTTCGATTTCGCGCTGTTCGGTAGCTGTTTGCGTTGAATTCAAATAAGCTGCTGCGATACCATTCTGTTTGAGCGCTTCTACCTGATCTTTCATCAAGGCTATGAGCGGAGAAATTACCAGACACACCCCTTCTTTGATCATTGCCGGCACCTGATAACAGATGGATTTCCCTCCTCCAGTAGGCATCAAGGCTAAGACGTCTTGTCCTTCAAGAAGCGCAGAAATGATCTCTTCTTGATTCGGACGAAAGCTATCGTAACCGAAATATTTCTTGAGGGTATCGAGCATAGGTTAGGTTCTCCGCTGCGAAGGTGCAGACAATTTCTTCCCGTTCGGCAAGCAGTTTACACTCGTCGGAAAATTGTTTGTGCGTGTATTGGAAATCAGCCTTTCAGCTGCGCTGGAATCTCACATACTGGAATGGGAACCATTTTGTGCTGATTCACCCGGTGCAGGCAAGTATAGATGGCATAAACCTCTTGTTGCCTTCCTTTCAAGGTGCTTTCATCACCTTGACTCTTCTGGAATTCCATCGCCCATTCCAACTCAGGATAACTGGCTCCAATCTGATCTTCATCGGTGCGATCATCTCCCCACAGGCCGTCAGTTGGCGCTGCATTCATGATCTCACTAATGACACCCATCTCTTCCGCGATAGCGTAGACCTCAGACTTATATAAATCAGCAATTGGACTAAGATCAACACCTCCGTCGCCATACTTGGTGAAGAAACCGACCCCGAAATCCTCGACTTTATTACCTGTCCCAACCACCAACGATTGGCGCAGACCGGCGAAGTAATAGAGCGTTGTCATACGGAGGCGAGCACGCGTATTCACCAACGCCATCGCTTCATCTTTATCTCGAGTATCTGGAACCGCGTTGATGAAATCTTCGTAGAGATCGGTCAATTTTACCTCAACGCTACTCACATTATCAAACTGCGCTTTGAGCATTTCAATATGCTTACGACCGCGGCTCACTTGGGAAGCAGCCTGGTGAATAGGCATTTCTACACAAAGCAAAGGCCGTCCTGTACGGGCGGCCAACGCTGAAGTAACAGCTGAATCAATTCCTCCGGAAATACCCACGACAAAACCGCGAGTTTTTGAGTTCAGTGAATATTCTTTGAGCCATTCAACAATGTGCTCAACAACACCTGATGTATTCATATCATGTTTTCTTGAGTGCGACACACTCTATTAAAACAAGATACCGAGATTAAGTTCGATGAAGTTTGAAATTGTCCGTAATCTTACGTCGTCACGTGGCTGACCTGATTCAAACACTGCCTCTCCGTTTTCAGTGCGGATTACGTCTATGTCTTTGAATGCGTTGGTGAATCCATTGTTATATGTCACACCAACTAGGATCGAAGTTGATCCACTCAGGTTGTATTCAATACCTCCTCCGATGATCATCGACATGCGGAATAGCTGTACATCATCAGAGAAGTTTACGTCTTCTTCGAGTTGTACTACGCGGTCATCCACAGTCTTCCATCCTGGATCCATCGGATCTGATTCGTCGTAGAAGTACATCAATTCATCTTCGTTATCTCCACGTGCATTGATATTCACGCCAAGACCGAATCCAAACTGCCCCCAGTAAGTCATGTATCCGATTTCGTTCGTACGTAATTTGAAGGTCAATGGAACTTCAACGTACTGGTTGCTCATGCTACGTTCGCGACGAACAATGTAATCAGTTCCCTGAGAGTTAGTTACTTCTAGGTAAGAAATTATACCTCCATTGCGTATCACGTTCACCCCTGTTCCGATGGCGTAATTCTGTGCGAAGAAGATATCGGCATTCAATCCGAAGCCAAAGCGCAACACTGAACCTTCGCTCGTGAAGTGTTTATCTTGAGGTTGGAACCAGGAAATGTTCGGACTTACCTTGAATCCCATGCGGAATTTGGTAAAGTCTTCCTGTGCAGTTGAAAGCTGAGTAAATGCCATAATGGCGATCAGTACAGAAAGCGTCTTTTTCATCGTGTTGTTGTTTTTACCGTGATTATGACGTTAACCCTTCAAAAAAGTCATCCATTCAAGGAATAAATGTCTATCTCGAAGCATATTCATAATTTTGGCGTTTCTGATTCGTTCAGTTCTTATATCCTTCGGTTGGCGTCAAAGCTACCAATTTTTCATATGCTCAAACGGCTTATCACACTCGGGTTCTTCACCACTATGCTGTTCATCTCCTGCGATGAGGGCGTGCGTGAAGCAGACATTTCTAACATTGATCAACAGTGCGATTTCTATGCACTCAATGATTCGCTGCAGCAATTTGATCTCGCTAACGCGGAAGAAATAAACCAACAACTGTACCAAAGCTTAGGATCTTTCTGGAGAGACTATACCGAGTCTATCTTGCGTGAAGGTGCTTTTGATGATCCTGCAACCCTCGGAAAGATTGCTCAGTTTATGACTGACCCTACGATTAGTGAAATCAACACAGAAGTCTCTGCCGTCCTCGGTCCCGGACAAGCAGAACGCATTGATCAACTGGATAAGGCATTCCGACGTATGCGTTACTTCTTTCCAGAAACACCTGCGCCCCAAGTTGTCTTCATGAACAGTGGATTCAACTATGGAATCTTCCCTACTGAAACACACTTAGCGGTAGGACAGGAATGGTATTTGGGAACAGAGCACCACATCACACAAAGCTTGGATGAGAATACCTTCCCTAACTACATCCGCAAGAAAATGGCCCCTGAGTTTTTGGTAGGAGATGCCATGCGAGGTTGGCTAGCCGTTCATTTTCAGCACCAGTATTATGACGATAGTGACCTCCTCTCAACGGTGATGTATTGGGGGAAGATTCTGTACTTAATGGATGTCACTTTTCCTGAGCTGACTGATGGGCAAAAGATCAACTATACTCCAGATGAAATTGCATGGTGCCAAGCCAACGAGCGAAACCTATGGGCTGCCTTTTCACAACAAGATATCCTTTACGAAAAGCGCAAGTTTGAGATTTATCGCTGGGTAAATGACGGTCCGTTCACCAGCGCTCAAAGTGTACCTCAAGAATCTCCTTCACGCCTCGGTATGTGGATCGGCTGGCAAGTCATCCGCGATTACATGGAGCGTAACAATGAGGTCACCCCTGAACAATTACTTCAGGAAACGAATTATTTAAAATTACTCAACGCATACAGACCAGGATAATGGACTCTTCTAAGATTGAGATCAACGTTACTACCGACGAAAACAAAGTACCTGAACAGATCATTTGGTCTGCACCTCAAGCGAATGTGATCAATAAGGAAGCAAAGGCCATGATCCTTGCCATGTGGGACAAGGATGAACGCAACACGCTGCGCATTGACCTATGGGACAAGCAAATGGAGGTGGAAGAAATGAAGTTCTTCGTCCACCAAACCATCTTAACCCTTGCTGACAGCTTTGAACGTGCTACCGGAGAAGATAAAATGGCGGCTACAATGCGCGACTTCTGCGATTATTACGCAGAGAAGATGAATCTTCAGCCGAATAAATGAAGCTTCACACCAACCTGATAATCCTAGAGTAGATAAAATGAAAGATTGATCAATTTACTTTCGTTTTGACCCTAAGTAATCGCAATTCTCATTCGTGCGAATTGCAATTTAAAACCCGCATAAACAGCACCAAATAAAACGTATCTTTAATCGTTAACCAACCTGCTTATCATGCACGTATTCAAATACTTAACTCTCGCCTTCTTTGTGTTAGCCACTTTTCATTCTTATTCGCAGTCTACAACCTTCACAGGTCCTGGTACTCAGTGGAACAATCCTGCCAATTGGACCAACGGCGTACCGTCACCCTTTGACAATGTTGTAATTTCATCTGGAGCAACGGTTTTGATTACTACTAATGTCAACATGGTTTCATCAACAAGTTTCCAGAACTATGGCACTGTCTTAAACTCGGCTAATTTCAGTTCATCTGGAACAGTGCAGAACTACAATAGTTTTCAGAATAATTCTTTCGGTACATTGAATATGAGTGGTTTTTCCGTCGTCTTAAACTTCGGCAGCATATCAAATAGCGGAGCCATGAGCATAAATGGGGTTCTTCAAAATAATGATAGTTTTCAAAATTCTTCAAACTCAAATGCAGTCGTTAATATTTCCGGTGAATTACTCAATAATGGCGACCTCATAAATAACGGCTACATGGGGAATAACTTTGGGGGGGAAATAACCAATAATGGCAATGGGGAATTAACCAACTACGGTGAATTCACTAATGATGGCGTTATCGACAACCTTGGAACAATGGTCAATCAGAATAGTTTTGACAATTCTGGAACCATTAGCAATTTGGAACCAGGCATCATTGAGAATCAGAACACTTTCAATAATAACGGATTCATTGACAATGATGGAACTATCGATAACGACGGGGTTCTGGACAATTTAGACACGATTTATCAATGTGGGGTTTGGGTAGGTAATCTACCTCTCACGAACGACTACATTACCTCTATTTGTTTTCCTGGCTGCATGGATTCTAGTGCTTGTAATTTTGATACGAATGCTACGTATGATGACGGTAGTTGCACATATATTGCTGCAGGTGAATGTGACTGTGATGGAAACACCCTAGACGCAATGGATTTCAATAATAATGGAATCTGCGATAACCTCGAAATCTTGGGATGCACCTATGCAAGTGCGACTAACTACAATTCCCAGGCCACCATGGATGATGGTTCATGTCTATATCTTGAATGCGACATCACTATTGATAACCAGCAAATTTACGATGATGCGTACTCTGCCGGCATAGCTTCTGTAGACATTACTGTTGACAATCAAGATGCCTTTGACGCTGGTGTCTCCTCTGTGGTTTGCCCAGGGTACTGCATCGGAGATCTAAACCTAGATAACACGATAAATTCAGCTGACTTGCTCCAATTTATCTCTGTTTACGGCACTGATTGCGAATAACGCTAGTGGTTCGTAGCGAAACATCAACGAGACCTACTATAATGTTAATCCAACTTCCAATTAGGGCGCTGTGGAGTGTATGGAATGTTCTTTCCGTCAAGCTTCGTCTCTAAGGCTTGAATTGCAGCTCTCATATCATCCAGTGATTTTCTAGCAACTGCATATTCCTCTTTCGCTAGCTCGAACTGCTCCTGATTCGTTGTGGTTGGATCTGACGTAGAGTACCAAGTATTCCACACGATGTTTTCAATTCGATACACCGCCCCCGGAAGTGCTTCTACGTCTCTGCTTGATTTGTGGTAATCGCCAGTCATATCGATTCCGATATCATGCGATTCGCTCTCTAGCTTCTTCACATCTTCCATCCAAGCAATATCCGCTCCTGGGTAACTTTGAATAACCGCCTTGATGTGACGCAAACGATTGTCAAGATCTGAGTGCTCATTCAAGCTTCCGCGCATTCTACGGCGGAGTTCTTGTACTTCCTTCTTGAAGGCGATGTTTGCTTCCGTCTGGCGGTCAAGCGTAGAGTTCTCAAGTGCCTTCACGTTGAAACTCTCTGGAGCTGCCAAGGAGGTGAACACTCCATTATCTACCATCCAAATCTCAACCGTGTAGGTTCCCGGAAGAACCAATGGCCCTTCATCTGGATTGCTGTAGCGGCCTACTTCACCAGAACTTGTGCGAATTGGTGTTGTGGCTGGATAACGTAGGTTCCACGTAGCACGTTGCAAACCTGTAGACGCCGAACGCTTCATTTTTCGCATTTCGTTTCCTGCAGCATCCTTGACTAAGAACAGTAGGTAAGCGTCTTCGTAATTATCCTCTGCAACGAACTCCTCATAGCTTGGGTAGTCGATGGTACGTCCAGCCTCTTTGTCTTCTTTCTCTTTCTCTTGACGTTGTGCCTTCGGAGACTTGGGTGTTTCTTTCACGAAGTAAGTGAAGGTCGCTCCAAACTCAGGGTTAGGCGCTGCATACATGGAAGCACCTTGACTTCCCGTTCCGCGTAGTCCGAGAGGGTTTGATTCAACGTAAGCGAGAGCATCCTTTATTGGGAAAATCTTAGCATCGGCTTCTAGTGAAGCCTCTGTGAGGTTGCGAAGTGGTGAGTAATCATCCAACACATAGAATCCACGACCGAAGGTTCCGAGAACGAGGTCGTTTTCTCGTTTCTGGATGGCCATATCTCGCACACAGATCGTTGGCAATCCAGCTGAAAGTTCTACCCAATTCTTACCTCCATTCACACTTACGTAGCAGCCAAACTCCGTTCCTGCAAAAAGGAGATTACCATCTACGTGGTCTTCTGCTACAGAATACACTGTTCCACGTTCAGGAAGGTCATTCTGAATGGCCGTCCATGTATCCCCTTTGTCCGTGCTCTTAAGTAGGTAAGGCTTAAAGTCACCCTTTTTATGGTTATTGAAGGCTGCATAAACCACGTTCTTGTCGTGTTGTGACGCCCAAAGCATATTCACGTAAGTCAGGTTTGGTACTCCTGGGAACGATTCTTTCTTGCTCCAAGTGGCCCCTCCATCATGAGAAACCTGAACTAGTCCGTCATCCGTACCAGCATACAAGAGGTTTTCATCAAGCGGCGATTGATCGAATGCTACGATATTACCGTAGATGGTTGTTGACTTGTTCTTCATGACCACATCTGGAGACTGCACCTCTCCCATCACCTTCATCTTGTTTCGGTCAAGTTGGCGTGTCAAGTCTGGAGAAATGGTCTCCCAGCTATTTCCACGGTCAGTGGTCTTGAACACTTTGTTTGCACAGAAGAAGAGTGTCTTCGGATCATGTGGTGAAATCAAAAGTGGGGAATCCCAGTTCCAGCGATATGCTGCTTCACCTTTCCCTGGCTGAGGTTTGATTCCAATACGCTCACCTGATTGGCGATCGAATCGAATTAAGCCACCATACTGCCATTGCGCATAGATGATGTTCGGGTTGGTTGGGTCTACCTGTGTTTCGTATCCATCACCTCCAACGGTGATGTACCAATCAGAATTTAGGATACCAGCATTATTGATCGTACGCGATGGACCTCCTTGTGAGTTGTTGTCTTGGGTACCCCCGAAAACGTTATAGAAAGGCTCGTCGTAATCGATCGACACCTTGTAGAATTGAGTAATCGGCAGGTTCGCTTTGTACTCCCAAGTATTGGCATGGTCATAGGTTTCATAGATACCCCCATCACAACCTACAATCCAGTGATCAGTATTGGTAGGGTTAATCCAAATGCAGTGGTTATCAACATGCTTTTGCGATTCGCCTGTGGGGATGAATGTTTTCCCTCCATCTTCAGTATGGTGTAACCAAGTTGCCATACTGAAGACCTTATCTACATCGTGCGGATCACAGATGATCTCTTGGTAGTAGTTTCCTGAAGTCACGTAGCTACTACGTTTCTCCCAAGTAGCTCCCTTATTGGTTGAACGGAAGAACCCCGCACTACCTTCTTCCGCTTCCGCGATAGCGTAAACCACATTAGGATCAACAGGAGAAACCGCCAAACCTACGCGCCCCATCTTTCCCGCTGGAAGTCCACTGGTCATCTCTTTCCAAGTCATTCCTCCATCCATCGACTTATACACTGAGCTTTCCGGACCTCCACCGATGTAAGTAAAGACATGGCGACGGCGCTGATGAACGGCTTCATAGAGGATATCTGGATTCGATGGATCCATGATCAAATCACAGGTTCCTGTCTTTTCGGAGATAAAATGAATCTGTTCCCAATTCTCACCACCATCTGTGGTTTTGTAGACACCGCGATCGCCACCATCAGACCAAAGTGGTCCGTAAGCTGCTACATACACCACGTCAGAATTGCGCGGATCAACGATGATCTTCGAAATGTGCTCAGAGTCTTTCAACCCCATGTGCTCCCAAGACTTACCTCCGTCCGTAGACTTGTAAACACCGTCACCGTAGGCAACAGAGCGTTGGTTGTTATTCTCCCCAGTCCCAACCCAAATCGTAGAGCATTGGTTTGGATCAATGGCCACACAACCCACAGAGTATGAACCTTCTCCGTCAAAAATCGGCGTGTAACTCACCCCGTGATTGCTTGTTTTCCAAACACCTCCAGACGCTACAGCAACGTAGTATTCATTGAAATTATCAGGATTAACAGCTATGTCAGCTACCCTTCCCGAGGTCAACGCCGGACCGATATTACGGAACTGCAAACCACTTATCTGACCAGAGTTGAGCCAGTATTCAGTGTCGGCATTCTTTGAACCTTTCTTCTTTTTTTGAGCTACTGCGTCTGCTGAAGCGAAGAGCACAGCTAGCGCAAGGATGAGAAACTTGAATTTCATAAATAGGAGGTTTGGTCAATAGCTAGACTTCATTCTAACGGACACAATATAGAACAGCGTAACGAATTCTGCTGGTGGAAATGTATGGACGGTGAGAGGAGAGGAAGAGCGAGAGGAAGAGGAAGAGGAAGAGGAAGATTTATATTAAGAATGAGAATGGAGGGGTGGATGCAAGAATGCATCCACCGTCTACATCCTCAGGATGATCACGAGAGGGACGCATAATTGCGCCCGCCTGCTACGCCACCGAAGAACACGAAAGATTCAGATGTTGGTCGGAAAGAAAAGTTTGAGTAATTCATGAAACCGACGATATTGCGGAAATCCTTGTGTTCCTTGACTAAGGCGCGCAGAAAAAGACAACTGTTATGCGAAATAGAATCATCACCATATCACTGCTCGTTGGAGTCGTGGTTGTTCTGGGGTTTAGAATGACACCAGATAATCAAGAAAACGAAGAGATCTTTACTATTTACCTGGTTCGCCACGCTGAGAAGGACTTGA
Organism: Flavobacteriales bacterium; assembly: GCA_022447625.1. Lineage (GTDB taxonomy): Bacteria > Bacteroidota > Bacteroidia > Flavobacteriales_D > Sanyastnellaceae > Sanyastnella. The sequence goes on along the minus strand of JAKVAX010000003.1, from coordinate 165,703 downwards.
ACTCTTCGAACCCCTCCGATCCTCCCCTGACTCCTTGTGGTGAAGAGCGTTCTGAGATGATTAGCCAATTCTTAAGTCATATTGAGCTTGACGCTATATACAGCACCGAATACAGCCGAACGAAAAGCACCGCCCAACCAACAGCTGATATTAAGTCTATGTCTATTGAAAGCTATGACCCACGTGCCTTATCGGAATTCGCGAGCACATTGATTCAGAATAAAGAAGACGCTCTTGTAGTTGGACATAGCAATACTACAGCTGTTCTTGCCGGACTGCTCGTAGGGGAAGAACTCGGGGCATTTGATGAGAGTATCTACAATCGTATCTATCAAGTAGTGATTCACAAGGAAAGCGGTAGGCTTCATGTCTTTCACACTGCTTTTAGCTGTGAATAACGAATCGCTCTCCTTTTCCTCTTAGGCCGGAAAGAATTGCAAGAAAGCTGACTAGCTATTCTGCAGGGTATTTTTGATCTTAGCATTGAAACCAAAATATCCTGGAAATGAAATTGAGAATCGTCCTTTCTCTTATTTGTATGATTTCATCAGTGAGCTTTTGCTCTGCTCAGACTGTTGACATTGACAATTACTCTGTAAATACCATTGGTCAAGCTCAGCTTTCTATTCAAGGTGAAGCTGACAAATACTACATCTTGCATGCTCAACACGGTCCGGATTACAATTGGGCTGTTTCTATGACCATCGGTGTAGACGGAACCATGATCATTGCGGCACCTGGTGCTGCCTATCCGTTGGAGAATTACACCATTACCGAACATGACATTGCTGACCCTGATGATTGGGACGGCGATGGAATTGACGATATCACGGAATTCTCGAATATGCCTACCGACGCGCCGATCAATAACGCCTACGCAGTTGACTTTGAAGATGGAACCACTTCCATTCCAGATGCCCAGACATTCATGGACCTGGCAACAATCAATAACGTTGGCTGGGCTCCCTTCCTTGACGGACAGCTATATGTCAAGTTTGGCATTCTTGATCGCGACACCGACGAACCAAAAGTGTACTTCATTAACAGTAACACTCACGTCATCCACGCTGGATTCTGGGGAGCTATTGGAGCTACGGTAGATGGAGACGACGGTTCGGGAGAAATCGTTTTCAATGCCAATGACATTTTGCCTAATGGAGTCATTGGTAGTTACTCCTTCAACTTTTCTTTCGGAAACGCTTATAATTTTGAAGATGCTCAACGAACGTATGAGCTCCTCATTGCCAACATGCCTTTCCTTCAGAACAACATGAACCACTTCATTGGCCAGGGTTCTGAAAACAATTACCTCAACAACTACGCTGATCAATACGAAGACGCCAACTTTGACGTGGTGCTGGAGTCAGACGTATTTGCTGACATTAATTACATCCCATTCCATGAAGCAGAGGGATACGGATTTTTCCGACACATGAGTCTTGATGAGACACCTGGTTCACGAGACATTGTGCTTTATGATCAGCTTCCAAACTCACTTCCTCGCGTGGGAGGGATCATTACTTCGGTAGTTCAGACACCGCTGTCACACGTAAACTTGCGCGCGATTCAGGATAATGTCCCGAATGCATACATCACTGATCCACTCTCTATTGATTCCATTGCGAATCTCCTGGGTAGCTACGTTTACTACAAAGCAGAGAACGAAACCTTCCAGTTCAGAGAAGCCACCTTGGACGAGGTGAACGCTTGGTATGAAGATTTACGTCCGACGGAACCTCAAATTCCAGTGCGGGATTTGAGCATTACGGAGATCATACCATTGGACGATATTGAGTTTGATATGTCTTCTGCTTTCGGAGCTAAATGTTCAAACGTAGCTACGATGAGAACCTTTGGTTTCTCAGAAGGAACCATTCCGGATGGATTCGGAATCCCATTCTATTTCTACGATGAATTCATGCAGTTCAACAACTTCTACGAAGAAGCACAAGTCATGATTGACAATCCGTCGTTCCAGAACGACATTAACTTCCGCATCGAACGTTTGGATGAATTTAGAGATGACATTAAAGCGGCACCGATGCCGGATTGGATGTTAGATGAATTGCAAGCGATGCACGACGCTTTCCCAGAAGGAACCGCTGTTCGCTGTCGTTCAAGTACTAACAATGAAGACTTACCTGGTTTCAGCGGTGCTGGATTATACACGTCGAAGACGCAGCACCTCGATGAAGGGCACATTCAAAAGTCGATCAAACAGGTGTATGCGAGTATGTGGAATTTCCGAGCATATGAAGAAAGAGACTTTTACCGCGTAGATCACTTCCAAGCCGCGATGGGCGTGTTATGTCACCCTAATTTCCAAGAGGAACAGTCGAATGGTGTAGGGATCAGTATCGATCCTATTTACGATACCGATAGCACGTATTACTTGAACACTCAAGTTGGCGAGTCGCTTATCACCAATCCTGACCCTAACTCGGTTCCAGAGGAGATTCTGCTTTACCAAGATCCTGAAGAGGCAGGTGGGTATTTGGTACTAGCACTCTCGAACTTAGTTAACCAAGGGGAGCTAGTGATGGACCAGGAATACCTAGACCAAATGCGAGACTACCTCACAGTAATTCATGATGAGTTTGCGATTCTTTATGGGGTCGAAGGTGTGGATGGATTTGGGATGGACATCGAATACAAGGTGACTGCTCAGGAACAACTGGCCATCAAACAGGCGAGACCTTGGGTATCATTCTGGGCTGACATCAAAGGGAACAATGACCTTGGCGCGGAAGCTGTGGTGGAACCTCAGTCTTCTTCTTCCCTAGGAAGCGAAGAGCTAGTAACCGCTACGATTGCGAATCAAGGACTAAACATGATGTACGATTTCGACATCGAACTTGTCGTTGATGGCGAATCAATGGAGACGATTTTCATTACAGATTCCATCCATCCATTTAACGAGGCCAACTTCCAATTCACGGTACCAATTGACCTGTCTTTTGTGGGAGATTATGACATCCAAACAATCGTAAGTGATCCGGATGACGAGTATGGAAACAACGACACCCTAAATGTGGTGTTGAGCAATCTATACGCATTGAACGGAGCCCTAGCGATTACCGAAACGGAAGCCGTATGTGATGACATTCTAGAGGTGAAAGCACTCGTTACGAACGTAGGTGAATCAATGATAACAGAGGTGCAAATTGAAGTGATTGCCAACGGCCTAGTAGTTGATCTGGTTGATTTCAATGTCGAAATCCCGTACCAAGAAAGCGAAGAGCTTACGGTCTCCATTGATGACAATTTGGAGGAGATGGATAACGACATTGAGCTCAACATTATCACTGTGAATGATGAGAACGACCTAGATCTGGCAAATAACTCTGCGTCTGTCACCACCAATCTAGAATCGAATTACGACATCATTACATTCATCATCAATGCAGACGATTATCCTCAAGAGACTTCATGGAAAATCGAAGATGAAACTACTGGACAAATTGTTTCTACAGGAGCATTAAATAATGGTGACGAGTACTACAGCGAAGACATTTGTGTGAACTACGGCTCGTGCTTCTCGGTGTACTTCTATGATTCATACGGCGACGGAATCTGCTGCGCTTATGGAGAAGGAGACTTCCAGGTATTGAACGCGGAAGGAGAAGTCATCGTATTTAACAATGGTGAATTCGACTTTGAAGTGGTTGAAGTCTTTTGTCCGAATGAAACAGGTTGCACCATCACTGCTGACCTATCCATTTCGAACACTAGTTCGACTTCTGCGAACGACGGATCTATTACAATCTACACGAGTTCAGGGGTGAGTCCGTTCGAATACAGTATTGACGGTGGACAAACATTCAGCACTGAAAACTCATTTACTGATCTCCCACCTGGCGAATACACTGTGGTAGTGGTTGGAGCAACTGGGTTGTGTAGCTATGAAGAGGTAGTTTCTATTCAAGCGTGTGAATTCACAACCGCTGATGTCATCACGGTCAATGCTTCCTCTGCAGTAACTACAGACGGCTCGATTGAAATCAACCCGACTTCAGGTGTTGCCCCCTATCAGTACAGCATTGATGGAGGACAAACATTCTTTGACACAAACCTCTTCACCGATCTTCCCATCGGACCATACAACGTGGTGGTGGAAGATGCTACTGGAGTTTGCGCATTTGAACTTGATGTACCGATTTTGATTGAGGATGAGGTCAACGTTGAAGAGACGCAGGGAGACTTCTCGGAAGAGATTAAAATCTACCCGAACCCTACAGACAACCTATTCAATGTAGAGATCAGCTCTTACGCCACACAAACAATCAAAATTGAAGTCTACGACCACCTCGGTCGAATCATCGAAACCAGTTCTATTGTAAGTGGAGCAAGCACGCGTGCCACCCTGTCTCTAGAAGGTCAAGGCTCGGGCACCTATTTGGTTCGTTGCTATACGCAAACTGACCAGAAGTGCTTTAAGGTGATCAAGATGTAATATGATTTTTAAGGATGGTTGAGTTCAGCTCAATCATCCTCATATCCTTCCCAATATTCGTTTGTCTTGTCGACGAACTCAATGAGCTCGTCTTTTCCTTGAATATGAGATGAAGAAGTATGGAAGATCTGCGGAAGACTCTCCCATGTCTTGAGCATTTCCTTCTGGTATTGACGTAGGTTTTCTGCTTTCTCAGAAGAAGACAGTTTATCAAGCTTGGTGAATACCATCACGAAAGGGATTCCGTTGTTCCCCATCCACTCCATAAACTCAAGGTCAATCTTCTGTGGCTTGTGGCGACCATCGAGAAGAATTAAGGCACACATCAAATTCGAACGATTCTTGAGATACTCTCGAATCATGTTATCAAAGATGCGCCGGTCTTTCTTTGAGACTTTCGCGTAGCCATATCCAGGAAGGTCAGCGAGGTACCATGCCCCTTTCTTGCCTTGGTTAATAACGAAGTGATTAATGTGCTGTGTCTTCCCTGGCGTACCGGAAATCTTTGCGAGTCCTTTTCGGCTCGTCAGCATATTGATCAGCGACGATTTCCCAACGTTTGAGCGGCCGATAAAGGCGTACTCTGGGAGCTCTGGCTCAGGACATTGCTCTAGGCGCGTGCTACTCTTGACGAATTCCGCACTATGGATATCTCTTGCCATCTTAGAATCCTCGTAAGTCGAGCCATTCGCTGAGAATGCGATTGAACTCTTCAGGATGTTCCATCATCGGAGCGTGTCCACATTCATCGATCCAGAACAAATCTGCATCTGGAAGCTTCTCTTCGAACTCAACCGCCACTTCTGGTGGCGTAATTGTATCGTTCTTACCCCAAATTAGGCAAGCTGGCATATCCATGTTTGGAAGGTCCTTGGCCATGTTATGACGAATCGCAGACTTGGCAATTGCCAGGATACGGATGACACGGTTACGATCATTCACGATCTCAAAACACTCGTCTACCAACTCATCAGTAGCGTGTTTAGGATCAAAGAATGTCACTGCCACCTTCTTACGGATGAATTCTTTGTCTTCTCTTCGAGGGAAGCTTGAACCGAAGGCATTTTCATATAAGCCAGAACTCGCAGTCAAAATCAGCGACTTCACTTTCTTAGGATGCTTACGCGTGTAGATAAGCGCTACGTGCCCACCCAAGGAGTTACCCAAGAGGTGCACCTTGTTGTACCCTTTAAAGTCAATGAACTTGGTCAAGAACTTCGCGATACTCTTCGCGCTGGTTTCTAATACCGGCAATTCGTACAACGGGAGCATCGGAATGACCACGGTGTACTTCTGCTTGAAGTGATCTACTGTTTCTCGGAAGTTACTGAGCGCTCCAAACAAACCATGAAGCAAAATCAAAGGTTCCCCTTGTCCTTCTTCAATGTATTTGAATTGCCCGTCGTGCTTGAGGTTCTCAGTCATGTGACGAATTATCTGGCGACAAAGATAGATAAATGGAGCATCCTCAACATCTCGCCTTCGATTAGACACGATTGTTCATAACGTGTTCATAAGCGATACCCCCCCTTTTCACAGTCTCGTGTTCAGAAGCTGATCAAGGTCGATTCAGACCAAAGCGCAAATGCCTCAAATTCACCGCATACGAGAGATCCGCAGGATGAATTCCAAAAGCGGATATAACCTACTAAGCCACAGAAGTTTTCAACACGGTGGTAAAAAGTGGTAGATTGTGGTAGCCAGTGGTAAATATTTCATAATTTTACTTCAGGAAAGCGCGATCATATGCTCAATCTCCTCGGGGAATACGGATGTAAAGTGGATGCCAAAGGCAGGCTCATGTTTCCAGCGAAGCTTCGGAAACAGTTAGAACCTGTGTTGCACCACGGTCTCGTGCTCAACCGTGACATTTTCGAACAGTGTTTGGTCTTGTACCCGAAACCTGAATGGGACAAGGTCAACCAAGAGATGAGCAGACTGAGTCGCTACAATAGAAAGCACCAAGCCTTTCAGCGAAAGTTCATGAAAGGGGCTACCCTCATCGAACTCGATAGCGCAGGCAGAATGCTGATCCCAGCTTCATTATTGAAGTACGCCGGCATCGAGCCTGGCGGCAAAAACGAAATGGTACTCACCGGAGTGCTTGAGAAGATGGAACTGTGGAGCGTTGACCGCTACGACGAATCAGTATTGAATGACGATGATGACTTCGGCGATATCGCTGACGACATCAGAGGGCAGATCGAAGGCCCTGGCTTTCCACTCAACTAGATAAGAACATGGAAGAGCGCGATTACCACGTACCCGTTCTACTCCATGCTTCAATAGACGCACTCGACATCGACCCAAACGGGGTCTACGTGGATGTCACCTTCGGAGGAGGTGGGCACTCACGAGAGATTTTGACAAGACTGGACCAAGGAAAACTCTTCGCATTCGACCAAGACCCTGATGCTCAGGATAATGCTCCCGAAGATGACCGCTTCACCCTCATCCCACAGAACTTCCGCTACATGCGGAATTTCCTGCGCATGTATGGCGTAACTGAAGTTGATGGAATTCTGGCTGACCTCGGCGTAAGCTCCCATCAATTCGACGCCGCTGAACGCGGATTCTCTCTTCGTTTCGACGCTCCTCTTGATATGCGAATGTCTCAAAGCGGCACCAAGTCCGCAGCGAGTATTCTCAACGAATACGAAGAGGGAGACCTCATCAGGATCCTGAAAACCTATGGTGAAGTGAGACAAGCCGGACGCGTTGTTCGCGCCATTCTCAAATTCCGCAACGAGGAAGGCTTCAAAACCACAGGCGACCTGAACAAAGTGCTGCAACCATTCGCCCCTGCGATCAAAGCACACAAGTTTCAGGCTCAGGTTTACCAAGCGCTGCGCATCGAAGTCAATGACGAGATGAAGGCACTGGAAGAATTCCTGGCACAGACTGAAGCGCTACTCAAACCTAGCGGTCGACTCTCAGTCATCTCCTACCACAGCCTTGAAGACAGAATGGTGAAGCGCTACATGCGTGCCGGCAATTTCCAAGGCGAAGTCAAGAAAGACTTCTACGGAAATCCAATCACCCCATGGAAAGTCATCTCTCGTAGCGCCATCGTTGCCGACGAAGAAGAAATAGAAAAGAATAACCGAGCACGAAGTGCACGACTCCGCATTGCGGAACGCATATGAAGAACCGACTAGCGACACCTAACGAAGAACAGCAAGCGCCGGCCAAAAAGTCTAGGGGAAGATTCTCCCGCCTCGTCACCAACGTGTTGAGCGGAGAATTCCTAACAAAGGAAAGCGTGACAGCACACCTCCCATTTGTGCTGTACGTGTGCACATTCTTCTTGCTGTCGATCTACATCGGATACGTCTTCGAAAACACTGAACGAGAAAAGATTCGTGTTGAACGCCAATTGCAAGAACTCAGCGCAGAGTACAAAACACTAAAGAGCGAGCTCGAAGCAAAAAAGCAACAGAGCTCCGTAGCGCAAGCCATCTCATCACTCGGACTAGTAGAGCCAACCGCTCCTCCAGTTATTATCGAATTCGACGCGAAGTCAATTGAAGAATAGTAAGGAAATATCAACCCGTTCGTGGATGGCGTTTATCGCCTTTGCCTTGTTGGCCTTTGCCATTTTCGGCAAAATCCTCTGGATTCAGTTTGCCCAAGCTGATCAATGGGCGCAGCATGCCCAAAGCATTGAGCAACGCACGCAAGATATCGAGCCTACGCGCGGTCAAATCTACAGCACTGACGGTAGCCTTTTGGCCACATCTGTTCCGGTATACAACCTCTACTGGGATTCAAAAGCTACAGGCATTGACTCGATCACATTCGTCACTGAACTGGATTCCCTTTGCCTCCAGCTTTCTGAAAAATTCCAAGACCGCACCCCAAGCGACTACCGCATGGACCTTTTGGAAGCCAGACGTCTTGGAAAGCGCTACTACCGAGTAGTCAAGAAGATGAGCTATACCGATATGAAAGAGCTTAAGACGTTCTCTTTCATCAAGCGTGGTAGACACCGAAGCGGATTCATTTTTGAACGCATCGACATCCGAAAAAAGCCTTTCGGCGAACTCGCTTCACGTACAATCGGAATCGACCGATTGGGGTCTCGCGTGGGCCTAGAGCTAGCCTACAACGAAGAACTCGCCGGAAAGACAGGAAAACAATTGATGGAGCGCATCGCTGGGAACGTTTGGAAGCCAGCTACTGACGAATACATCGAAGCTCCAGTTGACGGCGTAGACATCATTTCTTCGATTGACGTACACCTTCAGGATGTGGCCAGCAACGAGCTCAACAATCTCTTACGCAAGCACAATGCTGAATGGGGCACTGTCATCCTGATGGAGGTAGAAACAGGCTACATCCGTGCAATTGCGAACCTCACACGAAATCAAGACGAAGAAGGATATTCTGAAACATATAACTACGGAATTGGTCAATCGATTGAGACCGGATCGACATTCAAGTTGGCTAGCCTTATCAGCTTGCTGGAGGACAACCATGTTGACCTCACTGACAGCGTAGACACGGGAGATGGCGTTGTTTACTTCTACGATGAACCGATGAGCGATTCGCACGAAGACGGTTATGGTAAGATTAGCGTGGAACAAGTGTTCGAGAAGTCTTCCAACGTAGGAACGGCCATCTTGGTTGATCGCTACTATAAAGACCAACCACAGAAGTTCCTCGATCACCTCACAGCCATGGGACTTCGCCAGCCATTAGGCATCCGACTCAAAGGCGAGAAGAACCCCTTCATCTACGAAAAGGTACGTGAAGGCAACTGGTCTGGACTATCACTGACACAGATGTCGATTGGGTATGAGGTGCAGCAAACACCGCTTCAAACCCTCGCCTTCTACAATGCCATCGCCAATGGCGGAACATTGATGCGTCCTCAATTCGTTGAGTCGCTAACGCGGAATGGCAAGACCATTGAAACCAATGACCCGATTGTTCTTCAAGAACGCATCTGTTCACGCTCTACACTGAAGAAGACTTGGCAGATGATGCAAGGGGTATGCGAAGAAGGCGGTACTGCTGATTACATCTTTAAAGACAGTCCATACCGAGTAGCTGGAAAAACAGGAACAGCGAAGATTGCCTACTCAGGTGGTTACTACAAAAATCGTTACCGCGCCTCATTTGTAGGCTTCTTTCCAGCTGAGAACCCTAAGTACTCTTGTATCGTGGTCGTTAACGACCCACGTAGTGGAGTATACTACGGATCTGCTATTGCTGCTCCCGTATTTAAAGGGCTCGCAGATAAAATCTACGCCACACAGCTTGAACTCCACGACAATCAGGAGCCTGAGCTTTTGCTTGGAGACCAATCGAAACTTCCGGTATCGAGAAGTGGTGCCCGTGAAGACCTCGAACGTGTGTTTGCTGGTTTAGCTATCCCAACATCTGACAACAACGAAAGCCCTTGGATTGAGACATCAACCAAAGAAGACCACGTAGCACTTGGCGCTCGCGAACAAGCGCGCGGTTTGATTCCGAATGTGGTCGGAATGGGGCTACAAGACGCCCTCTACCTCCTAGAAAACGCAGGCTTACAAGTAGAGGTCTCAGGCTACGGAACCGTGAAGCGACAGAGCGTTCCGGCGGGAGCCGCAATAAGAAATCACCGTCGAATCAGAATCGAACTATCCTGATGAAGCTTCTGAAAGACATACTATACAAATGCCGTCTCACCGAGGCGATTGGCCCGATGGACATCACGATCGAGCACATCACTGCTGATAGTCGTGAAGTGAAAGGTGGTACGCTATTCGTTGCCGTGAAGGGAACACAAGTAGATGGTCATAAATACATTGAATCTGCGATTAAGTCTGGAGCCATCGCCATTATCTGCGAAGAGCTTCCTTCTGATCGTCCTGAGCAAATCACATTCGTTCAGGTAGATGACTCAGCAAAGTCGCTAGGCTTCATCGCTGCAAACTTCTACGACAATCCGAGCAAGGAAGTACAAGTAGTTGCGGTTACCGGCACCAATGGCAAGACGACGACGGTAACCCTACTCTACCAATTATTCCGTCTGATGAATAAGAAGACTGGACTATTGAGTACGGTGGTGAATCGCATCAACGACACTGAGGTTGTTGCTACACACACCACTCCAGATGCCATTTCTCTCAACCGTATGTTGCGTGATATGGCAGACCAGGGCATTGAGTTCTGTTTTATGGAAGCCAGCTCTCATGCCATTCACCAACACCGTGTAACAGGCGTTGAATTTGCCGGAGGCGTGTTCACCAACATCACCCGTGACCATCTGGATTACCACAAGACGTTCAACGACTACATCAAGGCGAAGAAAGGTCTATTCGACATGCTCCCAAGCGGGTCGTTTGCGCTGGTAAACAACGACGACAACCACGCTGAAATCATGCTTCAGAACTGCCGTGGATGCCACTTGTCTTACGGCTTGCGCACGATGAGCGATTACCGCGCTAAGATTCTTGAGAATCAGTTCAGCGGCTTGCACATAAACATCAATGGCAAAGATCTCTACACGAAGTTGATCGGAGGTTTCAACGCCTACAATCTGCTAGCAGTTTACGCTGTAGCGATGGAGCTGGATCAAGACGAAATGGATACGCTCACCAACATGAGCATGCTCGGTAATGTCGACGGACGATTCCAGTACCTGAAAGGGAAAAATGAAGTGACAGCTATCGTCGATTACGCTCATACGCCTGACGCACTAAAGAATGTCTTGGCCACAATCAAAGACATCCGCACTGGGAATGAGCAAGTGATCACCGTAGTGGGATGCGGAGGCGATCGTGACAAAGGAAAACGACCACTCATGGCGCGTATTTCTTCTGAACTCTCTGACCGTGTCATTCTCACAAGTGACAACCCACGCAGCGAGAATCCAGATCAAATCATCACCGACATGAAAGAAGGGTTGGACCCAGTTCAACTCTCGAAAACATTCAGCATTACCGATCGCAAAGAGGCCATCCGATTGGCCTGTTCGATTGCCCAAAAGGGAGACATCATTCTTGTGGCTGGTAAGGGCCATGAAAAGTACCAGGAGATCAAAGGGGAACGCTTCCCATTCGATGACCTGCAGGTAGTTAACGAATCACTCAACACGCCAGCCTGATATGCTATACCATCTGTTTACATACCTCGACCAGGCCTATGACCTTCCAGGCGCAGGGCTTTTCCAGTACCTATCGTTCAGGGCAGCATTGAGTGTGATCATCTCATTGTTGATCTCACTTGTATTCGGTAAGCGCGTGATTCAATGGCTTCAACTGAAGCAAGTAGGTGAGATTGTTCGTGATCTCGGACTCGAAGGCCAAATGCAGAAGCAAGGGACACCAACCATGGGTGGGCTTATCATTCTGGCTTCGATCTTGATCCCTTCTCTCCTCTTCAATGACTTGACGAATATCTACGTGCAGACGATGATCCTCGCTACAGTATGGCTGGGAATGATTGGATTCATTGACGACTACATCAAGGTATTCCGTAAGAACAAAAAGGGGCTTGCCGGCAAATTCAAAGTGATTGGCCAAGTAGGTGTGGGGATCATTGTAGGTGCCATGCTTTACTTCTCTCCGGATGTCACCATTAAGGAGAACCCAATGACGTCTTCAGTTGACCCAATCACCAACGTTGCGGGCACGAGCGAATGGGTAGAAACGAAGTCTACGAAAACCACCATTCCATTCATCAAAAACAATGAGTTCGACTACGCATGGTTGATCGATTGGATGGGCGAAGGAGCTGCAGACTACACTTGGATTGTGTTCATCATCATGGTGATCATCATCGTCACTGCCGTGTCTAATGGTGCGAACATGACCGATGGCCTCGATGGCCTGGCTACCGGAACCTCCGCCATCATTGGAACCACCCTTGCCATCCTCGCTTATGTGAGTGGTAACTACATCTTCGCTGATTACCTGAACATCATGTTCATTCCTGAATCGGGCGAGCTTGTAGTGTACATCGCTGCATTCGTAGGTGCGTGTATCGGCTTCTTGTGGTACAACGCCTTCCCTGCCCAAGTGTTCATGGGAGACACGGGGTCATTGGCCCTTGGTGGGATCATCGCAACGTTTGCCATTGCCATCCGCAAGGAATTATTGATTCCTGTGCTGTGCGGAATCTTCCTCATTGAAAACCTCTCGGTGATGATCCAGGTGAGCTGGTTCAAGTACACTAAGAAGAAATACGGTGAAGGACGTCGCGTATTCCTCATGGCGCCACTGCACCACCACTATCAAAAGAAGAACCTACCTGAATCTAAGATCACTGCTCGATTCTGGATCGTAGGAATTCTCCTTGCAGTCATCACCATCGTAACGCTGAAAGTCCGCTAATGAGTCGTCGCATCTCCATATTGGGTGCCGGTGAAAGCGGCGTTGGAGCATCTTTGCTTGCGAAAAAGCAAGGCTATGACGTCTTCGTGTCTGATTTAGGTACGATCAAGGATAAGTATGCGCAAGAATTGGCTAGCGCCGAAATCGAATTCGAATATGGAAAGCACAGCGAAGAACGCATTCTGTCTTCCGACGAAGTCGTAAAAAGCCCTGGAATTCCAGAGAAAGCACCGCTCATCAAGCAGCTACTTGACCAGGGAACACCGGTGATTTCAGAAATCGAGTTTGCAGGTCGTCATACCGATGCGAAGAAGGTAATTATCACTGGAACGAATGGTAAGACAACCACAACAACCCTGATTCACCATGTACTAACCAAAGGTGGTATTGAAGCCGGAATCGCCGGAAATATCGGCAAGAGCTTCGCTCGCCTCCTTGTTGAGGAAGATGAAAAAGACGTGTACGTGCTTGAAGTAAGCAGTTTCCAACTCGATGGAATGTTCGACTTCAAGGCCAACATTGCCATTCTACTCAACATCACTCCTGACCATTTAGATCGCTACAACTACGAGTTGCAGAACTACATCGACTCCAAGTTCCGTGTGATCCAAAATCAAGGAACAGCTGACCACTTCATCACCAACGCAGATGACCCAATCATCCAAGCTGAACTCGAGAAGCGTTCACTACCGATGAATTACTGGCCAGTTAGCCTAAGCAAGACCATAGAAGCGCTCCAATTCGAAGGAGCAGGAATAGATAACAACCTCTTACAGATACAAACCAAAACCGAACTGTTCACGATGAAAATTCAAGAACTCGCCCTCCAGGGGAAGCACAACCTCTTTAACTCTATGGCAGCAGGAGTGACTGCTCGCCTATTCGAACTACGCAAAGAAATTGTACGCGATAGTTTGACAAACTTCGACAACATTGAACACCGCCTCGAATTCGTGGCTAAAGTACACGGTGTAAGCTTTATCAACGACTCAAAAGCGACAAACATCAACAGTACTTGGTACGCACTCGAAAGCATGGATCGTCCAACGATCTGGATTGCAGGTGGTGTCGACAAAGGAAATGACTACTCAGAGCTTTATGAACTGACAGATAACAAAGTGAAAGCGTTGATCTGCCTAGGTAAAGACAATGAAAAATTGAAACAGGCATTCGAAGGGCGCATTGAGACAATCCTAGATGCTTCAAGCGCCACAGAAGCTGTAGGTCTTGCCTATGAAATGGCATACGACGGAGACACTGTGTTGCTTTCGCCTGCATGCGCCAGTTTCGATCTATTCGAAAACTACGAAGACCGCGGACACCGTTTCAAGTCAGCAGTTCGTCGTCTCTAATACCCTAGATCATGCAAGCGGTACTCAAGCGACTTCAAGGCGATAAGGTAATATGGATGATAGCGATTCTGTTGAGCTTGCTGTCTATCCTGGCCGTGTACAGCGCAATCTCCGCGCTGACATTCCGTGATGGAGCGCACTCGCTGAAGTACCTCTTCAAGCACACGATCATTATTGGAATGGGCTTTGGGGTCATGTTTGTGATCCACAAAATGCGCTTCAAATATTTCAGTCGTGTGTCTATGATCATGATTTGGGTAGCAATCGGATTGCTTGTCCTCACGTGGTTATTCGGTTCCAACGTGAACAATGCCGTTCGATGGCTTAAAATCCCGGGTACCGGATTGACATTCCAAACCTCTGACTTCGCAAAGATTGTGTTGATCACCTTCGTTGCCCGTCAGCTGAATGTCAACCGCACCAAACTGCATGATTTCAGAAATGGAGTGATGCCAATCCTCTGGCCAATACTGGCTGTTTGCGGATTGATCTTCCCATCCGATCTCTCTACCGCCGCGCTCATCTTTATGGTTTGTTATCTGATGATGTTCTTCGGTGGAGTACCGATCAAGCACTTGCTCAAAATAGCCGGTGCTGGGGTGGCTGGTATTCTACTTCTCATATCCTTAGGCAAAGGTGCTCCTGACGTATTCCCTCGTTTTCAAACGTGGGTAAATCGTATTGAGAACTTTGGAAGCGATGAAGGAGAAGGAAACTACCAGAACAACTTAGCTCAGGTAGCTATCTGGAAAGGAGGCTTAGCACCAAACATGCCTGGTTCTTCGCTAGCGCGGAATTACTTACCGCACCCTTACAGTGATATGATCTATGCATTTATCATTGAAGAGTACGGTGCCATCTTCGGTGGACTCGGTCTGTTGATGTTGTACCTCATCCTGCTCTTCCGATCCATTCGGATCTCACTTAAATGTCCGAAGCATTTTGGAGGCTTATTGGTTTTGGGCCTCTCCTTTATGATCGTATCGCAGGCTTTTGTCAATATGGCCGTAGCCGTGAACCTCTTCCCAAATACAGGACAACCGCTACCAATGGTAAGTATGGGGGGAACCTCGATGATCTTCACCGCACTGGCCATTGGAATGATCCTATGTGTTAGTCGTAGCGTGTACAACCAAGAAGACTGGGATACTGAGAGCGTAGAGATTAACAACGAAATCAAGAATATCCATGTCTCTGAATAGCGTCATCATTAGCGGTGGCGGTACAGGAGGCCACATCTATCCTGCTTTGGCTATCGCCGATGAAATCAAACGTCGATACCCTGACTGTGAAGTACGCTTCGTTGGTGCCGAAGGGCGCATGGAAATGGAAAAAGTACCCGCCGCAGGCTATGAGATTGACGGTTTGTGGATTACAGGTATTGAACGAAAGATTCTTTCTAAGAAGAACCTCCTGTTCCCTTTCCGTTTGATCAGCAGCTTGAGCAAGGCAGGAAAACTATTGAAGAAATACAAACCACAGGCAGCGGTTGGTGTCGGTGGTTTTGCCTCGGGCCCATTATTACGAAAGGCTTCAGGCAAGAATATCCCGTGCCTAATCCAGGAGCAAAACAGCTACCCTGGAATCACCAATAAGTTATTAGCTAAACGTGTTCAACGCATTTGCACTGGCTTCCCGAATATGGAGCGTTGGTTCCCAAAAGAACGAGTCATTCAAACGGGTAATCCGCTACGCGGAGCCATAGCATCTATTGATGGGAAACGTGACGAAGCGACGCAGTGCTTCAACCTCGACCCTTCGAAGAAAGTTGTCTTCATAATGGGGGGCAGCTTGGGAGCGAGATCTGTAAACGAGGCCGTAAAGGCAGCCATCCCTGAATGGAAAGCGGCTGGAGTGCAAGTGCTATGGCAAACAGGGAAACGCTTTCACGAATCGAACCAACAATGGGCCACCGCCAATGGCCATAACGATATTCAAGTCCTCGGTTTCATTAACCGCATGGACCTCGCCTATGCGGCAGCGGATGTCATTGTATCTCGAGCTGGAGCAATGTCGATTGCCGAGTTATCGATTGTAGGTAAACCAAGCATCTTCGTGCCTTCACCTCATGTAGCCGAAGATCATCAGACGTATAATGCACGTTCGCTAACCGACGTTGGAGCCGCCATTCTCGTCAAAGACAACGAAGCCGTTTCCGCGTTAGCGAAAGAAGTATTAAACCTCATTGAAGACACCGCAAAGTGTCAATCATTGAGCGTTGAATTGAAAAAGCACGCTCGCCCAAATGCGGCGGCAGCGGTAGTTGATGAACTTGAAAAGATCGTAGCCCCATGATCAACCTCCAGCAGAAAGAAGTGATCTATTTTATCGGTATCGGTGGTATCGGTATGAGTGCATTGGCGCGCTACTTCAATCTGGTGGGGAAGCAAGTAATGGGGTACGACAGAACTTCAAGTCCGCTCACTACTGAGCTGGAAATGGAAGGTATTCCTGTGGGCTTCAAAGACAGCGTAGCCGATTTGCCTTCGGTGGTTCGCATGACACCAAAAGAAAAAGTACTCGTTGTTTACACTCCTGCAGTTCCGAAGACACATCGTGAACTGAACTGGTTTGTAGAGAACGACTACCAAGTAGAAAAAAGAAGCAAAGTTCTGGGTGCCATCACTCAGGATCATAAAACGATAGCGGTCGCTGGAACACACGGTAAGACCACTACAACCTCATTAATCGCACACATTTTACATGATTCCGGACATGGATGCAATGCATTCTTGGGAGGGATCACTGCTAACTATTCATCCAATCTCATCTTCGATCAACCCAATGCCTGGTACGTAGTAGAGGCCGACGAGTTTGACCGTTCATTTTTAGCACTTTCACCGGATGTTGCAGTGATTACCTCCCTGGATGCTGACCACCTGGATATCTATGGCACTCCAGAAGAAATGGTATCAGCGTATCAACAATTCGCAGATCTCACTTCTGAAGATGGGTACCGACTTGTGTGCGATAAAGCATTCGATCAGCTCGATCGATCGGGAGTCTCTTATGGATCTCAAGCACAAAGTACGTTCCGCGCTAGCGATGAAAGGCCTGAGAACGACACTTATGTGATGGATCTTGAAACACCGCAAGGCACGGTGAAGAGCATTCCGCTTCCTATGCCCGGAGAACATAACAAAGAGAACGTCACTGCTGCGGTGGCAGTGGCGCTTCACCTAGGCGTTGAACACGAAGCTATTCGTCGATCATTGGCCACATTCAAAGGCGTTAAGCGTCGTTTTGAATACCAACAAGGTACGGGCGACATCGTGTTTATCGATGACTACGCGCACCACCCGGAGGAGCTGAAGGCCACGATTGAAGCTGCGAAACAGCGTCACCCAGGAAAGCGGGTCACAGGCGTGTTCCAACCTCATCTTTTCAGCCGAACAAAAGACAACATTGACGGCTTTGCTCGAAGCCTCGAATTGCTTGATTCTATTTTCCTACTCGACATCTATCCAGCAAGGGAAGAGCCTATCCCAGGCGTTGATTCACAATGGCTTTTGGATAAAATCAATGCACCCCACAAGAAACTCGTCGACAAATCGGCGTTATTGAGCGAATTAAAGCAAGATGATCCCGAAGTGTTGTTGACACTTGGGGCTGGAGACATTGATCGCATGGTTGAACCAATACGCATCATGCTGAAAGAGAAAGAATTACAGTGATAAATCGCATCAAACAAATCATCAAATGGGGAAGCACAGCTGTGCTGGCTTTGGTGCTGCTTGGTTTTGCCAATGTAGATCGAAACGATGCGCGTTGCTGGAAATTCGACGTTGAAGTGGAGCACTTGAGTGGTTTGTACTTCATCGACGAAGCTTTTGTTCGCGAGCAAATTCACAACATGGGTCAACCTGTAGTTGGGAGTTTGATGGATAGTCTTGACATCACCGATATGCGTTCCCGCATTATGCAATTGCCATCAGTGAAAGAGGCTACCGTCTACAAAACAGTAGATGGTTGTGTGAAGGTGAAAGTAAGACAGCGCAGTCCGCTATTTCGAGTAATCACGAAGAATCACGGGAGCTACTATGTCGATAACGAAGGAGGAAGAATGCCACTTTCCAATCAATACACGGCTCGTGTTCCAGTGATTACAGGAAATATTGATGTGCCTTTCGCTAGCGCGGAATCAACGGAACGCGAAAAGGAACTAATTCAATCGTGTTTTGATCTCATCAAGTAATTCGAAGGAAATTCATTTTGGTCATCACAGGCAGAGCACTTTGTGGTTGACGCCAACGGAGACTTTGTGATGATCCCAAGAGTGGGTCGCGCAGAAATCATCATCGGAGACGAAACCGAACTAGATTCGAAGCTTCGACGACTCAAGGCTTTCATGAAAGAAATGTCGCATAAGAATAATCTCAACAAGTATAAACGCATCAACGTCAAGTACCGTGACCAGGTGGTCTGCGAACGGTTCTATTAATCAATAGCTCATGGAGAACTCAGAAATCATTGTAGGTCTAGACATTGGTACAACCAAGATCGCCTGCCTCGTAGGTCGCAAGACTGAACACGGAAAGATCGAGATCCTCGGGTACGGGAAGAGTGATTCTGTTGGAGTCACCCGTGGAGTGGTTTCGAATATCGAAAAAACGGTAGCTGCTATTCGCGAAGCGGTAGAGGAGGCAGAAAAGAACTCTGACGTAGAGATCAAAGTGGTGAATGTTGGTATCGCCGGTCAGCACATCAAGAGCCTTCAGCACCGAGGGTTGCGCACACGTGACAACCTAGATGACGAAATCGAACAGACAGATATTGATGCGTTGGTGAACGACATGTATAAATTGGTGATGCTTCCTGGAGAAGAAATCATCCACGTACTGCCGCAAGAGTATACTGTTGACAACGAACAAGGAATCAAAGACCCTATCGGGATGTCAGGAATTCGCCTAGAGGCGAACTTCCATATCATTACCGGACAGACGGCTGCTGCCCGTAACATCTACAAGTGTGTTGCTCGCGCCGGACTAAAAGTGGACCAATTGATCTTGGAGCCATTGGCGTCATCTGAAGCTGTTCTTTCTGAAGAAGAGAAAGAAGCGGGTGTGGCGTTGGTAGATATCGGTGGTGGTACTACTGACATCGCGATCTTCCAAGATGGGATTATTCGCCACACAGCGGTGATTCCTTTCGGAGGGAACGTCATCACTGACGACATCAAACAAGGATGTACGATTCTTCGTCCCCAAGCAGAACAGCTCAAGCGCAAGTTTGGTGCTGCTCTCGCCCTAGAGATGAAAGAAACTGAAATCGTATGCATCCCAGGTCTTCGCGGACGTGATCCGAAAGAGATTTCGCTCAAGAACCTCGCTCAGATCATTCAAGCACGTATGGAGGAAATCGTAGAACACGTGTACTACGAAATCCGGAGCAGTGGCTTTGAGAAGCAGTTGATTGGTGGAATCGTCATCACCGGTGGTGGTAGCCAACTGAAGTACATCACACAACTCTTCGAATACGTTACAGGTATGGATTGCCGTATCGGTTACCCGAACGAACATGTTGCCAAAGCTCCAAACAAAGAGCTTATGTGGCCGATGTACGCAACCGGTGTTGGTCTTGTCATCAAAGGCTACGATCAGCGCAACGGAACTCAAGAAAATGACGAAATGACTCCTCAGGAAACACTTCAAGAAACACAAGACAAACGCGGCATGCGCAAGTTCTTGGATAGTGTTCGTGATTGGTTCGAGAACGAAGAAGAATAGAGGAAAAATTAGAGTTAGAACAAGAATTAAAAATAGAGGAAGAATGGAAGGGGGCGCATGGTGCGCCCTTTCCTTTTTAGACGAGAGACAAGGGTCTAGAGACTAGAGACCAATAACATATAACCGCGTTCCACATTCCACATCCCTCCCAACGCGATCCGCGATCCGCAATCCGCCCCCCTTATGAAAAGAGTAACTGGCATTGGAGGTATTTTCTTCAAGACACCCGATCCTAAGAAAACCCGCGTATGGTACTCGAAGCATCTTGGTTTTGACACCGATGACTATGGCACCAGCTTCGAATGGAAGAATAACGCTAAGACCCCTGGATTCACTGCATGGAGCACTTTTGGTGAAGGAAGCAACTACTTTGGCGAGGGTGGACAAGCATTCATGATCAATTACCGAGTAGCTGATTTGGAAGCGTTGATCAAGGTCCTCAAGGAGGAAGGCGTGCAGGTCGTAAAAGAAATCGAAACCTATGAATACGGGAAGTTCGCGCACATCCTTGACTGTGATGGATTGCGTCTTGAACTATGGGAACCGTGTGACGAAGAGTTCGATAAATTAATCAGTGCCAGAACGAAACCGGAATAGGTCGCGTATTGCCCCCACTTTTCAACATTCGAAGGTGAATCACTTGTAAAAGTTCTTGTCACCTCATAGCCCAATTTCTACATCTTGTGTATGCTGTCAGAAGCATTGATATATCTGACTAAACACCTCTATTTCAGCCCAATATATTGAGAATGGAAAACCAGAATTTCGAGCCCATGCGTTTTGACCTGCCGAAAGAGCAATCTTCGATTATTAAGGTCATCGGTGTTGGAGGGGGCGGTAGCAATGCCGTCAATTACATGTACGAGCAAGGCATTAAGGGAGTAGACTTCATGGTCTGCAATACCGATGCGCAAGCATTGGACGCTAGTCCAGTGCCAGTGAAGATCCAATTGGGAGAAACCTTAACGCAAGGACGTGGAGCAGGGTCTCTACCAGAAGTTGGACGAAACGCAGCAGTGGAGAACCTGGAAGATGTGAAAGCCATTATTGGTGAAAACACAACCATGGTATTCGTTACTGCCGGAATGGGCGGTGGTACTGGAACAGGAGCAGCTCCAGTTATTGCACGCGCTGCCAAAGAGATGGGCATCCTTACGGTTGGTATCGTGACGATTCCTTTCATATTCGAAGGTCGTCGTCGCTCTCAACAAGCTGACTCAGGTCTAGAAGAAATGCGCGATGCAGTAGATACACTGCTCGTGATTAAAAACGATAAGCTTCGCGAACTCTTCGGAAACCTTCCGTTAAAGAAAGCTTTTGACCATGCTGATGAAGTACTCTGTACTGCAGCTAAAGGAATCGCTGAAGTCATCACACTCACCGGACAGATCAACGTCGACATGAACGACGTGAATACTGTGATGCGCGATTCGGGCGTTGCGATCATGGGATCTGGACGTGCATCTGGAGATGGACGTGCGATGTTCGCCGTTGAACAGGCATTGGAATCTCCTCTATTGAACGACAATGACATTACGGGAGCAAACTTCGTTCTCCTCAATATCACTCACGGTTCTGAAGAAGTCCTCATGGATGAAATTTCAGAAATCACGGATTACATCCAAGATCGCGCTGGAAGCACCGCTGAAGTCATTTGGGGATACGGACCAGACGAAGCACTTGGAAGCGACCTTTGCGTAACAGTGATTGCCACTGGATTCTCTCAAAATGATATCGATGCGGGTATCCCGCAAAAGCCAGTGGAAGTGAAGAAATTCGATCTTCCGATGGACAACGTGAAGGAAGTAACTCAGAAAGTTGACAAGCCAACGTCAAACAATGAGCCTTTCATCATTGAGCAGCCGAAAGCTGAAGAGCCGTTCTTGGTGAAACCTACACCAGAACCAACACCAGAACCAACACCAGCTCCAGAACCGGCAGCGCCTACCAATGAAGACGACGTGATTCGTCACACCTTGGAGGAAACAACACAAGAAGAAGAATGGGAAGCTCCTGCGAACGATCAGCCAATGCTGTTTGAAGTAGAGTCTCCAATCACTCCTTCTGAAGAGCCCGTTGCCTCAACCCAAGAAGAGGAATCAGCGACGGCGAACGACGCATTGAAATTTGAGCCTGAAACTCCTGAAGAAACGCACTACTTCACCCTTGACGGTGCAGAAGTGACCAAGGATGAATTGCTCTCCACCACCCCTACTGACAGCGTGCAGTTCACTGATGAACTCTCTGTGACTCCAGAACAGGAAGAACCAACAGCAAATGAAGAACAAGAGGCTCAACCTACACGTGAAGAATTGATGATGCGCAATCGCGAACGCGAGCAGCGTATCCGTGAAATCTCAATGAAACTAAAGACACCTAGCGGACTAAGTGACCTGGAAAGCGAACCAGCATTTGTTCGTCGCCAAATCAACCTTGATAACACTCCGCACTCATCTGATAGCACCGTATCAAAATTCTCTTTGGGTGAAGAAGAAGATGAAAATGGAAACCGTAGAGCACAGCTCCGTGACGATAATTCATTCCTACATAACAATGTAGACTAAGCACAATAGTTTTCTCAATAAAGGGCCGGATGATCAATAGATCGTTCGGCCTTTTTTACTTTTGTCGAAAATCAGGATCATGAACATTACAGAACAGATCACCGCAGACATCAAAACCGCAATGAAAGCCAAAGACATGGCAACACTTCAAGCATTGCGTGATATCAAGTCTAAACTCATGTTAGAGATGACCAAAGATGGGTCAGATGGTATTGACGAAGGTGTGGGTATTCAGATCCTGAACAAACTCTACAAACAGCGCGTTGATGCAGCTGCTATCTACAAAGAGCAAGGACGTGCAGACCTGCACGATGAGGAAATGCAACAGGCTGAGGTGATCAAGCAATACTTACCTGAACAACTCAGCCCGGAAAAACTTCATTCTACCGTGGAAGAAATCGTAAGTCGTGTTGGAGCTTCTTCTATGGCAGACATGGGTAAAGTGATGGGAATTGCATCCAAAGAACTCGCAGGTAAAGCTGACGGAAAAGACATCGCCAACGTAGTACGCGCTCTTCTCGGCTAATTACTTTATCGCTTCTTTCTCAGATTTCTTGTAAAGGCGTTCTACTGTTCGCCACATGCCGTCGAGTACCTCTAAGTCAGGTACAATAGCCTTTTCGTAGTTATCGTAATACCAACGTACGATCGGCTGCTCTAGATCTTTGTAATCAATGCCATCCACAGGCCGGAAGAGTGACATATCCATTTCAACTACATGCCCTTTCTTCTTTTTTGGCTTGCACTTCTTTGTATCAATCACGACGCGCTTGTTCACGAAGTCTTCACCACCGAACTCGAGTGTGTACTCATGTCCGAGAGGAAGGTTAAAGATGTATTCCCCTTTGTCGCTGCTTTTGAAAGCCACGTAGATCTCATTGTCACGATACACAATACAACGTGTATCTGGGGCATTGGCCTCATTGTCGCTGCCATATACCTTTTCTATCATAAATCCATAGATGAGGAAATGTTCCTGATCGATCGGCTGGATAGAGTCTTCAGTTGGCGCAGATACCATTAGCATCGCAGCCATGAGGAAAGAGTAAAGCGTCATGTCACAGTATTTGTCCGCTCGCGCGGAGGTTCGTCTGTGTTTTTACGCTAGAAACTGAAATCGGTTACATCCTACTTATCGTTCGGGCTAATCAGTTTGAGAATGTATATTAGATAGTCATGAATAGAATTGCCTTCTGCCTATTCGTCTTAATTGTTATTTCTTCAGGATGTGGCAAGCATAGATTGGAAGGAGACGCTTCTTTCTTAGTCGGAAAATGGAAATGCGTGGAAGTCACGCTTTCATCTGCAAACCGACCGGGGTATCCTTGGGATGTGCGTAACGGTGAACTCGGCTACCAACTTGAAATGCTCATCACAGACAGGGGACGAATTTGTTTCTATGAAGACGGTAAAAAGACTGGAAGTTCACGAATTCGTGACCTATCAGCTCATGAAAACAATTATCGGTTTGATTGTCCTGGACTAAGAAACCACATTAAGCATGATGAACCACGAAGGCTATATTTCTACGCCAGTCATCCCGACACGCTTAAAGGAGGTGGACGATTAAACTTTGTCCCAAGTAGCAACTACTCTTATGCTAGCTATACATTCGTAAGAGTAGAGTAGATAAGATCATTCAAACTCTGCATAAGGAATCCTCAATCGCCAATACGCCCCGAACTCGCCTTCATTTCCGATGTAGACGATGAAATGATCTTCCGCGAAAGCGTACATGAATTGACGCATTTCTTTCGGTCGATAATGGTACTCATTCACCTCTAAGTCAGGGTATTCTTTGTTCCAATTCACGACATGCTTATGCACCACTTTCCGCCAGTCTTTACCTAAAATATCTGCTGGATCAGGAAAATCATCGAAGTCTCGTGGGTCAAAAGTCAACCCAATCATTGTGCCTCTGATATCTCGTGACGGACTGCCATTTAACGAACCCGCGTACTTCTCACACCGGACGCATCTTTCCAAGGCCTGATCTCCTCGAGGTGAGAGATAGTTGATCTCTGGTAGTTGGGGAATTCCTTCCTGGCGCATAATCTCAGCCATGGCCTGCTTGGTGGTATCCAGCTCACCCTTAAGTGCCATTCGCTTTGAACGAAAGACCTCCACTTCTGCGGCGTACTTTTCATCCCATGGCATATACACTTCTCTGATTTCCATGCTAATCATGGTGTCTGAGAAGCTAGTAACGAGGGGGTAACGGTACACGTCGTAACCGTCTTCACATCTCGAAGCGCCACCGGCTATCAGGCTGTTCATTTTGTGATTTAGCGATAGAATAGCTGAATCACAGTCTGGCACATTGATGTATTGAGCTTCGCATAAATCACCTGTTCGATGCAGTAGCTGAAGTAGTCCACAGGCTTCAGCGCCATAAGCTGCGGTATCTTGGTGTATGCGGATCTTGCGGTAGTATCTCCTAGAAAAACAGAGCTCGCGATCACTTTCACGTACCGGGTTGATAGGCGACAATACATGACCTGTTTCCGTACCCTCGGCATTGATTGGTGCATAGTGCACCGGACCAACACAATAGTCTAGCTGAGCCGTGAGCTCACAACCAAGAAATAGCAGGACAACAATTGCTAGAATTCGCATCATTCAATATTCATATACAAGTAACAACAATCCTTTAGACTTGAACGTTGCATAAGCGCAACCAAACTTCTCATGAACTACGCTCTCATTCTCTTTTGGGCTGTGTTCGCTATCGCGGAATCGGACACTGAACACAAGCAAAAGATCTCCTTTACTGATGCGCGCGATGCCCAAAGCTATGAGGCAGTTCGTATTGGTTCTCTCTACTGGATGACTTCCAATCTCAATTTCCATACCGAAGGCTCGGTCCCTGCATTATCTGAAAAAGAAATCAAAGAAGATTGGGGACGCTTATACCCCGCTACAGAATATCATTCGGTTTGTCCGGAAGGATGGCGTTTACCGACCACTCAAGACTGGCCCGAACTCAAAGCCATGATGGATGAACTAGGTGTAGAAGCCTTTATGGATGGAAGCGAATGGGAACAGCACAAATGGGCTTCCAACTCAACGGGACTCTCACTCGTTCCCGCTGGCATCAAACATAAACGACACTACCTTCATCAACACGTCAACTGCTCTCTATGGTTTGATAACCTACCATCCGAAGGCGGCGAAGAACTCTGGCACTTCCACATGGACGGGACGAACAACCTTGAGCCCTACTATTTCCATTCCCACGCTGAAGAAGTCTACAAGCGGTACTTTGCGATTCGATGTGTCTGTGAAATAGAAGACTGGAAACCTCAGTCTCCAAAGTAGAGCTTGACAAGCATCACTACTCCTGAAATAACCATCATGGCGATTACCCATTGCTTAAAGCGTTCTTCACTCATGTGCGCAAGCCAGCGTTTGCCAATAACATTGCCGAAAGCGGCTCCCAAGCCAATGCACAATCCATAAGGCCAGAGGTCGGCTGTCAACACCCCGAAGAATCCATAGGAGGAAAGTTGTACGATGGCAACGAGGAATGAATTGACCGCTTTCGTCGCAACAAGCACCACCTTGGAGCCCCCAAAGTTCATGTAGAATGGATTCAATACTGCACCTGTAGCACCAACCACGGAACTCACGAAACAAACGAGTCCGCCTAAGGGCGCAAACATCCATAACTGCATTGGGAAAGAGCGCGACTTCTGTCCGAAGCGGTATTGGAAGATCGTGGTTATCAAGAAAATTCCAATCAACGCTTGCACCCATCGTAAGTCAAGATGGACAAATAACCATGCTCCCAAAAAGGCACCAACCCAAGCGGCCGGCAAATAGACTTTGACAATGTCCCAACGAATGAATTTCCAGAAGAGCATCACTCTTGTAGGACGTCCCAAGAAATTTCCCAATTGAACTACTGGTGGAACAGCGTTCACAGGCAAAAAGAAACTTGTGATGGGTACCAAGAGTAAGGCTCCCCCTCCTCCAGCAACAGTAGATACCGTGAAGGCCAGAAATCCAGCAAAGAAGATCAGGACATAATCCATGATTAATCAATGAGCCCCATGGAGCGCATTAGCCATGTGGCATTCATGGTATCACATACGCCAGTGCGCATGCGGTAATCGAACGTGAGGTCTTCCCCTTTCACCTCGCTTGCGAAATGATGATTCTCAATTTGAGTTGGGTAAGATTGCTCAAGGGTTGTCAACGAAACATCATGCGTTGCTACGACCACGCGTACATTGCGCTGTAGGAGCTTTTCTATAAAGGCACGTGAGCCTTGTTCTTTGTCAAGGGAATTGGTTCCCTTGAGGATCTCATCCAACAAGGCGAAGGTGCATTGATCTTCATCGATGGTTTCCACCAATCGATTCAGACGCTTGAGCTCAGCCATGAAGCACGACGTACCGCTATCTAAAGCATCTTCGGTGCGCATTGAGGTGAATAGTTGGAGATCTCCTAGCTTGAATGAGCTACCCAAGACTGGGGCTCCAATTTGAGCGAGCAAAACAGACAATCCCACTGTACGGAGGTAGGTACTTTTCCCTGCCATATTCGCTCCGGTGATCAGCTCCACTTTCTTCTCGTTTGTGAGCGAAAGATCATTCGCTACCACCTTTTTGAATGCGAGTAAGGGGTGAATTAGGGCCTCGCCTTCAACTTCCGCGCTAGCATTGGATTCAGGCCAACAAATCAAACCTTCGTGATTACGCGCAAAGGTTCCCAATGACACAAGGAGTTCATATTCTGAAAGCGAGTTCAGCCAGTCTTGAAATTCCTTGCCGTATGTATTCTTCCACTTCGTGACCAACCAAGCGTTTCTCAACTCCGCTAAGTACAGCGCGTTAGTAACGATGGATGCGAAGATGTTGTTTCGTTGATCGTAAGCAGAAAGGAGGGTTGCTAATCTCCTAGAAGCAGCTTCTGCTTGTGTCAACTCCTCTCTGATCTTCGTACTTCGCGCATCGGAAGTAGCACCGGCACAGACTTCAGCAATCAGATCAGCCAGCTGTTCCAACGATTTACCTTGCTTGCCCAGTTCCTGGTAGATGTGATTGGTGTGTTTGAGGTTCGCACCAACGAGCCCTAACGGAAGCATCAGCCCGAGAATACACATGTTGACAGTAATCACCGAGAGACTTGCCAGAATAATGAGCGCCAGGCTGTATGCTGGAACCGAGTATAGAAAAGGCTTCACCCATTGGAAACTCCGTGTCTGCTTCTCTCCTAACCAAGTCATCAGCGAATCCAATGTTGACGCTTTGATGTCTAATTGAGAAGCAGAAGCAATCACTGCAATGCGATGCTCATCTTCCTTGCTCAAAGACTTGGCAGCTTCTTGCCACTCCGCCATTTCCCTTGGCTTCACTGGAGCGTCCAGTAACTGCTGTCGCACACGTCGGATACCTCCTGGGGAGAACGCACGATTCAACACTTGATAGAGTGAATTCGATCCAAACACATCTAGGTCCTGGGCATAATTGTGTTCAGGAGGTGGTGCCTGTCCGCCATCAAATGATGAAAGGTCGCCAGCTAACATTTCAAGCTCCCGAGAAGCCATGCGTTTCCGCGATAGCGCCTTATCACGTAAAAAACGCGCCTTGCCATGCGCTCGAATTAACAGGAGAAAGGCAATTAGGGAAGCCAGCATAGGAAGCATCATCCATTCAGAAATGGTGAATGCGAGGTAGATGAACCCTACGAAACCGAAAAAAGATAAAAGACGGAGGGTCACAATGAGGTTCGTTCTCACCTTCAGTTGATCTCCCTTCTTCCCCTCTTCTTTCTGTATGATGTCGTAAGCTTCCGCTGCTTTCATGTGGCAAAGATAGGTGGTCTTGTTGGCGAAAGAATCAAAAAATACATGGTAGGTATCCAATCCCAAACATCTATTAACACATTTAATGTATGTACATCTATTGTGTTGACATATATTTGTGGCGTGAAAATTGAAGACGCAATACAGCAAAAGGAGTTTCAGAACGAATATGTGAAGCTTGCGATTAACTTGATGTACACCTCAAGTTCACTGAATATACATCAACAGCGCTACTTTCGCCAGTTTGGTCTAACAGTTCCACAATACAACATACTTCGTATCCTGCGAGGCCAAAAAGAGAACCCTATCGGGGTTAACAACCTTAGCGGACGCATGATCGATCAGACTTCAAACACTTCTAGGCTAGTTGAAAAACTCAGGATTAAAGGACTCGTCGACCGTCAAGTGTGTGAGAGCGACCGTAGGCAAGCGGAAGTTCGAATCACACAAAAAGGGTTAGACCTCTTAGAGGCGATCGACGTGACCATCTCTGATGTTGACAACCTATTTAAAGGATTAAACAAAGAAGAGGCAGCTCAATTAAACGACCTCCTCGACAAACTTCGAAGCGGAGACGCTTTTCAATAATCAAACTCGAAACAACACAACCCCCTCGAAAACAAAAGACATGAAAAAGATCGTACTAACACTTGCAGTGGCTCTTATGAGCACATTCGCATTCGCTACAGGCGGAGAAGGCGAAGGAGAATCAACAACGTTGAAAGTAGTTACTAATGAAAGTACTCTAAACTGGGTAGGTGAAAAAGTAACTGGCTCACACATGGGAACGCTGAATATCCGTGAAGGTATTGTGGTTCTTGATCAGGGAATGATCGATAAAGCCATGATCTCTATCGACATGAGCTCCATTACAGTTACTGACGAAGGAATGGATGATGAAACGAAGGCGAATCTTAAGGGACACCTTGCTTCTGCAGACTTCTTCAACGTAGCTGAGCACGAAACTGCAGACTTCAAATTGACTTCATTCGCTCCATACAAAGGAGAAGGTGCCAACTACATGGTAAAAGGTCAATTGACAATTAAAGGAATTACACAGCCAATCGAGTTTCCAGTGAACGCGACAATGAAGGATGATATGGTAACTGTATCAGCTGATTTGACTTTCGATCGTTCGAAGTTCGACATCCGCTACGGTTCAGATTCATTCTTCGATAACCTTGGAGATAAGGTGATCTACGACGACGTGAAGGTTTCTTTCACGCTTGTAGCTCGCAAATAACATATCTGGTTTTGGTAGTAAGAGGCCTCCCGATGGAGGCCTTTTCTTTGGCTACTGTTTTCGCCGGTCTGGATCTTCGTGGAAGAAATACCTCAAATCTAAGGTGAGGTAGTTCCCAGACAATTCACCGAATTCACGAAGGATGGCATCATTCCAAAAGAACTTCGCTTCTCCTATGGCCATGTTTGAAAAAGGCTGGTGATAGGTAACACCTAAATAAAAATACCCTTGGCCTTTGGTACGCCATTCAAATCCATAATTCGCTTGCACGGCCATTTGCAGCCAATTATTTCTAGAAGTGAATTGTTCAAAGTCGTAAAAGGTTGAATCCTGTTGAAGACTTCCCGCAGAAAAGGTGTTGCTCGGATACATATCAAGCGATAATCCGCCACTAGCATTCATCCAAAGGTGTTCACCTAGTTGCACGTAATAAAGGGCTTGAATGGGAATCTCGTAGCCTACAAAAGCGAAATCGATCTCTCCCGACACACCTTCCTCCACCGCTTCCATCGAAAGATTATAGTTCCGACGTACGAGGTTGATTCCACTCTCAATCGAGAAATTCTGGGTGAATCCATAGCGAACTACCATTCCAAAGTTCAATGAGACTTTAGGAGTCCAGGTCGCAATGAGCTCTTTTCCTTCTTGAGTCACGGGACCGAAGTCAACGAATTCATTTGGAATCAGCGGACGAAACTGTACACCAAAAGTAGCCACCCCTTCTTGCGCATTTACCTCGCCAACAAGTAAAAGTGAGAATGAAACAAAGAATGATAATGAGCGTGCGCGTCTTCTTAGCCTTGGGCTTTGAAGAAACCGATAAAGGCCAATGCAATCATCAATGCTACGAACAGCAAGAGTACCCATCTTCCAACCGCGCTTGGAATAAATGGTCTTCGGTATTTCGCATGAATCATGTTGTTGCACCATAACGCATCTTTGAAGTGATCTTTATGAATACCGAAATAAACGGTAATATCCTGCTCAACTCCTTCAGAATCTCTTTCAAAAGTAACGTTTCTACTTGCTAAGAGCTCGGCAAACTCATTGGCAATGTCTTCATCGTAAAAACGGAAGACATAGTACCGATTGTCGGCTGGATGCTCTTCGTAATTGATCAGTTTCATTCAGTAATCCATTCGCTCACATATTCGAGCGGTTTGCGATGGCTGTTTGGCCACTCATCTTCTGGATAACCCATGTAGAAGATCCCTAAGCATTGCCCCTTTTCAGACAAGTTCAAGAAGTCAGCCATCTCACGTGTATACACAAATTTTGGCGACGACCAGAATCCTCCGATGCCGTATGCCGTGCATGTGAGGTACATATTCTGAATTCCGCAGGCTACCGCTTCAATCTCTTCGATTTCAGGAATGCGAGGATTTTCGCCTGGTTCCACACAAATCATCACCATCACAGACAAGGTCTCGCAGCGGTTCTTGATCTTTTCGTACTTCTTCACTGAGAAGTCATCTCCAGAGAATGATTTATAGAGTTCCGGAAGGAAGTCAGCAAGCTTGTTCATTCCTTCATCCATGAACACTTTGAATCGCCATGGTTGGGTCATGCCATGGTTCGGAGCCCAAGTGGCGTTGGTCAAAATATTCTCTACAATTTCGCGGTGTACTTTACGCCCGCTGTATTTTTCAGGAGAGATAGAACGGCGATTCTTGATCACTTCGTTCACCTCGCTTAAGTTGTATTTCATTCTTTCCACTTAATGTTACACCCCATGCTTGGGCGTTGTCCTTCGGCCGGCACAACCTTCCCTTTCTCAAGTAAATCCAATACTTCTCGCATGGCTTCACCCGTAACAGGAATCCCACTTCCAGGTCTTGAAGCATCCAACTCTCCGCGGTATACGCAGTTGTCATCTG
This sequence comes from Flavobacteriales bacterium, assembly GCA_022447625.1. Lineage (GTDB taxonomy): Bacteria > Bacteroidota > Bacteroidia > Flavobacteriales_D > Sanyastnellaceae > Sanyastnella. The sequence goes on along the minus strand of JAKVAX010000003.1, from coordinate 134,358 downwards.
CATCAAACACACTGAAATCAGGGGTACAAGCTGCATCGTATGCCTTTGCTGCTTCTTGTGACTCATCGTACAAATAATGGAACGGAAAGTTCAATTCCTCAGCCATTGCCGCCATCTCCATTGGGCCATCCTGAGGGTAATTCTCTACATCATTCGAGCTGATGGCAACGAAGCCAACCCCCCTATCTTTGTAGTCATTGGCAAGCTTCACCAATGCTTCTCGTACATGAATCACATAAGGACAATGATTACAAATAAACATCACCACCGTTCCCTTCGGTCCGCGAATGTCTCTGTAGTGAATTTCTTTTCCTTGCATGACCTCTGGCAAAGCAAAATGAGGTGCTTTATAACCCAAAGGAATCTGAGTGGTGTATGTTCTCGCCATGCGTCAAAGGTACGTTTCAATCAAAAAACTTCAGACTTATTCGTAATCATTTGAACTTTAAGAAGGGTATAGTTTTTGTTACTTTCCCCATGATGCTCAACTACCGTCATATTTACGTTGTATTCGTGCTCCTTTTCACCCTTTCGGGTGGAACGCTATTTGCTTCTTCAGGAAGTCATTTCACCTCAGATGATTCCACGGAATGGGCTGTTTGGGGGAATACCCAAGCCTTTCTCCTCAAATTCGAACGACTGGTCGATGACACCCTCGTTTTACATGGAGATTTTTTGGCCTCGTTCGAAGGTAGACTCATTATGGAAGGGTCGTTTCAAAAAGGCCGAAAAAATGGCCGATGGCAACACTACGACATGAACACCGAGATGCTCACTGCTGAAGGTCAGTACGTGGCAGGTCTACGTCATAATGTATGGATCTTCTATACCGCTACCGGACAAAAGAAGGCACAAAAGCGCTATTACTATGGGGAGCTCAAAGGTCAACTCATCAGTTGGTACAACAACGGAAATACGCGAATGCAAGGAATCCTTCAGAATGACTCCACCTTGCAAAGCCTCGATTTCTTCTACGCGAACGGCGATACTGCCTTGCACCGTAACTTTAGATGGAATGAAGATGGACTGTTAGAGGTAGATCATCGCTCTTATTATAAGACGGGTCCTCGTTACGAGCATTATGGTTACCTCATAGACACCAAAAGCCCCACGATTCAAAGACAACTAAACTTTTACCAAGACCCACTCGATGTTGTCTTTGGTTCAGACCCTGTCAATGATCCCCGCCTAGAAAAAGATCCGTATCTACTGGATGGAAGCTACCGTCGTTATCATGACTCTGGTTACCTCTGGGAACACTTGAGTTATGACAAAGGCCTGCTTTTCGAGCACTATGAAGCCAGCGATCAATGGGGCAAACCACAAGACAAAGGGAATATCGTAGACGGCACCGGCCAACGCATTACCTACCACCGGGGTGGAGATACGGCCTTAATCGCCAATTATGTGAATGGCGTTTTGCATGGTCCTATTCTGACCTACGAAGAACAGAACCGTAAGTCATACCAAGGCAATTACAAGTCAGGTAAACGTCACGGAGAATGGAAAATCTACGACATCGAAGAACGGTTAAAAGTCATCTGCGATTTTCAAGGCGATACGGCTTACTTCTCAGAAACTAAACGAGGAGATATCATTGACTATCGCGGCATGTATGTCAATGGCATGTTAGAAGGACCGTGGTTGACCTTTGATTATTACGGAGACACACTTCGATTCGACAACTATGAGCGAGGTCTTTTAGAAGGAGAGTTCAGAGAATACCGAAGCGAATCACTCTACAAAAGTGGTTACTACTCCAAAGGAGTGCCAACAGGGGTTTGGAATACCTACAACGTTCGCCAGAAAATTACGTGGACTGACAGCATTCCTCCTGTGACCTACGTCAAACTCTTGGAACCGCAGAACCAACTCCTTACCGGACCCAAGGTCGTTTCGGATTACCGATTCAAACCAGCGGTGACCTATCCTACCGTACCTGATTTCATGATCTATCCTAGCACGCAGAAGATTGGAGATAAATTCTTCGAAGTGCGCATAGAGGTCGGAAAGAAGCTACGAAGTGGAGAAGTGGTCTTTCTCGTCACCGTTGAAGATACCGGACACGTAACTGGCATCGAAAGTATTAAATTCAACCGCCCGGAGTTCTACGAGTATGCACTCGGAGTACTTCAGCAATTACCGTTTATGTATCCAATGCAGTTTGAAGGGGTTCCCCGCAACTCAAAACAACGAATTGCATTCACTTTTAAGGAATTATGAAAACCATCATCATCACTGGAGCTGGCACCGGAATGGGTGCAGCAACAGCGGTTCAACTCTCTAAATCAGGTTACGCTCTTATTCTGATTGGAAGACGTCAAGATAAACTAGACCGAACACTTCAAGCATGTGATACCCCTTCTGCCCACGCAGCAGTGAGCGCTGATATCACTGACCCTGAGAGTTTCAAAGCAGGGTTAAACAAGGCCAATGTTCATGACAGAGAGATTTATGGTCTCTTCGCTAACGCGGGAATCGGTGGTGAAAACACCTACGGTGAAGGTGATCGATGGTCGCAGATCATGGACATCAATCTCAACGGGACGTACATTTCGATTATGGAGACGCTTCCTTACCTTCGTAAGAGCTCAGCTCCATTCAAGCACATTTTGATCACTTCTTCATGTCTCGCCCGTTTCGGTGTTCCAAATTACACAGCGTACTGCACGAGCAAAGCCGGTCTTCTCGGACTAACCCGAAGTCTTGCAGTTGAATTGGCATCTGAACGCATTCTAGTCAACGCATTGACTCCAGGATGGGTTGAAACAGAGATGGCACAGCAAGGCATTCAATTGCTCGCTGACCGCGGTAATCGACCATATGAAGATGAGTACAAAGACCAAATGGGCTACGTACCACTCGGAAGAATGAGCGACCCTTCAGACATCGCCACTTTTGTAGATTTCTTAATGTCTGAAAAACAAACAAGTATTACAGGACAGGGCCTAGACATCAACAATGGCTCTTGGATGCAATGATCTTCCTATGAGACTGACCTTCACGCTACTTTTTGCTTTCGGAGTTTTCCTCTCCTCAGGGCAACAGATGAACCAAGATTCTGCTATGGTTCGTCAGATTTATGATGAAGTATTGGCTAACGCCGAAGCTCACGACAACTTACATTACCTCTGCAAGGAGATTGGGCATCGCCTAAGTGGCTCACCACAATTGGAAAATGCCATTTACTGGGGCAAAGAGCTTCTGGAAAACTATGGAGCTGATAATGTGTTTTTGCAACCCGTCATGGTTCCTAAATGGACCAGAGGCGAACAAGAAACGGCTCACATGCATGTAGGAGAAGAAGCAGAACGCATTCGCATCACGGCTCTTGGAGGAAGCATTGGTACTGGAGGAACAATCAAAGCACCGGTCATTGAAGTAAAGTACCTAGAAGACCTAGACACTTTGGGCCGTGAAGCGGTGGAAGGGAAAATTGTGCTCTTCAACCGTCCGATGGATCCGCTCTTGATCAATACGGGCATGGCATATGGCGGTGCTTATGACCAACGATCATATGGAGCAAGTAAAGCAGCTGAATACGGAGCTGTTGGAGCCTTGGTTCGCTCGCTTACGCACGCCGTTGATACTTTCCCTCACACCGGAGCCATGCGTTACCAGGAAGACATACCACGAATTCCTGCAGCAGGTATTAGCACAGTAGATGCTCGAAAGATCAAACTTGCCCTCAAAGAAGGAAAGGAAGTAGAAGTCAGCATGAACATGAATTGTGTTGCCTACGACGATGTAGAACAATTCAACGTGATTGCAGAGATCAAGGGTTCTGAGTTCCCAGATGAATACATCGTTGTAGGAGGTCACCTTGACTCATGGGACATCGGTGAAGGAGCGCATGATGATGGTGCAGGTATTGTTCAATCCATTGAAGTATTACGAACACTGAAAGCCTTGAATTACACGCCGAAACGCACCATTCGTGTGGTACTCTTCATCAATGAGGAGAACGGGAACAACGGAGGAAAAACTTATGCTGCGGTAGCCAAAGACCAAAGTGACTTCCATTTCGCAGCGATTGAAAGTGATTCCGGAGGATTCTCGCCACGGGGCTTTAGTATCGAAGGAGATGACGAAGGCTACGACTCATTGAAAGAATGGGTAGGTGTTCTTGAGCCCTATGGAATCCACGTGGCTCGTCGTGGATGGAGTGGTGTGGATATTCGTCCACTCAAGAATGACGAGGTATTACTCTTCGGCTTAGTCCCAGACAACCAACGCTATTTTGACTACCACCACTCAAACAACGACATCTGGGAAAATGTCAACCGACGAGAGCTGCACCTTGGGGCTGCGAGTATGGCAAGTTTGGTTTATTTCTTGGATAATCTTTAGGCAGGAATCCCGGCGTCCATGGGATTTATTTTTATGTGACGTTGATGGTGACTGAAGGAGTGATCAGATCCTGTTGATTTAACCTGAGTGGGTATACCATGACTTCGTAGGTATATGGCGATCGGAGTTCTTTGATTATGCTTAGCGAAAGCTCTGCAGAAACTGTATTGACGATGAAAGGAACTTGAGCGCCCGAAGGGTCTACGAAATACCACGACGAATCATTTTCATAGGGAGCATCCGTTTCAATCTTCAGACTATCGTTTAATCTCCAGATTTGATCTTCAGAAGTAGTTGCTACCTGGGCGTGGTATCGCTCTACGTCATATTCTGCTCCCCGTACGAACGTTCTCGTCTCTTGTTGAACGACCGATTCCACGCTAGTGAAAACAACCGTTAGAGGAAGAATTAGAATTAGAATGACAGAGCGGAATTCTTGCATACGCCAAGGTAAGTATGATTTGATGGATTGTTGTCTCGTATTTATAACAGCGAAGAAAGGCCCAAATGGGCCTCTAGTTCTTTGTATTGTAAGAATACTATTGTCTCTCAGTTTCGAATATTGGTCTGCCCGCTTCTTTAGGATGTTTACCAATCATCAACTGGTTTTCTTGAAGCAGAAAATCTAGGTACTCCTCTGGAATGTAGTCTTTCCCTTTCTTCTGTTTAGGCTCTTCAACGAAGAACACAAGTCCTTTAGAGATGTCGTAGAGGTAGAACGCTACAGTTTGATCACCTTCTTCATCAATAATTATCTGACGGTCGAGGTACAGGAACTGTGACTTGAGATTGCGTCTTCCAGCCATGGCTAAGCGATTGGTCATTAGACCCATTCGTGCGCCACGTTGTGCATCAAATCCTTTTCTTCTGATCCTTGGGCTTGCATCTGCCGAATCAATCACTGCTTTAAAATCAGTTGTGAACCACTCCAAATTCTCATAGCGCTTCCAGTAATCATCGTATGATTTCATTCTGGCTGATGCATTCATGAGTTTACGACCAGAAATCAGGTAAGTCTCTAGAAAACGAGTTCGAGACTTTGCGCTATCTAATTGAAGCGTGAACATCAAATCGATATCGCTCGGAATATCATTGTAAAACGGCTCTGATTCAATTTGTTTCGCTACTTCCTTGCCTCCTCTGAAGCCAACTAGTTGCCATTGAGTGGAATCACTATTCGGCTCTAGCGCATAAAAGACGAAAGAAGTGTCTTTTGAAATTTTCTCGAATTGGTACGAATCAGAACGAAAGATCATTCGACTAGAAAAAGCATCGAACAATATCTCCTTTTGAGCGTCATCTAGTAGCGAATCAGCACCACAGAAGTAAACTAATTTCGAAAGGTCTGCCTTATTGGCCTCACCATAATTCACGGTTTGCGCTAGGCTGAAATTGGTGATAGTCAACGCGATCAACGAAAGAAAGAAAGTCTTAGTCATGAGTTTAGCATTCATGTTTCTTGTGTGTCAAAGTTAAGCCGAAAAAAAGAAGGCCCCTTGTGGGGCCTTCCTTATATGATAAGTAGAGATTACTTAACGATCTGTAGACGCTCAGTCATTACGTTAGTTCCCGCGATAACGCGAACTGTGTAAAGACCAGACGTGAACTCAGACATTGAAGTCTGGATAGTAAGGTTTGCACCTGTAGCAGCGATCTGCTCAGCACGCACAAGCTTACCAGTTGCATCAAGAACTTCGATAGAAACTACCTCAGACTCGATACCTGAAACGTTGATTGTCACGTTGTCACCGTTTGACGGGTTAGGGTAGATAGCAAGATCACCCATTTCAACAACGTCAAGACGCTCAGCGTCATCAGCAAGAACTACAGGAGATTCGATCTCTCCAACGATACCAGCAGGGCCGATGATCGATAGTAGTTCAGTTCCACCGTAGTTAGTAGCCGCTCCGTTAGAGAACTCAGGCTTCACACGCACTTCGTAAACTGCTCCTTCAACAAGACCAGCTACGTCGCTAATACGCATGTAACGGTTAGATGCTCCACGTAGGTGGATGATAGGAAGCTGTGATCCGTCAGTGTTAACGAATTCCCATGTCCAATCAACAACACCACAAACGTATGGAGTAGCTGCGATGTAGTCTCCTAGGAAGTGAGGACCGTAGTTAGCCTGATTGTCAGATGCACGCAGAGCTGCCAGTGGCTGATCGTTCACTTCTAGAGTACAAGGCTCATCGTTCAATACTTCGATAGATTCAGTTCCACCGTCTCCACGAGTAAGATCGAATACAGAGTTGATAGCTACATCGTAAGTATCACCCCATCCTAGGTCAGCGATATCAGAAAGAACAACGAATGTGTTCGGTCCACCTGCCGCGTACTGGTAAGCTGTTCCACCACCTTGAGAAGTCAAGTTGAAGATGTAATCATCAGCACCAACCCAGTCAGCCTTGAAGATATCACATAGATCGTATGGTCCAGGACCGTAATCACAACGTGTATCAGGAATAGACTGAGCACAGATATCGAACAATGCAGGACCTACAACGTCGAAGTAAGGAGTAACACGTACGAAGTAAGTGTCACCAGCTGTCAAGCTTCCTATATTTAGTACCTCACCACCGTTCACGAAGACAACGTCTTCAACGTCAAGTGGGTTGTTACCAGAATCCTGAAGCTCGATCAATGCATCGAAATCAGCAGTGTTTACTTCTAGACGTACACCTGATGTCATAGGTACGAATGAGTACCATAGGTCAAGACCAGCACCAGCTGTGAAAGCAGTAGCTTCAGGAGCCTGTAAAGTTGCGCCAGAGATGTCTTCACCAACGTATCCGTTACAAGAACCTAGCGCTTCCATAGAAAGAGCAAGGGCAAGTGATGGAAGATCATTTAGACATGGAGCAGCGATACAATTACCATCGTCAAGCGTTGCAGCTGGATCGAAGTTACATGCAGTTGGATCAGTACATCCAAGTACAGGACAAGATCCAGTGTTACCTACGTCTACGAAGTCAGAACCGTTATTGAGACCGTCACCGATTGGTGCGTTGTCAAGATCAACATTTCCGATAGATGAACCACCTACAGAGAAGTCGATGTTTGCTCCGTTCCATCCGTCACCGAATGAATCGAACATATCAATCTGGTAACATCCAGCAGGAAGACATAGTGTGAATGAACCGTCATTTCCAGTTCCAGAGTATACTACGTTCGCACCGCTATCAACGATATCGAAAGTTACTTCACCTGGGAAAAAACTTCCGTCAACAGTAACGTCAACAAGGATGTCGTTACATACGATACAAGACCCATCGTCTACGGTAGCCGCAGGATCGTAGTTAGAAGCCAATGGATCAGTACATCCAAGAACAGCAGCTACACCACAGTAAACGTTGTAATCTAGTTCTGTTTGTGAACCTGAAGCACAGCTAACTGAAGCGTCAGAGTTGATTTCAATTGTGATTGCACCAGTAGTTGAAACTGCGATTACGCCAGAAACATCTCCGTCTCCTGTGAATAGCACAGCACCTCCGTTTCCAACACCATCGTAGATAGTGATGTCATCGAAATTTATTTCAAAAGTACCAGCAAGAATCTCAATGATTACTTCATCACCAGCGTTCGCTGCTGTGTATACAAACTGAGTTGATTCGTTAGAATCGTAGCAGTACTGGAAGTTATCTGGAGTAGTTGGAGCACAAGTAGGAACTATACAAGATCCATCATCAACTGATGCACCTGGATCGTAGTTAATTGCGTTCACATCAGTACAACCGTTTAAACAAGCTGCTTCGTCAATATCAACTTGGATGTTGAATGTACCAGTTGACCCCGCGAAACCATCTACCATTACGTAGTACGTTGTAGAAGCTGCAAGCTCACCACAATCGAAATCTAGGAATGAGTAGAATCCACCACCTGGGTTGTCATCGTTACCAGCAACAAAGTTACCACCACAAGCATCGTATACAGCCATCTGCGTGTCAAAGATGTCCCCAGCTGAAGTTTGTAGAACTACAGTTGCAGGGTTAGCTGGCGTAGTGAAAGAGTACCATACGTCGTTATCAACGTTTGTTTCGAATGAACACCATCCGTCGTTAGACTGACATCCGTTACCTGCAGTACCAGCAGGAACAGTCAAGATATCAGGAGTACCACAAGCGTTCGTGTTATCTCCAAGAACAGCAACACCTGAAGCAAGAGCGATAGCTCCAGAACAGTTGTCGTTTGCAACGGGTAGGATACAAGAACCATCATCAGAAGTTGCCGCTGGGTCGTAGTTACAAGCAGTTGGGTCAGTACATCCAGGTACCGCGCTAGGGAAAGTCAAAGATGCGTTTACAGACTCGAATCCTGTCGGAGCACCAGCTCCAGAACAAGCAGAATCGTAAACGTAATCAACACGTCCGTTAGCTTGGTCACCACCTACGAATACCTGCAGGTTAATGTTGAATGAAAGGTCACCATCAGTCGTGAACTGCCCAAGTAGAACTCGGTTGTTAACTCCTGTTGGAAGTGCAGACGCAGATGTTGGTAGTGTAAACCACGCACCGTCGTCCATCAATAGGTTTCCTCCTGCTGGAGCAGTGTTTACAGAACCTGTAAACGGATCTGCAGGCACTGTAGAAGCCTGACCGATGTCAGCAGCTCCTGGCTGTGTTGAGTTGTCAACACCGATTGTTACCCATGAGTCAGCCTCAATCGTTGGGAATACTGCAAAGAACGCTGGGTTGATCCCTGACGGGTTAATTCCACCCAAAGCATCATTGAAGAAATCCGTAGTAGTAGATACGTCAAGTGGGTGACACTGATCGATCGCAAATACCGCAGATACGATGTCAGCTGGATCTCCCATCTCAGCGTAGATGCGGTAGATTGGCTCACCTACACCACCGAAAGCCGGAGTGTATTCTTCCACAACGATCTGGTTTAGCTGAGCAAAGCTCATCAGACCGGTGCATACTGCCGCACAGAACAATAATAACTTTTTCATAGTGCTAGAATATATAGTTAATAAAGGAAAATGGGAGGGCACAAGGCCCTTGGCCCTCCCATTTATTTTTGGTTAATCTTAACAAGTTGTACCGAAGGCACCTAGGAACTGAAGAAGGTCAGCCGCGTTAACGATACAGTCTTCGTTCAAGTCTTCAGGACAAGGGTTTGCCGTGTCGAACGTACATGAACCGTCGTCAATTCCAGCGGCCATGTCGTAGTTCGTTGCGTCTGGGTAAGTACATCCTAGACATGAGCTGTATTCACAAGCTTCACATACTGGAATGTTAACCGCAGGATCGAAGTTACAAGCTACAGGCTCAGCACATCCTGATACACAAGCACCAGCTCCAAGAGAGAATGTGATGAAGTCTCCAGCAAGAACAGGAGCACCACCGAAGATTGGTCCTTCGTTCGCTCCTAGAAGCGTCCAAGTAACCTCTCCTTGGAATGCGCCACCGTCTACTACGATGTAGTAACAATCGTCAGTCAAACATAGAACGTCAGTACCAGTTGTAGTACCGTCTCCATCTTGAGCAGTGTCTAGGTCACCAGAAGCAACTAGAGTACCGTCGATAGAGTAGATCTCGTAAACGTTTCCGTTCCATCCGTCACCGAATGTATCTCCCATCTGGATAGTCAGACAGTTATCGAAACAACAAGAACCATCTTCGATAGTTGCTGTAGCGTCGAAGTTACAAGCAGCAGCGTCAGTACATCCTGCACATGAAAGGAATTCACAAGAACCGTCTTCGTCAGTTGCAAGAGGATCGAAGTTACAAGCACCTGGATCAGTACATCCACATACTGCACCACCGATCTGGAATGAAGTTTCACCAGCAATTCCAGTAGCAATTACTCCACCTAGTTCGTCAACGATATCGAAAGAAATCTCTCCGTCGAACGTACCACCACCAAGAGTGATGATGTAACATCCATCTTGTAGACATAGCAGGTCGAATCCAAATTCAGGACCAGCGAAGTTATCGTTGTCTTCTGAGTATAGAGCGTTATCTAGATCACCAGTAGCGATAGGAGTACCATCACCTAGAGTGATGTCGTAGATAGCACCGTTCCATCCGTCTCCGAATGAATCCTGCATGTTCAACTGAATTGGAGTTCCAGGTCCACCTGCACACGTATCAGAGAAGAAGTCACAAGAACCGTCTTCAATGTTTGCAGCAGGATCGTAGTTGTAAGCAACTGGGTTAGTACATCCAAGTACTACAGGAGCACAAGTAACGTCTAGGTTAAACGCACCCCAATCTGGAGTCAATGGATCTCCATCAACGTCTTGGTGAGCGATGTATACATAGTAGTTTGCACCAGCTACAGAGATGAACTCAACTTGAGCGTCATCCTGATCGAAGAATCCACAAGCTTCGAATCCGTCAACTGCAGAAGCGAATGCTAGAGGGTCTTGAGCGTCAGCAACACATGTAAATGGACCTGCACAATCAGCAGCTTCCCATACAGTGATCTTAGAATCGATAACAGATCCACAAGTTGATAGCGTTACAAGGTCACCAGTACCAGTGAAGTTGTACCATACACCAGCTCCTGGAGCAGCGTCACAAGGAAGAAGTGTTGGAGCACCAGTAGCAGTAGAGTTACCTGTAGAACCTACGTAAGACATGTTACACATGATTACTTCAGCGTTAGCACACTCATCATTCGCAGGAACGTTAGTGTAAACACATGAACCATCATCATCAGTAGCTGCAGGATCGAAGTTGTCTGCAGAAGCATCAGTACATCCGAATACCACACCTGATACAGTAATTGTGTAATCACCACATCCAGCTGGATCAGTTGTAAATACAGAGAAGATGTAATCTGTGTTTGGAGCAAGCGTCAAGAAGGCACCTACGTCACCAGCACACTGTCCTGTAACTAGACATCCAGCGATATCTACAAGCGTGTTACAATCTCCATCGTAGATCATCAAACCGATTTCAGAACCTGAATCGTTTGTTATGTCGAAGAAGAACGAATCGAATGTTCCAGAGTTAGCAGTGTAGAATACGTCGTACGCAGTACCGAATCCAGCCGCGAAGTTTGGCGCGTCAGATGGGTTAGCACAACAGATTGATCCAGAGATAGAAGAACCATCAGTTGGAAGTGGAATTGCATTAGCACAGTCGTCGTTCGTAGGAACTCCTAGACATGGCTGGCAAGTAGCGTCAAGTGTGAAGTCGACTCCAACTCCTACACCGAACTCAGAAACTAGGATGTAGTAATCGTTACCCGTCTGAGCAGTAAATGCCAGCTCAGAAAGGAAAGAACCTCCCGGACATCCGTCATCGTTTGCACCAACACATACGAGGTTGTTACAATCAGGAGCTGCAGCATAAACGTGGATCTTAGTGTCACCACCAGCTGAAGCACAAGTAGAAAGAATCACCTGCTCATCAGCAGCTGCGTTGAATACGTACCATACACCTGGTGAAGTAACGTCAATACCGCTACAACCACCACCACCAATCAATCCTTCGTTGTCAGAAGAGTTGATCGTAGTACCAGCGACAGAAAGACCACAAGTGATCGCTTCCGCGTTACACACGTCGTTGTTTGCTGGAGGGAATACACAAGTACCATCATCAACACCTGCGTTAGGGTCGAAGTTGATAGCTGCTGGGGCAGTACATCCTTCGAAAGGACATCCACCAGTGAATCCGAAGTCAATTCCTTGGGCAGTAACTGCACCACCTGATCCATAGTTGTTTCCAAGCTGATCAGAGAAAGAGTAACCTACTTCACCGTCGAAAGTACCACCACCAACAGTCAATAGGTAACATCCTGGAGCAACACAGAACTGGTCAGTTCCAGCTGTTAGTCCGTCACCAATCTGAGCGTTGTCTAGGTCACCTTGTGCGATGATAGTCAATCCATCCTCAGAAGTAAGAATGTAAGTCGCACCGTTCCATCCGTCTCCGAATGAATCAGTCATATCAAGGAAAGCAAGGACCTCTCCAGCTGCACAGAATACACAAGACCCATCGTCGATAGTCGCAGAAGGATCGAAGTTAGCTGCAGTTGGATCAGTACATCCTGCACATGATAGGAAGTCACAACCGAAGTCGAAGTCAGCTGCTGCGTCAAAGTTACAAGCCGTTGCATCCGTACATCCTGGAGCACATCCAGTACCTACAGAAAGAAGTTCAGAACCTACAGATACTCCGTCACCATCAGTAGCAGTATCTAGATCACCTGACAAGATAACACCACCAGCATCGGAGAACGTGTAAGACGCACCGTTCCATCCGTCTCCGAATGAATCAGTCATTCCGTAGATGTAACAGCCGTCGAGAAGACATAGTTCAAATGTTCCTGCACCACCTGCGGCAACAACTACACCTGTTCCGTCAGTAAGAGTCCAACCGATCTCTCCGTCGAAAGTACCACCTCCAACTACTAGAGAAACACAGTTATCGAAACAACAAGATCCGTCATCGATAGTCGCAACAGCAGAGAAGTTACATGCCGTAGCGTCTAGACATCCGTAACAAGAGTAATCACATGTACCATCGTCAAGCGTTGCCGCTGGATCGAAGTTACATGCTGGCGTTACACCGTCAGTACAACCTGCACATGAAATGTACTCACAAGTACCGTCGTCAACGTTTGCCGCTGGATCGAAGTTACATGCTGGAGTAGCTCCATCAGTACAACCTGCTACTGCAGCTGCACACGTTACATCTAATTGGTAAGCTCCTTCGGCAGCGCCGAATCCGTTTACGTTGATGTAGTATACAGTACCTGCAACAGACGCCCATGTTACTTCCGACTGAAGTCCACAGAAATCATCAATACCTGTTTCACATACGTAGGCGCCACAAGCACCTGTGTAGACATTCAACTTACTGTCGTAAGTCGTACCACCGCCACAAAGGCTAGCAGTTACTAGATCACCAGTTCCTGTGAACGCGTACCACGCAGATCCACCAGTTCCAGGTGCAGTACCACAAAAAGGACCATCACTTGGGGAAAGTCCAACTGTAGTGCCGAATACTTGGTCCCCACAAGCGATAGGAAGAGCATTGGCACAGCCGTCTTGAGCGACAGCATTGCTTGTCCAGATAGCGAGCATCGCTACGAAAAGGACTGAAGCAACTTTCGTAAAAGTTTTCTTCATCTGTTTTGGTTTTGGTTAATAAACATTATCTATCAGGGTTCATTCCCTTCGACTCCCACTTCTGGGTTAAGTCCACAATAACGCTAGGGGATTAAACAGTAGCCAACAGCCGTGCCAATCCCTCAATGAATAGTTAACTTTCTGAAATACAACAATTTAAATCCATCCCATCTTTCAGATAATCGTCCCAATGTTGGAGTTTTTTTCCCGATTTGGGTCGATTTTCGTACAGTTAGCGGGGCTTTTGCCCACCAAAATTCACTTTTAGCGTTCTAAATTTATCAAACATTCACATACAACTCCAAATAATTCCGGAAAATTGACCCTCTAAATGTGCTTTATCTCTGGATTCTAAGTGTTTATCGAAGAAATAAATAAATTCCACGAGATTAATAGAGAGTTCATCTAAACCTACGTCCCATTGTGAAACTTTATAATCTTAACGTTCACCTCACATTCATCATAGGCACACTGTGTTTATCACTCACACCCCTACCTACTCACTCCCAACTACGCATCTCAACTATTTGCGCTTCCAACCACCACCAACCTGCAGCAGATGGCTTGTACTATGACTACATCGTCTTCCACAACCACAGCGAGGTCATTTTAGACCTCTCCTCTTTCGCCATTGGCATTGGCGATAAAAAGAACTTCATTGCCAATGCGCCTCAACTTGAGCCCAACGAATCATGTACAATATGGTGCTCAGGTAAAAAAGTTGAACTCTCACAGGCATACGTTAAAGACAAGCTCCCAAAAAGCGGTGGACGAATTACACTGACCACAAATATTGAAACTATTCAGGAGCTCACTTACCCCCCACTCTTTCAAAACGAAGTACTCCAGATAAACGACAACGGAACTTTCTATTTTGTCAACTCACCACAAGAGTACACTGAAAGACTTACATATATATATACCCATGGCAGCATCGACTCTATCGGCGTACAAAATGACTTGGCTCTTTTCGTAAAAGCTTCGCCTCCGAATATCCCCGTCAGATACCCTGAAATAGAATCTCATTTGCCGACACACACGATCGACGTAGTCAGTATCGTTGCTGACCCACTTGAACTCTCTGGTTGGTTTGGGATCAATCAGAAGCCGCATGACCAACAACGCATTGCCTGTCGCTTCGAATTCCCTGATCGTCAATTCTCATCTGCTGGACAATTAATGGTGCACGCGCCAAATCAGAACCAACAGCGCTCTTATCGCATTACGGCGAAAGCAGCCTATGGTCCAGCTACTTTTCACCACCCACTATTCCCAAATGAAGAGATTGATGTATACAACAGCTTTGTGCTGCGCACTGCAGGAGATGACGGAATCAATACAGGTGGACTCGGACTACGCGACCTGCTCGCTACACAGCTTGCTTTGTCCGTTAACCCTGATTTAATCACAAGTGCAGGTACTCCAGCAATCACCTATCTCAATGGTGAGTACTACGGCATATACAACTTACGTGCACGGTTTGACCGAGACTTCTTGAAGGCACACGGTAATTTTGACCTATATGTTGAACGTGATGCCAAATCACCCTCCACCTATATATATGGGGGAGAGCAAGATTCTATAGCATGGCATCAACTCGACATGCTTGCTCATGATATTCTCTCAGGTCAGCGATTGTCTCAAGAAATGACCCGTCATTTCGAAACCGATGAAATCATTGACTACTTCATATTAGAGGTATACTGCGGCAATCAAGACTGGCTCACCAATAACACGCGATTCGTTCGTGACTCCGATACCAAACGCTGGCGTCCGATCATGAATGATATCGATTGGGGATTTGGACGATTCAACAACTTCCCTTCCGGTAAGAGCCATTGGAATGCACTCGAATTTGCCCTCTCTCCTACCGCAGGTTGGGACAACCATCAGCCGAGCAACACCTTTTTTCGTGCGATGATGATGGATGATCGTCTGCGCAAACAATTCTTTGATCGGTTCGTCTTTCTCCTCAACACTAGCCTCCACCACAACGAGGTCATCTCCAAGTTGGATTCTCTGCACAGCTTGATTGCGTCAGAGCTCCCGGAACATTTCTTAAAATGGGAAATCAATGCAGATGACTATCAAGAAGAACTAGATCGAACGAAGTCATGGATCTACCATCGGCATCAGCACCTACTTTATCACCTTGCTTCACATCAACAGACTAAAATGATTGAGTTCACTGTGCTCGCTAGCGCGGAACGGCATAGCCTTCAATATGATGGCCATGCTACCCCAAGAATGAACTTCGCTGCCGCAGCGAATGACTCGGTGCACGTTGAGCTAGACCTCGATGAAAGCCTCAAATTAATAGGATGGAGCAACCAACTCAATAATCAAGCACTTGAACTGAGTTCAACGAATACATCCATTTCGGTTGCTGCAGACGCCAATACCACGATTGCTCCTCTGCTCATCCCTGAAGATCTGCTCAAGAATCCTGAGCGATTCCGCGTTAGCGTGAAGTACTACACTATGGATGACTTATGGACGGGAATGCACGAGGTGAAAGCACGACGAATCTTATGCATTTTCGAAGAAGAACCTGAAACAGGGCCTCGTTGTGCTTTCGCTCCAAAGAAGATAGCGATGGTGGGAAATGTGGGATACCCGAAAGACTACATTGTGGTTGTAGAGAAGATCAGAAAAGAACTTCGCTTTCATTTCTTTGTGAACTAGTTTACCACATACTTTGGTGCCAGCTCTCTTCAAACGACTGTTCCCATGAGCTGCGCAGTTCATTCAAATCTGTGGCAAGCGTATTATACACCTGAGTTTCGGCAGTAACGATTCCTGCTTTGCGCTTCGCCCAAAAATCATGCATGCGATCTTCTTGTAGCCCCTCTGAGCCTCCCCAAACTATGAGGGTACGATCAAAGAAATCAATACCCAGCTCATTGCCGAGCTTTTGAATGAGATGCACACTAGAATCAATCGAACAGCCAGTGGCCGCTTGTTTTGTTTCATCAACCGCAAGAATCAACCATCGTTGGTTTCGAATTTCAAATCCTGCAGCTAAATCGCTCCCATGCGCTTGCCACTGAGAAACAAATTGCTCCATCACCTTCGAAATGGCTGCGGTCTGTTCCGCTGTCAGTTCCTTGTTTGATTGATAAACCCAAACGCGGGCATATCCTGGAAGTCGATCTAAATTCATAAGTCAAAGGTAGTACTCAATTATGATTCTACTTTACGCTGCTCTTCAAATCGAGCTGCCAATGGAATCAGTAGAATAAGAAGAATAGCAGGCATCGGGCTTTGCATAAAGCCCAAGATCTTTCTCGAAATATTATAAGAAGGAACATCCATTCCAATCAACTTCCCACCAACTAGGAATATACCTGCTAGCACGAAGCTCACGATATATAGCATAGGTAAGAAGCGCTTCGCTTGTTTCCGTTGTTTTTCTTCGCTAGCGCGGAAATACAATCGCAGGAATAAGACGTTAAGCGTAAAATGGATCCCAATAAAAAACACCGCTAGACCCCATTTCAGCTTAGACAACTGGCCAAGAGATAAATGGTGCAGCCAGTCAATGGGACGATGGCTGTAGTAATAGTCAAAAGGAGCATCTATGCGATGGTCTTCCATCCACTGCTTGCGCTGTTCATAGGTACCGTTATAAAAGCCAGGAACGTTCGATGTCTGCTCCAGGTAGTAGTTCACGTTTACCTTGACCATTTCCTGAACGAAGCCCAGAACAATAAAGACCGGGATGATCGTGAACGCGAGCCATCTTTTCATGCTTCAGCGGTATTACCCAAAGGAGAAAAACGCTGAATCCAGATATACCAGAGCATGAATACGAAAGCATATACGATGATCGTGAAGGTATAGTCGTGGTTGAAATCGAGCAATTCCGGATCTACATCCACAATCACTGCTAGGGCCACTACCCGCAAGACATTAATCAGGTGAATTGACAAAATCCCTACTGGTGCGTACCAGAGCTTATGCTTGATTGGTCCGGGAAAGGCAATAATAAAGGTTGCGAAGAGCGCGAACAGAATTACACCATCGCACGGTTCACCAATGGTCACCCCTGGAGAACCAAGAATCCCAACATGGTTCATCCATTCGAAACGGGTGTACGGCGTCAATTCGTAGCCGAGCAGTTCCAGGAAGAACTCAGTTCCGAAGACAATTTGATTGACCACCCACTCATCTAGGTGGGTATGTGGTCGAAGTACGAATTCGTAGGTGACATACCATAGCAGGTAGACAAGAGCGCCCACCACAAGAAATCGCAACAGAGGATTTTCTCTGAGCTTCTGGATCATTAACCCTTACGGTAGATATCGTAAGCCTTTTTTCCTCCAAGGGCCATTCCTGCAGCTACAAGAAGGCTTACCCCACCATCAATAGGACAAACAGGACCAAAAGGACCATCACAAGGAGAACCTCCACTATCAGGGAATGGTGCATCCTGACCAAACATGATCATAGGGAGAACCACAAGAACAATAGAGAAAATACCGGCTAGCCACGTAGATTTCATGAATATTGGTGTTAGAACTGGATAAAATTCAGTTGGTGCGAAGTTACATAAATAGATTTCTAGATGAAATACATTTCTAAGCGAAAAGAACTCTGGATCGCATTCTTATATTTGTGCCGGTTACACCTATGGCGGAGAACAAAGCTTCATTCATTGATCCAGAGGATCTACGGCCGATTTTCAAGTTTATTGGAAAGAACTGGCTGCTCATGCTGTTATTTCCGGTGATCGCCTACATTGGCGCTAACCTCTACACGCACCGACTTCCGGATATTTTCGCGGCGAAGGCAGAGATTCTTCTGCGTTCCCAAGAGACCTATGACTATCAAAGTCAAATCTACAGCAACGTCGGTTATTACACGCTCTTGGCTGATGTAACCAACCAGCAACGCGTGATTTCATCTTATGATATCATCAGTTCTACGCTTAAAAAGCTTGATTACCAGATTTCATATTACACCGTAGGACGTGTAAAAACGGCACCGGTAGATCACTTTAGGAATCTTCAGATTCATCTAGAGAGGAATGATCCTTCGCTGTACAACATCCCAATTTCAATTCGAGTATTAAATCTGGATGAGTACGCGGTCAGCTTTGAAATGGCGGGAAAACAAATCACCCGCAGCTACCGCTTTGGCGATCGTATTGAAGAGAACGAATACACATTCACTATCAATAAGACCGACCTTGTGAATGAGGCCACCATTGCCGGCCTAAAAGAGCGTGATTTCCAGATCAAAATTCATCGTCACGACTGGCTTGTCAACAAGTACAAGCGTGCCATGAATATCGAGAACGTTGAATACACGAGTATCCTAAACATCCAAGTGGAAGACGAGGTACCGGATCGTGCGAAGAAATTCCTCGACACCCTCTCTACCGTTTACATTGACTACACGCAGAAAACACGTGTCGATGTAAACGAAAACACTCAAAAGTACATCGACAAACAGCTTGATGAGTTGGAGTGGATCATGGACTCACTGGAATACATGTTGCAGGATTTCCGTGATCGCAACCGTATTCTTGACTTGAATAAGGAGCAGAACTCTTACTTCAAAAGCTTCATTGAACTCGATGGAGACAAGCGAAAGCTAGAGCTTCGATTGGAGTCAATGAACGCCATGGAAGAGTTCATTCGCCAAGGTTTTGGCGAGGCTGTTCTCCCGCCTTCCTTCTACATGTTTGAAGAAGATCAGTTGCTTCAGCAACAGGTGAATCAACTATTCCAACTGAAAGTTGAACGAACCGAAAAGCTGAACACTTATAGACCGGAAAACTTCAACATTGTCACGCTAGACAGCTTGATTAATGTTGTCAAACTCAGCATTTACAAATACACAACTGACACGCGAGTCGCGGTGTTGAGTAAGATATCCGATGTCAATGGCCAGATAGGTCGACTCGAGCTGAAGCTAAAAGAGATTCCAAAATCGATGCGCGATGTACTCGGTATCGATCGTAAGCTGAAAGTAAACGAGAGCCTCTACATCTTCCTTTTGGAGAAAAAGGCCAATACCGTGATTGCGCGTGCGGCTATCCTGCCCGAAGCATCACTCGTGGAGGAGGCGCGAGTCATTGGCGTCGTCGGACCAAACAAAGAACGAACGATCTATCTCGCTGTCGGGGTTGGTCTAGGTTTAGCCGTATTGATTGGTTTTGTTCGCCTGGTATTCTTCGAACACATCGAGAACATTCGAGAAATCAAACAAATGACCCGACTTCCGGTCATTGGTGGAGTTCCGAACTACACAGAGATCATGAGCGATCCAATCGCGATCTTGAGTGCCCCTCGATCCAACGTCTCCGAGGCTTTCCGAGCCATACGAACAAACTTGCAGTACCTGCTTCAGGAAGAAGGGCCAAAAGTACTTTTGGTTACTTCCCTTCACCCAGGTGAGGGTAAGACCTTTACTTCTACCAACCTTGCTTCGGTAATCGCCAAAGCAGGAAAGAAAGTAATGCTTCTTGATTTCGATATGCACAAACCGAAAGTCCATAAAACCTTTGGGCTAGAGAACGTGGCTGGAGTCTCAACCATTCTTATCGGCAAGACGGATCTAGCATCATGTACGATCCAAACGCAGATTGAAAACCTTGAAGTTATCACTGCAGGTCCTGTCCCTCCGAATGCCTCGGAACTTGTGTTGAACAAGAAGGTAGATGAGCTGCTCGATGACTTGAAAAATACCCACGATTTCATTGTGGTGGATACCCCTCCATTGATGTTGATTAGCGATTCGCTTGTCCTCATGAATAAGGTAGACACCGGAATCTTCGTAATGAATACAGAAAAGGCGACGAAGCAGGGTATTCGCTACCTCGAAGACGTCTTAGGTCAAAACAACCTCACGCACGTTTCTGTTTTATTGAACAACATCAAGCAGAAGAAGTGGAAGTACTACTATGGTAAGTACGCTTACCGTTACGGTTATGGCTACGGTTACGGCTATGGTTATGGCTACGGATACGGTTATGGCTATGGCGGTGAAGACGGCAATGGCAATGGTGGCTATGGTAGCGATGAGAGCTCAGAACATAAGCGTAGGAAAAAGCGCTAACTTTTTCGGGCCATTGACTGACAAATTGACCATGAACACTCTATACCTTAGCTCAAAACTCATCACATGGTCTCATTGATCATTACCACATACAATTATGCGAATTACGTGGAACGTGCTATTCGTTCGGCATTGGAGCAAAGCCTAGCTGAAAATCAGTTTGAGGTGATCGTAGTCAATGACTGCAGTACTGATCACACCGCTGAAATTCTAGAGAACTACGAAGAAGAAGTTCGTGTATTCAACCTCGAAAAGAACGTTGGATTGGCCGGTGCTCGCAACTTTGGAATCAAGAAAGCCAAAGGGCAGTTTGTCATGTTTTTGGACGCTGATGATTACATCCATCGCGATCTTCTTAAGGTTCAGAAGCTATTTCTAGAAGAGAACAACTCACTTGACGCAGTATCTACTGACTACTGGTTAGTTGATGAACGTGGCCGTCATATGGAACACGTTTCTTCAGAAAAAGAACCGATTGCATGTGGTATCATGTTTCGCAAAGACTTCTTGTACAACATCGGTTTGTATGACGAAGGGTTCCGCGCACGCGAAGAAGAAGACCTTCGCATTCGTTGGCTAGATAACTATCAGGTCTATAATATCATTCTTCCACTTTACCGCTACCGCATGCACGATAGCAACTTGACGAAAGATGTAGAAGCAATGAATAAGGGAGCAGAAATGCTTCAGAAAAAACATTCTAAATGAGTCGATTTCTTATTGGAGAACAGATCTTCTTGAGAGCAGCATCTCCCGCAGATGCCACTCCAGCCTACCTTTCGTGGATCAATGACCCAGAAACCACCCGAGGATTGGTGACAGGAACTTACCCTTCGAACCTTGATTCTCTTCGATCATACCTCGAGTCTGTTTCTGCAGATGGAAATAGCATTATGCTGGCCATTTGCTTAAAAAGTGCTGACCAACACATCGGTAACATTAAGCTTGATTCTTTTGACAAGACAGCCATGACATGCGAACTAGGCATTATGATTGGCGACAAGGATTCTTGGGGCAAAGGCATTGGAAGCGAGGTTTGTCGATTGGTTTTGAACTACGCATTCGAGCAGTTGAACCAGCGAAAAGTGTCGCTGACTGTATATGACAACAATCCAGGAGCCGTGCGATTATATGAAAAGATCGGTTTCCAAGTGGAAGGTCGATTGCGCAAGCACATTTATGCCGACGGAGCATACCACGATAAACTCTGGATGGGAATCTTTAAAGATGAATTGAAATGACCGTAGCGATACTTCAAGCAAGAATGGGGTCAACGCGGCTTCCAGGAAAGGTATTGACTGAAGTTCATGGCAACACCATTCTCGGACATCTCATTGAGCGTTTGACACCGGCGAAATCTGTAGACGATTTCGTCATCGCTACCACTTCAAATGAAGAAGATGACGCCATTGAAGCATGGTGCAACGAGAATGGAGTAAACGTATTCCGCGGTAGCGATTGGGACGTACTAGAGAGATTCTGGGGCGCAGTTAATATGCTAGAAGAAACGCCTGATACGATTGTGCGAATTTGCTGCGACAATCCGCTTCACTCTCATAAGGTGCTTGATTTTGTGGTGAACGCTCACGCGGAATCGGGAAAAGTATATTTCTCGAATTCAAACCAAGAGCCAGACTACTTAGAGGACGGTTTCGACGTGGAAGTATTCACTTATGAAGCGCTGAAAGAAGCCAACGAAAAGGCCAAATTGATGAGCGAGCGAGAGCACGTTTGTCCGTACATCAAAAAGCACTTCAGCTGCGGCTGGAAGAAAGCAGATAACGATTACATGTTCAAACTTTCTGTTGACACCCCAGCAGACCTGAATATGGTTAAACGTATCTTCGAAGAGTTAGAAACTACGCCGGATTTCAGCATCCAGGAAGTAACAAAACTGCTTCGTGAAAAACCTGAAATTCTGGAGATCAATAAAGAAAGTAAGATCAACAGCGGTTTCGCTAAATCGATCAACGAAGACCGAATCGTAAAATGAAACACTCAGCCACCCTTCCTAACATCACCAACTTTGCCAAGAGTGATGTATACCGCTCAAGGATTCATGATCTAATCCCAGGGGGCGCGCATACCTATTCAAAAGGAGATGATCAATTCCCTATCCACTCCCCTGCTGCGATAACGCACGCCAAAGGAGTTTACTGCTGGGATCTTGACGGAAATAAATACCTAGACACCCTGATGGGATTGACATCCGTGAGTCTTGGACACGCCTATGAACCCGTATTAGCACGTGTTCGTGAGGAATTGGAAAAAGGGTCAAATTTCAGTCGACCTTCTACGATTGAGCACGAAATGGCCGAACGTTTCGTGAACTTGGTTCCAGGTCACGACATGGTAAAGTTTGCGAAGAACGGCTCTACTGCAACTACCGCTGCAGTGAAGATTGCACGAGCGTACACTGGCCGCCAACTGGTAGCACGAACCGCAGAACACCCATTCTACAGCTACGATGATTGGTTCATCGGTTCTACTGACTGTGACCTTGGTGTTCCCGATTCAGTGAAGACTAAGACCGTTACTTTCAAACACAACGACTTGGAAGATTTGGAACGTATGTTCAATGAGCACCCAGGTGAAATCGCTTGTGTTCTTGGTGAACCGGAAAAATGGCAAGTAATCGAGCCAGATTTCTACAAGAAAGCCATTGACATTGCCCACAAGCACGGGGCGATTTGGGTAATGGATGAGATGATCACCGGATTCAAAACAGATTATCCAGGTTCAATTAAGCGCCTCAACGCAGAACCAGACCTCGCCACTTGGGGGAAAGGAATCGCGAACGGATTCTCATTCTGTGCCCTAACCGGTAAAAAAGAAATTATGCAGCTGGGAGGTATCAACCGCCCAGGTGAACCGAAACTATTCTTGGTTAGCACCACACACGGTGGAGAAACGCACTCCATTGCTGCAGGTCTCGCTACCATGGATGTTTTCGAGTCTGAACCCGTCATTCAGCATAACCATAAAATTGGAGATCACTTCATCAATGGATTGAACGAAATCCTTCATCGCCGTGGTCTTCAAGACTACTTTGATATCATGGGCTTCAACTGGAGCATCGGATTAGGAATCCGAAATGCAGAGAAGCAGCCTGATCTTGATTACCGCACACTGTTCATGCAAGAAATGATCAAGCGCGGCGTGCTTTACCAAGGAATTCTTTCTCCCTGCTACAGCCACACCATCGAAGACATCGACTATATGCTTGCTGCATTTGACGACAGTTGTGTTGTATTCGAACGTGCCCTTGAAGATGGATATGAGAAGCACCTTGTAGGTCCTTCAATCAAACCTGTATTCCGAAAGTTCAACTAAATGAGAACGACCGACCCTACTCAGATTGACTTTAGAAAGAAGTTCGAACTGAATGACAAAGTGGTGGTAATCACTGGTGCTTGTGGACTGGTAGGCCGCGCCTTTTGCGAGGCAGCAGCTCAGTTCGGTGCACACGTGGTCGCCGCTGATATCCCACAATCCAATCCTGCTGACTACGCAGCTCAACTTGAAGAACGTCATGGACGTCCGATGCTTGGTGTTGCGCTAGACGTTTCTTCGCGAGAAGGAGTCAACGGATTGAAAGATGCTGTTCTAGACAAATTCGGTCGCATTGACGGACTTGTGAACGGACACCAAAACAAGTCTCACCTCATTTTCGAACCATTCGAAGAAGTATCAGATGACAACTGGGACACCGTAGTTCACATCAACCTAAAAGGTACTTTCCTTACATGTCAGGTGCTCGGAGCATGGATGGCTGACAACGGTGGTGGTAGCATCATCAATATTCCATCTACTTACTCTGTGGTAGCACCAAACCAGAACCTCTACAAAGGAACAAGTTTGGGTTGTCCGGCGGCATATAGCGCCTCGAAAGGAGGAGTTGACGCACTTTCTAGATATCTCGCTTCATACTGGGCACAGAAGAAAGTTCGTGTGAACATGATCACTCCCCACGGTGTGTGGAACAACCACGAAGAACAGTTTGAACAGAATTTTGCGCGTTTCTCTCCAATGGAGCGCCTAAGCTATAATCACGAAGTTGCTGGAGCACTGATTTATCTCCTATCAGATGCATCGAGCTATGTAACAGGAGATAATATGCTTGTTGAAGGCGGTTGGACCGTCTGGTGAAAAACCTGACCCTATGAAACTGACAGAATTCCTCGATAACTACGACCCACGAGTATTGACTCGTCCTTACGTTATCGCAGAAGCTGGAGTGAACCACGAAGGTTCAATGGATCTAGCAAAACGACTGATTGATGAAGCGGCAGAAGGTGGTGCGCACGCGATTAAATTTCAGACTTACAAAGCTGAAACTATTGCATCAAAAGACTCACCTTACTACTGGGACCTAAGCCAAGAGCCGACCGAATCTCAGTTTGAACTTTTCAAGAAATACGACAAGTTCTGGAAAGGGGAATACGAAGAACTCGCGAAGTACTGTGAAACAGCAGGTATTGAGTTCATGAGTACTCCTTTCGATGTTGAATCAGCCAATTTCTTGAATGACCTGATGCCGGTCTTCAAGGTTTCTTCTTCTGATTTAACGAACCTTCCTTTCATTGAGCACATGTGTTCATTCGGGAAACCGATGATTCTTTCGACTGGAGCCGCCTACCTCTGGGAGGTGCAGCAAGCAGTTGAAACGATTGAAAAGCACGGGAACAAACTCTGTTTGATGCACTGTGTATTGAACTACCCTACGGAGGATCAGAATGCCAACCTGGGTATGATCAAAGACCTCATCCGCAACTTCCCTGACCATGTTCCTGGGTACAGCGACCACACCTTACCTAAGGATATGGAAGTGATGAAAATGGCCACTTTGTTGGGTTCTGCAGTCATTGAAAAGCACTTCAGCCACGACAAGACTCTTCCAGGTAATGACCATTACCACGCTATGGACAAAGAAGACATGAAGCACTTCTGGAAGGTGATGGACAAAACCTTCGAATTGCTTGGGTCATTCAAACTTACAGCCCTCGAAAGCGAAGAAAAATCACGTCAAAATGCACGCCGAAGCCTCGTAGCAGCTCGAGCAATTCCGGAAGGAAAAACCATCGAACGCGACGATCTAACGTGGAAACGTCCTGCCAAAGGAATCAGCCCACGTCATATCAACGAAGTGCTAGGCAAGCAGGCATTGAAGACAATCGAAGAAGACGAAATCCTCGTTTGGAATGCGCTCTCTTGAGCTTGAAAAGGAAATTGAATCCTACTTTGATCGTCTCTGGCCGATTTGCAGAAGCTTAACGGGAGAAGGCGTACGAGACACATTAGATATTCTGTCGGAAATCGTTCCGATGGAACGTTACCGCGTGGCCAGTGGCACCAAGGTATTTGACTGGACGGTTCCGAAAGAATGGAACATTCGCGAGGCGTATATCACTACACCAGACGGACAACGCATTTGTGATCTTAAGGAGAACAACTTACATGTGATCTCCTACTCTACTCCTGTAGATCAAGAGATCTCGTACGAAGAGCTTTCAAAGCATGTACGCACGCTTCCTTCTATGCCGAAGGCTATTCCATACGTAACGAGTTACTATCGTGAAACGTGGGGTTTCTGCATGTCAGAAGAACAATGGCAATCGCTTCCGAAGGAAGGTAGCTATCGCGTTTACATTGAAAGCGACTTAGAACAAGGTCACCTTGATTATGGAGAATGTGTACTTCCTGGATCTACCAACCGGGAGATTCTCTTCTCAACTTACGTCTGCCATCCAAGTATGGCGAACAACGAGCTCAGTGGGCCTTTGGTTCAGGCATTTCTCTATCAAAAGATTGCGGCGATGCCCAAGCGCAAGTACACCTACCGCTTTGTATTTGCTCCAGAAACGATTGGCATCATTGCTTATCTCGACAGAGTAGGCGGTCAATTACTAGAAAAGCTCGATGCTGGATATGTATTGACCTGTGTAGGAGACCGAGGAGACTTGACTTTCAAGCGTTCCAAACGCGTTGATTGTTTGGCGACTCGAGTTGCCGAACATGTGCTACGCTACAGCGGTAAAAAGCATGAAGTGATTGATTTTGCTGTGGGCGGTAGTGATGAAAGACAGTACTGCAGTCCAGGATTCAACCTACCTGTAGGTAGTCTCATGCGCACTCCATACCAGCGATACAAGGAGTATCATACTTCCTTTGACAATAAAGACTTCATCTCATTTGAGCATATGGTTGACACCATCAACACCTACGTTGATTTCGTAGAAGTGCTTGAGCTCAATGATATGTATCGAAATGAAGTACAATTCTGCGAACCTCAGTTAGGTCTACGCGGCTTGTACCCTGATTCTGTAGACCCGGATACCGACCGGGAAAACCTTCACAACCTGTTGCATTTCCTCAGCTTTGCTGATGGAAAAACAGACTTGATCGAAATCGCAGAACGACGAAAAACCTCTGCCTTGAAGTTCAAGGAACATGTTGCAAACTGTCGGGCTAAAGGGCTGATCTGATGCTGAAGTTCGTCTTCAAGAACAGTCTACTTTACACCTTCGCAAGTCAGGTTCCTATGTTTGCGAACCTCTTGTTATATCCGATCATTTCGGAGTTTCTTACCAGCTTCGATTACTTCGTCTATGGAACGGCAATGGGATATTTAGGGCTGCTTTCGATGATCGCAGATCTCGGGATGTCTCCACTATTTCAGAATGCCTTTTTCAAGAAAGAGCGCTTCTTCAAATCATATTGGTCACAGTACATGGGCTTCTTGCTCTTGTACAAGATCTTTTACGGCGTCTCGGCAACAGCCTTGATCTATTTTGTGTTCCGGAATGACGTACCGGCCGACCATTTATGGACCATCATCGCGCTATTGGTGACACCAATGGTGACCTTCGATTTGACGCGCGGTATTGGAATGCGCCTCATGCAGTTCCGACACAAGCACAACGTGGTACACGTGAGTACCGCAATTGCAGGCGTATTAACGGTGATCACAACTTTCGTCACGATCTACATCTACAAGTTGGGATACCTGGGCTTCTTCATCTCGAATTTCGTCAGTGTGATGTTCCAAGGAATCTTCTTTGCAATCATCATTTATGGAGCCGAGAAGATTCTACCGAGCTTCAGTCTTCGGGGGAAGCGGATACGCGGTTGGCTTAAGATTTCTCTGCCTTTGGTACCACACAAGTTTTCTGATTACCTCTTGACTTCGAGCGATCGAATTGTCCTTGACCAGTGCAACGGAATTTCGAACGTGGGTACCGCTACCATTGGTATGTACAATGTGGCCTACAGTTTCGCGAGTTACTTCAACCACTTCTCAGGTCAGGTGAACACGGTTGTATCTCCGATCTATTTCAGCTTGTTCAGAGACAAGAACCAAGATGTACACTTGATCATTCGGAAGTTCACCTTCCTTTGGCTGGGCTTTAGTTATGTGGCTGCCACTCTTGCTGGTCTTTGGTCAAAAGAGGTGTTTAAGTTCTTCTTTCTGAATAATACTGACGGCTTGGCTGATTCGTACAAGTATGCCATTTTCTTGTTCATGGCCTTCTGTTATCGCCCGCTATACGTGGCTTCAGTAGAGTTCGTTATTTTCAATGAAAAGACAACTTCCCTCTTCAAGATCACCACTGCCGCTGGAATTTTGAATGTCGTATTGAATTTGGCGCTGGTTCCATTCTTCGGAATTGAATCGTCTGTGTTCTCTACCTTCTTCTGCTACATGTATATGGGTATTTCTGGGCACCTTTTCAAAGACACAAAGCAATACTTGCCTTTGAGCTATTATCCAATTCCGATCTTCTTCTTCATCACCTTAACGGGAGTGTTCGTGACCTTCGCGGTAGAATTCAATTGGATGATCAAGGCGGGGATTACAGCAGCCCTGCTTGCTGCCTGTTTGATTTGGTTCATGAAAAGAGGAAAAGGAATCATTCGCGAAGTTCAATCCATAAAAACAGCTTAAGCTTTACTAGCTTTGCGCCATCAGATAAGCCATTATGCAGCTGTTACCATTCACTGAATTACAGCAACTTATTGACCAACGTCTGGACTCTCCAGACATCGGTCGCGGGAAGATCTTCCATTACTACAAGATCTTGCAACACGCGATCACCTACGAGGTGACCAATACCACGCATAAAATCATACCTCACCGTTTAGACAAGCCCATCTGGTTCCAGCAGGTGGTGTTCGCCCTGCGTTCTTATCGCCGGAAAGAACGCCGCTCGAAGCTCAAAGAGATTGTTCTTCTTGATGACGGGCGTACCGGGTTCGACAAGGAAGGCAAAGAGCAATCGTATTACTTCTCGAAGATCATCGATACCATTGGTGCAGATAAGATCTCTGTGATCCGTGATCACCAGCACCGCAGTGGATTAATTTTCGATGTAGGGGAACAACAGGTTGAGTCTTTCGGCAACAAACACCTTGATGCCACTGAGCGCAAAGTGCTTGAAGATGTTGTGATGGTCTACAAGAATAGTAAACACAGAATTGGTCCTGCCTATCTGGGCACCTCTCTTCATCTGTTCTTTGAAGAATTCCACCGCTACTACCGTCTGTTCAAAGGCCAGGGGGTGAAGACTCTTCTGATGACCAACCACTATCACCGTGAGGGAATTATCGCTGCCGCCAAGATGTTGAATATTCAAGTGATTGAATTTCAGCATGGCCTTATCGCAGCGGAAGATTTGTATTATGTATATCACGACATGGTCAAAGATTTTGCCGCTCAAGCCATCTTCCCTGACCAATTGGTATTGTTTGGTCAATACTGGAAGACTGTACTTGCGCAAGGTCATGAGTACGATCCTCAAAACTTGATCATTGCCGGTGACTACAGTCTTCAGACCGATGGCTGGGAGAAGTATCAGGGCCGTGAGAAGGTGAAAGCTGTTTTTATTGGCGCTCAGAAGAACATGCCTAAAGATTATGTCGCTTACGCGGAATCGTTGTTACGCACCATCGAACAACAGCACCCAGAATGGCAATTATGGATCAAACTTCACCCCTACGAAAAGGAACCTGAGCTCTACGAACACCTCAACGATCATCCGAATTGCACGGTTTACGGAAAGACAGCCAATTTGATGGATCTCCTTTCTCAGTCACTCATTCAAATTTCGGTGTATAGCACTACTTTCTTTGACGCCATGGGCTTGGGTGTAGAGAACATGAGCCTTCAGAAGTACACTCCCGGAGCAGACTACGCAGCCTCAATGGCAAGGCAAGGAATTGCCACACCTATCGAGTTTGATGACGATCCTATATCTTTGTATCAATCGGGTACGAAAGAAAACAAGGTTCAACGACCAGAAGTCTACGGACCTTACGACCCACAGGCGATCGCCCAGCTAATCTCTTAGAAATGAACTGATTTGAACCCCAAGAATGAGACGATTCTTTGGGAGTCCAAATAGTATGAACGCATGATTTTTTATATCTTATGCACGTATATCGCACCTTCATGAGGTGCGATAGAGAGAGAACTGACCTGAAATGAAACGAATTATACCTATTGCACTGTCGCTATTGGCGGCTTGTGGATTGATGGCTCAAGAAGACCCTAGCACTGCTGTGGCAATCACCCTGAGCGATTTTATGCAGAACACATATGATGGTCTTGCTTGCTCAACTGCGGGTAGTCTTGGTGCTTCAGGTTCTGGAGAAGCTGCATGCAGCGGAACAGATAATGACGACGTTTGGTACACGTTCACCGCAACCACACAAGCCATCAAAATCACGGGAACAACAGCTAACTTCGACATGGTCATCGAAGTACTAGATAATGGGCTCAATTCTGTTGCCTGTGAGAATACCAATGGAGCTAATTCAGGTGAGACGCTTTACGCGAACACTCTCGTATCCGGCGACGACTACTACCTACGAATTCACTCTGCAAATAGCGCAGGCGCAGGTTCTTTTAACATTTGTACTGAGTACCTGCCTGCTTCTGAAGTTCGCGCTGGTTGGTTCCCAACTTTTACTCCGGATGTAGGTCTTCCAGGATACCGAATTAATCAAACAATTAACCGTGTTACCTATACACCTTACAATAGCTTGATTCAAGGGTCTCGTTGGCTGTTTATAGATGTTGATAGCGGAGACCAATTCCTTGCAGAGGTAACTGGATCAAATGGTATCATTAACCTCAACGCAGTTGGCGGCCTTTGCTTCGACAGAACGTATGATGTGTATGTTCAAGTACAAGTTGATGGCTACTGGTGTGGTTACAACCAAGTACGACAGATCTACACTGAGGCTGCTCCAACTACTGAGCTGGAGCCTGGCTACGCAGGATTGAACTACGACATGGCCGAAAATGTGAAGGCGCGTTATGTAGGTGACGGACAGAACATCGAATGGCGTTTGACAACAGATGGTGGATCTACTGTGCTTACACACATCGGAGCAAGCTCAACTTCATTCTGCTACTTCGACCTTATTGATTGTATTCGCTACAACAAGATTTACGTGATTGAAGCACGCGCCGAGTACTGTGGAGTTTGGGGCCCTTGGAGTGCACCTGAGTTCATCATCATTAACTCGCTTCCCTACGTGAATGTGAGACCAGAATACTGCAACACAACACAGTATCCTGGTGCTACACTTCAATGTGAATTCTTGGAGGTGGTAGATCAATATGCATGGCAGATTGCTCCCATCGAAGAGAATGATCCTACGATGACTCCGATTGGTCCAGCCATTGTGACTTATTCAGTGAATACGACATCGCTTTACCTTCTTCCATTGGGTATTCCTGACGGTTTCTACCGTGTTGGCGTGAAGCCAATGCTCGGAACTCAAGATGCATGTAATGATCCACAAGAAGGTGACTATGGTTTCTTCTGTCAGATTGAAATAGGTGACCCTTCTGGAATTGCCCCTGACTATGAAGAGATGAGCCCGATTCAACTTGACTTCTTCTCAAATTCACTCAGTGTCTATCCTAACCCTATTGACGAAGGGATAGCTACACTAGCTGTAGGAGGCTTGAATCTAGAAGGAAGCGGAACCGTTGACATCTATGATCTCAGCGGACGCGTTGTATTCACACAACCTGTGGCCATGCTAGAACAAGCTTCTGCATTGCAGTTTGACATTCCTTCTGATTTGCAACCGGGTACGTACTCGATCATCCTTCACGGAAGAGACTTCAAGCATACCACGCGCTTGATTGTCAAGTAGGTTATTGCACCCACACTTTAGTTGTCTCTACGTCTTGACCATCAATGATGGAAACAAGGTATAGGCCTTTTTGTGCCACCTGTACCTTACGCATATCTGATACTGTTCCTGATGCTACTTGACGTCCAGACATGTCATGAACTACAAATTGAACTCCGGCAGCTGCTGCCACTGCTTTCATCTGAATCGTGCTTGAATTGGCTATGATCTCGACGTTTACACCGACTGGCTTCTGAATGTCTTGATCACATGACGCCTCTACCCATGTGCATGTGGTGCGTGTTTCTTCCGTTCCGTACCAAGCAGCTGTTAGTGAAAGACACACTTCGTAGCTACCGCTAATATCATATGACTTTTCCGGTTGAGATGCTGTACTACTTGTACCGTCTCCAAAATCCCAGTATCGATCAACAATCGCCAATTCTGATTCTGTAGCATCGATGAAGCGGTAACTACATCCATTGTCTTTCGTCACGATCTCAGGCTGAAGGCTCATTTGCGGGGCCTCCACTTCTACCAATTCACATACTGTTGTACTACAAGTATTTCCTGGTGAATGAGCTTGAACGGTGAGACATACTTCATGCGCACCTGCCGTTTCAAATTGATGTCCTTGAAGTTGATCTGCGCTTCCGATCTCCACTCCGTTGTGCGTCCATGTTATGGCGCCTGCTGTGGTGAAGGTTCCACAATTAACTTCAGCGTTGGTATTGATACTGAGCGCTTCCGGCTGTGAAGCCGAAAAAGAAGCACTTACTTGACAAGGAAGGCCACCTGCAATGACAATTTGATCACAGTATTCTACGACACAGTTTTGTTCACCCCCCTCTACGAAAACAGTCAAACAAACGTGGTAGCTTCCGGCATCTGGATAAGTGTGCACCGGATCCTCTAAAATAGAATCCTCTCCATCGCCAAGGTCCCAATCGTAGGTAACCACCTCTTCGGCCGAAAGGCCAATAAGAGAAGCGTCAAAGAAAACACTTTGATTGAACACTGAGTATTCAAATGAAACTTCAGCCGAACAATCCTGAGCTTGAGAGGAATAGCCTGTAAGAAGCAAAGTTAGAGAGAGAAGAGAGCAGGTGATGTAGCGCATGTCAGTAGTTGTTCTGTTACTGTAATACAAAGAACCCCTACAAAACCATGCCATCCTTCCCCCTTTAGAATGAGGCATTATTGTAAGCGTGAATGGTCGTATTCGGTTAGAATTCGGAATTCGTGGTGGCAGTCTTTCGAAAAACTGAACTTGTAGGCGGATTCTGAAAGGAGATAACCCGCTTCCAATTGTGGGAAACTTCATTCATCTTAGTATGCTGAAGCATAGATTATCACGATTTTTGTCATGCTTCAGTTGGCTTGTTTGAATGAAGACTCTAAAAGGAAAAATTTTTCTGTCAGACGAAGGATATGGACACATCGTTCGTCAACGCGCTATCATTGAAGCCCTACGCTCATTGCACAGCGATTTTGACCTCACGGTTCAGACCCATCGTCACCTCGAAGCAGCGACTAGATAGATCACCGGCGTCAAGACCATCGACAAATACAACAACATCACTTGGCACAAGAAAGCGAACGGTTCGCCAGACGTTGACAAGATCCATGTAGAGTATGCTCGATACCTCGAACAAAGTGAGGAGTACATCAAAGAAGAGTTAGAAGAATGGGACTATGATTTCGCCATTTCTGACTTTGTTTATGAGGCCTTCCCGATCACCAAGGAAAACAACAAGCCTTCGTTTGGTATCGCCCATTTCACGTGGGATTGGTTCTTCTCAAAGCTGTATCCGCCACCATTAAAAACGCAATTAGTCTATCGTTTCTTTGAAATGGCGAAGATGGCCGATGCCTTGTATTTCCCTCCCTTCACCCCTGAAGAAATCCTGCACTACTACAGCGACAATGCTCAAGAAGTGCCCTTGATTCTTCGAGGAGAAATCAACCATAAGAAAGTGGAAGATTCAGGGAAGTTTAAAATCTTGATTATTGATAGTGGCGCAGGAGTACTTCGACCAAGTATCCTGAAAGCCCTCGATCATATACGTCCGCTGGATGACTACCAGTTCTTTGTCTCTTCGAACCTCGAGCGTGAGCAAGACAACCTTTCGTTCATTGATAAGAATGAACTCATGGTAGACTACATCAATGAAATGGACCTCGTTATCGCTCGTGCTGGATTCAACACTATTAGTGAGTGCATTGGATTGCGCACACCGATGTTGCTTCTTGGAGAGGCGATGAATCCTGAAATGAATGAGAACATTATCAACCTGAAGAAAGGAGGCCTAGCCACCTTCATCGGGTTAGACACTTTTGAAAATAACTTAGACAGTTTCCTCCCGCATTTTATCGACCATGAGTATAAGTCGATTCTACAGAACATGCAGAATCACGAAATGGCGACGAATGGAGCGGAGGTGATTGCACGTGATATCCTCGACCGCATTTTATGAGAACCATCGCTATCATCCCCGCACGAGGCGGCTCGAAACGCCTGGAGAAGAAGAACATCTACCCACTTCTCGGCAAGCCACTGATTGCTTATACGATTGATGCCCTGAAAGAATGTGCGTTCGTTGATGACATCTTTGTGAGTTCAGACGACGAAGAGATTCTGAAGGTTGGAGAACAGTATGGAGCGAAGTCGTTGCTTCGTCCGCAGGAACTTGCTGATGACCACACTCCGAAAATCGTAGCTATCCGCCAAGCCGTGGAGGACCCGTTGGTATCTGCTGACGGAGAAGTAGAGAACGTTATTGTAGCTCAGGCGAACAGTCCTGAACTGACCGCAGCTCATTTCCAGAGTGGCTATGACTTGATGGTCAACCACAAACTTTGGGAGGTGATGAGCGCCGATGAAAATGGCGTTCAAAATGCCGCTTTCCGAATCGTAAAGAAGCACGCTCTTTTCAATGAATTCCTCAGTGCACACTGCGGTTTCGTTGTGGCGAACAACCTTGACGTGCACACCATTGAAGACATTCAAGAACTCGAGAATTCTGACGAGTTCAAAGCACTACATACTGCCTGACCATGTGCGGAATAGCTGGATATATCGGTAAAGAAAAGCTTGATGAAGCTTGTATCAACGCGGCGCTTCAAACGATGGAGAAACGTGGTCCGGATGCGAATGGACATAGCACCCACGTCTTCGGCGATAGCCAAGTCAACTTGCTGCACAGTCGATTGAGCATTATTGATCTTGATCCTCGTTCAAATCAGCCATTCCATTTTGAACATATTCATCTCGCCTTCAACGGAGAGATCTACAACTATGTTGAGCTCAAAGAGGAACTGATTACCCTAGGTCATGCTTTTCAGACAGATTCAGATACAGAAGTGCTGGTGAAAGCATACCTAGAATGGGGCGATCGCTGCACTGAACGCTTTGAAGGAATGTGGGCTTTTGCCTTGCTGGATGACAAACTCGGACGTTTGATGTTGTCTCGAGATCGATTCGCAGAAAAGCCTTTCTACCTGCATGAAACCAATGATGGTGTGTACTTCGCTTCTGAAGTAAAGGCCCTGAAAGCATTGGGTAATCGTCCGTTTGAAGTAAATAGCGACCACATTCTTCGCTACATCGTGAACGGTCATAAGTCGCTGTACAAAACGAATGAAACCTTCTTCCATGGTGTGCGCGAATTGCCGCTTTCGCACAATGGATTTGTCTCAGTGAATAACCCAGGCGAGGTCAAAGAATCTCCATACTGGATTCCAAAGCTGAACGAGCAGAAGATGTCAATGGAAGAAGCCATTGAAGGAACGAGAGAACGTCTGATTAACAGTGTCAAGCTACGCATGCGTTCAGATGTACCTCTTGCTTTCTGCTTAAGCGGTGGAGTTGACTCTGCGAGTTTGGTCTCAATTGCAGCGAAAGAGTTCAATGTCACCGCACACACGTTCTCTATCATTGATAACGACCATCGTTACGATGAATACGAGAACATTCAAGCTACAATTGAAGATACCGGTTGTGAAAGCACCAAGGTGATCCTCGATCCAAACGAAGATAACATAAGTCGCCTCGAGTCGCTGGTTCAATACCACGATGCGCCGGTGGCTACGATTTCATATTTCGTCCACAGTTTCCTTTCAGAGCAGATTGCGAAGAATGGATTTAAGATTTCCATTTCAGGAACTGCTGCCGACGAGCTATTCACCGGATACTACGATCACTTCGTCCTTCACATGTACGAGATGAGGAATCATCCGGAATTCGCGCGATTCAAAGCGGAATGGGAGAAATACCCTCTTCAGTTTGTTCGCCACCCTGACTTCAGAAAATTTGATCTATACTTCGATAACCCAGATAAGCGTGACCACATTTATCTGAACAACGAACTCTTCCGAAGCCAGTTGAACAAAGACTTCCATGAGCCGTTTTCGGAGACAAAATACTGTGATCGTCTCCTTCGCAACCGTATGATGAATGAGCTCTTCAATGAAGTCGTGCGTGTCATCTTGCACGAAGATGATTTGAACAGCATGAAGTACTCCTTGGAGAATAGAAGCCCGTTCCTTGACAAGGGTCTTTTTGAATGGGCTTACAGCATCCCAAGTGAGCTATTGATCAATGAAGGGTACAACAAGTACATTCTCCGCTCTTCGATGAAGGGAATTCTCAATGATCAAGTACGCTTGAGTCGTGAGAAGAAAGGTTTCAATGCATCGATCAACTCGATCTTTGACTTCAAAAACCCTGAGCATCGTGCTTACTTCCTTGATGATTCAGCGATCTACCAATACTTCGACCGTTCGAAGATGGAAGAGATGCTGAACAAAGAAGAGTACCCAAATAGTTACAAGAAATTCCTTTTCAACTTCATAAATGCCAAGATCTTTCTTGAGCAACACAACTAACCTAGAAATTCCAGAACCATGTTCATCATTTCAGAAATATCACCTCAGTTCAGCGGAGATCTCGCTACCGCGGAACAAATGATTCTTCAATCAAAGCTTGGTGGAGCCGAAGCTGTTAAAGTTCAGCTGTACGATCCGGAGCAATTCAACAAGCCGAAGAGCCATGCTATGGACTTCGAAACATTGAAGCACCTGCGCGACTTCGGAGATCACCACGGAATTCCAGTATTCGCTACTCCATTTGCGTCGAAATTCCTTGATTGGTGTGTTCAGCTAGATCTGAAATACATGAAGGTGGCTGCACGTATGCACGTTGGATTCCCTGAGTTGACGCGTGATATCATGTCGCTAAAGAAGCCAACTTTCGTTTCTATTCCTGCCGATATGCCGAAAGAAGACGTAGACAAGATTGAAGTGGTTGATTACGCAACTTACCTCTACTGCGTCGTGAAATACCCAACATTGGTTGAAGAATTCGAAATGCCTGATTTCGCAATTAGTCGTTTCCACGGTATTTCTGACCACACGCTAGGGAATAGCGCAGCCCTCTTCGCCTCTGCACACGGAGCGAAATACCTCGAAAAGCACTTCACACTGCGTCAATCATTCCAGCGTACAGGCGAGCTTGCTCACCTTTGTTCGATGGATATGAATGACCTTCAGCAGATCAAGAATACAGCAACGGAGTTTGAGACACTTCGTCGCGTAATGGGAATGGATGCGTAAAGAGCTCAAAGAAGCCATAGCGTCTTTCCGTTCTCTGAAAAGGGCCAAAGAAGGCAGCCGTGAATGGCATGCCTGGAAGTGCATGAATGAGAATGTCACTTACCGATTGGATCAAGCGGCAAGCAATCAAGCCACCATTGGCCTTCGGGTGCTCATTCGTGTGCTGCGCAAAATGCGCGCTGGCACCGATGCCTTTCACGCATTGAGAGGCGAGCCACAATTGGCCATCTTAGAGTCTGCCTTTGTATTCGAAGAATTAGAATTCGAGTACGTCAAAAAGCAAGCACAACCTCCGGGCGTGTTCTTCAGTCAAGAAGACCTACCAGCAGCATTCAAGGGACAGCAATTGATCCCCTTTATTCTGTTTGCGCTTCCGATTGTGTTGTCTTGTTTCTTCTCTTCGACAAACCGAGCGAATAAGGCGATGCATATCGCTTTTGTAGCGGAGAATGCGGCTTTACTGCATTTGGTCCGAAGCCAGAAGATCAAGCGAATCTTTGATTTCGCTCCTTACCTCATCGACCACAACTGGAGTTACCTCCTACTAGAAGACGAACTTGACGACTTCACCAAGTTACCTAGTCCGGGACCATTAAGCACCCATCATGGCGTACTGTATTGCCACAGTCTATTGCTGAGTAGCGCTTACCAGAAGGAAGAGATCCAGGTCTTGAAAGAGGTGAAATACACCGAAGTCGACATGTGGGTTCCTGAGTATGCCTTCACTTACATTGATCGCTACCTCGAGACCTTACCCGAGCCTGAGCCAAAGACCATTGGATACTACTCTCATGGTGGTTGGCTACGCAGAGACGAAGGTCATACAGATGACGGATTGAATATTCCAGAAGCTGAAGAACAACTGCTGAAAGACCTTGCCAAATTCACTTCTGAACATGATGGATGGAAGGTGATGATCTTCCCCCACCCTCGTGAAAAGAAGCCTGAATTGGTGGAGAAAACCAGAGCGTTCTATCAACAGTTTTTTCCCGATGGAAATTTTGCTTTAGCAGGGCCTGACGTTCGTACCTCTATGAGTTTTGAGCATGTGGATATCGCTGCGGCGGCATTCAGCACCATCCTCTACGAGCGCCTATTCTGTGGTTACAAGACCCTGATCGGGAATTACGGAATGGAGCATTTCCCTATGAAAGGCTCCACCTTGGATGGCATCTGTTTTAACTCAGGCGAACAACTCTCAACGAAACTACTTGAGCTCGAATCAGTCACTCGAAACGAGTTCTTCGAACGATACGGACTTGAAGCTTACCGCTTCGATGCATATCCATATTTTGTGCAAGCATGATCGCGATTATTGACTACGGCGTAGGTAACCTTGCCTCGGTAAGGAATATGATCAAGAAAGCTGGCGGTAAGGCTAAGATTTCTTCTGACCCAGAAGTTCTCGCTAGCGCGGAAAAGCTCATCCTTCCAGGGGTGGGCGCCTTTGGTGTTGGTATGGCTAATCTTCGCGAGCGCGGTTTAGACACCCTTATCAAGGAACGCGCAGCGGCTGGAGTGAAGATCCTAGGTATTTGCCTTGGGGCACAGTTGCTAACGGATTACAGCGAAGAGAATGATTGTGAAGGGTTAGGATTGATTCCTGCCAAGACCATTCGTTTCGATGTAGCAGATCAAGGTTTGAAAGTACCTCATATGGGGTGGAACAATATCCAGGTTTCTCAATCAGACCATCCACTGCTTCAAAATATTCAAGCCAACCCACGCTATTACTTCGTGCACAGCTATTACATGAAATGTGATGACCAAGCAGATGAGCTTTGCAGCTGCGATTACGGACATTCATTTTCAGCTGGAATTGCAAAAGGACATGTAGCGGGTATGCAATTTCACCCTGAAAAAAGCCATGTGGTTGGCCTAAAGGTGATGGGAAATTTTTTAAGCTGGTAATATGCAGAGAGCACGGATCATACCCATACTGACTGTAGATAACGGCAAACTTGTGAAGACGGTGAAGTTCAAAAAACCGAACTACATCGGAGACCCGATTAACGCCATCAAGATCTTCAACGATAAGATGATCGATGAGATCGTTATCTTTGACATTACAGCGTCAAAGCAAGGACGAAAACCGAACACCGACCTCATCTATGAAATGGCCAGCGAGTGTTTTTCGCCGCTAGGCTACGGCGGAGGAATTACTTCTTTCGAAGAAGCCAAGAAGGTATTTGACCAAGGGGTTGAGAAGGTGATTATTAATTCAGCTATCGCTGGGAACGCTTCGCTTCTTCAAGAAATCGCTGATGCCTATGGAAGTCAAAGTGTAGTCGTGAGCTTGGATGTGAAGAAACCCTTGTTTGGCGGAATGCGTCCTTGTTTTCGATCGGCAAGTGATGTGATCAAAGAAGATATCGTCGCCTTTGCTCAACGCATGGAAACCGCAGGAGCAGGAGAGCTTATAATACATAACACTGACCGCGACGGCACTTTTAGCGGACTAGATCGCGAGCTGACTAAATCGGTGGCTGGTGCGGTCGGAATTCCGGTAATTGCTTGTGGCGGAGCACACTCCGTAGAAGACATGAATGAAACCATTTCTGCAACCGGAGCTTCAGCTGCAGCCGCAGGAAGCATCTTCGTTTACAAAGACAGAAATCCTAAATCAATACTAATCTCCTACCCTACTCCAGAAGACATAATCTCACGTTGAACTAAGACACTTCCTACATACAATATTAGTAGCTTTACCCCCGGATGTTTTATGCATCAAGACTAGTGAAATGACCACCCTCAATAACACCACCCAAGACGTACGTGTATGTACGAAAACGGTAATGGATAACATTGCTGATCCAGACATCACTTTTGATGAAAATGGGGTCTGCAATTACTTCTACCAATACCAAGATCGTGTCGAGAAATTCTTCGTCGGAGGAGAAGAAGGGCAACGTCAGATGGAAGAGGTGTTCGCCAAGATCCGCGAAGAAGGGAAAAACAAGAAATACGACTGCATTACAGGAGTAAGTGGAGGTGTTGATAGCACCTACATGGTCTACCTCTGCAAGAAGTATGGATTACGTCCGCTAGTCGTTCACCTAGACAATGGATGGAACTCTGAAATTGCCAATCAGAACATCAACAATATCATCGATAAGTGTGGCTTTGATCTTCACACCCATGTCATCGACTGGGAGGAGTTCAGAGACCTGCAGTTATCATTTTTGAAAGCTTCTGTCATTGATCTGGAGCTGACTTCAGATCACGCGATCTTCGCGGTGATCTATGGATTGGCTCAAAAGCATGGCATTACTTACATGCTGAACGGATTCAACATCACTACTGAAGGCATCCTGCCTTCAGCATGGCGATGGTTCAAGTATGACTGGCTGAATATCCGTTCGATTCAAAGGCAGTTCGGATCGAAGAAACTGAAGACCTTCCCTCATGTAAGCTTCGGTAAGAAGACCTACTATGAATTCGTGAAGAAGATTCAGACGGTGATGCCGCTGAATTACATTGACTACAACAAGGAAGAAGCAAAAGAACTCATTTCTCGCGAACTCGGTTGGCGTGACTACGGAGGCAAGCACTTCGAGAGTATCATCACTCGCTTCTACCAAGGATATATCCTTCCGGAAAAGTTTGGAGTAGATAAGCGCAAAGCACACCTATCTACACTCATCGCTTCCGGACAAATGACTCGAGACGAAGCGCTTGAAGAGCTCAAGCAGCCCATCTATGACGCTGATATGCTTGAGGAAGACAAAGAATTCGTTCTGAAGAAATTCGGATTTAGCGAAGCTGAATTCGAAGCAGTCATGAACGCGCCGATGAAGGCACACACAGACTATCCTAGCTACATCACAAAGCACTATAAATACCACGAACAGATCATGAAGTCAATCTCTCCAGCAACACGTCTGGTCAAGAAAGTACTTGGGATCCGTCGAGAAAATAAGTCGTACTGACATGAAAAAGACCCGTTTTGCCATTGTAGGATGCGGAAGCATTGGTCGCCGCCACATCGCGGTGATCGACGCTGAACCCAATGCGGAGATCGTAGCGATCTGTGATATCAAGGAAGAAGCTGCTCGCGAGCAATCTGATCTTTATGACAACCTTCCTTTCTACACAGACTTCACGGAAATGCTGGCAAACATCGATGCAGATGTGATTAACATTGCCACACCTCATGCATTGCATGCTGACATGTCGATTGAAGCACTCCGTGCTGGTTTTGACGTACTAGTTGAGAAGCCG
This sequence comes from Flavobacteriales bacterium, assembly GCA_022447625.1. Lineage (GTDB taxonomy): Bacteria > Bacteroidota > Bacteroidia > Flavobacteriales_D > Sanyastnellaceae > Sanyastnella. Next base: position 92,873 of record JAKVAX010000003.1, on the reverse strand, counting down.
ATGGCCCTCACAACGGAAGACTGTAAGCGCATGAATGCCGTATCTGAGGAAACCGGTCAGCAGCTTTGGGTAGTGAAGCAAAACCGTCACAACGTTCCTGTTCGTTTAGCCAAAGACGCGATCGACAAAGGCATGCTTGGTAAAATCTTCATGATTAAGTGTGACATCCTATGGAATCGTTACCAAGGGTACTACGATGATTCTCCGTGGCGAGGTAAGAAAGAAGAAGAAGGCGGGGCGCTATTCACTCAAGCAAGTCACTTCATCGATCTGTTGATCTGGTGGTGTGGTGATGTAGTGAAAGCTCAGTGTCACGCTGAAACACAGAATCACAACATTGAAACAGAAGATAGCGGTGTTGCTATCTTGAACTTCGCTAACGGAGCCATTGGTTCATTGGTTTGGACAACCTGTGTCTACAACAAAAACTACGAAGGGTCAGTGACCATCGTAGGAGAACGAGGCACCATCAAGATCGGTGGCAAGTACCTCAACAAGATTGAATTCTGGGATGTAGAAGGATACCCTCTTCCAGAAGGCATCGAATTCTCAGATAAGCCGAATGCCTACGGAAAGTACCAAGGAACAAGCTCAAACCACGACAAGGTGGTGAAGGCATTGATCGCCTACCTAAACCGTGAAGGAAATGAAACAGTCGATGGTTTCGAAGGAATGAAATCGATTGACGCTATCGAACACATTTACAACGCAATGGCCAATGGCTGAACCGAAAAAATACCAAGCACAAATTCGCGACGTCAATTTCGGTGAGAATGTCATCGTTGTTGAGCCTTGCAACCTCTATGAATGCAGCATTGGCAGCAACAGCTTTGTTGGACCCTTTGTTGAAATTCAAAAAGGAGTCGTTGTAGGGGATCGAAGCAAAGTGCAGTCGCATACCTTCATTTGCGAATTGGTCTCGATCGGTGATGATTGCTTTATCGGACACGGAGTGATGTTCATCAATGACTTGTTCAGTGATGGAGGTCCGGCCGGAGGCGATCAAACGAAATGGAAACAAACCTTCATCGGGAATAAAGTCTCGATTGGAAGCAATGCCACTATCCTCCCTGTCAATATTTGCGATGAAGTCGTAATTGGAGCGGGCAGCGTAGTAACAAAAGATATTACGGAGCCTGGCGTCTACGCTGGGAATCCAGCAAAAAAACTTCGGTAATGAATGTACCTTTTGTTGACCTCCATGCGCAGTACTTGCGCTATAAAGATGAATTCGATTCCGCGATAGCGAATGTCATCAGCGAAACCGCATTCATTAGCGGTAAACACGCGAAAGCATTTGAAGCCAGCTTCTCTGAGTACGCTCAAATAGGGCACACAGTAAGTTGCGCGAACGGAACTGACTCGCTTGAAATCCTCTTGGATGTTCTTGGTGTTGGACCAGGCGATGAGGTAATCATCCCAGCGCTATCATGGATTTCGACTGCTGAGGTCATCGGCACAAGAGGCGCAACACCGGTATTCGTTGACATAGACGAAACTTACACGATCAATGTCGATTTGATCGAAGAAAAAATCACTCCTCAAACAAGAGGTATCATGCCTGTTCATCTTTATGGATGTCCGGCGAACATGCCTCGCATCATGGAAATCGCGGAAAAGCACAACCTCTTCGTCATCGAAGACTGTGCGCAGGCGCATGGTGCTGAATGGGGAGGTCAACGCATTGCCACATTTGGAACCGCAGGTAGCTTTAGCTTCTACCCAGGAAAAAACTTGGGTGCCTACGGAGACGCCGGTGGAATGGTGACAGACAGCGAAGAGATCGCGAATAAAGCGCGCATGATCGCTAACCACGGTCAACCAAAGAAACACGAACACATCATGGAAGGCCGAAATTCCCGAATGGACGGAATGCAAGCGGCCATTCTAAACGTGAAGCTCCCATACATTGAGACTTGGACCGAAGAGCGCATTGCTCATGCCGCTCGCTACACTGAGTTATTGAAAGGAAGTAGCGTTCAAACGCCCATCGTTCCTGAGGGCGCTCGTCATGTCTTCCACCTCTATGTAGTGCAGCATGATGACCGCGATGGTTTGAGACAACATCTCGCAGATCACGACATCGGTAATGCAATCCACTACCCTACGCCCATGCCTTTTATGCCGTGTTACGCGCAACTAGGCCATACTGAAGCCGATTTTCCTGTAGCGACAGCAGCATGTAAACGCATTGTTTCGCTTCCGATGTATCCGGAAATGACAAATGAGCATATTGATCGAGTTGTAGAAACCATCAATTCTTATGGCGGATAAGAAGCTCCTGCTCGTTTGTTATGACTTCCCGCCAAACGCAGGCATTGGTGGTAGACGCTGGGCAAAGCTCGCTAAAGGGCTGACGCAACTGGGTTACCATATTCACGTGATCAAAGCGGATCCAATTTCAGGAACCAATCCTTCAGGTTGGGCAGATGATATTAATCGCAATGCGATTACTGTGCACTCCGTGAAGCGTAATTACCCAACAGTCGTTTCGCACGGACCGAAAAACATTGTCGACAAACTGCGTTACCGCTACCATGTCAACCAATTGAAGAATAAAGAAAAGGGCACCATTTACGACATCGCTATCGGATGGGATAAGCGCTTTTTTCCCTTCGCAAAGAACTTGATTGAAAAGGAAGGTATCACTGACATTCTCGCCACTGGAGCCCCTTTCAACCTTCTATATTACTGCGCTCAGCTGAAAGACTTCTTTCCAGAAATCAACTTAATCGCTGATTACCGTGACCCTTGGCTTTCTGCAGAGAATTACGGAATGAAAGACCTGACAGATGAGCGTATGACGGTGGAGACAGAGAAACAAGAACTGCTCTTCCAAAACGCAAATTGGATTACCTGTCCGAATGAATTCTTATTAGCAGATATTCGTTCTACGGCTGTCATCAAGCCGAAGGCAGAGTTCACAGCCATGCCTCACTTCTTCGACAAAGATGACCTCAAGAAGTACCTTGTGGATTATGAAAAGACCGACGACAAAGTCAAGATTGTCTACGGTGGTGCGATCTACCTTGGTATGGAGCGCCATCTGGAGCGTCTAGCTCGTGCCTTGCGTTACCTCGCTAAGAATCAGCCATTGCTAGCAGCAAAGCTTGACATTCGTTTGTACACACCGCATCATCGATTTGCTGAAATCTTCCAAGGGCTGGAGAAGTTTGTTCAGTTCAAAGAAACCATTGGCAAAGAATTCTTCTCTGAATTGAATAGTGCGGATGCGGCTTTCATATTCTTGGCTGAACACAACCGAAACTTCCTGACAACGAAGTTCTTCGAGTACTTGCCATTCAACAAACCTCTGCTCTATCTAGGTGCAGAAGGCTATGTATCTGGTTTCATTGAAGACAACGACCTGGGTGTTTCCTTGCGAAGTGAAGAACACATTGGCGCTACCTTAAAAGAATTGGCTGAAGGAAACTTGAAGATCAAATCAAGCATTGATGTCAAGGCGTTTAGCCTAAAACGCAGAGCCCGCGAACTCGCCGCACTATTGTCATGAAAATCGTCTACTTCTCTCCCCACCCCAATATCTACCTGAACATTCCGGCTGGGCCGGGAGTACATATTCGCGAGATGATTCGTGGGTTTAAGCAAGAAGGACACGAAGTCACTCCATTGATTATGGGGGGTGTGGACGCCCAAGAAAGTTCTGGTGGTGGTACACAAACCAAAGGGCTGAAAGAGCGCATCAAACCCTTGATTCCGAATATCCTGTGGCAGAGTTTGAAAGATCGTCAGCTTTTCGCTTTCGATGATCACGCTAGCGTGGAATTGAAAGCTCTTTGCGAGAAAATGAAGCCAGACCTCATCTATGAACGCGCCTATTACGGAATGACTTCTGGCGTGCGTGTAGCGAAGGAGCTTGGAATCCGACACGTCCTTGAAATGAACGCCCCTTACCCTGAAGAGCGCGTTGATATGGAAGGCCGAAGCATGGGCACTTCGAAAGCCAAAGAGGCTGAAAAACAACAATTAAAAGACACCGACCGAGTGGTTGTGGTGTCAAGCGCACTCAAAGAGTACGTCAACAACATCGTACCCGGAACGGAGGCCAAAACAATCATTACACCCAACGCGATTCGATCAGATTTCCAAGCGCCCAACCAATCGCACATTGACAATACAAAGCAAGAATTGGGTCTTGAAGGGAAAACGGTTGTTGGTTTTGTGGGATCCATTTTCCCCTATCACGGGGTTGATCAGTTGATTGAAGCCTTCGCAGAAACATGTGCCAACCAGGATGACAAGGCCTTGCTCGTTGTTGGAGACGGAGCCATTCTAGACGAACTCAAAGCATTGGCAGCAAGCCTTGGAATTGGCGAACAGGTGCGATTCACCGGAAAAATCCCTCATACCAAGGTATTCGCGCACATTGGCGCCATGGACATCTGTGTCATGGCAACATCCAACTGGTATGGATCACCGGTAAAGATTTTTGAATATGGAGCGATGGGTAAGACGGTAATTGCGCCAAACGTGAGCCCGGTAACCGATGTCATGGAAAATGACAAACATGGCCTGCTCGTTCAACCGAATACACCGAATATCGCTTCCGCGTTAGCGAAATGCATCAATGATCAAACAACAGCCAGAGGCATGGCTGGCCAATGGAAAACGAAAGTATTGACTGAGCACCGATGGCAAGCCATGGCTGCGAAAGTTCTGAATTCCCTCAACAGAAACGATATTCAAGTATAAGCATGGATAAGTCGGAGTAGCCGCATGTTTTTGGGGCCAATATTCTTCGACCTTTGATGAATCAAGAACTGACTAATTTGAAGATAGCGATCATTACAGATGGCATTTATCCCTTTGTGATTGGAGGGATGCAAAAGCACTCTTTTTATTTGGCAAAATTCCTTGTCAAACGTGGGGTGGATGTCACTTTGGTCCATTGCGTAACGAAAGGAGAGCTACCAACGCATCAAGGCGTGTTGGAAGCCATGGAATTGGGGATAAGTGCCAATTTCAAATCAATTGCTCTTCGTTTTCCGCAAATGGGTTCAATACCGGGTCACTATATCCGCGAGAATTACGCTTACTCGATGGAAGTCTTCAAATCACTCGAAGCCGAACTTCAGTCATTTGACCTCATCTATGCCAAAGGATTTGCCGCATGGGCGCTACTTGACAAGAAGCGCAAAGGCTTGAAAGCCCCACCGGTGGCGGTGAAGTTCCACGGCTATGAAATGTTCCAAAAAGCGCCAAGCTTCCGAGTGCGTCTTGAACACTACCTTCTCCGAGGACCAGTGAAATTTAATAATGTCAACGCTGACTACATCTTTTCTTATGGAGGAAAGATCACATCGTTGGTTGAAGGACTGGGTATTTCGAAAGACCGCATCAAAGAAATTCCGACGGGCATCGAAGCCAACTGGTGTCGAGATATGATAGCTCCCATTGAATCAGAGAAACGTCGTTTCCTGTTTATCGGGAGATACGAACGACGAAAAGGGATTGAAGAATTAAATGAGGTTCTCAACGCTGTTGACCCAAGTCTTCCGTTCCATTTTGATTTCGTTGGACCAATTCCACCGTCGAAACAATTGAAAGATGAACGCATAACCTACCACGGTAAGGTGATGGAACGTGAGAAGCTTCAAGCTATCATGGAGAATTGCGAGGTACTCGTAACGCCATCACACTCTGAAGGTATGCCAAATGTCATCATGGAAGGTATGGCTCGTGGTTTGGCTGTGATTGCGACTGATGTTGGCGCTGTCGCAGCCCAAGTCGACAATAAATGCGGATGGTTACTTGAGCCTGCGAATGTACCGCAACTCAAAGCTACCTTTGAAGAAGCTGTGAATTCGAGCAACGACGAGCTCATCCAGAAAAGAAAGAATGCATTGACCAAGGTGAAGGAACATTTCACTTGGGAACATGTCTCGATGCTAACCCAAAAAGCCTTCAAAGAAATTGGCTGAGCAAAAGAAAAAAAGCGTCTACTTCCCTGGTCTGAATGGGCTCCGATTCTTCGCAGCTTTTGCTGTGGTCATCACGCATATCGAGCTCATGAAGAAGTACATGCGCAACCTGCATCCATTCGATCATGGTTGGCTTGACATCTGGGGCAAATGGGTAAGTGGCCCAAAAGAAGGCGAGCCTGTTGTCACATCGATTCCACTTGAAGCGGTGATCAACGACCCTGTGGTAGAATGGTATCACCCGATCATACCCGAACTGGGTCCATTAGGGGTGGTATTCTTCTTCGTGCTCAGTGGCTTCTTAATCACTTACCTCCTCTTCGCAGAACGTGACGCAACCGGAACGGTGGCGATCAAGGACTTTTACATGCGCCGTATTTTCCGTATTTGGCCGTTGTACTATTTGATCTTCATTCTCGGTTTTTTGGTACTACCTCAAAGCGGCCCGAATGACCACTTCTTTGTCCCGTACCAAAGCCCTGCTTTTGACGGAGGAACATCATACTGGGCGAGCTTAATTTTCTACGGACTCTTCTTCCCTAACATTGCCTACTCCATTTTCGGGGCTTTCCCGAATATTGGTCAAAGTTGGTCGATCGGTGTAGAGGAGCAGTTTTACCTCATTTGGCCTTGGCTCATGCGCAAGACGAAAAAGCCATTGCGTGTGATCATCACTTTCTTCATGATGTACCTGATGATCAAGGTGATGGTGATTGTCATTGGAAGCGTAACTGATATCAACGGCTGGCAATACGTGCGCAAGTTCTTCGCCATGAGTAAGCTTGAGTGTATGGCCTTTGGTGGTGTCGGAGCATGGTATCTCTACAACGAAAAAGACCGTTTACTGAACTTCATTTTTTCGAAACCTGTTCAGATTCTTTCTTTCCTCGGGATTCCTTTCCTGATGTATTTCACGCCAGCTGCCGTTCAGAATGTGGTACACTTAGCCTACTCAGTATTGTTCTTGATCATCATCATGAACGTAAGTTCCAACCCGAATTCTATTCTGCGCTTGGAACGTAAGTGGCTAAGCACCCTCGGAAAGATCAGCTATGGTATTTACATGTTCCACATGTTGATCATTGTGGGCGTTTTGCATCTCTTTATGATGTTCTTACCACCAGGTGAAGCACCATCTTTCCTTATCAATGTGGCGATCTATGTTGTTTCTATAGGTCTGACCCTCTTGGTTTCGTACCTTTCGTACCACTACTTTGAAAATCGCTTTATCCGGATGAAACGGAAGTTCACCAAAGTGGTTAGTGGTGACGAAGCAAAAAAGGCATGACAGGAAAGTTTGCGCGGTTCTGTATTCTATTGACGATCTTCTTGAGTTCGTACATTCTATTCCGTTCGCCATTCGAGGGTTACATTACCTACCTCGTGATGGTGATGTTTTTTCCTATCTATGTAGTTCGCTACGGAATTCCACGACTTCCTGTTCTACTCTTCACTCCTATCTTGATCTCTGGATTGATCTATATCCAAGTAGGTGATAACGAGACCGGACTATTCATCAAGATCTTCATTGGATTCTTCTCCTCCGTACTCTTCTACAGGTATGTTTTACAGGCCTTTGAGTATGACGTAGACACCTTATTTGAGATGTATCTCAAGGGGTCTGTCGTCGTCTCCATGATTGGGCTCTTCCAAATGTTGAGCTTCTTTGTCGGATTCGGACCGGGGTATGACTACAGCTGGCTTCTGAATAAATGGGGTACTAGTCCCGGTGGGTTAGGTATTCGATTGAACTCCATATTCTCAGAGCCCGCCTACTTCGCAGGGGTAGTTGGGCCGGCCTTTTTCGTATCGATTTACAATCTATTCTTCCGGAAGAATTTCTTCATCAAGAGATGGCAGTGTATCGTGATTATAACGGCATACATGCTGACATTCTCGACGCTTGGGATTATCTCCATTTTCGTTAGCGGTTTTTTGTTGCTACTTAACTTCGGTTTTGTCAGGTACGCGATCATTGTCCTCCCGCTAGGATTCTTCGGCTATCAATACGCCTACAACAACATTGAAGATTTCCGGGAACGAGTCGATGGAACTACCAAAGTGTTCAGCTCTGATGAGATGCCAGATATCAACGATGTTCACGGATCGAGTTTCGTACTCTACAACAACTATGTCATCGCCACCGAGAACTTCTCTAGAAACACTCTTTTCGGCACTGGACTAGGCTCCCACCCCGTGGCCTTTGACCGTTACTCGTTGACGAATGCACCCGGAATGATTCAGATCAACTTCAATAAAGCTGATGCTAACTCCATGCTGCTTCGACTGCTGTCGGAAACCGGTTTGTATGGAGTTTCGGTCATGATTTGGCTGGTATTGTCAAACCTGGTTCCTAAGAATCGATCACAGAACGAGACCAATTGGCTGATGTCAAATGCCATTCTGGTGGTAATCCTTGTATATCTCATGCGCCAGGGTCACTACTTCATTAATGGATTCCCTTTCTTCCTCTGGATGTACTATTACATACGTAAGAAGAATGTGGCTATGGCTAACGCCGAAACGGAAGAAGAGACACAAGCTATTGATAAAGGTTCATCTCCGAATGAACAACTGGCACCAATTCCTCAGGCTTCATGAAAAAAGTGCTCTTCCTCTATACCGAGCTCGCCGAGTATGTCTTAGCATGTATCCAAGAGTTAGAGAAAGAATCATTGGAAGTTCACGTTGTTCGCTGGCCGATCAACAAGGAAGCCCCATTTGAATTCCGCTCGTTGGAACGCACGCACTTCTATGATCGAAGTGATTTTACCGATGAATCATTAATCGAATTCACCAAGAAGCTCCAACCAGATGCAGTCTTCTCTTCAGGTTGGGTAGATAAGGGATATTTAAAAGCATTGCGTGCCGTCAAAAAGCAATCAAAGACGGTAGTATTGCTAGACAATCAATGGCTAGGAACACCTCGTCAACGGGCAGCGATGATCCTTGCGCGATCATGGATCAAAAAGACTTTTGATGCTGCATGGGTTCCTGGTGAACCTCAACGTCAATTTGCCCTGCGTCTCGGTTTTAAAACCGAAGACATTAAAAACGGATTTTACTGCGCTGATACTGGGTTCTTTTCCAAATTCTATAGTGAACATCCTAAACGTCAAGAAAAGCTACCAAAGCGATTCATTTTCGTAGGTAGGTATCTTGATTTCAAAGGAATATTCGAGCTGTGGAATGCCTTCATTGAGTTGAAGAAAGAGTATGCCGATTGGGAACTGATCTGTGCAGGAACTGGTGACCTGTGTGACGAGCGAATTGAAGCAGATGGAATCGAACACTTAGGATTTGTTCAGCCTTCTGACTTTCCTCCTGTTTTAGAAAAAGCCGGTGTATTTGTTTTACCAAGCCACAAAGAACCATGGGGGGTGGTGATTCACGAAATGGCCGCAGCAGGTTTCCCAATGATCTGTTCAAAAGCGGTGGGCGCTGCCTCATGGTTTGTCAAAGAAGGCGAGAATGGGTTTACCTTCAAAGGAGCTGATCAACAAGACCTCTTTGAAGCCATGAAGAAGATTGCCGCTATGGACGACAAGACCTTAACGGCAATGGGAAAAAGAAGCCACGAGATCTCTAGTTCACTAACACCAACCATCTGGAAGGAAAGACTTCTTACCTTCATTGATGACTAAACCACCCGAGATGTCAAACATTCTTGTAACTGGAGGAGCAGGTTTTATCGCGAGCTCCATGGCCGCAAGGCTTGCCGAAGACCCCGCTAATACTGTGGTCATCGCAGACAACTTCGTGACCGGAAAGCCAGAGAATATTCCGATCTCGTCACATGGAAATATTCACTTCGTGAAATGTGATGTCAACAACTACCGCGACATCTCAGAAGTGTTTTTCTCATGGCGATTTGACATGGTCTTTCACTACGCCGCCTTGGTTGGGGTTCAACGAACCTTGAACAACCCTGTGAAAGTACTTGACGACATTGATGGAATTAGGAACATCCTGAACCTCTGTAAGAACGGTCGCGTAAAACGTGTGCTTTATAGTTCATCTTCTGAGGTATATGGTGAGCCTTTTGAAATCCCTCAAAATGAGCATACCACTCCATTGAACTCAAGGCTACCTTATGCTATCGTCAAGAATGCAGGGGAAGCTTGGCTCAAAGCCTACGAAAAGGAATACGGTCTATCATACAGCATCTTCCGATTCTTCAATACCTACGGGCCGCACCAAAGCGATGACTTCGTGATCTCGAAGTTCATTAAAGCTGCTTTAGCCAACGAAGACATCACCATCTATGGCGATGGCATGCAAACGAGAACCTTCTGCTACATCGACGATAACGTAGAAGCGTGTTATCGCATTGCGCATAGCGACGACTTTAGAAATGATGTAGTCAATATTGGAAGTGATCATGAACTCACGATCCTTGAACTTGCCCAACGAATTATCCGATTGAGCGGAAGTCAATCACAGATTGTTCACCTTCCAGCCTTGAAAGAAGGAGATATGAGCCGTCGGAAGCCCGATATTTCACTGATGCGTTCCATATTGAAAGATGACCTTACCGAATTAGATCAAGGCCTACTAAGAGTTATTGATGCTTTTAACCCAATAACGAATGTGCGGAATTAACGGGATTGTAGACCTCAAACATGTCGCAGACCCAGCGGCAACGATCAAGGTCATGAATGACCGACTGGCACATCGTGGGCCAGATGCAGAAGGCAGTTTTATCAACGATACCGTAGCTCTTGGCCACAGACGCCTGAGCATCATTGACCTCAGCGACGCCGGAAACCAACCTTTCCATTCTTTCGATGGAAAACAGACCCTTGTTTTCAATGGAGAGATCTACAATTACATAGAATTAAAGGCCAACTTGGCTGACTACCCGTTCAAGACGGGATCTGATACTGAAGTACTCATTGCAGCCTACCGAAAGTGGGGAAAAGACTGTTTGCTCCACTTAAATGGAATGTTTGCTTTTGCCCTTTGGGACGAAGACCAGCGGTCTCTCCTCATCGCGCGAGATCGTATGGGGATCAAACCACTTTACTTTGCTTGGCAAGGCAATGGATTAGTATTCTCCAGTGAAATGCGCGCGCTGCTATCGAGCAACCTTGTCAAAAAGAAAGTCGATCCGTTGGCCCTGGTTGACTACTTGCGCTATCAAACAGTGCACGCTCCGAGAACAATGATCGAAGAAGTGCAGATGCTCGAACCGGGCACCTACATGTTGATCACTGATAGTGAGACCATCAATGAGCACTATTGGCACTTGGCTGCTTCTTCAAAGCAAATCATTGATGACCGTGATCGCATTCTGAAAAATATTAATGAGTCATTACACCGTAGCGTTGAAATGCGCATGCGTGCTGATGTACCATTTGGCGCCTTTCTTTCAGGCGGAATCGACTCTAGCGCGATCGTTGGATTGATGGCCGGAGTGACAGACCACCCAGTGAGTACCTTCAGTGTGACTTTCGATGAGGAGGAATTCTCTGAAGGTGTATACGCAGAAATGATCGCCAAGAAATTCAATACGCGACACACTGAAATCCGATTACAAGCCGACGACTTCCTGCACATGATCCCAGATGCCCTCAAAGCAATGGACCACCCGAGCGGAGATGGACCAAATACCTACGTGGTAAGTAAGGTCACCAAGGAATCAGGCATCACCATGGCGCTCTCGGGATTGGGTGGTGATGAATTATTCGCTGGTTACGGCATCTTTACCCAAGCTACTGCCCTGCTCGATAAACGCTGGGTGATGAGCTTTCCGAAGTTCTTACGCTCCTTCGCAGGACGTGGACTTCAATTAGCAAAGCCGTCGATTGCGAGTCGTAAGACAGCATCAATTCTTAAAGAAGATTACCTCGATCTCGAATACTTCTATCCTTATTCAAGACAGGCGCTTGATGAAAAGCAAGTTGGAGCCTTGGTGAAAGACAAACTTCCTAAGAATGCGGTGCACCAGTTCCTACTCGAAGAGATGGCGCAAGACATGCCTGCCTTTGGTTTGAACTACCTCAGCAAGATCTCATATGCAGAGATTAGAACCTACATGCAGAATGTACTCCTTCGTGACTCAGATCAGATGAGTATGGCACATGCACTTGAAGTACGTGTTCCATTCCTTGATCACGAGTTGGTAGAGTATGTCATGGGGGTCGCTGATCCTGAAAAGTATCCACATACACCGAAGAAATTATTAGATGATTCTCTGGGTACTCTCTTGCCAAGAGAAATCGTCGATCGCCCTAAAATGGGTTTCACCCTTCCCTGGGAACAGTGGATGAAAGGAACACTGCGCTCTTTCTGCGAAGAAAAATTGCAACGTCTAGGTGAGCGCGAATACTTCAACGCTCGAGGCGTCGATCAAACATGGCAATCTTTCCTGAACGGAAGCAAGTTGATCACATGGTCGCGTATTTGGCACCTCGTTGTACTTGAAAACTGGCTACAAGAGCACGGAATTGAGTGATCAAAAACACATATTGATTTTCATTGATTGGTTCCTTCCCGGATATAAGGCTGGAGGTCCGATTCAATCAATTGCCAACCTCGTTGAGCGACTACCTTATCGCTTTTCAATCATCACTTCCATCTACGACCATCACTCTGACACACCTTACGATCTTCCAACGAATACTTGGGTTATTCGCAACGACCGTATTCGTGTGAAGTATTTCGACACAGAAGGCCCATCAGCGGACGACATTCGCACCATCATCGCCGAAGACAACTATGACTCGGTGTATGTCAACAGCTTGTTTAGTCCGAAGTATGCTTTGACACCAGTTCGAACCATTCAAAAGATAAAAGGCGCACCGAAGGTAATTCTAGCTCCACGTGGCATGTTGAAGCCGGGTGCGCTTTCGGTGAAGGCTCGAAAGAAGAAAGTGTTCCTAGCTACATCTAAAATGCTAGGGTGGTTCAAGGGCATTCGCTGGCATGCTACGAATGACGTTGAGGCAGCTGAAGTACATCAACACTTTGGGAAGAAGGTTGAAGTCAAGGTCGCTCCCAATCTTCCGCGTTCAGCGCAAAAAAGAGAATCCATACCTCAGAAGACTGCCGGCGAAATGAAACTCATTACGGTAGCAAGGGTAAGCGAGGAAAAGAATATTCTCGGCGGCATTGAATACCTCGCCAGCTTTGATGGACAAACCATACGCTGGGATGTGTATGGCACCATGCAAGACGAAGCTTATTTACAGGCATGTAGAAAGGCAGCCGCTACCTTGAAGACTATTACCATTGATTTCAAAGGTGAGATTCCACCTTCATTAATACCGGAAAAATTCAACGACCAACATTTCTTCTACCTCCCTACCTTGGGCGAGAACTTTGGTCACGCTATCGCGGAAGCGCTACTTTCCGGAGTTCCTGTGATTATTAGCGATATGACTCCTTGGCAAAACTTGGTAAATGTAAAAGCAGGCTGGGCAGTGCCATTGAAGGACGAGCCGTGGAAAACAACATTGACTGAGTGCTTGAACATGGATCACGAAACTTACCTTCAATGGACCGAAGGAGCATATACACTTGGAAGTTCCGTAGCGAACGACGAAACAGCGATCACAGCCAATAAGAGACTATTTGAACATGCAGGGTAAAACAGACCTCAGTCAATTCAACAATGATTGGTACCAGCCAGGCTCAGCAATAAAGCGAGCGCTTTGGTACATCGTCAATGTCTTATTCTTCATCAATCCACTAATGCCGATTTCGGGATTAAAAGTCGCTTTACTGCGGCTGTTCGGAGCAAAGGTGGGCGCAGGAGTAGTGATTAAACCTGTCGTCAACATCAAGTACCCATGGAAGCTCACGATTGGTGACCATACTTGGATTGGGGAAAAGGTATGGATTGACAACCTTGGTGTGGTAAAGATTGGCGCCAATGCATGCCTCTCACAAGGGTCAATGCTCCTTTGCGGAAACCACAACTACAAAAAGGCTGCCTTCGACTTGATGGTCGGAGACATCACCATAGAAGACGGTGCATGGATTGGTGCACATTCTGTTGTCTGTCCGGGAGTGACTTGTGGGTCTCACTCGATACTAGCTGTTAATTCTGTAGCCACTCATGATCTTGAAGCATATAAGATTTATCAAGGCAACCCTGCTCAATTCGTACGTAACAGAGAGATCAACACATGAAAGTATCGATCATCACTATTGCATGGAACAGCGCTGAAACGATCGAAGATACGATCAAATCAGTCATTGCTCAAGACTACCCTGACATCGAATACATTGTAGTTGACGGTGCGTCGAAAGACGACACCATGAAGATCGTAGAACGTCACCGCGATGGGATTACCAAAGTGATAAGTGAACCAGACAAAGGGATCTATGACGCCATGAATAAAGGAGTTAATTTGGCTACAGGAGATGTCATTGGCATCCTGAATAGCGATGACTTCTATGCTGATGAAAAGGTAATCTCTGAGGTTGCAGCCAAACTCAAAGAAACAGGAAGTGACGGCCTCTACGCAGACCTTACCTATGTCAACCGTGATCAAACTGATAAGGTCATCAGATACTGGAAGGCAGGCGAATATAAGCCCGGTCTATTCCGTAAAGGATGGATGCCACCGCATCCTACCTTCTTCGTGAAGAAGACGTGCTACGATCAATTCGGAATCTACTCTTTGGAGCTGCGCTCTGCTGCTGATTACGAACTGATGTTGCGCTTCATTCACAAGAACGAGATTTCGGTTACCTACTTACCACGCGTCATCACACGCATGCGTGAAGGTGGAGAAAGTAACGTTACCCTCAAAAATCGCATCAGAGCAAACAAGGAAGACCGTCTCGCATGGAAGATGAACGGTTTAACCCCTGGAGCCTTCACGTTGATTAGAAAGCCGCTATCTAAGCTTTCTCAATTCATTAAAAAAGGAGTATAAAAAAGCGCCTTCCATTCGGAAAGCGCTTTCAGTATTCTATTGTGCATTGTTCTTAGAACTTCGCACGTGATTTTCTTGAACCTGTGCGGTTACGCAGCCAGCTATACTTCTTACGGTAGAATTGGCTTCGTCCGCGGATAACGCGTCCAACAGTGAACTGCGTCGTCAAGTAGCTATCGTTGTTCGTCGGGTCACCACGCTTTGTGCTGAATCCTTCTTGGTATTGGTGGTCATTTACAGAACCAGCGTCTGGATCGTCAATATCAAGAATCAACTGCTGGTTTGCCTGGCTAGCAAAGGCACGTGCCTCGTCAGATGGCAAAGATGCAGGATCAACGTATGTCGTTGAAATGTCATCAAGGTAATCTGAACCAGTTGTTCTCCAGCTCAACTCCCAACCTATTCGCCATGTCTTGTCGAACGTGAAATAAAGTCCTAGACCTGCAGGGATTGCCCATCCGAACTGACCGTACTCCTCTCCTTCTGTTTGGAAGTCACGTAGGTTGTACCAAACATCGTCAAATTGATCATTCGGATCAAATAGGATCTGACCCTGTGGGTTACTGCGGTATCCGGCAAAACCTCCAAAGATGTACAGACGGAAATCAGGGTTGTAGTATCCTTTACCACCAACGTCATTATCGTAGAAGATTGTCAACTCTGCACGAGCTTGAAGCTCAAGCATGCGGTTACGGAAATTCAGGTTACGAGCGCGTCGAGCTGGGTTGGTAGACTCACTATCGGCATCATTAATCTGCAAGTAGTTGAAAGCACCAAAAACCGCTAGACGCTTCGAAATCTTGTAACGTGTATAAGCACCAATAGCGATGTTGGTTTGGTTCAAGTGCATATCCCAAACGAAATCACGTCTGGTTTGCTCCTTCCCTCCGATATCTCCAAGGTAATTTGCGCCACCAACCATGAGTCCGTACTCCAACTTGTACTGGGCGTCGGCGCTGAGGGTCAAGGTTGTTAGCAACAATAAGTATAGCAGTCGCTTCATTACCAAATGATTAATAGACTTTGTAAAGAACAAAAATAGCCCTTTGGAATCGGTTTCAAAATCATTCATCGAATTCTTTTTGCCTTTAGTAATTACTTCGTGCCGAATTCGTCTGACATGGGTTACGAAAGTTTCCCACATTTGTTTCCTCTTCTTCATGCCAAAATTCGCTTCTTATGAATAGACTAAGTCAGCTTCTGAACATCAAACACCCCATCATTCAAGCAGGAATGGTTTGGTGTAGTGGGTGGGAACTAGCCGCCGCATCTTCCAAAGCTGGCATTCTTGGCACAATTGGCGCTGGATCAATGTATCCAGAGGTTTTACGAAGTCATATTTCCAAATGCAAGGCGGCTAGAGAAACCAACTTTGCGGTGAATTTACCGCTCCTTTACCCACAGATTGAAGAACACATCAAGACCATTCTTGAGCAGGAAGTTCCAGTGGTGATTACCAGTGCGGGTAATCCCAGAAAGTGGACCTCAGAACT
Organism: Flavobacteriales bacterium; assembly: GCA_022447625.1. Classification (GTDB taxonomy): domain Bacteria; phylum Bacteroidota; class Bacteroidia; order Flavobacteriales_D; family Sanyastnellaceae; genus Sanyastnella. The sequence goes on along the minus strand of JAKVAX010000003.1, from coordinate 76,550 downwards.
CAAATCTAAAGGGGTAATCGTAGGACATGTCGTTTCATCAAAAAAATTCGCCCTCAAGGCCCAGGATGCTGGTGTTGACTTCATTGTTGCCGAAGGTTTTGAGGCGGGCGGGCACAACGGCAGAGAGGAGACAACAACGATGTGCTTGATTCCCGAAGTGGCTGATGCCATCGAAATTCCGTTGGCCGCAGCTGGAGGTATTGCCGATGCGCGCAGTATGATTGCCGCCATGGTTCTGGGCGCTGACGGCGTTCAAATTGGCAGTCGTTTCGTAGCTTCAAAAGAATCTTCCGCGCACGACAATTTCAAATCCAGTGTTGTTCAGGCTAATGAAGGACAAACAGAGCTGACCTTGAAAGAGTTAACTCCGGTGCGCCTTCTTGAAGGTGGTTTTCTGTATGCTGTTCGTGAGGCTTATGCCAATGACGCTAGCGCGGAAACGCTCAAAGAGCTTCTTGGAAGAGGCCGAGCAAAGAAAGGCATGTTCGAAGGTGACCTTGAGGAAGGGGAACTCGAGATTGGCCAAGTTTCGTCTCGAATCGATAAAATCATGAGCGTTGAAGATATCGTCAAGGAGATTATTTCTGATTACCAACGGATGAACCCACAAGGCCTAGGAGCACGCTTCCAACTCGCCTAGGCAACCATTAACATTGGGACTAAGTCTATGTACTAGCAGGGACGTTCGTAAAATTCCATGCGATTCCATGCGTTATGCTTACAGAAGTGCCTAATTTTGCACTTGTTTATGCCTAGAATATTCAAATCTATAGGAGTCTTCATCATCTTTTGCTTTGGCGTCAATGCGTTATCAGCGCAGCTTGACCCTCCGAGCTTTGATTGTATTTCTGTTGGCATAGGTGGCTCTGTCACACTTTCTTGGACAGAACCGAATGATCCTCTCAACGAGTTTACCGCATACACTGTTTACAGCTACGATGTAGGCACGAATACGGAAACACTCGTTTCGACGATTGGCAACTACGCCACAACCAACATGATTGTTCCTGGAGTGGATGGCAATATTGCCCAAACATGTTACTTCCTCCAGACTACATCTAACGACGGTACTAACCAAACCTCGGTCAGTTCAGATACACTTTGTTCCATTTTCCTCTCAGCTGTTCCAGGTCTTATTCCAGGAACGGTGGAATTAAACTGGAACTACCCGCAAGCACTGGATCCTACCCTTTTTACTGGAGACTTTACCGTTTTCATGGAATATCCTGTAGGCGAATGGAACATCATTGCGGAATTCCCCGCTAGCTTGACGAACAGCTACACTTACGAAGTAACTGCCTGTACTGCAGATTTGAACTTTCAAATTCGCTACAGCGATGGTGGTCCTTGCGATCACTTCTCCAACATTTCAGGCGGGACTTTCCAGGATCAAATTGACCCTCCGGCGCCAACTATCACGAGCGTCTCAGTTGACAGTCTCACGAATGATGCTTCCATTTCATGGACCATTCCTCCGGTGATTGATGTGGGTGGGTATATCCTCTATGAGTGTATTCCTGGTTTGAACCCCATGCCTTTGGATACCATCTTTGATCCAAATATCACTACCTGGGTAAACCCAAACTCTGACGCCAATCTCGGACCAGAGCAGTACAACATCGCCGCATTTGATGATTGTTTGACCAACTTCGGAGAACCAGACCCAGGTGCTGCGAACCTTGATTGCGTGAGCTCAATCTACCTCACACACACTTGGGAAAGTTGTACAGACGTAGTCAACCTCGTTTGGACCGCCTACCAAGGATGGAATGCGGGCGTAGCTTATTACGAAGTTTACGCTGCCGAAGAACCAGATCCAGGCAGCGGGGTTTTCAACCCTTCGGTGCTTTTGGCTACGCTCCCAGGAACTGACAACACATTCGTCCATGAAGGAGCCACTTTAGGAAGCTCATACCGTTACCGTGTTCGCGCCTTCTCCAATGCCCCATTCAACAACGCAGCTTCAAATTACCGCACTGCTACCTTGGCATATCCAGATTCTCCGGATCAAACGAGAATTGGACGTGCTTCTGTGAATGGTCCGAATGAAATCGAAGTGCTCGCTGATCTTGATGCTACGGTTGCAACGCCGCACACTTATGTGCTCGAACGCTTGAATCCAATCTTCAACGAGTTCGAAGAAATCGATTCCCAAGACGCTGTCGCTTCTCCTCAAATCACCTTCATTGATACTGATGTTGACACAGGAGAAAGAAGCTACACATACAAAATCAAGGTACTGAACAACTGTGATGATGTGGTTGACTCAACCAATATTGGAAAAACCATTCTCTTAGATGGTTTGGCCAATACAGATCAACTTGTCAATACGCTTATTTGGAGTCACTATGAAGACTGGCAAGAAGGTGTTGATCAATACCAAATCACGCGCACGATAGATGGAGGTCCGGTGGAGATCTTGGGGTCTGTTCCAGGCTCAGTAAACTTCTTCGAAGACGACGTAAGCGACCTTCTTTACACCGAAGGAGAGTTCTGTTATCAAATCTTTGCTAGTGAGATGCCTGGAGGAGTTTTCTTACCCGAAGGGTCGATTAGTAATGAGCTCTGCATAACGCAGGAACCCGTTATCTGGATTCCGAACGCATTTGTCGTAGATGGATTCAATAAAGAGTTCCGTCCAGTGATTTCCTTTGCTGACTTCGATAACTACCGCATGCAGATATACAGCCGTTGGGGTAATCTCATCTTCGAAACCGATCAAATCGATGAAGCATGGGATGGTACCTACCGTGGAGAATTCGTCCGCGAAGGCATGTACGCCTACTACATTACTGTAGCTGACGGTGCCGGCAGACTCTACGAAAGAAGAGGAACCGTGGTCTTGCTTAAGGCATCCGAAGACTAGCGAGTTAGGGTTTGCATTTTTTGTACCTTTGCCCAACTTTTTTTCTCGCACACCCCCAATTTTCTAAAAAGCCCATGGGATTTAACAAGAATGACAAGGTCGTAGGTGAAGGTTTAACCTATGACGATGTCCTGCTCGTACCCGCGTATTCGCAAATTCTTCCACGCGACGTCAATATTTCATCAAAGTTCACACGTAACATCACACTGAACACTCCTGTAGTAGCAGCTGCGATGGATACTGTGACAGAGTCTAAAATGGCGATTGCCATGGCTCGTCAAGGTGGTATTGGTGTGATCCACAAGAACATGACGATTCAGCAACAAGCGAACGAAGTTCGGAAAGTAAAGCGTTCGGAAAGCGGAATGATCCAAGATCCAGTGACAGTGCATGAAAGTGCTGTGGTTGGTGATGCTCTGCAACTAATGGCAGAAAATAAGATCGGTGGAATTCCTGTCACGAATAAGGAAGGTAAATTAGTTGGTATCGTTACCAATCGCGATCTCCGTTTCGAAAAGGAAATGTCTCGCCCGATTAAAGAAGTAATGACGAGCGAGAACTTGGTCATTGCTCAAGAAGGAACTGACCTTTCAAAGGCAGAGGCAATCCTTCAGAATCACAAGATTGAAAAACTCCCTGTAGTTGATGATCACAACACACTTGTTGGACTCATCACCTACAAAGACATCCTTAAGCTTCAGGAATATCCAAACTCGTGTAAAGACCAATACGGACGACTACGCGTAGCAGCTGCGATCGGGGTGACCGCAGATTCTATGGAAAGAGCTGAAGCATTAGTGAATGCAGGAGTAGACGCGTTGATCGTTGATACAGCACACGGGCATAGTCGTGGAGTTTTAGACACCCTGCGTAAGATCAAAGACAAGTTCTCTGAAATCGACATCGTTTGTGGAAACATTGCTACTGCCGCTGCGGCAAAAGCATTGGTAGATCACGGAGCAGACGCGGTGAAAGTAGGCATTGGCCCTGGGTCAATTTGTACAACACGCGTAATCGCAGGTGTGGGCGTCCCACAACTCTTTGCAGTAATGGAAGTTGCTGAAGCCCTACAAGGAACGGGAGTCCCAATGATTGCAGATGGAGGAATCCGATTCACTGGTGACATCGTGAAAGCGATCGCCGGTGGAGGAAACACGGTGATGGTAGGTTCTATGCTTGCTGGAGTAGAAGAATCTCCAGGTGAGACAATCATTTACGAAGGACGTCGTTTCAAGTCGTACCGTGGTATGGGATCCATTGAAGCGATGCAGAAAGGTTCAAAAGATCGTTACTTCCAAGATGCTGAAGATGACATCAAAAAGCTCGTTCCAGAAGGTATTAGCGGTAGGGTTCCTTACAAAGGAACTGTACAGGAAGTGATGTACCAGATTATTGGAGGACTTCGCGCTGGTATGGGATATTGCGGAGCTTCAGATATAGAAACCCTACAAACGGCACAATTTGTGCGAATTACCAATTCAGGTATCAAAGAAAGCCATCCACACGATGTCTTTATTACACGTGAAGCTCCTAACTATAGCATCCGTTAAGCTTACCTTAGAATCCGTACTTTTGCGCTCCAACCAAATAATGCTTTCTGATCATGACTAGATCAACAATTGTTTTTTCTCTCCTATTCAGTTTACTACTTAGCTTTTCCGCGCTAGCGCAGAACGGCGACCAAATTGTACTAACCGTTGAGGACGAACAAGTAACGCTGTCCGACTTTGAAGCAATCTTTATGAAGAATAACCGTGACTCTGTGATTACTCAAGCATCACTAGACGAGTACATGGAACTCTTCATCAATTTCAAGCTGAAAGTAAGAGAAGCAGTCGAAGAAGGTTTGGATACAAATGCTGCATTCCAACGCGAGCTTCAAGGTTACCGCAAGCAGCTTTCTCGTCCTTACTTGATTGACAATGAGCTTTTGGATGAATTGGTTCAGGAAGCGTTTGAGCGCAAATCACAAGAAGTAAACGCAAGCCACATTCTTATTAAGTGTGACCAAAACGCAACTCCGGAAGACACCTTAAAGGCGTACAACCGCATCATGGAATTGCGCAAGCGTATTGAAGGCGGAGAAGACTTCGCGACAGTTGCCACTTCGAAAGGTGGTTCAGAAGACCCTAGTGTTCGTGAAAATGAAGGTGACCTTGGTTGGTTCACAGCGTTCCAAATGGTATTCCCATTCGAAAATGCAGCCTACACTACAGAGGTCGGGAAGGTAAGTCGACCTGTGCGTACACGTTATGGGTACCACATTCTAAAGGTGCACGACAAGCGTAATGCACGCGGTGAAATTCGCGTAGCGCACATCATGGTTCGTCACAAAGACAAGAACGACGTTCAAGCAAAACAAGAAGCAGAGAACAAAGCACGCGAGATTCACAAGATGCTTCAAGAAGGATCTGATTTCGGTGAACTAGCCATGCGCTTCTCACAAGATGCAAGTACATCACGCAATGGCGGTGAACTTCCGTGGTTCGGAACAGGTAAGATGGTTGAAGAGTTCGAAGATGCCGCTTTCACATTGAAAGAAGACGGACAAATCAGCGAACCAGTAGAGACTACCTATGGATGGCACATTATTAAGCGACTAGAATACCGTGGGGTGCCTGATTTCGCTTCACAAGAGTCAGATATTCGCAAGCGTGTAAGCCGCGATTCTCGCGCCGAGCTTACAAAGCAGAGCTTCATTAACAAGTTGAAAGCTGAGTACGGTGTGAACCCGATCACGAAGTCACTAAAAGACATCTACAAAGCAGCTGATGATGACAGTGCTTTTGTTGGAAGCAATGGGATCAAGGTGAAAAAATTGAAAAAGCTCAACAAAGAGCTCTTCTCTGTTGACGGCAACATGTATACAGCGAAAGACTTCTACGAGCACCTGAATACCGCAAAAATTCGACGTCGTGATATGACCGGACGTGAAATCGTAGACAGCGAGTTGAATAAGTACATCGAGCGTGAGCTGATGAGCTACGAAGACAGCCAACTTGAGCGCAAATACAACGACTTCCGTTTGTTGATGAACGAATACCACGATGGTATCCTTCTGTTCGAATTGACGGATCGAAAAGTGTGGTCGAAAGCAGTAAAGGATACGACTGGTCTTGAAGCATTCTACGAAGCGAACAAGATGAACTTCATGTGGGAAGAACGCGTGAATGGAACCATCTTCACTTGCGCTGACAAGAAGATTGCAAAGTCAGTTCGTAAGATGCTAAAGCGCGGAAGAACACTTGTTGAAATCAAAGACGAGCTAAACCAGACATCTTCACTCAACTTGAGCCTAGAAGAAGGTACTTGGGAGCGTTCTGATAAAGAAGAACTTTTTGCGCAAGCAGAGCTTGTTTCAGGCGAAATCGCAGAAGTTGAAATGAACGGCCAAATCGTATTGATCCAAGTCAACGAACTCATTGCTCCAACTCCGAAAGCACTGAACGAAGCACGTGGTATGATCACTGCTGAGTACCAGAATAGCCTTGAGCAAAAGTGGATCGAAGAGCTTCGTGCTAAGTACAGCTACCAAGTTAATCGCGAGGTACTTTACATGATCAAATGATCAGATACGCGCTGATCGCCTGTTCCATATTATTTCTTGCCTGCCAACCAAAGGAGGAGGCCTCAACTGAAGGTGTAGTTGATGGCGTTGCTCGTGCCTACGACAAAACATTGACGTGGGAAGAGCTGAGTGCCATTATCCCTGATCAATCGAGCGAAGAAGACAGCATTATGTTAGCTGAACGCTACATCAATGATTGGCTCAAGCTTCAGGTCATGCTTCACACGGCTGAAACCAATCTTCCTGAAGAGGAAAAGAAGTTTGAGCAAGAGCTCGAGAATTACCGAAACACGCTGCTCACCTATGCGTATGAGAACACCTTTGTTCAGCAACGACTAGACACAAACCTCACAGAAGCAGAGGTCAACGCCTACTATGAACAGAACCAAGAGATCTTCAGTCTGAATGACTACATCGTCAAGGTTAAGTTCTGTATTCTGGCAAAAGACACCCCCAAACTCAAACGGTTTCGCAAGCTCTTCGAGAGTGATGAATCAGAAGATTTGGTAAAACTTGAGCAGTTCTGCGTTGATTATGGCGCCAGCTATTATGTGGATGTGGAAGAATGGATGTACTTTGAAGACCTGTTACAGCAAGTACCTCTAGAAGTCTATAATGTAGAGAGCTTTTTGAAGAAAAAGCCATCGACCGAATTCGAGAAAAGTGACAAAATGTACTTCGTATCCGTCTTAGACTATAAGTTGAAAGATGGCGTTTCTCCGATAGACCTAGTTGAAGATCAAATTCGCAACCTGATCATCAACAAACGGAAGAAGGAATTACTGACCAACATGCGCGAGCAGTTGTACAAAGATGCCCTAGCGAGAAACGAGGTCGAAAAAATGACAGACAATGAATAAGACAGCGTTGCTTATAACGATCAGCCTACTTTGGAGCGTTGCCGCTTTTGCGCAGCCCCAAGGTGAAATCATTGATCGTATTATCGGAGTAGTCGGGAACGAAATCGTTCTTCAGAGTGATCTTGAAAATGATCTCCTTCAGCAAAGACTCCAAGGAGTTGACCCCGATGGAGATTCTCGTTGCGTATCTATTGAGGGCCTATTGTTCTCTCGCCTTCTGTTACACCAATCACGACTAGACAGTTTGGTTGTTACGGAACAGCAGATCCAATCAGAAATCGAAAAACGTCTAGCGTACTACATGCAGCTTTTTGGTTCGGTTGAGGCCTTTGAGGCTGAATACGGGAAATCTGTAGCGCAATGGCGTGATGAATTCCGTGAACCAATTGAAGAGCAGCTGCTGATTCAGCAGATGCAATACCAGCTTCAAAGCCGAGTTACCGCCACTCCAAAACAGGTAAAAGAGTACTTCGACAACATGCCTACAGACAGTATTCCACTGATCAGTGAGCAGGTTGAATATAGCATGATCATTATTGAGCCGGCACCTACCCCACAAGAGGTTGCTGCTAAACGAAATCAAGCGGATTCTGTACGTGCTCTTGTTGCCGAAGGTAAAATGCGTTTCAACTTAGCGGCAAGCCGTTTCTCTGATGATCCAGGATCGAAGTACAAAGGAGGTTGCTACGAGAACATCAGCAAAGGTGCGTTCGTACCGGCCTTTGAAGAAATGGTGTACTCCACAGAGCTCGAGCAGCTCTCACCGGTTTTCGAAACTGAATTTGGATTCCACTTCCTGAAGCCGACAGACAAACGCGGACAAGTATTTAGCTGTTGTCACGTGTTGTTCTCCCCTACGGTGAGTGACGATGCTTTGGTTTATACCGAAGGGAAAATTGATAGCATCGCCACTGCCATTCGCGCTGACTCGTTGACCTTTGAGCAAGCGGCTATTCGCTTCTCAACGAATGAAGACACGCGAAATCAAGGTGGGCGTGTTGCCAACTTCCGCGTTGGGGGTATGAAGCACAGTGTGGATGAATTGGATCGAAATGTATTCCTCGTACTTGATAAGCTCGAAGTAGGTGAAGTATCTGAACCTATCTTGATTCAATCACCAGGAGGAAACCCGCAATACGCGATCTACAAACTTGATTCACGACTGGCAGCTCACCAAGCGAACCTGAAAGACGATTACCTGTTGTTCAAGCAGCAAGTAGAGGCTGACATGCAGGAAACTGCAGTGGATAAATGGATTGAGAAACGTTTACGCTCAACCTTCGTTAAACTGAATCCTGATTATAAAGATTGTGAATTCCGCTTCATGTGGATTAAAGGTGACTCATAAGGATTGACTTTTCCTTATTTTCGTCACTCTTGAACGAAAAGAAGACATGGCTGTACCAAATTATAAGTCTGACGCAGAGGCGCTAGACCACCTAAGAGAAGACTACCACAAATTGACCAAAGAGATCGGTAAAGTGATCGTTGGTCAGGAAGACGTTATCAAGGAAGTAATCATTTCGATCTTCGGTAACGGACACTGTCTACTTGTTGGTGTGCCTGGACTGGCAAAGACACTTTTGGTCAACACCATTTCTGAAGCACTCGGTCTTTCATTCAACCGTATTCAGTTCACACCTGACCTGATGCCATCTGACATCGTCGGTTCTGAGATCTTGGATGAGAATCGTCAGTTCCGTTTCGTCAAAGGACCTTTATTCTCGAATATCATTCTGGCAGATGAGATTAACCGTACACCACCTAAAACTCAGGCAGCTTTGCTTGAGGCGATGCAGGAGCGTGCTGTAACAGCTGCCGGACAACGATACCCACTCCCTTCTCCGTTCTTCGTGCTTGCAACGCAAAACCCAATTGAACAAGAGGGAACCTACCCGCTTCCTGAAGCACAACTTGACCGTTTCATGTTCAACATTTGGGTAGACTATCCAACGTATGAAGAAGAGCTCAGCGTCGTTAAGAACACTACAGGTGGCGGTGTTGCCAAAGTAGATTCAGTGATCGATGCAGAGCAGATTCTGTTCTTCCAGAACTTGATTCGAAAGATGCCAGTGGCTGACAACGTCATTGAGTACGCGGTTAAGCTTGTTGGCAAGACACGTCCTGGACGTGACATGGCTCCTGACATGGTCAACAACTTTCTGAGCTGGGGAGCTGGTCCTCGTGCATCACAGTACCTAATCATTGGTGCTAAGTGTCACGCGGCATTGAATGGAAAGTACTCTCCAGACATCGAAGATGTTCAGGCGGTAGCGCTTCCGATTCTACGTCACCGTGTGGTTCGCAACTATAAAGCTGAAGCTGAGGGCTACACTGTAGAGCGCATTGTTAAAGAGCTCTTCTAAGCTTTCAATCGAAGTTTCCTCACCACTTTCTCAGCGGTCTCTTCACTCATGAACAGGCTATAACCAACAATCATTGCCAAACCGAATTCTGGTAATCGCATTCCTATGCCTATGAAGGCGTGAAAAAGGATTCCTGCAATGAATAACGGAGTCTTGATTCTCTTGAACCAAACCAGGAACGGGAAAACAAGCTGGTAGATCACACCGAAGTAAGTTAACGCCATTAAGACTCCTTTCATCGGCTTCATAAGTTCTAGCAGCCATGGACGTGTGAAATGATCCAAGTGCAGGGCATACCATAGCGAAGACCCATTCAACCACGTTTGACCAGTTAGTTTGTAGCCTCCAGCTATGGAGTAAACCAGCAAAAACTGAACTCGACAGGCCCAGAATGCGATGTTAGAAAAGATCGCATCAATTGGCCCTCCCCCTTTTCTGCCAAAGAACATCAAGAAGAAGGAGAAGATATTGAAGAGTAAGAAAGACGAATTGAAGGCTGGAACGCAAGCGTAGTACAACAGCCACGACAAGAAGAACACAACCATTCGGACGAGCCTTCCGCCAATTCCAACAACCGCCAAAGCGATCGAGATAATGTAGGCATAAAAAGCGGGGAGAGCCAAGGCGCGCTGATGATCAAGTAAGTATGCGAAGTTAATGGTTACACTTTGCTCTGGATGAAAACTCATGATCATCGAATACTCACCCCACATCTGATGACGAATGGGGAAGAAGTACAAGGCATTAAAAAACATCCAAGCATAGGCCAAAAAGCGGAAGAGACGCATCACATTCGGATGGCGAATTTCGCTCAGTAGCTCAGTATATCGAATCGCTAACTCTTTCATTGCTTGAATCGATATACAGGAAATTGAAAGCTTATATCTTCTTTCTTCTCGCTCCCATCAAACGGAGGAGTGCGATGAAGATTCAAGCGCAACTGCACCGAATCAGGTCGAGACAAGTAAATCGACTCATGCCTGCGGACAGCATAGTACAAGACGCGCTGATACGGTGCGTCATCCACAATCAAATCAAAGTTAACGGTTGAATCAGGGTTGTAGGTCAAATTGCTGCGCATGTCGTTCGCCAAATACAGCTCCATCTTCTGGATTATGTATTCAACACGTGGGTGCGATGAAATACCTGGCAGGTCTTCTGCGTTGGTCCAGCCATTCCACTTCCCCTCCTCTGGAAAACGATATTCTAGTGAATACTGCACGGCGGGCACATCGGGTGCAAACAACTTCCAACCTTGGTGAAAGAACGGCGTCATGTACTGGTTCGACACTTCTTTAGCGGTGCCTGGAACCTTGAGCTCAGGAATTGAATAAACAAGGGTATTCACGAAATGGAATAAGGCGAATGCCGTTCCGGCGAGAGCCGAAAAAACAAGCCACGGTGAAAGCCTCTTCTTTTCCATTCTGGCGAAAGTTATCAAAGCCTTCCTTTCCTCCTCACTTGAAAGTAAAAAATGTGAGGTTGATTGCTACATTTGCAGTCAAAGCTTACCTGTAATGATCAGTGCAAACGACCCTAAATTGACGTCTTGGGTGAATGTCCCAGACCACAGCGATTTCCCTATTCAGAACCTTCCATTCGGGATCTTCAAAACGCCGCAAATGGACGCCCGAGTAGGTGTAGCTATTGGAGAACATGTTCTTGACCTGAAAGCCCTTCACGTGCTTGGTTACCTCGAGAACCTGCCGTTTACACTTGATGATTTGAGCTCGAATACCTTGAACCCAATTATTCATCGCGGGAAAGTAGCTACACGTGAACTTCGAAATCGTGTGAGCAAGTTGCTTTCGTCAGATATTCCGGATTTGCGTGACAAGGAGCATCATGTGAAGCAGGCGTTGCTTCCTATGGGAGATTGCGAGATGTTGTTGCCAGTTGAGATTGGTGATTACACTGATTTCTATTCTTCGATTGAACACGCCACTAACGTGGGAAAAATGTTCCGCGACCCAGCGAACGCTTTGCTACCTAACTGGAAGCACATCCCTGTAGGTTACCACGGAAGATCATCTTCAATTGTGGTTTCAGGAACACCTATTCATCGTCCGAAAGGACAAATGCTCCCAGCAGATGCAGATGCTCCTGTGTTTGGACCTTGTAAGCTTCTTGATTTTGAATTGGAGATGGCATTCATCACTTACCCAGGTAAGCCGATGGGAGATAGTATTGGAACTTCTGAAGCAGAAAATTACATCTTCGGAATGGTGTTGTTCAATGATTGGAGTGCACGTGACATTCAGAAATGGGAATATGTGCCACTCGGACCATTCCTTGGGAAGAACTTTGCTTCGTCTGTTTCAGCTTGGGTAGTAACGCTTGATGCACTCGAGCCATACAAAGTCGCTGGTCCTGCCCAAGACCCACCGGTATTGAGCTACCTTGAATACGATGGCAACCGTAACTACGACATCAACCTCGAAGTTGGTATCCAGCCTGAAGGCAACGATGAAACTGTCATCTGTCGTTCAAACTTCAAATACATGTACTGGAACATGTCGCAGCAATTGGCTCACCACACCGTAAACGGATGTAATATCCGAGGAGGTGACATGATGGCAAGCGGTACTATTTCAGGGAAAGATGAGACGAGCTACGGTTCAATGCTTGAACTTTCTTGGAAAGGAACAAAGCCATTGAAACTGTCGAACGGAGAAGAACGTAAGTTCATTAATGATAATGATGAAGTCATTATGCGCGGACACGCGACAAATGGCGATATTAGAATTGGATTTGGGGAAGTGAGAAGCAAATTGCTTCCTACCCGCTGAGAACCTTTATGCTCAACATAGATCAGGAAGCTGAGAAGAAAGAGATCCTACGACGATACCGTGGGTTGCTAAGAAGTGCCGTGCGCTCGAAGTCTACACAAGATAAACGACGTATTCGCAAGGCCTTCGATATTGCACTAGAAGCGCACAAAGAGATGCGCCGAAAGTCTGGTGAACCATATATCTATCACCCGATTGCCGTAGCACGCATTTGCGCTGAAGAAATCGGACTGGACACCACCTCTATCGTATGCGCCTTACTTCACGATACAGTTGAAGACACCTACATCACTTTAGAAGATATTGAAACCTTATTCGGCTCGAAAGAGCGAATGATTATCGATGGATTGACAAAGATCTCTGGTGTTTTCGATCAGACTTCTTCTATGCAGGCGGAGAACTTCCGCAAAATGTTGTTGACCTTGAGCGACGACATCCGCGTGATCCTGATCAAAATTGCCGACCGTCTTCACAACATGCGCACCTTGGGCCACATGGCGCGAGAAAAGCAGTTGAAGATTGCGAGCGAAACGCTCTTCATGTATGCACCGCTAGCACATCGTCTGGGTTTGTACAATATCAAGACAGAACTCGAAGACCTTTCGCTGAAGTACAAAGAGCCGGAGCAGTACCAAGAGATTTCATCGAAACTCGAAAAGACAAAAGCAGTTCGTACGCGCTTCATCAATAAATTCACCCTTCCTATTCGCAATGCCCTCAACGAAGCAGGCATTGAATACGAGATCAAGGGAAGAACAAAGAGCATTTTCAGCATCTGGAATAAGATGCAGAAGAAGCGCGTTCGATTTGAAGACATCTACGACGTATTTGCGATTCGAATCATTCTAGAAACAGAGATCGAAGGAGAAAAAGCTCTCGCTTGGAAGGTCTATTCGATGGTCACTGATTTCTACCAGCCAAACCCTGATCGCCTGCGTGATTGGATCTCCATTCCGAAAGGAAACGGATACGAATCACTCCATACTACTGTGATGTCGCCTACGGGTAAATGGGTGGAAGTACAGATCCGTTCTCGTCGTATGGATGACGTTGCAGAGAAAGGATTCGCTGCACACTGGAAGTACAAAGGAGGAACCGAAAACGCGGAGAATAACCTTGATCGTTGGCTCTCACAGATTCGTGAAGTCTTGGAAAGCGCACAAGATGACGCCCTAACCTTCATCGACGATTTCAAACTCAATCTATTCAGTGAGGAGATTTACATCTTCACCCCGAATGGAGATCTGAAGACCCTACCTAAAGGATCGACCGCCCTTGACTTCGCCTTCAACATCCACTCTCAGATCGGATCGCAATGCATTGGCGCCAAGGTGAATCACCGACTGGTTCCGTTGAGCCATGAATTGCGTTCAGGTGATCAGGTGGAAATCATCACTTCAAAAAAGCAGACGCCTAAAGAAGACTGGTTGAACTACGTGGTAACAGCAAGAGCCCGTCAGAAAATCAAGCATGCGCTGAAGGAAGAAAAGCGCAAAGTGGCAGGTGAAGGAAAAGACATGCTTCGTCGAAAGTTCAAGAACCTTGGGGTTGGTTTCTTGAGCATTAACATCACCGCTCTCGAAAAGCACTACAACGTAGACTCAGCAACTGAACTCTACTTCCAGATAGCCAAAGGAAAGATCGACATCAAGAAGCTCAAAGGCTTCGAGGTTGATGGTGGACGAATCATCTTCAAAAAAGCACCAATCATTCCTCCGAAGCAAGTTGACAATAAGGTCATTGCTCCTATCCCTGGGAAGAAAGACATTCTGTTGATTGGCGATGAGCAACAGCGTATGGATTATACCCTTGCTCGATGCTGTAATCCGATCCCTGGAGATGACGTGTTTGGATTCGTAACCGTTAACGGTGAGATTAAGGTTCACCGTGTGAATTGCCCGAACGCCACGCAACTCCTAAGCAACTACGCCTACCGAGTGATCAAAGCTCGCTGGGCCAGTAAAGAACTGAATCAATTCGAGGTTACCGTGCAGTTCTCAGGTATTGATGACGTTGGGCTTGTGCAGCGAATTACGAACATCATTTCGTCTGATATGCACGTAAATATGAAAGCCATCAGTTTCGAGTCGAACGATGGTATTTTCGACGGTCTTGTGCGAGTGCAGGTGCACGATACGGAACACCTGAATATATTGATCGATAAGTTGCGGAATGTCAATGGAGTACTAACCGTTGACCGTATGGATCCAAGTCAGGCTATCTAATGTGGAGAAAGTCTTGATTTAGACTTATTCTTTTCAAACTCATTCACTAATTTTGTCTTTTGGTCTTAAGCGGACTTATGCAAGACATTCAAGAGAATGTTCGGGACATTTTCGCGGCCTACTTGGAAAACAATGGCCACCGAAAAACACCTGAGCGATTCGCGATATTGAGAGAGATCTACGAGTTTGATGGTCATTTTGACATCGAATCGTTGTACGTACACATGAAGAATAAAAATTATCGTGTGTCTCGTGCTACACTCTACAACACCATTGAGTTGCTACTTGCTTGTAATCTAGTTCGCAAGCATCAGTTCGGAAAGAACCTCGCTCAGTTCGAGAAATCACATCAAAACCAACAACACGATCACATCATTTTGACTGACTCGGGTGAGGTAATTGAATTTTGTGATCCGCGTGTGCAACAGATCAAAGCCAAATTAGAAGAGATCTTCGGGATCGATATCATGCACCACTCGCTGAACTTTTACGCTCAGCGCAAAAAGAACAATGATGAGTAAAGACATCGAAACGTTCGAAAAAGGAGATTGCATGGTATACCGTGTCACCGGGCGATTTGTAGAAGACGAGTCACATCAGGCCCTTCTTCGTCAAGTTGAACATGCTACTGAACGGGATTTCAAGAAATTCTTGGTTGACCTTGAAGGATTGGAGTACGTGAACAGCAGTGGGATCAACCTTCTAGTTAAGATGGTGAAACACCTCAACCAGCACAATGCGCAATTGGTATTTACCAGTGTGCCTGACAAAGTAAGGGAACTACTAACGATTATTAAACTGAACGCCGTTCTAGATATTCATCCTTCAATGGATGACGGCATCCAATCACTAAACTGACATCATGAAAGTCGATGTACTACTTGGCCTCCAATGGGGAGATGAAGGTAAGGGAAAGATTGTGGACGTTATTACGCCTGACTATGGTGTAATCGCTCGTTTCCAGGGTGGTCCGAATGCAGGACACACATTGGAATTCGAAGGAAGAAAGCACGTATTGCACACCATCCCTTCTGGAATTTTCCACGACAACCAATTGAATGTTGTTGGAAACGGTGTGGTGATTGACCCTGTGATCTTCCGTCGTGAGATTGAAAAGCTGAAAGAGCATAACGTTGATGTCAATAAGCAACTCCTGATCTCAAGAAAAGCACACCTCATCCTTCCAACACACCGTTTGTTGGATGCTGCGAGTGAGCAAGAGAAAGGAAATAAGAAGATCGGTTCTACTTTGAAAGGAATTGGTCCTACATACATGGACAAAACAGGCCGTAACGGCTTGCGCGTTGGTGATGTACTCGGCCCTCAATTCAAAGAGCGTTACGAAAACCTTCGCGGAAAGCACTTGCGTCTGCTTGGCCACTTCGAAGGATTTGAGTTCGATCTCGATCCTATGGAAAAAGAATGGCTTGACGCAGTTGAGTATATGCGTGACCTCACTTTCATCGACAGTGAGCACTACTTGAATAACCAACTTCGCAACGGTGAGCGCATTCTCGCTGAAGGAGCACAGGGATCGTTGTTGGACATCGACTTCGGTTCGTACCCATTCGTGACTTCTTCAAACACGATTTCTGCCGGTGCTTGCACCGGACTCGGAATTGCTCCTAACCGTATCGGAGAAGTTTTCGGGATCTTCAAAGCATACTGTACACGTGTAGGTAGTGGACCTTTCCCTACTGAACTTCATGATGAAACAGGTGAATTGCTTCGTGCGAAAGGACATGAATTCGGTGCTACAACAGGACGCCCTCGCCGTTGTGGATGGATTGACCTTCCAGCGTTGAAATATGCCATCATGATCAATGGCGTGACACGCCTCATCATGATGAAGGCTGACGTACTTAGCGCGTTTGAAGAAGTGAAAGTATGTACACACTACGAGTACAATGGAGAAGAGATTGACTACTTGCCATACAGCATTGACCCTTCAGAGGTGAAGCCTGTATATAAGTCTCTTCCAGGATGGCACCAAGATCTTACAGGTATGCGCAACATCGACGAGCTTCCGAAGGAACTCAACGATTATATTGAATACCTAGAAAAGCAATTAGAAGTGCCGATTACCGTTGTGTCTGTGGGACCTGATCGCGAGCAAACAATTCGCCGCGATAGCGTTCTGGCATAATTTTTCGGTACGTTTTGTCAATGAACAGACTGCTTCTAC
Organism: Flavobacteriales bacterium; assembly: GCA_022447625.1. Classification (GTDB taxonomy): domain Bacteria; phylum Bacteroidota; class Bacteroidia; order Flavobacteriales_D; family Sanyastnellaceae; genus Sanyastnella. Next base: position 59,691 of record JAKVAX010000003.1, on the reverse strand, counting down.
TCTTTTTGGTACTCGCCCCTCTTTGGGGTACAGCACAGTCTGTTCTCAAAAATAAGAATGACAAAACACCTATTGAGATCCTCAATAGCGACCGTGTGCTGTATGACGAGGAGATTGCCAAGGCTGATCGCCTCATCGGAAATGTGCGTCTTAAATACAAGGAGGCCATCATGAAATGCGACAGCGCATACCGCTATCCCAACGGAGATTTCGAAGCCTTTTCTACCGTTCGTATCAATCAAGGAGACAGCCTTCGTTTGAATGGAGATCGCCTTTACATCACCAATGAAGACAAGCAGGCTAAACTGCGCGACCGTATTTCGCTGCGCGACAAAGACCTCACACTCACCACCGAGATTCTTGACTACGACCTTGAGACGGGAGTAGCCAGCTATTTCGGAGGAGGGAGAATTGTGAGTTCAGAAAACCAGAACGTTTTGACCAGTGAACAAGGCTTTTATGATTCTGAAAGTGAGTTCTTCCATTTCCGCGATAGCGTGGTACTGAAGAACAGAGAATATACCGTGCTCTCAGATACCCTGAGGTACAGTGGTCAAACTGAAACCGCATTCTTCTTCGGCCCCACAGAAATCAAGTCTGACAATAACACCATTTATTGTTCAAGAGGATGGTATAACACTGTTTCGGGTGTTTGCCAATTCACCAACCGAGCTGAGATTTGGTCTAAGAACACTTACCTAGCCGGCGACTCCGTCTATTACGAAGCTGAGCGAGGTTTTGGAGAAGTCTTTGGTGGTGTAGTGATTCAAGACACAACGAGTAACTATCTCATTCAAGGAGAATACGGCTGGCACAATGAAGAAAACGACCGATCACTAGTAACTGATCGGGCTCAGATGATTCAGTTCTTTGATACTGACTCACTCTTTTTGCATGCCGACACCCTTCGTGCCGAACCAGATAGTCTCGGCGAACGACTGATCACTGCATACGAACACGTGAAGTTCTTCAAGAGCGACCTTCAGGGAAAAGCCGATTCACTCACATATGCAGAAGAAGATTCATTGCTCACACTCCTCGGTTCTCCAGTTCTCTGGTCTGATGCGAATCAGATCAGTGGCGAGCTCATTGACATCAAGATCTTCTCGGGTAAGATCCAGCAAATGGATATTTACGACGCTGCTTTGATCATCTCTGAAGCAGCCCCGGAAAGCTTCAATCAGATCAAAGGGCGGAACTTAACAGGTTACTTCAAAGACAACCAGCTTTCTCAAATCCATGTCAAAGGGAATGGACAGACCATTTACTTCCCCGTTGAAGAGGGCGAAGAGAAGAAAGCCGTTGGGGTCAATAAAGCAGAATGCTCTGATGTCATCATCTATGTTGAGGGAACAGAGATTCAACGCATCGCCCTCATCAAAAAACCTTCTGGTGCCATGCACCCTCTTTCAAAAGCCGCTGATGCTGACCGATTCCTAGAAGGATTCTTTTGGGACACCATGAATCGTCCGCTAACGCGGGAAGAGATTTTTTCCTGGATAGAGGAAGAATCAGAATGAGAGGGACGGATCAAATCCGTCCATGTTCCACAACAATTCCTTCAAGACCACGGATCAAATCTGTCCAACAACCACAATTTACCCGATCATCCAAGGACGGATATATCCGACCTACCCTAAACCGCTGCTTCGTGTTCAGCAAATAGTGGAAGTTCGCTCATCTTTTCTTTGACCTCGTTTCCAACTTTCGCAAGAACGTTTTCGTCTTCTGGTGCTGTGATTACACGATCAATCCAATCTGCAACCAATGGCATATCGGCAGCTACTAGGCCACGCGTTGTTGCAGCTGGCGTTCCGATACGGATTCCTGAAGTAACGAACGGTGATTGCGTATCGAAAGGAACCATGTTCTTGTTGGCCGTGATATGTGCATCAACCAATGCCTTTTCTGCAAGCTTTCCAGTGACTCCCTTGTTGCGAAGATCGATTAACATGCAATGGTTGTCAGTACCACCAGAAATCAATTCAAATCCGCGTTCAACCATTGCATTTGCCAAGGCCTGAGCATTTTCGATAACCTGCTTCGTGTAGGTCTTGTATGAAGGACGAAGCGCTTCACCGAAGGCAACTGCTTTGGCAGCAATTACGTGCTCTAGAGGCCCACCTTGCATTCCTGGGAATACACCTGAATCAAGAAGTGAAGTGAAGCTTCTCACCTTTCCTTTCATCGTTGTCAATCCCCATGGATTATCGAAGTCTTTCCCTACCATGATCAGACCACCACGTGGACCACGGAGTGTTTTGTGCGTTGTTGTAGTTACCACATGACAGTGGGGCATTGGATTATTCAAGAGTCCTGTGGCGATTAAGCCTGATGGGTGCGAAATATCTGCGAGTAAAATGGCTCCCACTTTGTCAGCAATCGCACGGAAACGAGCATAATCCCAATCACGAGAGTAAGCTGATGCACCACAGATAATCATCTTTGGCTTCATCTCGAGGGCTGTGGCCTCTACCTTATCCATGTCGATCACACCTGTCTCCTTCTCTACTCCGTAGAAATGTGGTTCGTACAACTTACCTGAGTAGTTTACCGTTGAACCATGCGTCAAGTGGCCACCATGCGAAAGATCAAAACCTAGAATAGCATCTCCAGGCTTGAGGCATGCAAGCATCACCGCTGAATTTGCTGATGCCCCGCTGTGCGGCTGAACATTGGCCCATTCAGCACCGAACAATTCACACACACGGTCAATAGCAAGCTGTTCTGATTGATCTACAATCTCACATCCACCATAGTAACGCTTGCGCGGAAGCCCTTCAGCGTATTTATTCGTCATCACAGAACCCATGGCTTCCATGACTTGGTCGCTCACAAAGTTCTCTGAAGCAATAAGCTCTAGTCCTTCAATTTGACGTGAACGCTCCTGGGCAATCAGGTCAAAAATTTGTTCATCTCTCCACATGGTTATTCGATTGGGAAGTCAATATGCATGCAAAATTAGGGCATTCTACCCTTCGTTCGGCCATATCTTTTGAACACCAAACCAAATAAGTGTACTTATTACACTTGCTAGATAAGATTCCCATTCCGCGCTAGCGAAACCATTAACACACTACTCTCGATAACAATCGCTCACAAACCCTGCTTTCTTAAGTACCTTTGCGTCATGATCTTTCGGCAAACGCCCTTTCTACTCTTGATTGTGATCCTGGCTGCTTGCGCTGGCCAGAAGAATGAAACTCCCATGAAGCATAAGCACACCAATGCGCTCGTCAATGAGACGAGCCCCTACCTTCTGCAACATGCGCACAACCCCGTGGATTGGCATCCTTGGGGTGATGAAGCGTTTGAGAAGGCGAAAGCAGAGAATAAGCTAGTGCTGATTAGCGTGGGTTACAGCGCTTGCCATTGGTGTCATGTCATGGAGCGAGAAACTTTTGAGGACTCACTCGCCGCGGCGTACATGAATTAACACTTCGTCAATATCAAAGTTGACCGTGAAGAGCGTCCTGACGTTGATCAGGTATATATGAATGCGGTGCAGCTCATGACAAATAAAGGTGGATGGCCTTTGAACTGCTTTGCGCTTGCCGATGGTCGTCCGATTTTCGGTGGCACCTATTTCGCGAAAGAAGAATGGATGAAAGTGCTCAACTCATTGGTTGATATTCAACAGAATCAGCCAGAGAAAATGGAAGATTACGCAGCGAAGCTTACGGAAGGTGTTCAGCAAAGCGAAATAATCGAGCGTGCTCCAGCGAATCAAGAGTTCGAACAGGATTCTCTTGACACTATCGTTGAGCGCTGGAAGCTGGGTTGGGATTTGGAAGAAGGTGGACCGAACAGGGCTCCGAAATTCCCGCTTCCGAACAACTACGAGTTCTTGCTGCATTATGGGACATTGACTCAAGATCAAGAAACGCTTGACTTCGTGAAACTCACCTTAGACAAAATGGCGCAAGGTGGTATTTATGATCAAGTCGGTGGCGGATTTGCTCGCTACTCGGTAGACAGAATGTGGAAGGTGCCGCACTTTGAGAAGATGCTCTATGACAATGCCCAACTCGTTAGTTTGTACAGCGAAGGTTACCGTGCATTCAAGGTCCCAAACTACCAAACTACGGTCTTCCAAACCCTTGATTTCATTGAACGTGAGATGACATCAAATGAAGGTGCTTTCTACAGCGCACTTGATGCTGACAGTGAAGGCGAAGAAGGCAAATTCTATATCTGGCCTCAAGAAGAAGCGCGAGCGTTATTGGGTAATGACTTTGAGCTGGCGAAAGACTACTATCACATCGGTGGACGAGGTAATTGGGAACACGGGAATAGCATTCTCCTTCGCAGGAATCATCCTGAAGAATATGCCGCGCAAAAAGGCATGACCATCGAAGAACTTCAATCTGCCCTTGAGCGCATTGAAAGTGCCCTAATGACCGCGCGCGAAGATCGTATTCGCCCAGGTCTTGATGACAAAATTTTGACCTCATGGAATGCAATGATGGTCAAAGGGTATGTTGATGCCTACCGTGCATTTGGCAATCCTGATCATCTCGCTAGCGCGGAACGCGCGATGCGCTTCATTCTAGAGAAATGTAAAAAGGAAGATGGTGGATTGTGGCACAGCTACAAAGACGGGAGCGCCAAAATCAATGGATACCTGGAGGATTACTGTTTCACTCTAGAAGCATTGGTTGCCCTTTATCAAGGGAGCTTTGATGAGCAATGGCTGAACGAAGCCAAGGCCTTGGCTGATTATACCATGGCACATTTCCATGATGAGTCAAGCGGCATGTTTTGGTTCACGAGTGATCTTGATCCAGCGCTGATCGCGCGGAAACAGGAAACTGCAGACAATGTAATTCCAGCGAGTAATTCGTCTATGGCCAAAGCGCTATGGCAGTTAGGCACCTACTACGATCAAGCAGAGTACAAAGAGTACGCAGATCAAATGCTACGCAACATTATGAATGAGTGGAGTTATGGTCAGAGCTACAGCAACTGGGGTAGTTTGATGCTTTGGCACACCTTCAATTATAAAGAAGTAGCCATTACAGGAGAAGAAGCTCATGGTAGCTTGCGATCTGAGCTAGACCAAAACTACCTACCCAATGTTTTATTGATGGGAGGTACTTCAGGAGACCTCCCACTGCTCGAAGGAAAATTTATTGATACGCCAACGATCTTCGTTTGCGAAAACAAGGCGTGTAAGCTCCCTGTGAATAATGTTGCCGATGCACTGGATCAAATCCGTCAGTAGTCTTCTTTTCCTATTCATTAGCATGCACTCGCTGGGTCAGCAGATCGACCTTGGCGACGGTGACGTTGATTATCTGAAGCTTCCGTTCAATCAGCGTTTCATTTCGCGTAATGACATTAAGACCATTATGGTCGATGAGCAAATGAAGCGCTCGAATCAAGCCATCAAGGATACGGGGAAACGCACGGTGTATGAGTTCAGTACTGAAGGAGATTGCACAGCGAGATCAACCTATCGTTCATTAAGAGGACGACTCGACACCATTGTAGAATCTTTCGGCTTAGATCATGAAAAGCTTGACATGCTTACCTATCGCCGTGAAGACCAACGTGGCGTTTACACAGAGACCTTCCAAATTCGAGGTGATACAACAGAAGTTTGTCGCTACCGCGGAAAAGAGGGCGAAGAACGCAGAAGCTTCTTGAGCTGCGAATCATTGGTACATAAGAAATTACCGAAAGAAGATCGCATCACTACCTTAAACGAACAAGGACTCCCTTATCAAGAAAGAATTGATTATTACGATGACAATGGGTACCTCGAGCAGCGCACTGTAAAGATGTTGGTCACTCGTCAAGAGCGCAAGACGCAATATGCTTACGACGAGAAAGGGAGATTATCTATTCGTTCACGTGAAGTCAAAGGTGTTCAAGAACAGTGGAGTTACTCCTACGATGAATCAGGATTGCTTTGGCGCGTTGTTTATCGCGAAGACAACCAATTGATCTGGAGAAAAGAAATCTTGCATGATGAGGGCGGCTTCATTACTGCCATTATCACCAAAGACGAAGCAACTGAAGATATCGTTATTGAACGATTTTCATACGAAATACACTAGGTTTACGTTCCATGAAAGTGTCACGTCTCATTATCATATTTCTTCTAAGCCTTGCGTCGTTCATCAGCATGGATGGACAAGCGCAACGTGATCGTAGTCAGAACCCTAAGCAACAAGCGAAGCAGCAACAGGAGCTTCGACAGGCACGGGAGAAGAAGATCAACAAAGAGATGAAAGAACGCGAAGAGCGTCATGTCAAGATCCAAGACAAGAAGACACGAAAGCGAATGAAGAAGAATCGCAAGCGATCTGAACGCTTGGCGAAGCGCGGAAACAGCGAACCTTTTTTTCGCAGAATATTTAGAAAGCGTCATTTCAAACGCTAGGCATTCCAATTCTTAGAGAAGATTCTAGGCTTAGAATTGAGTTTTTTCATCAATTCTGTGGCCAAAGCATTGCACCGGAACCCAAGGTCTTAGCTATCTTAGACCCGGTGTTAGATGTAAATATCTGATTCGTCCATCAGACAAAAGGCCGTCAAAACAGGGGTTTTAGCACTGCTCCCAACTGACTGGTTTAGCGCTTTGATAACGGAAGGGATAATTTCTATATTTACGCCCGTTTGTTGAGAAATAGTGTAATCAAAGCCAATCTGTATGTCGCGTAAGATCTACTTACTGTTCTTGCTGGCTCTTTTAGTTTCGACAGGAGCCATGGCTCAAGTATCTGCCGGAACCCTGAAAGGGAAAGTGACCGATGCTGAGACAGGAGAACCCCTTCCATTTGTAAACGTGGTGGTGTTCCTTAATGGAAACCAGATCACGGGTACTAACACCGATTTCGACGGTGAGTATACCATTAAACCAATTGATGCAGGTACCTACGAGGTACTCTTCTCTTATGTTGGATACAACACAAAGAAGATCACTGGTGTAAAAGTGGTGTCGAACAAGATTCAATTTGCTAACGCACAACTTGCCAGTGGTGTTGCCCTGGAAGAAGTAGAAGTTGTGGAGTACACCGTTCCACTGATCGATCGAGATGGTGGTGCATCGGGTGGAACTGTCACACGCGACGACATCGACAAGATGCCGGGTCGTGATGCTGTATCCCTTGCAACTACAGTTGCCGGTGTAAGTACTGCCGGTACCGGAGGTGGTGTATCGATCCGTGGTTCTCGTCCTGACGGAACATGGATTTACATCGATGGTATTAAAATACGCGGGTCATCATCGCTACCTAAGTCTGCGATCCAGGAAGTTTCGGTACTCACCGGAGGTATTCCTGCGAACATCGGAGATGCGACAGGTGGGGTCATGAACATTTCGCTTCGTAACTCTTCTGCCAAGTGGTTTGGAGGATTTGAGGTGATTACTTCAGGATTCAAGAGCGGTGAGACTGCAGTAGGACTTGACCGTTACGGTTACAACCTCGTTGAGGGTGTGATCTCTGGTCCACTGCTCTTCGCAAAGGATGAAGAAGGAAACAAGGAGCGTCCACTTCTCGGACTTTTCCTCTCAGGTAACTACACAAGCATCCTTGACCCACGTCCTGCTTACGGAGGTGTAGTGCGCATGACAGAAGATGCACGTGCACAGATTCTGAACAACCCACTTCGTCAGAACCTTTCATCTTCAGGTGAGGTAAACGGTGCGTTGTACAATGCTGACTTCCTCTCAGCAGACGACTTCGAAACAGTTGATACGCGACTCAACGTAGGAAGCCGCTCTGCGAATCTTGTAGCGAAAGTTGACGTGAACACGTCTCAGACGATGACACTGACTTTCGGAGGTACAGCAGCTTACAACCGCAACGCTGAATTCAGTCGCGCACGAAGCCTAATGAATCACGAGAATAACGTAGACGAGACCAACTTTGACTGGCGTGTTTACGGTAAGTTCTCACAGCGTTTCGTGAACGAAGAAGAAGACGAAGGCACTGCGAGCAACCTAAAGAACATCTTCTACACTGTGATGGTAGACTACTCTCGTTCGTTAGATCGTCGTCAAGACGAGAACCACGAGGACAATTTCTTCCGTTACGGACACGTAGGACAGTTCGAGGTGTTCGATCGTAATGCTTACCAGTTCCAGGGAGATCGCTACGTACACGTTGGATGGGAGGATACATTGGTAACCTTCGCACCTTCTCAGTACAACCCTGAACTAGCAGCCATCAATAATCAGTACTTCGGACTATTTGATGATGAGCCATACAATATATTTGATCCAGGACCATACTCAAGTCTACTTGAGGTTCAGAACGGTAATGCCCTTCTAAACGGTCAGGTAGCACCAGCGACTTACGGTCTATGGAGCTACTACGGAACACAGGCGAATGAGTACTTCATTCAGAATAACAGCCAGTTCCGTGTAACTGCTGCAGGTTCTGCCGATATCGGTGACCACGCGGTGCAGATCGGATTCGAATACGAGCAGCGTAGTGATGCCTTCTACTCACTTTCACCAGTGGGACTTTGGACACTAGCTCGTCTTTACACAAACAGCCACATCCAAGAGATCGATCAAAGTGACTCTACAGTGACAAACATCGGTACTGACTTCTATGTTACTTACGATCGTTTGATCGGTGACGGACAGTTCCAGTTTGATCGCAACCTTCGCATTGCACTCGGTCTTGATCCGAACGGAAACGACTTCGTAAACGTTGATGCGCTTGACCCAGAAACATTCTCAATTGACATGTTCGGTGCGGATGATCTTCTCAACCAGGGTAACAACGTTGTTCTTTACTCAGGATACGACCACCACGGTAACAAGCTAAACGGACGTCCAACGATTGAAGACTTCTTCAACGAGACGAACGACCAAGGCTTCCGCACGCGTCCGATCGGAGCTTACGAACCGATCTACATCGCTGGTTACGTGATGGACAAGTTTACATTCGACGATATCATCTTCAACGTTGGTCTACGTGTTGATCGTTTCGATGCGAATCAGCCAGTACTTAAAGATCCTTACGTGATCGGACAGGCATTCACCGTTGGTGATATCCGTACAGACTTGATCAACGATCTAGAAGAAGGAATCGAGATTCCAACGAACATTTCTGATGATTACGTAGTGTACGTTGATGACCTTGATAATCCAACAACTATCGTAGGTTACCGTGATGGTGATACATGGTTCAACGCTCAGGGATCTGAGATTACTGACCCAGACGCAATCGCATCTACAAACGGTTTCCCTGCACCATGGTTGATCAACGGTCCTGACGAAGATTTGAACTCTGGAGCATTCAAGGATTATGAGCCACAGGTAAACATCATGCCTCGTATCGCATTCTCATTCAACATTTCGGATGAGGCGGTATTCTTCGCTCACTACGATATCTTGACTCAGCGTCCTACTTCTTCGAACCGATTCAGCCCAATCGATTACCTCTTCATCGAGGCGCGTAACGCATTGATCTCTAACCCAGATCTACGTCCTACCAAAACGATCGATTACGAGCTTGGTTTCCAGCAGGTACTATCACGAACTTCTTCATTGAAGATCTCAGCGTTCTACCGCGAGCTTCGTGATATGATCCAGGTACGTCAGTTCGCTGGTGCTTACCCTCGTCCTTACCGTGCATTCGGTAACCTTGACTTCGGTACAACAAAAGGATTGACAATTGCATACGATCTTCGTCGTACGGGTAACGTTCGCTTGAATACATCTTACACGCTTCAGTTCGCTGACGGTACAGGTTCAACAACTACTACTGCCCTCGCATTGATCAATGCAGGTCTTCCTAACCTACGAACAATCGCACCGTTCAACTACGATCAACGTCACCGTATTGTAGCTAACCTTGACTACCGTTACGGTGGTGGTAAAGACTATAACGGTCCTGTATGGTTCGGTAAGCAGGTATTCGCAAACACGGGTATCAACTTCATCGCAAACCTAGGTTCTGGAACTCCATACACTGCATCTACAATTGCAGTTCCGATTACGGGTGAGGTTTCACCATCTACAGAAGGTTCTATCAACGGAAGCCGCCTACCATGGCAGTTTAACCTTGATGTGAACATCGATAAGAATTTCACATTGACATTCGGTGGTGAAGGAGACAAAGCGAAGACGGCGAACTTGAACGTCTACCTTTGGATTCTGAACGCACTGAACACACAGAACATTAACTCTGTGTACCGATTCACAGGAGTGCACGATGACGACGGTTACTTGGCAGCTGCTCAGTACCAGCCACAGATCAACTCTCAAAATGATCCTGCGTCATTCAGAAACTATTACAACATGTTCGTGAACAACCCATTCAACTTGGGTCTACCACGTCAAATTCGTCTAGGTGTTAAACTAGACTTCTAAAAAAACGAACTATGAACATCTCAAGATATATGTCCATGAAGGCCATGAAGAATGTGATCGCGTTCGTAATAGCAGCCCTACTTGTTGTACCTATGTCAGCATACAAGTACGAAGGGACGCTTGTCGAAGCGAATGGAAATGAGAATGGGAATGTTGGCACTCAGCAGACACGTGCAGCAGCATGCGCTCCAGCGACAGCACTCCGAGATCTAGAGTGGAACAACGTTCGTGCCCTCATCGAAACAGGTGGTTCGATGTGGCAGGATCGCTCAACGAGCCGTGCCTCGTACGAGATTCCAAAAGATGGTGGTGTATCATCACTATATGCAGGTGCCCTATGGATGGGTGGTATCTCTCCTGACCAGCAGCTTAAGTTGGCTGCGGTAACGTTCCGTGGAGACGGTAACGACTTCTGGACTGGTCCACTTACAACAGACGGAGCTGCTGAAATTGACGAAGCGGTTTGTGAAGAATGGGATAAGTTCTTCGTAACAGTACGTGCAGATTCACAGCGCCACCGCCAGTACTTTGACGCATTGGCGAACGGTACTGTTGAAACAGAATTCCCTGATGGATACGTGATTCCTCAGTACTTCTACGAGTACGAAGGAAACGGTAACGTAGCGCTAGGACAGGATTACTTCCTCGCTCCTTTCTTCGACTACGACGGAAACACAATCTACGATCCTAACGCAGGTGACTACCCTTGGTACGATTTCCTACAGGAGATTGACTGTGCTGAGCGTCGTCGTACTGACCCTGTTCCATTGTTTGGTGACCAGACTTACTTCTGGATCTTCAACGATAAGGGTAACGTACACTCTGAATCACAAGGTGAGCCGATCGGTATGGAGATTCGTGCGCAAGCTTTCGCTTTCTCTACTAACGATGAGATCAACAACATGACGTTCTACAACTACGTCATGATCAACCAAGGAACACAGACACTTGGTGATACCTACTTCGGAACGTGGGTCGATGCCGATTTGGGTACTTCGGTAGATGATTACGTTGGATGTGACGTTCAGCGTGGACTAGGTTACTGCTACAACGGGGATGCGGTAGATGAGCCATCTACAAGCTCACCTGGATACGGTGAAAACCCACCAGCAGTTGGTGTAGACTTCTTCGAGGGTCCTTACCAGGATGAAGATGGAATCGACAACCCATTGACTACAGACTTCCAAGATGCAGTTGACTCACTTGGTATTCCTTACCGTGGTATCGGTATCGGATACGGTGATAACGTAATTGACAATGAGCGTTTCGGTATGCGTCGTTTCGTATACTACAACAACTCAGGTAACAATATTAATGGTGAGCCTTCAATCCCAACGCACTACTACAACTACATGAACGGTATCTGGAAGAACGGTCAGAAGATGTTGTAGGGTGGTGACGGTGTTGCTACAGGAGTAACAGACTTAGAAGCTGACTACTTGTTCCGAGGTTAAACAGATCCTGAGAACTGGGGAACTGGAGGTGCATCAGTTGAGCCATGGACAGAGCAGACAGCAGGTAACCCACCAGCTGACCGCCGTTTCATCCAGGCTGCAGGTCCTTTCACCCTTCAACCGGGAGATTACAACAACATTACCGTTGGTGTAGTTTGGGCACGTGCTACAAGTGGTGATCCATTCCAGTCAGTTCGTCTTCTTCGTGAGGCAGATGACAAGGCACAGGCACTTTTCGATAACTGTTTCGAAATCGTTTCAGGTCCTGCTGCTCCAGACGTAACTATCCAGGAAATGGATCAGGAGTTGATCCTTTACTTGACGAACGAGAACAGCACTTCAAACAACTTCAACGAAGAGTACCTAGGATTCGACCCCGGTATTCCAGAAGAATTGTCTGATGGTACTTTACTTGATACATTGGATCGTTCTTACACGTTCCAAGGTTACCAGGTTTACCAGCTATCTGACAACACTGTATCAGCTGCTGACCTTGATGATATCGATAAAGCTCGTTTGATCGCGACAGTAGACGCTCAGGATACTGTCGATGTAGTAGTGAACTACACGCTCGATCAAGATATGGGACTACCCGTTCCAACAGCTGAAGCTATTGGTGAGAACGAAGGTATCCGTCACAGTTTCCACGTGACTACTGATGCATTCGCTCAGGGTAACAACGCGCTTGTTAACCACCGCACTTACTACTTCATGGTAATTGCATACGGTTTCAACAACTACCGTACGTACAACCCAATCACTGGTACAGGGCAGGATGAGCAGTACAAAGGATCTCGTACAGCTGCTAACGGTTCTGCGATCCGAGTGTTTACTGGAATCCCTCACGCACCATCTCCTGAAGCAGGAGGTACAGTTGCAAATGCAGCATACGGTGATGGAGTTGAGTTGACACGTTGGGAAGGAAAAGGAAACAACAGCCTTGACCTTACACTGACGCCAGAGACAGAAGAAGAAATTGTATTCAATACATTCGTTAATGGTGCTACTTACATGGCAGGTCAAGGACCTGTTGAAGTGAAGATCGCCGATCCATTGAATGTACCGAACGCTGACTTCGAACTTGCACTCGCACCAGACGACGCAGTGCTTGATTCAGACTCTGCATTCTGGGTGTTGACGAACTTGACAATGTTAAACGACATCGACCCATCTAACGATGAAGCTGCCGTTTACACATCTAAGAAAGCAATCACCGTATTGAACGAAGACCTTATCTTGGATTGGGGTCTGTCGGTCACTTGGAGCCAGTACGAATACCAATTGAACGGTGGATTCACTGAACTACTTGCTGGTGATATCCAGTTCGAGAACTCAGCTGAACCATGGCTACTCGGTATCCCTGATCAAGAAGGATTCAGCGAATTGAACTGGATCCGTGCAGGAACACAGAACACTGAGAACGACGATATAGAAGAAGAAGTAATCTTCGACGACTTAAAGCCTGGTGATCCACTTGATGAAGAAGAGGTTTACGAAGGTGTTGTTGGAGGAACTTGGGCACCTTACGCACTTTGTGCTTACACTGGTGAAGTAACGCCTGTTGGAGCTACTGAGTCAATCTTGATTCCAGCTGTTGCGCCAACAGTTGACGGTCTTGAAGGAGACTTGAGCCCATTCTCTAACATCAGCGGTCTAAACAATGTTGACGTTGTATTGACTAGCGACAGAGCAAAGTGGACTCGTGCAGCAGTTATAGAGATGCAGCCAATTGAAGACTTGATGCAAGATGAGCGTGACCAAATCGCAGGTAGCTTTGACGATCCTGAGAAGATGCGTCTACGTCGTCACCCGTCAGTTGACAAATTCGGTCGCACAGTAGCTGAAGGTGCTAGCGCAAGCGAAGCGACAATGGACGGTGCGCAGCCAATCGGAATGGGATGGTTCCCAGGTTACGCGATTGACGTAGGAACTGGTGAGCGTTTGAACATCGCATTCGGTGAGGACTCTTGGTTCTCTGCTGATAACGGTAACGACATGATCTGGAACCCATCATCACGTTTGACTTCAAACTTGGGTAACACGGTTTACGCAGGTGGGCAGCACTGGATCTACGTATTCAAGAATGCTCAGTATGAAGAAAACACTGATAACCGCATGCCAGCGTATGATGAAGGAAACTACATCTACACTAACCTGGAAAGCGATTACTCAAGCACTAACCAACGTCGTGTATTCCGTGCATGTACTTGGGTAGGTTCTTCCCTACTGAACCCAGACTTCGAATTGGCTTCTATGGATGACGGTTTGATTCCAAGTGAAGTTCGTGTTCGCCTACGTGTTGCGAAACCTTACGAGAAGTATTCAGCAACTCAGCGTGACACTGAAGTATTTGACAACGCAGACAACTTCTGGAACCCATATTACACATTCTCTACTAGCAACGTAGCGACTGTAACAAACAGCATGGCGACTCTAGAAGATGCACTAGACATTATCAACGTTGTTCCTAACCCTTACTACGCATTCTCGCAATACGAGACGAGTAAGCTTGACAACCGTGTGAAAGTCACTAACCTCCCTGAGGTATGTACAGTGTCTATCTACAACCTTCAAGGAACACTGATCCGTCAGTTTGATAAAGCAGATCCACTCACGTCCCTAGATTGGGACTTGAAGAACCAAGCTAACGTACCCATCGCTGGTGGGGTTTACATCATCCACGTTGATGTACCTGGAGTAGGCGAGAAAGTATTGAAGTGGTTCGGAGTACTTCGTCCAACTGACCTTGATAACTTCTAAACCAACCTAAAGAACCGATAGTCATGAAGATTTCTAAATATATCATCAGCCTTTCGACCCTGGCAGCAGTATTGTTGCTTCTTCCAGGTTCGATGTCAGCGGGTAACCCTGATCGCGCAGGTTCTGCGGGGGCAAGTCAACTACTGATCAACCCTTGGGCACGAAGCACAGGTATGGCGAATGCCAGCATGGCTTCAATCCGTGGTGTGGAAGCGACATTCCTTAACGTTGCCGGATTGGCATTCGTTGAGCGTACGGAGCTCATCTTCGCGAACCAGCAATACCTTGTTGGTACCGACATCACAATGAACAGCCTTGGGTTTGGTCAAAAAGTTGGTGAGAACAGTGTAATTGCACTTACGGTAATGTCAATGTCTTTTGGAGAAATTGACGTTACAACAGAAGACCTTCCAGAAGGTGGAATTGGTACTTTCCGTCCGAACATGTCGAACATTGGTATTTCGTATGCCAAGGCATTCTCGAACAGTATCTACGGAGGTATCACTGCACGTATCGTGTCTGAATCTATCTCTAATGCTCGCGCACAAGGGATCGCTTTCGACGCAGGTATTCGCTACATCACAGGTGACAACGACCAACTTCGTTTTGGTATCGCACTTCGTAATGTAGGACCTCCGATGCGTTTCTCTGGTGATGGTCTTACTGCTACTGCAACGATCCCATCAACGGGTAACCAGATCACCGTTTCACAGCGTTCTGAGAAGTATGAGCTTCCTTCAATGGTAAACATTGGGGTTTCGTACGACTTCCTTTTCAGTGAAACAATGAAGCTGACTACAGACGGTCAGTTCACTTCGAACTCATTCACTCGTGACCAATTCGGATTCGGTGCTGCGTTCTCTTGGAACGAGCGTGTGATCATCCGTGGAGGTTATTTATGGGAAAGTGAATTGACAAATGAAGAAGAGCGCCAAACGGCAGTCGCTGGTCCTGGTGGAGGTTTGACACTTCAGATCCCAGCTGGTCCAAATGGCACCGTTATCGGTGTAGATTACAGCTACCGTACTACGAACCCATTCAATGGTACGCACGCTATCGGACTCCACGTGACGCTCTGATACAAAGATTTTCTATATTTGTGTAGAGAGAAAACCCTCAATGTTGAGGGTTTTCTCTTTTTTACGCCCCAGACCGGCCGCTTTCAGCGGCCTGTTTAATCTTAGTATTATGTCTAACATCACCTACTATACTGAGGAAGGCCTTCAGAAGTTGAAGGAGGAATTGCACAACATGAAAAGCGTGCAACGTCCGGCCATTTCTCAACAAATTGCAGATGCTCGCGACAAAGGAGATCTCTCTGAGAACGCTGAGTACGATGCTGCCAAAGAAGCACAAGGACTACTCGAAGCGAAGATCAATAAGCTTGAAAACGTCATTGCCAATGCACGCGTTATTGATGAGTCGCAGATCGATAATAGCAAGGTCTTCATCTTGAGCCGAGTTAAGATCAAGAACTTGAAGAACAATGCGATTATGGAGTACACACTAGTTGCTGAGAACGAAGCAAACCTAGCACTGAAGAAGATCTCTGTAGACTCTCCAATTGGTAAAGGACTACTTGGAAAAGAAGTAGGCGACATTGCAGAGGTGCAGATCCCCGCAGGGCTTGTAAAATTCGAGGTGCTCGAGATCAACCGATAATGGCGACTATCTTTTCTAAAATCATATCAGGAGAAATTCCTTGTCACAAGATTGCTGAGAACGATAAGTTTCTTGCCTGTCTAGACATCTTTCCCTTGGTGCACGGACACACCCTAGTGATACCAAAGAAAGAGGTGGACTATATCTTCGATATGGACGATGATCTCTTAAGCGAGATCAATGTCTTTGCGAAAGATATCGCGGCCAAAATCAAAAAAGCTATCCCATGTGAGCGTATCGGTATCGCCGTAATTGGCCTTGAAGTTCCCCATGCTCATATGCATCTTGTTCCGATTAACCACGTTAGTGATATCAATTTTGAAAAGGAAAAGATGAAGCTATCCCAAGAAGAACTTAGCGAGATCGCAGAAGCGATCAGAAATGCATAGAAAAAGGAGCCGCTTGGCTCCTTTTTCATTATCGGTTGATCAGTGCTGTATGCACTGATAACTTCATTCCTTCAGCCCGAGTCCATATCGGTCTTACAACTCCATTGACTGCTGCTATATTGTTGTAATCTCCAAAGAATGCAGAAGCACTTGGCGTAAACGAACTTTCACTAATTCGCTCGTTGGTCCAAGACGCTCCTCCATCTTCACTGTAGGCCATGTAGACATCCGTCGCATTGCCATCATGGTTACGACGATCATAGAAAACAGTGTATAAGTACCCCGTGCTTTGATCAAGGGCAAACCATGGGAAGAACTGTTGTTTTCCTGGAGCATCATCGTTTACGCGAATGGCTTTGGACCATGTATCTCCATTATCATCGGAGTAACAAATGAAAATATCTGTGTCTTCCTCTCCGTTTCGTTGATCGGCCCAGTTAATATAGATTCTTCCATCATGCTCTCCCCCACTTCTATCTAATGCAGTAACGGGCATTCCATTCGTTCTGCTAATTCCAGGAATATGATGATCCCAACCTCCTGCGATTTCACTGGCTACTAAATCTTCTTCAAGCCAAGTCTTACCGCCGTCGGTGCTTCGATCAAACCAAATCGTATCGTTCAAAGCCCATGCTACGAATACATCTTCTCCTCTTCCGGCACAAGGAACCGCCCCTTCAACGGTGGCGTCTCCATCGAGGCAATTTCCTGCATGCTCATTTAAGCGCACCGGTTCGCTCCATTTCTTCCCTTTGGGCCCAGCGCATGAGAATAAAATGTACGTACTGTCTTTCTCCTCTTTACTAGCGTATTTGTCGAATTCCGTCCAGGTAACGTAAACATGATCACCTGTTTCATCGGTACAAGCCCATTCTTTATCTTGATCTTTCGGTGGATTCAAACCAATTCCAGCTCCACTACTCCAGGTTCTTCCCGCGTCTTTGCTGGTTTGACACACGATTCGATCTAGCAATGAAGGGTCACTCCATCCTTTTCCAGAAGGGTCACTGAGGTGAAAGTAGTAGAACCAACCTTTCGGAGAAGCCAATAAACAAGGGTCTCCAAAGACTCCCATTTCTGAAGTTAGGCGATCTACTTGCCATGTTCTTCCGCTATCACGGGAAAGGTATACTTTGTCAAGGATGGCTCCTCCAATAACCACTGAAGGATCATTCAAATCGATGGCAATACTCGGCTCACACGGAGGATATCCGAATCCATCTGGTCCGTCGATTTTCACATTCTGATAAGGCGTTTGCGTCGTTCCGCCTATGGCGAAAAGAATCAGAACCAAGAAAAAGAAATGCTTCATTAGAGCTTGTTGTCGCGCATCATCTGCGCATATTCCTTAGCAAAGTAGGACAAAATGCCGTCTGCTCCTGCTCTTCTGATTGATAGGAGCATTTCAGGCATCGCCTTCTCGTAATCCAACCAACCGTTTTGAGCTGCTGCTTTCAGCATCGCGTACTCACCACTCACATTGTAAGCTGTAATTGGCAGGTCTGTCTCATTCTTCAGGAGATGAATGATGTCGAGGTAGCAGAGTGCTGGTTTCACCATGAGATAGTCAGCCCCTTCTTCGGCATCTGCATGCGCCTCGCGAAGTGCTTCGTATTTATTGGCCGGATCCATCTGGTAAGTCTTCTTATCACCAGACTTCGGCGCACTGTCAAGCGCATCTCGGAATGGACCATAGTAGGCACTTGCGTACTTGGCTGTATAAGACATGATCGCCACCTCTTCAAATCCTTCATCATCCAAGGCATCGCGAATGGCCTCAACCCGACCATCCATCATGTCTGAAGGACCGATGATGTCAATTCCCGCTTGTGCTTGTGCTAAACTCATCTTTTCGAGAATCGGAAGAGTCTCATCATTGAGAATCTTTCCGTCTTCAACCAGTCCGTCGTGGCCATCAGAACTATATGGGTCCATTGCCACATCGCTCATGATGCTTGACTCAGGGAAACGTTCTTTGACTGCGCGAATGATTCTTAGATAGAAGTTCTCATCTGCGTAGCTGTAAGTAGCCGTTTTGTCTTTCAACGAATCGTCTACTGCCGGGAATAGCACAAATGAGCGCAAACCAAGCTCCATGGCTTCATCGATATCTCTCAAAAGATTGTCTTCTGAGAAACGCGAAAGCCCAGGGAGGGACGCAATTGGAATGTTCTGATCCTTGCCGTCTACCACGAAGTACGGGTAGATCAAGTTATCGAGGGAGAGTGAGGTCTCGCGTACCATCCCGCGAATAGCAGGAGTACGGCGATTGCGACGAGGTCTGCTCAGCATAAATTACATGTTGATCGCTTCGATCTCTTTCTTAAGTTCTTCTAGTTGTTTCAACTGCTCTTGTTGGATCTCAAGATGCTCCGCATCAGACAGCCCTTCCATGATGGCATTTTGTTCGTGGTCATGATCGTGGTCACATTCTTCTCCTGGCGCATGTGTATGATTGTGTCCAGGGATTTCTACCATATTCTCTTCCCACTCATGGAACTTAGCGTGAAGTCCGTCAAGCTTTCCGTTGAGTGCTTGAAGTTGTTCTGCCATCAAGGTGTCTCCTTCGGCTACTGCTGTTTCGATTTTTCCTTGAAGATCGTCTACTTTGTGATGCATCATATCAGCCACTTCACCACTCAACGAAAGGAGTGTTTCGTGCACTTGTTCAGCTTCTTTGATGGTTTCACTTTTCTCGTGTGAATTTCCGCAAGATGTGAGTAATGCTGTTGCAACTAGGAGTGAAAATAGGTATTTCATGGTTGATGTTTTTTCTTCTTTGGTACAGGGTCATAACCCGAGGTTCCCCAGGGATGGCATTTTGCAATGCGCTTCATCCCCAGCCAGATTCCTTTGATCGGACCCCATTCTTTAATGGCTTCTATGGCGTAATTAGAACACGTAGGCTCATGGCGACAGTTCTGACCTAATAACGGTGAAATGACCGCTTGGTATAATTTGATCGGAAAGATCGCCATGGACTTCAGAAGGTTCATGATACAAAAATACACGGTGAAACCAGAGTAAGGCACTAAAATTCTATAATTACGCGCTTTTCGATCCTCAGAAAGGCCAGGTATCGATGCAAAGCATCAAGGCAACACCTCCTGTCAGCCCTGAGAAGAAGATAATCCAGTCGCGTTGGGTGATTCTGAAGAGTCCGTTTAAGGCAAAGCTGAAGAGGATGAAAATGGCTATAATCAAGAGCTGTCCAACTTCCACTCCAATATTGAAAAACAACAACGGTTGAAAGATCGATTCTTCTTTCCCTAGAATCATTCGGAAATAACTCCAAAAGCCCATTCCGAGAACTAATCCGAAGATCACAGCAATGAAATAACGGGTTCCATGGAAGGCGATGACTTGATTTCCTCGAACGGTATATCGAAGGTTCGAGAGCGCCGTAATGAGGATGGTCACTGGGATTAAGAACTCGATGACTCCACCATCAGGGCGAATAATATCGAGACTCGTGAGGATGAGTGTGACGGTGTGTCCAACAGTAAATGCTGTGGCCAACAAAACGATTCGCTTGATCTCGCGGTATTCGAAGATACTGATGAGAGCGATCAAGTAGACCATATGGTCATAGGCTTTCGGATCGGTGATATGCTTGATTCCATCAAGGAGAAAGTCTGACCAGGTCATGGATTAACGTTTTCGGTTGTATTCAATGATTGTGAAGGCGTAGTCATGCTTTTCGTCTTTCGGGTGTTCCAATAGAATTTCGGCATCCCATTTCTTCGCATCGAATTCAGGGTAAAAGGCATCCGCCTCAAACTCCGCATGGACATGTGTGATGTACATTCGGTCTACGAGATTCTTTTCGAGAGCTAGGGAGTAGATCTGACCGCCACCAATAACGTATGCTTCTACTTCTCCCGCTTCTTTTGCGTTGGCCAGCGCTTCTTCAAGAGTATTCACCACCACTGCCCCTTGTGCTTCGTAGCTATTCGAACGCGTGACAATCACGTTGGTTCTTCCCTTCAACGGTCGATATTTTTCAGGAATCGACTCGTAGTTCTTTCTTCCCATGATGACGAAATGCCCTTTGGTCTTCGTCATGAAGAAGCGCATATCATCAGGCAGGTCCCAGATTAGGTCGTTGTCTTTCCCAATCGCGTGGTTTGCTGCAATGGCTGCAATGGAAGAAACGATCATACCGCTACCTCCGCTTTGATGTGTGGGTGTGGATCGTAGTTAATCAACTCAAAATCTTCAAATTTGAAATCAAAGAGATCAGTCACATTCGGATTGATCTTCATTTGAGGCTGTTCCCGGAAGTCTCGTGTGAGCTGAAGCTCTGCTTGCTCGATGTGGTTCGAGTAGAGGTGCACATCTCCAAAGGTGTGTACGAACTCTCCTAGCTCGTAGCCGCATACTTGGGCCAACATCATTGTCAGCAGTGCGTACGAAGCGATGTTAAACGGCACTCCTAGGAAGGTATCAGCGCTGCGTTGGTAAAGCTGGCATGAGAGTTTACCATCTGCGACATAGAACTGGAACAAGCAGTGACAAGGGGGAAGTGCCATCTCATCAATGAACGATGGATTCCAAGCTGAAACAATATGACGACGTGAGTCTGGATTGTTCTTCAGTGAATCCACCAATTTCTTGATTTGATCCGTGTGGCTTCCATCAGGATTCGGCCAAGAGCGCCACTGGTATCCGTAAACCGGACCAAGGTCTCCATTTTCATCTGCCCACTCATCCCAGATACGCACGCCATTGTCTTTCAAGTACTTGATATTGGTATCTCCTTGAAGGAACCAAAGTAGCTCGTGAATGATCGAACGAAGGTGAAGCTTCTTAGTGGTCAATACCGGAAATCCTTCACTCAGGTCAAAGCGCATTTGGTAACCAAAACAACTGATGGTTCCGGTTCCGGTGCGGTCTTCCTTTTTCGTACCGTTGGCGAGAATATGGCGAAGGAGGTCGTGGTATTGCTGCATGCTTCCAAGTTTGTAGCGAAGTTAAGAACGATGCGGTTTTTACACTAGTTCGATTTCGCTAGCGCGGAAGCTATTTTTCCACAAGTTTTCAGGTTGGAATCCGGTGGACGGTGGACGGGATATTAGGCTTGGACGCTTATGGCGTTCTTTACTTCAGCCACTTTTCCTTTTAGTGCGTCTACTGAATCTGCCAGGATGGTCACGTGTCCCATTTTGCGGTAAGGTTTTGTAGTAGACTTCCCGTAGATGTGAGGGTACACTCCTGGCATCGCCAGAAGCTGATCAAATCCGACATATTTGACAGGCCCAGTATATCCCTCAGCCCCCACAAGATTCACCATCGCCGCCGGACGAAGCGTTTCTGTGCTGCCTAATGGAAGATTGAGAACTGATCTCAGGTGTTGTTCGAACTGAGAGCAAATATTCCCTTCGATGCTGTGGTGACCGCTGTTGTGGGTTCTTGGTGCCGCCTCGTTGACAAGCACCTCTCCCGACGTTGTCAGGAACATTTCAATGGCAATGATACCTCTGAATTCAAGAGCATCTGCCACTTGCATCGCGAGCTTTTCCGCGCTAGCGGCAACATCATCAGCAATATTGGCGGGTGCAAAAAGGTAATCGACGAGGTTAGCTACCGGATCAAATACCAGCTCGACCACTGGAAAAGCCTTAGTCTCACCTTGCTCATTGCGTGCAATGATGACCGATAGCTCCTTTTCAATATCTACAAGATCTTCAACCACACATGGTCCGTCAAAGGCTTTGGCAAGGTCATCTGCCGAGCGAAGTACAGCCACTCCTTTCCCATCATATCCTCCAGTTCTTGCCTTCAAGACGCATGGCAAATCATCAGCTGTCAACTCTTTGCCAGATTCGATCAGACGAAAATCACTGGTCGCGATATTGTGGTCAGCGTAGAACTGCTTTTGAATCCCTTTGTCCTTGATGATTTCCAAGTGAGTTGGATCAGGACAAACCTTTAGCCCTTGCGCTTGAAGATCTTTCAAGGCTTGGGTATTCACGTCTTCGATTTCGATTGTGATTAGGTCTTTGTCAGCCCCAAATTTCATCACCGTATCGTAGTCACGGAATTCTCCGCACGTGAAACTATTGGCTAGCTCTGCACATGGCGCATCAGGCGTAGGATCTAGCACATGGATTTGAACATCAAGGCTTGCGGCCTCTTGGATTAACATTCTTCCGAGCTGGCCTCCTCCAAGGATACCGAGCTTAAAGTTCTTACCGTAGACTGGTTTCATGCGTTGTCAAATTCAATAAGTGCCGGACGTTGCGTGATCTCGTGATAGCAGATTACTTCTGGTGACATGTAATGCACCACCATACTTTTCCGCGTTAGCGAAGGGTCATTCATCTTGATAGCGCCATGGATTAAATTTCCATGCCACAAGAAGACATCTCCTTTCTTTGGATATAAGGTCTCTGGCTTGATTCCTCGTTCCGCGACCATTTTCTGAATGTGCTCTTCGTAATGTAGATAAGCATCCTTACCCAGGAGCAACGAATTGCCTCCATGATCAAAGGTATCGTTCAAGACATATGGAAACTTATGGCTTCCTGGCCAGTACTGAAGTGGTCCTTGATCAGGGCCGATATCTTCAAGCGCCACCCAAGCAGCAGTCAAATACCCCAGAGGATAGGTGGTCATGTGGATGGAATCGCTATGTGCACGCTGCTCACTGCTCTTGAAGAAATTGATGCTTTGGAATGGCACCATGTTCTTACCTAGCAAGAATTTAAAGGCATCCACGATTCCTTTGTCACGCGCTATTTTCCCCATCAACTCACCTTGACGATAAGCGAACATGATTTTCTTACCGCTGTAGTTGAAATCAATGGTACCGTCTTCCATCAAACGGTCAATCTCTTCGTTGGTATTGTCAATGAACTCCTCACTGAAGTACCCGCGCAAAATGGCGTACCCACCGTCTACCCACGTTTCCGCGATAGCGTCTTTCACCTTTGAATCAAGCTGATCAAAACCCGCTTGCTGTCGAATATCCGCAGACTCATCACTCCACGGACGTTCATCAGGAAGGCTCTTGAAATCGGCACTTGAAATGGGAGCGTAGACCGACTTTTTCAAGCCGTATTGCTTGTAGAGCTCTTTGTTCCGTTGCAGCAAGGCGCGTTTCGACATATTAAAGATGTGATATGCCGGCTTCACGCGTCGGAAGAAACCCCAGTATTTATCTAGCGACTTAGCCATAGCGCAAAATTAGAAATAGAATCAAAGAGGACGAATAAAATCCGTCCAAATCCCCCCGTCATTCGTAGGTTGACATTCGGCCTGATAATTGTTCCAATCATATACCTGAATGCCGTCCGAAAGCAAAAAAGTATATTTGATTATGAAGTATCTCATTGCCACAGCCATTTTCTTTAGTTCAATTGCCGCGTTTGGCCAACGCAGTGATAATAATATGGCCGGACAACAACGCTGGGTGTTTGGTGGAGACATCGCACTTTCATTCGGAACCAATGTTACTGTTATTGGTGCTGCCCCTTCTGTGGGATATCGATTTACCGAGAGACTCTCCGCTGGTGGTGGGTTCCTCTTTTACTACTATCGTTTCAAAGATAATCTCGGTGAACTCAGCACATCGATATACGGACCTCAGCTTTTTGGTCGATTCACTGCTTTTCAGGATTTGATTTCAAATGGAGACCGTTTATTTCTTCAAACCGACTTTTACAGTATCAACACTGAGTTCTTGCAGGTTGTTGAGACTGACCCATTGACGGTGGAACAACGTCGTGACTGGGTGCCTCAATGGTTCGTTGGCGGCGGGTACTATACTTCCATAGGGGGTAATGTATTCGCAGGTCTCACCGTCATGTGGGATGTCATTGGAGATAGCCGGGCACCATTCCAAAGTCCACTCATTCGTGGTGGAATTTCTGTTGGCCTCTGATCTAGTTTCTCTTTTCTCGATTAATTTCGCGACATGGAAGAATTTCTCTCCTATGACTTATGGGGTAATCCTGTGCAAGAATGGCTGATTACTTTTGCCTTCTTCGTGGGTAGTATCGCACTCGCGAAATTCCTTTACTGGACTTTCGGACGCATCTTCAAAAGCCTTGCTTCACGAACGAAAACGAAGCTTGACGATATTCTTATCAACATGCTCGAGGAGCCGATCGTTTTTGCGATTGTGATCATAGGTATGTGGTGGGGATATGACCACCTTGATTTCGGTGAAGGAGTGCAGGTGTGGGTGCAGCGGATCTTCCGTATTCTGATTGCCATCAATATAACCTGGCTCATTGTGCGCTTGGTAGATGCCATCATGAGTGAGTTCCTGATTCCATATGCCGAGAAGAGCGATGGTTCTATGAACCAAGTCATGCCGGTTATACGCAAGACGACGAAGGCACTGATTTGGATTCTCGGAACACTTCTCGCGCTGAATAATGCGGGATACGATGTAGGGGCTTTGCTTGCTGGAGTTGGTATTGGTGGTTTGGCCATGGCTATGGCAGCGAAGGATTTTGTCGCCAACATCTTCGGTGGAATTACGGTCTTCATTGACAAGCCCTTCGTATTCGGAGACCGAATTAAAATCGATGGTCACGATGGATTTGTGCGTGACATTGGTATTCGCACCACAAAAATCCAAACCCTCCGCGGACGATACATCACAGTACCAAACCACAAGTTCACGGATAGCTACGTAGAGAATGTGACAAGTGAACCGAATCGTAAGATGAAGGTGACGCTGGGGTTAACCTACGACACTTCCCACGAATCTGTGAAGCAAGCGAAGGAGATTCTAGAAGAGATTGCCGCAAAACACAATCAAACCGAGAATGATTACAACGTGTGGTTTGAGAGCTTCGGTGATTTCAGTTTGAATCTATCGATGATCTACTACATCGCAAAAGACGGTGACGTATTCCAAGTTCCGAATGAAGTGAACCTGGAGATTCTCGATCGTTTCAACGCAGCCGGATTGGACTTCGCCTTCCCAACACAAACGGTTTATCACTCTTCTTTAGACCAGGGTAAGTAATTCTTCCCTCCTAACAGACGCATTTGCTTCTCCACCTTGTAGGCTCGATTGCTCAAGTAACTGCTCGGTTTACCAGGATTTGAACGACGCGGCTGTGGGAATGCGCTCACCATCAGCGACGCTTGACGACGTGATACATCTGTGCATGACTTGCCGAAGTAATGTTGGGCGGCGGCATCTACTCCGAAGCATTGCGGCCCCGTTTCAATCACGTTGAGGTAGACCTCCATGATCCGCTCCTTGCTCCAGAAAATTTCGATGAGGGCCGTAAACCAGACTTCGAGTCCTTTGCGAACCCAAGTACGTGAGGGCCACAAAAACACATTCTTCGCTGTTTGCTGCGAAATAGTACTGGCCCCAATGGTTCGTTCGTGGGTCTTATTGTATTCGATGGCTGCGGCTATCGCCTCTGTATCGAATCCCCAGTGGGTTGGGAAGCGTTGATCTTCAGCCGCGATTGCTGCAAGCGGCAGTTGGTAGCTCATTTCTTCTAAGTCTACCCACTCTCCTTCTTTCTCGCTCCCTTGCCAGATTTGAAGTGCTGTGATTGGTGGGTTCATCCATTTATAGAGCAAGACCCACGCCACGGAAAAGATGATAAATCGGATCGCGACCCAACGGAAGATTTTCCATATCCTACGTAGGAGTCGCAACATACTTTTAGCCGTTTACTCGACCCTTGAGGTCTTTTGACAAACCGTTTTTGTGAAGAAGGATTGAAATCGTTTTCAATCGGAAGTATGCCATGCTGATGTACTGGTATCCGTCGTAATCGTTTCCAGTTCCCCAAGAGTTTTTGATCATAAAGTAGCGGTTCCCTTCCTGGTCTTCCGCAATACCTGTGAGGTGCATCAAGTGATCGTCAGTCGTTTTGTAGTTCTCAAATCCTTCTTGACGCATTTCTTGAGTTACCGATGGTTCCTTGATGATCGTTTTAAACATCTTGTCTTTCGCTGTACCCGCTGGTGGAACGATTGCCATTCCTTCACGGAAACTGAATCCTCGTTCACTAACGTCAGCATCCCATGCTACAGTATATCCATCTTCCAAAGCGTCTACTACTGCTTGTTCAAGTTCGTCGATAGACACGTTGTAGAATGAACCTTGAGAGAAGTTATCTGGCACTTCTAAGACGAACCATGAGTTCATTGGGTGGTGCGTAAATGATGTCAAGCTCACGTAGTCATCTGCTACAATACCGAGTTCATCACGCAATGAAGCAGGCGTGTATTCCTTGCCTTGGTATTCAAATTCACCAGGCATTTCACCGAGATAAGCATCAAGTACGCCTTCTACTGCTTCCATCCATGTTGCACCTGAAGCTGCATTTCTCTTCTCCACAACAGCTTTCACGATGCCTTCAAGAATCGCATCCATTTCGCCGTGATCATGGCGTTCTGCGTTGTATTCAATTCCGTCGTATACGCTTTCCGGAACAACACCGTAGTCACGAATGGCATTGATTACATCATGACAAAGGCTTCCTGGTCCGAACTGGTATTTCCCGTGGTAGCGCACGTACATCTCTGCCTTTCTTGGGTAGGTTACACGCACGTTGAACATCTCTGAAAGGTCATGTTCTCCTTTACCCATGCGGAGCAACTCGCTTTCCATGAAAGAAGTCGTTGAGTAGCTCCAACAAGTGCCAGTGCGACATTGGTCTTTGGTAGACGTAGCATCGAGGTTAATCTTCTCTTTGAACTTGTATGCGTTTTGAGCAGAAAGGCTCGCGCTTGCCAGAACAATGATGGCAAGGAATAGAACTGACTTGAAATTCATCTTGTAGCAGGTATTATTATTCTTATCAAAGCGCTTCAAAGTAGCATTCATCGAAGCGAATGGTCACGTAAGATAGGATAAACGCCGCGCACTGTTGACAATGAAAAGCTGAAAAAAGGCCAAAAGTGTATGTCGTGCATCAGGGTACGGAAAGTACTTTCACATCGAATTCGATTATGAAGAAAAAGGTTGCTGTATTAACCGGTGGATTTTCCGGAGAAGCTGTCATCGCTGAGCGAAGCGCAGCTATGGTCATGAATAACATTGATCGGGATCGCTACGAGCCGGTCTTGTACCGAATTACCGAAAATGACTGGCACGCTCAATGGGGAGATCAAAAGCATCCCATCGATAAGAACGACTTCAGCGTAACTGCAGGCAATGAGACCTTTCATCCCGACCTCGCTTTTATCATGATCCATGGTGATCCAGGTGAAAATGGCATCCTTCAGGGCTACTTCGAATTGCTAGGATTACCTTATACAACTGGTGATGTGTTAAACATGTCAATCACCTTTAGTAAGTCAGCAACAGTACGTCAACTGCGTCAGCTCGGCTACACTGTGGCAAAAGGTGTCGTATTGGAAAAAGGAAAAGCCCATGCTCCAGCTCAGATTGTCAATGATCTTGGCTTACCCCTGTTCGTCAAGCCAAATGAAGGCGGGTCAAGTATTGGGATGTCGAAAGTGAGCTCTTCAGCCGAGTTGCAACCAGCCATTGACCGTGCATTTGAAGAAGATGATCAGGTACTCGTGGAACAGTTTCTTGAAGGAAGAGAAGTTACCTGCGGTGTTATTCCTTGGGAAGGTGGCTTGAAGGCTCTTCCCGCGACCGAAATCATCACAGGAAATGCGTTTTTCGACTTCGCGGCGAAGTACGAAGGCGAATCACAAGAAATCACCCCTGCCGATATTCCATCTGAATGGATGACTTCGGTTCAAACCACCGCAATGAAGATCTACGGAGACCTTCACTGTGGCGGAATGATCCGAGTTGACTATATGATTGTAGGTAACCAACCCCATGTAATCGAAGTCAACACCGTTCCGGGTTTTTCTGAGGCCTCCATCGTACCTCAGCAGGCAGCTGCCATTGGTATTTCAAAGACAGAGGTCATCTCAGCCTTGATTGAAAATGCGTTGTCTTAATCAAGTTCTTGCGCCCAGAATGACCCTTCAATGTGCGTCTGTTGTCCGTTCAGAGTGAAGGTCGCGTCAATCTCTCCTACCACATCATACACCCCATTCACAGTTGGCTTATCCAGTTCCAGCGTTACTGTTCCTGACGCATTCTCATCGAAATCATCGCAGAAAGGACAGTACAATTCAACGACCGTTTCGCTCATATCAGAGGAGTACTCAAGAAGAAAAGGGAAGTTATACAATCCGTGTTCTTCTTGAACTTCAGTGCTCCAGTCTGTATCCTGAACCATGCTGTAACGAAGGAAGAAGGTGTTCCCATCGACAGAAATTCGCAACTGCCTCCAGAAATTGTAGTTCAGGAGTTGTCCTCCGTCCCAACCATTCACCGTAGCGCCGTTAAGTGAAGCTGTTGAGCCATCTGGGTACGTCACTGTGAAAGAGCTCCCTTCGGGTCCAGTTACTTGTCCAGTTGAGGAGCTACTGCCCCCGCCATAAGAGACGTTTTCTTCTTCTTTTTTACATCCCGCCATAACCAGCGTCAGGGCGAACAGGATCAATGCAAAATTCTTCATCGGTTTAAATTTTCGACGAAGTTGAAGGTTCAGGTTGAGCAGGTGAAGTGGAACTGAGTGGTTGGTGAGTTTGAACGAGTAGTTGGCTCGCAAGCTCGCATGCTCGCTCGGCTCGCTAGGCCTATGGCTTAAGGCGTAAGGCTTAAGTTCTGCTTACTGCTTACTGCCTGCGGCCTACAGTTATCCCTACGATGTGAGTGTACATTACCAGCGGAACCAACAGACCAGGCAAGAGGGTGAATGGGAAATATAGGACTGCTCTGTTTGGCTGATCAAAGGCGAATTGTTGGACAGGTAGTGGGGCGGATAGTGTGGCGTTGACAAAGATAAAAGTGACGAAAGCGAGTCCGATTGCGTTCCAAAGGCGGAGGGCTTTGGGGCTGACTTTATTCTTCCAAACTAGATAAGCCATGATGGGTGCTGAGAGTCCGATGAGGATATCGAAGTTTCTGCCTTCGAAGGTCATGAGTTCGGGGATCCATTCGGCGAAAGCCAGTTGAAACAACACCAACTCAACAAGAATGCGGACCGAATGCAAGGCAGTGCTGTAAATAGGATTCACTTCAGTGACCATGAAAGACCTCGTTTTCGGTGAAATAGCGCTGAAGACAAAGAGAAACATGGGTGCCATCAAGAAGACGGCGCGTGGAGGCATGGCGGTTTCGTTGGTATAGAATCCTGTGGCTGAAATGATGGTTTGGACGAATAGCCAGAGGTAGAGCACGACTCGCGCTTTCACAGGTGTTCCGTGGGCTTTGAAGAAGACTTGAAGGGTGACCACTACCATGGCCAAAAATCCTATCTGCATCCAACTTTCAACGCCTGGTAACATCTACTTTGATTTTTTGGTTCGGCCTGGATTGTCTTTGATGTACGCTTTCCAACCGCTGTAGCTTTTTCCTAATTGAGGAGAGCTGCTTTGGAAATGATGACACAGCGCAGCTGCTAGTCCGTCGGTCGCATCAAGCTCTTTGGGTAGGTTCTCTTTCGGAATCTTCAGTACAGAACACAGCATAGCGGCCACCTGCTCTTTGCTGGCCGCACCATTACCGGTGATGGCCTGTTTGATCTTACGTGGCGCATATTCCGTCACCGGGATTTGGCGACTTAAGGCCGCGGCCAATGCTACTCCCTGTGCTCTTCCCAACTTCAGCATGGATTGGACGTTCTGTCCGAAGAACGGTGCTTCTACCGCTACCTCATCCGGATGGAATTCGTCGATCAGCGAAACACAACGATCAAAGATGCGCTGCAATTTCAAGGCGTGATCGTCGAACTTAGACAGTCGAATCACCCCCATCGTCAGCAGTTCAGGCTTCTTCCCTACCACGCGAATCATGCCGTATCCCATGATCGTGGTTCCTGGATCAATGCCCATAATTATCTTTTCAGGTTGCAAAGAGGTACTTTTGATACGATCAAAGTTAACCAATTGACCAAAGGATCACCTTACCTCTTTCGGCTCTTTCAACTGATTGTCTTGTCACTGGCGGCGTACTTCCTTTACGATCGTCTGAAGGGTCAATTATCGTTTGATGATCTACGCTTACGCGGAACGCCCGCTGCGCTGGCTTTGGCTATTGCTTTGATGCCATTAAACTGGGGACTCGAAGCCTTTAAATGGAAGCGTCTCACCAAAGATTTCGCCGCTCTTTCGCTAGGAAAATCCCTCAAAAGTGTGTGGATCGGAACCTTCTACACCCTCTTCACCCCCAACCGAATTGGTGATGGTGCAGGTCGGATTCATTTAATTCCAAAAGGCAATAAAACACGATCTACCTGGGCCTTTTTGAACGGAAGTGTTGCGCAGACCTTGGCCACTTTGCTTTTTGGTTCGATTGCACTCGCTATCGCGGAATCGTTCATCACTGACAGCGAAATGGGCTGGTGGTCTGCCGCTCAAATCATCGCCATTCCCGTATGGATTCTGACTGTGATCGTGCTTCTTCTTTATGTGGAACCAGGTTGGCTCCGCATCATCAAGGAACTCGTCAAAGAAGGCACATGGGTGGGTCAACGCGTAGCTACACTCCAAGCCTATACCCGAAGACAAAATGCATGGACTCTCTTCCTTTCGGTGTTGAGGTACGCCTCGTTCACCTTTCAGTTTGTCTTGGTTTTTGAAGCATTCGGCTTCGAAGGAGAAATATATGAGCTCGTTGCGAGGATATCTCTCGTTTACTTGGCCACGACCATTATCCCAACTGCCGCCCTGGCTGAATTAGGTATTCGTGAATCCATGGCTGTCCTGATGATTCCCGCTGTAGGTATTTGCCCAGAAATATGTTTCACGGTCACCTTGATCGTTTGGTTCATCAACGTCCTTACTCCAGCCTTAATCGGAGCAATCTTCTTCTCGCAACTTAAATCTGCACAAGAATGATGTTCTGGATTCTCATCGTCTGCCTGCTGATTGGCCTTTACGCCATGGTTGTGATTTGGATGTCGCTCTGGCCCAATGAGAAGACTCGCTACAATGCAGATCGCATGAAGTCGGTTTCGGTGGTTATCCCCTGCAAAAACGAGGCGCAGAACTTGACTCAACTCCTTACTCTCCTTGTCAATAGAGGAGCTGAGATCATTGTAGTTGATGATCATAGTGATGATGATACTTTCGCTAGCGCGGAATCGCTCATCGTAAAAGCCATCAAAAACCACGGAAGAGGAAAGAAGGCCGCAATCAAGTCCGGCATCGATTCCGCCGAAGGCGAGATTATCCTCACCTTAGATGCAGACATCATCATCTCTGAGAACTGGCTGCAACTAGCCATTCAAGAGATCCAACAACAATCGGCAGCCTGTTATATCATCCCGGTCTTGATTAAGCCACTGGCTTTTCGTCCGTTCAAACTTCTGGGTAACCTCATCGAGATCTTCGACGGCATTGATATGCTCGGTCTCGCCAACACAACCCGTGCCTTTGCCAGCATCCAACATCCGATCATGGCCAATGGCGCAGCGTTGGCGTTCACAAAAGATCTTTACGACGGAGCAGAAGCTCACCTTCGAACCGACATTGCCAGCGGTGATGACACCTTCCTCGTGCAGTATGCCGCTATGAACAAACAACCCGTTGTCTATTTCCACAACCCAGATCTTCAGGTGAGTGTCCGTTCAGAACGAAACCTAGGGCGATTCCTAAAACAACGCATTCGTTGGGGACAAAAAACGAGCGCCTATCCAAGTTGGCGTGCGAAAGGTTTAGCTTGGTTGATCTTCCTAACCAACCTCGTCACCATTCCTCTTCTCTATCAAGGGCTCATCGCATTTGAGCGTTGGGCTTTAATGGCATTATTCTGTCGATTCGCGATCGACTTGATCTTCCTAATATCGGGTGTGGTTCGTTATAGAAAATGGCAACTACTGCTTTGGTACGGAATGCTCCTTTTCTATCCATTCTACATCGTCATCACCGCCCTTGCAGGATTTGTTTATCGTCCGAAATGGAAATAAACACGAACCCCTTACCTTCGAATCGTGAACCCAAGAAAGGAGAAATGGCAACGCTTTAAGCAGAATCGTCCTGCCCTAGCAGGAGCGGTCTTCATCATCATGATGATTGTTATCGCCATTGGCGGCCCTTTTTTACGTCCTGACCCTACCCCAGACGCTAACAGCCAAGAGCTCTCGATCTCGCGTCAAAAACCAGGATTCACCGTGACCATGCTTCGCACCCCACAAACCGTCGACAACCCGGGCATCTTCACCTCACTCTGGGAAGGTGGATACGCCAGAGACTATGCTCAACGTCCGGTTGCAGAGCACAACGAACAAGGCTTCACCCCGTTCAACGAAGAAGAAGTTCAAGCCATCCCTTCCGATGCTGAATTCGTAGAAGAAATCTTCCTCCTTGGAACGGATAAGTATGGAAGAGACTTATTAAGTCGTTTAATGGCAGGCACGTCTATTTCGTTAAGTGTAGGATTGATCGCTGTATTGATCTCCTTACTCATAGGTGTCTTACTTGGCGCCCTTGCTGGCTATTTTGGAGGGCGCATTGACGTACTGATTTCATGGTTGATCAATGTCATCTGGAGCATCCCTACCCTGCTTATGGTGATCGCCATCACCTTGGCCTTTGGAAAAGGGTTCTGGCAGGTATTTATCGCTGTAGGTTTAACTATGTGGGTTGAAGTCGCACGTATTGTACGCGGTCAATTCCTCAGCATTCGAGAGAAGGAATACGTCGAGGCGGCCCGTGCTTTGGGGTACGGCCACTGGCGTATCATTCGAAAGCACATCCTTCCGAATGCTTGGGGACCAGTGATTGTTATAAGCGCCGCGAATTTCGCGAGCGCGATTCTGATTGAAGCAGGTCTAAGCTTCTTAGGTATCGGTGCTCAGATTCCCACTCCGAGTTGGGGGAACATGATCAAGGAGCACTACAGCATGATCACTACTGACTTGGCTTATTTGGCCATTCTCCCTGGGGTGATGATCATGTTACTCGTATTGAGCTTTATGATGGTTGGAAACGGCCTCCGCGACGCCCTCGACGTGCGTTCGTAAAGTTTTGTCCGACGTCTATAAAAACATCATTGACAAGCCAAAATAAAGGGTTCATCTTCGGGATGTCGTAGGCGAAGAAACGTCTTTTGCTACGGCGGCAAAGTTTAGTTCAGCGGCTATAAAGTTGCTATTGACAAGTTCCCCGAACCGCCCGAACTTCGACCTCGGCCGGAGTGAAGGTGGGGGAGGGAGGGCCCGCAGGGCATAGTGTGTTGGAAGTTC
The DNA here is from genome assembly GCA_022447625.1 of Flavobacteriales bacterium. Taxonomy (GTDB): domain Bacteria; phylum Bacteroidota; class Bacteroidia; order Flavobacteriales_D; family Sanyastnellaceae; genus Sanyastnella. Next base: position 25,883 of record JAKVAX010000003.1, on the reverse strand, counting down.
CTATTTCTGGATCACGACACGTTTCGCCAGTTGCATCTCACTCAAAATCAACACATAAACCCCATCTCCCACCCCCAAAACATCAACCACAGTCTGTCCGTTCACCAACTGACCATTCAACACAACACGTCCAGACAAGTCAAACAAAGTGAAAGCGCTATTCACTCCTTCCGCGCTAGCGAAGGTCAAATGAACTTAAGTAGGGTTGGGATAAAGCTCAATCGAAGTGAACTAAATTCTATCAGCCCAGAAATTCAATGGGTTATGCTCCCATTCGCAATTGAATGATCGTTGATTGACCCACGCTCCGTTCGATCTTTTCAGCGCGTCTCCTGAACCATTATATCGCCCAACCAGGTAAATACCCTCTTGTTCTCTTACAATTTTAAGTGTCCGTGAAGTACTCTCTGTATCGCTAGTGAAATGACAATCAAGTGGCGAGTAATCTGCACCGTCCCATACCCAAAGTGATGAATATATTCCCTGATAGGATGTCCATCTAGTGGCTAACCAAAGGTCACCATCAACTTCTTCTAGATCGAACGAACCCAGGGAATTATTCACATCAGGGCCATGTTCAAACTGATTAATATCTGCCCTCTGGCAACACCGGCATGGCGCGTTGCGCAGATAAAACAATGGGGTAAAACAATAGGAAAATGAATAGAAGTCTCTTCATAGCTGTAGTTTCCATTTAAACTACAACCGTTTTTGCACCAGTGCTAATTACTGGGGTTCAGAAGATTGATAAATCTACAGGTCTAATCAAAGAAACTTACACGTCAACAAAGCCGTGTCATCTACAAACGGCTCATCGCCGCGGAAGTCATTGAAAGACTTCAAAATATGGACGTTCACCAATTCCGCGTTAGCGTTGATATGCTCACGACCCAGTGAAGTCAAACGCTCAATTCCGAACTCTTCTTGCGCACTGTTTTCTTGCTCTACCAAGCCATCTGTGTAACAGATTACCATCGAACCGGGATCTAACGTTAACTGTCCCTCTTGAATGCGCGGAATCTCTTCGAACATCCCTAATCCAATAGACCCCAATGATAGCTGTTCTGCTTGTCCGTTCGGGTGGATTAAAACAGGTGGGTTGTGACCACAATTGATGTAGTTCAACTTGCGGGTGGTACGATCGAAAGTCCCGATAAACAGGGTAATGTACTTCTCGCCCATGGCGCTCGACATCACACGTTCGTTCAGGTTGTGAACGACCTCTTGCAAGCCAAGATCCATATACTTGAAAATGGCCATGAGGTAGGCCTGGAAGTTCGACATCAAAAAAGCTGCACTCACTCCTTTACCAGACACATCAGCGGTACAGAACATCACACGACCATCTTTTAATTCAATGAAGTCATAGTAATCTCCTCCCACCTGCTGGTGAGGCTTGTACACCGCTGATACATCAAAGTGCTCGTCTTGAGGTAAGCTATTAGGCACCAGCAAACTCTGCATTTCTGCCGCGAGCTCTAACTCCTTGCTGATTCGAGCTTGGCGAAGGTTCTCCTCGGCCAAACGTTTATTCTGAATCGCAACCAAGACCACATTGGTAATGGTCTGAATGAACTTCATGTGCTTGATGACCGGACTGGTCCCCACCTTGTCTTCTTCCTTATCACCTACCAAGATGTAAGCAATCGGAATGTCATCGTTGGTCACGGGAATCACGACGTCAAACGACTCGGTACCTCCACGGGCCAATCCGAATGTCATTCCACTGGTCGACTGAAATGCTGCGGTATCTTCTACATCAGGTGGATCACCTTCGACGCCGAATTGCAGAATTGCATGCCACTTTCCTTGATGTGCATAGAGCACCAACTTCTCAATGCCAAGATCTTTCTCTAGGATACGACGATACAGGTCGAGCAATACATCAACCGTGCAGTTGCTGTTAATCGTGTGCGTGATCTCCAACAACGCGTCTACCTTGAAATCCTTTAATTGAAGTCGCTTATTTCGCGATCTGCTTTTTTCAGCCATAGTACTGCACCGAAGTTAGCGCAATTTCTTCACGAGTTCAGGTATCTTTCTGATCATCGCCAACTCTCTGAATTTGTGGCGAGCTTCTTCCGCCGGACTACCAAAATAGGTCACTCCGCCTTCGAGGTCTTTGGTGACTCCACTTTGCCCGAGAACAACGGCACCCTTACCTATCGTAAGATCGCTAGGTACTCCTACTTGTCCCCAAAGTGTTACCTCATCCTCTATCTGAACACATCCGGCAATTCCCACCTGAGCGGCGAACAGACAATGCTGTCCTACCAAGGTATCATGACCGATGTGTACTTGATTATCGAGTTTTGAACCACTTCCTACGCGTGTCACAGCCGAAACGCCTCGGTCGATGGTACACAGCGCACCAATTTCTACCTTGTCTCCGAGCTCTACTCCACCGCAAGTGTGCATCTTGTCATATCCTTCTGGACGACGCTTGTAATAAAATGCATCGCCCCCGATGACGGTATTTGCATGGATGATGCAATCGTCTCCAACAACGACATCGTTGCTAATGACTACCCCTGCTCCAATCACCGTTCGTTCGCCAATCACAACACGTTCTCCAATCACAGCCGTGCTATGAATCTGCGCAGAAGCAGCGATGGCTTGTTGCTTACCGCGAAGGTCTGTAGAGAAGTTGTTCGGACGATAATGACGTGCGAGCTTGTTGTAGTCACGGAAAGGGTCGTCTGAGATTAGCAACCCCTTTCCTTCAGGTACTTCCACCTCCTTATTGATGAGCACCGTTGTTGCGGCGCACTCCAAGGCTTTGTCGTAATACTTCGGATGGTCTACAAAGACCAAGTCTCCCTTTTCTACGCGGTGAATTTCATTCAAGCCTGTGACTTGATGATCAGGATCACCGAGAAAGGAAAGCCCAAGAAGCTGAGCCAGCTCCTCAAGACGAGTTGCTTCGGGAAATTGCATGCTTACTTTTTCACGCGCTCGGTGTACTCACCTGTACGTGTATCCACTTTGATCCAATCACCAGTATCAACAAATAAAGGCACGCGTACCTCAACACCTGTGTCGGTAGTAGCCGGCTTCAATGTATTTGTTGCAGTATCTCCTTTGATTCCAGGCTCTGTGTACGTAATCTCCGTTTCAATGTGTGAAGGTAGATCACATGAAAGCACTGACTCCTCTTCCGCATGGAACATTACCTGACAGATCAAACCGTCTTTCAAGAACTGAGGAGCGTTGATTTGGTGCTTCGCAATCTGCACTTGCTCGTACGTCTCATTGTTCATGAAGTGGTAACCCATTTCATCGTTGTAGAGGTACTGGTAATTACGTGTTTCGATTCGCACCGGTTCGATCTTCGCACTCGCGTTGAAGGTGTTGTCAACCACTTTTCCGTTGTTGAGATTCTTCAATTTCGTGCGGACGAACGCCGCTCCTTTTCCTGGTTTAACGTGTAGAAATTCTACTACTACCCATAGATCGCCGTTGTACTTAATGCACAATCCGTTGCGGAATTCAGATGTATTTGCCATCGTAATTTTCGTTGTATTCCTGCAAAAATAGAAAATCGAAGCACTAGAAGCGCAGGCGCAACTGTGCTCGGAATTCACTCTTCGTATTCCCGTTGATTTCGTTCAGTCCGCTATTGATGACATCGCGGTCTGTGTACAACCATTGCGCATAGCGCAACCAGAGCTCCACGCCTTTCTTAATGCGGATTTTACTAATCGCGTAGAATCGCGAGCCCCTGTTGAAATAGGCCGGAATGCTGAAGAAGTAGAGCACGTCGTTCTCATAGGCGTACAAACGGGCATTGTATGAATCAGTATCGAACAATGCATAACGCAGGGTCAGGTTGGCCGGGAACATCACCTTGCGGAAGACGATATCTTGGTACAACAAGAATCCATTCTCGGCTGGATTTCCTTCCAATTGATAACGCGTGAATTCAACTCGCGTCTTCAACTTCACATTCTCATGCACTTGATATGCTGCATGAACGCGGAAGAAATGTTGATCCCAGGGAACCGGCTGATCAATTGGAGAATCAATGATGTTGTTGCGGTCTTTGTTTCGCTTTCGCCAACGGATATAAAACTCACTTTTCCGACGAGGCTTATGCGTTAGTTGAAGCAGGTATTCATGTCCGGATGAAGGCGCATCTACCAAGAAGCTCAACCATTGTGATCTAAAGTGATCGGCGTAACCTGAGACCTTCCATTTTCTTGCTGGGGTGAACTCCATTCCTAGGTATAACCCTTGTTCGTTGATGGGTCTGCTTCGTTCCGCGAAAGCGTTGGCATATAAGCTTTGAAAATCGCGGTCAAAGTGACGATGCAAAGCCACAATAGAGAGCTTCGGATCAAGCGCAATCAGCACTCCATTCACGAATCCCATCCCTCCATTCTGGCTCATGCTAGCTTCACCGAAGAAGTTCATATTACGCAATACCAAGTTGTAATCTACACCGGCAACAAGGTTCTCGTTATCGCTAAACTCAAATTGATTGTAGAGTTGAAGATTCCGCTCCAAATTCGCATCCCACTGCGAACGCATGGCAGTCAATCCAACAGAGAGTTTGCGACTTTTGTAAGCCAAATTCCCTCCAATATGGCGTTCGCGAATCGCGTCTTTATCGAACAGTTCAGCATTGGTGCGGTGAAAGCCACTCAACTGAAACGAGCTCACACTCACCAGCTGATCCAACCCCGTGTCTGATGTGTCCGCAATCGAAACAATGTTCGCATCAATCTTTTTATCGCTGTATAAGAGCGTCAGTTCAAATTTGCCTGCGCCTAGTGTAATTGCGCTACCGCGGAAAAAGAGGTTTTCATCTACTGCGGTATATGGTCTAATCCCTAGCGGGGAACGCTTCGCTGAAGCTATGAATGGTGACTTACCAAATCCAAGACCTGACCACAGTGTGAGTCCCTGTCCGAATTGCGCTTGATAATCACCTACCACTGCTTTTCGCAGCCATCCTTTGTCTTCGTAATAGGCATGGGCGCTGTAGAAATCGAAGCCATTCTTCTGCGTTCCTTGGAAGAACTCTTCCCCAGCATCCTTCTCAGCGGTGAAACCAATGCTGAGATTGTTACGGTAACGGAATCGGTAGCGCGCATAGAGTTTGTCTGGTGAACCCAAGAAACGACGGTTCGGATTCTCAGCTAGTTCTTCTTCGCTGATGGGTGCAAAGCCCTCTTGTTCTTCCAGCACACGTGTGTAACGAAGGAATAAATCATGGCTTCCTTCTTCCAACACGTCTTTGATAGTCCATCGCTGGAAATCAAGCGGTGCGTCGACTTTAATGAAAGGAAGCAGGAGGTAAATCGTTGTTTGATCCCAACCTTCAATCGCCTGCACCTCATAGATCTCACGAAGTGGACCATTCTTAGCAATGTGTAGCTGAAGGTTATTGATCTGAACATCCGTCAACAAGTACAACTGCCGCAAATCAGCTGCCGTCGCCTTATTCAAATTCAAGGGACGTTCGAGGTAGTAATCTAAGACATCAAAGAGGGTGGTGTAGTCAAGCTCTACTTCTTCATCCAATCCTTCAACGATGGCTTCGATGCGCTGTTCGATCATGCGCTGTCTTACCAAAGGGTCGTCTTGTTGCGCTAACGCGGAAACGCTCACACTAAAAAACAAAAGCAGGAGAATTAATCGAATCACCCTATCCGCCTGAGGCGGACTGATCAAGCTATTTCCCATGATAAGTGAAAGATAGCTGAGGAGAATATCCTAACACTTCGTTGTAACCAGACGAGATATCGAGTTGGAGTGCCCCTAGCCGGTAGCCTGCTCCGAATGCGAATCGAGATGGTGCCCCTGAAACGCCTCCGCGGAGGAAGAGATTTTCAATCAACTCGTACTCCAACCCAATCGCCAACGACGGATCGTAATCGATGTGCTTTCTCACTTCTCCACGAATAGCCACCCGTTCTGAGAAGAGGTAACTCGCTCCTGCTCGCAACACCACTGGCAAACGTTCATCATTGAACTCAGCCAACGCAGCACGCACAGGATTAAACACGTGGAAAGCGATTTCAATTTTCTCAGAAGCTTGGTAGATCGCCCCTCCCTGGAATGTGAATGAGGAAGAACTCCCATAACTCCCTCCCAAAAAGATTCCGATGTAATCAAACTGGACGCCAACATCCAGCTTCTCCCCCAAGGTTCTCGCGTAAGCCAATCCCACTCGCTGCTCACGATACGCGGTATAACCGTAGCGGACGTATGATAGTCCGAACACGCCACCTGCCGCTGGAATGGCCGCACCGAAACCGGCAGTACTCAATTCTTGAAGTGAAAATCTCGATTGATAAAAGGCCCCACCACCGATAGATTCCATGCGTGCAATACCCGCTTGGTTATGGAACAGAGCCCACGTTCCATCCATGGTCACCGTAGCATTCCCCATACCCTGCGCACGTGCACCATACTCTAGGGGCTCACCACTGCTCTGCGCGAAAGACATCACACTGAACAGACAAAAAACAAGGGTTAAGCCTAGGACGTTTTTCATCGTTCACGAAGATAAGTTCTTCCTGTGGAAATCGACAATCGATAAACAAGAATCGATAACTAGGTGCGTAGTTCGTAGTTCGTAGTTCAAAGCTATTCCATTCCACATTCCACATTCCACGAACCACAAACCACGCACCACGAACCACGAACCACGCACCACGTACTTAATTTTTTTTGTGTTGTAACCTTTCTGCTTTTTGTGCGACCTTGTATTTGATGAGCACACCAACCACATCGAAACAGAGTGACTTCATGAAGGTTTACGAGCCTTTGCATGATGGATTTGTTCGGTTTTGTAGCGCTAGAAGTTATGGCGTGATTGAGACTGACGACCTCGTGCAGGAGACGATCCTTGTTGCCTTTGAGAAGTTCGAAACGATTCGAGACAAAAAAGCCTTGCTCGCCTTTATGATGCGATCGGCTTCGAATATCGTGGCAAGCAAAGCGCGGAGATTGAAGTTCCGTGGTTACTACGATGAAGAGGCCTTTGAACGATTGAAAGGCGTAGCTCCTTCTGCCGATATCGCTGCAGACATCCACATTCTCTACCAATCATTGCGCAAGCTTCCGAATGATATGCGGGAAGCGATTGAATTGTTTGAGATCGTTGGGTTCTCCATTAAAGAGATCGCAGAAATGCAAGATGCGAGCGAAAGCGCCGTGAAAGTTCGTCTTCACCGTGCACGCAAGAAGTTGAAAGAAGAACTCGCTCCGGTGAGTTCGCTTGAACAGGTGACCGCCTCACTGGCTATCCTGATCGGGTTGGGAAGTTTATCATAAAAACGAATTCAGATGCAAGTCGACATAGACCCTTTGTTCCAACATGTCCGGAAGCTTCCGCCAGAAGTTTCGTTAGAGCAAGTACGAGGGTATTTGGCCACCCCGGGCATTCCTGCAGGATCCAATTCATGGTATCACACATTAAAACTTAAGATGATGATCGGATTGATCCTGGGAGCAGCAGCATTGTTGTTGCTTCCATCACAACACAACGAGATTGGCGCTTTAGAGCCCGAACTCACCCCTTCTGTAAAGCGCGTTGCTACTATCGATCCCATTTCACCGATCCAGGTGCAGCCGCTCTCCTCTACCACCGCACCAACGGAACCTTCTTATCTGGGACCTGAGGTAAAAGAAACCCCGCTCATGGTTTCTGTGGAAGAAGAGAAAAAGGAAACGATTCGCAACGGTGAACACGACATTGACCGTAATGAAAACGACTACTGGAATAGCAACCCCGATCTACCTACCTATGATGGCGGACTGAATCCGCCCTTGTGCACTGAACGCAAACCGGCAGTAACGCAAGAGTTTAGCTTCAAGATCAACGCTACCGATGATGAAGACTATATTGGCGCAACGGTAGGTAAAGGACGAGAGTATGACGTGCGCATCTCGCGCAACAAGCTCCGTTACCGCAACGATAAGGTGAAGCATCTCAAACTGGAATTTGCCGTTCCTGGTTGCGGAAGCTGTAACTGGAAGAAATTCAGAACGGTTGATCTCAAAGGCTTCGAGACCTATGAATACGGGTGGAAGATCGACGAGAATGGCAACATGCTCGAATTCTGGGATCGTGTTGATAACGGAGAGGTAAGCAGACTAGAGAATCTCACCCATTGCTGCAGCGAAGTAAAGGTGAGAAAGTAACCCGTGCTCCTCTTGCAGAATCATTTGGTTTTCAGCGATTTCCCCAATTCCGCGCTAGCGAGAAAGAAAAAATGACCTTTTCTTTCAGAAAGCTTGCAAGGAATAAAGAGAATAACATATCTTTGCAGCCCCAAATTCGTGGGAATTAAAGCGGGTGTGGTGAAATTGGTAGACACGCTAGACTTAGGATCTAGTGCCGCGAGGCGTGGGGGTTCGAGTCCCTCCACCCGCACCAAATCGAATCTCAGGAAAAGACGGCAGGCAATTAAGCCTGCCGACTTTTTAAGAAGCAAACCCAACGCATGGAGATCACGCGCAATCAAGTAGACGATCTAAATATCCGATTGTCTATTACCCTAGAGAAAGAAGATTACTTCGACAAGTACGAGTCTTCATTGAAGCAATACCGTAAGCAGGTGAACATGCCAGGATTCCGTCCTGGAAAAGTGCCGCTCGGATTGGTGAAGAAGCAGTACGGTAAAGCCATTCTTGCTGAAGAGCTAAACCGCGTACTGAACGATAAGCTTTACGAGCACATCGTAACAGAGAAGCTCAATGTTCTAGGAAATCCTATTCCGGTTGAGAATGACGACATCCAGGGAGATTGGAATGAGCCAGACAAATTCACTTTCGAATATGAAATGGGATTGGCGCCTGAAATCGACATGGAGAAGGCGATGAAAAAATTACCTGTTCGTCATACCGTGAAGATCGACAAGAAGATGATGGATACACACGTAACTGACCTTTCGCGTCGTCACGGACAAGTTGCAGATGCTGAAACAAGTGAAGAAAATGACCTGCTACTTGGAACGATGATCCAACTGGACGAAAACGGTGAGATCCTCGAAGGCGGCATTATGAACGACGGTACCATCACCCTCGATAGCGTTGAAGACAAGAAGACGAAAAAAGCGCTTACTGGTGTCAAGAAAGACGAAGAAATTGTAGTAGACCCGTACAAGGTTTCATTGAACAATGACGACTTGGCACGCATGCTAAACGTTTCTCCAGAACAAGTGAATGATCTCGGTAATTTCAAATTCCGCATTAATGAGATCAAGCGTTTGACACCACATGAAGTGAATCAAGAGCTTTACGATAAAGTGTTCGGTAAAGACGAAATCAAGGATGAAGAAGAATTCCGTACAAAGCTAGAAGAGCAATTAGCTAGCATGTTCGAGCGTGATTCGATCAACCTTTACAAGCGTCAAATGAGCGAGCACATCATCGACAACCTCGATGTGCAGCTTCCTGATGCCTTCCTGAAGCGCTGGATCCAACTTTCAAATGAGAAGCCAGTCACGGCTGAACAGGTGGAAGAAGAGTACCCAAGCTACTCGCGTTTCTTGCTGTGGCAATTGGTAGAGGGCAAAGTGATTACCGACAAAGAAATCATCGTTACTCCCGAGGAAATCAAGGAGCAAGCGAAGGCAATGATTGGTTCTCAATACGCCCAATACGGTATGCCGCTCGACGAAGAAATGCTTGAAAATTTCGCGAACAACGTTCTTGGTGATCAGAATGAACGCCAGCGTATTAATGATGTTATTAAAGAGAATAAAGTACTCGACGCACTTATCGAACAAGCGAAAATCAAGGAAAAGGCCGTTTCATACGAAGATTTCCTAGAGCTCGCTAAGGAACATTCCAACTAAGGCTCGTTAATAAGCCGAGGAATCTTTCTGGCGATCTGCGCTTGTGAAGCTTTAACTTTTCACGGTGGGAATTGTTATCTAATTTCCCACTCAGAAACAGATAATCAGAAATGATCAATCGTAAAGAATTCCTCAAATACGCCGTGCATAATCACGGCATTAGCAGCCACACGGCTGATGATTACATTAGTCACGTGTACGGTCCTGAAAACATGACCCGCACCGTGATCGAAGAACGTAACATGCCTTTCCGCGAAGTAGATGTGTTCTCACGCCTCATGGCTGACCGCATCATCTTCCTAGGAACAGGTATTGACGACTACATCGCCAACATCATTCAGGCACAGCTACTCTTCTTGGAGTCTGCTGATGCAACGAAAGACATCCAGATCTACATCAATTCCCCTGGTGGAAGTGTGTACGCAGGTCTAGGTATCTACGACACCATGCAGTACATCCGTCCTGACGTAGCGACGATCTGTACTGGTATGGCAGCTTCGATGGGCGCGGTGTTGCTTTGTGCAGGCCACGCTGGAAAGCGTACCGCATTGAAGCACTCACGCGTGATGATCCACCAACCACTCGGTGGGGCTCGCGGTCAAGCTTCTGACATCGAGATTACAGCTCGTGAAATCCAGAAGCTGAAAGAAGAGTTGTACCGTATTATCAGCAACCACTCAGGTCAATCATACGAGAAAGTATGGGAAGACAGTGACCGTGATTACTGGATGAAGGCTGATGAAGCCAAAGAGTACGGAATGATCGACGAAGTTCTTGAGAAGAAATCATAAGTTTCCAAGGGTACACGGGGCCTGAATAGGGCGCCTCACCCTAAAAACGTATCTTTGAAAGCTGTACACTATGTGCAGCTTTCTTTTTCTTTTCGCCATACGGCGGAAGACTAAAAGAACGAAAGACAGTGCTATGGCTGAAAGAGAGATTAGTTGTTCCTTCTGCGGAAGAAAGAAAAGTGAAGTGAATATCCTCATTGCAGGGATCACTGGTCACATCTGCGATCATTGCAACGATCAAGCGAATAACATCGTCCGCGAAGAACTAGCTCAAGAGAAAAATTCTCAGGTGGAAGCAAGCCTCACGCTGCAGAAACCAAAAGACATTAAGCGTTTCCTCGATGAGTTCGTGATCGGACAAGACGAAGCGAAGAAAGTCTTGAGTGTAGCGGTGTACAACCACTACAAGCGCCTCCTTCAACCCCCTGCAAAAAGCGATGACGATATCGAGATCGAAAAGTCGAATATTGTCCTAGTTGGTGAAACCGGAACGGGTAAAACCCTCCTCGCAAAAACCATTGCGAAGATGTTGAACGTACCTTTCTGTATCGCTGATGCGACCATCCTCACAGAGGCTGGTTATGTAGGTGAAGATGTAGAAAGCGTACTCTCACGTCTGCTTCAATCAGCTGACTTCGATGTTTCAGCTGCTGAACGCGGCATCGTATTCATTGATGAGATTGACAAGATTGCTCGTAAAAGTGATAACCCAAGCATCACACGTGATGTGAGCGGTGAAGGTGTACAGCAAGCCCTGCTTAAGCTTCTTGAAGGATCTATCGTAAATGTGCCACCACAAGGTGGACGTAAACACCCAGAACAGAAACTCATTTCAGTGAATACCAAGAACATCCTCTTCGTTTGTGGAGGTGCCTTCGACGGTATCGAACGTGTGATCGAACGCCGTGTGAAAACGACGACCATCGGTTACGGTTCGAATGACGCTGAAATCGATATGTCAGGAAGCCTCCTGCGATTCGTGGCACCGACAGACCTGAAAAGCTTTGGATTGATTCCAGAACTGATTGGCCGTTTCCCGGTACTCACGCACCTCAACCCATTGGATGCAGATACACTACGTCGTATCCTCACTGAACCGAAGAACGCACTGATCAAACAGTACGTAAAACTCTTCGAACTCGACGATGTCAAGCTCAGCTTCGAAAAAGAAGTACTCGACTTCATCGTAGAAAAAGCAGTCGAATACAAACTCGGTGCCCGCGGCCTCCGCTCTATATGCGAAGCCATCATGACCGACGCCATGTTCGAAATGCCAAGCGGCGACGGCGGATCATTGAAGATTACGCTTTCGTATGCGGAGGAGAAGTTTAGTAAGTCGAAGATTTCTCAACTTAAAGTCGCTTAACGACTTTAAAGGCGTAAGGCCTATGGCTTAAGGCTTAAGTGGGTTTTTTGTAAGCAGCCGACATTCGTTTTTGCTGCGCCTTGCGTAGCTCCTTTTGCACCACTATTGCCGCAGGGATTGCCCCTTGGGCAATCTGAAATGGGTTAGGAGAGATTTTCTCTTTATTCCGGCACCCGGCGTCCGTTTTTTGCTCTGCCTTTCATTCCAAATTCAACATTCCAAATTCTACGAACCAAGGTCCGCGAACCACGAACCACAGTCCACGGTCCACGGTCCACGGTCTACAGCCTATCGATATCATCTCGCAAACAGCCACTTCAGCCCCCTCCCTCCCTACTTTCGTGAATAACGTGTTAATAACCCCAAGCACCTCAAATTGCCAAAAAACGGCATCCCCCCTATTTTCGAGATGCAATACGAATTTTTACATGATTTCTGGTGGGCTGCCGTTTCGTCAATGATGCGGCGGCTCGCTTTTTTTAGGACCATTCTTCCCCCATATGGCTGGTAGTAAAACAGCATCGAAGAAGCCGGCGGAAACGCCGTTGATGAAGCAGTACAACAAGATCAAGTCTCAGTATCCTGATGCCTTGTTGTTGTTCCGTGTGGGTGATTTCTATGAAACATTTGGGGAGGATGCGATCAAGGCCTCGCAGGTCTTGGGCATCGTATTGACCAAGCGGAAGAATGGCGCAGCGGCTTATGTCGAGCTCGCTGGATTCCCGCATCACAGTCTTGACACTTACCTCCCGAAACTTGTTCGTGCGGGGAACCGTGTGGCGATTTGTGATCAGCTGGAAGATCCTAAGACCACGAAGAAAATCGTGAAGCGTGGGGTGACTGAATTGGTGACTCCAGGGGTAGCCTTGAACGACAAAGTGCTCGAGACGAAGTCGAACAACTTCTTGGCTGCTGTGACTTTTGATAAGCGTGCGCAGCAGGCTGGAGTGAGTTTCTTGGACATCTCGACCGGTGAATTCCTGGTTGCTGAAGGAAGTACCGTCTACATCGACAAGCTCATGCAGAGCTTTAAGCCGAGTGAGGTGCTGTACCAGCGCAATACGGATGATACTTTCAGCAACGCTTTTGGCGATGGCTTCTACACCTACAAGCTCGAAGATTGGGTCTTTACAGAAGACTATGCGCAAGATTTGCTCTTGAAGCATTTCCAAACATCTTCACTGAAAGGGTATGGAATTGAAGAGCTTTCGCTGGGTGTCATTGCCGCAGGTGCAGCCTTGCACTACCTTGGTGAGACGAAGCATGGCGATACCGATCACATTCGTTCGATCAGTCGCATTGCCGAAGATTCATATGTATGGCTTGATCGATTTACAATCCGAAATCTTGAGTTGATCAACTCACCGCATCCTGATGCCACCACCCTTTTCGATGTCCTTGATCATACCGTTTCCCCGATGGGAAGTCGTATGCTGAAGCGTTGGATGGTGTTGCCATTGCGTACGAAGAAAGACATTGAGTCGCGCTTGAATACGGTGGCTTTTTGGGTCGCTAACACGGAAGCGGCAGAGGCCATCTCTCGTGAAGTGAAGAGCATTGGTGACCTAGAACGTTTGATCTCCAAAGCAGCGACCGGAAGAATCAATCCACGCGAGGTGTTGCAACTGCGTGATGCGTTGCAGGCAATTGAGCCTATCCGTGAATTCTGCCTCGACCAAGAAATAGAAGAGCTTCGCCTCTTAGGTGACCAACTAAACTTGTGTTCGGTTATTCGTGATCGTATCACAGCTGAAGTATTGGAAGAACCACCATTGCTCGTAAACAAGGGTGGCGTGATGGCTGACGGCATCAACCCAGAACTCGATGAGCTACGTTCGATCTCTGCGAATGGCAAGGATCACCTGATGGCCATCCAGCAACGCGAAAGCGAGATCACGGGTATTCCATCACTGAAGATTGCCTACAACAACGTCTTTGGCTACTACCTCGAAGTACGTAACGCGCACAAAGACAAGGTGCCTGAGACTTGGATTCGCAAACAGACCCTCACGCAAGCTGAACGATACATCACAGAGGAACTCAAAGAACTTGAAGCGAAAATCCTTGGAGCAGAAGAGAAGATTAGCGACATCGAGCAGAAGCTGTTTGCAGAGCTCGTTCAAGCCATCTCTGAATACATCGCTCCAATCCAGCTGAACGCGCAGTTGATCGCACGCTTAGATAGCCTGATCTCCTTCGCCAAAGTGGCCATTCGCAACGGATATGTTCGTCCGTCGCTACACGAAGACCATGTCTTGAACATCAAAGATGGTCGTCACCCAGTGATCGAACAGAATCTTCCACTTGGAGAAAGCTATGTAACGAACGATGTTTACCTCGACAATGAGCAGCAGCAGATCATCATGATCACCGGACCAAACATGTCTGGTAAGTCTGCCTTACTTCGTCAAACCGCCTTGATTACCCTCATGGCCCAGATGGGATCATTCGTCCCAGCAAAGAGCGCTGACATTGGCTTAGTCGATAAAATCTTCACCCGAGTAGGAGCCAGCGACAACATCTCAAGTGGAGAATCAACCTTCATGGTAGAGATGAACGAAACGGCCTCTATCCTGAACAACCTCACAGACCGAAGCCTCGTCCTCCTCGACGAAATCGGACGAGGAACCTCAACCTACGATGGAATCTCCATCGCTTGGGCGATTGCAGAATACTTGCACCAAAACCCAAAGGCACGGGCGAAAACGCTTTTCGCTACGCACTACCACGAGTTGAACGAGATGGCCGGCACCTTCGAGCGCATCCATAACTACAACGTGTCGGTAAAGGAGCATAATGGAAAGATCATCTTCCTCCGCAAGCTCGTCAAAGGAGGCTCAAACCACAGTTTCGGTATCCATGTAGCCAAGCTCGCAGGTATGCCTGTAGCCGTGATTGAACGTGCCTCGAAAGTCCTCAAACAACTCGAAAAGAGCCACGCCGGTGAACTCTCAGGCAAAGCCAAAGAAATCGCCGCTGACAACGACATGCAGCTCTCTTTCTTCCAACTTGATGATCCTGTACTTGAACGAGTGAAAGAAGAGATTCTAGCAACAGACATCAACACCCTCACTCCAGTGGAGGCATTGATGAAGCTGAATGAGATTAAGAAAGCCGTCGGTGGCTGAAAGCCACGCACCTAGGCGTTAGGCTTTAGACCTAAATCCGGCGTCCGGCTTCCGGCATCCGTTTTTTTGATTCTCGTCTTTTGCCCAACCAGTTGTCAATTATCGTTTATTGTTTCTCGATTCCCTCGCCTCTAGCCCAACCAGTTATCGATTATTGTTTATTGTTTATCGATTCTTTCGCAAGAGAGAACGAGATATATTACTGCAACAATGTTGCATTAACCTTCCTTTTCCCTATTTTCGGAACAATTGATTTTGGCTGATACACACCCTTCAGCCCTAATACCTGAATCATATGCTTCAAAGAAAATTTGACAAAATCGTACAGGGATATTTCCCAAACGCTAAAGACGCAAAAGACACTTCCATCCATTACTTAGGTAAGATGCAGTTGGAACATAAAATTGATATCTCGAAAGTTCTCATGGCAACGTCTGTGTGTTCCGATGATATTAACGTCCCTTCTACAACATTCTTCAATGTACTGTTCGGCCCATTCATTATGGGAGGATTGGGAGGTCTACCTTTTGCTGGACAAACGGGTATGACTGCTTTTGCTCACCACATCCCAGATGAAGGAAGCGCGTTTATTTTCTACGGTCCGCACATCGGGATTACATTGGATGGCGACCTAGGAAAGATGTACCGTCCTCGTCAAGAGGAGACCGGGAATTCTTGTGGTGCACTTATGCTTGCGCTAAGCCGCTTCCATGATGACTCTTACGCTCCAGTCATGAATGATGATGACTACCAGCAAATGAAACTTGAAGAGAGCTTGCTCCCTTACAAAGAGCAAATTCTATCAAGCGACAATAAATCAAAGGCGATCACCGAAGCCTGTTATGACATCATTGACAAGAAGATTCACGAACACATTCAAACATGTAAGAACGAATTTCATGTAGATACGGTCACGCTGCTCGGAGGAATCATCATCAATACTGACTACGGTGTCGATGATTATTTCGATGCCCGAAACTTCGAAGTGATTGACTTAAAAAATCTTTAAAACCTCTGGATTGAACTGACTCTTTCACTATGAAAAATCTGTTTTTCATCTGCCCTACTGATGGTTTGGAGATGGCCATACATAATCAGTCAAGCGCTAAAAATTACTTTCTTTCCTCTCTAGGTAATGCACTTGTGTTTGATCAAAAGGCAATGATTGACATCGTTGATTTCATTATAGCGAAAGACATTGAGACGGTGAATTGTGTGCTCTCAACCACGAATTACATCGTGGCCGAGATGTTTGAAATCGGAACCGTCAATCCAATGGACCTGCAGTCTAAGTCAGATCAAAACAGAAAAACACGAGGAAAGGGAAAGGTCATTTGCCTAGCAAATGACCTTTCCCACTCCTTAGTGGGATTGTATCTCCGTAAACAACTGGAAACACTCAACGCAATCATCCGCTCTGAACATCAAGTCAACCTCAATATCCAGGGGTATATCTTTGATTCCTACACCAATAAATTCATAGATCTCCGTCCAAGCGGAAACGTAGTAGAACGGAGTACTTTGAACTAAAGGAGTTGCCGGTTCGTGGTTCGTGGTTCGTGGTTCGTGGTTCGTGGTTCGTGGAAAAAATCAATACGAGTTTAAATACGCTCGCCCCTAGACTCTCGTCTTGCTAGTTATAGATTATCGTTTCTAGATTATAGATTCCCTAGACTCTCGTCACTCGACTACCTTTGGTTGATATACCCTCCACGCAGTCTCACCAAATTCGCATTCGTATCCAACAGATTCTTCAGCGCTTCGATGCGTCCGATAGCGGCGTTGAGGTACGCTACTTGTTGGGTGCGGTAATCGAATGAATTGATGACCCCGTTATTGTATCGTTCTTCGGCGATATCGAGGGCTTGCTTTTGGTTGGCTACGTTCTCGGCAGTCAGGTTGTAGATCGCGAATTGCGCGTTGTAGAGCTCTACTGCATTACGAAGTTGGGTGCTCACGTTCAGCTGGAGGTCGATTTGGTTATAGTTGGCGATCTCTTCGCTGATTTGTGCATTCTTGATGGCAGTGCGTGTCTTACCACCGTTGAAGAGGTTGAAATTGAGCGTGAAGGTTCCGAAGTAGTTGAGGGTACGACCACTTCCTGAAAGTTCCCCGGCGCTGAAGTTGTTATCACTTTGGTTGATTCCCGCGTTGAAGCTCACCACTGGGTACATGTTTGCTTTGGCAGAGCGCAATTGCTGTTCGCTCAACAACTTGTTAGCCATGACGTTTCTCAGCTGTTGGTTGCTGTTTTTGACTTCATCCCAGAGGGTGTTGTAGTCGTAGGCTTGACCTGGAGAACTGAGATCTGTGGTCAGCTCCCAGACGGTGTCACTGGTTTGAAGCAATAGGTTGAGGTTGCGCATGGCATTGTCAAGCGCTAGCTGCTGCAAGAGGTAATTCGTGCTGTCTGAAACGATGGCGTTCTCAAATTGAAGGATCTCGAAGGTGGTACTGGCACCCAACGCTTTCTTGAGCTTCATGTACTCTAGACGATCGCGTGAGAGGGCAATGACTTCCTCCAAGACATCGAGCTTTTCTTGCTGTACTTGGACATCGTAGTACGCCAAAACGATGCCCTGAACGGTGTTTTCAATCACCACCGCTGCATTCCCTTCGCTGAGCGCTTCGAGCAATTCGAGTTGACGTTTCTGAGCGAACATGCTGAAACCGTCGAACAACGTCCAGTTCAAGTTGGCGCCGTATTGAACGCCTTCTGATTCCAATTTGGCCTGAATGAAGCTGGTCGGGTTCTCGCTGTTATCTGTGATATTGAGCGAGTACGACCCCGTCACATTCAATGAGGGCAAGGCAGAGGTTTGTCCCCAAGAGTTGTTGTTCTCTGCGATGTCTGAATTCAGCTCGGCAATTTTGATTTGGAAGTTGTTGTCCAATCCAAATCTGATCGCGTCTTCCAAGCTTAAGTTTTCTTGCGCTAGCGCGGAAAACGTTCCGCCGCAGGCGAGAAAAAGAAGGACTAAAATCAACTTATTCATCTGCCTGGAAATTATCGTTCTTCAATACTTCTCTTAGTGCAGGTTCCCGCTCATTTGGTGGCGGGAAGGTTCCCTTAATCACCCACTGCCACAAACCGTGGAGCCAGTTAGCCCAGATCATAAAGGCCGGAAGAAGCACCAGGATAATCAAGGTCACAAACAACAACCCGAACGCTACCGCAATAGCCATTGGGATAAGGAACTGCGCCTGGAAGCTCTTATTCAAGATGAGAGGACCAAGACCAGCGATGGTTGTCACAGACGTCAATACAATCGGACGGAATCGACTCATTCCAGCTGCCCAGAGCGCCTCTCGGAAGTCCATTCTATTCTTGATATTGGTGTTGAACGCGGCGACAAACACCAGCGCATCATTCACTAGGATACCGATCAAGGCGATCATACCAAGCACACTGAAAAGAGAGATCTGTGCATCAAGTACCCAGTGTCCTAAACTCACTCCGATCAATCCGAATGGAATCAAAGAAACCACGACCAATCCTTGAATTGGCGAACGGAAGGTCAACATAATGATGAAGACCATGATCGCTAGAATCAACGGCAACACCTGTCCGATACTTTGCTGAGATTTCAACTGCTCACGGTTCTGTCCTTCGTAGCTCACCGATACACTTGGGTAATTTGAAAGAATCTCCGGAACCACATTCTCACGGATATCTCCATTGGCATCGCTGGCTGAGACATTCGCATCTGCCAAGTCAGCACTCACTTGCACCTCACGCTTTCCGTACAGACGATTAATTGCTACTACTCCGCGCTTGACGTCGAGTTCAGCTACTTCATCTAAAGGCACTTCCAATCCAGTGACGGTTCGAATGCGAATCTTTGAAAGGTCGCCCACACTTGAGCGATCGTCTTCAGAGTAGCGCAACCATACGCGCACTTCGTCTTCTCCTCGTTGCAATCGTTGCACTTCAGAACCGAAGTATCCTTGACGTAATTGAGAGAGTACTTCCTGCTCGTTCAATCCCAGCAAAGTCGCGTTGGGCTTCAAGCGGATGTTGACCTCTTTCAATCCCTTGCGGTTATTGTCGATCACATCCTTCAGGTCATCGCGTTTCTGCATCTCTTCGCGCAAGGCGTCTGCTGCAGCGGTCAATTCATCGAGGTCATTTCCAAGAAGCGAAACCGAGACCGGTCTACCGAATGGACTAAAGGTTGCGAAGCTGATGTTGTCAGCGCCATAGATTGGACCTACGCGTTGACGAATCATATCGGTCACCTCCAACACTTTCATGTTGCGGGCCTCTCCGTCGAGGAGCTGAATATTGATCGTTCCCTGATAGGTTGAAGGACCAATACGCTTATCTACCGCTAAGATTAATTGGAGCGAGTCATCACGCTGAGCGCTGAGTTCCTCGCTCACTTCCCAAGCTGCTGCCTCGATGCGGTCAAGCGCTTCCGTAGTAATGTAATCACGGGTTCCTGAGCCCATGGTCAAGTTCACCGTAATGTTATCTCCCTCGATGAAGGGGAAGAAGGTCGTCTTGACAAAACCTCCACCAATCATACCAGGAACCGTAATAGCAAAGACGGCGACAACGATTCCGAAGGTGATAAAAGGAAGCTTCATAGAGAATCGAAGAACCGGCGCATACAGTGTGTTGCGCAACCAGTCCATCACCCCTTTCATGGTCTTCTCTAGCTTGTTCTGCTTTCGGTCTCTCGCTAAGGCTTTACTGTGTCCAACATGGGCTGGAAGAATCAACGCACCCTCCACAAGAGAGAAGACCAAGGTCACCATCACCACAATGGCCATCTCACGGAAGAAATCTCCGAGTCGACCTTCGATAAAGAAGAACATAGAGAATGCTACCATGGTCGTGACAATCGCACTGAACACCGCTGGAAGGACTTCCAAGGTTCCTTTAATCGTGGCATCATAGCGCGAGTACCCTTCTTCGTATTTCTGGTAGATGCTCTCGGCTATGACAATCCCGTCATCCACAAGGATACCAATCACCAGGATCATTCCAAAGAGTGAGATCACATTGATGGTTACGCCAAGTAAACCAGCGAAGATGAACATCCCAGCAAAGCTGACAGGGATCGCTAATGCTACCCAAAACGCCAACCTTGAATTCAGGAAGAGCGCCAAGAAGAACACCACCAACAAGAATCCCACGATTCCATTATTCACGAGGAGGTCAATACGTTGGTTCAGCACTACCGATTGATCGCGGATCACATGCAAGGTGACATCTGAATTCTTGGTATTAAAGTCGTCGATGTATTGACGCACTTTTTCGGTGATACCAATGATGTCTTCTTCAAGTAGATTATTCACCGTCACTACCGAAGCTGGTTGTCCGTTGAACCAGTTTCTCGACGGGTCATTGTCGCTCCAACGATCCGTCACTTCAGCAATCTCACCTAAGCGAATGACGCGTCCGTCTGCCTCGGCACGCACCACGATATCTCTTAGCTCATAGGCACGGTACTCCTTAAATCGTCCACGAATCAATAGTTCTTCTCGATCTGTGCGAATCTTACCACCGGTCGTCTCCAAGTTGGCTGCACGAATTGCGAGGGACACCTCATTGAAGTTGATGCCGAGTTCTAGGAGTCGTTGTTCATCGACGGCTACTTGAATCTCTTCGTCAGGAAAACCGCTGAGGGATACCTGAGAAATTCCATCTTGCGCACGGAGGTCTGACTCAATCCCACGTGCCGTCCGCTTTAGATCTGTCAAACTAAGATCACCTGCTACTGCAAATGAAATAGCGAAACCGATAGACTCCCTCTTATAAATAATCGGCGGCTCCATCCCTACTGGGAACGAAGAGATGCGGTCTACCGCATTCTTAACGTCCTGTAGTTTCTCATCTGTCTTCCCTTCATCTAAGACATCTATGGTAATGGTTGCTGAGTTCTCGGTACATACCGACTTCACTTGGTCTAACCCAGCTACCCCTTTGAGGTTGTCTTCAATCTTGGCCACCACCCCTTCTTCGATCTCCTCTGGAGAAGCACCTGGGTAGACAATCTGAACAGAGATGGTCTTGGTGGGTGTTTCCGGGAAGAAGTTCGAACGCAGGTTGAACATCCCGATGACTCCTGCCAAGAGAATGGCAATCATCACTAGGTCACCCGTGATCGGAAACTTGATGAAGTATTTGATCAAGGAATTCATGGGCGCTGCGCTTTCACGATCATACCATCGTAAGCTCCAGGAATGCGTTCACTGATGAGCTCTGCATTGTTGGATAAGCCGCGAATCAACGCATCCTTTGATGAAGCATAAATTACTTCTACCGCCTTCGCTTCAAGAATAGAGTCTTGCTCTAAGACAAACACCGTTTGATCATCCAGCAATAGGTCTAGCGGAATGCGAGTGACATCTGCTACTGATTGCGAGTACACCTTCCCTTCGAGGTAAACCCCATCGCGGAGATTCTCATTGTTGACCTGGCAGAAGATCTTCGCCGTTTGTGTTGCAGGGTCAATGCTCTCTGAGATCCGCGTCACTTTCCCTTTGATGATGCTACCTGCTTGCATGAATTCTACCGAATCGCCCACTTGAACAACTCGAAGGGCATCACGCGAGATGGCTGATTCCACTTCAAATCCTCCTCCGCTCACGAGCTCTCCAATTTTCTGTCCGACGCGAACTAGTGATCCAGGATTTACAGAACTCATGGTCACTTCTCCAGTAAAAGGAGCGGTCAACACGTACTTATCAAGGCGTTCTTCTGAAGAACGAATGGAGTAGAATTGATTCAAAATGCCTCGGTTCGACAAGAAGAACTTCTCTTGGTCTGAGGCCGGACTCGGCATATCCTTCAGGCGCGACTCCACATCGAGGTTGGCTGTATAACTCCTCCATGTTTCGTAGCGGTCTGGGTAATCGATTTTGATGTCAGCCAATGCACCTGTCAATAGCTGAAGGAAGGCGCTGCGTTGAGCGATCAACGACATGCGTAGCTCGCTCCCATCTAGGCGGAGCATGACATCTCCACGACGGTATCTTGTTCCTGCTCTGAAGTCTTTGTTCGAAGACTGCACTACACCAGACACTTCCGCGAAAATCTCAATTTTGTCTAGTGCTATGACACGTCCTTGCACATAAGTTATAGGTGCTTGGGCTTGCACTGAGGCAGGCATGACTTCAACTAATCTTTTTGCTTTGGGAGGACTACTCACCGGGGGTTCCGGCTTCATTCCAATTAAGACTGAGGCGATAAATCCGCCAATTGCTATGATGACAATTCCTACTAAAATTCGAAGGACGACCATGGGCTGTGTTTTAACTCGATGGCAAAACTACAGCATTGCCTAGGTCAAAGTTCACGAAGAGATCAAAAAACTTCAACCTATACCGGTGTATTCATATTTCATTCTCGATTTCGTAGCTTTTGTTACAAATCACAAGAGATGACTGAAAGAACTAGAAAGATTGTAGTCATGATCATCACCATCCTCCTCGCTGCATGGATGATCTTGGCCGGTGTTGGAAAACTAATGCAACCAGAAGAAGTGCTTCAGATGTGGGACAAATGGGGATACCCAGCCGCATTCATGATGTTCATCGGTGTCGCTGAAATCGCTGGTTCGATCGGTTTATTCATCCCCAAACTCCGCAAACTCGCCGCTCTCGGCTTGATCATCATCATGATCGGCGCCGTCGTCACCCACGGCATCAACGACGAATACTCCAACTTGATGGGGCCTATTATTGCGATTTTCATGTTGGTGTTGACAATCGTGTTGCGTAGACCTATTGGTCAGAAGGAGTAGCTATCCGGCGTCTGGCATCCGGCGTCCGTATCTCTTTACTGCGCCGTACCTATGGGCCCGCATGCTCGCCCTAAACAACACTTACGCCTTAAGCCATAAGCCTAGCGAAGCGAAGCTCGCTACCCAATCTCCGCAATCTTCCCATTCACCAACTCCACATACGGAACCAAGTATTCTGGAATCGCGTTCGTGGCTTGATCAATGCGCCATTGATAGGTGATTTCGTTGACTACGTATTCAATGAAAATCCCTCCTTGGTCTGCGCAGTCTGGACAGCCGATTTCTTCTGATTCTTCGTTAAGAAGTTCTTGGGGTAGTTCCGTTAAGACTGGAAGTGCGCTGATGTATGCTTCATTCGAAAGCAAGACAAACTCGTAAGGGCCTGCACCGGGATAATTATCGGCGACATCTTTATACAAATCGGATCCTGTCAGACGGTAGGTTTCGACACAACCGTCGCCTACACATTCACCATAGAAATGTCCGAAGGTAATCGACTCTACACGGGTGCCGTCGCGTGAATCATCTTCGCGACCGCAAGAAGTAAGGGCTAAAATTCCGCCAAGGAAAAAGAGCGTAGTGAGTTTCATGAGCACTGTTTTGGTGGTTTAGAAACGAGCTGGGCTCGTTTCTAGTATGCAGTAAGCGGTAAGCAGTATGCCGCTTGTATGCAGCATACTGCTTACCGCTTACAGCGTACGTCGCGAAGCGGTCATCGAACTACTCGGAGGCTTTCGAGCATTCCGTCTTCGCGTTGTACTGAGAGAATGTAAACGCCAGGAGGCAGAGCGCTTACGTCGATCTGAGTTTGTCCTTTCAGGGCTTGCGCTGTTAGGACGAGTTGACCTGTAGCGTCGAACAGACGAATGATCTGATCTTTCGCTTCGAAGTCCATTTTCACAGTTAGAATTTCTCCAGCTGGTTGTGGGAAGGCACTCAGGCCGTTATCCAATTCCGCGTTAGCGTTAGGAACACCAACCACACCGTCAAGAGTAATAGTCCCAGTCACAGAACCACAGTCATTGGTAAGTGTGAGCGTCACCTCTGCTGTTGGACCTGTTTCGAAAATGTGGAATGGGAAAGGATCAGTGCTGGTGGTACCGTCACCGAAATCCCAGAGGTATTCGTCTGCTTGAGAGATGTTCCAGAAGCTGAAACCATCACCCGATGGTTGAGCTACAATGCTGATACCTGGAGGAACACAACCGAAACACTGCTCTTCGAGTGCTTGGATATCTTGTGAGAATTCAAGCGCATTCTGTGCCGCATTCAGCGGACCTTCGCCTTCATCAGCAAGCGCCCAGCAAAGGACAGAATTCGTACAGAACTCCATTCCTGGGGTCAGTGTGAATGGTGCCGTAGAGCACATCACGCGGACATCTGAAAGCGCTTCATCGATCGTCTCTGGGATGCCATAGTGCTGGAAATTCACCGTCACCCCGTTTTCTTGGAACTCTTGTCCGTTCACGAAGTAGCCCGCCATCCAGTTGTAGTAATCCAAGCTCTGGCTCGGTAGAATAGCGAACGGATCATAGAACAATCCGTGGCCTAATCCCAAAGTCTCGTTATCAACGATTCCGTCATCGTCATTATCTACTCCATCGAAATCCATTGGAGGCCCTTCCAACAATCGGAATACCAAGGCAGGAGTATCATTTCCGAATCCATCGGTTCCTTCATCAACGCCACCGCCGTTAAAAGCAATCATGGCGTTTTCTTCTGGTACGAACACCGCGTAATCATCGGCAAAATTTCCTATGTCTGGATCGAGGAAATGCCCGATGTAGGTATCTGACAAAGTCTGCGTACCGCGGTTGATGAACTTGGTGCGATGGAATACCGCGTTAAAGTATTCCTCAGAGTAGTAGCGGTAGACCATGTGATGAATCTCCATCCCAATCATGTCACCACCTGAAGCCGTGTGAACGTTTCCTTTATCGTTCATGATCCATACATAACACTCGTCCCCTTTTAAGGTATTGCAGCAATCATCTTCGTTTCCAAAAAGCGGGTAATCACCGCCTGTAGGATCGTAAAAGTTGTTCTGATCGTAATCGAAGTAAGGGAGCAGATCAAATGCTTGTCCCGCATCCACATTTCCATGTGCTGGGTAGGTGAAGAACTCTTCTGGAATGACGTACCCGTTCGGGAACATCATCTCTTCATCGCAATCTGGATCGTTCAAACAATCAAAGTAAGCGCGATGCTGTTCTGACCAAGAGCGGAAAAGACGAATGATCACATCATACTGACCACAAGTCTCCAGACTCACCTCAGCCGTCCCATCAGCCGTCAGCGGACCTGGATAAAAATCAGCACCATCCGTGCCATAGGTATCTGCAGCCAGCTTTAACTGTTGATCAGGAGTAATCCCTCCAATCCATTGAGACATCACATAAAGGAGCGG
This sequence comes from Flavobacteriales bacterium, assembly GCA_022447625.1. Classification (GTDB taxonomy): domain Bacteria; phylum Bacteroidota; class Bacteroidia; order Flavobacteriales_D; family Sanyastnellaceae; genus Sanyastnella. The sequence goes on along the minus strand of JAKVAX010000003.1, from coordinate 625 downwards.
GTTCTCTTCCCCAAAATCTCCTATTCCTAATGCCGGACTAGGTCCCAATGAATTCAATACGGTACCGCTTGTACCTTGAGAATGTACCACTCCGCTACTTGCAGAAATGATACCTGTCGTCCCCTGCTCACATTGCGCCACAACTAGGCCAGGCAGGAGCAGGAATAAAATGTAAAGTTTTTTCATAGCTCTGTGTTTTATGGCAGAGCGAAGTAGAGCAGTGGGTTTCAGGGTGAATATAGAGGTTGTGGGCGGGGTGGCCTATTGTTTGATTCCTAAAAGAATGGAATAATAACTATTCCATCACAGGCGTTAGGCGTTGGGCTTTAGTGGGGGTGCGTATACTCCGGCGTCCGGCATCCGGCGTCCGTTTTTTTCGCTGCGCCTTGCGCTGCGTCCTATTCGAACAGACTGCTTGTAGGGATTGCCCCGTGGGCAATCCATAGGAAAGTCCTAAGCAGCCTGTTTGAATAATAAATAATTAATAATGAACTCGGGCTCCGAGCACATTCACCATTCATTAATCACATTATTTATTCTTCTTCCGGAGTCCCATCCTGAAATAGGTTGACATCAAAACCAAACACAATGTCACAAACCTATTCAGTCCGCCAGCGCTTCAGTA
>JAKVAX010000029.1 GCA_022447625.1 Flavobacteriales bacterium | reverse complement strand
TAGAGACGTTCCAATGTCTCTTGAAATAATAGCAGAAAGTTGAACAAAACGGTCAACGCTATTTAGGGAAGGTCAAAAAACCGCAATCCGCATTCCACATTCCACATTCGACGATCCACATTCCACATTCCACGATCCACGTTCCACGCCATAAATACGTAGCTTTGCAAAGAAGTTTAGAAGCAGAACATTCATGAACATTTACAAGTTCCGTGTCATCATTGATACTGAAGACGATGTCTTCCGTGATATTGAGATCGAAACCAACGATACTTTCGAGAGCTTTCACGAAGCCATCTTGAGTGCATTTGATTTCGAAGAAGGTGAGATGGCGTCGTTCTACATGAGTAATGACCAGTGGGAAAGAGGCGAAGAAATCACGTTGATGGACATGGGCGGAGGCGTCGCCGAAGAAGCGCAACCTTCAGCCATCAAATCCATGAAGACAGTGAGCTTGGAAAGCATGATCAACTCCCCTGCTGAGAAGATCATTTATGTCTATGATTTCCTGAGAATGTGGTGCTTCTACATTGAGTTGGTTGCTGTTAAGAAGGCTGCTCCCAGTACCATCTATCCTAAAGTATCTCTTGTATATGGTGATGCTCCTGCCCAGGATTCAAAGGAAATGGATTTGTTCGGAGGACTAGATCTTGGATTTGAAGATGACAGCAAGCCAGAGAAAACAGGCGATCCTGAACTTGATGCATACCTCGACGATCTTGACGGAGGCGATGATGACAACTTCACTAGTCTAGACGATCTCGACCAGGACCTTTACTAATGCCAAGGCCGCTATTGATCGTTCTCGCTGGTCCTACTGCGATCGGTAAAACAGCTGCAGCTATACGATTGGCGCAACACTTTGATGCTGAGATTATCTCAGCCGATTCCCGGCAATTCTATAAAGAGCTTTCCATCGGCACTGCGAAGCAAACTACCGAAGAACGCGCTCAAGCTGTCCATCACTTTGTAGATTTCTTGAGTATCGAAGACGAATACAGCGCGGGAGATTTCGAGCGCGATGTCATTGAGTTCCTCGATCAGTACTTCAAAGAAAAATCCGTAGCGATTCTTACCGGTGGAAGCGGCTTGTACATCAAAGCCATTACCAAAGGTTTTGACGAACTCCCAAGTGACTTGCTCGTTCGCGCTTCTTTGATTAAGAAGTTCGAAGAAAAAGGTATTGAGCCTCTTCAAGAAGAACTCAAGGCACTTGATCCTGAGCACTACGCTGCCATGGACATCCACAACCCTCAACGTCTAATGCGGGCCTTGGAAGTGTGCAAGGCTTCGGGTCATAAGTATTCTGATCTTCGCCTCACGGCGGGAAAAGAACGCGCTTTTGATGTCATGTACGTCGGACTAACAGCTGAAAGAGAAGTCATTTACGACCGAATCAACCAACGAGTTGACCTGATGATGGAAGCCGGTTTGGAAGTCGAAGCCAAGGCTGTATTTCCACAAAGAGATCGCAATGCCTTGAACACCGTAGGCTATAAAGAGTTATTCCAATACTTCGACGGTCAGTTAGACAAGGAAACAGCCGTTGAAAAGATCAAACAACACACGAGAAACTTCGCCAAACGCCAAATGACCTGGTTCCGCAAAAACACGGATATTCAGTGGTTCGATTTCCGCGCTAGCGAAGAAATGATCAGTTGGATTGAAGATGCCATCACGAAAAGACAAGAAGCGTAACGTATGCAGTTAATGGATCACTTTGATGAACAGGTGGTCAAGGATCTGGAATTTGACCTGATCCGCATCATGCTGCATGATCATTGCATCAATGAAACTGCCCAACTTCGTGCTGCAGAACTCACCCCGCTCAAAGACAAAAAGAGCATCATTAAAGCGTTGGAAGAAACGCGCGAGTTCCAAGTTCTAAGAACGGAAGGACATAGTTTCCCAGGCATCGACTACACTGAGATGCATCGCGAAATCAAGATGCTGAAGATCCGCGATAGCGTATTAGAGGAGACGGCCTTTACTTTCATTCGAGATGCATCAGACCTAGTCAATCGCATGATCTACTTCTTCGATACCAAAGAAGAAGAATTCCCTCGACTGTGGGCTTTATACGATAATGTCTACTACACCAAGGATATCATCGAACCGATTGATCAAGTCTTTGATGATCGTGGTAAGATTCGCGACGACGCTTCATCTGGACTACAGAAGATCCGTCAAGAAATGACATCGGTCCGCAGAAAGATCAACCGCAACTTCAACAAGGTTCTTAAAGACCTCACGGACAAAGGATTCCTTTCTGACACACGTGAAGGATTTATCAGCGACCGACGCGTACTTGCTGTTCAAAGTACGCACAAGAGAAAGATTCCTGGTGCGGCCATGGGTACTTCGAAGACAGGTAATGTGACCTACATCGAACCGTCTTCGAATGTGCCGCTCAACCACGAGTTCGAGATGTTGTTGGATGATGAGCGACGTGAGATTCGCAAGATCTTGATGGAGCTCACGCGCAATGTACGACGTTTTCTGCCCTTGATAGAAGCATACAATCAACTCTTAATCGAACTTGATTTCATTAACGCCCGCACCAAGTTAGCGCTGGATATGGATGCCCATCTTCCGGGCGTATCGGATGAACAAGAGATTGAGTTGATCAAAGCGTATCACCCTGTTCTCTTACTCTCAAACAAAGAGGCTGGCATTGAGACATATCCACAATCTTTGCGTCTAGACCGGTTCTCGCGGATGCTCGTCATCTCTGGACCCAATGCAGGAGGAAAGAGTATCACGTTGAAAATGTGTGGCTTGCTTCAGCTGATGCTTCAGAGTGGATTGTTGATTCCAGCTGACCCGAACAGCAAAATGAGCATCTTCCATTCGGTTCTTACAGACATTGGTGACAATCAAAGCATTGAAAACCAATTGAGCACCTACAGCTACCGCTTGAACCGCATGAAGCACTTCTTGAACGTAACGAACCGTCGTACCCTCCTTCTGCTTGATGAATTTGGCACAGGATCAGATCCAGAATTGGGAGGTGCGTTGGCTGAAGTATTCTTTGAGTCGCTGTATCAACGCAAGTGTTTCGGTGTGATCACCACCCACTACGCCAACATTAAGTTGAAGGCGGCGCAGTTGAAGAACGCCATGAACGGTTCAATGCTGTTCGACAAAGAAACCTTGAATCCAATCTTCAAGTTGGATATCGGCCAACCTGGAAGCTCGTTCACCTTTGAGGTGGCAGAGATCAATGGTATCGATAAAGAGCTCATTGGAGACGCTAAAAGCCGTTTGGATGACCGAAAGGTGAAGATGGATAAGCTGATCGCTGACCTTCAAACCGAGAAGTCTGAGTATAACAAGCTGACCATGCGCACGCTCAAGGCGGAAACGGATGCGAAGAGAGCCAAGCAGCGCTTTGAGGACAAGCTCCGTAAATACGAAGAGCGTCTCGCTGCCCAACAAGAGATCATCGACAAAAACAATGATCTTCTCAACCGCGGTCGTAAGCTGAACCAATTCGTTGATCGCTTTAAGACTGCCAATATCAAAGGCAAGAAGAAGCCGGACAACCGCGCGCTCTTAGAAGATGTGACAAAGTACCTGACCGTAGAAAAGTCACGTATTGAAGAAGCACATCGCGCGGCAGAGTTGAAGCGGAAGGCAGAGGAAAAGAAGAACCCGAAAAAGCCGAAACCGCATCAGGAGAATATCAAGGTGGGTTCAACTGTACGCTTAATCAAAGGAGGTAAGAAACGTGGGACGGTTCTCGAGATCAATGGTTCCAAAGTAACGGTAGCCTTTGGGAACTTCAAGACGATTGTTGAGCTGACAAACTTGGCCTTTGTAAAGTAGTCAACTCTCTTATTCTTCGGACCTCATCCCGCGTATACGTTGGGCCATCGCAATGGTCAACAACACTCCGGCAGGAATGACTAAGAACTGAGAATAGCCCAGTTCACCCGTTCCTATCTCAGTGATAAACAGAATGCCAATCAAGGCGATGATCATGTTTACAAACGTGATAATCGAGACAAAAATTCGAACCAAACTCGTTTGATGCTAAGGACGCACTAAATCTAGATCCAATTCATCCTCATCAAGCAAAGTTGATTCTTGAATTACCGCTGGTGCTTTGTAGTGTAGATAGACTAGAATCACCCACCCCAGGTGAAGGCAGTTAACTAAACACGCTGAAAGGCTCCCCAATTCAAGGAATAGCGACAAGGCATAAAGAATGGCGTAAATGGAGCCGAATAGTCCGACAGTGTTTTTCAAGGAATAAAGATGTTCGTCTAGTTGACGTATTTCGATACACGAACCATCCCAATGATGAAGGCAACCATAGAGATGATTAACCCAGTCCCGATGATCATTATAAAGACTTGCATGATGCCTTCGTAGTCTTGTAATTCTCTCAAACACATGTATCCTACTCCTCCAAATAGCAATGATGGTAGCAACCCAATTAAGGCCATCCACCAGCCGTAGGTTCTGCTCAATCGAAATTGCTTTTGCTCCAATTCCTGCGCATCCAAAGTAGATTCGTCAGTGACCATCACCAAGCTTGAACGATTCCATACATTGGAATAGTAAACCCCAGCTGAGACATAAGCCCAGGCTCCTAAAAACCCCAGAATTCCCGCAATAAACTCCTTAGCTACAAAACCGAGAATAACGATAACGATAGACGCGAGCGCTAGTCCTGCAGAGCCTATGAATCCGTAAATATCGGTACGTCGTGTGGGCAGTGGCATAGCCAGAGAAAGGGTCTTGTTCATGGTTCTAAGGTGAAGGTACGAGAAGAGAACGAGGAATTAGTGGAGATATTCTCGGTATTGGTCTTTCATAGCCGGGGGTACGAGGTTGAATGCCTACGGCATATGTGGTTTTAACTCTGCTTATCTCCTCAACGGGGTGGAATGCCTACGGCATATTGATCATATTAATACTCCTCGCCATGAGGTTGAATGCCTACGGCGTATTGAAATTGGTGCACTCCTACCCCCTCGGTCTACTGGGTTTAATGCCTACACCATATTTAAATGTCGGTAACGAGTTTCTTTCCCAGAATATCCCGGAGGGATTCAATCTTGTTGCCCTTCATCTAGGGACTAACCTTCTACCCCAGAGGGGTTGAATTAATCAGGCTCGTGAAAAAGGTAGTTTTCGTCAAACTCAACCTCATTCTCCTTTAGTATAGATTTGTATTCTTTTTTGAACGATTTCCTCTTATGCCTTTCAGGTTGATTCTGAATGTATCGAATAACGATATCCCTACTTGACTTCCTCAATGAAAAGGCTCCGTAGCCGGACTGCCATCTAAACCACTCCCTCGCCAGGTTATTTTGGTTAATCATCAGAGCGCTGCTTCGCTTCACTTCCTGAACCAACTTAGAAAGATTCTCATGAGGTCTCATGGAGATCAAAATGTGACAATGATCGGGCATGCAATAGATGGCGTATACCAGATGCCCTCTATTGGTAATGATTCCCGTCATGTACTTTTCTACAGATACACGTATATCTTCATTGATCAATGATCTTCTGAACTTCACAGCGAATACGAGATGAAGCACAATCTGGGTATAAGAATTGGCCATTTTAGTTTAATGTCGATCAATATTATTCAGATGAATGGTTCCGACCAATTCTTAAGGTGAGAACTTTATAGGTGTAGGTTAATCCTTTATTGATGGCAAGGGGTTGAATGCCTACGGCATATTTTGAATGGCGATAACGAGTTTCTTTCCCAAATTATCCCGGAGGGATTTAACCTTGTTGCTCATCATCTAGAGATTCCCCTTCTACCCCAGAGGGGTTGAACATACGACCAGAATTACCAGCTAGGGTGCAATTTCTACCGAATCAAATTCACATGCCCTGTCACAATCTCGCTTTCTTCAGCGCCTTTCAGGCGGTATTTGACTTGCCAAATGTAGGTGTCTGTTTGAACGTAGTATTCACCTCCATCACGGAAGTCGCCTAACCATACAGCATCCATGTCGTTGGATTCGAAGACTACCATACCCCATCGATCAAAGATGAGGAGCTCATAGAAGTCTACCATTCCTTCACCTACGATCTCTGGACGGAAGACATCGTTCACGTTGTCTCCATCTGGAGTAAAGGCATTAGGAACGTAGATATTGAACTGATCGTCGATAGTCACCTGGCCTACAGCGCGGTCTTCACAACCATAGATGTTTTGTACCGTGAGCTCGATGAGATAAACTCCCGGAAGCTCGTACATGTGTGACGGGTTCTGCTCACTTGATAAGTAACCATCTCCGAAATCCCAGAACCATGAGAACGGGTCAAATGACTGGTCAACAAAGTCGATTTCTGGAGAGTAGATCGTTGTTTCTTCCGGACTGAGAATAAAGTCAGCAATCGGTAGTGGATACGCCTGTACTTGGTTGTCAACGAACATGGTATCGACACAGCCTTGATCGGTAGTAACGATCAACTGGACATCGAAGTATCCATCGTCATTGTACGTGTGGGTTGGGTTTGGCAATGTACTAACCCCTCCGTCACCGAATGTCCATTGGTAATCGATGATTGTTCCGTCAGACTCATTGGTGAAGCTTACCGGAAGGTCAATACATCCCCACGTTGGATTGGCTGTATATGAAGCGGTTGGAGCTGGATGCACCACAAATGGTTCCGTTTCGCTAGTCTCGCAACCGTACGCATTACTTGCTGTGAGCGTAACATCCCATGTTCCGATTTGATCGAAGGTAATCTCCGGTTCTGCTAAGTCAGATTCACCAAATGGAGCAAAGTCCCACTCATACCCATCAGCAAACTGGGTGTTATTGAAGGGCTGAAGTGTAATCGGGAATGCACAACTCTCCGTCTCAGACAAACTGAAATCAGTGATCGGTGTTGGCGATACAATGATATCCATCTGGAATGTATCTGCACACAACTGCAAATTCTCTGAAATCAATGTCACCGTATACAAAGCCGGTTCTGCTGTATCGTTGAAGAAGGTATGTGTTACATCCGGACCATTACCCGTCTCATTGTCTCCGAAGTCCCATTGATAGAAGTTACCGTTCTGTGTATCGTTGTTGAAGTTCACAACAAACGGACTACATCCGACCTGATCAGCCACACTAAACTCAGTCTCAGGAGCTGCGAATACGGTGAAAGGCTGCGTCAGCGTCGCTTCACATTCGTTGAACATTGACGTTGCAGTGATGGTCACCTCAAAGGTTCCTCCGTCTTGATAAAGGTGTGTGGGATTGGTGAGGTCCGTTTCGGTTCCATCACCTAAGTCCCAGATTACGTTATTAACGTCTTCTGATAAGTTGATAAATTGAACCGGTTGATTCTCACATACGTTCGGAACATCGGTGGTGAAGTCGAGTTCAGGTGAATCAAATACCACCACTTGGGCTGTTGTAGTATCGAAACTACAACCGTTGTTCACGTACTGGTAGATCGTATACTCTCCTGCTTCAGTGAAGGTGTGTATCGGGTTTGGATCGTTTGAAAGGTTGTTATCACCAAAGTCATAGGCTATCACCGTACCTCCTTCTGAGAAGTCAGTAAACTCCACTGTAAGTGGCTCACAACCTTGCGTCGTATCTGTATTGAAGAACGCCGTCACTGTATTCGGCAATACGGTAATCGTGTACGCGAAAGTGTCAACACCACATTCATTCGTGGTGATCAATGTGATGGTATAATCTGTTGGTAGCGAATCTGTGTAGAACACGTGAGAACCAGGCTCCTCGAGAGCGCTTCCAGTGCCGTCACCGAAGTCCCACTCATAGAAATCAGGGTTACCAACGCTGGTGTTATTGATCTGCGCATCCCAGGGGGTACAGAACTCGTCGTAATCAGTACCAAACCCAGCAACAGGCTGTGGGAATACCGTTACGGTGTCTACAGCGATATCTGTACCACAGAAGTTGTTCGCCGTTAGCGACACTTCGTATTCAAGAACATCATCACCTTGCTGATAAATCACATTGACAGGAACAGTATCAGTAGTTGTTGTTACTGAGAGATCCCATTCAAAATCGAGGTATTGTCCGATGGCGTCATTCTCAAAGGCCACTTCCAACGGAGCACACCCCTCATCTGGTGTAATCGTCAATGCTGCTGTTGGCGGATCAATGATCTCATTAGAAATCACCAGCGTATCGGAACATCCCCAGTCATGAGCTACGATAAGCTCAATATCGAAGATTCCTTCATCTGGGTAGGTGTAGTCAGGATTAAATCCAGTGGATGTCTCTCCGTTGCCCCAATCCCAATCGTAGGTAGCAGCTACATCAGAGTTATTCGTCACATCTACCGGGCCGTTGGTACATCCTAAAGGCGCTACGGTGAAATCTGCTAGTGGTGAAGGAAGAATTCCAACCACTACATTCACCGTATCAGCACACCCTGTGTTTGGATCTGTGTACCAGTAGAAAATATCATTGTCAATGTCCGTTGGAACAGCAGGATCATAGGTTCCGTTCACCGAGTCAAATACCCCTACTCCTTCCCAGGTTCCGCCGATAGGCGAGAATTCAGGAAGTGGAGAAATCCCAACGTTATCGCACAGAGAAGTGTCCGTAGCCATAATCTGAGGTAAAGGCAATACCGTAACCTCTGTGGAGTCAATCGTATAACACGTTCCGCTTCCAAATTCCAAGTAGAGCGTAAACGTTCCATCACCCGAAACCAACGGATCAAAGATTCCTTCTGCGGCATCAACCACTCCATCGCCACTCCAAGTCATGTTCTCAGTCGGAGTGTACCCAAGAAGTTCGTATTGACCGTTGTTCAAGCACATCTCTTGTACCGGACCAGCCTCTGCAATAACCGGTGGAACAACCTCCACTTGAATGCTATCGAGATTCACACATCCAGCAATGTCAGTGAAGGTGTAGTAAAGTGTGTAGTTCCCTGCTCCAGGACTAGTGAATTCGCCATCTGCGTTGGTAATACCTATTCCTGTCCATTCTCCCGTAGAAGTCATATCTGGCAGTGGGGAGAATCCGCTTAACATCTCAGCGATTGGTTGATCACAAAGCGTGAGGTCTGGTCCTGCGTCAACCACAGGTAGACCGTTCACATTGACTGTGACATCGTCCGTGGCCTGACATCCTTCAACGTCGGTTACTTCAACGGTAAATGTGGTCGTTGATACAGGGGCTGCCCATGGATCTGCAATGGCTGCGTCACTTAACCCTGCTCCAGTCCATGTATAGTCTGTGATGGCTCCGTTAGGTGAGTTCGCTAGCGCGGAAAGTTGAGTGCTGTCTTCTTCACAGATGAACTCTTCCAATCCAGCATCTACGGTTGGTAGTTCGAATACTGTGATTTGCAGATCATCAGAAGTCTCACATGTTCCGACTCCGATGGTATAGGTTAGATCGAATGTTCCTGTTTCTGTAGGACTGAACACTCCTTCTGGAGTAACGTAGTCACCGATCCATGTACCACCTGCGGCAAGCACCTCGTCTGGATCATTCAAACACAATCCTAAGTCTGGCCCTGCGTTGGCCAAGGTAGGATCCGCTACAGTGACCACTAGAGAATCTACATCCGAACAACCCGCTACATTGGTAAAGGTGTAATAAACAGTAAAATCTCCAGGAGCGGAAGGCGTGAATACCCCATCAGTGGTGATATCAGGCCCCGTCCACTCTCCTATTTCACCGACTCCAGCGATTGGAGAGAAACCAACCAATTGTTCGGGAATAGGCTGATTACAGAGAGTAATGTTTGGACCAGCTTCCACAACAGGACTTCCTAATACGTTTACTGTTACATCGTCTGTATCCACACATCCGTTGTCATCAGTGACGGTGAAAGTGAACGTCGTAGTTAACGTAGGCGAGGCATAGGTATCAGGGTCACTGACATCTGTAAGAAATGGTGACGCTAACCATTCTTCAGTCAGATATGGAAGTTCACCACCACTTGTCAAAGCTCCGAGTTGGATACTATCCCCCTCACAGATATTACCATCTATTCCTGCATCAACAACAGGAAGCTCGAATACTTCCACTTCAATTTGATCAGTGGAAAGACATGAACCTCCACCTAATTCGTAGGTCAACGTATATGTGCCCACCGTGTTTGGTGTAAATAAGCCATCAACACTTACGTCTGTTCCTGACCAAGTTCCTCCTGGAGTCACAGGTACTAACTGCTCTGCTTGAGAGAGTTGACAAATTTCTAGATCTGGACCTGCATCTGCGGTTGTTGGAGCGATAACGTCTACTTCGAGGTCATCCGAATTTGTGCAACCATTCGCATCAGTGAACGTGTATGTCAAAGTGACTAGCCCAGTTCCTGACGGAGTGAATTCACCGCCAGCCGTGACGTTCGAACCAGTCCACGTACCTCCAAGAGGAGAAAACCCTGTTAACTGCTCAGCAACCGGTTGATCACATAAGGTGACGTCTGGTCCTGCATTCACAGTCGGCAATGGATTGACCGTTACAGGCACATTCGTTTGTCCGACACAACCATTGGCATCAGTAACACTTACAGTGTACGTCTCAGAAAACGGTGGACATGCTTCAGGAGTTGGGCTTGAAGGATCATCAAGCGTTCCTGCAGGAATCCAATTGTAGGTGGTATACGGAGCTTGCCCCCCAGAAACACTCACTGCTAAATCTATACAGTCTCCTGTACAGATTTCGAATATTCCATCAGGGACAACAACAGGCAGTGGATTGACATCAATGGTAATGGAAGCCGCTCCAATACAACCTGCGGCACTATACCCCGTGACTTCGTAGGTTGTTGTACTCGAAGGGTTCACCGTCGCTTGGTTACCATTGATCACGTTCAAATCAGGTGCCGGAGTCCAATCATAGGTGACCGCGCCATTGGCGGTTAGTGTTGTTGCTTGACCGTTACAAAGCTCATCGTCTACTGCAGAAAGCGTCACCGTTGGTGTGGTTTCAACCAAAAACGACTCAATGTCTGACCCCACACCACATTCATTTTCAATGGTGATGGTCACCGTGTAGTTGCCCGTATTAGGGTACGAGACATTCGGAGGGTTGGCGCCATTAAAGGTATCCGGAGTACCTCCAGTGAAATCCCAGTCGTAAGACGTTATGGTTCCTCCCCCATTATCGTAGACTACTATTGGTGTCACATTTGTTCCCTGACAAGCACTCGGTATGGGTGATAGATCCACCGTTGGTGGTTCCACTACCGTTACTTGTTGGGTATAAATATCCGTTCCACATAGGTTCGTCACATTGAGTTCGATGGTGTAGATCCCTTCTTGAGTGAAAGTAAACTCTGGGTCAATGGCAGTAGTCGAACCACTTGATACAAACCAACCTGTATTTGGAGTAATCTCCCAGAGGTATGATTCATTATCACAGTTGTTCAGCGAAGAACTCAGATTCGTTGTTGGCACCTCCAATGGTGCACATCCCGAAACAGGATCAATAGTAAACAGAGCTTCTGGAGGAGTGGTGACACAGATGTCAATACTCACCTCGTCATCTCCACAAGGGTTAGCTCCTACCATGGTGATGGTGTACGTTCCTGGGTCAAAGACAGCAGAGAAACTATCAGGATCCGTCAAACTCCCTCCAGTTACCGTCCAACCTGAAGATGGTTCAATAGACCAGTTAGCCGTCATTAAGTTGGTACAGTTCCCGTTGTTATTGAAGTTCGAGTTGGTAGAAACGTTGGAGAAGGTGAATGGCGAACCTGCACAACCTTCAGTTCCTGGGAATACATCCATCGCTGCGGTCGGTGCGCTAGATGTCTGAATAGGCTCAATCGTTGCCGCTGAGAATCCACAAGGGTTTTCTGCGATAATCTGCACATAGAATGAATTCGCAAATCCTCCTAGACTGGTGAAGTCACATGAAGATATATTGAAAACGTGTTCTACAGACGCTGGCGGTGGGTGAACGAAAGTCTCCGGCGGCGAACCGTCAGAGAATGTAATCGTATATTCTGTACCTGGAGAGTTATTCTCGTAGTTTGTCAGCGGGAAAACCAGAGTGTTTGGTGCACACAAGTTGATCGTTGCCCCAGGGTTTGCCAATCCAATCGATGGGTTCGACCCTGCGAAGACTTCGTAGTTCGCTGAATTCTCACATCCATTGTCACCGGTGACGGTCACCGTCAAGTTGTAAAAACCTTCTGATGTGTAGGTATGCGTAAGTGATGTAAACGAAGGATCATTATAAGGGGTACTTGCATCACCCCAATCAATAAAGTAGTTCGTATTGGTGCCAGGGGTTGTCGATCCGTTGTTAATCGTCAAATCGAAAGATACCTGCCCTTGGGCTCCACACATTACAAATGGCGTGAAGATGTCAGCATCTGTAATCGTCGGATCCGGCGATTCTTGCACGTCCACCGTTTGTGAGAATGAATCCACACACCCATTGGAATCGGTCACTGTGAGTGTCACTGTGAAGGTCGTGTTGCCATTACCAGGTGCCACAAACTCATGAGAAGGGTTCTGCTGAGTCGATGAATTCGATGGAGCCCCCGGATTGCCGAAGTTCCAATCGTAGCTCAACCCATTTCCTGTTGAAGTGCTGGTGAAGTTCACCATTGTCCCACCACATTCTCCATTTGGAGAGAAGTCGAAATCTGCTTCTGGTGATGGCAGCACGGTAACGGTGATTTGATCGCTTTCGCCACCACAACCTCCACCGGTCATATTCACGGTGTATGTAGTCGTAGAGTTAGGAGTGACTGTTGGGTTCTCCCCGTTTCCAAGGCCATTAGCCCATTGCACACCTACTCCTCCTCCACCTTCAACGATGGTAGGGGAACCTCCTAGGGTTACTGTTTCTCCTTGACAAATAGTGATATCATCGCCAGCATCTACCTCACATTGGGTAAAGGCGACCTGTGCTAATAGGACTAGGCACAGTGATAGAGAGTATTTCAGCCAGTTAGCGCGGTCAATCATTGCTCGGGGCAAAGTTACACCATTTTATTCGCGCACGTGCGCAAGTCGTACATAACAGTCGAGGGTAGGAGTCAAAAGGTTGCACAACTCTTTTCGTAGACCGTGGACTGTGGACTGTGGACCGCGTTCTGCATTCCTCGTTTTTAGAGTTTCACTACACGTTGGTTAAACGAATCTCCTGCTGTGGTGTCTACAACGAGCACGTAGCTTCCTGCTGGAAGCTTGGAGAGATCCAGTTGGCTTACAGGGCCTTGCGCTTGTAGCGTGAATACCACACGTCCGTTCATATCGAATACGTGAATTTGCTTAACCATCAATTCGCTTACGCGGACGAAGATTTCCCCTGTGGTAGGATTCGGAGAAATATGGAGGTACTGATCAGACGTGGCTTCCGTTACATTCACAAATGCGTTTGCACACGGACGGTAAGTTCCAGGACACTCCTTAATTCCCACACCAAAAGGCTCAAGGAAGAGGTGAAGTTTCTGATTGTCTGAGTTCGGATTGAAATCCCAGTGGTAGCTCATCTTGCCATAGTAATCAGGCTCGTTTGGACCCGTTCCAGCTCCTGCCCCACCATTGGTGCATGCTGAAAGACCGGCACTGAGTGTTCCAACGATTAAGCCGTCGTTATTGAAGATCGGTGAACCAGAAGAACCACCTTCTGTCACACCATGGTCAGTTTCTGTTTGCGTCCAAACCACTTGCCAATGGCTACCTGGTGCTCCTAGCCAAACACTTTGAAGGTTTGACGTGTACGTTGATATTTTCTTGATATCTCCTGCTGGGTGGTGAATGCTTACCCCACTGCCAGATCCAGATCCCGAAGCATCCCATCCTGCGAAGTACGGATTCCACGCATCCGGGATATCGTCTTCTACTTCCAACAACAAGAAATCTGATCCTTCGAAGCCTCCGGCACCGTTGTCATTGCTATCCGCCACATGGAATACACCAGTGCGGTTTCTTGAGCTTGAGAAGCCTCCTGTACCACATGGATCATCAAATGGACGCTCATAATTGAATCGCACCTGAAGGAATGCAAAGTCATCATCTGAAACGCCGTCAGCACAGTGCAAGGCACTCAGCAAGTATTGCTTACAGTCAAGGGTTGTATTGTTGACCATTGCTCCTGAACAAAGGAATTGTTGTCCGCTATCTGTAATACGAAGACGAACAACAGCATCACGCTGTTCTTCCCAACCGTCGATCTCAGGACAATTCACATCGACTTCACAAGGCTGTGAGCCTCCTCGTTGTCCGTTTAGTTCTGCTGGTGGATAAGCGTATCTGAAGATGTATCCAATGGCCATTACATTCAACGAAGGTGTTCCGATCACTTCCGCTGTATGAACGTATTCTACCACAATGTTTTCACCCCAAATATCGTTGGTCATGAATCTACCGTGGTTATTGTTTTCTTCGTGACCAATTGGACCTTCAAAGTATTGCTTATCAGCGTCGTAGATGTACATTTTACTTCCCACCGGTAGGTGGAATTGATCAAAGTAAACACAGATAGCTTGCGCCGCATCACTATGGAAATTCAATCGCCAAATTGAGGTCCCGTCGTTGAGTTCAGTGTGATCAGCCAACGAAAAGAAATCGAAATCATCGTAGCGAAGCTGGCCCTGCATGGTGCGCCCTTCCTCTTCTTCATAGCGGTTCGCTTCTTGCATAAGCTGATCAAAGTGGAATGGAGCGAAGTCAACAGTTGGAGCTTCATCTAGGTAAGTATGGAAGAAACTTGGCGGTTGTTGTCCAAAGGCCACCACCGCCATACATACAAGGATTGAGGAAATGATACTTTTCATCGGGCATACATTTGCTCCAAAGGTAGCACTTGTACTTGGTCTACCCTCGTAAGATTTTACCCGAATCCAGCGATGCTACCAATCCTTGTCAAGATGCGACGGATAACGCTTAAATCAGATCTCGTGCTTGAATCCAAGCCGAAGACGCTGGTCTTATTCTATTTTTAGTCTGTGAAAAGGCCTCTCCGCAAATACCTCAAACGCACACGCCAGGTGATTACGCTCGCCTTTGTGGTGTGGTTCATCGGATGTTTGCCAAACCCCTTGTTTGATAAACCTAACTCACCAAGCCTTTACGACCGAAACGATAAGCTCCTCGCAGCGAGAGTTGCTGAAGACGGTCAATGGCGCTTTGTAAAAGGAGATTCAGTCCCAGAGCGCTTTGCCGTGGCTATTGTCGCATTTGAAGATCGCCACTTCTACAAACACCCAGGTGTATATCCTCCATCACTGGCCAGAGCACTGTGGGAGAATCTCACTGAAGGAAAGGTGGTGCGCGGTGGAAGCACGATCACTATGCAAGTGATTCGGATGAGTCGAGACAATCCAGGAAGAACCTATTTCGAAAAACTTACTGAGATCTTCCGCGCCCTGCGATTAGAGTTTTCTTATTCGAAAGAGGAGGTACTCGCCCTCTATTCAGCCAACGCACCGATGGGAGGAAACGTCGTTGGACTAGAAGCAGCCTCTTGGAGATACTTCGGCTGTTCACCTCATCAATTAACCTGGGCTGAATCGGCCACATTAGCTGTTCTCCCAAATGCACCTTCTTTAATTCACCCTGGTAAAAACCGAGATGCATTAAAGGAAAAGCGCAATCGACTACTTCAAACTCTCTTTGAAGAAAGACATTTCGATGCCCTCACTTTGGAACTCAGTTTAAAAGAAGAACTACCCCTCGCACCTAAACCATTGCCTCAACAAGCAATGCATCTTCTCAACGAACTGGAACAAGAGAAAGGTCAACAACGTTTCCCTTCTACGCTCAATCAAAATGTACAGTCATCAACACAAAATATTGTCGATCGACACCATGCTCATCTGAGTTCAAATTTGGTCCATAATGCAGCAGCAATTGTTGTTGAAACGGAAACTGGAGAGGTGGTCGCATACATCGGAAATGCCTCCAAATCTGATAGAAATCGACACGTAAATATTGTCACTGCTCCTCGTTCACCTGGCAGTGCCCTGAAGCCATTTTTATACATGGCCATGCTCGATAAAGGTCTACTTTCACCTCAAGAACTAATAAAAGATACTCCACTCAATATCAGCGGCTTCAACCCTAAAAACTTCGACAAAAAGTTTAACGGAATGGTTCCTGCGCATGAAGCCTTAGCAAGATCACTAAATGTGCCTGCCGTGATCGAACTTCAACGCTATGGAGTGGCGCCTTTTAAACAGCAACTCAATCAACTCGGTTTCGAGCATTTGAATCGATCAGCTGATCACTATGGACTGTCACTAATACTAGGTGGTGGTGAAGTCACTTTATGGGAATTGGCCAATGCCTATCGCATGATGGGTGAACACGTGTTGAGCTATGTTGAAACCTCTGGTCTTCCATCTGCGAAGTGCTCTTCTATTTATGTTGACCCTGAGAAGGCATCGAATAAAGAATTTGCGCGCAGATTCTCCCCTGGATCATCCCATGCATGTCTTGAAGCATTGAAAAACGTGAAACGTCCAGTCTCAGAATTGGGATGGGAGATGATGGATGGCAGCCGTTCGATTAGCTGGAAGACAGGCACGAGTTATGGTTTTCGAGACGCATGGGCAATAGGTGTTACTGCCAAGTACACCGTAGCCGTATGGGTGGGTAATGCAGATGGCACAGGAAGACCAGGTGTCATTGGTGCACAAGCGGCTGCACCGATGATGTTCGACATCTTCGATGCCTTACCCGAGCGTGGGAACTTCCCTACCCCTCATGATGACCTTGTGGAAGTGGAGACTTGTATTCACTCAGGCATGATTGCCGGACGAAACTGCCTGCGCACCTCTTCTGCACTTATCCCTTCATCTTCGTATGGTACAGAGGTCTGCAAATACCATCAAAAAATTCACCTTTCACCTGATGGGAACTACCGAGTTCATCTTGAATGTGCTCCCAAAGTAATGGATACAACTTGGTTTGTGCTTCCTCCTGTAGAGGCCTGGTATTATGCTCAGAGCCACCCTGAATACAGTTACCTACCAGATTGGCATCCAGCATGCGACGCCGCATCAGAAGTACATCATATGGCCATTATGCAACCCAAGCACGGAGATCAACTTGTTAGAGCGCGTGATCTTGATGGAATTCTACAACCCTTGGTCTTCGAATCTATTGCTCCTTCGGGCACCCTGCTTCATTGGCACCTAGATGATAACTACCTCGGATCTACACGAGAATCCATCAATTAGAAGTTGAGCCAAGCATTGGCAATCACGTCTTGATGATTCTCGACGAAGCGGGAAACAGCGATCTCGTCGCTTTTCAAGTAGGTGTGGTACGATAATCCTACCTTTGCCCCATGGGAAAAATCCTTGCATTTGACTACGGCGGAAAGCGAACCGGCTTAGCTATTACTGATGAGCTACAGATCATCGCTAGTCCGCTTGAAGGCATTGACACTAACGACATTTGGGACCACATTCAACGCCTGATGAACTCTGAGAAGATTTCTGACTTTGTCGTAGGCGACCCTTCCATTTTCGGAGACGCTACAGATAGCTCGGCCATGATCGATCAATTCTGTAAAGACCTAGCCAAGAAATACCCAGCCATTCCCCTGCACCGCGTCGACGAATCGTACAGCAGCCGTGACGCCATGCAAGCCATGGTAGCCGGTGGAATGCGAAAGAAGAATCGCCGAAATAAGAAGAATTTGGATATGGTCTCCGCCGCAGTAATCCTCCAACGATTTCTCGAGTCTAGGGTCTAGGGTCTAGAGACTAGGGACTAGGGACTAGGGACTAAGGACCAAGAACCAGTAAATCACGGATGCCGGACGCCGGCCCCCCTACTTCTTAAACACCTCAATCTCACGTGTCTCGGTCACTAAATCGGTGAACTTACCTTCGAAACGTGTTGCGCGAACGATGTGGTTATCAATCCAATGGTAATTTCCTCCGCGTGGTTTGCCCATTAGTAGTGCGTGGTAGCGGATATTGTGCTTCTTTAGCCACGCTTCAGTTACTTCGCGATGAGCTTCTATGCGCGACGTAAAGAAGGTTATGATATGCCCTTCTTCGTACCACTTCTCCATGATTTCCAATGCATCTGGGAAGGGTTCACAGGTTGCCATGCGCTCTGGCTCTTCGTTTGGGACGTCTTCAGTAATTGTTCCGTCGATGTCGATAAGGAAGTTCTTTACTTCATCTGGAAGTACCGGTGAGGCATTATTTCCTGCTGCGTCTTTCGCGTTTTCTAAGTGATGCGCCATCGTTAGTGTATTTTCAACACTAAGGTAGGGGATTGCTTTTACTTTTCGTCTGCGATCACCAGAATTCCCGGCTCTAACGGACACATTTCTTTCAACAGGATATCCACCAGGTTAGCTTGAAAGCCCGATTCCAATCCAAAGAAGTTCTGCTTCCTTTCTTGAAAGCTTCCTCCAGGGAAAACGGTCTCATGAAGATTCTCGAGTTGGCGCAACGACGTCTCTTGCCTATTCTTCCACGCCTTCTCCATTGACTTTTCAATTCCTTCAATCTCTTTGAGTTGTCGCTGCAAGCTTCCCTCTACCTTCTTATTCAATGATTGATCCACTTCTGTTGCTTTCGACTTTATCTCCTGAAAGATGGAAGCGATGCGAGATTTTGCTTCGTCTAAGCTAAAGTCTACCGAGGTATTTGCATCTAGCCATGCGCGGGTGAAGTCTTCTGGTCTCTCGTTGAAGAGGTCGTTGATTTCTAAGCTGAGTTTTTTGACTTTCGCTAGCGCGGAAGCGCTCAGGATCAATGCACCGTTTCTCGGTAATAGGATTGGGAAATCCACCTCCATCGCATCAAAGAAAGACTTCAGTTGGATCCAGTAACTCATTTCCCCTGGCCCTCCGATATAGGCAATATTTGGCAAGATGACCTCTTGGTAAAGTGGTCGCATCACGACGTTAGGGCTGAATCGTTCGGGATGCGCTTGAAGTTCGGATTGAATCTCGTCGAGAGACCATGTATGGTCTGTATTAACGCCTTTTACTTGCTCTCCTTCCCTTGATAATCGAATGCGCTCATGGTCTGTAAGGTAGAAGAGATTGATGTCACGAGGATTCACTTGAACCTTGTACCCAAGCTCTTGAAGTTGTTGGTTCTGTTCTGTTACGTATTGCTTCCCTACACCCTCATTGATATCACGCCACATATGTCCTGCGAAAGCTCTCTTCAGTTTTGGGTCATCGGCATCAATGACTACCAAGCCCTCATGACCGAAAAGCTCATTGACCAGTATTCGCGTGGCTGATGCCAGGTCTTCGGCGTTGGAATAGGCCTCAAATACTTTCCATTTCGGATGATCATCATCCCAATGTAGAATCTCTTTGACCTGAGCTGCTAACGCAGGAAGTCCGTCAGTGCTCATGCGTCCGACAGCCCCTTCATTCGCTCGATCCCACTTCAACTCTTGTCTAAAGAAAGTCGTGTGGTCAATTTCGTCAAGGTCATGGTCTTCTGTTGCCATCCAATACACTGGAATGAAGTACTTACCAGGGTGCAATTCATTCAATCTTTGAGCGAGACTGATAGTGTGAATGATCTTGTAGAAGAAGAATGCAGGTCCGGTGAAGAGGTTGAGTTGATGTCCGGTAGTCACGGTGAAGGTTTGCTCATCTTCGAATTTCTCCAGTTGCTGTGAGACTTCTGGAACGATATTCTCCCCATACTGGAAGCGGATGCGTTCCGCGGTTAGGCGACGAATAGAAGAATCAAAACGACGAGAAGCAATGGTTCTTTCGAACCCATCTTCATCTGCAAACTGATTGATAAGAGGCCTGATTTGCGCATGTTGACTCAATAAATGACGAACCCCTTGTGGGATGATGTCGAGATCAAGATGTGCGATAGATTGGATGATCATGCCGCGAAGGTAAGCAGCATTTGCGTCATGATCAGCGCAAAAGGTTCACCGTTCCTTGGTGACGCTCTTCGTGCTTTTCACCATCTTCTGTGATTCGCGTAAACGAAAGTTCCCAGACGTACATATCACTGGAAACAGGACCTCCAGACATACTGTTTCCTCCCCACCCCATGCCGGTTACCGATGTTTCGAATACCAATTCACCCCATCTGTTATAGATGCAGAAACGGTAGTCTTGCATGTTGTCAGGAACAACAGGAGCGAAAATGTCATTATCCCCATCTCCGTTTGGTGTGAAGGCATTTGGAATAAAGAATGAAGGCTTAATTTCATCATCAATGATAACCACCGGGTCTGGCTCGCTATCATCCTTTCCACCTGATTCTTCTTGGATTTCAGGATTCACGATGTCGATGCTCACTTTATCTACGAAGTAATAAGCGAACTGCGCATTGTTCCCGTCGAAGTACTCAATCGTCTTATCTGCATCATCGCCAAACACCCCTATGGTCATGTTGGTATGAGCAGCATCCGCAATGAAGCTAAAGGTAAACTCTTGCCATTCGCGATCATAAAGTGCAGTCTGTCGACGGAACTGTGGAGTCAACATCAATGGTTGATTGCCATTCTGTGCTGGTGCACTCGTTGTAAAAGCAACTCCCATGTGACTTGTTCCAAGTCCAGCGTTCGAGAAGTCAGTCAAATACCCATTCGAAATTTGGAAAGACACCACATATTTCTCACCAGGAATCAACGCAGCACCAAGCTCTGTGCTGATGTACTCACGGTACTGTGTTCCTTTCGTTCCAGTAGCAATAAAGCCCATGATAGCGTCACCTTCGTAAGCGTTAATCATAGCAATAGGTGTTTCAGGAAGGTCTCCTCCTAATGAACCGTTGTTATGAAAGTAATCTGGGGAAGCGATAGCCGAACCGGCATTGTCCCAACCGTCAACGAGTGCCCATTCACCTGTATTGGACGGCAAGGCAGAAGAAGTTTCGAAACCTCCATTCTGAACCTGCGCGCTAGCTCCTAAAGTACTAGCAATGAATAAACATACTGTAGCGAATTGACGCATGTGCCGGGCTAATTGGTCAGAGTAAAAATACACAGAATTCCGCAGGAGTTCAAGAAACTCCGGTATTATGACGCACTTATTGGGTATAAGGTTGCCTCCTAATTTCGGCGACCGGCATCCGGCGTCCGTGGGGTAATGACACTAGGGTTTGTAGGGCTGATAGGGCATTACGCAGATGATTCTGAATCACTTATAATTCTCGTTTACAAATTTTATCAATTGGGAATACAACAATTACATACTTCGGAGCGTCTTTCATACAGAGAGTTTAGTTCTAATCTCTACCCGAGAAACCTGCAAGGTCCTGGCTAGAGAAGATTCTAAAGTTGTTTTGGTTAAGGTAAGGCAAGGATGTAACGACGTCCTTGCCTTTTTCTTGCTCGCTCCGCTCGCCGTAGGCAGTATGCGGTAGGCAGTAGGCAGCAACCTTGACACTGCACGAAGCGCATAGCATACGGCTTACAGCATACCGCATACGGCGAGAGCCTATCGGCCGAAATGGTATTGTACGCCGAGGTTGACGTGGGTGAGTATGCTTCTGTACTCGATGAAATCATTCTCTCTCATCGGGTTGAAAGGGAAGCCGCCGTTGAGGGTGGCTAGGAACCACCATCTTCGATCCATCTTGAATCGTCCGCCGATGCTCAATCTTGGGGTGATAGAGAAGCGATTGTAGATATCGTCTTTTTCCAGCTCACTTGTTTGGTAAAGTATCGGTTCGCTTCCGCGATCTGGTAAGAGGTAAATGTCAGGAGACTTTCCATTCAAGAACATTCGGACGTCAGCGAAGATACCTGCTCGAAGGGTGAACTCTCGGTTTATCTCTCTTTCGTAGACTAATCCAATTGGTAATCGTAACCATGACGTTTGGATTGCCTCTTGACTGAGGGTCATTTCGACCGTATCTGTCTCCGAACCGATGTCGTATCGGAACAGGAGGATTTGATCTAAGGTATTCTTATCAAAAGAGGCAAACGACATGAGGCTGTCGTCTAGTTGGGTTTGATCTAGGGTGTAATTGAAACCATTGACAAAATCGATGGCTAATCCAGAGTGAATCAGGAATCCATCTCTCCCTACCGCGCGTTCTACATGTCCGCCCACTCCCATTCCGCTTCCTCTTCTTAGGTCTGGACCAACAAAAGCATTCAGGCTACTGTAGCCATCCACTTTTGATTTCATCCCATCGATGGGAGCGTAACCTGAAACATCGAATCCGATTCTCCACGTCCCCAATTTCAAACGAGGTCGTTCTTTTTCTTCAGGGTCGAGCTGATTGCTGGAGGTTGATGAACTGTCATACACCACTTCCCTTTCTACGATCAGCGTTTTGCCGCCGAGGATAATGGTATCGTTTTCGAGAATTAATGGCGTTGCTGATGCTTCCGCCTGGAAGGCGAGAAAAAAAGAAAAGAGCAGCAGCCAATAGGCTCTGCTCTTTCTCATATGATCTTGTTGAAGCATTTGCATTATCAGTCCTCTCGGAGGGCTAATATAGCTTATTCCGCATCAGTCACTTCGATTTTCACCGGCAGTGTGAGGTAGATCACATCTGCGTCAGAATCTAGCTGCGTGAGCAAGTTGTCTAGATTCGGTTCATTAACCATGTCTAACCAATTCGCGGGGATCTGAGCGGCTTCTCGTGCTTTTACACACGGCATCGCTTCGGCAGCGTCAGGTAGCACACAATCGGATGCGGGCTCTTCCATCTCTTGGGCTATTGGCAGATGCTGGTTACTCAATGTCTGATCATTGGCAGCTGCACCTTGCTTGGCCTCAGCAGCATCAGAACGGATAGGGGTAGGCTTAGTATAGATCGTGTTGTTCAAGCTTGGGGCTACGTGCACCACCTCCTCTATCACATCTCCTTCACTTTGTACTGCGTAAGCAACACGTTGATTCCCTGCATTGAGATCAAGTGATGCGTCGAACGCTTGCACCCCTTGGTGCTGAGCACTGCCACCAAGTAAGTAGGCTGCTCCAAGACCGGCCGCTAGGATTAAGCCTCCGGTATAAACATTCAGTCTGTTCCAGGCGAAAGAGAAGAACCCAGGGTTCTGCATTTGACTGCGAATTCCTGCATAGGCTCCCTTTGGAGGGGCTACTTCTGCGTTGTGCAGCCCATCGCGGAACATCTCAAATAGTGGGTCATCATGCCGCTTCATCATATCCTCACAAGTTTATCTTACTCATTTCCAACAGCTCTCGCTGTAGGTATTTCTTAGCTCTAGACAGCTGCGACTTCGAAGTATTGATGTCGATGTCTAGCGCTTCGGCTATTTCTTTGTGTTTATAGCCTTCAACTACATACATGTTGAAGACCATTTTATAACCAGCAGGTAATTTGTTGATGGCATTCATCAGCTCTTCCTGCGAAAACTCTGCGTTCTGGTCAGGACCAAGGTCATCGCAGAGTTCGTGTGACTCCGATACATCGTCGTGGTACGCATGCTTGAGGTTTCTTCGGTAGAATGTAATGGCGGTGTTCACCATTATTCTTCGAATCCATCCTTCGAAAGACTTTCCTGGTGAATACATCCCAATGTTCTTGAAGATCTTCACAAATCCTTCTTGCAATACGTCCTCGGCGTCAAACTGATTACGAGTATATCGCAGACAGACAGCGAACAGCATCCCAGAGTAACGCTCATACAGAGCATCCTGCGACTTGCGCTTGTTCTTTTTACATCCTTCTATGATCTCTCGTAGATCCGTCATTTTCACCAAAGTCACTAGCAAGACGCGCACCTTTCAAAAAGGGTTGCGCCAGAATATGAAATTTACGAAAATCGGGAGGAACGTGGTTCGTGGTTCGTGGTTCGTGGTAACAAACGACTAAGAACGGTTATGTTCAGTTAAGTGTGTCATTGGATTCTAAGTCTATCCTTGTGAGTAATCATTAAAGTACTCAGGGCTCTATTCCAAGACCGGAGCAAACCTATGTTTCGTTCACTCGAAGATATGGTGATGGCGAGGACATTCTCCAACTTATATTCGGTGAGCGCGCGTTGTAAACAGAGCATGCGGGCGGTTTTGGTGCATCCTTTTCCTTCGAATTGAGGTAAGGTGGCGAAGCCGGGGTCAGGGGCCTCGAGGTCAGCGCGTTGAAGGAAGCTGCAGATTCCGATGGGGGTGTTGTCTTTGATAACAGCCCAGAGTTCGAAGCCGTGTTCTTTGTAGGAGGCTTGTGGGCTGGAGCGGATATACGATTCCGCGCTAGCGATAGCATGAATACCCCGATCACCAATGTACTGAAGTCAACCTTGAGTATTGGTCAACTCAAGAATAAGTGGGGCATCTGACAATTCCGGGGTCCGCAGTGAAATGACGGAAGTACTTGTCATGCGAGGGAAGGTAATTCATCCCTCACTCTGCCACAAGGAAGGGTGTTATCCAGTGATTTAAATCCAAAAAAAATGCCGCTGAGAATTCAGCGGCATTATTTGCAAGGACGGTTTTAATTAATCACAAGTAGAACCAAAACCAGATAAGAAAATAAGAAGGTCAGATGCGTTCACTAGGCCATCGCCATTTAGGTCACTTTGACAGTCATTGACGTCACCGCAGTTACCAATGTTTTCATTGAGGTCATCACAATCATTACCGTTTGTATCAGTATTCATTGGGTCAGTGGAAGTAACGAACACTTCCGCTCCATCTGTAAGTCCATCGCCATCGGTGTCTTGAATCAAAGGATCTGTGCCCCAGATGTTTATTTCTTCTGCGTCGCAGAGTCCGTCATTGTCTGTGTCAGGACTTTGAATGACTGTCCCCGTTCCATCCGTTTCACCGCTGCATACCGCACATTCGTCATTTTCAGAAGCATAGATGCAGTTTCCATCATCTGTGATGGCATTTTCGTTGTAATTACATGCCATTGGGTCTAGGCATCCTGTTTGATTGCACCCTCCTCCGATTTCGAATTCGTCAGACCCAAAAGACTCACCGTCTCCATTTTCCGCAGTATCAAGATCTCCTGTGGCGACAACGACTCCGTTTTCGGTGAAAGTATAGGTTGCCCCATTCCACCCATCGCCAAAGGTGTCGACCATTTCAAATGTGTAGCAGTCAGCTGGCATACAGAGGCTCGCTATTCCTGCACCACCGGAAGCAAAAACAGCTCCGTTGTTATCAAGAATAGTCCACTGAATTTCGCTATCAAATGCCCCTCCACCTACAGTAAGTTCGACACAGTTGTCAAAGCAGCAGGAACCATTGTCATTGGTTGCATTTTCATTGTAGTTACAAGCTAATGGATCAGTACATCCGTTAATCACCCCGTTTGTTTCTGTGAGCACAATACCTGCAATTTCTGGGTTCGCAATACCCAGTGTACGTGGATTGGATAAATTTCCAGATACATCAACGGAGTATAGCATGTTTAAGTCTGTCACCAAATAAGAGCCTGGTTGCTCGTAACACATAGCAATAGTCCATGGAAAAGAGTCTAACAGACCAGGGTTCATCATGGTTTGAGATGGGATGGTCGCCGCACCATAGTCTACTTCTTGCCACCAGTAGAAGTCACTTCCAAAAGGTGAGCCACCTCCTCCTTCGATTCTGTACATCTGATCGCTTGATTCGTCATAGACCAAGGCTTGAGCAAATCCTCCCCAGAGATCAAAATCAGCCAAAATAGTCAGTGCTCCTGTTGTCAGGTTGATGGTGCAAAAACGCGAAGGAGTATCATCATTGCTAGCAGTCATTGCGTAGAGTGTCCCATCTGACGTGAACTGCATAGTTTCCATGATGTAGCTAATCGAACCGATCTCAGTTACAGTTTGATTATCGATATCCACAACTCCAAAACTCCTTACTCCACTTCCTTCATCAACCAAGGCATAGATCTGCCCATCCATGGGGTTTCGAGCGATTCCGTAAAAGCCTGCAATGTTTCCAAAGTTCATTGACATGGTGTAAGTGTTCAATACGTTACCCGTCGCAATTTCCACTTCATAGATATCTTCACTATTTCCAGAAGCCATGTAACACGTTTGTGCATTGAGGTCTGTCATCGCTAGGAACAGCAAAACCACTAGCACATTTTTCAGTAATCGTCTCATTTTCTCGGTTTTTTAAGTATTAAGGTTATGATCGTTCTTGTTAGATGGATCTGCGGCTGAGCCGCAGATCCATTTGGCATTGAACCTTTAGATCTCTTGCTTCATCTCTCTTCCTACTTCCGCAAATCGTGTTACCGATATGACCAATTCAATGGTTCAAACACCCTTGACTACTTGCAGGTATATATCACCTAGGTTGCAATGAATAGAATAAGTTCTCATTGAGATACCTCTGGTTTCATATCCCGAATGCAAATCTCAGTGCTTCAAAACGCACAATGGTCTCGTTGCCTAAAAGAGAGACTCTACTGCTGTCTTTGGTACGATAGTGCTTCAGTCATTGGGTGATTGAGACGATTGTGCGCGAGACTTTTTTGCTCAGTTCATTGATGCGAGGTAGGTTTGACTCATTATGCACTACTGCAATAAACACTGTCGAGAAATTGGCTTTCTTCTGTTGAGCTTGCTATTCTTATGCTCGAATAGTGCAATTGGTCAAACGGAAGGAGAGCTCCTATCACGTTTAGATACGGTGTCATCTGAATCGTCAAAAGCGTTCGTCTATGGCCAGCTCGGCATGCATTTTCTAATGGATCCTGAGAAGGGCTTGGCATACGCGTCGAAGTCTTTGGAGGCAGCAGAGAAAAGCCAAGATCTAACGGCAATTGCGGATGCTCAATTTTTAACAGCGTACGTCTATTTTCATAACCGCTTGTATGTAGAGTGCCAGCAGCCATTTGAACGGGCGCTCGAGTCGTACCAACAACTAAATGATGTGCAAAACATGACCTATGTCTGTTATTATGTAGGTTATGCACATCATGACAGAGGTGATTTACTCACGGCCATGTCGTGGTTTCAGAAAGGGTTACACATAGCTGAGTCTTCAGGAGACCAACGACTCATCAATATCAGCCTGAATGCGATAGGGCCACTCCATTGTATGCTTCATGAGTATGAAAAAGGATTAGAATCTGGGAATCGAACCCTGGAAATCGCAGAAGCAAATGGCTTCAACCTAAGTTCGACCTACAATCAAGTGGCATTAATTCAACGCATGATTGGTAACTATGGGGAGAGTAAGAGATTGCTTAATCTGTCATGGTTCCATCAAGGTGAGGACGCCAATTATAAGAACAAAGCCGCGAACCTTGAAAACCTGGGTGAAGTATTCCTTCGGATGGGTCGATTTGACTCTACCCTCTCCTGTTACCTTGACTATCAACAAGTTGCAACCGAAAGCAACGACTTATATCTGGAGGCGCAAGGCTACCTTCATCTCGCTGAATTCCATCTTGAGTTAGACAATCTTCAAGAAGCAGAAACCAACGCATTGCGAGCATTACAACTTCACGAAGAACGGATTGATTCTTTGACAGCCATTGATTTAATTGTAAATATTCTCATCGAGCAGAACGAACTTGAAGAGGCATCTCGCAACCTGAAGCTTGCAGAAAAATTAACGCGAACATTAAATCTGACTGGTCAGCAAATTTCCAACCTGAACCATGCAGGAATGATTGCTTCGAGAAATGCTGATCATGATTCCGCGCTAGCGAATTTCGAAAATGCATTGAACCTCGCTAATAAATTAGGTCACAGAGAATCCCTTCCTGAGACATATTTATACCTAGCGAACGCGCATTTTTCCCTTGGTCAAATTGAACTAGCATCATCTTATGCAGATAGCAGCCTTTTCGTTTCTAGAAGAAGTCATTACCGACAGAAACTGGATGAAATTTATCGAATCAAAGGGGTTAGCGAGGAAAAATTAGGTAATAGTCAAAAGGCCCTTGAGACCTTCCATCAATATGAAGCCATCAAGGATAGCTTGTTCAATATTGAAACGGAAAAGGAACTCGCCAAGCTTGAAATTGAATACGAGGTAAGAGAGCAACAAGCCGAAAATGCCCTGTTGAAAGCCGAAGGACAAATCGATGACGCCAAGATTGAACAGCAAACGACCATTGCTATCGGCCTGGTGATTATCATTCTGCTCATCACCGCGATTTCTGTCATCCTCTACCGGAATAACTCACGGAAAGAAAAGCTCAATGAACAACTCGAACAAGAAGTTCAGCAGCGCACCAAAGAACTGACTGAACGAAGCGAAGAATTAATGGAGATTAGAAAAGCTCAAGAGCTACAAGTGGCTAAGTCGAGATTCTTTGCCAATGTCTCACATGAATTCAGAACTCCCCTTACCCTTATTCAAGGAACGCTTGATAGCATTGTCAATAGCCAACAGGTCAATGGACAAGTGAAACTGAGTTTGGAAAGGGCACAACGCAACAGCAAACAACTGCTCAAGTTGATCACTGAACTGCTCGATATCACTCGACTTGGAACGCAGGAGTTGCCGGTAGATTCAGGTGATGTTCATCTTGGCGAACTTATTGAAGATCTGATCGGGAATCTTGAACCATTAGCTGAACAGAAGGGGATTTTACTTTCAAACACGGTTCAAGGAAAGCGGAATTTGGTCATCAAAACGGATCAATCCAAGCTCATCAAAATAGTCAATAATTTACTTTCCAATGCCCTCAAATTCACTCCGAGAAACGGTAATATTGAGCTTGAAATTTTGATTAAAAACGAGGTTCTTTCCATTATTGTGAGTGATGATGGATTGGGTATTCCCGAATCTGAACTTGAGTTAATTTTTGAGCGATTCTACCAGGTAAATCAATCGGAAGACGTTCTGGTAAAAACAGAAAATTACCAACCTGGATCAGGAATCGGGTTATCACTCTGTAAAGAATATGTCGAATTACTCGGAGGTCAGATCGGCGTTCGAAGCCCTGGCAAGTTCTCCACTGGATCTTCGTTCATTGTAGAACTTCCCATTGAAATACTGAATGAAGCTCACCAGACTGAACAACAACTGAGCGAAAAAAACACAACCGAAGCCACGCCTGAGGCGGTTCGTCTACCCCGCATGACCCATGAATTGTTAATTGTTGAAGATAACTTTGACCTTCGCGAATTCTTGAAGGAGACACTTTCCGTACATTACCGAGTAAAGACTGCAGAAAACGGACAAGACGCCATTCATTTATTGAATTCTGCTGATGAACTCCCTTCCCTTATCATCACCGATGTGATGATGCCTGTCATGGATGGCTTTACCTTCATCGAAAGAATTAAGTCAAGTGATGAGTTCAGGCACCTACCTACCATGGTATTGACAGCTCGAGCTGACCTTCGCGATCAGCTAAATGCATTGAGGATTGGGGTGGATGATTATATCACAAAGCCCTTCCAAGAGACGGATCTCAAAAGACGAATTGACCAGCTTCTTGGCATGGTTGAGTATCGTATCTCTGCTCAGAAAGAATATGTCATTGGTTCCTCGGAAGAAGAAACAAACGGCAAAAGTTCGCAACTATCTCAGGAGGACCATAATTGGCTGCGATTGCTTGAAGAGCAGGCGCTTCAGCTGGTAACCGACTTCAACTACACGGCAGAAGATCTTGCCTTTTCACTCCACATGAGTCGAGCTAATTTCTTTCGTAAGGTCAAGAAAATCACAGGGCTAACAGTAAATCAATACATCAAAGAGTTCCGATTGCAAACGGCGAGAAGACTGTTAGAAGAAGGGAAAGTCAATTCAGTCAAGGAGTTATCATACACCGTTGGCTTTAAACACGTCAACTATTTCTCTACAAGTTTTGAAAATCGATTTGGACAACGGCCATCTGTATATCTGATGAATGGATAATCATTCAATGCAACTGGCTTAAACTTTTAAGAAAGGATTAAACTAACTTACATCTGACCTACATCAAACATTCCATGGCTGAGCCCTACTGCTACCGTGACGAAATCGAATCATTGAAAGTTCATTGCGAAATCATTGAACTCCATAGAGATGGCTCATATATAGCTGTTTCACCATTCTTACAAGGACGGGTATTAACTAGCGCTATCAAAGAGAATTCTTCGGGCTTTGGTTGGATTAATCACGAGCTTATTAAAGCTGGAAAATGGCAAGCACACATCAATGCCTATGGCGGTGAAGATCGATTTTGGATTGGTCCAGAAGCAGGGCAGTTTGCTTTATTCTTTGCGCCTGGTGCTCCTTTCGAATTCGAGCACTGGCAGACACCAGCTTGTGTTGACTCGGAAGCGTTTGAGTTAGTTGAACGATTTGAAGATCGACTTCAATTAAGGAAGGATTGTCAGTTCAAGAACTATCAAGGACAAGCATTTGATATTCGTATAGAACGCGAAATTGTGTTGCATGATCAGCGTGAGATTCAAGAAAAGCTAGGCCTTGAAGCCTTGAATCATCTTGAATGTATTGCCTTCAGTAGCTTTAATCATATTATCAATCGCTCTTCTGAGTCTTGGAGCAAAGAAAATGGTCTCCTCAACATTTGGATTTTAGGACAGTTCAAGACCTCCCCTTCTTGTTGGGCTGTAGTTCCGAAAGAAACAGGGTCTCAAATAAACACCAATTACTTTGAAGCAGATCTTTCGAAGCGATTAGTTGACCGAGGAGATTATGCGTTGTTTTCCCTTGATGGGACGATGAAAGCCAAAATCGGGCTAGCGCCGAAATACGATCGAAACATCTTGGCCAGTTATGACAGTTTAGCGCAGTGCCTCACTTTGACTGTTTATGATACAGATAAATCAGCTTCCTTCTTATGTTCTGAATGGAAGCATCAGGAAGCACCTTACGAAGGTGACGTTCTGAACGTCTACAACGACGGCCCGAATCCAGATGGGTCAGTTTTAGGTCCGTATTACGAATTGGAAACTTCTTCTTCTTCACGGGAATTAAAGGAGGGTGAAAGAATCTCTCACCAACACAGCACTTATCACTTTGTTGGCGAAGAGACCAGACTCATGAAGTTATTTCATCAAGTCACAGGAATTCGTCCGGAATTACCGTGATGAAAAAAGGATCATCGTACTCTGTTCACAATTGGCTTTAGACAATGGCATTTCACAATGGTAGAATGGAATGCTGTGTTCACAATTGGATTTCGAACTTCTCTGTTCACAAATGCATTCAGAAACTTC
This sequence comes from Flavobacteriales bacterium, assembly GCA_022447625.1. GTDB lineage: Bacteria > Bacteroidota > Bacteroidia > Flavobacteriales_D > Sanyastnellaceae > Sanyastnella. The sequence goes on along the minus strand of JAKVAX010000029.1, from coordinate 7,225 downwards.
CGTTTCACAATGACTCATGGAAAAGTTTTGTTCACAATGAAGATTCGAGAATCTCATTTCACATTTAAAGAAGAAGTCATTAAAAATCTGCGTTCCGCAGTCCAAATCACCCTGTCACCAGCTTCTCAAGATTCAACAAGGTTTCTCGAATCGAATCTTTCGAAACCTTATTGACGATACGACAAGGTTGATTAGGCGGTTTGAGATAAAACTCGTGGTGAATCAATGTAGTCTCAGGATCTATTTCTTCAATGATCCACTTCCCAAATGATTCCTCAATACGTTCGTCACTATCGGAGATGTTTTGTTCTTGATGTTCTTTAGACAATTGAAGACAGTATTGAATACTCCCCTCTCCTTCTGTCTTATGCACTTTGTAGTATCCCTTAAAGGGTTTGCTGAAAAAGAGCAACTCGGGATGAATGCGCACATAGATAATCGCACTCGATTCTGAAGTTTTTTGAACTAAACGAGAATCTGTCACCGGTTCTTGCCATTCATTGTACTTGCTCACATCTTCTAGTACCCTCTGCACAGAAGCTAAATCTGCATTCACTGTAATCTCAGCGATGAAATAATCAATATCACACTCCGGAAGATCACAACTGTGGATTAGTAGCTCGCTCGTGTCGTCTTCGAGTTCAAGATCATAGAGCTTCATTTCCGTGCACTGACTATTCGCCATAAATACGAATCCAGCAAGAAGCAAGGATAAAGCGAATTTCATTAGACAGCTCATCGAGTAATTTGTTGCAGACTTTCCAAGAATCAGTCCAAACCAAAATTTGAATCAGCTACAAGCAATGTATGGTATTAGGGGCCAGCAGTTTGACCAGTGGGAATATACGAAAACGATATAGACGAGGGACGAGCCTCTAGGGACTAGGGACATAACCGTAACACAAACCTAACGGATGCCGGAAATCACTAAGAACTAAAAACCAAGAACCTCGCCTAAAGCCTCCTATATATAAACTGAGTGGTGAACACGACAAATTCCGGCCTCCGGCATCCATTGCTTGATTCTCCGCGATCTGCGTTCTGTGTTCTGCATACTGCCTACAGCATACAGCTTAGTCTTCCCTCTTAGTTTGCCCTCCATGCTTACAAACATGTCCGGTTGTGCCGCAGAGTTGACCGAAGTAGGCGACCTTGTGCTGTTGAGGGAAGGCTGGGCGATTTACCTCGAACTCTACTTCTTGAATGCCTGCATCACACGGGATACCGAAGTTGGCGAGGAAGACTAGCATATCATCGGCGTCGACTGTTCCATCGCTATCAAAATCGGCGTTGCCGCAGTTTTCTTGGCAACCGAATTGTTCGAGGAAGACGAGAAGGTCAGCGATGTTTACTAGCCCGTCTTCATTCAAATCTCCCTGGCAACCAGCGAGTTGACATGGAGCTACCCAACTGATTCCGTCAAGATCCCAGAGTGGATCAATCTCCACACATAGATGCGTCATTGCCGTTGATGGGATATCGGCGATACGAGGAGTACCTGAATAGTCAACTACCGTGATGACATTGTTTTCATCCCATCCAGCACCAACGATGTTTCCTTGATTGTTGTTTGGAGAGGAGTCGTTCACGATAACCGCATCGTTTCCTTCATCGAGTTTCCAGTAGCCAATTAAGCTACTATAGTCTGGGTGGGTATTGTCTAGCGACGAACAGTTCCAGTCTTGAATCTCCTGAGCTCCAAGCACTGAGTTCCATACGCGGACTTCCGCGATAGATCCTGTGAAGTCATAGCCTTGGTCTATGTCGGTTCCAAAGACTAAACCGGCGCTGGTATTGATATCCCCGATACCGCTGATGTCGTCTTCTGCGACGAACACGCCGTCTTCATACATTCGCATCATTCCGTCACGATCGAAAGAAACACTGAGCGTGTGCCACTCGTTATCAGCAATAGCACCACCAGTATTCAAGTCTACGCGGCTCGAACCGTCTCCAATATTGACCTTCCACCCTGGTCCGTTAGGAAGCACAAAAGAGAAGACAAAGCCTGGCAAGAATCCTGAATCCCAATCCTTGTTTCCAACGATCGCCACATCCGCTGCTTGCTGCGTTCGCACACGGCATTCGATGGTGAAATCTTGAGAGGCTCCGAACTCGAAAAGTGCATCTGGAGAGATTTCTACGCGGTCATTGCTTCCGTCAAAATCAAGCTGAGGAATGCTCTCCCCGAGGCAATTCGCCGCTCCATTAACAATCGTCGTGGTGGGTGCTTCAAGAAGCTCGTTTGGAACACTGTTTCCACTGGCTATGAAGAAAACACGTTGTTCATCGATGGTAGTCCCACCGTGCGAGGTTCCGAAACCTCCGTGATCAGTCGTCAAGAGGTACAACCAATCTTCATTTGCATAGTTTGGTCTCTGTTCAATTGCTTCGAGGATTGGTCCTATGAGTAGATCCACATTCTCAATCGCGGCAATGTATTGCGGGACATCCGTAGCAAATCCATTTCCGTGTCCTGCCCCATCTACCTCATCAAAGTGGATAAACATACAGTCAGGATCTTGAGTCGAGAGGTAGTTCACCGTCTGCGCACTCAACTCAGCATCAGATGAGACGTTCAAGCTAAAGTCAGTAGCACCCTGAATGATATTGTTGTTGATCGGAGACCAATGGCATATAGACGCGGTATGAATCGATGGATCCAGATTCTCAAGATGTGTGAAGAGCGTTGGGTAGGTATCAAAGTCGTCTTGCGAGAACCCGTTCCCCGTTACCAAGTGCTTATCAGACCATACTCCTGTGAGGATGGAAGACCATGCTGGTCCGCTGATGGTAATGTCATTGCTCAAGGCATCCGGACTATAAAATCCGTTCGCGATAAGTCCGTCTATATTTGGGGTATTCGCCGCTTGCAGAGCATCGGATCTTGTACCATCAATTCCAATAATCAGCACCTTCTTCTCTTCTTGCGAAAAAGCCGGGATAGCAAGGGCTGCAAGCAATAGACCAGTCAATAAATAGCGCATAGGTTCAGGTTAGTTCAATCCTCTCTACCATCACCTCCCAAGAATCAGCAAGACGGGTTACGACATCGTCACTGCGAAAAGGAGCGGTAGTTGAATCTGACGTTAGTGTTTGGTTTGGTGTACCCTAAAGATACGACATTCGTGGCAGACGGTGGACCGTGGACGGTGGACGGAGGGGGTTGAGCTTTCAGGAGGATTTGATTCTTCCGGCGTCAGGCGTCCGATTCTTTCGCTACGGCTGCGCCACCGCAATCTGCATTCTATAAAAAAAAAGAGCTCCCGGTTTCCGAGAGCTCTTTCAAGTTTCAGCGGTCCGGACGGGCTAGAATTGACGCGGACAGGGATGAAAGAAACAGTCGGAAACACTTGACGCACATGGGTTTGAATTCTAATCGAAGGTTGCTCCAATGTTTCAAGAGGAACAAGTGAACTCATTCTTAATGCTATGAAAGCAAATGATTTAGTGAAAATCTAATCCGGAAGAATCAGCACCGGTTGAGCATTCTTCCCGCAAAAAACACCGATTCCGTTTTCGACGTTAGTATAATATTGTACCGGTTCTCCGAAGAACCCCTCATTATCACCTGCTCGATAACTTCGGATGTAACGAGCATAATCTTCGTTTATGGTTTCAAATAAAAAACCACTCGATTCCTGCTGCAATTGGGGGGCAAATACATGAGCATTTAATCTATATCGTTGACCATTAAATCCGTTATCATTGATCAATGCACCAGAATCATGGAGCTCATCATTTGAATTTCTTTCAATATTTGGGTCTATGCTGTAGAATGTTAGATAATCGAGATAACTATCATTAACGAAGACGTATGTCAGTAAATAGAAGTTATCTTCTGGAGGGTCATGAATGATGATTTCAACCTTTCTGTCATAATAGGAATGATCTTCGTTTAAAGGAGGCGAGTTATAGGATATATCACCTAATTCAAACGTTGTAGCCTCTGGGACAGAGGTTTCTGCGCTAACGGATTTCAATCCAGGTGCACTTGCTTGAATCCTGTAGTTCCCCGGGGTTACCACATGATCCAAAAGGTAATTCCCATTTTCGTTATGTTCGAGGGTACCAAGATATTGATTGCCTCGCCACATTTCAATGGTAGCGTCGGTTAAGAAGATAGTGGGTAGGTTAGAGGTCATTGGAGAACTCTTTGAGGCGTTTACTACAATCTCCATGCCTGCCGTCAGAACGCTGTTAATTACCAATTTCGGTTCAGCTAGGTCTCCTTCAAACTTGATTTCTTTCCTACAAGAGGAAAGAAATAGACCAAGACTCAAAATAATGAACAATGAGTTTTTCATGATTAGAAACTAAATGAATAAGAAACACTTGGAATAACAGGGAAAAGAGAGTATTGATACAACTTCGTTTCTGAGGTCTGTGTATCGCTATTAAATATATTTTCAAACTGAAGGAAGAAAGGGTTTTGTCTGTTATAAGCATTGTAGAGTCCTACGCTCCATGTCCTCTTTCCCCATTTCTTCTCCTTATGAAAGTTCGCTGAAACATCTAGGCGATGGTATGCTGGCATTCGGTAACCATTTCGCTCTTCGATATAATCAACATTATTGTAGAAAAGTTGCCCATTCTCAATTTGAGGATAGAAAGTGTAGTAGGTGGCTTCCCTAAGAGAAACGGCATTTCCCGTTCCGTATACCCAAACAACTCCGAAATCCACAGACTCATTTTTGCTGTAGCTAATCGCAACTGATACGTCATGCCTTCGGTCATATCGATACGGAAATACGCGACCAAAATTGATGTTTTCAAACTGTCTTTCTGTTTTTGACCAGGTGTAACCGAGCCATCCTGTCCAGTTTCCTTTCTTTTTACGAACGAGTAACTCTGCTCCATAGCTCCAACCTCTCCCAGATTCGATTTTTTCGATCCAATTGTCACTACTCCCAAAGAAGCTCGCACCATTCTTATACTCAATGAGATTACTCATGTCTTTGTAATACCCTTCCACGCTCACCTCGTAACCGGTTAACGGTGTGTGTGCCCATCCAATGGAGATCTGTTGACTCAACTGAGCTGGCGCTTCTTTCACAGCTGGAAGCCATAGATCAGTGGGAAGGCCAATACCGGTATTGGTTAATAGATGTAGGTATTGTGCCATTGTAGCGTATCCAAGCTTTATGGAATGTTTTTCGTTTAGCAACCATCGAAGTACAATTCTTGGCTGCACACTAAAGAAATCTTCACTATTCTGAAGCAAACCACTAAAGTGAACACCCGCGTTCACTTTCCATCTTTCATTGATTTCCCAGTCGTCTTCTAAATAACTGTAGAATTCGAAGGAACGAACATCAGCATTTCCAAATGTCGTATCAATTGGAGCTTCTCCAATATCATCTATTTCTAACGTATTGACACCAGGTCTGAATCTATGATGAATTAGAGCAGCCCCAGCCTTCACGTAATGGCTAGTATTTGGCGCATAATCCAGATCTGATTTAAGAGCGAAATCTTGAATTCCGGAGGTGTATTGGAATAAGAATTCAGACTTGCCATCAGGTTCATTAAATCGTTGTTTTAGTTCCGTTATGAAACGGTAATCGGAAAATGTTGCTGTTGTATTCAGAAAAGTCTTGTTGTTTAATTCCCGATTCCAACGTAAGGCTGTGATGATGTTTCCCCATTCCAGCGCAGCCATTCCGAGTTCACTCGGATTAAGCACATTTCCTTGATCATCTCGATAGAAACCACGATCCTTTCCTCCGTAAAAGCTAAGAAAGAGTCTGTTTTTATCATCAATCCGGTGGTTCACTTTCGCATTGAGATCCCAGAAGTAATAGCCGCCAGTTTCATCCCCCTCGCTAGCAGCCCTCGCCAATGGTCTTGTCAATAAATCAATGTAAGTTCTTCTCCCAGAAACCAAGAAAGAGGTGTTTTCATTTTTAATTGGCCCTTCTAGGGTAAGTCTGGAACTAATAAGACCGACGCTTCCAGCGCCTCTAAGTTCTTTATTGTTTCCTTCTTTCATTCGAATGTCCAATACTGAAGACAATCGCCCACCATATCTGGCTGGGAAGCCTCCTTTAATGATTTCGGCATTTCGAATGGCGTCTGAATTGAAAACTGAAAAGAATCCAAATAGGTGAGAGGCATTGTACACGGGAACTCCGTCTAAGAGAATTAGATTTTGATCTGGACCTCCTCCTCTTACATAGAAGCCGGATGTGCCCTCAGAACCAGACTGAACACCAGGCATTAGTTGTAAGGTCTTTAGAATATCCTGTTCTCCTAGCAATACAGGAAGTGTTTTTATCTCCTGCATGTCTAGCTCAATACTTCCCATTTTGGAAGTATTTTGAATTTGTGTGCCTTGATCCGCTTCAATTTCTGCAGCTTCGAGTAATGTTCCAGAAGCCAAAGCCACATTCATTTTGAAGTCTTTATCAAAAGTGAATATTTTTTTCACTGATTGATAACCAACATATGTGAAGATGATTTCTTTATCGCCTGCATCAATTGTGAGCGAATAAAATCCATAGATATTTGATATGGTTCCTTTACCAGTTTCAGACTCAAAAACAGAGGCTCCGATTAATGGTTCACCGGTATCTTGATCTGTGAGATATCCAGAGAGTGTATGCTTTTCTTGAGCACAAATAGTAGTAATAAACAGGCAGAAAAAGATCGTAAGTGTTAGTCTCATGAATCCAGTGTTCGTTTAAAGACGTTACTTGGACTTGATAAGTTGCTTAAGCAGGCTCTTAAATACTCAAAGTTTTTACAGGAAAAAATATTTAGTCTGAACGATCACTTTTCTAGTTAGAACACGCTGAACACCTTCACGGTAAATTCACCATCCTATAATGTAGGAATTGTGGTCAATAACAATGGTCTAGGCCAAGAAATCATATACAATAACAGCTTTGACCAACTCAATGTTGGAGTACTCGCTATGGGAACAAATGGTAGTTCTACAGTAGGTCAAGAAGGTCAAGGATTACTCATTAAGTGTAATAAGTTCAGCCAAAACCAAAGTATTCTGTGTTTAAATGATATAGCCGTAATAGATCTCGCTGAAATCACAGGGGCAATCGCGGCACAACAAGGAACGACCGGTGATGACGACTCTCCAGTGCAACCTTCGCTTAAACTGACCCACCCTTTTCGGTGAAAGTGACCCACTTCCTTCGTTTCAAATTGACCCACCCTTTCGCTGAAATTGACCCACCTCCATTTGAGTGTATGAGCTAGGTGAATTAAC
>JAKVAX010000028.1 GCA_022447625.1 Flavobacteriales bacterium | reverse complement strand
ATGTAAAAAAGAAGGCGTGGAACTGAACCGAGAGAATCAGGGTATCGCCAAACACCCACAACCAAACAGAACAGACCACGCCCATGAGGACGTAGCTTGTATACTGTATTCTTGGTTGTTCTAAAATTTGGCGATTTCTGATTCTAGAATACGGCTACGCTACTTTATCTTGATATGTCTTCTTTTATTTCTTTTGTCTTATAAATTACTACGCTTATTAAATATCTTATTTGTCATTTTTCTAAAGTTAAATAATAGCTAAAGTTCATTTAGCTCAATTTGATATTTACTTTCGATAAATTGATTCAGTTTATCCCAATTTTCTTCGTTTATAATATATTCTCTCTCTTTCTGTGAGAAGTCAAATACTCCAAAGTTTTTGAAGTATGTTTTACTTAATGAATAGTATTGAGAACCATAATGACGACTTGAGTTTGTAATGTAAAACCAGAATAACCTCGAGCTCATTATCTTTTTTGCAAATTGAAGTTCATTTTCACTCTCTCCAATTAATGCAATACCATTATGAAAAAGTAGATTGTCGTCTGAGTTTAAAATGAAATTTGGAATTTTTGGAGTAATGTGAGGAAAAAACAACTTGTACTTTAGATTTTCCAAGCATTGAGTTCTTCCGAATGCGTACCAATTTTCATAGTTTCCTTTACCCTTGTCTCGAGTAGCTAGAATCTTCCTTTTATCTTTCAGATAAGCATACGCCTTGGGATATTTTTCAGTGAAGTTCTTTTCTTTAATAAGCTTGACGTTATCCTTTTCTGTTTCATACGGGAAAATCACCTTCATCTTAATGTTTTCAATAGAGGTGCTTTTAATTAGTTTATTCGGGTTTATTATGTCCTTACAAACTTCCTTTTCTATGGCATAAGTTTTCCCATTTTTCAGATAATAGTATTTCTCATCTTCTTTGATCGGTGCAAAGATGTAGAGCTTATTCTTCAGTGTTGCTATTCCGTTTCTAGATTTAAATAAAGTCCCGAATGGCTTCCCACTATTTTCAATTTTGTTAAGTATTTCGTGCTCTTTAAGATTCCAACCTTTCTCATGGCTCAATGAATCGTAAGAGATTTTATTCAAGATAACTTTCTTATCGAGTGTAATTTCACTCCTAGATAATTCCTTATAAGAAATTGATGATGAATAAGTGTTCCTTATCAAGCAGATACATGTGTATGTGGACTTTGATCCGAAAACTTGGTTTGAACCAAAATCAAGAATTTTGAAATTGAATTTACTCTTGTTAAAATACTCTCTTAACGCTCTACCATTGACACTTTTGAAAAATGTATTCATCGTAATGTAGCCAAGAATACCATTCTTCTTTAAAAGACTCATTCCAATTTCAAAAAATGGAATATAGAGGTCAGGGTGACCAGTTGAGCAAACTTGCCAATTCGACAAGAGTTTCTTCGATCCCTCATCGATGTTTCTGGAACAAACATAAGGCGGATTACCTAAAATGTGAGTGAATCCCTCAAAGTGCCTTATTTTCTCCGACCAGTTAAAGTTTAGGGCATTACCTTGATGTAAGTTGAAGTTAAAGCTTTCTATATCCTCTCCGTGATTTATTGCTAATAACGATAGTAACAGCTTAGAGCGAGTAATTGAGTAATTTTCAATATCTAGGCCAAATAGTGTCTTCTCATAGATTTCTGCAAAGGAAAGTTGAGTGTCTTCTTTAAGCTTTAAAGCAGCCGAAAATAGGAAACCTGCACATCCACAAGCAGGATCGCATATTTTGGGTAAATTATTTATATCTACCTTGTCTAAACAGCTGTTTACGATGTAGTTTCTCACATATTCAGGAGTGTATACTGCACCTGTGACAATTTTTTCTTTTGGAGATATTACAAACTCAAATAACTCAATTAATTTCTCGAAGCTTATTGGCTTATCAAAGAGTCCAATAAAATCTTCAAGAATCGAATGTTCTTCGTCATTCTCTTTGGATATAATATAGTTGAGTATGAATTTGTTATTCTTAACGGAAGTTCCATTACTCCGTAAAAAAGCAGACACGATGAGACGGTCAACGTCAAAAGGCTTCGTTGAGATATGATTTTTTATGTATTTAAAGACGTTCCTATCCATCAATGAACCGTGTAAAGCGGTGTAATATTGTCTATTGTATAATCATTATGATTTCCACCATTAAATGCATTGTAATAAGGTTTCCACATTCTATTTTGAGCCCTAGTAATTAACTCTTCGTACTCTGTATCTCCTAAAAGGTTAGATATATTCTGGGATGAATTTTTATTAAAGAAATTGTTCACAATGAAGTGAAATCCTAAAATAATATCCATTGGAGGATGAGGTATTCTGGGAGCCCCAGTGAAAACAATTTTTCCGGTATCTACAGGCTTTTCTTCTATTTTATGCCCCCCATTTTGAAAATGATAGAATGGATGAACCACCTTTGCGACACCACCTCCTGTAATATGTCTATCTAGGTGCCATGTATTAGTATATTCTCCTTCCAGTGAATGTCCTTCAATTTCAATTTGTAGGGAATAAGCGTCAATTCCTTCTTCGCCTTTGAAGTTTACTTTACCATTGTAAAATGGATCATGAGTTGTACAATCTTTAGCTTCATCCATTATAAAATGAACTGTTAAGAAGAAATGAAACTCTTCAATATCAACTGGTATCGTACCAGAAATAGATTCCTCCAATACCAATTCAATATTCTTTACAACATGAGACCATGAGTCCTCTTCATAGTTGCATTCTAAGTTCGATTCGAGATTACTTAGTTCCGAACCAATAACTTTTATTTCATGTCTAGTTATGAGCCTATTTAGGGTCTTTATGTCGAATAAAAAATCTTCTTTTTCCCAACTCATGACCTTAGACTTTGCTCAATTTTTCTAATTCTAGCCTTGTCAGCTGGTTTCACTGAAGACATTAAGGAACCATTAGAGATTCCCAAAAACGAAATGAACTCTGGCTCTTGCCAAGGTTTTAAATCCCTTAGGTATAATTCAAATCCGTCCGAGTAGTCAATTGCTCTGTGCGTTGCCTTACAAATTGTCCAGAATTTGGAGCTTTTGGCTTTATAACCTCTTTCATCAATTTGAGTCAAAGGATCTAACTCAGACAATCCAGTTATTTTTTTGATAGCTTCACATCTCTCAGAAGCAGCAAGTCTTCTTAGGGATGAGTTATTTTCGCTTTTAGAGTTAAACCAATTGGAGATGTCTTTTGCCCACCATCTGTTGTATGAATCCGAAAAAATTCCTGTGTATTTAAACTCCTCGAGGTGTGCTTTCAAATCTTCCCAATTTCCAGAATCTTTTGAAATACCAAGACGTGCTGATAAAATATCTTCTCCTATCAATAATCCTATAGAACGGATCATGTTCTGTAAAATGAATCTAGAATAAGGGTAAACGTCTTCTGCATAAGTTTCTTTCATTAACGTGAAATCAATTCGATAGTCAATTTCCGTAACGTCATTAACTCCGAGAATTTTGGCTAAATCTCTGTTGTCATCTTCTATTTTGCGATAGGCATTTAATAGGGAAAGAATGCGTGTGTTATATTTTTCTGGATTTGCCCTGAATGAGTCCTTTGGTATGGAAAAATCGAACAAGTCCTGACTAGTGAAATCTTTATAATAGTCCGTAATCTTATCCTCATCGGAGAATAGAACTATAGGTAAGTTTTTATGGATGTCCGAGCCAATTGTTCTAATAGCTTGCGCATAGCTAGAACCGTCCAACTTGGTTTCACCTTCAGTTAATCTGAAATCCATGACAATAGCATTCACATCTGCAATCTTGGTGTCGATGTCTTCAATGGTATCAGGTTTCCAATGCACTACATCAAACGATGGTTCTTTGGAAAGCTCTTGCATTATCGAGTCAGGATTTAAATCTTCTATGTATAGAATTTTATAGGTCATATTTTTCATAGTCTTTTTCAGTTGCCATAGGTATCTCAACTCTAATAGTAGTTGAATATTCTTCTTTTGGGGATACCACAGAAATACTTCCTCTATAACTTTTAACGATGTCTTTAACAATTTTCAGCCCCAGCCCTGTTCCTAGTATTTCTGAACTCGAATCAAGCTCATCAAAGCTTTTTTGTGTAGTCGTAGTAAAAAATTCATCGAAAATTTTCTCTTCTATTTCCGATGGGATTCCATCACCATTGTCTGAAAACTCTACATAAACCAAGTTGTCAGCCTCACCAACCTCAATGAGCACTTTACCTTCGTTTACTTTTGCTCTATCTATTGCCTTTTTCGAATTAGTGTAAAAATTGAAAAGGATTGAAGACCATTCAGATGGGTGCATTGGCTTAGTAAATATGCGATAGGCAGGGAACTCTCCTGTGATTATTTCAACACCAGTTCTTTCTGTTTCAGAGCTTATTGAACTAGCAAATTCAGTAATTGTCTCCTCCATGTTAATAGGAATAAGTTCTCGAATTACATTTTTGGAAACAACATCGTCAAAATAGGCTGTATAAGTTTTAAACGACGAAAAATTATCTTTTAGAATACTACTTCTTAGTAGGGTTTCGGAGTCCTTTTCAAGATTATCTACAAGGAACTGAACATCACTATTCATATTTCCTAAATAGTATTTGATCTCATGTATGAACTGAGCAATTGAGAGCCCTACACTGCTAAGAACTCTGAGCATGGAGCGCTCTTTTATGTATTTAGCTTGTTCTGACTTCTGAAGTTCAGCGAGTTCGTCTATATCATCTTTTATTCTTTTGACTCTCCTTCTTCTTCTCCTTGAAGATTCTGGATTGCCGTCTTCCAGCTCTTTTTCGAGTTCCTCAATGGTTTTTGCAATATTCGAAATCCTTACATCAACTGGAACCCAGTCTCCTTTTTCGTCTTTCTCTTGCCCTGATCGAACCTTAATCTTTCTTGTGTTTGCGACTTTCACAACCGCAGACATTAACATTCTATAGACAAGGTTTTGTAATTCAATAAAAGCTTCGTTTTCGGTTAATCCTTCTCTACTGGAGGTTTCTTCGAAAATAGATTCTTGGTCATTGATTTCAACAAAACCAAAAAAGTTGTTGTTACCATGTTGCGGTAGAATTGAGCGCTGACGTTGCGATTTATCAAGTTTTAACCAGTCATCGGCAGGTTCTCCATAAGGAAGAACTCTAAACCCATTTCTGTATAGTCTAATACCTCCTTTTGTATTGGCCAATTTCTTGATTCTAGTTGAATGCAGAGTTGGGATAAGAGATTTTTCATGAATGAAGTAATATGCAATGAAATTTACATTCTTAATTTTTTCAAAAGGAATAGAATTGTCGTCCTCGTCATTTCCTATCTCATTAATTTCATTAATGTCCAGTTTTTCACTGTTTATAGAGTATAGACCTATTCCGTTATTATCTAGCCAACCTTCAATTTTAGCAATGGCAAAATCAAATATTTCACTGTCGTTGTCAGCAATTAATTCGATATTTTCCTTCGTTTTTTTGTAAAAGACCGATTTAAATCCTGTATCGCCAGTTTCTTCAATCCTTGTTGCGTTGGATACTTTGTGATTATCCGAAAGGGGGAAAGGTTGAATAATATCCGACACGTATCTGTATATCCTCTTTATAGACGCAACTGACCATTTATCTCTAAGGTTTTCTATGATTAACGTCGTTCCCTTCTCTTTTTCTTTCGGAACAACTTCTAAAGAATTAGAGATGGACATTAAATTCAAGTCTTTTTTATACTCATCCCAGTCTATTGATAGTTTTAGAGCATTCTCAGAATTAGATGTTTGAGTTATTATTGTCAATTTTGCACCTAACCTCTGAACAGCAAATCGTCCTATACCTTTCTTTCCAGCTCGTTGACGCTTATATTTTCTAGAGACAGGATTATGGATTTTTGTAGTTGACGAAATCCTCATAAATCCATTAACTAATTCCTCTCTCGTCATTCCATCACCATCGTCTGAAATTGTCAAATCTCCACCAACCGAGTCTGAGTTTTCGAAGGTTAAAGATACTTCCAGAGCATCTGCATCATAGGCGTTTTTAACAAGTTCAGAAACCGCCGTTTCTTGCCTTGCTACTAGTTCTTTCCCAAGTCTATCAATTACCCCAGCATCAATTGAAAATCTAACTTTAGATTTGTCAAGACTCGCAATTTGTTGAGATAACTGTATGATTAAATCATTGTCAACTTCTGTTCCTTGAAGTGCTTCGTTTAACTTTGCTTTCAGCTTCTCGATGTCATTGTTTTCTTCCATTAGCTAAGAGTTTATAGTTAAATGACCACAGACTTCCTCTAAGACTTGACCTGGGGAAATATCAATTGCCAGGGCAATCAAATAAATTTCATCTGCACGAAGTTTAGTTGAACTATTCAATGACAACTCACTTAACCTAGATGGACTTATTCCTGTACGCCTCGAGATTTCCGCTTTGTTTACCGATTTCTTATTAAGGTATTTGCCCAGTTCTGTCATATTGGAATTTTGAATGGGGTAAATGTACGAAATCCGAATGGATATTTAGATATTCTGGATACGTCTTTACAGTAGATGGATGGTTTGTTTTTGCAAAGCCCTCTTCTTCAGTATAGTTCATGTACTATAGTGTAGAAGAATACAAGTCCAATCAAGGACTTGTGAAATTGTGGTATAGACTGTTGTCATAGCCAGATTCTTCTAGAATCCCCTTTAATTGGTATATCTTACGAAATCCCTCTACAAGAGAGTTCGATAACTGGAAGTCCATGGGTACTGAAAAGGCCTTTGCTCATTTGAGCGGAGGCCTTTTTTCTATTGTGGGTGTTTCGATGAATTGGGAGTGAATGTGGTTTCACCTCGGAGCGAAATGAGTATCATAAATGGAGCGGAGAAGCGCGACCGCAGGAAGTAACCCCGCCCCAGGCACAAATCAGAACGAGAAACATCGTGAGAGCGAAGTTTCTTGTTCTGATTTTCTTCGCTCTCACGTCGTTTCCCACTCTTTTCCTTTCTTCGACGAGAGCGATCACAAATGCTTCGCTTTGTCTTCGAAGAGTAAATTTGGTAGCGTCTGCTTGATCGAAATTTGGAGGCGTAGTTACGGATAGCGGGGTGGCTATGATGCGCAGCGACTGAGAACGAGCGATGAACTCATTTTCGTCATTGTAGCCTTTTTGCCAAGAGTACATTATGCACTCCCACCGATTTCTAAATGCCCGTTATTTGTTTAGCAGCAACTTTTCCACAAAGACTCCTTCAGCTGATGAAAAGTATATAAAGTATGTTCCGGAAGGTAAATCAGCAAGGGAGATAGCTTCATTTGAAGGATCATTTGATAAGTAGACCAGGCTACCCAGGGCATCCCGAATGTGGATCTTATCTAAGATTTCAACATTGCCTGCAATATTAACTGCTCCTTTTGATGGGTTTGGATAAACACTGAATAAGTCACTTATTTCATTCTCACTCACAAGTGTGAAACTATCTAAACAATCCTCAGTGATTACAAACGTTTCGCAAACATTCGTTTCTGGCGGACAGCCCTCGTTCACAGCGCAGATTTCATAGGTGCCTGCGGTGCTTGGATTAAAATCATATTCAGTGCTTGTCACTTGAAAGACATTGTCTACATACCAGTCAAGGATTTCTTCACCTGTTGCGAACAGATGGTACTCTGAACAAGACTGTTGCTCATAATTAATACTGAAAGAACAGTCTTGAGAAAGCAACAAATTGGACACTAGTAATGAACAAATACAGAAAAGTAGTTTTAAGGAGTTCATTGGTTATGAAAGGTTAAATTAAATCAGTTCTGCTCTGTCTCTAGACACAATATTTTCCTATAGGGTTGCAGCCTACGGCAAAAAAATCGACAGCTCAGATTGGAATAAGTTCTCTGACTATATAATTGTGATCTATTGGATTCGAAGTGGTCTGTGAGAATTGGCCGTCTAGAAAAATCAAAATTCCCAGAAGTTACAGAGGGATTGTATGTACCTGAAAGTGAACACCTTGATCTTCGCCACCACCCTCATTGCATTCGTTCATCTCCCCAGTTGAATATCTGAATCAGTCTCAGTTTTGGACCTGCTAATCATACAACCTAGTTCATCCATCAAACACTCTGTAGCTAGCACCTTACGCAGATCCCACAGCTCACCTAGATTTTCACGGAAAGAGTTCGAGAACCTATCCGTAGAGGGTACTGAATGCTCTGCAAATTATAGTTGTGGGACATTTCACTGTCTAGTTTGGCGTAAATTTTGTGCTATTGATTTCAATACTTGAAGATCAACTCATTCCCCGAATAGCGACACCATATGAAACTGGCAGTATTCATTTTATTCATCTCACTTAACTACCAGGTAGCTGATTTAATCTCTCAACGTAAGGCCCAAGTCTTGGCCATAGAACAATCCCTCATCGCCTTCAAAGAATTGGAATACTCCTACGGAGATGCAGAAGGAATCATTACGTTCTACCGAGACAGTACAAAAACGCAAATGCGGATTTTGAAAGAAAATGATAGCGGTAGTTACGGCAGCAGTACCAGTGATTACTATTCCGTTGATAACAAACTGATTTACTTATATCGTTTCGAACTCTCATGGGATGGAATGGCCCCTGATGATTACAGCTTGACATGCACTGAGTACTATTTTTCAGATGAACTTACAGGTCAGAAAACGACACATACCCTAAAGACGACTTCGGAAGAGCTGATGAAGGAAGATCTCATCCGGCTAGAAGCCGTAAAAAAAGATACTATTGCGCTCTCCGTTGAAGATTATCATTCTCTTTATCGAGACTTCACGTATTTATTGAACCAAGAGTAAACTTACCCTTGAAGCACCTTTTCAACACCAACATCTAAACGCTTAATGCGAAGAACTATGATTTATAATATACGCCTCATACCGTTGCTAGTATTACTCTTCTGCGTCGTTGCAACCGACTGTTTCTCTCAAGATGATATTCACCCAATTGACCTAAGCTACAAACAATGCCTAGAAGTAGATTCCAATTACACAATGGTGGGAACAGTTGAGTGTATCAACCGCGCTTGGGTTGAATGGGAGATTGAAATGAATCATTACTACACTCTACTGGCAGACACCCTTTCGACGGAAACTGCCGAAATACTGAAGAAAAGTCAAGATACTTGGGTCGAACATTTCGAAAACGAGTGTGACTTTATCAACGTGTTTTACCATTTGGAAATGAATGAAAGAAATTTCGATGAACGCGCAGAATTTGGATTGTATATGGTTCGCGAAAGAGCGTTAAAGCTGAGAAAGCAATACGAGTACCTTATTGAATATTGAGCTTATGAGATGCTCCCCATCTCTAGGATAGAGTTTGAATAAAGTTCAGTTAGATTGACTTCCTTATAATTGTTCTCAATATTTTAACTTGGCAGAGTATCACGATTACATTCTGTCTTTCACTTATGGCACATCGATTCATCACATTGATAATTTGCATGTATATGTCGCCTTTGATCATTCTAGGCCAGGACTTAGGCGAAATATCATTTGGCACTGACTCCACGCTTGAAGTAATCACCTGGAATATAGAGTGGTTTCCGAAAAACGGAATGTTAACCGTTGATTCCGTTGGAAAGATCATTGAAAGCCTAGATGCCGATCTCATCGGGATACAAGAAATTGATGATACGATTGCCTGTCGTCAAATGATTGACGATCTACCAGGCTACGAACTTTTTATGGACAATGAATGGTTCGGAGGACTCGCATACGTCTACAAAACAAGCGCGATAGATGTCCAAAGCATCTATAAAATTTATGACACATCTCCTTACTGGAATGTCTTCCCTAGATCCCCGTTAGTGATTGAGTTTTCGTTTGAAGGTAATGACGTCATTGTCATCAATAATCATTTCAAATGCTGTGGAGATGGCCTATTAGACATGGACGATTCTGGCGACGAAGAAAACCGCCGTTTTGAAGCTAGCCAATTACTCAAAACATACATTGACGAATACCACCCATTAGCAAAGGTTCTGGTGATCGGTGACTTAAATGACCTACTCATCGACGATAATGAACACAATGTGTTCCAAATGTTCTTAAATGATCCTTCCAATTACAGTTTTGCAGATTACGACATTGCATCAGGCACCTCCGAGAATTGGTCTTTCTATGGATGGCCTTCACACCTTGACCACATCTTGGTTACGAATGAATTATTTGATGATTTGTCTAGCTCAGGCTCCGAAGTAGTCACATTAAAAATCGATGAGTTTATGTCAGATGGATGGTATGATTATGACTACTACATATCAGACCATCGACCTGTAGGCATTAAATTAGCGATGACTAACACATCCTCAAACACAGAAACTATCGAACTCCCAGCGACCCACATTTTCCCAAACCCATCAATGGGCAATGTTTTCGTTGATTTGTCAAGTATCCATGAACAAGTGACCTTGCAATTAATGGATCTAACTGGCAACATTATCCAGGAAAAAACCATTAGCCAACCACAAATAGCGGCCTTAGATTTTATTGAAACTCCAGGGGTTTACGTTCTGTCTATCTCTAATGGCTATACTTATTTCAGCCATAAACTCCTCATCCAGTAACGCAAATACTGATAGAACCTTGGGATGTATTACTTGTTATGGCATTGATGGCAAAAATGTGAACTGAACAAAACGCTCAAAGTGGCGCTCGCTAATTTTCACACAACAACCTTCGTTAGACCGGATCTTCATCCAACTTGGGTTTGATCCTTGAATTAACCTGGACCGTTAGTCAGTCAACATCACATCTTTCGTCAATTTGACCTCAATCACCCGCTGTCCGCCTGCGGACATGTCATCTTGATCAACGCCATCAATTACTTTGCACCGTGTAATATGAAGTGTAGCAGCTCCCTCAACCAAAGAAGACATCAGACTTGGTCCGAATGGAACCCCTTCTAGACCAACCTCAGCATCGTATATAACACTACCTGAATTCAACCCTTGGGTCAAATAGAAAGTAATGGACTCACCTGCCTGTAACGGACCTTCTTCCCATTCGTAAGACGCTGTCTCTCCGAGGCTAAAAGAAGCCGTCTCTTCGGGAAAAGAAATATCGACGCCTTGATCAAAGCTCAGCGTATTTGAGTAGGTACTTGTCGTATTTTTGACATAGACAAAAGAACAGTCAATAAAGTTCTCAAACTCCCATCGATAAAAGTAGTTGGTTACGTTTGAATTGTATTCGCCTACAATATCGTTGCACTCCACACTACTTTCACCGCTCAAGACTAAGCGGTCGCCATTATCACCATTGGTTTTAAAGGTCGCTTTTGCCACTGTAACATTCTCTGTTTTATCGTACCTGACGTAATAGTCCTGGTATATAGGAACTTCATCTTGAATATCAGACGAATCCGTTTTCTTACATGCTGTTAAGGCCAGAGTTACTGTCAAAAAGACGAGGATTGAACGATTAGAAATACTCATGATTATCGGTTTTCAGGTAGGCTCGTATAAATCACTTTCCCCTCTTTTATGGTGTGAGTCACAGTGATATCTTCAATGGATTCTACCGGTACTTTCAGTGGATTTTGATCTAGCACCACCAGATCGGCCACTTTTCCGACCTCGATAGTACCTTTCATGTCTTCTTCAAAATGTTGATAAGCCGACCACTCAGTGATACATTTCAGCGCTTCATAGGGGGTTAGTCGCTGATCTGGCCCAACAATCCTCCCGCTTCTACTCGTTCGATTTACTGCCGTCCCTACGAGTCTCATCATATTAGGCAGTGCCACCGGAGAATCAGAATGAATCGTAAGGCGCATTCCTCTTTCCAAAACAGCACGCGTCGGACTAATGAATTGAACTAGGCTATCTCCGATGAGTTGCCGGTGCCAATCTCCCCAGTAGTAGGTGTGCATTGGGAAAAGAGAGGCGATTACATTCATACTATCGAAAGGAGCCAGTTGATCTTTGCGGATGTATTGACCATGAATCAAAACTGTACGACGGTCAGCAACCCCATATTTTTCTACCACAGGTGACAACGTGCGAATCATTTGATCCATGGCTGCATCTCCATTGCAATGTGTAAGAATTTGCCAATTGTTTTTGTAGCATTTATCATAGATACCTTTAACAATGGAGTCATTCGCAATGACCGGGTATCCGCTGTATTCAGCTGATTCTCCATCAGGAGGAATAAGATAGGGATGAGAACACCATGCTGTTCTACCTTGCGGAGAACCATCTAATGTTAATTTCACTCCTCCAATCCGATAATTATTTTTGTAGCTGTCAGAATACCAATCACTCAGAAGCAAAGAATCACACGAGTAATCAATATATGAGACTACATCCATAGGGAGCTGATTATACTCTGCTGCGCTGCTCAAAAATTGATGCGAAGTAAGAAAAGCCCTGCCCTCCTGGACTGTTGTATAGCCATACGAGAGCGCTAACTCAATACCTGAGTCGAGAAACACCTTGGCTGCCTCGGGTGTTGATGGATTCACAATCTCTGCCATCTTCGGAATAATTGCTAATTCCTCAAGAACACCATTGGGTTCCATCGTACCCAGGACTCTACGTATTTTACCCCCTGGAGGGTCAGCTGTATTTTCATCAATACCTAGTTCCTCCAAGCCTTTTGAATTGACAACAGCGAGATGTCCTGATATATGAATAGCGATGACCGGATATTCCATTGACACCCTATCTAGGTCGTCTTTCGTCGGCATGACACTTTGAGGTTGCATATCATCTTGAACCCCCATCACTTTTACTGGCCTAATCACACTATCATCCAATCCCATACCAAAAATCCAACCGGTAAGCTCTATATTCTCGGGTGTGGCCCATTCCTTCAGAACACGGACGAGCTCATCAATGGAATCTACTGTTGCATCGGGTGGAGGTAAAATTTTCGCTCCTACCCCTTGAGCAGGGAACCCTGCAAAATGGCAATGCGCGTCAATGAAACCAGGTAACATTGTTTTCCCCTGGAGATCAACAATTTCTGCTTGAGGAAATGTCTCCGCTACCTCTGGCTCATCTCCAACATAAACAATCTCACCTTCGGCGATGGCAATGCATTCAACATATTCGGGAGAGACTCCCTTCATGGTCAAGATGCTTCCATTCAAGTACACTGTTTCTACCTCAGCATATGGTTCTTCGGATTCAGAATGCTGGTCACATGAGTAAAGGAACAAGGTGAGTACACTCAGGATCAAGTACATATTATACCGAAACATGGCCCGTGTAAATTTGTTTTTCATGAAGTGGATTACTAGATTCTCCGGTGGTTTCGAACCTTACTTGGCTAAGCTTCAACCATTTCCGAATATAGCCAAATTAATTACGGCCTCCTACAGCAACCACATACTTTCAGCTGATTTAAGCAATGCATATTTCTGCCTTTTGAGCGTTTCTTTTGTCTGGAAGAGTCGATAGAATAGAAAAAAGAGCTCAGCACACCTTGTAATTAAGAAAACAAAGATTTCAAAATGGATTCCTCCTAACCATCTCAAAGCAACACCTAACGCCAAAATCAAAAGTCTTACCACTTGTCTGCATATATTCTTCGCATGCTTGGCATTATTTACGAATCATACAGCCCTTGCACAACCCGAGGGGATAACTTGGCAACAAACCATAGGTGCAGAATCTACGGAATGGGCAGGGGGTATCGACAAACAACCTTCTGGATATGTTATCTGTGGATATAGTGACTCTGAATTGGGAGATTTTTCCGAGACACTCCCAGGTTATGACATGTTTATTACCACCATAGACATCAATGGCAATATCGATCTAATTCGCACCATAGGATCGTCTGGTTATGACGAAGCAAATGATGTCGTGGTGCGCTCACAAGGCGGGATTGCCGTTATTGGTTTGGTTGGAGCACATGACGAAGATATCACCATTTCGGATGAGGGCTCCACCGATTGTTGGCTAGGTATTCTCGATGATGAACTCAATATTACCCAACAGCATGGCTTTGGTGGCAATTTGGTCGACGAAGGGACCGCATTGATCGAAACTTCCGACGGCGGTCTACTTCTCACTGGTTTTACTACCAGCACCTCCAATCCATTTGGCACTCACTTAAGGTCAAATGATGTATTCCTAGTCAAATTAGATAATGAAATGAACCTAGTGTAGAGTGGTAATTACGGAGGATCAGAATTTGATCGTCCGACGGATTTAATTGAAACCAGCAACGGATATGTGATCACCGCTATTTCTTCAAGTTCTGACGGTCATTTAGAGTCGAACATGGGTGACCTAGATGCTTGGGTATTTAAAGTTGATTTGAATGGTGAAGTGATCTGGAGTTCAAGTTACGGAGGAAGCAATACTGACCAAGCCGAAAGCCTCATCCTCATGCAGGACCAGTCCATTGCAGTCGTTGGTTTTTCTAATTCAATTGATGGCGATATTCAAAACAATATAGGTAGTCGTGATGCGACTATAACCCTGTTCTCGGCAGAGGGTCAATTCCTCAGCCATCTGAATGTAGGCACAACCTCCAATGACTACTTCTACTCCATTACCCTTGATCAAGAGGGAGACCTCGTTTGTCTTGGAAATACTGAGGCCAGTGCAGATTTTGGCGGCCTTGGCGGCAGTGATTACTACGTGGTTAGTATCGATGAAGAGCTGATTGTGAATTGGGAACAAACCTTTGGAGGTAGTCTAGCCGATGGTGGAGAAGATGTGATACCTGATGAAAATGGATTGATCGTTATCGGCGAGCATTTTGAGTCAGACGGCGATATCTTGGAAAACGCAGGATTAAAAGATGTTAGCATTCTGCGCTTAGGCGAAGTTTTGATGATTGAAGGATGTACAGACCCTTTGGCATGTAATTACCATCCCGAAGCCACTGTTGATGATGGTACATGTGAATACATTGAAGTCGTTGATATTCAAGGTGAATTAATGAGCACACTCGCAACCAACGAGGAATACACTTACCCAGGTGATATTCAGAATAACTTCACATGGGATGTTGTTGGTGCTGAAATTCTGAGCGGTCAAGGCTCCAATAGCATCAATGTGAATTGGAACAGCATCGGGATAGGTTCAGTTTGTGTTACCGAGAGCTCCTCCGAGGATTGCATTGGGGAACAGGTGTGCATTGATGTTGATGTGATGCCTACATGGATTCCGACATTGAATCATCCGCTATTTAAGCTCATCCCCAACCCCAGCGATGGCTTGATCCAAGTGCAAGTGACCTCCCAAGAAATAGGAAGCCGATGCATTATTCACAATTCAAGAGGTCAATTAATTCAAGACATTCGAATGGACGCTGAAACAAACTCCATTGATCTTCGAGGTTTCCCCGCCGGACTTTATGTCGTAACTCTTCGTAATAACCTTCATAACCACACCAAGAGGTTACTATTGAAATGAGAAAATGAACCTGCGAATTCTCACAATCGTCGAATTGACTGGATATAGCTTATGATTTCAATTGTTGCTCCCGCGTGGCTTTCTACATAAACCACCGCGTTCCGACCAGCATCAACGCGTATTGTGTCATTCGTACGTAACAAGTTTATTACATCATTAAAGGATGTTTGATCCGAGATAATCCATGCGGCGTTGGCTTGAATTAATCCAATTGCCTCATTGAACTTCTCGTGGTTCGGCCCAAATACAATCGGAACACCATAGGCCGCCGCTTCTAAGGTATTGTGAATTCCTACACCGAAACCACCACCGATGTAGGTGATATCAGCTTCCTTATAAATCCGACCGAGTAGGCCTATTTGATCAACGATGAGGACCTGGCATTCTGGGGAAGCAGGCGTCAACTGCGAATAGCGAATAGACTTCCCTTCAAACAGCAACTCAATGCTAGCGATATGTCCCTCGTCTACTTCATGCGGAACCACCACCACCTTCAACTTAGGGTCTTTCGCTAGATAACTGGCCATGAGCTTTTCATCAGGTCCCCAGCTACTTCCCATGACCAAACAGGGGTGACCATTTACAAATTCTTTGACAGGACTAACAGAATGAGCATTTTCGGCCAAGGTAATGACCCGATCAAATCGCGTATCGCCTGCTACTTTGGATGGAATTCCGTGCTGTTTCAATAACTCACGACTATCATCGGTTTGAACGAACAGTACGTCCATCTGCTTGAGTTGCTTTCTGAACCAAGCACCCCAAGGTTTGAAAAAGACTTGAGAAGGACGAAAAATTCCGCTCACCAAAATAAGCGGAACGCGTTCCGCCCGGAGGGCTTGAAAATGATGATACCAAAACTCATACTTGACCCAAATTGCCAGCGAAGGCCTCATCATCGAAACCAACTTTCGCGCATTCGAAGGGGTATCTAGCGGCAAGTAAATGACAGCATCAGCTCCTTTCCAATCTTTTCGAATCTCATAACCACTTGGAGAATAGAAACTCAAAACAATCTTGCGATCTGGATACTGCACCTTTACCGCTTCGAGCACGGGTCTCCCCTGCTCAAACTCACCTAAACTCGCGCAGTGCATCCATACAGCGCCCTCACAATTTTCGAGTATTTCGCGGTAGCGTTTCTCCCAATTTCTTCGTCCGGCCACCCATTTGTGCGCCTTTGAATTGAAAGGAGAAATGATACGAATAACCGCTCCGTACAACCGAACACCTAAAGAATAAATGAGGCGCATCAATCGTAGTAGTATTCTCTGCCGGTGCGTTTGTAGATATGGATCACCCATCCTACGCGAACACCAATCAGCATATCGAAACGTGCTTGGTCATCCACCGTTTGGGTATCGAAATTGAAATCGCGACGACCACGCGTAAAGGCCTGATACGATTCAAAACCTGCGTAGAAATTCGCCAGACGGTTGTCGCTCATATGGTAGTAGCCCACAAACTCAGATAGCGCTAGGCCATTGGTCAACCGATCATAGCCTTTGAGGTATTCGTCTTCAAGCTGAGTGATCGTGTGGATCTGATTCTCAATACGAATCTTGTGTTGCATAAAACCAATCCCCCCCTTGATCAAGATTCCCGAGTTCGGATTGGTCTTTTTCAATGAAAACAGTTTCCCTCCATTCACAGTGACCATGAAGCCACGTTCTTGAATCAGGATTTCAGAAATCTCACCTTGGTTAGAAATGATTTCGCCATTCTCCGTCAACAGGTTTTGTAACAGACCTGGTTCAGTAACATCGGTTCCGAAAATGTAAACACCTTCTACCCCATAAAACCAGTTCTTATCGTCTTTGATATGAAAACTCAATCCAATGCTGGAATTATTCCCAAAGCGTTGCGCCATATCACCTGCCGGAATCTGGTATCCGTAGTTGAATGAAATTTGAGGAGAGAATACCAATGAGTCTGCTACGTTTCGCTGCGCTAGCGCGGAATCGGACAGCAGTAACACTCCAAAGGTCAATGTCAAAAATGAGAGAATCGTTTTCACCTTCATACTTCTGCGAAGTTAGTGAGTATCCATGAACCGTTGACAGTGGGTAAATCATTGTTAACGAACCCTTGGGTCTGTTACAATTGACGTATATTTGCCGCGATTTCATCCACCTATCATATGAGTGATATCCAAATGGTTGACCTCAAGGGTCAATACAACCGCATCAAGTCACAGATTGACAGTGCAATTCTTGATGTTGTAGCTTCTTCTGCCTACATCAACGGACCAGAAGTAAAGAAATTTCAAGCCGAGCTTGAGGAATTCCTCAGCGTAAAACACGTGATTCCATGTGCCAATGGTACTGATGCGCTACAAATCGCATTGATGGCCCTTGGATTAGAACCTGGAGATGAGGTGCTCACGCCGAACTTCACCTTCATTGCCACACCTGAGGTTTCAGCTTTGTTGAGCCTCAAACCGGTAATTGTTGACGTGACTGAAGATTCATTCGTCATCGACCCTGAAGACATTCGTCGTAAGATTACTCCAAAGACCAAGGCTATTATTCCTGTTCATTTGTTCGGTCAATGTGCCAACATGGAGGAGATTCTAGCCATTGCCAAAGAGCATGGCATCGCTGTGATTGAAGATACAGCGCAGGCTATCTCTAGCGACTTCACGTTCAGCAATGGAGAGAAGCACATGGCAGGAACCATGGGTGACTTTGGATGCACGAGCTTCTTCCCGTCAAAAAACCTGGGTTGTTACGGAGACGGAGGAGCCTTGTATACGAATGATGACGAACTCGCTGCGAAGGCACGTCAGATTGCCAATCACGGAATGAAGGTTCGCTACTACCACAACATGGTAGGGGTGAATTCTCGTCTTGATAGTATCCAAGCGGCGATTCTTCGCATCAAGCTACGCGAACTCAACGATTACTGTGATCGCCGTCGTAAAGCTGCTGACACTTATGACAATTACTTCGTGAACGTACCGGAGCTCACAACTCCATACCGCGATCCAAGAACAACGCATACCTTTCATCAATACACCCTTAAGGTGGAAGGAGCTGATCGTGACGCTCTGCAGAAACACATGATGGATAGTGGCATCCCAGCAATGATCTACTACCCTGTGCCACTGCACTTACAAGAAGCGTTCGCACATCTCGAAGGAAAAAAGGGAGACTTTCCTACAACAGAAATGCTTTGTGAGCAGGTAATTAGCCTGCCAATGCATACAGAACTAACTGAGGAACAGCTGGAGCGCATTGCCACTACACTAATCAGCTTCCTTGAAAAACATCGAAACCAATGAATATCGCCGTTATTGGAACAGGTTACGTAGGACTCGTTACGGGTACTTGCTTTGCCGAAACAGGAAATAACGTTGTATGTGTCGATATCGATAAAGATAAAGTCGATCGCATGCGCAATGGTGAAGTACCGATTTACGAACCACACCTTGACGTTCTTTTTGAACGCAACGTAAATGCCGGACGTCTGCGCTTTACCACAGATATTGAAGAAGTTATTGAAGACGCTGAGATCATTTTCTTGGCACTTCCAACACCTCCAGGAGAAGATGGATCTGCTGATCTATCATATGTACTAGGCGTGGCTGATCACCTGGGCCGTATCATCAAAGACTACAAAGTAGTTGTAGACAAAAGTACAGTTCCTGTGGGTACAGCAGAGAAAGTTCGCGATGCCATTGCAGCCAATGCGAATGTTCCATTTGACGTTGTTAGCAACCCTGAATTTCTTCGTGAAGGATTTGCCGTGGATGATTTCTTGAAGCCTGACCGTGTGGTTGTAGGAGTAAGCTCTGAACGTGCACGTAAGGCAATGGAAGAGCTATACAAGCCTTTCGTTCGTCAAGGAAACCCACTCATCTTTATGGATGAAAAATCAGCTGAGCTTACAAAGTACGCAGCTAACTCATTCTTGGCGACAAAGATCACCTTCATGAATGAAATCGCGAATTTCTGTGAGCTTGTTGGAGCTGACGTAGATAAGGTTCGTCTTGGAATGGGTACAGATACACGAATCGGAAAGCGTTTCCTATTCCCAGGAATTGGCTATGGTGGTTCTTGTTTCCCGAAAGACGTTCAAGCACTTGCGAAATCAGGACGTGAAGCTGGTCACGAGTTCGAAATTCTCGAAGCAGTGATGGGCATTAATAATATGCAGAAGACAATTCTCTTCCCTGCGATTAAAGATTACTTCGGAGGAAACCTCAAAGGAGTAAAAATTGCGTTGTGGGGTCTTGCCTTCAAACCGGAGACGGATGACATTCGTGAAGCACCGTCATTGTACATGATCGAGAAACTCACATCTCAAGGAGCTGA
The DNA here is from genome assembly GCA_022447625.1 of Flavobacteriales bacterium. Classification (GTDB taxonomy): domain Bacteria; phylum Bacteroidota; class Bacteroidia; order Flavobacteriales_D; family Sanyastnellaceae; genus Sanyastnella. The sequence continues at coordinate 18,990 of JAKVAX010000028.1, read as the reverse complement.
GGTAGTTGCCTACGATCCAGAAGCTATGGGTAACGTTGAGAAACTGCTCGGACATCGTATCTCTTACGCAGAGAATGAATACGACGCATTGAATGGGGCAGATGCTTTGTTGATCTGCACTGAATGGAGCATTTTCCGCAATCCTGATTTCAAAGCAGTTGCTGACCGATTGACTAACCAAGTCATCTTCGATGGTCGGAATCTATATGATTTAGACAAGATGCGCGACAATGGCTTCCACTACAAGAGCATTGGTCGTGAAACGATCTACAACCGTTCGGAAGTTCCTACAAACTAATTGAATGAAACGAGTTCTTATTACCGGAGCTGCCGGTTTCCTTGGTTCCCACTTATGTGACCGCTTTATCGCTGAAGGTTGCCATGTCATTGGTATGGATAACCTGATTACCGGCGACATGAAGAACATCGAGCACCTGATGCCTCTCGAACGATTCGAGTTCCATCACCACGATGTATCTAAATTCGTTCACGTAGCAGGAGACCTCGATTACGTACTTCACTTCGCCTCTCCAGCGAGTCCGATTGACTACCTGAAGATTCCTATTCAAACATTGAAAGTAGGTTCCCTAGGAATCCACAACTGTTTAGGATTGGCGAAAGCGAAGAACGCTCGCCTGTTGATTGCCTCAACTTCTGAAGTTTACGGTGATCCATTGGTACATCCACAAACAGAAGATTACTGGGGGAATGTAAACCCAGTAGGACCTCGTGGCGTTTACGACGAAGCAAAACGATTCCAAGAAGCCATGACCATGGCTTACCATACCTACCACGGATTGGAGACACGCATCGTGCGCATCTTCAATACGTACGGACCTCGCATGCGTCTAAATGACGGACGTGTGCTTCCTGCCTTCATCGGACAGGCTTTGCGAGGAGAAGACCTCACAGTATTCGGTGATGGTTCTCAAACACGTTCGTTCTGTTATGTAGATGACTTGGTAGAAGGTATTTACCGTCTACTTCTTTCTGACTACGCACAGCCAGTGAACGTTGGAAACCCCGATGAAATCACTATCGGAGACTTCGCTGAAGAAATCATCAAGCTGACAGGTACAGATCAGAAAGTGATCTACAAAGACCTTCCTGCAGATGACCCGAAGCAACGTCAGCCAGACATCACCAAGGCACGTGAGATTCTTGGGTGGGAACCGAAAGTATCGCGTTCAGAAGGACTGAAGATCACTTATGAATACTTCAAGTCGCTACCTAAAGAAGAACTCTACAAAAAAGAACATAAGAGCTTCGACTCTTACATTCGCTCCTGATGGATTACTTCGCACACGAAACTGCTGTTATTGACGAGGGCTGTCAAATTGGTAATGGAACCAAGATCTGGCACTTCTCACACATTATGCCGAATGCGGTAATTGGCCAACGATGTAACATTGGCCAAAACGTCGTGATCTCACCTGAAGTCGTGCTTGGCAATAATGTGAAGGTGCAAAACAACGTGTCAATTTATACGGGAGTAACGTGTGAAGACGACGTATTCCTCGGACCTAGCTGTGTGTTCACCAATGTGATCAACCCAAGATCAGCTGTGAACCGCCGTGGTCAATACGCCACCACCGTAGTCAAAAAAGGCGCCAGTATTGGAGCCAACGCGACCATCGTGTGTGGAAATGACATTGGGGAATTCGCCTTCATCGGGGCAGGGTCAGTAGTGACCAAGCATGTCCCGGCCTATGCACTCATCATCGGAAACCCTGGTAAACAGTCAGGTTGGATGAGTGAATTTGGGCACAAACTTGATTTTAGTAACGATAATATGGCCGTTTGTCCAGAGAGTGATGACAAATACAAGCTGGAAAACGGAAAAGTCCATAAACTTGCACCAAGCAATTAGATGATGATCTACGATAAACTACGCAACAAAGAAGCCACGATGGCCGTGGTAGGACTAGGATACGTTGGACTACCAATCGCACTTGAGTTCGCTCGCGACATCAAAGTGATTGGTTTCGACATCAATCAGAAGCGCGTTGACATGATGCGCAATAACATTGACCCGTCGAATGAGCTTCCTTCTTCTGCCTTTGAAGGATGTGACATTGAGTTCACGGCTGATATTAATGAATTGAAGAAGGCTAACTTCTTCGTGATCGCGGTACCAACTCCGATCAACTCTAGCAACCAGCCTGATTTAGGTCCTGTTTTGGCTGCTTCACGCAGTGTAGGTGCTGCCTTGAAAAAGGGAGACTACGTGATCTATGAATCAACAGTCTACCCAGGATGTACGGAAGACGATTGTGTTCCTGTTCTTGAAGAAGTTTCTGGACTGAAGTTCCATGAAGATTTCAAGGTAGGATACTCTCCAGAGCGCATCAATCCAGGTGACAAGCAACACACAATCCGTACGATTGTGAAAGTTGTTTCTGGTTCTGACGAAGAAGCACTAGAAGAGATCGCGAAGACTTACGAGATCGTTATCGACGCAGGTGTTCACCGTGCGGCAAATATTAAAGTAGCTGAGGCATCAAAAGTGATTGAAAACACGCAGCGTGATGTGAACATCGCCTTGATCAACGAACTTTCAATCATCCTAAACCGCGTAGGTATCAACACCTACGATGTATTGGAATGTGCAAAGACAAAGTGGAACTTTTTGAACTTCACTCCTGGTCTTGTAGGCGGACACTGTATAGGTGTTGACCCTTACTACTTGACCTTCAAAGCGAAGAAACTAGGTTACCACGCACGAGTGATCAATAGTGGTCGTTACGTAAATGACAGCATGGGCTTCTACGTAGGTAAGCAAACAGTGAAGCGTATTCTTGATCAAGGGAAGAACATACTGGACGCACGCGTTTTGGTAATGGGTATGACTTTCAAAGAAAACGTGAGCGACATTCGTAACTCCAAGGTAATTGACGTTATTCAAGAGCTTGATTCATTCTCAGTAAACGTAGACGTTGTTGACGTTCACGCTGATCCAGAAGAAGTGAAGCACGAGTACGATATCGATCTAGTAGCAGAGCCAGAAAAAGGTGGATACGATGCGGTTATTGTTGCCGTGAACCACAAAGAGTACATGGGCTTCGATCAAGATTACTTCAAGTCGCTCATGCGCGATGACAAAGGTGTCTTGGTTGATGTGAAAGGTATCCTTCGTGATGACATCACTGACCTCGTTTACTGGAGCTTATAATTCGAACAGCATATGACTTTTGAACGCACGATCCTCATTACCGGCGGCGCCGGCTTTATTGGGTCCCATCTGCTGCGTTTGATGGTCAACAAATACCCGCAAACGCGTTTTGTCAATTTTGACGCGCTTACCTACGCGGGGAATCTTGCGAACCTTCACGACAGTGAATCGAAGGAGAATTACTTCTTCTTCAAAGGAGACATTACCTCTCCTTCCGATGTCAACGAGGCTTTTGATAAGTATTCACCTGACGGCATCATCCATTTAGCTGCTGAAAGTCACGTTGACCGCAGTATTGAAGATCCTTTGGCCTTCATTCGCACCAACGTACTCGGTACAGGAGTATTGATGAATGCGTGTCGCCAGCACTGGAAAGGCAACTTCGAAGGCAAGCGATTCCACCACGTTTCTACCGATGAAGTGTTCGGATCATTGGGAGCTGAAGGTTTCTTCACTGAGACTACAGCATACGATCCGCGTAGCCCTTATTCGGCTTCAAAGGCTTCATCAGACCACCTTGTAAGCGCCTACCATCACACTTACGGCTTGCCAGTGGTGATTTCGAATTGCTCGAATAACTACGGAAGCCATCAGTTTCCTGAGAAGCTGATTCCATTGATGATTCGCAACATCATTCAAGAAAAACCGCTTCCTGTTTATGGTGAAGGCATCAACGTTCGCGATTGGCTTTTCGTTGAAGATCATGCTTCGGCCATTGATGTTATTTTCCACAAGGGAATCGAAGGCGAAACCTACTGCATCGGCGGTGAGAATGAATGGCGAAATATTGACCTAGTGAAGCTTCTCTGCAAGGTAATGGACGCTCTTTTAGGTCATCCTGACGCTAGCGCGGAACAGTTGATCACCTTTGTGAAAGACCGCGCCGGCCACGATTTACGTTACGCTATTGATGCCACCAAGCTTGCCACCGAACTCGGTTGGAGACCTTCATTGACTTTTGAAGAAGGGTTGCGAAAAACAGCAGAGTGGTACCTCAACAACCAGGCTTGGTTAGAGGAAGTTACTTCAGGATCTTATCAAGAATACTACGAGCGTCACTACTTGAATCGCTAGAGTAGGCTATCTTTACAACATGTCGATCTTCACGAAACTATTCCGGAAGAACAAAGTGCTGGAGCCGATCGATCTTTCCCCGCTCAAGGTAGATATGCACTCACACCTCATCCCTGGTATTGATGATGGGTCACCTGACATGCGTACTACTCTCGACTTACTTCGTCGATTTGAAAAAGCGGGGTACAAGAAGGTCATCACTACTCCGCATATCATGAGTGATTACTACCGCAACACCAGCGCCATCATTCGCAGCGGAATAGAGCGTGTGAAAGAACATGCTGCTAAAGCAGGAATCAACCTTGAACTTGACGCGGCTGCGGAATACTATCTCGATGAGCATTTCGACAAACTTATCGAAGCTGAAGATGTCTTGACTTTTGGGAATAAAAATGTCCTTTTTGAGCTCCCATTCATGGCTGAACCAGACATGCTCAAAAGCACCCTCTTCAAGCTTCAAATGGCAGGCTACCGACCTATCCTCGCTCACCCAGAACGTTACCCATACTGGCATAAAGAGCCACAGAAGATTAGAGACCTCGCAGACCGCGACATCTTGCTCCAAGTGAACATTGGTTCATTCACAGGCACCTACTCCCCAGGAGTCCAAAAAGCCGCTGAATGGTTGGTCAAAGAAAACCTCGTTGACTTCATTTCCACAGATTGCCACCATCACGGGCACTTAGATCTGCTCGACCAAGCACGCCGTCTCCCATCAATTCATGATGTCATGGCAAGTGGAAAGCTGAAAAACTGCATCCTCCTCTAGATTAACGCCTAGTAGACTAGTCTCCTACTTCCGCCAACTTCACCGTTAATCCATCCATATCATCTGCAAGATGGATTTGACATCCCAAGCGACTATTATCTTCAACGAAGAATGCTGAATCTAGCATGGATTCTTCATCTTCCGACATTTCAGGGAGTTCGTGATCAGACTGGATGTACATATGGCAAGAAGCACACATGGCCATTCCACCGCATGTTCCTTCTACCGGAAGTTCGTAGCTTTTGCATAACTCCATCATGTTCATCCCCATGTCTGTTGGGGCCTCTAGCTCATGAGATGTGCCGTCACGATCGACGATCGTTACTTTAATGATACTCATATCTAGAATCCGTTAACACCGTTTACGGTGGTATACTTGAGCACGTAGTTCTTATCTGGGTAAATGCGCTTAAATGCAGACTGTACCATCAACGTCGCCTCGTGAAAACCACAAAGGATCAACTTCAACTTACCAGGGTAGGTATTGATGTCACCGATCGCATAAATGCCAGGAACATTCGTGCTATAATCGAAGGTATTCACCTCGATGGCATTTTTAGATATGTTCAACTTCCAGTCGGCAATCGGTCCTAGTTTCGGCGATAGCCCGAACAACGGAACCCAGTGATCAGTGCTAATCTTCTTCTCACCTTCTTTCGTCTTCACAACTACACCTTCCACGTGAACGTCTCCATCGATACCAACTACCTCTGCTTCAGTCATCAGATTGATCTTGCCAGCACCAGCCATATCAAGAACTTTCTGAACGCTATCAGGGTGTCCACGGAATGAGTTGCGTCGGTGAATCATCGTTACTTCAGATGCAACACCTTCAGCTAAGAAGATCGTCCAGTCAAGAGCTGAATCTCCACCCCCAGAGATCACCACCTTCTTACCTTTATAGAAGTTAGGATCCTTGATGATGTACTCTACTCCTTTATCCTCGAAATCAGCGAGGTTTGGAACAGGTGGTTTACGTGGCTCAAAGCTTCCAAGTCTTGCTGCAATAGCAATTACAGGGGCCTTGTGAACTGTTCCACGATTCGTTGTCACAATGAAGTGGCCATCCTCTGTTTCTTCAATTTGATCCGCACGCTCTCCGAGGGTAAACCCTGGCTTGAACGGTTCAATTTGTCTCATGAGGTTATCTACAAGGTCGCCGGCCAATACTTCCGGGAACGCAGGAATATCGTAGATAGGTTTCTTCGGATAGATCTCAGCACATTGTCCACCGGGTTGTGGCAGTGCATCAATCAAATGACAACGCAATTTCAGCAATCCCGCTTCGAACACTGTGAACAGTCCAACTGGTCCTGCACCAATGATCAGGATATCTGTTTCGATCATTCTCTCAAAATTTGGGCAAACTTACTCAAAATGGACTTGCCATGAGTTGACTTGCGTCAGTGGAACAAGTCGAGCGTGTTAATGTTCGAAGTTGTATCTTACCACCTCACGAGAATACAATCATGAGAAAACTATTCCTTTTTGCGCTATTCATTGCGCCAGCCTTGACTTACGGACAATGTGACGGAGATCGTTACTTCAACTTTGTATTTGAAGAATTTACAGAAGTAGAAGACATCGTCTATGGTGAAAACATCAATAGTACCGGCATTAGCCAAGAACTTCTATTGGATGTGTACACTCCAAACGGTGATACAGAAGCGCTTCGCCCTCTCGTTATCGTGGTGCACGGTGGATCTTTTATTGCTGGTAGTAAAGACGAAGTAGATGTTGTTCCAATCAGTGAAGACCTGACGAAGATGGGCTACGTAGTTGCCTCGATTAACTACCGTTTGGGCATCAGCTTGCTTCAAGACATTGAAATCAGTGCAACGAGTGCTGTAGTTCGTGGTTTCCACGATGGCAAAGCAGCCGTTCGTTACTTCCGCAAAGACGTTGCGGAAAATGGAAATCAATATGGTATCGATCCAGACCGCATTTACATGTTAGGTGTGAGTGCCGGAGGATTCGTGGCTCTTCATAACGCTTACCTAGATGATGTTTCTGAAATCCCAGCAGTTGTGGATCAGACATTGCCTGGACTAGGCGGAGGTGTTGAAGGAGAAAGTGGAACCGAAGGATACTCTTCTGAAATTCATGGCATTGTGAATATCGCTGGAGCGTTGGCCGACACTGCATACATAAACGAGAATGATGTTCCAGTATTGAGTCTTCATGGAACGGGTGATACCGTTGTGCCATTTGGAAGCGATGTACTTCAGCTATTCGGAGCCATCGACGTAGTAGAAGTAGATGGAAGTTCGTCTATCCATGAAGCAGCAGAAGAAAAAGGACTCCTCCACTGTTTTGAAATCTATGAAGGTCAAGGACACGTGCCGCATGTAGAAAACGAAGCCTACTATGACACAACACGCTCATTCGCAGCTAGCTTCTTAGGCCATTTAGCTTGTCCTCAATTTGAATTGAACTGCGAATACCGTGAACTAACTAGTGGTGTGAATGTGGAAGAGATTACCAACCAATACTCATTCCGAGTATTCCCGAATCCAGCGAATGACATCGTCAACATCGAAGTACCAGGCTTGGAAGGGAAGAACCTTCAGATTTACAACAACCTTGGTCAGTTAGTTGAAGAGCAGCGCATTGATCGCGCGATTCTCACAAAAGAACTGAGCGGCCTTCCATCAGGAACCTACACATTTGTCGTTGTTGCTAATGACCAAGCAATCCATCGCAAGGTGATTATTCAGTGAGTTTAGAAATCATTGACGATGGGTTCCGAGGCAAAAGCCTTTGGAATAACGCCCAGCGTGCGAAATCGGTTATGGTGGTTTTGTACATATACGGTGTGTTGCAGTTTCTTGCACTCTTACCATCAATAGCTGAGTTCATCGCCCTTTCAGAATCTGAGAACCTTAATGAATACACTCTACGATACACTCAGAGCAGCAACGCTGAATTATGGAATGCTCTATCATTTGTGACAAGTCCTTTGTCAATGATCGCATCAATTCTACTCATCGTATTCTGGATTATGTGGATGAGACGAGCTTATTACAACATTGAACAAGTCGCACAATCTACACTCCCGTATACGAATGCTGCCTGTGCATGGTCATGGTTTGTTCCTATACTCAACCTCTTTATTCCCTATTTATTGATGAGGAGAATCTGGAAAGAGACTCAGGATAACCTAAATATCAATGAACGTCTAAGAGAATCTGACGCGGTGATAACCCTGTGGTGGGTGGCATATATTGGTGGCTTTATATTGCTAACTATCGCTCTCGCTTATGGCATCTACTCAGTCCTTGGAGCCCCATCAATTTATACCTCCTCATTTCTGAATGACCACGTCCTGTATCAAAGACTCAAAACCATGTCTATGCTTAGCATTTTGTCAGCAACAATTCATGGGGTTTTTGGATGCATTCTTGCAGGTATGGTAGTATCCAAACTTTCAGGACTAGAAAAGATGCTTTGGGAACAGGACCGTGAGCGACTTGCTTCCCAAACGGTGTAAACCCACACCTTAAACACTGTATTACAACCTCTTAACCATCACAATGCTCTATACCAGATTCATGGTATTTTGTTTATGATTCGGGCGAATACCATAAATCAGGTAGGAGCTAGGTCGACATCTTACCTCACATTTGCATCGTTATTTAAAATCAATCTAAATAAAGATGCGCCGAACTTTACTTGTTCTTGTACTCATTTCTTCCATCAGCTTGAACGCTCAGGAAGTCAATATTTCCATGAGTACTTCATACGTTTCAGATGTTTACGTTTCGATGGAAACAGGAGAAGTTTCTACAGTTGATGCCACTGATTGGCACCTTGCCTTCGATGTCAGAAATCCATTCTCTGTTGCCATCCGCGTGAATGACGGACATGGAACAACGATTAAGAACTACAATAACGGAGACATCTCCGCATGGGACGCTCTTGACACCACTGGTTTTATTTCTTGGCCTGCGCTACACAATCTAACAGACAGCTGGGATAACGGAGCATTGAACCAATCATACAGCGGTGACCCTTCTGATTTCAGCTGGGGCTACTATACCGGAGATCCACTTCACGATGTTGTTGGTGACTCCTTGTACATCATCCAAGCAGGAGATTCGTTCAAGAAATTCCGTATCGATAAACTCGACGCTGGAGCATGGACATTCACTACTGCCGATCTTGATGGAAGCAATGAAGTAGAAACCACATTCGGAATGGGAGACTATGCTGACAGGAACTTCGCTTACTTCAATGTAGTCACCAACGAACTCATTGACAGAGAGCCTGCTTCAGGTTCTTGGGATTTGGTATTTACACGTTATTTCGGAATGACCGCTTTTGGCCCTGGGGCAACCACAGGCACCCTCGCCAATTCAGGAGTTGAATTGATTCGTGTAGATGGCGTAAATCCAGATGACGCAATTTACACAGACTATACTTGGACCACAGACAATATTGGATTGGTCGGTAACGATTGGAAAAACCTCAACATGGAATTCGTATGGGAGATCGTTGCAGACCGCACATACTTCGTGAAGAATGCAGCTGGTGATGTTTACCAGGTGACCTTCACTTCATTCGGAGGAACAGGAACAGGGGATATCGCTTACAACGTTGAGCTCATTTCAGGATCTTCTGTTGGGGAAATCAACGGAGTAACGGACATGGTCGTTTATCCAAACCCAACTGTTTCAGGTAACCTAAACGTTCGTATTGAAACTACTAAAGCTACTCAAGCATCGCTAGAGATCTACAATGTAACAGGACAGATTGCACATTCGACGAATGTCAACTTATCAGCAGGTGTACAGACTCTTAATTTGAACAACGCTTCGCTCAATGCCGGAACGTACATCTTGAAGATCTCCACGGTTGACGGCGAAAACGTTCGCCCATTGATCATACGGTAAGCTCGCGTCATGAACAGACTTCTTACTGTACTTTTGTTCGCAGCGCTGCTGATCACTTCGTGTGATCAGCAGCCTGCTTCTTCTGACGATTCTAAGAACGTTCAAGAAGAAGAGATTAAGCATACAATCGTTACGCTGAATCCAACGTCCACCGAAATCCTTTTTGCCTTAGGAATGAATGAGCACATTGTGCTTCGAGACGTTACTTCCGTAACACCGGAAGCTGCTACTATGATTCCACTTGCTGGAGACCGACATAGCTTTAATATTGAAGCCATTCTGAACGCTAAGCCTACAGTCGTTTTTGGTTCGGATGCGCTCAAGCCTGAGCTACTAAATCAAATTAGATCAGCGAATGTGGATGTGGTTACGTTCCAAAAACCGGAGTCAATTGAGCACACAAAAGCAGCCATTGATTCTATCTGCTCTTACTTCGGAAATGCCGAGATGAAGCCTCAGTTACTTTCAGCGATTAGCTGTGAGCAGAATCCCGGAGCTACAGATCGCAAGTGTTTGTTTGTCTATGCTGCTGGTGGTGGAAATCTCCTTGTAGGGGGAGGGAATACCTCAGTAGGACATATGATCGTTGAAGCTGGCGGTATAAACGTAGCTGAAGAAGTTGATGGGTTCAAGCCGCTTTCACCGGAGGCACTTGTTGAATATGACCCAGAATGCTTGATTATGTTCGAGCATGGATTCCATGCTATGGGAGGAATTGATGGTGTGCTGGCAATACCTGGATTGGAAAAAACAAAAGCGGGAAAAGATCAAAATGTGATTTCATTCCCTGCCCACGCGATTAGTGGATTCGGTCTCAAATATTGCCAACACCTAAACAGCTTACATGAATTACTGAAAGAATGAGCCCTCATGTTCAGATAGTATTGCTATTTGTAGGCTTGGTGGCCACCACCATAGCTTCATTCTTCTTTGGCGGAGTCTCGATCAATTGGTCAGACCTCGCCTCTCTTTTTTCTAGCACCCCTGACCATCAAGCTTCTATTCAACAGTACGTGCTCTTGTCTGTACGTTCCCCGAGAATACTAGGTTCCATTGTCGTAGGAGCAACTTTAGCTGGAGGTGGGATTGCGTTGCAAAGTTTATTTCGCAATCCTCTTGCTGACCCTTCAATCATTGGAATTTCATCTGGCGCTTCGGCATTTGCTGTTTTCATAATCTCCATGGGTGCCACCAGTTTGGCTCTCTTTGGATTGCAGGTTGGCTATTATACCCTTCCCGTTGCCGCTTTTATCGGTGCGTTAATAACAGCAATCATTGCCTACCGGATGTCATTGAATAATGGGCGAGCAGATATGTCAATATTGCTCCTATCAGGTATCGCGCTTCAATTTATGGCTGCAGCTTTGACCAGTCTGATGATTTTCACATCGAATGACCAAGAGTTGCGCAACGTTACCTTTTGGATGATGGGTAGTATGTCGAATATAACCTGGACCAACATCACCATCCTTGCATTGTTCGTCATGCCTGGATTCATTTACTATCCGCGTATTGCAGGAAAACTAAATAAGATACAATTGGGCGAGGACCAAGCTTATTCAATGGGAGTTGATACACAATCATTGAAAAGGAAAGTTATTCTTGTAACTACACTCGGCATTGGAGCCACCGTGGCTTTTTGTGGTGTTGTGAGTTTCATCGGACTCGTTGCACCGCACATTATGAGACTATGGATCGGTCACAATCACCGTTACTTGATTCCAGCAAGTTTGATCTTCGGCGGCTTTTTGAATTTGGTTGCAGATACGCTTGCGCGAACCATCGTCTTACCACAGGAGCTGCCAATCAGTATCATTACAGCTATCATTGGAGCTCCAGTATTTGTCACCTTGATTATTCGTGAACGTAAAAAATTGGCACTCGCACAGTGATTTCAGCGCATAACATAGCATTTAGCTTTGGAGAGCACAAAATCCTAGAATCTGTGGGTTTCTCTGCTGAAGATGGCGAGGGCACAGGGATAATTGGCAAGAATGGGTCTGGAAAATCGACATTACTGAAAGTTCTCGCCGGACTGAAGCCACCAGTAGAAGGCGATGTACTCTACAACGGATTGGCCATTCCGGCGTTCAGCCCAATTGAATTAGCAGAACATCGCGCCTTTCTTCAACAAAGAAATAACCTCAACCTAGCTATGACCGTCGAAGACATCGTGGCTTTGGGTAATATTCGAGGAACTTCACTTCCGAAGAAAGAACTATTTCAAGATTTTGAAATCAGCCAATTCCGACACCGAAGTTTTTACACACTGTCGGGAGGAGAGCAACAAAAGGTACTGATGGCTATGGTGTCATATCAGCTTGAACTAAGCACGGTAAATCAAAAGTTTCTGTTCTTAGATGAGCCCTTGAATAATCTAGATGCGATCAATCAAAAAGAGTTGATGATACGCATTCGAAAAATGACTTCTCAAGGAATAGGAATTATAATCGTGTTGCATGACCTGGATAAAGCACTCCAACTTTGTGACCGTATTGCAGTGCTCTCCCACGGAAAAATCGTGGAACAGGGCGATCCAAAGGTTGTCTTAACTGAAGAATTCGTACACGACCAATTTGGAATAAAAACACAACGACTTATTGAAGAAAATGGAGTGCACCGGTTAATTGAAGTTTCTTCCGCATTAAGTCAGGGAAGAGAAGAAAACTCTCCTATGAGCTGCTCCAAACTAGATCATAACTAACACCTTACACGATCCAAATGAATACAGAAGTAAAATCACCACTCTTCCAGAAATGGCAGGCGCTCATTGAAGAAAAGCCAATGAGAATTCGCAATGCAGCGCAAGAGCTTGAGGTTTCAGAATTTGAGTTGTTGACCAGTGCTTGTCCTGACAATAAAACTGCCATCCTCAACTTCGAATTTGGTGAGATGATGCGTGCATTTGAAGCTGCCGGTGATCTAATGGCGCTAACGCGGAATGCAGCGGTGGTGCATGAGCGTAAAGGACATTTCAAAAACTTCAGCCAGCCTAATAATCATGTGGCGCTTTTTGTCAATGATGAAATTGACATCCGACTTTTCCCTTCTGTTTGGACATACGCTGCCGCAGTAACGGTAACAAGTCGCGGTAAAGACCGTCTGAGCATACAATTCTTCGATAATCATGGAGATGCTGTATTTAAGGTGTATTGGATCAAAGACAGTAAGGTGCAAGCCTACCATGACTTCGTGGATCGATTCCGCGCTAGCGAACAACAGCCGGTTCATATCGCACCAACGGAAAAGAAGGAACCTAAGAGAGCCCATTTGAATGAAGATCAAATCGCTGAATTTCAACAAAAGTGGATCGACCTTAAGGACACGCATGACTTTTTCCCGCTGCTCCACAAGTACAAAGTAACGCGCATGCAGGCGCTTGAGTTGAGCCCAAAGGGCCCTGAAGAGGAATGGTTTGATCACTATGCTGTTGAACAACCAACAACCATCTTACGTCAGCTTTTTGAAGCAGCTCGGGACGAAGAGATTGAGATTATGGTGTTTGTTGGAAACAGAGGTAACATTCAAATCCATACTGGTCCCGTGAAGAATCTTGTGGATTACGATCAATGGTTTAATGTGATGGACAAGCGTTTCAATCTTCACCTCAACATGGATCATGTGCACCGAACGTGGGTGGTGAACAAGCCAACTGAAGACGGCATGGTAACAAGCCTTGAAGTCTTTGACGAAAAAGAAGAAATGATTGTACAAATCTTCGGAAAGAGAAAGCCTGGTATCCCAGAGCTTCCTGCCTGGAGAAATGCCTTGATAAACACTGTTCAATGAAACAACTGATTACCATTGTTCTTTGCCTTTTGGGCTTGTATCAAATCGAGGCGCAGATTATCATCGTTGATGGTATTTCAGGAAACCCGCTTGAAGGTGTCGCAGCGGGATACATCACATCGACCGGACAACCTGACTATCTGTTCAGCGATAAAGAAGGTCTCATTGAAATCCGGATGAGCAGCAGCATCTACTTGACCCATCTTGGATACTTGCCTCAAGAGATCATCTATCGACAAGGAGAAAGAAAAGAGGTCAAACTGACGCCTACTTCTTATGAAATTGATGAAGTGGTGGTTACCGGACAAAATCAACAGATGATTGCCCGTGATGCTGTGCAAAATGTAACGGTAATCGGAAGAGAAGAAATGAAAGCAGTGGGAGCTCGCACAGTATCAGAGGCTCTGTCATTAAACCCTCGGGTTCAGATAATTCATGATCCTGCCTTGGGTAATCAAATTACTATTGCAGGAATGCGCGGGAAGCACATCAAAATTATGATTGATGGTGTTCCGGTCATTGGAAGGCTCGATGGAAACATCGACTTAGATCAACTCTCCTTGACGGATGTTGTACGAATCGAAGTCATTGAAGGACCGATGAGCGTAGAGTACGGTACTGATGCTATTGGCGGAACTATTAATATCATCACTTCAAGAAATGAAACCCAACGGGTGGTTCGAGTGGGTGGTTCTTATGAAACGACAGATCGATCAGACGTTCAGGTGATGACTCGATCAGAACTTGGGCCAATCATTGCCAAGTTGAACGCTCGTAGAGCTTTCTTCGGAGGGAGTAAGCTAAATGATGATGATCGTGGGTATTTCTGGCAACCAAAAGAGCACTACAATGTAAATCTCGATTTGACCAAGCAAATTGGACAAATACAGTACAGCTTGGGTGTTGGGTATTTCCAAGAGACCCTTTGGAATGATGGAGATGTTCAGTACCAAACGGTCCAACAGCAAATCAACGATTCCATAGTTCAAATCCTTCAGCGCCCTTTTGCTCTGGATACCGACTTTAAAACGCGTCGTATTGACGGGCGATTTGGTGCCAAAGGAAAACTCAAACCTCGAGTCTCATTCCGAGGGTTTGTTGCCCCCAACTATTACGAAAGGGAACGTTTGACCCGACGTGTAGATCTCACAAGCCTGTCAGAAGTAATTACCCCAAATACAGCAGATCATGATACGTCTGTTTTTGTCAGCTACTCATCGAGAAGTTCTGTCACATTTGATAGAAGATACGACATAACTATTGGATACGACGCAAGTTACGACATTGCTGAAGGGAAGCGTTTCCAAGGAAGTGAAGAAGACTACCTCAACTTGGCTGGATTTGCTTCTCTCGTTTATGAAAATGAAAGGCTCCAAGTTCGTCCTGGCATCCGCTATCAGTACAACAGTGTGTTCGATGCACCTTTGATTCCATCCGTTCATGTGAGGTATAAGATGAAGCAATGGATTCTTCGTGCGAGCTACGCAAAAGGCTTCAGAGCTCCAGATATGAAGGAGTTGTATTTCTACTTTGTAGACTCGAATCACAACATCCAAGGAAACACCGATCTTCAAGCTGAATCTTCAGATGCGGTGCAGGCATCTATCACGAAGCGAAATTCATTTGACAAGGCGATACTTGATACCAGAGTACGCGGGTATTTCAACGACGTGAGTAACATGATCAGTTTGGCCTTAGTTGATATCAATGATCTGTTGTACAGCTATGTCAATATTTCACGTCAACAAGTTGTAGGAATTGAATTTGGTCAAGACCTCGTTGCAAACCGCTGGAAATTAGGATACAATTTGAATTACTTCGAGCAGGAATCTGCCTTCAGTCGTGAAGATGATGAACGCGAACGAAATACGATTCAACTTTCTGGATCAGTAAACCATACATTCCCGAAACACGATATCCAATTCAATACACAGTTGAACTACTTCGGAAGAGAGCAGCAATTCTTCACGAATGATGGCCAAATTACAGAACTGATTAGAGATCCGTACACCATGCTGACCGTGTCTATTTCTAAAAGATTCATGAACAAAGTGGACCTCAGATTGGGGGTTCGTAACCTGTTGGATGTACAGAATATTAACAGTGCGACACAAGGAAGCGCCCATACAGGCGGAAGTAACTCTACTCCCGTGAGTTTAGGCCGTGCCTTTTTTGTCAACCTAAGTTGGGATATCCTATGAAAAAGCTCATTCCATTCCTCTTGTTGGTTGTGTTGTTCTCATGTAAAAAAGAGGACGACAAATACGGTGAAATACTCGATGGTGAGATCAATTTAAACGAAGAGTACGGTCCTCGTATCAACCAAGTATCAATGGGTAGTGAATATACCTACCAAGCGTACTTCGACTTGAACGACAATGAAGCCAAAGCAAATGTTTCTAAGTATCTCTGGGATATTGGATTGGTGAATGACTCACCATTCGTAGTGATGAATCAATCCATCTCTGGTCTACGAATTGCACTTTCTCCAAATGATTGGTCTTCCACGAATGCTTCGACCAGCGCAGAAATGGGCTACGATATGATAGGAGAACGTGATTACTACATCGGCAGTAACTTTGCCGAGAATGTTTATATCCTTGACCGCGGAGTTGATGAAACTGCCCAGCCTTTAGGCATGAAGAAATTCATGGTGGTATTTGACAATGGGCAATATACCGTAACATCAGCAGACATGAATGGCTCAAACGAGGTGGTACAGACCTTCGATGTAAATGGAGATTATAATTTCCAACACGTTAACCTAGTCGATGGTGTTCACAGTGTCGAGCCATCAAAAGAAGATTGGGATATCGTATTTACTCATTACCTGCACATTTTCGATCCAGAGACGGCCCCTTTCCCTTACCAAGTGACCGGATGCCTTGTGAATTCGCACGGCGTAACAGTAGCAGAGGCCTTAGAACATAGTTACGATGAAGTAGATTACGAAATTGCTAGTACTTACGAACGCACGAATGACATCGATGAAATCGGTTATGATTGGAAGTACTATGATTTTGACTTAGGCTTCATTACTGATGACACGCGCACGTTCATCGTCGAAGACGTAGAAGGAAATCTGTTCAAGATCAAATTCACCTCATTTTACAACGAAGACGGTGATAAGGGGAATCCTCAGTTTGAATATCAAAAATTACAACCGTAGATAGCTTACTGCCCGAAAGGAGTAGCAGTTTCTGGATCAGGTAGGTTAACAGCCTCGACAGATTTCACCTCAGGGGCTGCACTACGAATCGCTTCTTCAACTCCAGCCTTCATGGTCATCATACTCATTGAACAGTTCGAACAGGCACCATGAAGCTCCACTAGTACACGGAGGTCATCAGTGACTTCAACTAGTGAGATGTCTCCTCCATCTCCACGAAGGAATGGACGAAGTTCTTCAAGTGAGTGTTCGATCTTTTCTTTTAGGTCTTTCATCCCTCCTTAGGATATTGCATTTTGACATTAACAGTTTGACTTGGCGGAAGGTTGCTTACGCGATCATCAACTGATTGAACAAAGTTACTGATAATTCCCTGGAAAGCTTCGCTGGCAACGGTACCCTCTTGGAGCACTGCTGGACGCCCAACATCACCTGCTTCACGAATGCTTTGTACAATTGGTAGTTCTCCTAAGAAAGGTACATTCAATTGCTCTGAAAGCTGTTTCGCTCCGTTCTCTCCAAAGAGGTAGTATTTCTTTTCAGGTAATTCTGGAGGGGTGAAGAACGACATGTTCTCGATGATCCCCAACACAGGAACATTGATACTATCAAGTTGGAACATACTTACCCCTTTGCGCGCATCAGCCAAAGCCACCTCTTGTGGCGTGCTGACAATCACCGCCCCAGTCAATGGTACTGCTTGCACTACAGAAAGGTGAATATCACCAGTACCTGGAGGCAAGTCAACGATCATGTAATCCAGATCACCCCAGTAAGCGTCATTGAATAATTGCGTTAAGGCCTTCGTAGCCATCGCCCCTCGCCACACAATCGCTTGTGACACATCCGCAAAGAAACCAATGGATAGCACCTTCACACCGTAATTGCGAAGTGGTTCGATGTACTGCTTCCCTCCTATTTCAACCGCTCTCGGCTTGTCATGCAAAAGGTCAAACATCAACGGGGCGCTTGGTCCGTAAATATCTGCGTCTACCAAACCAACTTGGAATCCGTTGGCTGCCAGACCGGCTGCAAGGTTCGCTGCAACAGTAGACTTTCCTACGCCACCTTTACCAGAAGCTACGGCAATGATGTGCTTCACTCCTGGCAGGGTACGACGCGTTTCCGATGTCTGCTCCTGTTTCGGAAGGGCTACTGCACGAATATCTGTCTCCACATCATCTCCAAATACACGCTGAATCGCAAATTCACATGCTTCTTCCATACGCTTTCGGCTGTGCATAGCTGGGTTGCTCACCTTCACATTGAAGGTCACCTTGTTCCCTTCGATCTTCAGATCTTCTACCAAATTCAAGGTGACAATATCTTTCTTCAGATCAGGTTCGATCACATTTTGAAGTGCCTCCAAAACATGCTCACGATTGACTTCTTTCTTGGGCATAGTGCAAAGATAGTGGTATCCGGCGTCCGGCTTCCGAAAATTTATTCGTGAAGCAGAACCACTCCCGCCACTATTAAAAACCGGACGCCGGACGCCGGCTTTAACTTTTCATTTAACCCGATTAACATCTCCCCCTGCTAGCTTGTTCCATGATTCAATGGCTAATTATTCCTGCACTCTTCTTTTCGCCTACGGCGGAACGCGAACTGCGGCGCTTAAAGAGACTTCAATGACTTTCCGTGAAACCAGCGGAGGGCTCGTGGCCGACTCCTTTGTTCAACGTCTTGGCAACTTACCCACGATCCGAACACGGAGTATAATTTACTTCAGATATATTGGCGAAAGTGACTCGGTCTTCATTATCAAGACCATAACGAATGATCCTCACTTCATCTGTGGCTATCTCAAAGGCCCACGCGTTAAAAACAGCATTTACAAGTTCAAAATCTGATGTTGCCACAAAGGCCACCAAAACCTACCGATCAACAAAATAATGGGCTTCCACTTAAGCAATGGAGACAAGCTACCCTGGCGGTTTAAAGGACGAGTAGAAGCAAAGGAAGAGGAGGAGGAAGAATGAGAGGGAGAATATAAATGAGAATAAGATGGAGAATGTGGGTTATGTTCAGTTAAGTGTGTCATTGGAGGTTATGTTCAGTTAAGTGTGTCATTGGATTCGAAGTCTATCCTTGTGAGTAATCATTAAAGTACTCAGGACTCTAT
>JAKVAX010000027.1 GCA_022447625.1 Flavobacteriales bacterium | reverse complement strand
GGTGCCTCTGCGGGGGCCACCCGTCCCGTTCAAGGGAACAGTTTACAAGACCTCGCCACAGCATTGGATTCCCTAAGTGGCACTGGACGCCGATACGCTCGTGACAAGTTCAACAAAGACCGGAGCGATCTAGCGGCAGCCCAGAAGCAAGATCAAGAGAACGCAGAGCTAGAAGCCGAGCTATTCAAGCAGAGCTTCCAAGGTCTCACTGCGTCCGAGATCCAAACATCAATCGACACAGATCCGCGTCTCAAAGACGCCAGTCCCTTCGTCCTGCCGATCCTTCAGAACTTCCAAGGATACCAACAGGCGCAAGAGGACTTCGCTAGGTTCACAGAAGAGAACCCTCAGTCCAACGACCCAAGCGCATTCCGCGAGTGGCTCCAGGAGAACGGCGCACGGAGCGATAACGCTTTTGCTGCCAAAGGATACAACACAGAGATCGCTCGCTTCGAGAGCCAGTTTGAAAGTGCAGCCCGAGGGCGACTTGCAGACAGCGTAGTCGAAGATGCGAAGACTGTTGCCCTTGGAAACTTCTCACTGGCCCGATCAGAAGGTGCATCCGTCGAAGAAGCTTTGAAGCTCACGATGGACCTGTGGTCGAACAAAGAGAGCGGCTTCGGTCTCCCTCGAAAAGGCTTCAACCAGATCAAGATGGATCTCGCAGTTATCGCGAGTAACATGGGTGACGTTGAGCTATTCGATGAGATCGTAAGTGCCCCCGGTAGTGACGGTGTTCCTGGCCTAGCAGCCAACCCAAGTTTCATGGCCGATGTCGCCAAAGAGCGGCGTATGGCTACCAACCGAGCTATCGAGATCCGTAAGCGTGGTGAGACTGAAACAGTCATGCACTTCCAGGAAGCTCTGAAGAACCGCGACAACCCTATGACGCTTCGCCAGCTCCGTGCTGACCCCGCGTTCGAAGCTCTCCACCAAGACACCCAACTTCAATTGGAAGGGTGGGCCATTGCGGCTGACAACTGGAGACTTTCGGAAGCCGAACGGAAAGCTAAGGACGCCGCTAAGGACAACGAAGAACTCCTCGCGAATATGCGTCTGGCATCTCAAGCTCGCGTAGGTATCGTAGGTCGTAACGATCTGACCAAAGCCCAACGTAACTTCATCTTCAGTACCTTCCGTGCTGACATGTTGGACGGCAATGTAACCAATCCAGCAACGAAGGACGTAACGAACTACATCTCGTTCATCTCCGGCAAGGAGAACCGCCTAGTGGACCCAGTGTTCGAAGGAAGGTTCAACGCCATGGGGAACCTGAAGGATCTTGACCCTGCCGCTCTGCGTGAGCGAGAGCAGGACATCCTGACCACAGTTGAACAGTGGAGCGCAGTGCCTCGCGAGTTTCGCAGCATGTACGCCAAAGGTGAGAACCGAGGTCTTCTGGAGTATCTCTCCGGCCAAGTAGACGCTGGTGTTCCTATCCTGGACGCTGTGCAGCAAGCTCAGTTCGCTGGTGACTTCAGTGACTTTGATTACGGTAAGACCATCCAGAAGGCAGCTAAGAACGTTCAACTGAACGACGGCTCCGGCTTCATGGGAATGTTCGACGACCGAGCGCTTAACAGTGGCGGTACTCAGTACTTCAGAGCGTGGGCTGGTTCGTGGCTCCAAGAGAACGGTGCGATGTACCTCGACGACGACGGGCGCCGCAGGGCTCTCCAGGACGACTTTGAGAACTCCCACGTGCTTGTTGGTGACGCTATCCTCCCGATCCCTTCGGCAACCAACGGTCTGCCCGTGGACAAGGACGCCTATCGAGACGCCGTGAACACGACGCTCGAAGCTCTCCCTGCGATGCCTGAAGAACTCAAAGAAGAGTTCGGCCTACCAACGATTCCTACTGGCGCTACTGACGTACAAGTACGCGCTATCCCTAACTATCCCGAAAGGCTCCGTCTGATCTACAAAGATCCAGAAGACGAAGACTTTGACACAACCTTCATCTACGCATCCATGATCGACCGTGTTGCTGGTGTTATTGCGGCTGAGGCTGCTGAGAACGCGCAACGCACCCGTGAAGATGCTGCATCCAAAGCTGCTGCAAAAGCGCAGCGAAGACAAGAAAGTAATGACCTAGCCCGCCGCGCCCAACAGGACACTGGTGCGAGACTGCGAGGTCAGCCTGCAAGGAACTAAAACATGGAAGAAGAACGCTTGCGCCGCATAGCTGAGGCTATGGGTAGTGCTAACGACGACACTTCTGAGGGCCTCACATCTGGGGTCCTCAATGAAACCGAAGAGAAAAAGGGTAAAGGCTTACCTATAGTACGCTTTAACAACCCTCTCTCCGATAACTTTGCCGCGCGTGGTGCCGAAAGGTTCCTCAATGGATACCCCACGACCCAGACGCCAGTCATCGAGAGCCCGCTATTCGACGCAGCTCTCGCCCAATACATAACGGGTGGCACGTCCTTTGGGATCACCCGTGGACGTGTCCGTGAGGGCGTATCATTCCTTGAAGCGGTTTCCGACGACAACTCATATACCCCTGACTCCAAGACGATCCTTGAAGTCGCTGATCGATACCAGCTTCCCAACTCATGGCTCAACCGCCTAGGGGAAGCTAAGAGCCCCGAAGACCTGGAAGTAATCGCCAAGGTCGCAAGAGAACGCACAGACCGCTCGCGCGCTTTGGACGACACCCGAGGCTTTGCCGCTGAGGTGGTGAAGTTCTCAGCCGCGATGTCAGACCCAGCGTTCCTTGTTGCGGGCTTCGGTACTGGTTCACTCCTAAAGGTAGGCCAAGCGTCTACCCGGATGGGGAACGCGTTAAGAGCCTCCGGTGCTGCTGTAGCTGCCGATGCTCCGCTCGAATCCTTCCGCGTTGTGGATGACCCTGAGGTCACTCCGTTCCAAGCTGGCGTGGCTGTGATGGCTTCTGGCCTGTTCAGTGCTGCCCTTGGTGGAGCCCTAGGCCGCAACATGTCTCCTGACGAACTAAAAGAGATGGAACAGCAGTTGGCTTCGATCATCGAGCAGGGCTACGACAGCTCTGTTGGTGCTAAGCAACTCGGTCCTCTGTTCCGTGAACTGGACGATGGTACGGTTGAAGCGGCTGACGCTCCCGACCAACAAATCCCACGGTGGTCTTCGCCGTCCACATGGTTCGCCTGGGGTGTACCTATACAGAAGATGCAGCAATCCAAAAGCCCTGCTGTGCGTAAGCTCGCATCGGTCCTAAGCTGGAACCCGCAGCTCAAAGGAACTCAAGGCACCACAGCCTTCGAGATCTCCCGTCGAATTACCGAGGGAACCTCTAGCTTCGCTCGTCCCTACAAGCAGGCTGAGAAGGCCTTCTACGAGGGTGAGCGTTCGATCTTCGGTGGAACCAACACCGAGCAACGTCGCGAGTTTGGACGCATTGTTTGGCGTCATATCAACGGCGTTGAGAAGTCCACGGATAAGAACGTGATTCAAGCAGCTGAAGCTCTGAGCAACATGCAGCTCGAAGCTCTCGCCTACGCTCAATCCAAGTCGTACTCCGGTGGTGACGCTAAGCTCGCCAAGGAGATCAATGGCCGCGTACACAAGCGCCTGCAACAAGAGGCGAAGGAGCGGGAAGCGAAAGCAAAAGGCAAAGGAGAAGGCCCACCAGAGGCGGGTGGAACACCTACCGAAGAGCCTAAGAAGAACAAGTACCTAGGCCGAAAGTCTTTCCGTACGCATCGTGAAGACACCCCTGATGTAGACGAAAGATCCCTAGCAGCAGCACAGTCTCGTGACGAACAGCTCGCTAAGATCGCAGAGCTTGAGGCAAAGATGCCGAGCCCTGAAGAACTCTCTAAGATGACCAAGGCAAAGCTGATCGAACTCTACAATGAGTTGGGCGGTGATGCTGTGCCGAACATGTCCATGAAGAAGGACACCCTTCTCACCATGGTCAGAGGCGTCATCCCGAACCGGAAGCGCACAGTCCGTAAGGCTTACGACTCAGCCGTCTCAGACGCTGGTGCTGGTAACAAGCTCCGACGCATCGAGGAGGGACAAGCAGAGGTTCCCTCCGCTGTGGCCCCGAACGAAGTTGACGCCCAGTTGAATGAGTACATTGAAAGGCTTAACGCCGCAGGCAACGCGGACGAGAACTACGACGCCATCCTTGATGAGCTATTCTCCGACAAACGCTTCAAGAGTGCTGACCTTAAGCGCCTTATAGAGGCCGCTGCTGGGTACGCACCTAGCGGGGCTAATCGCCAGGCAATGAAAGGTATAATGGAGCAAAGGCTCCGCACCGCTTGGGTTCTCCGAAGCCGCAACCCCGGAAGCGAAACCCAGCCTCGCCATCAGTTCAAACTCAAGGGCATTGCGGTTTCAGAGGGAACTTTAGGTGACGGCTCGCAGCTACGCGGCACGATCGCCAACGCCAACACTGAAGCGGTCGAGCGTAGACTTGCTGACGCTGTGGACGAACGCCCAACCGGAACTCGTTTGAACGACCCAGACAATCCACCTCGGAACATCGACGAGACTGTTGATCAGATCGTTGAAGAGATCATTGAGTATGACGGTTTCGACGCGGTGAAGAACCTCGTTCACAGTCCTGACTACTTGCCTCGCCGGTTCTCTGTCGATGGCATCCAGAACTACCGCAAGAACCGTACGGAAGACGAGATCATCGAGACACTAGGTGCTGCCATTGCTCGTGCGAACCCTGAGCGGTTTGGTGAGGATACTGACAAGGCTTTAACTGTAGCCAAGCATTACTGGGAAACCGTGCTGGACGTTTACATCCGCCAAGACGACGGGCCTCGCTTCGCCAAGAAGACCTTCCAAGATCGAGAAGCAGCCCGACAGGAAGTCCGCGACATACTAGCGAAGGAAGGGAAGAAGCCCGACGACATCGCTGAGGAAGCCATGGAGCTTCTGATGGAGCAACTCGCTCCTATTCAGCGGGCAGTCTCGGAGAGTAACCGCGCTAAGAAGCGTATGTCCATCGACCTGGACTCACAGTGGGCCAAAGGTCTCGACGAGATCTTCGAACAGGACGCCCTAGACCTCGCTCTCGACTACAGCCGAACAATGGCTGGCTACGCGGCGATCAACCGTGTTGGGTTCAACTCAATCGCGGATCTGAACAAGATGATCAGCCAAGCTGCCAAGGAACTCGATAGGGACGTGGATATTAAGGCCACGAAAGACACTCTCGACGAACTTCGGTTCTGGCGTGACAGCATCCTAGGTGTTCCTAGTGAAGAACTAGCGAAGAGCCCTAAGACCTCCTGGTTGGCCTCACAGGCCCGCCGAGTGAACTTTGCTGCCTACATGTCCAACGTAGCCTTTGCGGCTGTCTCTGAGCTTGCTGGCCACGCTATGCGGGTTGGTGTGTTCAACTACATGAGCCAATTCTCACGTTACCGTGGATACCTTAAGCGCGCCCGTAAGGGTGACCTATCGCTGGCCGATGATGTGTTCGCAACCGCTGACATCGTTATGGGACACGGTACTGGAATGCTCCGCGCTGAGCTGGCTCAAAGAACCCAACGGTACGACTTCGACTTCCCTGAGACTGACCCAGGTTTCAACCGTGGACGTGACGCCGCTAACCTAGTGGACACCGCGACCCGTAAGTCTGCCAACGCAGTCTCGCGTCTCTCCGCAATGGCACCCCTCCAGCAATTCATGCGTATGACCTACGTCTCCGCAATGGCCGATCACTTGGTCAAGAAAGCTGCCAAGGGTCAGATGCCGTTCTCGAAGCGCCGCATGGAAACCATGGGCATCGACGAGGACATGTGGAACCGGATCAGTGCTGAGCTGAACGCTTCAGGAAAGGTTGTCTCTCCCGACACCGGACGTGAAGTACCAATGCTTCGCCACCAGGATTGGAAAGACCGTGATGCTGCTGAAGCATTCGTCAACTGGGTGGATCGCGACAGCCGTCGTATGATCCTTGAAGGTGACATCGGGCATTCCCCACGGTTCCTCCGTGAGAGGCCTTTGGCCTCCCTCCTGTTCCAATTCCTCTCATTCCCGATCAACGCCTGGACGAAACACTCAGGATACATGGGCCAAGTCAAAGATGGCCGTGCATTCGCTGAGATGCTCGTGATGGCAACTGGTGGGATGGTCGGTGTTCAAGCTCGTACATACCTCCAAGGTATCTCTATCGAGGATGACGACCGACGTGCGAAGTTCTTCGAAGAGCGCCTCAATCCACTGGAGTTGGCTAAGAGTTCTTTCTACTACTCAGCCCACGCCTCTCTGATCCCCAACGTCTACGACACGGCTATCGGCACAGCCCGATCCTTCGTGGGCGAAGAGGTTCTACCAAACGAACTATCATTCGGCTTCACCCGTAACTCAGGGCTCGCTTCGAGCTTCCTGACTGGTAACCCCACAGTCGCCACTGGCGACCGCCTCTCTAAGGTTATCCCCGCATTCTTCAATGATGACGAAGTAACCAAGCAGGACGTGCAGAAGGCTATCAAGTTGCTACCTTTCGGCAACCACGTAGCTTCCATCGCGGTCAGCGAATGGCTTCTCTCGGGACTACCAGAAGAAGAGGTGAACTAACCTCGGGGGCTTCGGCCCCCACAACTTCCCAAGGAAAACAATGGAACAGACGTTATCGTCCGTTGCCTATACGGCTGACGGCGTACAGTCGGAGTTCGACCTAACCTTTGGATACCTCTCAAGATCTCACGTGTATGTCTTCGTGGACGACGCGCTTGCCTCATACTCTTGGGTAAACGGCACCCGTATCCGTGTGACACTGGTCCCGAACCCAGGGCAGATCGTGCGTATCCAGAGGTTCACCGAGCGCAACACGCGTCTCGTGAACTTCGCTGACGGAACTACACTACTTTCCGGCGACCTCAACGCTTCTGACCTCCAGCTCTTCTACCTGATCCAAGAGATCATCGACGGTGGCGGGGGAGGAGGAGGCGGTGGTGGTACTGTCGTAATTCCTCCTGGCACCGCTACTGAAGCATGGGTGCTAGAGCAACTCCTGGACGTATCTGCGTTCGAGGATACCCAACAATACATCGACCTCATCCAAAGCATCGTTGACCAAGAGGTTTCCTTTGCACAGCAACTAGCTGCCGAAGGCGCTGCCCGAACTGCTGCTATCGCTGCCGAGGCTTCTCAACGAGCCACCGACATCACCGCTGAGGCTGACGCCCGGGCTCAAGCTGTGCTTGCCTTGGAGCAGGCGGACTTGAACGCTGGTCAACGTCTGGACAACCTAGAGCAGGCTGCTTTCGGTGGTCTGGATCTGACAGCCCTAGAGGCTTCCATTGCGAACCTAGAGACCGTTGTGGTGGATCTGGAAAACAGCAAGGCTGAGGCGTCCGTCGTCGCAGTCCTACAGGCTGACCTAGATAACCCAACGACTGGCTTGAAGGCTCGCGCTACGGCTCTCGAAGATCGCGTTACGAACGTCGAGGGTAACTACGCTCAGACTTCGACGGTCGATCTACTCAGCGCTCAAATCAACGATCCCGCGACTGGCCTAGCTGCCCGAGCGACGTCCCTGGAATCCCGGGTGACAACCATCGAAGAGGGCGGGTCACAAGCTACAGATCTCTCGCAGCTCACCGCTCGTGTTGATCAGAACGAAGCTGACATCACTGCTGAGCAAACAGCTCGTGCCGCAGCGGATAGCGCACTCACTACGCAAGTCGACGCCGCTACTGCGCGCATAGACACCGCTGAAGCTAACATCGTTTCCCTAGACGAAGCTATCGTCAACGAGAGTGGCGCAAGGACCCTCCAGGTCGCCAACGTGAACACTCGTGTGGATGACGTGGAAACTAGCGTGACCGATCTGACGCAGACGGTGAACGCCAACGATCAAGCTCGCATTGACGACGTTGCTGTCCTCACGGCTGCTACGAACACCGCTCAAGCTGATGCTACTCAGGCGCTCAACCTAACGGCCACAGAGACCACCGCTCGTATCAACGAGGTGCAACGTCTGGAGACTGACTTCACGGCTGCTGATGCTACGCTGAACAACCTCGTGTTGACCGCGCAAGCTCGCGCTGACCAAGCGTTTATCCTGGCATCGACGCCTGACGGATCTACTGCTGTAGAGTTCCAGAGACTTCGAGCTTCCATCGACACTCTCGGTGGTGGTATCCTGAAGAACTCTCGGTTCGAAGAAGGGTTCGACAACTGGTCTCTCTGGGGGACAACCCCAACGACTAGCACTGCCGTAACCAGTCCGATCAACAACGAGACGACCTCGTGGCGCATCCGGCGTACCTCAGGAACCAACCAAGCTTTCTTCCAGGTAGGGCCTGCTCCCAATGCTGGTGGTAAGAAGTGGAAAATCCGCGTCACCATAGACGCTCGAAGTGGTACTGTGGCGGGTGCTGGTGTGTTCGTTCAACAGCGAAACTCAAGCGGAGGAAACCTGGGCAACGTTGTCCTGGACTTCCGAGCTGACCCTGACACCTCAGGGCAGGTTACGTCATCTCGCAGTGGCTTGGTGACCTATGAGAAAGTCTTCACGGCTGCCGCTGGTACTCAATTCCTAGTGCCGTACTGCGGTAACCAAGCGACCTTGTTCACTGGCTACAGCAGCGGACGTGACATCACAATCGACTGGATCGAAGTGACCCTCACGCCTGCCTCAACTGGTGATGCTGATGTGACCGAGCTGAAAGAAGCGATCACTACCGGAAGCTCTTCGCGTGCCCGCTTGTTCCTTGGAGTAAACACCGGGAACAACGAAGCTACCCTTGAGGCCTACGCGGCTTCGGGTGATGGCGTGTGGAACGGATCTAAGATCAAGTTCGGCGCTAGCCTCTTCGAGTTCAACGGTGACGTTATCGTCAACGGCTCGATCACGGCTGACAACTTGGCTGAAGGTGCTGCTTCCAACGGTAACGGTAATGTCGTCACGACCCAGATCACTCCTGGCAACGCAGTGTGGACTACGGTCGCCTCTGTCACCCTCACAACTGTGGGCGGCAAGGTGTATCTCCACGGATCTAGCGATCTCAACGCGTACGCCAACAAAGGACAGTCAGGTACTCCCTATGCTGAAGCTCGGCTTCTCAGAGGAAGCACCGCGATCCGCAGTAGGAATGCTGGTGGATACTGGACGGCTATCCCTGTGAGTGGCGGGATCGACTTCGCTATGATCGGCTACGGTGACATCCAGGATCTGGATAACCCTCCGGCTGGAACCCACACCTACAACTATCAAATCCGCATCTACAACGGGAGCCTTGGTCAAGGCTACCGAAGGGTCAGCAACCGCGTTCTGACCGCAATCGAGTTCCGGCGCTAGTCGCCGGGGCTTCCCCCAACAATTTAATCAGGAGAGCTTCATGCTCATCAAGAAACTCGTGTGCGCTCTTGCGCTCGCGTTTGGTGCTGTATGCTTGCCCGCTTCGGCCACAGAGCCAGCGGCCAGCGTAGCTCCTGCTGCTTGTGTCACCGAAAGGGGCCTAGGCGCTGGAACAATGACGAAAGTCGGTGAGGCCGTCCTTACCGCCAGCCACGTCGTTGAGCATTGCGTGAACCCGGTAGAATCCTACCAGTTCCCCGAGATCGACCTAGCGATCCTACGGCCTGCCAAGATGGAACACTGCCGCGCTCCCCGTGAGGACGAGGTGGTGGAGTTCTGGGGTTACCCCGGCACGGATCTCCAAGGAAACTTCCTGGAGCAACGGGTGCCCGAAAGAACCATCGGAACCGTCGAAGAAGTCTCTCGGGACATCACTGCGATGAAGGCCGATCTCACAGGCTTGCAGACTTACAGCAACCAAACATTCGTATTCCCAATCCCCAACGTTCGCGCTGGATACTCCGGTGGAGCTGTCACTTCTTTAGGAGGTGGCGAGTTCCTCGGCATCATCTCAACGGGCAGCCTCATGGCCCCTGAAGCTTCCTTCGTACCGGCTGACGTTATCTGCCAAAAGATGGAGTCAGTCCTATGATCGCATCAATCCTCGACGCACCCGAAGCGGTGTGGAGCGCAGGAACAGCCGTAGCCTCAGGGCTCGCCATTTTCGCCCTCAAAGTCGTTCGCATTGAGACCCGTCTCGACGCTCTTGAGAAGGACCAAGAGGACCACAAGACAGAGGTCAAAGAGGACCTCCAGTACCTCCGAAACCGGCTCGATACGCTGGCCGACTTCCTCATGGAAAACAAGTAATTCAACAGGAGACTTAAATGTCCGCACCATTCCCTCAACACATCTTCGACATCACCCCAGACGACAACGCCGAGATCCCTCAAACGCAGTTCATCATGGTCTCTGCCGCTGGCGACGTGGCCGTGGAAACACCTACTGGCGACGTCAACACTCTCCCTGCGTGTCAGCCGGGTGTTCAGTACGCAATCGTGGCCGTCAAAGTCCTAGCCACAGGCACTTCCGCTGCAGGCATCAAAGGCCTTAGCTAATGCACAAGAGACACCTACTAATTACATCAGCCATCAGGGGGCAAATGGCCGTCCTGGTGGCGGGAGCGGGGCCTATCCTCAATCCCGGTGGTGGCACAGGTGGTTCAGGTCCTTCCGGTGATAGCCTCGCTTCCGAGCTTGAGGCTTTCGTCGCATCCAAGGGTGGCATGTTCCATACCTTCGGTGGCGAATATTCTTACAGCGGTGCAGGTCTCACAGGAGACAACAACCTTGTCCGTGGCAGTTCCATTGTGTCGAACAAGGACCGCTCTGGAAACGGCTTCACCCTTGAGCGCACCAGCGGTAACGGGAAGGTCGATGGAAACCTTATCGAGGACCGTGATGGTCTATTCCTCGCAGGAGACGCCATCTATGACGCTGCGTTCCCTTTCACGGGTGACGACATCTACGCGATTGCAGTCTACCGAGTAGAGAGCGCTTCCGACATCATCAGCGACCAAACTCTTCTCGACGCTGGGCGTGTTGGTGTTCAATCGGGGTCCGCTACCGACGCAGTTCGAATGATCTTCCGAAGCGGAACCGGAGATAGATGGCGTGTCCAGCGTGGTAACGCGTTCATTGAAACCGAGAGCCAGACCCGCGATGACAAGATCACAATCATGGAGTCGTTCCATACGCGATCTCTTTGGGGCATCACCCTGAACGGTAGATCGCCTGAGCGTAACGCTCGGACCTACCCAGCGAGTTACAACATCGAAACCATCCGTGTTGGCGGTACGTTGTTCTCAGGATCGAGTAAGGCTGACGGCGACCTCTACGGTTTGATCGTCCTGCCTTACATGCCGACTGAAGCAGAGCGCACGATGCTCCGTTACATGATCGACCAAGTCGCTGCTGACGGCTACTGCCAGATGCCTCGCCATGACATCCCTGAGTGGCAGTACATCCACGATCAAGCGCTGGCGGGTAACTTCGCTGGTTAC
Source organism: Flavobacteriales bacterium (assembly GCA_022447625.1). Taxonomy (GTDB): domain Bacteria; phylum Bacteroidota; class Bacteroidia; order Flavobacteriales_D; family Sanyastnellaceae; genus Sanyastnella. Next base: position 34,357 of record JAKVAX010000027.1, on the reverse strand, counting down.
TACCCGATCATGGAAGGTTACTCCGTATCGACCTATACGACCAACAACCTGACCCCTAGTGGCGGAGCCAGAGCCGGGTTTATCAACAAAGCGTTCTTCGACAGACCGGACCTAAGCTGGAGGCAGTGGACGGAAGCTGGCAACTCGTTTGCTAGTCTGAACGCGGAAGCGCTGGCGTCCAAACACCCCCTTATGCAGGTTACCGGAACGTACGAGCCTTTCTATCACACCACCTTCGAGTACGCTAACGGCTACCCTTACGGAACACCTCCGTACTACGAAGGAACGCCTGAGGATGAAGGGTACTGGATTCCTGACTCTGCTGAGATGCGAGCGTCCACAGCTCATACCTTCGTGATTGCCTTGAAGACGTCCGACGACCGCTTCAGGATTCTCGCGGACAGATCGAACCCTTCCGTTCGTTATGCAGGCTTCGCCAACACTAGCCAGTCCTACATCACGGAGAACGGGTTTGGTGGATTCGACGGCCTTCGAATTGACGGCGTTGAGTATCCTCAGATCACTCGTGATATGCTTCGCAGGCTTCTCACGGATGACCGCTGGCACGTTGTCAGCTTCACCGGGCTAAACCTCTCGGGTATTGGAGGAGACCTCGGTATCCTTCATTCGGAAACTGGCGTCGATACGGATAACTTCCTGGGGCAGGTGGGCTACCTAGCGCACTTCCCGGATGACGAGGCAACTCTCCTAGCCGCTGAAGCTCACGCTATGGAAGCTCGCGACATCTACCGTGAAGAGATCTACGCAGGTCAGAACGACTACGCGAACTGGACGGCGAGAGCCACCATGTTCGGCGCTACCGGGTCTGGTGACTTCGTTCCTACAGCGAACGACATGACTCTCTCAGGTCAGACTGGCGTTGCTCTATTCGCTCACAGTGATCTGATCCCAGTAACACCCGGTGATCCTCTATTGGTGACCGGACGTGTTACCGCCAGCACAGGCTCTTACAACGGCCTGCGGTGGATCGACGGGAACACTGACCCTGGCTCCGCCAGCCCAGCATCTCCTGAGATCTGGCAAAGCTCTGACATCACAGGCTACTTCGGTGCCGTGATCACTCCAGGATCGTCTGCCGTTCGTCTTGTGTTGCAATCCAATACCGGATCTTCAGTGACCATTGAGGATCTCAAGATCAGCCGGATGGTTCCGCCTCCGCCTCCTGGTCCTGACATCGCGTACTCATATGGCTTCGATACTCCTGATCCGGGTTACACCTACTGGTTCGGCCAGGGGATGACCTGGAACACGCTTGGACCGGGGACGCCTGCCGGATCTGCTAGCTTCTACGCAGGTAGCAGCTCAGGCCAAACTGGGGGTCAGTACGTGGAGATCGACGTCGATCCTGGTGTTGAGTACACGCTCAAGACCCGCATTCCTCTCACCAGCAACGGCGCTGTTTGGCGTGTCTACGACATCGCTCTTGCCAGCGTCTACGCTACTATCTCTGGAGCTGCTGCGAACGTTGGCGATACCGAAGTGACCTTCACTCCGACCCAGGACAAGGTCCGCTTAGCTATCTCTGCGGACTGGAACAACTGGGCCTACATCGACGAGATCGCAATCTTCAAGACTGGAACCCCAGCACCCTTCTAACAACTAAAGGAGCCCTAGATGTCTAAAGCTGCATCTATGAACATCCTTGAAGAACTCCATGCGTCTGTCGCTAAGAAGCTAAAGGAGATCATCAAGGGTGACCCTTCTCCTCAGGATCTAGCGCAAGCTATCAAGTTCTTGAAGGACAACAACATCGAGCCTGCTCGTGATGTCGAGAACTCTGCCTTGAAGGCATTGGCCGACGAGATCGGACAGCTCGCCCCGGAACAAGCCGGAGAATACCTCAACTAAGCTCAGAGAGCGCCACAGAGAGGCGTCTAGTTCTGTTTGGTACATTCACACCAGATAGAGCGAGGTCGCTCTGTGTGCGCTCCTGTGCGCTCTACAGAGGATACTATGGTACTTAAAGACCAAGAGTTTAAATGGTGGAGGCGTGAGTACGCTGAACACCGGGGCGTTTGGCCCATGTATGAAGACTTCAGTGTCTTCCTGCGGTTGGTATGGAACCACCTCGGTCTCCCCGAGCCAACCCCAGTTCAACTAGATATTGCTGACTTCCTTCAGCACGGTCCACGTCGAGGCATCATCATGGGCTTCCGTGGCGTGGGGAAGTCTTACATCACTTCGGCCTTCGTCTGCTGGAATCTCCTCAGAGATCCCGACATGGCTATCATGGTTGTCTCAGCGTCTAAGATCCGCTCTGACGACTTCTCAACATTTACAAAGCGTCTGATCGCGGAGATGTCCGTACTCAGACACCTACAGGCTGCCCCTGGGCAACGAGACTCGAACATCGCATTCGACGTTGGCCCTGCGAAAGCCAAGCACTCGCCTTCGGTGAAGTCTGTGGGCATCACCGGGCAGCTTACGGGCTCCCGGGCAAACTTGATCGTTGCTGACGACATTGAGGTTCCAGGCAACGCTGAGACGCAGAACATGCGCGATAAGATCGCTGAGCTTGTGAAAGAGTTCGACTCCATCCTGATCCCGGGTGGGCGCATCATGTATCTCGGTACACCACAAACGGAACAATCGTTGTACAACAAGCTTCACGCTCGTGGATATGAGAGCAGCATCTGGCCTTCTGAAGTTCCTGATGAAGAGTACTATGATCGACTTAAGCCTAAGCTGGCGAAGTTCGTTCATGAGAAGATCGAGGCTGGCATCGGCTTCGGTGAACCTCTCGACCCTAAGCGCTTCGATAAGGAAGACCTTCAGGAGCGTAAGCTGTCCTATGGCCGCTCTGGTTATGCCTTGCAGTTCCTATTGGATACCTCGCTCTCCGATGCTGATCGTTACCCGCTGAGGCTCAAGGATCTCATCGTGATGCCGCTGGATTCCAAGAAGGGTCCTACGTCGGTTGCGTGGGGACCGAAGCCTTCTGGCCTCTATCATGACCTGCATACGCCAGGGCTTGATGGTGACGCCTTCTACCGCCCAGCGTTCACTGACGAGCGCTTCGCTGACTATACGGGCAGTGTCATGTTCGTTGACCCCTCAGGCCGAGGGACCGATGAAACCTGCTGGTGTGTCACGAAGATGCTTCTGGCGACCGTGTTCTGTACGCTCCTTCGAGCTGACAAGCGTGGCTATGAGGACGAGGTCCTCCAGCGTATCGCTAAGGATGCCAAGGACCAGAACGTCAACTTGATCCTGGTCGAGGAGAACTTCGGGCAGGGGATGTTCGAGAGACTTCTTATGCCGCACCTCCGAGCGATCGGTCACAAGTGTGCCGTGGAGAATGTTCGTTCCTCTAAGATGAAGGAAGCTCGCATCGCGGACACCCTTGAGCCAATCATGAACCAACACCGATTGGTTATTGCTGAGCAGGTGGTGATCGAGGATGACGAACAGGTGGCAGGGTACACCCCGGATAAAGCCACGCAGTACCGCCTATTCCACCAGATGACCCGCCTCACTCGCGAGAAGGGCGCACTAGCCCACGATGACCGTCTGGACGCTCTAGCAGGCTCTGTGGCCCACTGGGTGGAAGCTATGGCCCGTGACGCCCAAGAGGCTGCTGAGAAGCTCTATGAGAAGGACTTCGATGCGGACATGAAGGCTCACTTCAGGAACCAAGTTCACCAAGTGAAGTACCACACCAAACCACGCCGCAAGAGCCGCAAGCGAGGCTTCGCTTCCCTCGGTAGACGCTAGGTCGCTCCAAAAGCTACTGTATTGTGGGGGCGGAGCCCCAACCCTTAGGATACCCTAAGATAAACCTTAAGATACCTTAGGAGTCTCTCCTGTAGATGCTCCTAGGTATCCATAGGTACACCCCAGGGTAACCCCCCTGGTTATGCTCCTACATATCCACCAGATTCCATAGACAACCATAGGAGGTCCCCATGGCCTACCTCAGGTTGTTCTTAGGTGTGGTGTTCCTGGTAACACTCACACTCACAACACAAGAGACCCTTATGCCTCAGAAGAAAAACCAAGGGGCAGCCTATAGGGCAGCCCAAGCCGAAGCCGATGCAAAGGCCAGAGGTGAACTATCGTTCGAGCAGCTCATTGCCCAACAGAGGATGGGTGAGCGTAAGAGACCCAAGATCAATCTTGCTCATGCTCCTACAAAACCAAAAGAACCCACGAGCCCTGTAGCTCGCCAAGGGGCCATGATGCGCAACACCGCCCGTCAGTCAGACGAACAGGCCCTCGCGACAGAGTACCTGGAGAGTATCCGCGATCAGTGGCCGGGAAGTAGACCTTCCGCTGCCCAGATGGAACGGGCTCTCGCGTACGCCCAACAGCAATCAACCCCAAGCTCCTAAGGAGATCCCAATGAAAAGTCGTGCAGGTGGGGCCTTTATGGTCCTCGTCATCGGTGTGATGATTTACTTCGCCACCCAAGCAAAGCCCCCTTATTACCTCCCCTGGTAAGGGAAGTAACCCACAGGGTCAGCTAGTCACCATTGCGGTGGTCTTGCTGGCCTTCGTCGGGCTGGTCCTCTGGTTAGCCTAAGGAGATCCCAATGAGATCTACAGAAACAATGATTGAAGGTTACGACTGATGGAAGTCACCATTGACCTTCAACTGGTTGCCGCTGTGCTGGCAGCCTACTACGCCCTGGGGCTCACTTGTGTGTTGATCTTCAACGCAGTGGCCGTAGCCATCAACCCTAGTCGGTGGAAAGAGATCAAGCGCAACTTCCTGCGCAGCATCGTGGACCCTCGGTTCTGGCTTGGAGTGTCCTTGTGGCCTTACTTCTTCCTCGTCGAGTTCCCTGAGGTTCTCCGCGAGTTGAAACCCCGAGCCTACGAAAGGCGGTGATCGTGTATCTCCTGGGGGCCTTGGATTTCGACAGAAAAATCTGAGGTCCTCTTGTAATGAGCGGACGCGCGAGGTTCCCCCGTGGGGTGCCCGGTTGACGTAGGGGAATTGTCACGTTTTGTGTCACGTACCCACCTATAAACCCAATGAAATCAACGGCTTAGAGCGCTGAGCATTGGATATTACATCTAATTCGCATGGTGACCCTAGGTCAACCTCGCGTCGATCCATCCTTGTGCATGTAATCGACTGTTTTTTTCTTCAACAATAACAACGCCTTGAGTCAGGTTGACGCGAGGTCATGTTGAATGCGGGGTTGCCATTAGGGCGACCTAGCGCCTATATGGTCCCAACAGTCACCAAGGGGCCGCTGGCAAGCGGTGAGCGAAGGCCCCACACACGATGTTTGACAACCAGGCGGAACGAGGTCCCGGGGGCGTGTGTGCCCTTGCAATGAGGGGCCTTTAGCAGACCGGGGGGCAACTCCCGGCCACTGCGTCGTGGTCACCATAGGCCACCTGATGAGCCCTGAATGGGCGAAACGCAGTCAAACACACACATACGGAGCATATCACATGCAACTAGTACACGAGCGCCTCGGCCACGAGGTTCAACCCGGTGACCAGCTAACCAGCTTCCGGGGTGAAACCTACTACCTCCGAAGCTCAGAGAAGCCCCACAAGCCAAGCTCAACGGGCCGTGTATACGTCACCAAGGAACCGGGCGGGGATAACGTGCTGAGTTACTTCCCGGGCGTGTTCTCACTGACATGGGAGGCCTAGCGATGAAACGTTATGCCATGCCCCTAGTCTTCCTCGCCATAGGCGCGGCGGCTGGATACTTCGTGCATCCCAACTACGCCGGGGTGGGAGTGTTCTTCGCGATACTCTCTGCACTCGGCAAGTGACACCAACAGGACCCCTCAAGCCAGCGCTTGGGGGGTTTCTGCGTAGGGCAAGGGGAGCCCCTTAAGCCTTCCCGACACTCACACACACGAGCATTCACATGAACGTATCTCACCTCTCAGACGCCCAGCTTCAAACTGACCTGATCCGAGCCCGCCAGTTGCTACAGGACGCCCCTAGCTTCCTAGCGCAATCAAGGGCCTCCCAGCAGATTGAGGCGGTGCGCAATGAGATGGCTAAGCGAGCCGCTGCGGAATACCGACGCCGCTTCGCCTAGCAGTCATCCAGCAGACCCCTTCAGCCAGCGCTGAGGGGGTTTCTGCGTAGGGACTAGGAGCAACCTAGCCCTAAGGGCCATGAGCCCACAATCACACACACACGGATGACAACACATGACTATTCAAACTGTTACCTTCGCCTCACTCGCACAAGCCAAGCGCACCCTCACGGAAGCCATTGGCGTCACGAGCCTCCTAGCGCGCCCGGATGCTAATCCGAAGCTCGCCAAGGGGATGAAGCAAGGTGTTATGTCCGCACCGCTTCACCTCGCACCCGCTGACTTGAGTGGTTACGAGGTCTGCCCGATGGCCACCGCTGGTTGCCGCAAGGCCTGCCTTCATACCGCTGGAAACCCAGCACATATGGAAGGGAAGCAACGCGCACGAGTAGCCCGCACCAGGCTCTACTTTGAGAACCGCGAGCTGTTCATGTCAGTCCTAATCGCTGAGATTCAAGCGCTAGTGCGCAAGGCCGAAAAGGCGGGCATGGTCCCGGCAATTCGCCTCAATGCAACCTCAGACATCCCATGGGAGCGCGTACGGTTCATTCATGACGGCGTACGCTACAGCACCCTAATGACGCTGTTTCCTGACGTCACGTTCTACGATTACACCAAGCGCCCTAACCGCAAGGTGCCGTCGAACTATCACCTGACCTTTAGCCTAGCTGAGGGTAACGATGAGCAAGCCCACGAAGCCCTAAACAACGGCTTCAACGTAGCGGGCGTGTTCGACACTAAGCGCGGCCAGCGCCTCCCAGCAGGCATGTGGCTTCGCGAGGTAATCGACGGGGATGAGACTGACTTCCGACCTAGCGACCCTAAGGGCGTAATCGTCGGACTTCGTGCAAAGGGTGACGCCATTGGCGACACTTCAGGCTTCGTTCGCGCAGCCTAACCACTGACCCCTCGGGAGCATTCCCGGGGGGCTTTGGCGTGTGGGCAACAGGCCCACGATCACACACACGGAAGACAAACCATGCAACACTACATACCAAGCGAAACAGTCTCACACATACGGTCATTAGGCTACCGCGTGTTCGTCCCTGTTTCGGGGTTGAAAACTTACCTCTTTTACGAGCTGAAGGGTCAGATTGCATATATGCAAAACGACCAGCGCGGGCTTGTGATCAGCACAGTTCATAAGCCCAGCAGGGGCAACGGATCTGGCTACCACATCGCAGAGGGGCTACCGGACAAGCCTAGCGCCTCTGAGCTTAACCGCGCCTTTGTGTTTCGCCCTAACTGGGCAAGCGGCGACGCTATGCCGACGAAATACAAGTCTGTATCAGAGTTTCTAGACAGCCGCGCAGTAGTACCTCTCAAAGAGCTGACGAATTGACCTTAGACCCCTCAAGCCAACGCTTGGGGGGCTTTGGCGTGTGGGCGACAGACCCACAACCACACACACACTTGGAGCAACACCATGCACATCCTCAAGGAAGTGGCACACGCTTTTGGCCTGCCTCTCTTCGCCGTCATCTGCGCACTCTACGCGATAGGTTGGGCGGTCACCGCCGCTCACGTCCTGTAGCGACCAACAGACCCCTCTAGGCAATCCTAGGGGGGCTTCTGCGTGTGCATTCCGCACAAACACACACACGGAGAAAAACACATGGATAGCATCCTACTTTGCGCGGCTCAGATCATGGGCCAAGAGGCAACCTTTCAGCAGTCTAAAGCCGACACACTGCGCCGCCCTGAGACCTACCCGCCAGCCGTGAAAGCTTGGCGTGAGTTCTTGGCGCTAGTGGAGCTTAAGCACACACGCGGTGCTCGCTTCTAGGCGACCTACAGACCCCTCGGGACACATCCCGGGGGGTTTCTGCGTGTGAGCTGGGGACGCGTAGCCCGCAAGGGCGAGCAATGACACTCGGCCGCACCACATTCACACACACACGAGACATTCCAATGAATATCAAAGACGTGAAAACGTATCCCTTAGCTCATGCGGGGATACTCGCTCTATCTGCCGTAATCGGTGCCGTATCAATGTGCGGCGCTGCTCTCTTCGTCTCAACTCTCCCGCTCCCTGAGGTAGTCCTAAAGCCTGCCATGGGATTGGCTGGATTGTTCGCCTTCGCGGTTGCCATGATGCCGGTGTTATTCGCGCCAGCATGGGCGAACGCTAAGGGGTTCTCCAAGGTCATTGGCCTAGCGATCGCTCTGGCGTTCTGTAGCTTAGACGCCGGCACACAAACGGGTGCCGTGTTGTCAGGCGAGCGACTTACCAAGTCACAGGACATCACAGCCAGCCGCGACCGTATCAAGGACATACAGGCGAAGATTGACGCCCTCCCGACCTCGCAAGAGGTGTGCGAGGGTCACGGACCTCAGAACTGCGCAAGTCGCAGGGAAGGACTCAAGGATGACCGCGCGGCGCTCCTAGATGATCGTAACATTGCTGAGGACCGCCTAGCAGAGCTGGAAGCCTCTTCGGTGCCAATTGCGGCGCTCACTGGTTTCCTGCTTTTCATCCAAGCGGCAACATTCTTCGGACGTGCTTTCCTCACATCTGTGACGGAGCGCCAGAAGGAAGCTATTCGCACCAAGCGGAAGCCTACCGGGCGTAAGCCCAAGGCCAAGCCCAAGGCGAAACCCAAGAGCAAACCCGAACCAATTCAGCAAGAGCTGAAGCTAGTTCGACCCGCTAACGACTAGCGGCCTTTAAGCAAGCTCGCTCAAGAGCTGCGCAGACCCCTCGGGACAACTCCCGGGGGGCTTTGGGGTAGGGCGAAATGGTTCGCCTGTTACTTCAACAGACTAAGAAAGGCCCTTAAATAAGTCTATCTACACATCCTCACACATTCGACCCTCGGGAGCATTCCCGGGGGTTGTTTGCGTGTGTCCGGGGGAGCCCTGGCGGCCCCCTCCCACGGGACACTTAAGCATTCACACACATACGGAGAAGAAATTTGCAGAACAACCTTGCTCTAATGCGACAGGCCGCTGGAATGAGTCAGCGGGTCTTCGCATCCTCAATGAGCGTCACTCAGCCCACCGTAGCCCGGTGGGAAACGGGGGCAGTTCAAATGACATCCAGCACAATTAGACGCGCCAGTCTCGTGCTAGATTGCACCCCCAACGACATTCTGGGGATGTACGGCAGTGAAGACGCGGTGGAGCACTTCCGCGAACCGCTTAGTAGACTGCTGACGCAGGCTCTGCGTTTGATCGGCTCATAACCCTTAGAACCCTCGGGACATGTTCCCGGGGGTTGTTTGCGTAGGTGCGCGCAAGACGTGCCAAACCCCGAGTGGTGGGATCAATCACAGATAACGAAAGACGTCACATGACGAATATCTATGACTATGAAAAAGCCCGTACTTGGTTTCGCGACGAGTACTGGTACACAGCCTGCAACCTCGCGAAGTGGGTCGCTCAGCGGCCTAAGTACGTCGAAAGCGACACAGTCGTTGAAGCCGTGCTTGAAGAGTTCGAGTTCGACCGGAAGCCGGATCTGCCACTGGATGCCGATAGCGTCTATATGTGGTGCTACGAAGAACTTGAGATCCTCATAAAGGAGGCCCTTGAGTAGCTTCGAGCGTTAAAAGCTACCGTAGCATGAGCGACCTAGCTTCTAGTTACACCTAGAACCCTTTAAGATTGGAACACACACATGAACTACCACACCGAACTTCTCACATCGAACACAGCCGCAGTCGTTGACGTGGTTGACCTCCGTGCTGACGAGGACACCCCAGTCTTCGACACCACTGACTTCGGCCAGCGCGCAATGGACGAGATGATGGCTGAAGAGCTGCCATACTTCGCGATGCTCGACGGACTCACAGTTAGCGATCTCCAAGCGGGGAACGCGTGAACCAGTACGACCCTCAGAACCCTACACCTATCTTCGAAGTCCGCTTCTGGGATGGGGAGGCACACCACCAGACAAAGAACGCATACAACCAACGCCACGCCGCGTGGTTGGGCAAAGTAGGCTTCAGACTGATGAAGCTTCGGAAACACAAGGACCCATACTGGACCTTGCACCTAGTCAAACCTCCGTACGGCGAAGAGATCGCCTTCGGATAACCCATTGAACCCCTCAGGATTTTCCTGGGGGGTTTTTGGTTAGATACCCCTGTGGATAACTTTATTTGCAGTGTTCTCTTTGCGTTCACTTATGGGCGAGTCGTAGTTGTGTTAACCATTTGCACACAAAGCGACCTAGCATCATATGGAGGGACATGATGAAAACCAAACAACTTCGAGCAATCGAGAGCATAGCAAACGAGCTTCGAGCAATCGAGGCAGACTTCCCTGCGAGCTACCTAGCGGTGCTGGCGTACGTGGCACATCATGAGGCCACACACGGGGAAGGGCCTAACGTTGCTGATATTGCTGAAGCTATCGGGATTCATAGGCCCTCTATGTCACGAACCGTCCTGGCAATGTCAGACCGGCGCAAAGGCACACAGAAGGTTGGTGAAGCCCGCGCTAAGGGAGGCCGCAAAGCTATGGGTCTCCTAGAAAGACGCCCGGACCCTGTTGACTTGAGAATGGTTCGGGTTCATATAACGAATAAGGGAAGCTCGCTCCTAAGACGAATTAGTTCACACATAAGCGAGTAGCATTCACACGCACAAGGACTCACCCATGGCAATTCGCTCACGACACAAGGGACTACAAATAGACGTAAAGGTTGGCCAAACGCGCCACCGAGAAATATTCCACGGAACACTAGAAGACGCGCAAGTTCGCGAAGCCGTGATCCGTAAGGCCCTTAAAGAGGGCAACGAACTTCCCCAACAAGCTACCGTCTCCGGTAGTGTGTGCCCAACTTACTCCAGTGATCTTCTCCTAGAGAAGGCGCTGGAGACTATTTGGGAACGCTATTGGAGCGAGGGTGGACAGGCTAGAACCGTCCGCTCCAACATGAAAACCTGCATCGAGTACTTCGGTGCAGACCGAGATATCCGAACGATCACAACCCAAGATGCTGACGCCTATGTCGAATGGTGTAAGCATCAAGGGTGGGCGTCTAGTACGATCAAACTCAAATGCCACCCGATGACGAAGATGTTCAGACACTTCCATCGGCGCGGTAACGTGCCTAACCCGCCGTTCTTCGAGACGCCTAAACTGGGCAACAACGAGCGTACACGTGTCATCACTGACGCAGAGTTCGATGAACTGATCGACCTGTTCACTGAGAGCTTCGATAAGTTTCGCCGCAGAGCTGATGCAGCCACCGGCCAAGACTTCGCGGACTTCTTCACGTTCCTTATGGACACCGGACTGCGTCCCTCAGAAGCTTACCAGCTCAAGCCAATGAACCTCGTTGGCGACCTGCTGCACGTTAAGCTCACCAAGACCGACAACCCGCGTACAATCCCACTCACGGAGCGCGCTATGGCTGCCTTCGTGCGTCAGGCGGCTCAACGTGAGGACAATCCCTTTGAATGGGCTCGCTGGAGCTACTCCAAGGCCTGGGAATGGGCTCGTGACGAGATGGGACTTGGGGACGACGAAGGGTTCATCCCTTACGCTCTTCGACACACCTGCGCCACACGCCTGTACGACCGAACGAGAGATCTGATGGTTGTCCAGAAGTGGCTTGGTCACAAGAACATCCAGATGACCCTGAGATACGCCAAGCTGATGCCTGACGATCTCCAGAAGGCTCGCGATCTATTGCAAGCAGCCTAGTGATTGAAGAGGTCGTTTCCTGTGCTATAGGGAGCGCCGTGCCGGTGTGGTGAAATGGTATACACAGGAGACTTAAAATCTCCCGATCTGTAAGGTCATGCCGGTTCGAGTCCGGCCACCGGCACCACCTTCAAGACCTCCGTGACCCAAGCGTGACCCACGTGACCCAAACCGTGACCCACGTGACCTGAACGTGACCCAAGAAATACCTCAAGCCTCTGAATAAAAAGGAATTTATTTTTATGCCGTCGGACTTAAAATCTAAATCGCTGATAGAGCTACCTAGCTTGTAATTCCGTGACCCACCTTCTGAGGCTGTAGTGCTCACGGGGGTGGTACACATATCGCGCCAGAAGCTACCTGTAACTAATTTCACATACATCGGAGAAAGTGACACAATGCGTGACACGAATTACAACCTTATGCTCGCTTACGGTGACATCACGGACGAACAGATGGACCGTGAGCTTGACCATGAAGACAACATGATTGCTCGCGGGGTCGAGCGGTTCCAACGCAACGTCGAACGAGAGAAGAACCGAGGATCTGCATCGAACGTCCCAGGTGGCCGAGCGTTGATCTCGAAGATGACCATGTCCCTGACTGAGCTGGTTCTGGACGAAATCGCTCGCCTCGAAAGTGGCCGGGTGAAACGCAAGCCCCCTGAACTTAGGAGCCTGCAACTCATCCCCGCGAAGGATCTCTCAGCGCTGGCTCTCAAGTCCGTCTTGGACATGTGCAGTCTGTCGTCAAATCGAGTGACCAGTCAGAAGATGGCATTCCGTGTCGGCAACCACATAGAAGCTGAGTGGTTGGCCCGCCAACTGAAGGGCGAGAACGCTTCCCTATACAACGGCATCATCAAGAACGTCGCAAAGCGTAGCTCTTCGCTCCAGCAATTGCAGAAAGAGCTGACCAATGCTGCTGTGGATCGAGAGAACATCCAACACCCCCTCACAACCACCGAGAAGGTCCGCCTCGGAATCTTCGTGTGTGAGGCAATGGTTCGCCTTGGCATCCTCGACACGTACACCCTCCGGCGCAACAAGCGCTCAGTCAAAGAGTACTCGTTATCCGAGCTGACCTTCGGTGCCTGCACAAAGACGAACGAACTCGTATCCGAGATGCGTCCCTACTTACTCCCGACTCTGATCCCCCCAGCCCCCTGGACGGATGACGGAAACGGAGGGTACTGGCGTACTGGTAAGTTCGGTCGGATGATCAGCAACCGCGCGGTCGGTAAGGATTGGGATTGCTCTCTCAACCAGTTCGACGCCCCGAAACTGTTCACACCAATGAACTATCTCCAGTCGGTTCCTTTCCGGGTGCATGAAGACATCCTGAAGGTTGTTCGTCACCTCCGCGAGGGTAACATCAGCCGCGCTGGTCTCCCTCCGGCAGAGCTTGAGCCGTTCCCAGCTAAGCCACACGACATCGACACGAATGAAGACGCACGTCGTGAGTATGCGAAAGCTAAGGGTGCTGTTCACACACGCAACGCCAAGATCAAAGGTAAGATCCTAGCGACCGAGAAGACCCTCATGGTTGCCACGGAGCTAGAGGACGAACCAACGATCTACTTCCCTAAGTACCTGGACTTCCGTGGTCGGGTGTATGACTACCCATCATTCCTCCACCCACAAGGCAACGACTTGTCTAAGGGTCTCCTACAGTTCGCCAACGGTAAACCGCTGACGGACGAAGGGCGGCGCTGGTTGGCTATCCACACGGCCAACTGCTTCGGCAACGACAAGGAGCCGCTGGGTGACCGCGTGTCCTGGGTCGATGAGAACATGGAGCGCTTGGTTGCCATCGGTGACAATCCACTGGGTAGCGATCGCTCGTTCTGGATGGATGCCGACGAGCCTTTCCAGTTCCTCGCCTCGTGCATGGAATGGGCTGGCTACGCGAAGCACGGGGACGAGTGGTTGTCACACCTCCCAGTCGCTATGGATGGCTCATGCAATGGCTTGCAGCACTTCTCAGCGATGCTTCGAGATCCTATTGGTGGTCGAGCAACTAACCTCACCGTCGAAGATCGTCCTCAGGACATCTACACAGAGGTCCTCGACGAGGTGGTGCGTATGCTCAAGACCGAAGTCGAAAGAGGGGAGAAGCTCGCTCGCGATTGGCTTCCTCTCATGAAGCGTAAGGTGGTGAAGCGCCCGGTCATGACGCTACCGTATGGTGCGAACAAGACCACGTTCATCGACCAGATCAAGCAGGACACTCTTGCTCCACTTGAGGCATCGGGCGAGTCTCCCTTCGAGAACTCCGCAGAAGCCGCACGGTATCTTGCGATGCTCGTGTGGGGTGCTGTTGGTAACGTCGTGGTTGCTGCCAAGGATGCCATGGGGTGGCTTCAAGAGGTCGCTGGTATCGCTGTAGACCACGCTAAGACTGTTGAGTGGACGACGCCTGTAGGCTTCCCTGTGATGCAGGAGTATCGTGAAGCTAAAACCAGACAGGTCTTCGTGGCCTGCATGGGCCAGCGCTTGAAGGTCAACATCCCACTGGAGATGGCCGAGCAAGACGGTAAGCTTCGTAAGAAGAAGATGAAGAACGCCGTAGCGCCTAACTTCGTTCACTCTCTCGACGCGGCACACATGCTGCTGACAGTAGAGGCCTTCCGTGAAGCCACGGGTAACACTGGTCACCTCGCGATGGTGCATGACAGCTACGCCTGCCACGCCTCTGACGCTCCGGCCTTGGCTGCCGCTCTACGTGAGACCTTCCTGGACATGTACTCTGAGTGCAATGTTCTTGAGGCTTTCGCTGAAGAGGTTAAAGCTAAACTGCCGGACGACACCGAGCTTCCCCCGATCCCACCGAAGGGAAGCCTGAACCTCGATAAAGTGCTGGATAGTCAGTACTTTTTCGCATAAAGGAGCGAGGTAGCGTTTAAAGCTACCGTACTGTGGAGAACCCCTAAGCATAACGCTTGGGGGTTTTCTTCGTTTTGATCCTCCAAACAAGGACAACCCATGAAAAACTTTAGTACACCGGGTGGTCGGGACTACCTCTCTATTCGTTCCGCTAATCCGAACCCTGCACGACGCTTCGTTGTGACAGTATCCAACGGCTTTGCCTTGGGAATTGCCGGTCTTCGTGACCTTTCTACTTGGTTGACCGAGCAAGCTGACGAGTTCGAGAAGGCTGAAAAAGCGGCGGCGAAGGCTGCTAAGGCTGCTGAGCGCAAAGCGAAGGCTGCTGAGAAGAAGGCCCAGGAAACCGAAGAGGACACCGAAGAAGACGAGGACGCTGATGCAGCTTCCTGATCTTCTCACTGACCTGGATCAGGTTCACATCGGCGTAACCTACAAGGCTGTCCTCGGAGAGAACGGTGAGCCCGCGCTCGAAGAGGTCATCACTCGTGGTCGCCCTCGTAGCTTGGCGGGTGAGCAGCTAGCTGCCGCCCGTGCCCTGCGCAAGTGTGGTTTGACCATCAGCGAGATCGGTGACGCGCTCAATGCCAGCACCGGTGCCGTATGCACGGCCTTGGGAGTTCGCTGTGCCAGCTAGACAACCTCGATCCCTCGACCTTGGAATGCTCAACCGTTCCAAGGCTTCCCGCATGGCGTTCAACATCCTCCACGCCACGCAAGACGAAAGCCTCGAATATATGGCCGCTGCTCTTGGTTTGGTCCTCGAAGCGTTGGTTCAGGAAAAGAATCTGAGCCCGACGCAAGTCATGACCGCAGCCCACAACATGCTGAAGACCCAAGGACTAGCAGACGACAACTACGTCACGGCCCTTCGCACTTTCGTACGCGACGAAATCCCTAACTAAGGAAACTACATGAAACTACAAGCACGTGGACGCGCGGTGTTCCCTAAGCTCAACGAGCCAGACACCAAGTTCAACCCTGAAGGCATCTTCACAACCAAGCTGATCCTCTCTCCTGAGGTCGCAGATCCGTTGATCGCTAAACTCGAAGCAATGCAAGCCGAGGCCGTCAAGAAAGCCCAGGCGAAGAAGAAGGGTAAGCGCGTCAAGCAGCAGGACCTCCCAATCCAACCAGCCTACGACGAAGACGGTAATGAGACCGGCGACTATGAGCTGAAGACCAAGATGAAAGCATCGGGTGTCAGCAACAAGACCGGCAATCCGTGGACGCGTAAGCTTCCTTTGTTCGACTCGACAGGCAAGCCAACCAACGTCCAAGTTGGTGGCGGCTCTGAGATCATCTGCGCGATGGAAGCCTCAGCCTACGACAGTGCATCAATCGGCGTGGGCGTCACGCTCCGCCTTGAAGCTGTCCAGGTGGTCAACCTCGCAGCCGGTGGATCTCGTAGCGCCTCTGACTTCGCCTTTGGTTCGGTCGAAGGTGGCTTTGTTTCAACAGATGAGAGCGAGGTAGCTTCATCTGACGAGACTTCAGAGGAAGACGCTGCCGAATATGAGTTCTAAGGCCCGTACCTCTCACTCGGTCGGCCTTAAGTACGGTTTCCGCTCCGGTCTCGAAGGGGACATCTCCAAGCAATTGGAGAGGGGCGGTCACCGTGTCATCTATGAAGAACTCGTAATCCCTTGGGAAGAACACAAGTTCCGCAAGTACACGCCGGACTTCCTTCTGCCCAACGGAATCATCATTGAGAGCAAGGGCCGCTTCGTTACGGCAGATCGCCAGAAGCACCTTGCTATCAAGAAGCAGTATCCTGAACTGGACATCCGCTTCGTCTTCTCCCGGTCGGCTTCGAGGATCTCGAAGACTTCCAAAACCACCTACGCGAAATGGTGTACCACCAAGGGCTTTCAGTACGCTGACAAAGCGATCCCGGGGCCTTGGCTTGCCGAACCTCCAGAGGAGGGCCGGATCGCCGCCGTTCGCGCCCTCTTCGAAAACTCAGGAAAGGACTGTCCGATATGAGACAGATCGACAAGATCATCATTCATTGCTCCGCGACCCCTACAGACATGGACATCACTGCCTCCGACATTCGGGACTGGCACATCGACCGTGGCTGGAGCGACATCGGCTACCACTACGTCATTCGGCGTGATGGAACCCTTGAAGACGGTCGCCCAATCGAACAAGCCGGTGCCCACACTAAGGGTCGGAACACCAACTCAATTGGCATCTGCCTGATCGGTGGAGCTGACAGCTTCGACTACACGTTGGATCAAATGGACGTCCTCGTGGACCTCGTGGAAACCCTCGAAGAGACCTATCCGAACGCCACAGTCCACGGCCATAACGAGTTCTCCGGAAAGGCTTGTCCACAGTTCGATGTGCAGGCTTTCTTTACGGAAGATTAACCACGTATTGACTCGTCGGTAAACGATAAGTACGCCGGTTTCCCATAATAACAAAACACAGCGTAATCCCCCATGCCCACTACAGCTAGACGAATGAAGGCCGTTAGGTTTTTCGACGAGCTATACGAGTTAATATACCAAGCGGAACCACAGGACGCCTCGTATTCCACAGTGCTCTATGAAGTGTGGGCGAGGGAGATAATCTCAGGAGGGCGGTCAGGTCTAACCCCGGCTGCCCTCTCGAAGATCCACCACCTACCAAAAGAGACCGCACGACGTCGCCTCCGAGCGATGGAGAAGAAAGGTTTCTTAGTTAAGAGAGACCAGGGCTACTTCCTCCCAGAGGATGCTCCTTACCAAGAGACGTTCGATAAGTTCGTGAAACTCTTGGAGAATTACACAAGTTAAGACGGAAGTAGTGTAAACTGCTTTGGTTAAATACGCCCCAAAATGAGCGACAACTATATTGTCTGAGTATTTCACCTGCGTAAAACGCGGGTCGAAAGGACTATCAAATATGAAACACTCTCTCGATGACCTATACGCTCTACTCGCTTCCTTGGAAGAAAGAGCGGACTCGATTGATGAACAGATGGCTGTCCTCGTCGGTGAGGGTGAGTCGATTGCTCAACTAATCTTGGACACCGAAGGGGTAATCAACGAAATGGAAAGGAAGCGGGATGGCGAACTTCCTAGCTCACGAGCCGTGCCCCTCATGCGGCTCACGGGATAACCTAGCCCGATACGATGACGGCTCCGCCTACTGCTTCGGATGTCAATACCACGAAAAGCCCTCTGACCAACAGTCAGGGGGTTTTTCTTTGCGTGAAAAACAAAGGACCCCAGGAATGCTTCAAGGTGAATACAAAGACTTAGCCAGCCGTGGCCTTACAGCGGACACCCTACGCCGCTTCGGTTACAAGCTCGCCCTAGTCGAAGGCGTTCCTGTCCACATCGCCCCATACTACAGCAAGGGCGGCAAGATGGTCGCCCAAAAGCTCCGCCGTCCCGACAAGAATATCCGTTGGGCTGGCGACAAGGATCTCCGCTGGATGCTCTGGGGCCAACAGGTCTGGGGTGCTGGTGGTCGTGAGATCGTCGTCACTGAAGGCGAGATCGACGCGATGACCGTGAGCCAGCTCGAGGACAACAAGTGGCCAGTCGTGTCAGTTCCAGACGGAGCGACATCGAGCAAAGGCTCTATCGAGAAGAACCTCGACTACCTTGAAAGCTTCGACCGCGTCGTCTTCATGTTCGACGCTGACGAGCCAGGAAGGGAAGGGGCCAAGGAATGTGCCTCTGTCCTGTCACCGGGTAAGGCTTTCATAGCCCACCTCCCTGATGGCACTGATCCCAATGATCTCCTGATGGCTCGTAAAGGTGCTGAAGTGCAGAAGGCGATCTTCAACGCACAACCCTACCGACCTGACAGCATTCTCTCGATGCGTGAATTGATCTCGCGGGCCTCTAAGCCTGTCGAGTGGGGAGCCACGGTTCCCTTTGAGACCCTCAACGAGATGTCTTTCGGCACCAAGCCGGGACAGCTTTGGATCGGTGGTGCTGGTGTTGGTATCGGTAAGACCGATGTCTTCACAGAGATGGAAGCCCATGACCTCAGCGAGGGCCGGGTGAATATCATTGTCCACCTTGAGCAATCTCCTGAAGAGACTGTACGCCGTCTAGCTACCAAGCTGAGCGGTAAGCCGTTCTTCCGTCCTGACTTTGAGTACACCGAAGAGGAACTCTTGGAAGTCATGGAGCCCTACCTAGACCAGTGTTACATCTACGATCACGCTGGATCGACCGAGTGGCGAGACATCAAGGCGTTCGTTCGGTTCGCTGCAAAAGCTTACGGTGCCTCTCAGATCTACATTGATAATCTGACGGTACTCGCGGCTGATGCTGACGACGAGCGGCGATTCCTGGACAGCCTCCTGAAGGACATGAAGTCCATGGCGGTCAACCTACAGGCCACCATTCACGTCCTGTCACACCTATCGACACCTGACGGCACTCCTCACGAGGAAGGCGGGCAGGTTCAAGCCAAGCAGTTCACAGGCTCACGAGCGATCATGCGTTATGCGGATCTCATGTGGGGCTTGGAACGAGACACTCAGCACGAGGATGAAGACATGCGGCAGTTCAGTTGCTTTCGAATCCTCAAGGATCGCCTGACAGGTCAATCGACCGGGAAGACGTTCTGGCTGAAGTACAACGACGGACGGCTCTTCGAGTGCGAAGCGCCCCAAGAAGAGAGCGAGGTAGCTGTAAATGCAGATGACTATGGATTTTGACGAGGCAGTGGAAACTAAGAGGTGCTACAAGTGTGGCGAGGTTAAGCCTCGCAGTGAGTTCTACAAAGACCGAAGTAGGTCGGACGGGCTGGATCCTCGGTGTAAAAGCTGCACGAAAGCGCACAAGGCCGCGTGGAGAAAGGCCAACCCTGAGAAGCATCGAGAGTATGGCCGAAAGTGGAGAAAGGCCAACCCTGAGAAGCATCGAGAGCGGTTCCGAAAGTGGGCAAAAGCTAACCCTGAGAAGCATCGAGAGCGGAAACGAAAGTGGAGAAAGGCCAACCCTGAGAAGGCGGCAGCGCAAAAAAGACGGCACAACCGTAAGAGATCCATGGAGCGATCCTCACGTGTACGTGAAATTGTTCCCGAGATCCTGCGCCTAGAGGGTGATCATGTAGCCTTAGAGCAATTAGCGCACACCCTAGCGAAGCGTAAGGATTTCCGAAACTTGTGCTGGATGAGCGCTGACATCGAGGACCTGGCGGTGCGCTACTACTACAAAGAAGAGGAGCTGTAATGGCTTCCTTATTTACCCCTGACACCATCGCCAACGAGGTCCTGTGGGGAACCACATGGGCCGTCGTGTGTATCGCGATCATCATCGAACTCAACAAACCGAAACCCCCAGGAGGCCCTACATGAAAGTACGACTGCTGCAAGGTGGCTTGCTCAAGTCCAAGTGCGCCCGTGAAGGCCACGAGTTTGGGCCTCCTACATTGATCCGCTCGATGGATAGCCTGGCCACCTACGCGCGCCGTAAGTGCGTCAGGTGCGGTCACGTTCACGAGGGGATCGCGTCTTCAAAGGACATTGGAGACTTCTACGCAAACCAGAGAGGAATGATGCATGGCTAGATACTACTTCGACCTAGAGTCGAACGGTCTCATCCCTCAGATGGACCGCATACACTCCTTGGTTCTCCAAGATGTCGATACGGGTGAGATGTTTACCTACTCGACGATTGGTCATGGCCTGATCGCTGAAGGACTTGTGCGCCTTGAGAACGCTGATGAAATCATCGGCCACAACATCATGGGTTTCGACGTGGACGCGATCAAGAAGATCTATCCTGATTGGAGCCCTAAAGGAAAGCTCACGGATACCCTAGTGATGTCCCGGTTGTTCTACCCGAACCTCCGAGGGTCTGACTTCGATGCCCGTGATCGAGCAATCAAACGTGGGAAAGATCCAAGCCTCCCAGGTAATCTAATAGGCAGCCACTCGCTCAAGGCGTGGGGTTATCGTTTGGGTTTCCTCAAGGGTGACTTTGGTGACACCGATGATTGGTCAACCTGTACTCCTGAAATGGTGGAATACAACGAGCAGGATGTGCGTGTAACCGCCCGCTTATATGAAACGCTAGTAGCTAAGAACGATCTCACAGAGTGGGGACGTGCCTTAGATATTGAGCAAAGATTTTACTATCTGACATCTAAGCAGGAGCGACATGGCTTTAGGTTCGACGTAGCGAGAGCTGAAGAACTTGAGCAAGAGATCCGTGTCCGAAAGACTGAGCTACATGACGATCTACTAGGCCTCTTCGAGCCGTGGTGGGTGAAGGTTGGGGTTATGAAACCCAAGCGCACCGGGGCCACATTCGTTGAGGATTACGACCACGGGGGCAGCACTAGAGAGAAAGCTGTCCCCACTGGCGAAACCTACGTTCACACCTTCAAGAACGGCAAGACGCAAGTCCGCCAAGTGAAAGAGACAGTGACCCAGAAGGGTTACTTTCAGCACACTGATGAAGAGTGCCCGTACGCCAAGGTCGAACTTCGGATCTTCAATCCAACAAGTCGTATCCACATCGCGGATCGCCTGACGAAACTCTACGGCTGGCAGCCCACAGAGTTCACTGACAGCGGCCAAGTGAAGCTCGACGACGAGATCCTGTCAGCCCTCCCATACGAACCCTGCGCCAAGCTTGCTGAGTACTTCATGCTCGACAAGCGTCTGGGGCAGATCGCGGACGGCAAGCAGGCGTGGCTCAAGAAACAAAAGGACGGACGTATCCATGGACGCATTAACACCCTTGGTGCGGTTACCGGGCGCTGTACTCACAGTAATCCTAATGTCGCCCAAGTCCCTTCCATCCACAATGCGAAGGGTGTTGTTCCGTACGGAGCAGACTGTCGTTCCCTCTTCCTCCCAGACGAAGGTCACGTACTTGTCGGCTGCGATGCGGCGGGCCTCGAACTCCGGTGCCTAGCTCACTTCATGAAGGACGGTGGCAGATACGCCAAGATCGTCCTTGATGGTAAGAAAGAAGACGGCACCGACATCCACACCATGAACCAGAAGGCTGCGAGCCTCCCGTCTCGGGACAACGCAAAGACCTTCATCTACGCGTTCTTGTATGGTGCGGGTGACGGTAAGATCGGAGAGATCATCGGCAAGGGACCACAAGCTGGTCGCGCGCTGAAGAACAAGTTCCTCAAGAACACCCCAGGCCTCACAGGTCTCATCACGGCAGTCAAAGCGGCTGCCAAGAAGAAGGGGTGGATCAAGGGGATCGACGGTCGCCGTGTTCCTATTCGTCACAACCATGCTGCACTCAACTCACTCCTGCAAAACGCAGGGGCCGTCGCCATGAAGCTTGCCCCGGTTCTCCTCTATGAGAGGTTGACCGAGGAAGGCTACGTGTGGGGCGAGGACTGGGCTCAAGTCGCTCACGTCCACGACGAAGTGCAACTCACCGTTAAACCTGAACACGCTGACTACGTCTGTGAAGCGGCCAATTGGTCAATCGCAGAAGCGGGTCGGCAACTCGGCTTCCTGTGTCCCCTCGAAGGGGAAGCGGACGCTGGGCAATCCTGGAAGGACACTCACTAATGCTTTGGTACTACTGCATTGACGACGCCCTCGCGGCTCGTTTCAGCATCCCAGCCTTTAAACGCTAATGGTCGATGGCGCTCACTTAGGCGCTCTCGTCGATACTCTTGATAACGCTTGGCAGGGCGGGTTCACAGCCCGCTCTGACTGGCACCGCGAGAATGCCGAAGTTGTGGCCATGGCTACCGAAAGGGGCCTGATCACAACCCGCGTTGGGCCGAACACCTACGGCAACAAACACCTGATCACACCAAAGGGATTGGACGTCCTGTTCAATCTCAAAGGAATTACTCAATGACAATTTCAACGCTTACGCGCACGACGTACTCCCTGATCACGTCCGAAGACCAAATGCCTTCGATCCCTCGGTTGCAAGTGGTTCTCCGTGATGCAGCCAGACGGCGCAACTTGTCTCCGTTCGAAAGCGTACACCTAACCTTCGCTCAACCTATGGCCGCCTTCGCGTACTTGGAGACCGACCGAGTGTTCCAAGGCTGGTCTGCCTCCTCTTGGCTTATGGGCAACGCTCTTGAGAAAGAAGAAGAGCAGGGCATCTTCCGCTCCCGTGTTGATCTGTTCCACCCGGACAGTGAAGACTTCGAGCATGACGTGATGGAGAACGAAGCCCGAGGTAACGAGCTTTCGTCTCGCATGTTGGATGCCAACTGCAACATCTCTCAGTCGATCTCGGTTCTCCCTATGACCCGAATGACCCAAGGCGTGTTCCGAGGTTCTATCATCCAACACCTCCAGTTTGTCCGAGCGATCGGTCGAACTGAGAACTTCGATTACCACCCGCATACCCGCGAGCTTGCTGAGACCATCGGTGCTGAACTGATGGGCAACCACAGAGAGCTTGTCGACGCCCTGACTGAAGGAGGTGCCGTGTGAAACGATCCACCATCCTGCTCACCGTAGTGGGCTACTGCCTGTTGTTCTGGGTGTCGTTCTGCGCGGCCTACGATCACTTCGTGCAGACGCAGAGCCTCCCATGGAGCTGACACTCCAAGAACTGACCGAGCAGAACCTCCGCCTTACCGAACGCTTGAAGCATATCCGTGAGGGCATGGAGGCTCGGCTCTATCACCACCGCAAATGGCGAAAGGACGAAGCCGCTAAGGCCATCGTTGAAGCCCTACAACTATTCGAAGGAGAGCCCGATGCGAGCGCTAATTGACGCTGACATCCTGATATACGAAGTGGCCTCACTCTGTGAGACTTCTATCGCTTGGCCCTATGGCGACGACGACGTCCTATGGACACGCCATGCCCACATCGACGAAGCCCGTGTCCGCCTGGAGGATTCCATTGCGACCCTCATGGACAAGGTTGAAGCCGACACCTGTATGCTTGCGGTGACGCCTAAGACCAACTGGCGGTTCGACGTCTGGGGAGACTACAAGGCCAATCGCTCGAAGAGTGTGAAGCCGATGCTGGTTGCTCCCCTTCGTGACTACATCGCGAACGACCCCCGAGGTAAGCGCATCGACCGTCTGGAAGGTGACGACTTGATGGGGATCGCCGCAACCCACCCGAAGAATGGTGCTGACCAAATCATCGTCACCATCGACAAGGATCTGAAGACCATCCCAGGAAATCACTACGACTTCCGCAAGGATGAGTTCTTCACGATCTCTGAAGCTGAAGCCAACATGTGGCACCTACGTCAGACCCTTGAGGGCGACCGCACGGATAACTACCCGGGCTGCTGGGGCATTGGAAAGACCAAAGCTGAGAAGCTGGTTCCTTTCCCTGTTCCGTCCGAAGAACTCCGAGACTTCTGGTACGACATCATCGTGCCGACTTTCGCTATGCGAGATCTCAACGAGGACTATGCGCTCGCCCAAGCCCAAGTCGCTCACATCATGCGCTTCGAAAACTACAACCTGAAAACTGGAGAGGTGACCCTATGGACTCCGTGACTTGTGAGAAGATCACCTGCGCACCTACAGACAAAAGCTGCGAGTGGTGCGGCGCGCATCCCTACGAGTGGTGCCAACAGCCTGACCTAGTTGGGACACCGGCAACCAAGGATCGTGATGAAAACCTCCCGCCACCTCCCGGCTTCGTTGAGCCTCCCGTGAATGAGTTCGATGGTGACGAGACAGTCTCCTATGGCGACAACAAACCTGACCCAACCATGGTGGATCCTCAGTTCATCCTGGAGCTGTCTAAGGTTCTCGGCATGGGTGCTGAGAAGTATACCCGCGACAACTGGCGAAAGGGTACAGCGTATCAACGGCGGATGGCTTCGGCTATGCGCCACATGCTTGCATGGATCGAAGGTGAAGATCTGGACCCTGAGTCTGGCCTGCCTCATCTCGCCCATGCGGCCACCAACTGCATGTTCCTCATGAACTGGCAGCGACGTGGTGTTGGTACTGATGATCGCTTTAAACCTGAATAGAGCTAGGTAGCCCCTAAAAGCTACTGTATTGTGAGGAAGGTTTACCTAAGGTAACCCAAAGGAAAACTATATGAAATTCCCAGAGATACCGAAGGTACTCTTGGACGCTCTCGAAAAGCAATTCCCCGACAAGGCCCCGCGTGATGACGTGGGGTCTTTTGTCTTTGGGGTGAAGGCTGGCGAGCAGAACGTCCTAGACACCCTTCGGCACCATTACAAGAAACAACAGGAGACGGAACATGTGTAACGTTGACGTCCCCGAGCCAAAGACACCTGCCCGCGCACCTGCTGCGCCGCTGAAGACTGCCGAAAACCTCCGTATGCAAGAGCGCCCTCGCTCAGCCACGGGGGAGGTTAAGTCGAACACGGCCCGCTCACGCCGCACCCTACGCACTGATGTGAACATGGGTGGTGTTAGTGCCGGGGCAAACATAGCCCGCATGGGGTAAACCATGGCGGCCAAAACAAAGACAACTCATTCACCCGAGACCGCCAAAGCTGAATACCAAAAGCTCTCTCGTGATCGACAACAGTTTCTCTCTCGTGCCCACGAGTGTGCCAAGCTTACGATCCCAAGTCTTATCCCGTTCGAGAACGATCAATCGCGCAAGAACGAAGATGTAGACATCGAGCAACCGTGGCAGTCCATCGGGTCCACCGGGGTCAACACTCTAGCGGCGAAGCTGCTGGTAACGATCCTCCCGCCTAACACTCCGTTCTTCCAGCTCACCATCAGCCGGAAGCAACGATCTGAACTTGCTGGTTTGGAGCCTGAACAGGCCGACCAATTGGCATCCCAAATCGAAGCTGGTTTGCAGCGCATGGAAGCCGAAGTCGTTCGCGACATCGAAGTGTCCACTCTGCGCACGAACCTGTTCACAACTTTGAAGCACCTGCTGGTCTCTGGTAACTACCTATTGTACCTAGGTGACGACATTAAGGGCTTCCAACTCTACAAGTTTGTAGCTGTCCGAGATCCTTCGGGTAACCTCATGAAGCTGATCGTGCGCGAATGCGTTGACGAGAAGACGCTTCCACAGGACCTCGTGGCTGAAGCTAAACGTGGCGAGATCTATGACTCCCACAAAGACGGTGACAACATCGAGCTTTACACTGTGGTGGAGCGCACTGGCCCTGACTCTTGGGTCTCCTATCAGGAAGCGTTCGATCAAGTGATTGAAAGCACTCGTGGGACGTACACGGATGAGAGCCTCCCGTGGGTCTGCTTGCGCATGATCCCAATCGACGGTGAAGACTACGCCCGTTCGTACGTTGAGGAACTCTTCGGAGACCTTCAGTCATCTGAGGATCTTACCAAAGCTATCGTTCAGGGATCTATGATCTCCTCACGTCTGCTCTGGCTGGTGAACCCTAACGGGATGACCGATGCCGACGAACTCCAAGATGCCTCCAATGGGGACATTCTTGAGGGACGTGTCGAAGACGTACAGGCTCTTCGGGCTGACAAGATGGGTGACTTCCAAGTCGCTCAAGCTGTCCTCCAACAGATCATCGCCCGACTTGAACGAGCATTCCTTCTGACCTCCAGTGTCCAGCGCCAAGCTGAGCGTGTGACCGCCACGGAGATCGACCGTCTTACCCAAGAGCTAGATGATGCTCTGGGTGGATACTACTCGCTTCTCTCGCAGGAGCTACAACTGCCTATCGCCTTCCGCTGGATCAACAAGATGCAGGGTAAGGGCGACATTCCTAAGCTGCCTTCGGGTTCCGTGGAGCCGATGATCGTAACTGGCATCGACGCACTCGGACGAGGGCAAGACCTTAACAAGCTACGTGGATTGATCAGTGACCTGACGACCCTCGCGCAAGCTCTCCCGAGTATCGCGCAACGGATCGACGAAGGTGAACTCATTCAACGATTGGCCAACGGCCATGGTGTGGATGTGTCCGCATTGATCAAGACAGATGAGCAGATTGCCGCTGAAGTTGCTGAGCAACAGCAAGCGCAGATGACGCAATCCATGGTGGACAAGGGGACAGCCCCAGCCATCCAAGCAGTAGCGAACAACCAAGGCCAGTAATGACTGACACTAACGACCAAGGGCTGCAAATCGGCCCTACGCTAGATAGCCTGGACGACACCGTAACGAATGACTTCGTGGAAGTTACTCGTGAAGACGTCCAAACAGAAGAGACCCCTGCCGAAGAATTGATCGGCGGGAAGTTCAAGACCAACGACGACCTTCTCAAAGCCTACCAAGAGCTTGAGAAGAAACTTGGTCAGCCCGACCAGGAGGAAACTCCTGAGGAAACCGAAGACGCCCCTAGTGATAACGCAGAGGGTGAGGAAGAAAGCACTGACGAACCTAACAGTGACGACACCCCGGCGTCCGAAGATACTCCTGAGATCGACGTTGTGAAATACGCCAACGAGTTCTTCGAGAGCGGTGAGTTGAGCGAGGCGAGCTACAAAGAGCTTGCTGACAACCATAAGCTGCCTAAGGAAATCGTGGACACATTCATGTCCGGCGTACAAGCAAATCAACAGCTTCGTATGCATGAGATTCATAACGCCGCTGGCGGTGAAGCCGAGTACAAGGCCATGGTCGATTGGGGTACTAAGAACCTCACTGAAGACGACATCGCTTCGTACAACGACGCTCTCGATAAGGCCGTCCTTCAGGGCGACTACCGTGACCTCAACACTATCGTGAAGGGCATCAAAGCCCAGATGGGTGGTACGGAGCCTAAGTATCTCAAAGCGACTACGTCGAACACTTCCGGGTCCACCGTGAAACCATTCGCCAACCGCACTGAAATGCAGCGGGCGATGGCGGACAAGCGGTACTCTACTGATCCCAAATACAATGCGGAGGTTGTTGCTCGTCTGGCCGTATCGGACATCTAGCAATGAAATACTTCGGACTTGATGTAATCGGTGGCGTCTTTCGGGACGTCATCGGTATCTTCGCGGACGGCCTCAAGCACAAGCGACAGCTTAAAGAAGCTGAGGTCCTAAGCCGCATACAGTTCATCCAAAACGCCCAACTGGCGGAGATCAACTGGGATAACACCGCTCAGCAAAACGCTGGGTCATCTTGGAAGGACGAGTGGTTCGTCCTCCTGCTTAGTTTCCCCTTGGTAGGGGCGTTCGTACCTAATTTGCAGCCATACGTCGAACAAGGCTTCCAGAACCTCGATGCCATGCCGGACTACTACAAGGCGTTCCTAGCGACCGCCGTGAGTGCCAGCTTTGGCTACAAGGCTCTTGCCAAACCGTTCGTCGAGAAGTTGGCGGGGAGATCCCCGAGCAAGCCCACCCCAATTCCACCTCAATCCTAAGGATACTTATTATGCCTGAACAACTCCCTGTAGAGCCACCAACTGACGGCCAGCTCACAGGCGCGAAGCCTTGGTATGAGTCTAAAGGCGTCATCGGCGCTCTCGTAACAACTGGCGCAATCGTCCTGAACATGGTCGGCTTTAACGTTGGCGAAGTTCTTCAAGAAGAAATCGTTGAAGCTACGCTCAGCGTGGTAGCTATCGCTGGCACCGTCTACGGCCTTATCGGTCGTCTGGTTGCTACGAAAGAAGTTACCGAGTAAATACCTCCGTTCACGGTGTGAACCGTGTGTGTGAAACTTGGCCCTCGTTCTTCGGAGCGGGGGTCATTCTTTCCGAGATCCCCATGCTACTTAAACTCTTGGCCTTGGTGCCAATGTTCTCGCTCCTCAATCGAGGGGCAGGGATGGACGAGTGGTTCCCAGGTCGTAACATTTACGGCGTAGTCCTCATTGTAGGTGCCGTCTCCTGGCTTTTCTTCGGCTGGCAACTGGCCGCCGCACTCGCACTTTCGTGGATCTTCTATCGTATCCCTGGCTGGTACGCCCTGCTTGATATGGGCCGCAACAACGCTGGCTTCTGGGACGACCCCACGAAAACAACCCTCAAAGATTTCCTGCTGATGATTCCTCGGCAGATGTTCTATTTTCCGATCTTCGCGTACGCTTGGTACTTCGAAGGTGTCGATCCGATCCTTGCTGGTATCCTATGGGTTATCACAGGTATCCTCGGTGCCCTCGGTTATCTTGCTGGCCACCTCGCGTGGCTGAAGACGATCAAGTCCCCGGCTGAACCTCTCTCAGGTGTCAATCCGGGTCTCGTGGCTGAACTAGCTGCTGGTGCTGGACTAGGCATCGGCACTGCCGCGATCCTCTCTCAATTCTTACTATAGGAGGGCCTCATGGCTCCACTTCCTGACGACCCAATGTTCTACGTGATTGCCGCTATCCTCGCGGGCATGGGTCTTTATATCGCTTTCAAACGATAGACTCTTGTCGGATTCATCGGGGACTCTATAAGGCTCCCCATGGAACCTCTTATCTACTCAATCATCGGTGTTGTTGTAATCGGCGTAATCGCCTTCCTGCTTCCACCGAAGAAGAACGAAGACTGACCACCTCCCAACTTGTTTACGAGTTGCGACCCTCGGGTGCCTTAAGCGCGCCTGAGAGACGAGGTGGTCCCTCTGGCATCTAGGGTAGCGCCCTAGGAACGAAGGATTCGGGCAATCCTTGCTAAACAAACCCGACCAAATCTGAAGTCAATTCCATTCATCATGTAATCGCTCCGCTCCTCATTAGGAGGCAGCGAGGCCCTCTCTTTATCTCCAGAGCGATGGCCCAACGGATCTCCCTATCGAGGTAGGGACCCTGCGGACAACCTTCTGTGACCGAGTGAGGACGAGGCCATCACCCTCAATACATGAACCAATGGAAGGAAAGCCCAATGGCTAAACCTGATTTCACACTGGTGCGTGGTGGTCAAATCAACCAATCTGGTGACGACCGCGCCCTGTTCCTCAAAGTCTTCGGCGGCGAGGTTTTCACTGCATTCGAAGAGAACAACGTCTTCGGTGACAAGTCTATGGTCCGCACGATTGCGTCCGGTAAGTCTGCTCAGTTCCCGTCTATCGGCGGTAAAGTTGCGTACTACCATACGCCTGGGGAGATGTCTGTAGGTACTCCTGGTAACCTCACAGAGACCATCCTGACCATCGACGACTTCCTTGAGTCTGCTAGCTCTATCGCTGAGATCGACCAAGCGATGACTCACTTCGACTACCGTGCCCCGTTCTCTCGTGAAGATGGCCGTGCGATCGCTCGCGCCTACGACATGAACATTGCACGTGTTGGCATCCAAGCCGCGCAGACAACCACATCTCGCTTCGCGGGCACTGGCGACATCTATGAAGCCAAGACCGTAGGTAAGATCTGGGACGTTGCAAACTCTGACACTGACGCCGCTGTCCTCAAAGGCGCGCTTGTAAAAGCTGCGACTGAGTTCGACGAGAAAGACGTGCCTGAGACAGACCGCAACGCGTTCTTCAAGCCTGCGCAGTACCACCTGTTGGCTGCTGACAATGACATCGTGAACCGCGACTTCGGTGCTGCGGGCGACGTCATCAACCTCCGCGTCCCACGCCTTGCTGGCTTCAGCTTGGTCAAGACCAACAACCTGCCAACCGAAGATGTCACTGGCACCTACGGTGGTGGCAAGTACGACGTTGACGCCCGTAACACGGTTGCACTGATCATGCACCCGAACGCTGTGGGTACACTCAAAGTCCGCGACTTGTCTGTTGGCATGACTGGCAACGACTACAAAGTCACCCACAACGCGACACTCGTCACTAGCCGCATGCTGGTTGGTCACGGTGTTCTGCGCCCTGAGCTGGCACAAGTTATCCGTACTGGCGCACCTGCGTAAGTACAATAACGACCACCAAGAGGGGGGCCATTCGGTCTCCCTCTTTTTTTAGCTTGACTTACGTCGGGTGAACTCAAGACCAACAAAGGAAATCCCAATGATCCTAACTCCGCAAACGGAGCTGGACGCTGTAAACATCATCCTTGAGAATGATGGAGAGGCTCCAGTAAACACGTTGGACGACAGCGGGTTCTCCGAGTCTGGAAAGGCTCAGAGGGTACTCCGAGAAGTATCACGCACAGTCCAATCTCGTGGATGGGCATTCAACACAGATCGAGATCGCAAGTTCCTGCCAACGATCACTGATGAAATCGTCCTCCCAACTAACACCCTGAAAATCAAACCCACCTACTTGAGCGAAGAACTTCGGCTCGTAGAGCGTGGTCGAAAACTCTATGACGTCCAGAACAACACCGCTGTGTTCACGTCTCCGGTCTACCTCGACATCGTCCAGATGCTCGCATTTGAAGACCTTCCTTCGACCGCACGGGACTACATCACAATCCGAGCTGCTCGCGTGTATCAAGCACGAGCGACAGGCAGCTCAAGTCAAGACGGCTTCACAAGTCAAGAAGAAGTAGAAGCTCGCTCAGTGTTCAAATCCGCTGATCGCCAAGCTCACCCTCGTGGTTTCTTCCGCAACCCTAGGAACGCCCGTCTTCTCACCCGGAGACCTCTCTAATGCTTATCGACCAGCCGATCCCTAACCTGTTCGGCGGTGTCTCCCAACAGCCCCCACAAGCGCGCTTCCTGAACCAACTGGAGATCGAGGACAACTGTCTGGCCGATCCCGTTGAAGGTCTGCGGAAACGTCCACCTCTGGAGTTCCTAAAGCTTCTGGACTCCTTGGGGACTGCTGACGCCGCTATCATTCCAATTGAACGTGACGCACTGAACCGCTTCGTGGCTATCGTGCAAAACGGCAGGGTCCGAGTGTTCGATCTCGACGGTAACGAAAAGACTGTCTCGAACAACTCCCCTGCATATCTAAGTACCGCAACGCCTTCGACATCAATCAAGGCGCTGACCGTGGCCGACTACACCTTCCTGGTGAACTCTGAGGTCACCGTAACCGCATCAAGCGACGTCATCACTGCCACGGAGAACGTGGGCTTTGTGTGGGTCCGTGCGGGTAACTACGGTCGAACCTACAAGATCGTCTGTAAGGATCGCGCTACGAACAACCCGCTGTTCACCAGAACGTACACAACACCGAACGGCGACAACGCTAACCAAGCGACCCAGGTGGACACCGCGTACATCGCGTCGTTCCTTGGCTCCACTGTGGCCGGGTTCACTGTGACCGTTGAAGGTTCTCTGATCCGCTATACGCGTGACACTGCTGACGACTTCTACTTCGAGGTTGAAGACGGGCAGGGCGGTGAAGCCATGAAAGGCTACAAAGGCAAAGTCCAACGCTTCAGCGATCTCCCTGAGAAGGGCGTTGAAGGGCTTGTCCTTGAAGTCGCTGGCGACAACAGCTCAGCCTTCGACAACTACTTCGTGAAGTACGAGGAAGGTGTTTGGAGCGAGACCGTCAAACCCGGCATCCAATACCGCATGAACTCTGACTCACTGCCTCTGGGCCTCGTGAGGAACCCTGACGACACCTTCGTTGTCCAGGCGCTCCCATGGGTAGACCGAGCAGTTGGTGACGACGACAGTAACCCATTCCCGTCCTTCGTAGGTCAGAAGCTTAACGGCGTTCTGTACTTCCGAAATCGCCTAGGGTTCATCGCTGACGAGAACCTGATCCTCAGTGCCACCGGAGACTACTTCCAATTCTTCCGAACCACTGTGACCCAGCTCTTAGACAACGACGTGATCGACGTAGCTGTCCAGGACGTGTCCGGTGCTGGAAGCTCTGTGTCTGTCCTCCGTCACGCTGTAGCGTTCGACAAGCGCCTCCTGCTATTCTCTGACAACGCACAGTTCGTGGTCGATAGCGGTGGCCAAGTACTCTCCCCGTTGACCATCGCAGTTGACCCTGTGACTTCCTTCGCTGCCTCAGCCGCCTGCCGTCCTGGCGTGGCTGGCCGTTATGTCTACTTCCCGTTTGATCGAGACGGAGCCTCTGGCATCCGTGAGATGTACGTGGATGGCGTAACGCAGACTGAAGATGCTGAAGAGATCACGGCGCACTGCCCAACCTACATCCCTCCAGGTCTCACTCAGATCATCGGGACAACCCTTGAGAACATCATGTTGTTCATCAAGTCGGGATCCCGATACGTCTACAAGTACGAGTACTTCTGGTCAGGCCAGGAGAAAGCTCAGTCTGGCTTCGGTCGCTGGGACTTCGGCTCTGACGCACAGGTCCTCGGTGGGTCGTTCTTCGACAACACCGCGTACTTCGTGATCAAGCGAGGCTCCGAGGTTACCCTTGAGCGTATGCGTTTGCGTCCTGGTCTCGTCGATACGAACCTTGAGTACTTCACTCTGCTGGACCGTAGGCTTCCTAAAGAAGACATGATGGTCGCTTACGATGGCGTAGCCAACAAGACCTACTTCACGTTCCCCTACAGTAGCGCTGATGAACTGGAGATCCGCACAGTTGCGTCTCCGTCCGATCAACATGCTCCTGGGGTGAAGCTTGGAACCAAGACGGCAGCCAACGTTGTTACCGTGGATGGTGACGTGTCTACCTACACAGTTATCGGTGGCGTTAAGTACGCCATGAGCTTCAAGGTGACAGCTCCGTATCTCACTCAGACAACCTCAGGCTCGAACCGTGTTGCAAACACTCGTGCCATTGTGAAGGTCCGCGACTACCAACTCGACTATGTTGGAAGTGGATACTTCGATGTGACGTTCGCTCCTCAATACCGCGAGACCTACACCAAGATCTTCGCAGGGGACATCGTATCGTCCACGCCGACCGACATCCCGAACCTTCAGGATGGCCAGTTCGGCATCAAGACACCGTGTCGGAACAAATACTTCAACCTAACAATCAGCAACGACAGTCCTTTCCCTTCTCGCTTCCTAGCGGCCTCGTGGAGGGGCCTCGTGGAAAGCAAGAGCAGACGTGTCTAGCATTACAATTCAACCAACGAAGAAGGCGGATCTAGTAGAGATCTCGGTTCGCCTTCGTCCCGCAGACCGGGCGGAGTTCATTGCCTCAACTGGGAGAGATCCCGAGGAGTACTTCGTCCCGCATCTGGCCAAGTCAGCCCAATACACGGCCTTCATCGGTGATAAGCCTGTAGCCGTGTTTGGGTGTGCTGACGCTGGTCCCTATGGAGCCCCGTGGCTCATGGGCACCGAAGAACTCGAAGGAATGCGAGTGGCTTACGCCATGGTCACCTTCGGTCGAATGTTCTTCCAAGCATGGGCCGAGCGTTACATGTGTCTGCGAAATCTAACCTACGCCCACAACCACCTCCACCACAAGTTCATCCGAGCCCTTGGGGCCGACCTGAGTGACGAGATCATTCACGTTGGACCGAGGCGCTCCCCATTCAAGGAGTTTACATACAGTGTGTGACCCAGTAACCATCGCGGCTGTGTCCGCTGGTGCCTCTGCGGTCGGCTCCGTAGTTGGATATATGGGTCAGCGACAAGCTGCCAAAGATACCAACAGAGCCTTCCGTGAGAACAACCGAGCACAGCTCGCGGCCTATACTGACGACATCGAAGCTAACAACCTCAACGCCATGGCGAACGACGAAGCTGCTACCCAGCGCCGCGTTCAAGCCAGCCGAGAAGGTGTTGCAGCTCGTGGGTCAGCCGTAGCTGCTGCTGCCGAACGAGGCATCGGTGGGTTCTCCCTCAGAGCCATTGAGCAAAGCTTTGGTTTCCAAGAGGGCGAAGCTATCGCCTCGATCAACCGCAACCAAGAACTCGACACTAGCCGGACCCGTATGTCTGGCCGTGCCGCAACCAACCAACGAACCGCTGCCATTCGGTCAGCCCCGAGATCCCGTGGTCCTAGCCTTATCGGCCTGGGCGCTAATCTCGCTGCGGCCGCCGCTGGTGGATATTCCGACTACAAGATGATGAAAGCAGCCTAATATGCGACGACCAATCATAAGCCCTGAGGGGATTAGATCTGGTGGGTTTTCTGGAGGTGCCTCTGCGGGGGCCACCCGTCCCGTTCAAGGGAACAGTTTACAAGACCTCGCCACAGCATTGGATTCCCTAAG
>JAKVAX010000026.1 GCA_022447625.1 Flavobacteriales bacterium | reverse complement strand
TTCTCTTGAATTACCCAGAACGGATAAAACCTTGGATTGAGAATTAATAAACAGACACAGTTATTTGAACATACCCGGAATCGAGGGCTAGAGACGAATCGATAATCCACAAACTATAATCTATAACAGTTTGGCTCTGGATTGAACTAAGAACTATAGACCAAGAACCAAAAACCAAGTACCAAAAACCTCTTGAAACACTATGGCAGGAGCGTACCCCTATGACAACGAGATGTAATCTCCAACCCTCACCCCTGAATCTAAGTCATACTCCTTCTCTACTAACTGATCACCCACCAACAACGTAACCGCGATCCGCGATCCGCGTTCTGCAACCCTCACCACTTCTCCTTTGACTTCAGTTTCCATTCCGAAAACTTCTTCTGGGCTTCCCTCTTTGGTGATTCTTCCGTTTTCGATTTGAATGACGCGGTCGGCGAGTCTGCAGATCTCTGGGATATCATGGCTGACCATGATGGTGGTGAGTTCGTGTTGTTGGTGAAATGCCTTGATGGTTTGTTGCATTTGCCTGCGGAGTGTGGCGTCTTGGGCAGAGAATGCTTCGTCTAAAAGAAGAATGGTAGGCTTTGTTGCCAAGCTTCTTGCTACGGCAACACGTTGTTTTTGTCCGCCGGAGAGTTTTGTTGCCGAACGTTTTTGCATGGCACCAAGGTCAAATTGATCGATGATGGCACCAATATCAACTGAATCATTCGCTGCGAAATGAATGTTGCCTGCAACGTTTAAGTGCGGGAACAACGGATAGTCTTGCGCAACAAATCCATTGCCCCGTGATTGTGGTTTGCGATGGGTGTTCTTATCAGACCAGATTTCTCCATTCACTTTGATGCTTCCTTCATCAAGTGATGTCAACCCTGCAATCATTCTCAGCATAGAGGTCTTGCCTGCACCTGAAGGTCCATAAATCGCAACGAACTCTCCTTGTTGAATCGTGAGATCGATCTCCATTTTCATTTCGCCTTCGGCGGAAGCCAACTTCTTATGGAGTTTCAATTCAATCATCCCCAGAGTTGGTTGAGTTTTCTTCCGTTGATCAGGTATACCGAAACGAGAATGATAAAGGTGACAGCGAACAAAAGAAGGCTATACGATTCCGCGCTAGCGTAATTCATCTTCTCAACCTCATCATAAATAGCAATGGAAGCCACACGTGTCTCCCCAGGAATATTCCCGCCGATCATCAACACTACACCAAACTCACCGATGGTGTGCGCAAAGGAAAGCACAGCTCCTGTGATTAATGACGGACGAATCGCCGGCAACAACACACGACGCAGCGTTGCCATCGGCGAAGTGCCCATGACATACGCCGCTTCTTTTAGTGAGGGCGGCAAGGAACTAAAACCGGACTTGATCGGCTGCACCATGAAGGGCAAACTGTAGATCATAGAGGCCACGACCAGACCGGTGAACGAAAAGACCAATTGAATACCGAGGGTATTTGCTAACCACGCGGCAAATGCATTATTCGGTGAGAACGCGATTAGAAAATAGAACCCGAGTACGGTAGGTGGTAGCACCAAGGGCATGCTGACCAAGGCTTCAATGAAGGCTTTTCCTTTGAACTTTGAATAGCTCAGCCAATAGGCTAAAGGAATCGAAACAACCAGCAATAAGAGGGTGGTAATGGCCGCTAATCGAAAGGTTAATATGATCGGTTCCCAATTCATTGACAGCCAAAGACGGCGGTTAATTTGGACGAGAATATCCGAAATTCTTCAGAATGGACCAGGCGTCTTCAGACTGCAAGTAGGACACAAATTCTGGAGCTTTCGCATGTGCTTCTTGATGATCAACGATAATAATGGAGTGCTCAATAGGAGCATGAAACGTAGCATCGATCATATTGGCCCAATCGCGATCAGAACCTGTGCCGGCCTCCATCCTAGCTTCAGCCACCGCATCTATCATCGACAGGGGCAGCAGCGCTATTTCAGCCGCACCAGAAACGAAATGTTGATTGCTCTGAGCAGCACTCTCACCGGTAACGATTCGATCCTGATATAGATCATAGATCTTGACCCCTTCCAAGTACTCTTTAGCAGCTCTACCATACGGCGCCGTCTCCGGATTAGGCATCGTCAAGTGCTCAAAATTCCCTTTCAACAAATCGGTAATTCCCAGTCCTTTCGTCATGAAAATCGCAAGTCTACCCGTCACAAAAGGAATGGGTTCTCCTACTACCTTCCCCTTCTCAGCCAAGGCCTGGGTGTACTGCCCATCGGCTGAGACAAACACATCATACGGCGCTCCCATTTCAATCTGCGCTTTCAACTTCCCAGAAGAAGTAGTGATGAGTTCGCAATCCACCTCAAACCTCTGCTCATAATCAGCGATTAGCTCTTCCATAACAAACTGCATACTCGAAGCTGCAGAGATGCGAAGCGGTGTCTCTTCAGACTTGCAGGCGCTGAGAAAAGCGAAGAGGAGGAGCGCAATGGTCCATTTCAATGAAGTGGTGGTTTGGTTCATTGCGGCGAAGGTAAGCTAACGGGCGAAATGGCTAAATGGCCAAATGGCAAACGGACGAGAGTCTAGAGACGAGGGTCTAGGGATTTTTCTCCATTGCGAATAAAAATTCGGACGCCGGAGGCAGGATTCAGCATGATTAGTCTGCCTGCGGCAGTAGCATGGTCAGTCCGCCTCAGGCGGATAGAATGTTTAGTTCTCAGTCCACAGTCCACGGTCCACGCGGTCCACAGCATACGGCATACAGCTTACTGCCTACAGCTAAAGGTTCTCCTTCAGGTAGCGGTTAATCCGAGCCGGTAACTCCGGTCCCTCGTAGATGTACCCAGTGTAGACTTGGACGAGGCTTGCTCCGGCTTTCATCTTGGCTAGGGCTTGTTCTCCGCTAGCGATGCCTCCCACTCCGATGATTGGGAATGATCCATTGGATTTGTCATGGAGGTACTTGATGACCGTGGTGGAACGATCTGTAACGGGTTGTCCGCTGAGGCCGCCGGCGCCGATGGCTTCGACGTCTGCTGCCGGAGTTGTTAGCGGAGCGCGCGCGATGGTTGTGTTCGTCGCAATCAAGCCGTCAATTCCTGTTTCCTTGACGATATCCACGATGTCGTCAAGTTGACCATCTGTTAAGTCTGGGGCGATTTTCAGAAGAAGGGGCTTCGGCACTTCCATGGTGCGGTTGCGTTCCATCAAATGGTTTAGCAAGGCCTTCAGCGGTTCCTTCTCCTGAAGATCCCTCAGGTTGGGTGTGTTCGGCGAAGAGACATTCACCACGAAGTAATCTACCCACGGATACAAGGCGTCAAAACACTTCTCGTAATCGCTTGTCGCTTCTTCATTCGGGGTCACCTTGTTCTTCCCAATGTTCCCTCCAATGATGATTTTCGTCTTGCGCTTCTTCAATCGAGCCACCGCAGCTTCAACACCTTCATTGTTGAATCCCATGCGGTTAATCAAGGCCTCATCCTTTGGCAAACGGAACAACCGCGGCTTCGGATTCCCTCCTTGCGGTTTCGGTGTCACAGTACCGATCTCTACAAAGCCAAAGCCTACATACTCCAGCTCGTTGTACAACTTCGCATCCTTATCAAATCCAGCAGCCAATCCCACCGGATTCGGGAACTCAATCCCAAATACCGTCCGCTTCAACTTATCGTCTTCCACCACGAATCTTCGCTTGAACCAACCCTTCATTCCAGGCAGCTTCAGAGCAAACTTCAACAGGTCAAAACTCAGGTAATGCGCACGCTCAGGGTTAAGCGTGAAAAAGAGGGGTTTCATGATCGATTTGTACACGGCGCGAAGATACTGAAGGGCGAACGATAATCGATAAACGATAATCGATAAGTCAAGGGTATGCATGCGTGCCCCTATTGGTGCGTAGTGCGTAGTGCGTAGTGCGTAGTGCGAACCTAACTAATCACGCCAACCATACTCACCGCCATAGGCGGCCTATTCATGCTATGCCGAGAAAAGTTATAGGTTTTAGATTATCGATTATCGTTTCTCGATTCAAACGACCTTATACTTCTCCTTAAACGCCGACCAATCCCACAAGAAATTCACCATGATCTCATTCATGTTCTTGAGGAAGATCGGGTTCGGAGTGTTGAGGCTCGCGAAGTATTCTTCTTGGTAACAGTTGAGATCGTATTTGTGGAAGATCCCGCGTGACATGGAGTAGAGTGTGTTCTTTGATGGCATGTTGACACGCGCCAAGAATTCACGGTACTTCTTCACTTTGAGGGCGAACTCTTCCGGACGAATGTCGAAGATCTTGGCGTACTGTTCTACACAGCCTTTGATGATCTCCTTGTCGTGTCCGTCTTCGAAATACTTTGGGATGTAGTTGAAGTTCCCTGCAATGACAATCATTAGGAAGCGACCAAAATCATCTGGATCGAGGTTTGGTCGTTTGATAAATTCAGGGGAGTCGTTGATGAACCCGGCCACCTCTGGCCAACCCGATTCCACTACTTCTAATGTCGTGTGAACGAAGTGGAGGGAAACTTTATCGTCTGTAACTTTTTTCTTACCGAAAATTGCAAGCATCAACTAGAGGAGGTTGCGGTTCATGCAAGTCAAAGTTAGCCGCCTGCATAGGGGTTGAAGCAGTTCTAGGAATTCAACTATTAACAAAGTTATTCACGGGAGGCCTTATGAGCTCAGCAATCTAACCTGCTTTACTGAGCATCAACGAGATGCTATTTCCGCCGAATCCTGTCACGTTGATCAACACTGAATTTACGCGCTCACCTGCTAAATCCGGGAACAACCTCATTTCCGGCAACTTACCGAGATTCAAGAAATGCATGGCGAACACAACACTCACCATTCCACTGGCTCCAAGGGTGTGTCCGGTGTAGCCTTTTGTGCTAAAAACGGGCATTTTTTCGCCAAAAAGTTCCTGAATGGCCTTCAATTCACCTTGATCTCCCTTCACTGTGCCTGGGGCATGAGCAATGATCAAGTCGGGTTGGATACCTGCTTTCGAAATCGCCATTTCCATTGAATCGTGCATGGCTTTTGACGCAAAAGCTGTCGGACTTACCGTGGTCTCTGTTGCTTCTCCATAGGCGCTAACGCGGAACGGCGAAGCCTTCTTCGAGATACGAGCTAACACTCCACCTTCCGACAGCACCAGTTGATTGCTTCGCTTCTTAGCCAATGGTTTAGAAGGGAATTCCGATTCCGCGCTAGCGAGCAGCCCCAAGGCCTCAAACTGAGCATACGTGAAGTCTGTAAGTGGCGCTTCTACCCCACCTGCAACGAAACAGTTGAGTACACCTCCCTCCATCAACTTCAAACCGTTAATGAGCGATTGAAGACCGCTTCCGCAGGTCATAGAAGAGGTCAAACTGGAGACATTTAGGCGATTCTGCGCAGCGGCATTGGAGGCCAAGTTTCCAAGAGTTGTCAATGGTGATGTCTTGACCGGAACACTCCCCTTTTCAAGCATCGATGCATGGGCCTTCTCCCAAGTTTCAGTGGCCCCTCGAGCGGAACCAATGAAAACTGAATCAATGCTGGAATTCCTGAGAGGATTCAACAACACAGCAGCCATTTTCGCCGTTCGATCAAGCTTATGAAAAGCTCGTGGATCATTGAGATGTTCAGCAATTTCTTTCCATGATGAATCGTCGATACGCCCTGCTACCTTCTCCTTCCATGAGATGAATGGAGCAGCTTTTGCACGTAATAACTGGGTCAGTGATTCAAACGAATCAGCCCCAGGAAATGTAAAGGAAATGTCGTCGATGAACATGGCCGACAAAAGTATCAAAGTTCCTGCACCACTTCGATAATGATATCGATGGAATGGTGTATTTCTTCCACGGTAGCGATGTAAGGAGGCAGAAGATAAATGACATTACCCAGCGGACGAATCAACTGACCTCTTTCCATAAAGGCGTAGTAAAGTCGATCACGAAGTGGGTGGATGTAGCCTTTGTTCTCTTCCATCACATCCATCGCCAGGATCGGTCCGATCATGCGGATGTTTTGCAATTTCCCAGTGGCTTTGAGCTCCTCTTCACGTTCTTCATAGCAAGCATGAATGCGGTCAATTCCATCCCAGGTTTCTTGTTCTTCCATGAGGTCAAGGCTCGCCAAAGCAGCCGCACAACCCAATGGATTTCCAGTGAATGAATGTCCGTGTAAGAAGCCTTTCTCGAACTTATCGTGGAGGAAAGTATCGTAGAAGCGTTGATCGCATACTGTCAGCGACATCGGCAAGGCGCCTCCAGTAAGTCCTTTAGAAAGGCAGAGCATGTCAGGCTTGACATTCGTGTGTTCCGAAGCAAACCACTTCCCTGTTCTACCGAAACCGGTCATCACCTCATCAGCAATCAGAATACCTTGCTTCTTTCTAATGATCAATTGCAGGCGTTCAAGATGATCTGCCTTGTAGAACTGCATCCCTGCCGCACCGAGCACCAAC
Source organism: Flavobacteriales bacterium (assembly GCA_022447625.1). Lineage (GTDB taxonomy): Bacteria > Bacteroidota > Bacteroidia > Flavobacteriales_D > Sanyastnellaceae > Sanyastnella. The sequence goes on along the minus strand of JAKVAX010000026.1, from coordinate 39,400 downwards.
GGTTCATAGATAAAGATGCATGGATCATTGGTGAGTGATTCTACTCGTCGTTCCAGCTCATCAATATTTTCATCCGTTGGGACTGGGAGATGGCTTGCTTCAAAAAATAAGTCATCCCAAGGCTCCGTGAAAACACTTCGTTCAGCCGCTGACATCGCGCCGAAGGTGTCTCCATGGTAACTGCCTTCGAAAGCAATTAAGTTCACTTTTCGTTGTTTGTCGCTAACTCGGAAAAACTGGTACGCCATCTTCAAAGCGACCTCCACAGCTGTGCTTCCATTATCTGAAAAGAAGTATTTCCACTCTCCTTCTGGAAGGTGTTTGTCAAGTCTTGCACAGAGTGTGATGGAGGGCTGATGTGTAAACCCAGCGAAGATGACGTGTTCAAGTCGGTGCGCTTGTTTTGCGATGGCTTCCGCGAGATACGGGTTGGAGTGTCCGTGCAAATTCACCCACCAAGATGAGATCGCGTCAAAGACTTTTCGTCCGACTGAGGTATGCAAGTAGGCCCCTTTAGCTTCAGTAACCAGTGGAAGTTCGTTGGTATTCTTCATTTGGCTAAAAGGGTGCCAAATGAGGTAGTCTTGATCGATGCTGCGCATTACTTCATTCTTCGATCCATCTCGCGTTTGAGGTCTTTCTGCTTAAGGGTATCACGCTTATCATGCAGTTTTTTACCCTTGGCCATTGCGATTTTCATCTTCGCCAGACCGCTTTCGTTGATGAATACTTCAATCGGAACAATGGTCATCGCCTGGTTCTTCACCTTGCGATCAATTTTATTCAATTCACTGCGATTCAGAAGCAGCTTCCGTTCGCGTTTCGGCTTGTGATTCGCATATCCACCGTTCTCATATTCAGCGATGTACATATTAATCACGAACAGCTCGCCATTCTTCATCTTACAGAAAGCTTCTACAATACTCGCCTTCCCCGTACGGATGGATTTAATCTCTGTACCGGTCAATTGAATCCCGGCCACAAATTCATCCTCCAAGAAATAGCGGAAGCGCGCCTTTTTATTGAGAATAGCTGGCATGCTGCAAATGTAGCGAATGCTGACATTGCTCAGCAATTACCGCTTCAATTCTCCGTACCTTTTTTTGGTACATCAAATACACACTCGAAATATTCGCATGGCCTTTTGGCTCAACCTTGTCTTCTTCGGGGTTGAATAATTCGGTGGTTGGTACACCAATAGCCTGGCCATTCTATCTGATGCTTTACATGACTTTGGTGATTCACTGAGTCTTGGTTTAGCCTGGTATTTTCAATCGCTAGCGCGGAAAGGTAGAGACGACAAATTCACCTTTGGTTACCGTCGTTACTCTTTGTTTGGGGCACTGATCAACAACTTGATTCTAACGGCTGGTTCAATTTTCATCGTTGTGGAAGCGATTCCGCGAATTCGAGAACCACAAGAGACATTGAGTACTGGAATGTTTGCTATTGCGTTGGTAGGCATCATCATTAACTACCTAGCGATGAAACAACTACGTCAAGGTCATACCCGAAACGAGCGGGTGGTACGCTAGCACCTCCTTGAAGATGTACTTGGGTGGGTAGCTATCTTGATTGGGGCCTTGACCATCTACTTCACAGGTTGGCATGTCATTGATCCTATTCTCTCGATTCTCATTGCCGGATTCATTTTGTTCCATGTGATTCGAAACGTTCTTGAGAGTTTGAATATCATACTCTAAAAGGTGCCTGAGTCCATTTCAGTGGCTGAATTATCAGACACGATTAAATCCGTCGGTCACATTCTCGAAGTCAGAGACCTTTACGTTTGGACACTTGATGGCGAAAAGATGATTTTGAGTGTAGTACTCGTTGTAGAAGAAGGCGTGAGCCGTTCCGCGCTAGCGAAAATCAAGAAAGAAGTACGCCAAGCCGCACGAGCGTTTAACATCGAACACGCAACCATTGAGATCGTCTTACCAGGAGAAGACGATTCCCACGAAATGGATCGGTAGAAAGTGAAATCCTTGTCTCATTTAAAAGGAAAAAGGCCGCCCATCGGCGACCTTCTCCAGCTAACGTAGACCGGTGCCCTCCAGTACCGGTCTCCTCCCAAATAAATATTATTCGCCCTCACATTGCAGTCCCATGAATCCGATAAGGATTAAGAGATCTGAAATGGACACTTGTTCATTGCTATCAAGGTCAGCAGGACAATAAGCACTGAAGTCAAATACACAGGAGACATCATCCATCAGAGCATCAGGGTCATAATTTGCTGCCGCGAAGTTGGTGCACCCCACACATGAGGAGCGCTCACACGAGCCGTCTTCCTGAGTGGCCTCGGGATTATAGTTACACGCGAATTCGTAGGTACAACCCATCACTTCATTCTCATCACAAATCCCGTCACCATCGCTATCATCTATACAATTCCCAAGACAATCGTAACCGGGCTCTGGATAGGTGCATTCATCAGTTTCAATGAAAGCTTGAGTATCATAGTTACATGCTAAAGGATCAGTACATCCAAAGCAACTATAATCACATGAATTATCGTCAAAAGTGGCTCCCGCTTGGTAATTGCATGCTTCTGGATCAATACAACCAGGAACTACTGGCTCATCGATGCATCCATTTTCTGGAGGAATGTTCCCACTACACACTTGGTACGGATCCAACCCTCCGTCTCCATCAGCGCAATCAAAGCCCCAAACCAAGCAGTTGAAATCGATTTGATAGCCTTCAAAAGTCGGCGTGCCATCATTAAAGAACCCATCTCCTATTCTATCAGCGAATGCTACAGGCCAATTATTGCCGGCACAATCGCATAATTTTTCTTCTTGTCCACAAAGGTCTTCGGCGTTGAAATAAAAGAATGGTGATACCGCACCCGCAGTGGTTTCGAAATGGAATTTATACGAGCCGAATTGTCCGACGAGAGGGAGTAAATAATTCCCTTGATTCCCAACATTATCAAGGGTAATACATTGCTCATCCCCTTGATTGATAGAGAAGCACAACACATCTGCCTCACAGCCAGAAGAAATCCCAAACTGCAATAAGAGACTACTGGTTAGACCATCTGGAGTGGTCTCGCAAGGGTTTTGTTGGATCGACAACGTAAGTGGAGTACATCCAGGTGAGCTGCATCCGTTGTTTGGTGGAAGATTTCCATCACAAACACCATAGGGATCAAAATTAATGTTTCCATCACCGCAGTCGAAGCCCCATACGTTACACGTGAAGTCTACTGGAACACCATTCCACTCTTTTCCAGCGCCCGGGACCTCGTATTCTCCGTCTCCTAGATAGATCATAACCCCCTGGGAATGGATATTCCCGGAGCAATCACAAACGTAGGTGTCGTAAACACAAGCAAGGTCATTCTCCGGCGCAAGCGATAAATTATAATTCACCGCGAAAGGATTCTGGCACGAGAAGTCATTATCATAGCAATTGACGATTTGCTCAATCAATTCACTAGACTCGGTATCAGTGCTGACCCAAAAGTAGTACATTCCAGGTCCTGGTAGCTCGAGATGATAAACATCTCCAGAGCCAAGGCCAAGGTCGACTACATCGATACATAATTGTTCTCCATCACCCTGTCGAGAATAACACACTTCGTTCAAAGTGCAACCTTCATTGAGATCGGCTACGATATCAACTGCAATGTTAAAAATTCCCGGTTCCTGTTCTTCACAGGACTCGGTGATAGAGAAAATGGATGCAGGGCATTGCGCCATGAGGTTCAGTCCCTGCAGTACCAACAACAGTAAAATGACTGTTCGAGGTACATTGAAACCCATCTCTCTCATCTGAGTTATCTGAATTAGTCAGTACAAATGAACGACGGACTTGTAGGAACGTTTGTCAGTTGCTTCCTTATTGGCGATGTAGGACTTGCCCTGACAGGCTGCCGTATTCGGCTGTGAGGATGTAGGATCGAGTGGTTCAAAATGGGAAAAACGAAGGCTAAGTCGCTGATAATGTGCACACATACTTGTAGGACATTTAAACCACAGTGTTCCTACAAAGGGTCAGAATCAGCATCTTTTTCAGGTGAACTACAGATGGAATTCTTCCCGAAAAAGGAAAATTTCTTGATTTGACGTGTTGTTAGAAACAAAAAAACTGACCCTCTGCGAAGAGAAAATCGGTTCTTCTGATTAGATAGTAACAACTTATTTGGTCAATCGGAAGTAGCCTCCTTTTGACGTGATATCGATGATTGGGGTATCATCTCCTGCCACATTCATCACCAAGACGCGGTCATCTTCAGATTGATCGTCTTGGATAATTTCTTTGTCGTCTACTGAGATCGAAGAGTTCTTCACGTTATCAAGATCCAAACGAATGCTCCCCATGAAAAAGGGATCAAGTTCTACGATCACGTCAGTCATATTCGTACCCAGCTTTACGAGCTTCAAATCTGAAGATACATTTCTTAGTCGCACCTCACCCATTCGGGTATTCATATCGATGCTTTCTTCTAAATCTTCAACCATGATATCAGTGAGAAAGGCTGTTCCTAGAATTTTACGGGCTGACTCTACATGAATTTCATCGTGTCTGCAGTCTAAGCGCAATTCATCGGCTTCTTCAATTTCGACTTCACTTGAATTCGTCTTCAAGTAAAGTTCTCGAACCTTTTCAATAGCCGCGTCTTCACAGTAACTCAACTCAAGTCTACCACCGCCTAGTTCTTGAATATCAATCTTTCCGTAGGCGACTTTGATCTTTCCCGGCTTTGTGAGATCATGTGCTCGCAAATCACCATGTGATAGATCAATGTCGACTTCACCATCGTGATCACCCATAAAGACATCACCGAATTTATTGGTTACCTCCAAGTCAACATAAGCTGGAAGGGAAATCTCCACATCTACCTCAATGCGCTTATTGCTACCTAAGCCTTGTTGGATATCATAGACGCCCTTCTTAAGGAAGCCCACATCATCGGACCAATCAGACTCAACAATGATGAAGTTGCTGCTCTTCTGCACTTCCACATGGATATCTTCAAGCATTTCTCTGAGGTCACCAGAACTTTCAGAGTAGGCCGTAATCTTCACATAGATCTTTACCGAGTCTGCATCCCAGGAATTGAAGGTGACATTTCCGTACATATTGGTTACCTCAAGCGATGTCTCAGGAGACACGCTGTAGGTGCGTTGTACGATCCGATAGTCATCGAAACGATGATCGTTGTTTTCCGCGCTAGCGAAAGAAGCAAGGCAAGAGAAAAATAGAATAAGGAATAAACTATGCTTCATATCGCGAATTATTAACTGGTTCGAACTGATTGTCTTCGAGCTCTTCGAGCAATGCTTCGAGTATCTCAAGGCGCAATCGGTAATTCTGGATCATGGCCTCAACGATTTTATACTGATCAACACCACGTCCCATTTCTTTCTTCAATGATTCGAATTCCTCTTTCAGTAGTTCGACTTCTGCTAGGTACTCTTCAGCTTCAGCATATTGCATCAGCTCTTCGGTTCGAAGAGATACTTCAGAAATGTAATATTGCTCTACTTCAGCGAGCTCACTACTAATGTCTGAGAGCGACAAAGAAGGAATGGTCTGTTGTGCTTGGGTTGGAGGGTTCTCAGCAACAACCTCTGTTCCAACGTCTTGAAGGAAGACAAACACCCCCATCAAGAGCACAGCACAAGCAGCACTTGCTACGGTCATCCACAACCAGCGGATAGGCACCGTACGTTCTATAGATTCTTGCGGACCGAGTTCCGCATCGATCTTCGACCATAGATCTCCAGAGGGCATTTCGTTATCGAAACCTCCACGATGCTGATCGATGAACTTTTTCATTTTATCAGATTCCATTTCTTCCATGATTGATCAACCATTCTTTCACTCGTTTTCGAGCTCTATTCAGCTGCGACTTCGAAGTCGACTCACTGACACCAAGCTCATTAGCGATTTCTTTATGGCTGTAGTCTTCAAACATATACATAGTGAATACCGCGCGGTATCCGTCAGAAAGGGCACCCACCGCATTCTGAACATCCGCTATCGTGTATTCCTGTTCTTTTATTGGTTCGTCTTCATCGTTTAACCATTCAGTGACCTCATCTAATTCAGTGGTCAACAGTTTGCGCTTTTTCAAACGATTTATCGAGGCATTAACGACGATGCGTTTGAACCAACTTCCAAAACTGGCGTCACCTCGGAAGTTCTGTAGGTTTTTGAACATCTTGACGAAACATTCTTGCAGCACATCTTCTGCCTCTTCCCTGCTCTGAAGAATGCGCAATGATGCGTTGAACATAGCCGGCGCATAGAGTTCGTAGAGCTCTCGTTGAGCCGAACGTTCTCCTTGACGACATCGTTCAATCATGCTAGCGTGTATGTCCCTTCTTGTGCTCAACGAACTTTAGAACCAACCGAATCGCAATCCAAAGTTAGCTGAGATTCCTCCGAGTCTATCAACATCTGTATTCGGAAGATCAACATCCGTCACAAAACGGTAGCTAGCACCTCCGTACAAACGTACAGCGCGTAATAGGTTAATCTCTAGCTGGAGTCCAGGCTCTATCACAAGGAAAAAATCGCTGTTGTAGAAATCTGGCCAGCCATAATCTTGATCTTCATCAAATTCATCAATGTCAATGAATCGTTGACGACTCTCTCCAATTCCTCCAGCCCCAATGACAACAGGTGCCGAAAAGTGAAACGCTCGACGGCTAAAGAACACTGGCTCGATGTTTAATCCACCATAGCCCATCTCGTAGTAGAGTCGCTGGTTATCATCGTCACGGTTCACTCCGTAGACATCCGTGACCAAACCATAGCCAACAAATCCTAGGTTCAAACTGTGTCCGAATACTCCGTTGATTTCTCCTCCGAGCATCATTCCTCCTTGATCATTCAAGGTGGTGAACTTGGTTCCTATTCCGATGAAGCCTCCAAAGCTTCGGTCTCCTCCAAACAGTGTCTGCATTTGACCGTGGTTTCCGATGCACGTTTCAACCTGTGCATTCATAACGGTAGTCAGCAGCAGGCAAGCAATAAGCAAGTAATTTTTCATGGTATTAGGGTTGTGTGATCGCAGGATGCGGATCGCGGTATATTTTATCCAGTATCCGGCGTCCGGCATCCGTTCAATCCTTTCGGACGCCGGACGCTAGCTGCCGGAATAGTTTTATTCCATATCAATCAAATCTCCACTCCCGGTTATGCTAGCATCTAGGTCTGCTGGGTTTCCCCAGTAGCGAACATCACCTGAACCGTCGATATCTACGTTGAGGTATTCAAAGACAGTGACACGCGTGTTTCCACTTCCATCAACGTTGATATAGCATGCGCTAGTCTCTAAATAGCGTGCATCTACGTCACCGCTGCCATCAATATTTACTGTGATTTGCTGTGCCGCTCCGGTGAACCTTGCATCACCTGAACCATCAATCTTCAGGGTTACTGTTTCAACGGCAGCATATTCGATATCGATATCTCCCGAACCGTCAACTTCGATGTTTGAGTTTCCGGCGATGATTCCTGAGGCATCAATGTCTCCAGAACCTAACAGATAGATATCGTCTAAGTATTCTTTACTCACGAACACACGGATCGGCTCTTCTTGATAGAAGTTGTTCGGCTCTTCGTAGATCTCGAGACGATCTTCGAATACACGAGTTTTTATGTAAGGCATCAAGCGTTGCCCTGCCTCAATTTTGAGCTCGTAATCTTCTGTCTGATTCACGATGAGATCAATCGATCCCTCGAGGTGAATTTCTTCATAGTTCTCATCAATCTCGCGCAACTCAGTCACTCTTGGACCGTCGTTATTCAAGACTTTTCGACATCCAGTTTGCACCATTACGAGTGAAACTAGCAGTAGGGGAAGAAGTAAGTTTTTCATGTGTCGATTTTAAGGTCATTCACCCTAAAGACACATGCTTTTTCAAAGGTTGCACATGAAGTACAAAAATTACTGTCCGAGAATGCGATCTAGCGTTTGGACATCACTCAGCTTAATGTAAACCACCTGTCCGTTGTATAGGGCTTGGAGTTGATACTTGCCTTCTGGCACCGTGTGATCGATTCGCTCATAGACAAGAGGGTCCACTTGATTCGGTGCGGCCTCTTGGTATACATTCTGACTTGCACTGAGTTGAAGCTGATCGTAGGTTCCCGGTGCGATCATGTACGGCTTCTTTAGCCGCATGTCGTTATGCTTCAATGAAGAAAGTGGTAGGACGAGTGAATCCGTAACCAAGGCGGTGATTTCTACATTCCCAATGACCTCTACATCCGTCAGTGTCAACGAATAGTTCCAAATTGACCTGAGATTAGAATGAACCCCAGGGACAATATTTTGTCGGGTGAATGTTTCCGTTTGGTAGGTCAGTCCGTTCGTCATTTGTTCTTTTCCAGCCATCCCATTATCTTGACATGCCGATAAAACGAGAATGATCCCGCATATCCAAAGTGCTTTCATCATGCATCCAAGATAAGTTAACTTTCGTGTTATAGTGCGTGTTTCCATGCCTCTCAGTTAAAAAGACGTATTTTTGTCTATTATGAATGATCGTATCAAACAACTGGCCAAAAAAGTGCTCTCTTCGCTGGGTATCCACCTAACGAAGAACCAGCGCTATGATGCGCTGGCGCTCAAAGTGATGCAACGATCAATCAAAGAGAACTCGAACTGCGTTGACGTTGGGTGCCACAAGGGAGAGATTCTTGAAGAGATGATTCGGCTAGCGCCGGAAGGGAAACACTTCGCTTTCGAACCAATTCCTGAATTATTCAAAGACCTCAAGACGAAATTCAACGGTGATGTTTCCATTCACCAAATCGCCCTTTCAGATTCACCAGGACAGAGCAACTTCCATCACGTAGTAAGTAATCCAGCTTACTCTGGATTGAAGCAACGTACGTACAAGGGAACTGAGAGTATCCAAGAGATTCAGGTTCAGAAAGAACGTTTAGACAGCGTGTTGCCAGAGAAAATGTCGATTGACTTTATGAAAATCGATGTGGAAGGCGCGGAGTTTGAGGTATTGAACGGAGCGAAAGAACACATCATTCATTCTAAACCTACGATCATCTTTGAACATGGGATGGGCGCCAGTGACCACTACGGAACAACTCCAGATATGGTGTATGACCTATTAGTTGGTGATTGTGGAATGAAGATCTCATTAATGGATCACTACTTAGACGACGGCCGCGCTCTTACACGTGAAGACTTCCGTCAGCAGTTCTACGAATCGATCAATTACTACTTCGTTGCACACGATTTAGAGCACTGATCAACCGATCCAATCTCCTTCCAAATAGAAGAATACGACGAAATATAACTGGATGAGTCCAAAAATGCCCCATGCCGCTGTTCTGACGTTCCGGCAATGCATTGACCACCATGCAATGAAAACGAGCAGTCCTGTCATGATGGCTGCGAGGAATGCGTGCAAATGAAGGTAGCTCCCTATACATAGTGAGAAGACAAGCCAAGTACCGGCGAAGATCATAATCTCCCTTCGATTGAAGCTCAATCGCTTCCATGCATCTAAAGCAAGAGGGATGAATACCGTGGCAAAAACAAAGCGGTTCAAACTAAAGAGTTCACCGCCTCGCGTAGCAACAATAATGAATGAAGTCACGGCAAGGCCAGCAAGACCGAAATAATGTGCTTGATTCAATTGTGCACTGGTCCAATTCCGCGCTAGCGTGACTAACGCCGCCAAACCAATAAAGAGTGCGGCACCATCAAGTAACATGATGATATCACCACCCCATGTGGAAAAAGGTAGGCTTGGCCAGCTCAAATCATTGCCCCAAGCTGCTTGAGCAGAGAAGAACCCAAGCCATTCGCCTCCGTTTCGGTATTGGAAATAGAAGACGAAAAACAAGGCAGCCAACGAGATCAACCCTTCTTGAAAGGTTCTTATGAAAGCCCGACTCCCCTTATCACCTCCGGCCCATCGCGCAATGAAAATCGCCGGAATAAGGATGGCCGCTGTAGGACGAATAATCGAAGCTGCAAACACACCTAGTAAACTCAGGGAGCGGTGGTCTTCATTTACGCCGAAGGCAATGAAAGTACACGCTGCAAAGAATAATGACTCGCTATACGGGATGCCAAAGAATACTGCAGACGGCATGAGTATCGACAGGATCAATACAGACCGATGCAACTCCAATCTTTTCTGCAAAACAACCAGCGAATTAACCCATAGAAATAGATTGACCAAGGCAATCCAGTGATTCGCACCTAGTGCTTTCCAGACATATGGAAACCCTGGAAAAAACGCATTATCTAAAGGATCCAAATATCCTTGCTCAGCGATTCGGCCATAGTGCATACTGTCATACCAATCGAGAGAAACTGTCCAGTCATGATCAGTAAATAGACTCACCAGATAAGACGTGCTTAGAATAAGTACAGGGATTAAGAAATGTAGTCCGTTCTTCCAGGTCATCGAAGGATAATATGGTCTACTATTTGACGATCATTGACTGATCGTTTCAAAGTGTAGACGCCGCGCTCTAAGTTAGAAAGATCGGTTTCTTTCTGCTTTCCGCGCATCACTTCTTGTCCTAATAAATTGTAAAGCACCCATTGGTCGTAGCTTCCTGGGATCTTCAGTTGACCCACGGTTGGGTTTGGATATGGGATTCCGAACGTACTACTGTACTCTTCGAGTCCGACTAAGGTCTCATCTTCGGTAAGCTCGACGTAATCGATATCGTAGTTGAAGACAATTTCCTCATCAGGGAGTCTGATTAAGTACACATCTTCATCGCCGCTTCCGTAGCTATCAGTGACACCGAGAATTAAGATGCGCTCTTGAGAGTCTTCCATGATATCATACGGCTGCTCATCTCCTTCAAGTCCGAAGACAGTTGATGATAACCAGGCACCATTGAACCAAATGCGGTTGATGTAACAACCGTCCCCTCCGTTTCCGAAAATGTCTGTGTAAGCCGCTTGCAACATGACAGCATCTGACCAGGTCACCGCTGTAGGTAGTTGATTGCCTGGCTCAGAAACATCTGAGAATTCAAACCATTCTTCAATACCATCAAGATCTTGTTTGATCATCATGATGTTCCAATATTCATTTCCGTCGCTTGCTTCATCAGCCATGGCATAACATGCAGCTAAACCTTGTTCTGAGATGTCAAGCGAGAGCCCTTGAAAAGCAACCGAATCTCGAACATCTGTCCAAACCACAGCGCCGCTTGGCGTGAGTTTACGGAGAATCCCTTGAGGCGTCTCTCCCTCAAAAGTTCGTGTTCCGATTAAGTACAGGTGATCTTCATACCATACCAAATCATTGGCTTCGGCTTCAGGAAGAATATCGTAGGTATTTTCGTCGATGATATCACCATTCGCCGCGATGCGTAACAACAACATACGACTGTTCCCTGGTGCTTCACCATAAGTCGTCCCAGCGATATAATAGTTATTGCCCCCCTTCTCGATACGAGTCGCAAAGTCCCAATCATCGGTTCCGAATTGCTTTCCCAGAGCTGATTTCCACTCGCGTCAATCCTGTAAACTACGATGTCATAGCCTCCATTTTCACCTAACGAGGTCTGGCCCAAGATCAAGAAGTCTCCTTCGTTGGTCATTACAGCTGAACGTCCTTGATCTGCTCCTGCCCCACCGAGGGTGGTGGACCAATCAACTGTCAGGTCTTCAAGGATGTGAACGACATAGATATCGTTGTTCCCATTCTCAGGAGAAGCGGTCGTTCCAACAATTAAATAGCCTGTAGGTGTCTCCAAGATCTCCCGTCCTTCATCTGCCTGAAAGCCACCATAGGTGCGCACCTCTGCGGTTTGCGCTGAGGCATTCAATAAAAACAGGCTTAAAACAAAACAAAAGATCCCTATCAACATCATACTACTGCTTTTCGGATAGTCAACAACTCTTCTAACAATTGACGAAGCTGGCTTAGGGGTAACATATTCGCCCCATCACTCTTCGCTTCACTGGGATTCGGGTGTGTCTCAATAAAGATGGCATCTGCTCCAACGGCAATGGCTGCCTTCCCTATAGTTGAGATCAACTCTGGTCGTCCGCCTGTGACACCGCTCGCTTGGTTCGGTTGCTGCAGGCTGTGGGTAATATCCATCACCACCGGAGCATATTCTCGCATCGCTGGAATGCCGCGGAAATCAACCACCAGGTCTCCGTATCCAAAAGTGGTTCCTCGTTCAGTCAGCCACACTTTATCATTTCCACTGTCTTTCACCTTCTGAACTGCGAAGCGCATGGCTTCCGGTGAAACGAACTGGCCTTTCTTCACATTGACCACCTTCCCCGTGTTTGCTGCTGCAACTAGAAGATCTGTTTGACGACATAGGAAAGCCGGAATCTGAAGCACATCTACAAATTCAGCTGCTTTCGCTGCTTCTTTCGATCCGTGTATATCAGTTGTTACAGGCACACCATTCGCTTCCCCTACTGCTTTCAAGATCTCCAAGGCATTATTATCACCAATTCCAGTGAACGAATCAAGGCGTGAACGATTGGCTTTGCGGTAAGACCCTTTGAATACAAATGGGATATCTAGTTCACGACACAGCTCAGTGATCTGACCACCAATATCGTGCGCCATTTGTTCTCCTTCGATGGCGCATGGACCAGCGATCAATAAGAACTTGCTAGCATCAGTGCTAGTAGTGGATGGTATATTATTCAGCATGTGATTTCAATAAATAGGATAAACGTAAAGCGGCATGCGCTCCCAGTCCTTCTCTTCTGAATGGACCAACGACGTCTTCGGCCGAAAAGGCCACAAAGAAACGATCATTCACCCATTGCTCTACAGCGATTCCTGCGCGAACATTTCCGTAACCTCCATAGGTCACTGTAGCGCCAAGAGTCGTATTCTCATTCAACACGAAAAAGTAGCCTCCTCGGATCAACGGGTTAAAGGCGCGAACTGGACGGAAACGCATTTCAATTTCGAAGTAATCTCGTTCTTGAATCCGGTGCATCAAACGTGCATATGCGGAGCCAGGCAGCCAGCGCAACATTGACCCTTTGGTTTGGTCATAGTACAGACTGTCTTCAAAATTCGGAATACCGTCTTCGTCGTCATCAATGATGTCTGAGAGCGGAATACCAGTATAAGCCCAGCTAGAATCAGCACGGTAGTCAAGAGAGGCCTCATTCCAAGAAACAAAACCTATGTCTCTAAGTCCTAAGGTCACATAGCCTCTGTCTTCTTGAAGTGGAATATTCAGTTGACCATCAAGTGAGACCCCGAGGCCATTCCCTGAGCCGAATCCAATGACTGAGGTATCAGATCTCATCCAAGCACCGTGGTATGCGAGATTGAGACTATCTCCGTCTTCTGCAGTGAACAACGCCCCCTCTAAGATCGTGGTGCGCTCGAAACGTTCTCCGTTAACCGCGCTGATCACGAACCCGCTCAAGCTTGGTTTGTGCACCAACCCGAATCCGAGCTTTTGGTAAGCCATGTAGTCAAGCCAGAAATTTGAGAGCTCAGCAGACTCACCAGCGTAAGCAGCATTTCCGTCAAACACGAGATGGAATAGATCGCCATCCATGGCAAGCTCAAAATGATTGCGCACTTCAACTTGTCCTTGCCAACCCCAATCGGCGAGTCCGAAAACTGAGTCTTGCATCAAGGCAAAACTGAATCTACCTGTGGCCTGGGCTCCGAAGGTTCCAAGGTCGCTGATACGATCGAACTGTCGTTGAGAAAGTTCATCTGAGATGTAGCCACCAAACACCAACTTATCAAGGAGTTCATTGTCAAAGGCATTCGAACGGTATTCCGCGCTAGCGTCAATATCCAGCATAACCGAAGACGCACACACTAAAGAATCCTTCTGCATGAGAATACTCCGTTGGGCTTGAACTTGTGCCAGGCACAGTAAAAGACCGAAGACGAGGAGCAGCTTTTTCATTCGTAACTCAATTCAATATTTCCATTCATCAGAATATCGACATCGATGAATTCATCACCGCTCATCTTCACAATCTCTCCTGATGAGATCATTTGTAAGGTCAATTCGATGTACCCTCCTTGGCGCATAATATCTAAATCAGCGCGTGAAATTGTTTGTACACTTTCTGAGGTATTCGCTATTACATTCCCCAGCTCCAAGAAGGTTCCCGTTTCCATAGAAAGATCAGAAATCACATCAAACTCTTCACCTAAATCAGAGAAGAAGCGGGCATCCATAGACACTAATCCAAGTGGGAAACTATTGGTAATGCGGAAGGTCAATTCCGCGTCAGCGACTAAATCAGTGTCAAAAGCTGCAACATTCAATGAATCCTTAAATGTCAATCCATTGGTGCCCAAACACAACGGAAGATCCATGAGTAGATTTGCCTCAAAAGGTTGATCGGTGTAGATGAAATCATTCCCTCCAGAAATATCTCCTAATGGATTCATTTCTACGAAAGCATCCACCTCGAGTACTTGTGGAATACTCCCGACGAGCGTCGTAATATTCGAATTCGTCTCATCAATTAGGAAGGCGTAATCATTTGAAGTCACCTGTCCATTGCCGTTATCCAATGCACGGGTCAAGTTGATATTGTCTCCGATGATGGAATGGGTCAATTCAACGCCGCTTCCATTGTTGACACCTTCAATACGATCGAGTCTAAAGGTAGCATCGGCGCCTATGGTATTCTTGATATCAACATCAATTGAAAGCTCCTGAAGATTAAGTGTTCCAAACGACTCAAGGAAAGGTGAAAAATCTATTTCGGTGTTCGAGTCTAGCTCTCGATTCCCGAAATACCCTCTGGCGTATCCAATGACTACGTCTTGAAAATTCAACGTGATACGAACGGAATCCGTTCCAAAAACTGGTACTGCTTCTGTTGCTAAGGGCGAGACCACGACATCAAGCAAAGCAGCGATGCGATTCGAAGAACTTCCTGAAGCTCCTTGAAGATCAAGGTTAGCGTTCGTGAGGTCTTCTGTACCAGTAAAAACCCAAGGAACATCTCCACTGGCAGATTCTGTGGACGCTTCCAAAAAAAGCGTCGTTCCATTTCCCAAAGTCACGCCCGGCAGATCATAAGTGATATCAAGTGGACCGCCCACGTAGCTTTCCAAAGTGTAGGTCAATAAACCAGAGACAATCGCCACCTCATAGATTTCAGCTGACGATACCTCTAGTTTAAGATCATCTTCCGAACTAAAAACCTCCACTCCTGCGGGGATATTGATTGGGCCTCCGTTGAACCCTGGAGTAAATGATTCAAAAATCGTCGTATCGTCGAGACGCACCAGAGTGTCTAAGCGCAGGTCAAAAAGGTCTGTTTCGTATTGAATATGAAGAAGTCCGTTTTCGTCTTGTTCCAAAAGACTGTCTTCCACGAGGTCAGTCCAGGTGATCTGTCCTGTCGCCAAAGGAGCCAATGCATGGATATCCCACACCGTGGCTTCATCGCGTTTGCACGCAAAAAAGATGGTGCATGCTGATAGCAGCAAGAATATGTAAGCAGGTATTTTCAAATCGTTCAGTTGCTCTCTTGATACAAGTTTACTGTGTTTTTCCCGAAGGCAAGAATCCGAGACCAAAGCTTAAGATCGCTCCCATCAACGCCAAAGGATAAAACGCTAGGTGATACCGCTGTGGGAAGAGGAAACCAAAGAGCAGTACAATGATATAGACGATGGTAAAGGCCTTCATGTAAGGCCCAATAATTCGTTATTTCTTCAATATGAAGGCCACAATCAAGTGAAGTGGAAAGGCCCAAATCAAATTCCAGTTTTGCTTTGTCGTGGTGTGATCTGTAGCGAACCAAAGCAAAAAGACCATGAAGCCTACCAGTCCGAGGAACATGAAAAGGAAACGCGGGATCACTAACGACTGACTTCCTTTCCTTCTTCTCCATAACCAGAAGAGCGCTAAGAGTGTCAAAGCTATGGTCAACATCAACGCTGGATCAACAGGACTCCCAGCTTCACGTGCGGCTTTCTTAATCACCACTTTCGTTTCCTTCACAAGCGGCTGACCACCAATCGTAGCGGAAGCAATTTCACTAAAGACATAATCTGGTAAGAACATATTATCCTGGGCCTCCAAGATCTTATCGCACGGTTGACCTAAGGCAATGTCAATGCCAAAATCTGACCAGTTCATGTCAACGAGGTACATATCAATCATGCCTCGAAACGTGTACGCTTCGTGATCAAATTCGCTATGCCATTGAAGCTCATCTCCAAGCACATCTTCGAGGATATCCCTGATGCGTGTGGCGCAATTGTCGTAGAAAAAGTCATACTGATAGTATTGATTCTCAGGCTTGTAATTCTCGACAAGCGCTTGATTGAATCTGTTCTTTTGATCTTGCGTCAGACGGAGGATCTGTTCCTCCACTCCTCGCTCCGTGACGGTGTATTCGTAGTTGAACTGACCAAACGAACTACGTGAGAGTCGATAGTTCAGCTTTCCCCTGGCAAACTTCAGGTAGAACTCATCATTGAAGTCGAAGGTACCGTAGTTATACACGTGGTCTACTCTTCCGGGATCATACACACGAATGGCAGTATGACCGAACACTGAATATAAATCAGTTCCAGGTTGGCACGTCAACACTGATATCTCTGCCTGTTCAGATAATTGTTGTCCATTCGCTAGCGCGGAAATGAATAAAAGAATCAGGAGGAGTTTAGTCTTCATATCGCTGCAAGTGGTATAAAGTCAGCGCCGCAATCGGCTTCTGTAAAACAGATCCAAATGGAATGTCACGTTCCTCGGCTTGAAGCTGGAGAATATGATGAAAATGGAAGCCTATGGAGCCACTAATATGCAATGGCCATTCTTTATGTTGCTCGTATCGTACCACGTATCGATCAAAGAACTCAGCAAAGGCTCCTTTCACCAAATTCAACATGAACGGATCACCAAGGTGTTTGCGCACGAACGGAACAAAACTCGCGAGGAAACGATTCGGACGTTCCCCTTTGTAAACGCGGTCAAGAATGATCTCTTTATCCGCACCGTATCCTTCGTAGAAATCGTTAATCAAATCACCTGGTGCTTCTCCTAAAAGAAAGGCTTGCACCCATCGTCTTCCGAGGTCAGTGCCACTGCCTTCATCACCGAGAATAAAGCCAAGACTCGGAACGTTCTTCGTGATGAATTCACCATCATAAGCGCAGGTATTCATTCCTGTTCCTAGAATAGCTGCTATGCCCGGTTCAGAACCACATAAGGCCCGTGCAGCTCCTAACAAATCATGTTCTACGTGGATTATAGCAAGGCGATAAACCTCAGCCAGTAAGCGTTTCACCTGATCAACCAAACGGGCTGAACCCAAGCCACTGCCATAAAAATATACTTCTCTGACCTCTGCCGCTGTAAATAGCTTTAAAGGGCCCACACGAAGTGTTTGAAGAAACTGATCATCGCTCACGAAATACGGATTAAGACCGATCGTCTGCGCTTGGTGGATGTTCCCCTCGCGGTCGATCAATCGCCAATCTGTTTTAGTAGAACCACTATCTGCGATCAGAATCATTCTTCAAATCTAGGATTCCTTGGAAAACAGGGGTCGCTGGTCCTTTTAATTCAACTTTGAAAAAACCATCTGATTGCATCTGAAATCGAACGTGTAATGACCCTCCAGGAGTTTGAATAAAGCGTTCCGATCCCCCATTCAAATAAGCATCCACCATAGCTGCTCCTGTAACACCAGTTCCGCAGCTCAACGTTTCGTCTTCTACCCCGCGTTCATAGGTGCGAACGAGTAAGGTGTCGTCTCTTCGCTCGACAAAGTTGACATTGGTACCTTCGTCAAGATAGTCTTCACTATTGCGAATTTGGGCGCCTTCTGTGAACACATCTGTTGCCGCTACATTCGGAACAAACTTGACCACATGCGGCGAACCGGTATGGATAAAGTAATGATTATCAAGTTGATCTGGGGGAAGTGCATCCCCCATCTTAATGACTACTTGACCATCTTCCCAACGTGCCTCATGCTCGCCATCGATGGCTTCGAATGAAACTAGGTCAGCATCGATTCCTAGCTCTTTCGCAAAGTGAACAGCGCATCGCGAACCATTCCCACAAAATGATTGAGAACCATCACTATTATAATAGTTCATGTAGAAATCAAGCGATGAATGCGTTTCGATGAGGATAATTCCGTCAGCTCCAACTCCAAAATGACGGTCACATAAACGTTGAACAACATTTTCTTTTAGTTGGATAGCTCCGGAACGGTTATCGATCATAATGAAATCGTTGCCCGTTCCATGGTACTTTGTGAAGGTGACTTGCATGGAGTGCGAAGGTAGTTGTTCGAGGGGGAAGATTGGGACAAAAAAAGGTCAAAAACGAAGAACAGCTCCTTTGCTGGAGCTGCTCGACTTAACCAAATTTTACGTAAATCTTAACTACAATATAACTAACTACTTGTGATCTGGTTGACTCACAACCATATCCAAAATAACAAAATTTCCCACAGTGAGACGAAATTTTTCCGTCCTACATCGTCGTAGGAATATTCCTACGCTCCAGTAAAAGCAGGACCATCAAGGGATACAGCCATTCTGAATTTTTTCAACAATTCTGGAGATTTTGGAATTCTCACTTCGCTAAACTGCACAACATGATAGATTAAGACGCTTTTTATTTAGACCAAACCACCATAAATCACGATGAATATCTGTCAGAAAATGAGAAATCAAATCAGGACGTTATATTCGCATTATGCTCTCCAAAAAAGCACAATACGCGTTTCACGCACTCACCTATCTCGTAGAAAAGGAAGGCGAAGGTCCTGTGCAGATTTCTAACATTGCTCAAGAGAAAGGAATCTCATTGAAATTCCTTGAGATTATTCTGCTCGAACTCAAGCGCGGAGGTATTCTTGGAAGTAAAAAAGGAAAAGGTGGAGGCTACTATCTCATCAAGTCTCCAAAGGAAGTGCCGCTTTCTAAAGTTATTCGCCTCATAGATGGCCCGATCGCACTTCTCCCATGCGTGAGTCTCAACTTCTATGAACCATGTGAACACTGCACCGAAGATGGTTGTGGGTTGAATGGTGTCATGGCTGAAGTACGGGATGCCACCCTCCTCATTCTAGAGCGTAAAACACTGGCAGACATAGTCAAAGGGTAAATTCGACCGTCACAAAGTTTACTATTACCATGTTTACCCTAGTATTTCTATGGGGTATTACTACTTTTGTATTATGTTCCTCGACAAAACGATAGAAAGATCGTTGCCAGAGAACAGCGAAACTCGTTCTCCTTGGCATTCATTCTTGAAGACCCTCTCGTGGCGAATTCTAGGCACCATTGACACCATAGTTATCTCTTGGATGATCACTGGCACCTTGGAATTAGCGCTTTCCATTGGGGGAATTGAAGTAGTAAGTAAAATGATTCTATACTACTTCCACGAACGCGTATGGGAGCGATTCTCAGTTCGAACAAAAAAAGGACGCTCATGGAATTAATGAAGGCCGCTGAACAACTGCGCAGTGATTTCCAACAAGTAATTGGCGAGCATTCGTCATTGGTTTTCACCTCATCATTGGGGGAAGAAGATCAAGTCATTACCCACTTGATTGCTCAAAACAATTGGCCTGTGACGATTGCCACATTAGATACAGGAAGGCACTTCCCTCAATACTATGATTTAATTGAGCGTACTCAGCGTTTGTTAGACAACCCCATCAAGGTTTATTCTCCCCAAGCTTCGGCTGTGGAGTATCTCGTTGATTCTCATGGAATTAATGGCTTCTACACTAGCGTGGAAGCGCGAAAAGCTTGTTGTGCCGTGCGAAAAATCGAGCCGCTGAAAAGGGCTTTAGCTCAAGCGGAGGTTTGGGTAACCGGACTCCGAGCTGAACAATCAAACAACAGACAAGACACCCCAAAATATCAACGTGATGCAATGACCAACACGCTGAAATTCAACCCCCTCGTTGACTGGAGCAAAGAAATGATTGACCAGTACATCGAGGAAAATAAGGTTCCTACCAACCCATTGCACAAGCAAGGATTCGTCAGCATTGGCTGCCAACCCTGTACTCGCGCCATTACCGAAGGAGAACACCCTCGTAATGGTAGATGGTGGTGGGAGAGTTCCAAAAAAGAATGTGGACTACACACATAGCCTATGAAAATCAGTGATTTCCCTCGTTCACTAGAAAACGAGGCCATTTACATCTTCCGTGAAACACTCGCTCAATTCGAACGTCCGGTGCTGCTATTCAGTGGAGGAAAAGACAGCATCACTTTGGTGCACCTCATGCTCCGAGCATTTCACCCCTTGGTTCCGCCGATTCCGTTGCTTCATATTGACACAGGGCACAACTTCCCTGAAGCATTGCGATTCCGTGATGAGTTGGTGGAAAAATATCAACTTACCCTCCATGTACGAAAAGTTGAAGACACCATACGTGAAAAAGGGCTACAAGAAGAAACAGGTAAATACGCCAGTAGAAATGCCCTTCAAGCGGTTACCCTACTGGATGCCATTGAAGAGTTCAAGTTCGATGCTTGCATTGGTGGAGCCCGAAGGGATGAAGAAAAGGCGCGCGCTAAAGAGCGCATCTTTTCTGTACGAAATGACTTTGGCGAATGGGATTCCAGAAGACAACGACCAGAAGTCTTTGACATCCTCAACGGGAGAATTCACCCTGGTGAAAACGTCAGAGTATTCCCTATCTCCAATTGGACAGAACTCGATGTCTGGAATTATATCCGAGAAGAAGGTATCGCTCTCCCCTCGCTCTACTTTGCGCACGAGCGTGAAGTATTTTATCGCGACGGCCTGATCTGGCCTGTATCCGATTTCATTCGTCTGTCTCAGGATGAATCGCCTGAACGTAAAGTGGTTAGATTCAGGACCGTTGGTGATATGACGTGCACTGCTGCGGTTGATTCGCAAGCAGCTACTATTGACCTTGTGATGGAAGAAATCGCCGCAGCGGAAATCTCCGAACGTGGAGCACGTATTGATGACAAGCGAAGCGAAGCCGCCATGGAGCTCCGCAAACAAAACGGATACTTCTAATGGACATTCTTCGCATAGCTACTTCAGGGAGCGTTGATGATGGGAAAAGTACCCTCATCGGACGCCTCTTATATGAAACTGGTCAAGTACCCACCGATCGCATGCAACAGATCGAAGAAAGCTCAAAACGACGAGGGCTGTCATTTACAGACCTCTCTCTCTTGACAGATGGATTGATTTCAGAACGCGAACAAGGCATTACCATAGATGTCGCGCACATCTACTTTCATACTCCAGCTCGCAAATACATCATTGCCGATACACCCGGACATGAAGAGTACACGCGCAACATGGTAACGGGAGCTTCACAATCGGAAGTTGCCATTACTTTGATCGATGCGCGTTATGGAATGTTGGAGCAAACGCGACGCCATCTCCATATCGCCCATCTCTTAAAGATGTCAAACCTGATCGTTGCCATCAACAAAATGGACCTGGTTGGATACGAGCGAAGTGCATTTGAAGCTATCAAGTCTGAGGTTGAATCTTACGTTAATCAACTTGGAGCATCGTTCACTTTGCACTTCATTCCAATGAGCGCGCTGCACGGTGAAGGAGTGACCGCATTTAAAGACGGGCTGTCGTGGTACCAAGGTGCTCCTTTGCTTGACATCTTAGAGTCTATCAAGCCTCGAAACATTATCAATGCTGAAGGACAAACGAATTTTCAGGTCCAACAAGTGTTGCGACCACGCGGTGGTGATGATCCTGATTTCCGTGGTTACGCGGGAAGTCTCAGAACGGGTAGCATTCGAGTTGGAGATGAAATACAAGTCTTATCCACCGGTAAGTCTTCCACTGTCGTGGGAGTTCATAAGTGGGGAACAGAACTGAATGCTTCAGGTCCTGATCAGGCATTAACTGTTCTTCTTGCGGATGACATCGATTTGCGACGAGGTGATGCTCTTATTGCCAAGGAAAATGACTTAGCAACATCCCGTCGGATGACCGCATCCATTTGTTGGATGGACGAGCAACCCATGACCTCTCGCAAGAAGTACATCTACCAGCAAGGCAGCTTCAGCACCAAGATTATGGTTGATCAAATTCAAGGCACAGTGAATTTGAAAAATGGAGAGCTAAAGAGCAATCATCAGGTGCTATTAAATGAAATTGCCAAGGCGACCTTCAAGTCTGCTTCAGCTATCCCAGCTATTGAATACCAAGAAGGTAATAGCACAGGAGCATTTGCTCTTATCGATGAACAATCGCTGAATACTGTAGCCGTTGGATTTGCTGAGAGATTTGCGTGAGTATCTGCTCGATGAAAGGTTGTAACTTGCAACCCCAATCATGAGCAATGGAAGAGCGCACAGAAGTCAACACCGCGAACGAATCTAAAATCAGTGCAGACACGCTACTTAACTCTTATCGACTTATGTCGACAGCAAGAGCCATGTCTGATCTTTACGAGGAAAACGCAAAGATGACCGCCAAGTACGTTCACGCCACCTCGCGAGGACATGAGGCAATACAGTTGGCATGCGGACTTCAACTCGGAGCGCAAGATTACTTGAGCGCTTATTACCGTGATGATAGCATTCTTCTCGGGATTGGCATGACTCCCTACGAGTTGATGCTTCAGCTCTTGGCCAAGCGAGACGATCCATTCTCTGGCGGACGTACCTACTACAGTCATCCAAGTTTGAACCGTGAAGGGATGCCTAAAATCCCTCACCAATCTTCTGCTACGGGTATGCAGGCTATTCCTTCTACAGGAGTTGCTATGGGTATTCAGTACTTAGAGGAACAAGGAATCAAGGTTATTGACGGCGACAAGCCAGTAGTCGTTTGTTCGATTGGTGACGCAGCGATGACCGAAGGGGAAGTTGCGGAAGCCTTTCACATGGCTTCATTGAAGCAGTACCCAATTGTCTATTTAGTTCAAGATAACGAATGGGATATCAGCGCTAACGCGGAAGAAATCAGATTTGGAGACGCTACGGTTTTCGCTAAAGCCTTCCCTGGCATTGAAGTACGTTCAATTGATGGTGCCGACTTCATGAAGTCGTTTGAAACCATGCAAGAAGTCATTGAACTTGCGCGCACTGAACGTCGTCCGTTCATGGTGCATGCATCTGTTCCACTCCTTGGTCACCACACTTCTGGTGTACGACGGGAATGGTATCGAGATGACCTCGACGAACATGGAAAGCGAGATCCTTACCCACGATTTAAGAAAGAACTGATCGAGCTCGGATTTGAAAGCGCGCAGCTCGAAAGCATAGAATCCGAAGCCCGTGAACTCGTTGAATCTGATTTCAAACGAGCACAAGAGGCCGAAGATCCTCGTCCTGAAGACCTGCTCTCACATGTTTGGGCCCCGACTCCAGTAACAGAAGAAAAAGGAGAACGCTCTCCTGCAGGTAAAGAACCAACCTTGATGGTAGACTGTGCACTCTTTGCAGTGCAAGAGATCATGGAAGATCATCCTGAGAGCTTGCTCTATGGTCAAGACGTTGGAGGTAGACTGGGCGGTGTATTCCGTGAAGCCGCTACGCTAGCACAAAAATTTGGTGATGAGCGCGTATTCAACACGCCCATCCAAGAAGCATATATCATTGGATCAACCGTAGGTATGAGTGCTGCTGGTGCCCGTCCTATCGTTGAGGTTCAGTTCGCTGACTATATCTGGCCAGGTTTGAACCAACTCTTCACTGAAGCAAGTCGTTCATACTATCTCTCGAATGGACAATGGCCTGTGTACTCTGTGATCCGTGTCCCTATTGGGGCCTACGGAAGCGGTGGTCCGTACCACAGCTCAAGTGTAGAGTCCGTGCTTTCGAACATTCGAGGAGTCAAAGTTTGTTACCCATCAACGGGAGCCGATCTTAAAGGCTTGTTGAAGGCAGCTTACCTAGATCCTAATCCAGTAGTCATGCTGGAACACAAAGGACTGTACTGGTCAAAAATTCCAGGAACAGAAGATGCGAAGAGTGTAGAGCCTGCGCGTGACTATGTTATTCCAATTGGAAAAGGACGGGTGGTTCAAGAAGCTACTTCAGATGATACCACAGTAAGCATCATCACCTATGGTATGGGTGTTTACTGGAGTCAGACTGCGGCTAAGCAGTTCCCTGGTCAGGTTGAAATCATTGACTTGCGTAGCATCAACCCTCTCGATGAGGAGCTCATCGTTAGCAGTGTTCAAAAGAACAATCGATGTCTCGTGGTGACTGAAGAGCCTGTTGGCAACAGTTTCGCACAATCCATTGCCGGTAAGATCTCAGAAAAGTGTTTCGCTTCTCTTGACGCTCCAGTAATGACCGTTGGGGCTGTGGAGACACCTGCTATTCCATTGAACAGCATTCTGGAATCAACGATGCTTCCAAGCGCAGATAAAGTAGCTGCAAAGATCGAAGAGGTCTTAAACTGGTGATTTGTATCTTCGATATATGAAGTATTTGTTGCTCATAGCAGTACCCCTTCTTTTCATGGGCTTCGTCATAGACGAATCAAACAGTCCTGAATTCGTTGGCTCCATCACTTATACCTTATACACCGAAGCTTCGGACTCGGGTGTTATAGGCAAGGCAGCGTCTACGATTTGGATTTCATGCGCAGCCAATGGCGTTTCTCGTTGGGAGGAAGTTTCTGAAAACGGAAGTCGCGTGGTGCTTACCGATATGAACAAGCAACAACAATATGTGTTGGTTGAATTTCTCGGAAAGAAGATTGCCATCATCACCCCTAAAGATCAGGTAACGCTGAAAACCCCAATCACTGTGGCGTTGGACGCATGTTGCAAAACGGTTTTGAACAGGGAGTGCCAGAGTGTACTCAGCGGTAATGATGAATTGCTGCTTGATACATCGCACAACCTACAACATCCATTATTACCAAACGTCGAAGGCACTCCCATGTCTTTTACCCTAAGTTCAACCGCGGGAAATGCTAAGTATGTGGCTTCCGACATGAATGAAAGAACACCTGATGCATCGTTGTTCGTGGTTCCTTCTGAATATGAAGCAGTAAAGGCTTCAGAACTACAAGTTTTATTCTCCCAGATGGGCTCAGATAAATGAAACGAATCTTTCCCTACCTGCTTATAGGCCTTGTTCTTCTCGGCTTCTACTACTGGAGGTACAAAGTACCGCCAAACATGGATAGCGCTCAAATCAACGTGAAAGAGAACGAACAAGTGCAGAGTGTGATCGAGCTTCACGACGGCCCTATGCTTATTAACTTTTACGCTTCGTGGTGTGGCCCTTGCATGCGTGAAATGCCTTCATTACAAAAGGCGCACGATGAAGGATTTTTCACCGTGATTTGTGTGACGGATGACAACCCGGAGTTGATTGAACAAGTACGCAACAAGTTTGACCTAACATTTCCGATGTACCAGCTCGATAATTCGCTTAAGAGCTATGGCGTCTATACCATTCCAACTACCTACCTCCTCAATGAAGAAGGAGAGATCGTTGCAAGCATGACAGACCCTCGAGAATGGGATTCTGAAGATTTCATGAACAAAGCGAAGGACTGGTTGTCTTATTAAACATTAATTGGATTTCGTTCAGATTACAATGAAGTTTACGCCATTGAAGTTGAAATGCGTCGAACGCTTGACAGCAGACGCAGTGAGATTGACCTTAGACACCGAAGGTCATGAGGAAACATTTGCTTTTGAATCAGGGCAGTATATTACGTTCTGCTTTGATCTAAAAGACGAAGAATTACATCGCGCTTACAGTATTTGCTCGGCCCCACATGAAGGAAAATTCCAGGTGGCCGTGAAAGAAGTGCCTGGCGGGCGAGCAAGCACACACGCGAACCGCAGTCTTCAAACAGGAGATGTGATGCAAGTTATGGCTCCCCAAGGTAACTTCACCCTGAAGCCTGATGCCTCGTTGGCACGTCATGTCATTCTCTTCGGTGCGGGTAGTGGAATCACCCCACTCCTTTCTATTGCAAAGACTGTTCTCAAAGAAGAACCAAATAGCCGTGTGACGTTATTTTATGGCAATCGTTCTAAGGAGTCGATTATGTTTTACGACGAGCTGGATTCCTTAGCCAAAGACGATCGCCTAGACATTTACCACATCCTTTCTGACGGAAGTATTGATGTTCCTTTATTCAACGGACGAATCACTTTCGGCAAGACCCTTGAACTGATCTACTCGTTCATCAAGGATGACATGTCAAAGGAATACTTCATTTGCGGTCCTTCAGGTATGATGACTTCCGTGAACAACGCTCTCATTGATAATGGCGTGGCTAAGGAACACATCCACCTTGAGTTCTTCGAGAATCCAGGACAAGAAATACTAGCCGCGCTTTCAACACCTGCTGAAGAACCAGCAGAGGATGAAGGAGAAGCCTTCTCAGGAAAAGCAGCAGTGACGATTGTGGTTGATGACGAAGCGTTCGAGACTCAGTTAGACACTGACGGTGGCTCTATTCTGGATGCAGCGCTGAATGTTGGTGCCGATGCTCCATATTCTTGTCAGGGAGGAGTTTGTACAACGTGTCGTGCGAAGCTCGTAGAAGGTAAGGTACGTATGGACAGCAACTTCGCACTTACAGATCAAGAAATTGAGGAAGGATATATTCTTACTTGTCAGGCACACCCAACAACTCAACAAGTAAAAGTGAGTTTCGACGAATAAGGAAGTAAGGCTCAGCTCGACCTGATACCCTACCTTTGCGGGAAATTTCAATATCGTGGCGAGTCTACTTCCAGTTATGGAACAATTCTATACCATTCAAGGCGAGGGCGCTTTCACAGGCACCCCTGCGTACTTTCTGCGCCTTGGTGGTTGTGACGTAGGCTGTTTCTGGTGCGATGTCAAAGAAAGTTGGAATGCGGATATTCATCCGAAGATTGCCGTTGACGAACTCGTTCAAAATGTAGTGGAGTCAGGCTCTAAGATTGTAGTTGTTACAGGTGGTGAGCCTTGTATGCACAATCTAGAAGCGTTGAGCAAAAGACTCAAAGAAGCAGGCGTTCGTACACACATCGAGACCAGCGGGACCCATCCACTTACTGGCATCTGGGATTGGATCACTTTCTCACCTAAGAAATTCAAGGAGCCTTTGGATGAATTCTACAAGGTATCTCATGAGCTAAAGGTAATCGTATACAACAAGCACGATATTGAATGGGGTGAAGGACATGGAAATAGAATGCACGCAGATGCTCAGCTTTACCTCCAGCCTGAGTGGGACGTTCGCGACAACAGCATTCCGATTATCCTGAATCACATTCGTGAGAATGCACAATGGCGAATCAGCCTGCAAACACACAAGTACATCGGAGTTCAGTAAAAAAGAGGGAAAAATACAAGCACCGACTCCAATTGAACAACGTGGACATGGATGGAAATTCGTGCGCGGCCTCTTTTTTCGAAGCGCCTACAGCCCTTGATGCACCCGGACCTTCAGCTTTTAACCTTCGCCTAAGAAACTTCCGTTTCTCAGGAAAGACCGACAAAAAACTTCCTGTGTTCAACCTTTTGTCGGTGCTTTTATGTTATGACAGATTACCAAAGCAATCCATCGGTTAGAAATTCCCGTTTCCGGGTTTTCCTGACTCTAAACAGATCGCAACCTGTTCAGATTAAGCTTTCAGTTCGAAAGATTTTTAGATCTTTTTCGCTGATTGCTTGATGTGAAGTTGAAAATATAATTCTCTTCTTCCAAATGTTTCAACTCAACCTTATCAACTTGATTTTCACAATGGTTATGAACAATTGTTGATAGCGCCATCCTATTTTTTCTCTCCAACGAAGGAATCATTCTTGTTCTTGAAAAGCACATTGAAGGTGGTCATGCTTCCGTAAATGCGCGTAATGTATTGTTGCAATTGGATCTTCTCTGACTCGGTCAAGGTCTTGTGACTATTTACATTTTGTTCGAGAACACGAAGACGGTCACGCATCATCACAATCTTATGGAAGAAGGTATCAATTGGAATCTCCTTCCCTTGCATATCGGTATCACCTGGTTGAAGAATGAGTGTTCCTCCATCCCACTTATCTGCCATCTCTACAATCTCTGTAGCATCGTAATAGCTATCAAATACGTTCTCAACAGCCGCTACAACGTCTTCGAGGGTAATACCAGTGCTCGCATTGTCGTCACCAGGTTCAATCAGGGCAAGACCATCGTATGCTTTTCCAATTTCTTCCTCTCCAGAATCTTTAAAATAGATCCTCCACGTATTCTCTGTTTCTCCGAAAATCACCCCTTCTCCTTTCGATGGGTGTTCGATTTTAGCTCCAATGGTTATCATGCTGTATTCGTTAGTTTGTATGCGTTAATGTCTTCGATATCTAATACTATGTCGCCGGCTGTGTCAATTTCATACGGAATTTTAAACTTGGCATCATGTACAAACTCCTCGCATGTGTACGAGAACCTTGAGTGTACTATCTGATTGAAGGTATCATCAAAACCGGTGATTAATATGAGCAGCTCAGCCTCCTTCTTAATCAGTTCTTCTGGGGTCTTGCCGAAGAATGGACTCTCTTCTGTCACTGGGTGTACGATGGTCCAGCTTAAGGGTAGAAAGTGGATTCGACTCACCTGAAGATCCAATCGATAGTAGCTACGTTGATGTGGGATCATTGGGTCGTCTTTCAACATCAAAATAACCGTAGCCTCCATTTGCATTAAGACGTTGCTTCTTTTATTCGCCACGCGGAACATCAACGCCTTGCCGTCTTTAAATGGAGACATAAGAGCATTCTTGCTGTAGATCAACTTCGCTCGGGGCTTCGAGAATCGTCCGTAGAGCAAACCAGTGGCAAGGGCAAAACCCAATAGTCCGCACAACGCTTCAACGGCAGCAATGAAGTTCGCCGTCATTCCCATCGGAGAAAGGAAGCCATATCCTACCGTTGTGAAAGTTTGGAAACTAAAGAAGAAACAGGTGAGCCACTCATCAAAAAGAGAATCAGGGGTAGCCCCTTGAAGGTGCTCAACCCCATTTAGGAAATAAAGAGTGGCAAAAAATGCATTTAGTAAGAGATAGGTAGCAAGTACCACTCCTAAGAACGGTAGTAGTTTCATGCCAATTAAGGCTTCATACAAACTTCGTAGACCGGTGTCTACTCCTTTACGTCTAACGTTGAAACTCCCATCATGATTGATGATTCGCTTGGTTTTCCTCTCGTACTTAGCACCAAAGCCAGGGTCGTTTATGCGTTCACTCATGACTGCTAAAATAGTGATCTATACGGCTTCAGTCACGAGATTGTTAACATACTGTCTCCGTGATTTTTAGTATATTACGACTGCTTTAACTTTTAGAGACCGAAACTCGGGACTATGCTTGCTTTAAGACAATTGCTGGAGAAGGCGCTGATTGTAGCGCTGTTGTGTGGAAGTGGCTTCTACAATACTGTGGGTGCTCAGGTGTTTGATGGTATTTCTATTCAAGAAGTCCCAATCGATCCAGCGCTCGCTGCGACGATCCAAACCGAAGCAGGATTTACATCTCTTCCTCGTACTTGGAGAGTGTATGCCTGTATGAATCAAGACTTTTACGAACTACAAGCGATATCCGGTGTATACGTGGGAGGGATTTCATACCCTATGATTCTCGAGTGTCCAGGATGTACTGGTGCAAATCAATTCTACCAATCTCCTTTCGGAGGTTTCCTTGGAAATGTATTGAACCCCGCCTTCTTTGGTGTATTCCCTCAAGCTGAATTCGATTCGTATTTCACCATTGGCGATCCTTATTCAGCTGATGCCAGCGGTATTACATGGGTACCAGATCCAAGCAGTGATCCTTCAACGAACTTTGAAGCTGGTGGTTCATTCAACGAACCAGCACTTTCCATTGGTTCGGTTGTATCAGGCTTCTGGGCGCCACCTTCAACTCAAGGTGTAATCGATGGGCAGTATCGTGTATTGATTGGACAGTTCACCACAGATGGTGTATTCAATGGTCAAGGGACATTCCAGTTTCGTCAACTCAATGCAGACTATACGGTATTCACGCCTGTGAATATCGAGATGGAGTACAATGTCACTTGGACCAACCAACCAGGAAGCTTTATAGAAGACTGTCCACAAGTATTCTTGCCTGTAGAGATTACCGAATTCAATGCCGCTCCCTCAGATGACCGCGTCAACTTGTTGTGGAGAACAGCAAGCGAGCAACGCACTGAGTCATTCGAAGTGCAGCGAAGCATGGATCTTGAAGAATGGAAAACGGTTGGTAGCACCCCTGCAGCTGGGTACAGCGACTATGAAAACGAATACTTCATGGTTGATTATCATCCAGAAATCGGAGTGAACTACTATCGTCTGAAACAGATTGACACCGACGGAAGTATTCATTACAGCGATATTCGCTCAGCATTATTCAAGCGCGAAGAATTCACGGTATACCCGAATCCAGCAAGTGATCGCATTTGGTTTAAAGGAGACCTCTCATTGGTATCTTCTATTCGCATCCTCAACATGCAAGGCCAAGTGGTTCTTGAACAAGCGAATGGCTCAGATCCCATTCGTGAGTTCCAAGTGAACGAACTGTCACGAGGGTCTTATTTCGTAGAGTTTGTATACCCGAATGGAGATAATCACCGGACGATCATCCAGGTGACGCGATAAGCAACACTTTCTTAGTCTACTACTTCTCCGAACAGATCATAGTGTTCGGCTGAATCAATACGCACCATGGCGAAATCTCCTAATCGCAAGTGTTGGTCGTCTTTGAGTTTTACTAGTACCTCATTATCAACATCAGGTGAATCATGGGCGGTTCGCCCAATGTAGTACCCACCTTCGATGCGGTCAAACAGTACCTTTTCTACCCTTCCAACTTTCGCTTGGTTGAGTTCGTAGCTAATCTGGCTTTGAATCTCCATGATCTTCTCAGCGCGTGCTTTCTTCACTTCTGCAGGAACATCATCATCAAAATTGTAGGCGTGGGTGTTCTCTTCGTGGCTGTATTCAAATACACCAAGACGATCAAAACGCATTTCCTGCACCCAGTCTTGCATTTGCTGGAAATCATCTTCGGTTTCACCAGGATATCCGACAATCAGCGTGGTACGTACAGCAACATTTGGAATGCGCTCACGAATCTTCGCCATCAATTCGGTGGTCTTCTCACGAGTGATACCACGGCGCATGGCCTTCAGCATATTGGTGCTGGCGTGTTGAAGCGGCATGTCGATGTAAGCACATACCTTCTCTTCTTCCGCGATAGCGTCAAGAACATCTTCAGGAAAACCACTTGGGAAAGCGTAATGGAGCTTAATCCATTCTATTCCTTCCACCTTTGCTAAGGCACGAAGTAGGTCTGCCAAGCGGCGTTCTTTGTAGAGATCAAGACCGTAATAGGTACTGTCTTGAGCAATGATCAGTAGTTCTTTTACCCCTTGAGCTGCCAAACCTTTCGCTTGCTCCACCAACTCTTCGATAGGTGTGCTGCGGTGCTTACCGCGCATCAAAGGAATGGCACAGAAAGAACACGGACGATCACACCCTTCCGCAATCTTGAAGTAGGCATAGTGTGATGGAGTTGTCAGCAAACGCTCACCCACCAGTTCTTTCTTGTAATCAGCTTTCAACGTCTTCAACAGACGCGGAAGCTCACGCGTTCCGAAGTATCCATCTACTTCAGGAATTTCATCTTCCAATTCGTCTCGGTAACGCTCACTTAAGCATCCTGTCACAAAGACCTTATGTACCAGTCCTTCTTTCTTCGCGTCCGAATACTGAAGAATAGTGTTGATTGACTCTTCTTTGGCGTTGTCGATGAATCCGCAAGTATTGATCACCACGATGGCGGCGTCACTGTCTTCCTCTTCGTGTTTCACTTCGTAGTCATTGGCCTTGAGTTGGGCCATCATGACTTCGCTATCAAAGATGTTCTTCGCGCAACCGAGGGTTACGACATTCACCTTGTTCTTTTTGAGTGTGCGTGCTCTCACTGGTTAGCAAAAAGGCTATCTACGAATTCGTACTTATTGAAAACTTGAAGGTCGTGCATCCCCTCTCCTACTCCGATGTACTTCACCGGGATCTTGAACTCATCGCTGATTCCAATCACAACGCCACCTTTCGCAGTGCCATCGATCTTCGTCAAAGCCAAAGAAGTCACATCCGTCGCTTTCGTGAATTGACGGGCTTGCTCCACGGCATTCTGACCAGTTGAACCATCGAGTACCAACAATACTTCATGCGGTGCATCCGGAATAACTTTTTGCATTACACGACGAATCTTAGACAACTCGTTCATCAAGTTCACCTTGTTGTGAAGACGTCCGGCAGTATCAATCAAAACCACATCTGCGTTCTGAGACACCGCCGATTCGAGTGTATCGAAAGCTACTGAGGCAGGGTCAGCATTCATCCCTTGCGATACGATCGGAACATCAGCGCGTTCGCTCCAGATCTTCAATTGATCAACGGCGGCAGCACGGAATGTATCTGCGGCTCCAAGAACCACTTTCTTGCCTTGACTTTTGAACTGGTAGGCCAGTTTTCCGATGGTTGTTGTCTTACCAACACCATTCACCCCTACCACCATGATCACATATGGACCATTAACGTCAGGTAGATTCAAGTCTTCTGCCGTTCCAGAGTTATTCTCTTCGAGCAGCTTGGCAATTTCTTCTTTGAGGATGCTATTCAACTCATCGGTACCCAGGTACTTGTCACGTGCAACACGTTCCTCGATGCGTTCAATAATCTTAACTGTGGTATTTACGCCAACGTCAGAAGTGATCAACACTTCCTCTAGGTTATCTAGTACCTCGTCATCGACTTTACTCTTACCAGCGATTGCTTTACTCAGCTTATCAAAAACACTGGTTTTCGTTTTCTCAAGTCCTTTATCGAGGGTTTCTTTCTTCTCTTTGGAAAAAATGCGTTTGAACAGGCTCATGCGCTAAAAAGTATCAGAAACAACGAAGGTACAAAGTATTGAGCTTGCCTTCGTTAAATGTAGGATTGGGGGCATAAAAAAACCGGACACAAGGCCCGGTTTGAATATTGTTAGTCAGCAACGATTAGTTCTCTTCGAACCACGTTTTCACGTTATCGTTGTGTACGATTTCTGTCTTAAACATGTACGCTCCAGTTTTTGGAGAGCGAACCATCTTAATCACCTTCGTGTGCTCTTTACCACCTCCGGTCTGTAGGGATGCTACCGTTTTCTTTGCCATGGTTCAGTTTATTTAATCTCTTTATGTACAGTGTAACGACGGAGGATCGGGTTGTATTTCTTCAACTCGATACGATCCGGCGTATTCTTGCGATTCTTTGTCGTAACGTAACGTGATGTACCTGGTTGCCCTGAATCTTTATGTTCAGTACACTCTAGGATCACTTGTACACGGTTGCCTTTCTTAGCCATCGTCTTACTTTTTCGGGACGGCAAAGATACGCATCTTCTTTTGAACCACAAATACTTCCACACCTTTTTTCGAGGGCTGTAAGCGGTAGGCAGTATGCGGTACGACGTATGGAGCCAAACTTTAATCGTTCTTCTGCATCCCAAAGATACGAATACATCCCTTAAGCCTTACGCCATAAGCCATATGCCCGTCGGTAATGCACGGTGTTTCGTTGAAAAGCAATCCAAACAAGAAATGAAGACCCTCCCTATCCCGTTACCTTTGATAGTTGGCAAATACCCATGGCAGTAAAGAACACCATACGATCCGAAAAGAAGTCTGAAGACGCACCCAAGACCAAAGGGAAAGCGAAGTCTAAGGCAAAAGCGAAAGGCAAGAGCAAATCCAAGAGAGGATTTAAAATGCCCGAGCTTCCTTCATGGTTAACGGATGAACGTACCCGTAAGATTATTGGGGTGTTCTTCTCCGTGCTTGCCATCTTCCTTTTGCTTTCAGGAATCTCTTTCTTGATCACAGGACAGCATGATCTTCGTTTGATTGAAAACTCACCTTCCATTGACGAAGATGGGACGGTGGAAACATTCAAGAACATGTTAGGGAAAGTAGGGGCATACAGCGCCTACCTAATGATGCACAGAGGTTTCGGAATTGGTGGCTTGTTCATTCCATTCCTGCTCTTCCTTTACGGAATCCGTATTTGGTTACAGAAGGCACTGCTCCCACTAGCGAAAACCACACGCCTTTCGATTGTGGGAATGCTCTTGATTCCATTGATCATCGGTTTCTTGTTCCACAACAAAGACGAAGTAGCACAACAGATTATTATCAGTTGCAACGATAACTTCGTTGGAGTTTACGGTGTGTTCGCTACCCGGTGGTTCATCTTCACCTTAGGTTGGTTCGGTACGTTGCTCTTCCTGCTCTTTGTAATTGGAGCTATGGTCATCTTCAACTTCGATCCAAAAATCGAAGGCTTTGTTATGCCTGCGTGGGTTGGTAAGATTCGGACGATGTTCGGTAGCGATGGATTTGACCAAGAGGAAGAATTAAAAGGAGAATTAGAGGAAGAAACAAAGGAAGAATTAAAGGAGGAGACTTCTTCTGGTGGAAACCGATTGAAGTCTGAAGAGAAAGTGGAACTTGAAGAAGTTCCATTCGATCCCGATCCAGCAGGAGATGTGCTTGACGAACTCGTGGGTGACATTACTGCTGAGGTATCCTTGACTCCGGAGCCAGAGGTTATTCCTACGCCTGAGCCTGAGGCAACAAGCTCTGAGCTAGATGTGGAAGTCCCAGTAGCTGAAACGCCTGCAAATGATACTCCTGGGGACGATGAAGAACTTGAAATCGAAGTTCGCAAAGACGAAGAAGAGCTGACCGAAGATCAAATCGACAGCAAACTTCAAGAGTTTGGAGCGTACGATCCGAAGCTTGATCTATCGCACTATGAACTTCCGAATATCGACTTACTCGAGCCCCATGGTTCGGGTGCTGTGCAGATTAACAAAGAGGAGCTTGAGGCGAACAAGAACCGTATTGTTGAAACCCTCAACAACTACAAGATCGAGATCAGCAAGATCAAGGCGACGGTTGGGCCTACAGTTACTCTGTACGAGATTGTTCCGGCACCTGGAGTTCGAATCAGCAAGATTAAGAACCTTGAAGATGATATTGCATTGAGTCTCGCTGCGCTCGGAATTCGAATCATTGCTCCGATTCCAGGAAAAGGAACCATTGGTATCGAGGTTCCAAACAGCAAACCGAGCATTGTTTCGATGCGCTCATTGATCGCCAGCGACAAGTACCAGAATGCTGACATGGAACTTCCGATTGCCATCGGAAAGACCATCTCGAATGAGACCTTCACTTTCGATCTCGCTAAGATGCCTCACTTGTTAATGGCCGGTGCAACAGGTCAAGGTAAGTCGGTAGGTCTAAATGCGATGTTGGTTTCATTGCTCTACAAGAAACACCCTTCTCAACTGAAGTTCGTTCTTGTTGACCCAAAGAAAGTGGAATTGACGCTGTTCAATAAAATCGAACGTCATTTCCTTGCCAAGCTTCCAGACGAAGAAGAGCCAATTATTACAGACACCAGCAAGGTGGTTCAGACCCTAAACTCACTTTGTGTCGAGATGGATCAGCGCTACGAGCTGCTTAAAACAGCCCATTGCCGTAACATCAAAGAGTACAACAAGAAGTTCGTAGCCCGTAAACTCAACCCTGAGAACGGACATCGCTACCTACCATACATCGTACTGGTTGTGGATGAGTTCGCTGACCTGATCATGACTGCTGGCAAAGAGGTTGAAACACCGATTGCACGATTGGCTCAGCTAGCCCGTGCGATTGGAATACACTTGATCATTGCAACACAGCGTCCTTCGGTGAACATCATCACGGGTACGATCAAGGCCAACTTCCCGGCGCGAATCGCGTTCCGTGTGACGAGTAAGATTGACTCTCGTACCATCCTAGATGCAGGTGGTGCTGATCAATTGATCGGACGAGGAGATATGTTGTTCTCTACGGGTAGTGACCTGACACGTATTCAATGTGGATTTGTAGATACGCCTGAGGTAGAAGAGATCACCGATTACATCGGAGCACAGCAAGGCTACCCAGACGCCTTCCTTCTCCCTGAGTATGTGGATGAGAATGCTTCCGAAATTGGTAGCTTAGCTGCCGAAGACAGAGACGTATTGTTCGAAGATGCTGCTCGCGTCATTGTCATGCACCAACAAGGGTCTACTTCCCTACTTCAACGAAAGTTGAAACTCGGATACAACCGCGCAGGTCGTTTGATTGATCAGCTAGAGGCTGCAGGTATCATTGGTCCGTTCAAAGGAAGTAAAGCACGTGAGGTTTTAATACCTGACGAAATGAGTTTGGAACAGTTATTGAACAACGAGCAGTAGTTGTAAAAAAGAAACCATGAAGTACTATATCCTCGGGATACTCTTTTTATTCGGCGCAGCCGGAAATGCCTTCGCTCAGAATAGCGACGATATCCTTAATGAACTAAGCGAAAAAGCCAAAGGATTTAAAAACATTCACGCGAAGTACTCTTCTCGTTTGATCGACAAAGCCAACGGCATTGACCTCAAACAAACGGGAGAAGCATACGTAGAAGGTGAAAAATACTACGTTGAACTCGGTGACTACATCATGATCACCGATGGAGAAACGATTTGGACATACGAGAAAGAGACGAACGACTGTTACGTTGACTACCTCGAAGATGTAGGTGATGATGCCTCGATGAGCCCTTCAAAGATGTTTACCATCTGGGAAGAAGACTTCAAACACGAGTTCAAAGAAATGTCGAAAGTAAACGGACGTGATTGCTACCTCGTTTACCTCTACCCGAACAATCCTGCGGAGAACGCATTCCACACTATCCAACTCTATGTTGACAAAGCTAAAATGGAAGTAGTGAAGTTCATCGTAAAAGGACGCGAAGGAAACGATGTGATCTACGAAGTGACAGACTTTAATCCGAATACAACCCTGCCATCAGGTGTGTTTCAATTTCAAGAGTCTAAACACCCCGGAGTAAACATTATCGACAACCGTCTATAATAGCATTGATATATATCCAATCGAAAGGGAAGCAAACGCTTCCCTTTTTTGTTGACCTATGTTATCTTAAATCAACGAAGTGCAACCAAATACGGTTGTTTCCTTGTCTATTAAGAAAGCCTTCTCATGCGTCTACTAACCCTGATCAGTTGCATGTTACTCAACCTCACGCTTCTCGGCCAAAACTTGATCTATGAGGATAGCTTCGTTGGTGGCGTAACAGCCAATGGATTTGGGCAAGACATCTCAGGTGGAGGCACCGGTAATATTGAATTGGATATTGCTCCAGGCTCGATCATTCGCGAAGCCTGGATACTCGTCGGAAGATTCGGCGCTGCTCCTGACATCACCTTTGAGATGAATGGCATCCCCTACGAACTCAATGCTGGGAACCAGGTCTCTGAGACCTTCAACGTCGAATTCTATGGAGGTGACTCTGGAGTGCATGGTATTGAAGTCACCGATGATATTGATCCCAACGTCAATACCTACACCATCGAAATCGACACACAAGGCGCAACTAGCAATCGCTATCAGAGTTTCTACCTCTTTGTAGCCTTCGAAAACGATGCTCTCAATGCGGTGAACACCTATCTATATGCCAATAACGACGATGACTTTCCATCACAGAACTTCCTTTTAAGCGATCTAGCCCCTTTCCCTGACGAGGGAGACATTGTGGTCTCATCGTTCTCAAGCTACGCTTGTGACATTGATTTTGACGGACAGCTCCTCGATGTCAATGGTACGAACGTAGGAATTATGGGAGGCGCTGACGCAGGGTCGTCTTTTTGTTCCAGTGTGATTGGCAGCTTCAACTATGAGAACGGTGTTGCCACT
Source organism: Flavobacteriales bacterium (assembly GCA_022447625.1). Taxonomy (GTDB): domain Bacteria; phylum Bacteroidota; class Bacteroidia; order Flavobacteriales_D; family Sanyastnellaceae; genus Sanyastnella. The sequence goes on along the minus strand of JAKVAX010000026.1, from coordinate 1,685 downwards.
GGATTAAACGACGATGTTGCGAACGCTACGGTTGACGCCGCTGATGGACTCGTTGTCATCAATGATTATGTCAACGCAAACGACACCGGTGTAGATCTCATTTTCTATGATGGACCAGGTGAACTTCTATCTTCTGATAATATCCAATGGGCTGCCTCTATTACCTATGGCAGTTCATGTCAAGTTCCGGCCTATGATGTGAGCGAAGATGCCAGTATCTGTCCAGGGCAAGAGATTACATTGTCAGCTAGCGGAGGTCAAAGCTATGAATGGTCTAGTGATGATCCTTTGGGCACGACAGATGAAGACTCCATTACGATTTCGCCAGAAGAAACAACAGAATACCAAGTAGCCATTTCTTTTGCTAACGGCTGCAGCGCATCAGAAACCATCACGATCACAGTCGATGATGGAGACGCTTCTATTGATGCTGAGGTGACGAATATCCTTTGCAATACAGCCGGGTCGATTTCGGCGCTAGCCAATAATTTAACCGAACCTTTGTCATGGGAAATGGACGGAGTCGCTATCGTAGATCCTTCAGTGACTATCAATGAGCCTGGCGAATACGTCTTTACAGTAACCGACGCCAATGGATGTGCTGGTGAAGAGACCTTCGAAGTCATTTTGGATAATGGCAACGCCTTGATTTTGTTGGAAGCAAACGCCATTGTTTGTGAGTTGTCTTCTACTATTGTCGCTAGCGCGGAAAACTTGGAAGCCCCTATCTCTTGGGTTTTCGAAGGGAATCCGGCCGAAGGACCTTCATTTGAAGTGAGCGAACCAGGAATCTATTCAGTTTCCGTCACAGACGCTAATGGATGCGAAGCAAGCGCAGAGATTCTAGTGGAACAAGTCACACAAGGCACAGCCGACTTCGACGTCATTTCAACCGACTTAAGCGCTCCAGCGGAGGTCACCGTGCTGAATACTAGTATCGATCTAGATGAAATCACATGGTACAGCGACGACGACATTGAAACGACAGAAGAAGCTACGTTCAGCTACCCTCTTCCTGGCGAATATGAAATCATGCTTGTCGGCACCAACTCTATCACAGGTTGTATAGACAGCATCAGCGTGCGTTTTGACGTTCTACCTGAAGCCGCATTGTATGTACCCAACGCTTTCACCCCTGACGGCGATGGAATCAACGAAGTATTCCTAGTCGACGGTATAGGAATCGACGCTAGTCGCTTCCAGCTTGACATCTTCAACCGTTGGGGAGACTTGGTGTTTACCACCACCGATCCTTCATTGGGATGGGTAGGAAACGTCAACGGCGGTGAATATTTCGCGCCGGATGGAGTCTATGTTTACGTGATCAATTGGGCGAAATATGACCAACCAGACCTCGAACAAGTTTCAGGTCATATCACATTGATACGCTAGTTTGGCTCAAGTCTGCGTAAGATTTCTTTTTTTTGCACTCTGAAATTTTGGTCCCATAGCTCAACTGGATAGAGCAGCGCACTTCTAATGCGCAGGTTCGGGGTTCGAGTCCCTGTGGGATCGCTAGGCAGGTCCGCTAAAATACCTGCTAAATGGCCAAAAGCTCCACATATTAAGGAGTTTCGTATCTTCGGAAGTAGGACACGAAGGGACAGCGAGGGGCAGGAAAGGACTATTTCCTGCCCTCTCTTGTGCCCCCTCAAAGAAATAGAGCCATGATAACAGTGAATTTT
>JAKVAX010000025.1 GCA_022447625.1 Flavobacteriales bacterium | reverse complement strand
AGCATGTAACTACGACCCAGCAGCGGTATGTGATGACGGATCTTGTATCCTTCCTGACGGATGTACTGACGCATCAGCATGTAATTACGAACCAGCAGCGGTATGTGATGATGGATCTTGTATCCTTCCTGACGGATGTACTGACGCATCAGCATGTAATTATGACCCAGCAGCAGTATGTGATGATGGATCTTGTATCCTCCCTGACGGATGTACTGACGCATCAGCATGTAATTACGATCCAGCAGCGGTATGTGACGATGGATCTTGTATCCTTCCTGACGGATGTACTGACGCATCAGCATGTAACTACGATCCAGCAGCCGTATGTGATGATGGTTCTTGTATGCTTCCTGACGGATGTACAGATTCAGGAGCATGTAACTACGATCCAGCAGCAATGTGTGATGATGGAAGCTGTGAATTCTCATCTTGTGCAGGATGTACGAACCCATTCGCTGACAACTACGATCCTTCGGCAACAATCGACGACGGTTCTTGTATCGTGAGCGGTTGTACATACACTGAAGCAACGAACTACGATCCTACAGCTACAACTGACGATGGTTCTTGTGTGTTTGATTGTGACGTACCTGGGTGTACTGATGCTACAGCGGTGAACTTCGATCCAGCAGCAACAGTTGACGACGGTTCTTGTATCGCAGCTGTGAACGGATGTACTGATCCAACGGCAACGAACTACGATCCATCTGCGAACGTTGATGATGGTTCTTGTATCGCAACTGTATTTGGATGTACTGACCCAACAGCGTTCAACTACGATCCAGCGGCAAACACTGACAACGGTGGTTGTGTAGCGGTGATGGCAGGATGTACTGATCCAGCTTTTAGTAACTACAACCCATACGCAAACACAGATGATGGAAGCTGTTTCAACCAGTGTGTCGGAGACTTCGATAACGACGGTGAAATCGCAGCATCTGACCTCTTGACATTCTTGAGTGTCTACGGAACTTCTTGTGAATAAGACTCTACGAGTCAACCAAATAATTGAAGGAGCTCATCGTAAGGTGGGCTCTTTCTTTTTGCACAGATGCCGCTTAGATAGTGTATGAAGTACACATTTTGTTAACTTATGCGGAATTCACTAGAACCACATGAAGAAAAGACTGTCATTCTGGGAGATCTGGAACATGAGTTTCGGATTCCTTGGTATCCAATTTGGTTTCGCTTTGCAAGGCGGAAATATGTCACGAATCTTTCAAACGCTAGGCGCAGGAAAAGATGATATTCCACTGTTGTGGATTGCCGCCCCATTGACCGGTTTGATTGTACAACCCATTATCGGATACCTCAGTGATAGAACTTGGAGCCCAAGATGGGGGAGAAGACGACCTTACTTTCTGTTAGGTGCTATTCTGAGCTCATTAGCGCTATTCTTTGTACCATATAGCTCGGCCTTGTGGATGGCGGCTGGTTTCCTCTGGGTACTTGATGCCTCGATTAACATTAGTATGGAACCATTCCGTGCCCTCGTTGCAGATAAGCTAGACGATGAGCAGCGCTCATATGGCTTCATCATCCAGACATTGATCATAGGTGTAGGTACTTGGGTAGCCTCAAATCTTCCATGGTTGGTGACGAAGCTAGGAGTTTCTAATACGAGTGAACCTGGAGTGATCCCAGATTCAGTTTATGTGTCCTTCTCAATTGGTGCTTTTGTATTTCTTGCCAGTATTCTTTACACCGTATTCACTACCTCTGAAGACCCTCCAGAGAATATGGAGGCGTTCGAAAAGGAAAAGGCGGAGAACTCTGGATTCATGGCGGGAATCACTGAGATATTCTCCAACATAGCAAAAATGCCTAAGGTCATGGTGCAACTTGGCGTGGTTCAATTCTTCAGCTGGTTTGCTTTCTTCACGATGTGGTCTTTTTCGACTCCCGCTTTGACGGAGGCAGTGTATAATGCGCCAAAACCTGCAGTTGATGCTGCGAACTACGAAGCTATGGACATTGCTTACAATGAAGCTGCCAATGCCGTGAGTAGTGCATTCGGAGTGTATGGATTGAGCTCCATGGCTTTTGCGCTGCTCTTGTCTTTCCTGGCAGCGCGTATGCGCATCAATAGAAAACTCACCCATCTTGTCAGTCTTGTGCTCGGGGGGGTCGGATTCCTACTCATGGGAGTATGGAATGAATCGACAAGCGACGGGCTCATAATTTCGTTCACTCTTATCGGGTTTGCCTGGGGAAGTATATTATCAATGCCATACGCCATGCTCTCCAGTTCTATTCCAGCTGAGAAAATGGGCGTCTACATGGGGATCTTCAACATGTTTATCGTGATTCCTCAGATCGTGGCAGCGCTTGGAGGTATCAACTTGGTCTACAAGGCTCTTCTTGGTGATAGCATTATCAACACCATGATGCTGGCTGGAATCAGTTTGATTCTTGCCGGATTATCAAATCTGCTGATTCGAGATAAACGAGCGATCGCCTAGATTAAAATCATCTACATATAACTAACAACTGAACAACGGCTTTGAAACGCTTGGTTTAGTTGTAAAGTGTGTTTCGCACACGAACAAAGTGTCCGAAATACACTTTTTTTGGCTAACTTATACCCAATTACCAATTAGTCGCGGCTGTTTCCTGCGAAGCAGCCGTTAGAAAACCAACCAAACCAAGCTATGAATAAGTTATTCAAGAGCCTAACGACGCTGTGCGCAATTTTCGCGAGTTCAGTCTGGCTAAGCGCTCAGGTCAATGTGACAATCCAAGTCGACATGTCTGAGCAAACTGTAAGCGGCAACGGAGTTCACGTTGCCGGTGATTTTCAAGGATGGGATCCTGCGATGACCCCACTAGCTGATCAAGGAGGAGGCATCTGGTCAACGACAATTTCTATTGTGGCCGGAAGCACAATTAACTACAAGTATATTAATGGAAATGCCTGGGGACTTGATGAATCTGTACCTGGTGGATGTGCTGTAGGTGGAAACCGAGCGCATACAGTTGGCATGAGCGACGAAACCTTAGATCTGGTTTGTTTTGGAGCCTGCACTGTTTGTGCACCTGTACAATCAAACGTAACGCTTCAAGTAGATATGACAGGGATCATGGTAGATCCAGCTGGCGTTCACGTAACTGGTGAATTCCAAGGATGGGATCCTGGAGCAACACCGATGGCCGACCAGGGTGGCGGAATCTGGAGTGTAACTGTTCCTATGGACCAAGGTTTGACTCTGGGCTACAAGTTCCTTAACGGAAATGTTTGGGGACAAGACGAAACAGTCCCTGTAGAATGTGCTACCGATAACAACCGAACGGTAACAGTGGGTGTGATGGACCAAACAGAAGACGTTGTGTGCTTCGGTTCATGTGCTGCATGTGTCGTTGGTGCTGTTCCAGGTTGTACAAACGTTGATGCTCAGAACTATGATCCAGCAGCTACAGAAGATGATGGGAGCTGTGAGTACCTCATTACTTTCCAAGTAGATATGAACCAGGTTTGTTTGACGGCAGAAGGGGTACACATTGCAGGGAGCATTCAAGGCTGGGATCCAGCTGCAACAGCAATGGACGACAGTGATATGGACGGTGTATTCACTTACAGTGCTGTATTGACAGATGGAGCATACGAATACAAATACATCAATGGTAACGCATGGGGACAGGATGAATTAGTACCTGGAGCATGTGCAGTAAATAATAACCGTGAGCTAGTGGTTGCTGGTGCTAACCAGACGATTCCAGTAGTATGTTTCGCGAGCTGCGATCCTTGTGGCGCTGCCGAAGATATTACAGTTACTCTTCAGGTAGATATGTCTGACGAAACCACTGATGCCAGCGGTATTCACGTAGTAGGAACATTCAATAGCTGGGATCCAATGGCAGACCCAATGGTAGATGCCGGAGGTGGTATTTACACCAAAGACATTACTGTTCCTTCTGGAACGGGTCTTCAGTACAGATTTGTCAATGGCAATACTTCAATGGGAGAAGAAGTTGTTCCAATGGAATGTGGATCAGATGACATGCAAGGTGGAGGAGTTCTTGCGCGTACCATTGACTGTGTGAGTAGCCCTACCGTTATAAATCCTGTTTGTTTCGGCGGGTGTGACGCTTGTTCTGGATCGCTTGTCAATGTGACATTCCAAGTAGATATGAGTAACGAAGTTGTCAATCCTATCGGTGTGTTTATCGTTGGTTCATTCCAAGATCCACCATTTACTGCAGGTCTTGATCAAATGACAGACCTTGGAGGTGGAATTTGGGAATTCACTACTGCAATCGCTACTGGAACTTCTGTAACATATAAATACCTCAACGGACCAAACTTCGCAAACGAGGAGATAGTTCCGGCGAATTGTGGTCTTGATAATGGCTTCGGTGGTTTCGATCGCGAATGGACCGTTGGAGCGGCAGATGAGACGATTCCAGGTCACTGCTTCAGTAGTTGTGTTTCTTGTGATACTCCTGATGTTAACGTTACTTTCCAGGTTGATATGTCAGAGGAGCCTGTAGCGCCTGAAGGTGTCCATATCGCAGGTGCCTTCCAAGGATGGGATCCAGGAGCAACGTTAATGGTAGATCAAGGGAATGGAATTTGGACTTACACCGCATCATTAACGCCAGGAGAATCTGTTGAATACAAGTTCATCAATGGAAACGTTTGGGGACAGGATGAATCAGTACCTGGTGAATGTGCCTCAGGTTTTAACCGTTCGCACACTCCTGGAGGAACGGACGAAACAGTACCAGTAGTTTGTTTCGCTTCATGTCAAGCTTGTAACGTACCTTCCGCTGATGTGACGTTTGAAGTAGATATGACGAATGAAATGGTCGATCCAACAGGAGTGTACCTCGTAGGTAACTTCAACGGATTTGACGCTTCTGCGACGCCTTTAACAGATATGGGAGGAGGAGTCTGGGCAGTGACAGTAATGCTGGACCAAGATGCTTCTATTGAATACAAATACCTAAATGGAAGTGATTTCGCTGGAGAAGAGACCGTTCCTATGGAATGTGGCGTTGATAATGGCTTCGGTGGTTACAACAGAGCATGGACGGTTGGAATGATGAATGAAACGATCCCTGTGCATTGTTTCAGTTCATGTGATGTCTGCGTAGTAGGTGTGCCTGGATGTACAGACATGAACGCAACGAACTTTGATCCGCTTGCAACAATTGATAACGGTTCTTGTACTTACAATGTGACCTTTAGAGTGGATATGTGGAATGAAATGGTTGACGCTAACGGTGTATACATCGTAGGTGACTTCCAAGGATGGAATCCTACATCTACTCCAATGAACTATCTAGGCTATGGCATTTATGAGTTCTCTTCAGCATTTACAGGTAACTCAACCCTCACTTTCAAGTTTGTGAATGGTAATGATATCGCTAACGCGGAATCGGTCCCAGTGGAGTGTGGAACCGATGACGGATTCGGAGGATACAACAGAATCATCGAACTTATGACTTCTGACGTAAGTGTATCAGTATGTTTTGGTGAATGTGATGCTTGTGCAGGATGTACAGATCCATTCTCTACAGAGTATAACCCTTTCGCAATCAGCGATGACGCTTCATGTGTAACTCCTGTAGTTTACGGATGTACCTATGTTGATGCGGAGAACTATGATGTATCTGCCAATGAAGATGATGGTTCATGTACTTTCCAGCCTGCTGGAAATGACTGTCCTGAAGACTTGAACAGCGATGGAATCGTCAATGCTGCAGACTTACTGCAGTTCCTAGCTGGATTCGGAACACCGTGTTAAACAGATTTTGAACTCATCAAAAAAGGGGCTTCGGCCCCTTTTTTGATTTAAACAAGTACAAAGTGTAAATTCTACGTTATCTCGTTGTGTTGTACGGTTAAAGTCGTAAGTGATGTAGTGAGGTAAATTCTGTAAAATATTGAAATACAGGTATGTAAATAAACATGATGAGTTGGAAAGTAGTGGTTTGATGTAGTCATGATGTAGTCAATTTTTAGCCTGAGAGGAGGTCAAGAAGTATCTTTACAGGGCTGTGAAATCGGTGAGATAGAAAATCATGGCCTAACCAAACCAAAATACAATGCAATCAAAGAGATTTATTTTAAGCCTTCTGATGTGTTTTGGACTTGCGTCTTGGGGGTTCGCCCAGACGTCACCTTACTGTGACACTCAAGTCTATCACCTCGGAATTCCGGCAGAAGTCGCTTCTTCTGTCTTCGTAACCATCGCAAATGTTGATGCAACGAGCATGATCGTTTCTGTAGAGTCAGCTGATGCTGATGCCGTAGATGATTTGATCATCCCTGGAGGAAGTGGTGCTGCCATTTCTGCTATAGATGCATCTGTGCCTGGTGTACTCAGTCGTACACTTTCATGGGGTACTGCCCCTGCAATCGTTAGTTTAAATGTACTATGGAGTAAAGCGTCATTCGGAGGTAACTGGCAACTTAGTCCAGCTGACTTCGACGTTAACTTCTCAGACAACTGTGCACCAGCAACGGGAATCACTCTTACAATGGATGCTTGTGATGCAATGCCAACAGAAGTGCGCATGACAGGAGAATTCTGGGGATGGGATCCAGCAGGTGGTCCAGTAGCTTCAGATAATGGAGATGGCACTTGGACAGTGACTCTTGATCCAATGCCAGGAGCAGACATGCAGTACTTATGGGTTGTTGACGGCGTTCAAGAAAATCTTCTTGATAACGCCGTTGTTGATCTATCATGTACGCCTGTGACAGACGGAGCAACCTTCGCAAATCGTCTTTGGACTGTAGGTTCAGGAAATGTGAACGGTGATGTTTACGATTCTTGTGAGCCATGTCCAATTCCACCATTGACATTGACTGTGGATGTATGTGATGCAATGCCAACAGAGGTGCGCATGACAGGAGAATTCTGGGGATGGGATCCAGCAGGAGGCCCAGTAGCTTCAGACAACGGAGACGGAACTTGGACTGTAACTCTTGATCCAGCGCCAGCAGCTGATATGCAGTACCTATGGGTTCTTGATGGAACTCAAGAAAATATGCTTGATAACGCAGTTGTTAACCTCGCATGTACACCTGTTACTGACGGAGCGAACTTCGCAAACCGACTATGGACTGTAGGATCACCGGATGTAACTGGAGATTACTACGATACTTGCGGAGACTGTAATGGAGACGGAGTAGCTACTTCGGTTGCGTTGACAGTTGACGTATGTGATGCGACTCCAGCAGAAGTTCGCATGACAGGAGAATTCTGGGGATGGGATCCAGCAGGAGGCCCAGTAGCTTCAGATAACGGTGATGGAACTTGGACAGTAACCCTTGATCCAGCGCCAGCAGCAGATATGCAATACCTATGGGTTGTTGATGGTGTTCAAGAGAACATGCTTGACAACGCAGTAGTAGATCTTTCATGTACGCCTGTGACTGATGGGGCAAACTTCGCAATCCGTCTATGGACTGTAGGTTCACCAGACGTAACAGGAGACGTATATGACACATGTGGAAACTGCGACGGAGGAGGAGGTGGTTCTCCTCTCACCTTGACAGTTGATGTGTGTGGCGCAACTCCAATGGAAGTTCGTATGACAGGAGAGTTCTGGGGATGGGATCCAGTAGGAGGCCCAGTCGCTGCTGATAACGGAGACGGAACTTGGACTGTAACTCTTGATCCAGCGCCAGCTGCTGACATGCAGTATCTATGGGTTCTTGATGGTGTTCAGGAAAACGTTCTTGACAACGCAGTGGTAAACCTATCATGCACACCAATTACTGATGGAGCAAACTTCGCAAACCGTCTATGGGTTGTTGGAGCTCCTAACGTAACTGATGATTACTACGATACTTGTGGTGATTGTAACGGAGACGGTGTAGCAACTTCTGTATCATTGACAGTAGAAGTGTGTGACGGAATGCCAACAGAAGTTCGTATGACAGGAGAATTTTGGGGATGGGATCCTGCAGGAGGCCCAGTAGCTTCAGACAACGGAGATGGAACGTGGACGGTGTTACTAGATCCAGCACCAGCTGCTGACATGCAATACCTATGGGTTGTTGACGGAGTTCAAGAGAACCTACTAGACAACATGCCTCAAGATCTTTCTTGTACGCCAATTACAGATGGAGCGAACTTCGCAAACCGCCTATGGACAGTAGGTTCACCTGACGTAACGGGAGATGCTTACGATACTTGTACAGGATGCACAGGTGGTGGAGTAGAAGGATGTACTGATCCTGCTGCTGCTAACTACGACATGGCAGCTTCAATTGATGATGGATCTTGTTCTTACTTGGTTTCATTCTCAGTTGATATGAACGAATACGGAGCTTCATTCGGATACGTGAACGTGTCAGGAGCTTACAACGGATGGTGTGGTGACTGTAACCAGCTTACAGATGATGACATGGACGGAGTTTGGACTGGTACTTTCGCTGTGACTAATGGTCTTCAGCAATACAAATTCACTATCGATAACTGGAACGATCAAGAAAACTTCGCTGGAGGTGAATCATGTACAATCACTAATGGTGATGGATTCACTAACCGTACTGTTGACGTGATGGCAGCAGACGTTGTTCTTGACACAGTATGTTTCAACAGCTGTTACGCCTGTACTACAGGAGAAACTCCTGGATGTAACGATGCTACAGCAAGCAACTACGATCCAGCGGCAACTGTTAATGATGGTAGCTGTGTGTTCGACGTGACTTTCCGTGTTGACATGAGTAACTACGGTGCAGCATTTACTGAAATGAACCTAAACGGTCAGTTTAACGGATGGTGTGGAAACTGTGCACCAATGTTCGATCAAGGTGGTGGTATCTGGGAACTCATCGTTCCTCTACAGGAGGGTACTTACGAGTTCCTTTATACTGTTGATGGTACAATATTCGAGTCAATGATGGTTGACGCGCCTTGTACAGTGACAAACTTTGGTTTCACTAACCGCTTCATCCAAGTAACCGGAAACCAATCAACAATTGATTACTGTTGGGAAGAGTGTGGTGTTTGTGATAACTTAAACGTATCTGGATGTACTGACGGTGCAGCTCAGAACTACAATCCAGCAGCAACAATCGATGATGGATCTTGCTCTTACCTAGTGACACTAAACGTAGATATGAACCAGTACGCTGGAGCATTCACTACAGTTGGTGTGTTCGGTGCATTCAACGGATGGAACCCTAACGCAAACCCAATGGATGACGCTGATATGGACGGTGTTTACACTGTTACAGTAACAATGACAAACGGTGACAATGAATACAAGTTCATCGTAGACGGAACAACTGACGAGATCTTCGCTGGTGGTGAGCCTTGTACAGTATCTGGTGGCGGATTCACAAACCGTCTAGTATCTGTTAGTGGTGATACTACAGTAGGAGCTGTATGCTGGGAAAGCTGTAACGCTTGTCCATCTGCATTCTACAATGTAACATTCCGAGTTGACATGTGGAACGAAATGGTAGCTGCAGAAGGAGTTCACATCGCTGGTTCATTCCAAGGATGGGACGCATCTGCTACACCAATGACTTACCTAGGTTACGGTATCTACGAGTTCTCTGTAACTATCGGAGAAGGAGAAACTATCCAATACAAGTACATCAACGGAAATGACTTCGCAGGAGGAGAAACTGTTCCTATGGAGTGTGGTGTTGATGATGGATTGGGCGCGTACAACCGTTCACATACTGTTGGTGGGGCTGATGAAGTGCTTGCACTTGTCTGCTTCGGAGAGTGTGATGCTTGTGCAGGTTGTACTGATCCACTATCTACAGAATATAACCCATTCGCTGGGTCTGATGATGGTTCTTGTATGACACCGATTGCATTTGGGTGTACATACCCAGACGCAGATAACTACAACGCATCAGCGAACACTGATGATGGTTCATGTACGTTCACGACAGGAGGTGATTGTCCTGAAGATCTCAACCAAGATGGTATCGTGAATGCAGCTGACCTTCTACAGTTCTTGGCAGCGTTCGGAACATCTTGTTAATGGATAAAACGTGATCTTAACTACAACAAAAGGGGCTTTTCGGAGCCCCTTTTTCTTTAACTTAGTGACATGAGAAAACTATTGTTATTACTGGCGTTTTGCCCACTTTTTGTCTCTGCTCAAGATTGGTCTCTGGTATGGAGTGATGAGTTCGATGGAACAGAACTCGATATCACCAATTGGACCTATGATCTGGGTACTGGTGCCCAATTCGGATTGAATGGATGGGGGAACAATGAACTTCAATATTACACCTCCAATGAAACCAATGTGTTTGTTGAAGATGGAATGCTCCATATCCGTGCACTAGAGCAGTCTATAGGTGGAATGAACTACACCAGTGGAAGGATCAAGTCGCTGAACAAGCAATACTGGACATATGGTAAAATGGAGGCGCGAATGAAGCTTCCGACTGGCCAAGGGTTATGGCCGGCCTTTTGGATGCTTCCTGAAGGTCAGTTTTGGCCAGGGGAGATCGATATCATGGAGATTGTGGGGAACGAACCAAATATCCTACATGGAACTACCCATCAAGGTACGGTAGGAGATGTGCTTTCCATCGGTGGTTCGTACGATGCTGGAGCTTCATTGGCAGACGATTTCCATACCTACGCCATTGTCTGGTATCCTGACAACATTGAGTGGTACTTTGATGATATTCTCTACTTCAGCTTAGAACGTTCACAAGTACCACCGCAATACGAATGGCTCTTTGCTCAAGATTATTATTTCCTCCTTAACGTTGCGGTGGGGGGGAACTGGCCTGGGGCTCCTGATGCAAGTACCACTTTCCCTCAAGAAATGCAGGTGGATTATGTGCGTGTATACGAATATGCACCCGAAACAAATCCAGTGACCTTTACACTGGATCTATCAGAGGAAAATGTAAATGCCGGTGACATCCCTCACCTCAACGGTTCGTTCAATAGTTGGTGTGGTGTATGTTCTCCTATGACCAACCAAGGAAATGGAGTTTGGACATCTACAATTAACCTACCTCCGGGCATTCACGAATACAAATACGTCATCAACGGATGGGACGGTATCGTAGAGGGTTTTAACTCTGGAGACCCCTGTACAATCACCACCTACGACGGAATCAATACATATGTAAACCGCTTCGTGAATCATGGATTCGAGCCAACATCAATCCCTCCGGTGTGCTTTAATTCCTGCACCTTCTGTCCTTCAAACAACAATGAAGGGTGTACTGATATCAATGCGTCTAATTATGACTCGAATGCTACCTCAGACAACGGCAGTTGTCTCTATGCCACAACTTTCCGAGTTGACATGTCGCAGATGGGGCTTTCTCCATCAGATCAAGTGCACTTGAATGGTACCTTCAATTCATGGTGTGGCGCATGCAATCAGCTTTCGGATCCAGATCAAGACGGTATTTATGAGACAATGCTCGATCTGCCAATAGGGAATCATGAGTACAAATTCACTACCAACGGGTGGAGTGGTGCCATAGAGTATTTCCCAGTTGGAGCGAGCTGCACGATAACCACATATGGTAACGACGAAGTGTTTACGAACCGAATTACACAACAAATGGGTATGCCTTTGATTCTGGATGTGGTTTGTTTCAACTCTTGTGCGGCATGTGTCGCTTCTGAAATCGCAGTAACGTTCCAGGTAGATGCATTCGATATTGACGCATCGACTATGGACGTTGAAATTATCTCGCCATTCTTCACTGGAACGGTGCCAATGATCCAACAAGGTTGGGGGATTTGGGCTTTAGATGTGACGTTAAACGGTGGCGAGACGATGCAGTACAGATTCATTGGAGATGGAGTGAATGAGTCACCATCTGGATCTTGTGTTGTTGGTGGAATGAGAGAACTTGAATTGCCTCTTACAGATCTAGTGATACAGGTTTCATGTTTCGCTAGCTGTGACCCATGTGCAGGGTGCAATGATCCCTTAGGAGCTAATTTTAACCCATATGCTGCACACGATCCTAACCTATGTGTTGGAGATCTGCTTTTCGGCTGTACGTATGAAGATGCGGATAACTACAATGCGCTAGCTACAGTTGACGATGGGTCTTGTTTGTTTGCTACGGCTAGCTGTGTCGAAGATATCAATGGAGATCAAGTAGTCAATGCAGCGGATCTGCTTGCTTTCTTGGCTGGATTCGGGCAAATCTGTAACTAGAAAATATTAGACATTGAGGATGAACTCAGTGAGGTTCACCTCTTTGTCTATTCCCAGTTTCTTTCTGAGACGATACCTTGAAATCTCTACACCACGAACACTAATGTTCATGATGGTTGCGATTTCCTTCGTTGTAAGGTTCATTCGGAGGTAGGCGCAGAGCTTATGGTCATTTGGTGTCAATTGAGGGAATTGATCTCTGAGTCTCTTCAAAAAGTCAACGTGTACTTGATCGAAGTGTAATTCGAACTGATCCCAGTTGTTATCAAGCTTCATATCACTGTTGATCACCTTGATGAGTCTTCTGATCTCTTTGGATGCCTTTTCTCCATCATCAATTTTGATTCCTTGAAGTCCATCCTTAATTCCCTGAAGTAGCTTCCCTTTTTGTACAAGATGCATAGTAGCTGAAGCAAGTTCTTTGTTCTTATGGGCAATCTCAGATTCTAGTTGCTCGCTACGGATCTGATCGATAACCTGCACACTCTGGTTTTTTTGTTCTTGAAGTTCTTTCTCCTTTTCAATGACCAGAGCCGCCTTCTCCTTTTTGTATTTGCGTTCGTTGGAGAGGTATACAAGGACTAAAATTACTGCGCCTAGGGTGATCCATGAGAAAACGGCGATCGTTGAAGAATACCACGCTGATTGTACCTCAATGTTGAAAGAGGTTGAAGAAAGTACCGTGCCGTTACCATCCACAATTCTTGCAACGAAAGTGTAGTCATTGGCTGGTAGGTTGGTGTAGTCCCTGAAATAGCTTCCGTCGTCTACGGTCCATTCGTCTTCGAAGCCCTCCAATCGAGTTTGTACGGAGATGGCGCGCTCTTGAATAAATGACGTAGATCTGAATCGAATGCGGAATGAGGCTTCTGCCTTGTTTAACTCTAAGACATTCTCATTTTGATTCAGTGTGGAATAATATATCGTATCGTTATTGAGTGATTCAACGGTTCGGAGGGTGAGGGAAGGGGTCTTTTCGAGATAACGACTCAAGTCGTTTAGATCAATGGAAATGAAACCGTCTTCTGCTCCAATGTAGGCTACGCTGTCATTGATGAATTCTGTACTTTCAAATCCATTCACAAGCTTTTGCTTCAATTCCGGAATCGCGGCTACACTGACGGTCTTGTCAATGGCAGATTCTGTGATATTCATGATTCCAAATTCCGTTTCGGTAATGAACCACATATCTTCCTTGGGCCCATTGAATACTCGTCTGAATGATGGTGTTGTAGGGAAGTGCTCCTCAATCCCCTTCAATGGTTTGACAGTGTCTTTGTCGGTGTCATATGTATACAGCCCTTCTTCAGACGTAAAGATGAGATTGTCTCCAACGCGCTCTACATAGATCTTTTGGTTGCTAGGAAATCCATTCTCCTGATCATAGAACTGTACGTTTGGATGCAAGAGATCATTGAATTCGACTCTCCATGCTCCGATGTATGGATGACTAACCCACCAAGTAGATTCGTCCTCCTCAGCCATGATACGGGCACTTTGATCAATCCCTGTGATGCGATCGATGAATTTCCAGGTATCTTGTTGTTTTTGGATGAGGCCAAGTCCGTCATAATGGCCAGAGATTAATACGTCCTCGTTGGAGCCAAGTTTGACTACCTGCCAAGTTCCTATGCCATTGTATAGATGTGTTAATATTTTTCCATCATAAGTAAAGAGACCATCTTGATGTGAAATCCAAAGAATATCATCGTAAACATCAAGGCCCCAAACCTGACCAACTAAATCGCCTACCATGGAGTACTGATTGAAGCTTTCTGGTTCAGCCTTGAATAAACCGTTATTTGT
Organism: Flavobacteriales bacterium; assembly: GCA_022447625.1. Lineage (GTDB taxonomy): Bacteria > Bacteroidota > Bacteroidia > Flavobacteriales_D > Sanyastnellaceae > Sanyastnella. The sequence goes on along the minus strand of JAKVAX010000025.1, from coordinate 34,711 downwards.
ACCGAAGTACATATCCCCTTTATAATTCAAGCAAGCGTACCCCGCGCCTTTGAGGAAGCCATCTGGAGAGAGTTTGTGGTACGGAGCACTTGTGTTCAGTACGTCGATTCCATTGGTCGTTCCTAACCAAACGTCGTCATTGGAGTCAAGGAAGGAGGCAAGAATATCATTTCGTTGGAGACCCTCGGATACCGTTATTTGCCCCGTGATGTCCAAATTAAAATCAGTTATTATGACTCCTCCGCGACGAGTCGTAAACAAATATCCGTCTTTGATTTCAATGATAGTGTTGACGAAGTATCTCCTCAATAAATCGTTTAATCCAGTCAGGCGAGCATCATCTTCGTCGTTTAAAGGAGTACCTCCGTTTCCTACAGTAAAAATGATTTCTGTGCCATCTTGAAGAATGACAATGTCAACAAATTCCCCCTCATCGGTCGGCAGTGTTCGAAAAGCGTTGTTGTTGATCACATCAAAGGCTACAGAATCGCGAAAGTGAAGGAGCGGACCACTGATGCTTTTGACTAATCGTTCACCTTTGTAATTGATAGAGCAGCTCTGGTCATTTCTGTTAAAGATGAGAAAATGATTCTCACAGCGAGCGAATAACTTGCCATCTTGGAACTGGAGTTCCCACACTTCACCGAATTGACGTCCATTACTTGGGATTTGGTCAATTAGGGAAATGTATTCTGGTGAGCGCTGCTCAAAGTCCCAGTAACCAAGCTCGTTCTGTCCACCACAATATACCTTAGAGCCATCCAAGGCGATGGAACGCTGGATAGTTCCATTTGGTTGGCGATACAGATGCCATTCAACTCCATCGTAAAGCAAAAGCCCATCATTATTCGCGGCAACGATGTAGCCATTGTCTAATTGAGCTATCTCACGAGTTTGGCTACCACCCTCATAGTCAGACTTTTTGAAGTTGATGACTTTAGAAGTCCCTTCGGTCTGTCCGAATGATACATCACATGTAAGCATCAATGCGAACAGCAAACCAATAAAATGTGAAAGTAGTCTAACGTTCATTGATGTAGTGCTAAGGTGGAGTGAAAGTCGTTAAAAACCTTTATATTACAAAGGAATTTAGTTCAAATAATCGCAGAATGATGTACTGATGATGTAGTGTGTTTTTAATCAGATGTGGTTACGATGTAGTGCGGTTGTTGCCGATTCTTTAATCCTACATTAACTTGCTCACAAACCTTTACAAATGAAGAAGATATACGCAGTGCTCGTAGCAACATTAATGACCTGCTCGCTCGTAACAGCACAGGAGATGTATGATTCGTTCGACGACGTTCGAACAGTGACTTATGGATTGAATATTCCTTTTCCGCAACAAATGAACAACGGAATCGGAGGAATGGAATGGCCAGGATGGCACGGAACACTTCTCCAGTACGCGGTGAACCCCGGACCTAACGACGTTAATGACAGTCCTTCTTGTGCAGAATACACGCGTAACCCATCCGAAACATATGATGTGATTCTCATTGATAGTGGTGAATTGGGTGACCTCGCTCCATACTTAGCTGGTGAGAAAACAATGACTATGGATGTATATGCTCCCGTTCCTGGAATCACGGTTCAAATTTCACTTCAGAACGCAGAGCTAGCAGAAAGTAATGGCTACCCAGGTGGACGTCACTCGGAGTATCAAGCGATTACTACAACTGGTGGTGAATGGGAAACACTTGAATTCACACTTACAGGACAGCCATGGACTGATGGTGCGAATGCAGGTTGGTGGCCAGATGCACCAACAGCTAATGTTGATTGTGATGAAATGGTTCTTTTATTTAATCCTGGAGTGAACGTTTCTGAAACATACTACTTTGATAACCTTATGGGGGCTGAGCGTGCTGAAGCACCTTGTGAAGCATACAACGAGGCAGACTTTGTATTGATGGACGCTGATTGTGATAACGATGGATTCGTAATCGAATACACTGACGGTCGTATGTCTATCTTCCCAGATCCTGCACTTGACCAAGATGACAAGTGTTTGGAATATGCACGTAATGGAGGTGCTCCGGATGACGTTGTAGTCGGAAATTTCGCACAGGCACTTAATATTCCAGTTGGTGAAACAACAACCTTATACTTCGATTTCTGGGATCCAGCTGCGCCCAGCACGGTCCTATTCTCTATTCAGGATGATTTCGGATTGGAGTTGATCCTAGGAGAATTCGTAACCACAACATCTCTTCAGTGGGAGACATTCTCTCTTGATCTTGCACCAATCCAAGGAGCTCCGAACGCAACTGACTTCGTTATTCTAATCGAACCAGGACAAGAGCTTGCTGAAACCTTCTACATTGACAACCTCATTGTAGAGACCTTGGTGAATGTAGAAGAGCAGTCTTCAATTGACCTTGAAATCTACCCGAACCCTACAACAGGACTTGTAAACATCAAGGCTAGCGAACAGCTTGAGCGTTATGATGTCTATAATTCAATGGGCTCGCTAGTAGCTAGTGATTTGATCATGCAGACTCAAATGCAGATCGATCTTTCATACCTATCTACAGGACTATATACTGTTCATGTGACAAGCGACGCGGGAGTGAGCGAACAGAAGACACTGTTCATCCAGCCGTAAGCACATGGATACGCTCGACTTTCTGGTAGTCGGCGCTTATTTCTTGCTCATTTTTACTGTGGCTTTTTATGTCACAAGAAAAGAACGCAAGGAGAAATCGTCGGACGCCTACTTCCTTGGAGGTAAGAACAGTGGCTGGTTTGTTATCGGTGCTTCACTGTTTGCTTCCAACATCGGATCTGAACACCTAATCGGTCTTGCCGGTTCGGGTGCACGTGGGGATTTCGTCAATGGACAGTTTGAAATCCTTGCAGCGCTTATTCTTCTACTTCTTGGTTGGGTTTTCGTACCATTCTACATTAAAAGTGGAGTGTTTACGATGCCTGAATTCCTCGAGAAACGATACTCTCGTGGAGCTCGCAGATACTTGAGTGTCATCTCAATTCTCGCATATGTTCTCACGAAGATCTCTGTGACCATCTTCGCTGGTGCACTCGTTTTCGAGCAATTGCTTGGTATTGATTTCTGGACAGGAGCAGTACTCGTGGTGATTGCTACAGGAGTTTATACTATTTTCGGAGGCTTGAAAGCAGTGGTATACACTGACATGGTGCAAATGTTCGTACTGGTCGGTGGTGCGATTGCAGTCACCGCTTTTGGTATTGATCAACTTGGTGGATGGGATGCTATGATGACGTCAATTACCGCTGATGTGGGCGATTCGAAAGCTACAGACTACTTAAGTCTTTGGAGACCAAACACTGATACTAACTACCCTTGGACGGGAATTCTCTTTGGAGCGCCTATTCTTGGTGTGTGGTACTGGTGTACTGACCAGTTTATCGTACAACGTGTGCTTTCTGCTAAAGATCCTGCAAATGCGCGTCAAGGAACGATCTTTGCTGGCTTCTTGAAGCTACTTCCTATTTTCTTATTCGTGTTGCCCGGGGTGGTAGCTTTTGGACTGTTCACACAAGACGGTACGCTTCTTCTTGGAGAAGACGGCGAGATTCTATACGATGCGGCACTTCCTGCTATGGTAGCGAATTACCTTCCGGTAGGTTTGAAAGGACTGGTCGCAGCTGGACTGCTTGCGGCTTTAATGAGCTCGCTCAGTAGTGTATTCAACTCTTGTTCCACGCTAGTGACAATGGACTTCTTCAAAATTTGGAATCCAGATTTGAGTGAGCGTCGTCTAGTATACATCGGGCAAGTATCTACAGCGGTATTAGTGGTCATCGGTTTGGCTTGGATTCCGCTTATGGAAAACATGATGTCTGACGGAGGACTATTCAAATACCTTCAGAGTATTCAAGCGTACATATCGCCACCGATTGCTGCGGTATTTCTGTTTGGAATCTTAACTCCAGCAGTCAACCATCGCGGGGCGATATTAGCACTTTGGACTGGTTTTGTGGTCGGCTGTGTGCGTCTCGCGCTTGAATTCATGACAGCTACAGATGCTGCCGGAAACGCAATACTTTCAGTACAGAAAGGAGGTCTTATCGACAGCTTTGTCTCAATCAATTTCTTACACTTCGCATTGATCCTCTTCTTCATTTCCTCGATTGTGCATTTTGTTGGAAGTCGGGGAGTACAGCATGACCGTCAAGCCATCTTGTACTTGACAATGGCTGACCGTAACAAGGAATTTATGAAACAACCAGCCGTAAAACGCGATCTATTATTGACGATGATCTTGGTGGCTTTAGTGATAATTCTGTGGGTAATGTTTTCACCAATCGGAATAGCATGATGAAGAAGGTTGTTTTGATTATAGCACTGTTGTTCAGCGTTCCCTCGCTAGCGGTATCTGATACCCTAGACTGGAAAGGGAATGAAGACAAAGAGTACAAACTGTCAAAACGCATCAGTGGATTCTCCTTGAATGGTTACTACCGTTTCTACGGTTTCAATCGAAGCCTAGATCAGAACTTCCAAGTTCTACCGGATAACCAATTCGCTAACACACCTCCATACGTTTTCGGAGTTGGAGATGTGTACCGTGATCCACCGATCTTTTTGATGACTGCAAGCATTCGTCCTGGAGGCGGTGCTTCAATTAGTATGGATTATGCACTCTACTCGCACTTCACAGGAAGCAGCGGTAGTGTACCAAATAACCTGAACCTCGGAATCAGCCTCTATGGAACCGTTCCAACCGAATACGCGACGATCGGTTTCCAGCTAGGAGGGATCAACTGGGTTGAGGTGAGTGATATGGTGTTCTCTAGCTTCGTAGGATACAACCGATTTAGTCTCTTTGAACGCTGGGCCTGGGAAGGAAACGGACAAGGCTCTGAGCGTGCGGATATCTACATGCAGAGTGGAGATATCTCTAGAGACGGTCGTTGGGCTAATCAAGCTTTCAAAGGAGCACTTTTTGACCTGACTGATCTTCCGGCTGGATTAAGTGCACGCTTAATGTTTGGTAAGACTGCAGCAACCACCACCTTTGGTCGTGCCTTGCCTGCCTCGAGCTATGGTGGTCGTTTGCGTAAGAGTTTTGAAAATGGTTTCGTTGGTGTAAACACAATGAACTACCTGCTGTACACTGATTCGATTGCGACTCAAAAGGCAGGGATTAGCCTCCATACGATCAATGGCCGTTGGGCGAATGATAAGATTGCAGTTAATGCAGAAGCGGGGATTGGAAGCTTGTTTTCTCCGATGCAAGAGCTTGATTACGGAGAAGCTGTTCGCGTAAATGTGAGCGTAAACAAGATTACTCCATGGCTTTCTGGAGATATTGATGTCTTCAGGCTAGCGCCGGAATTCGTGAACTACTTCGGTAACTTCTTGTCGTCAAACACTCAGATCATCACTGATGATGACGCGGGGCAGATTGTTACTGGTGGAGGTGGGGCTGCTGCGTTCGCTGGGAGTATCACAGATGTTGGCCAAATCTTAAACAACCGTCAAGGATTCTCATTCAACCTTTTCGCTGACTTTGAGAAAACCCATATATCCATCGGAAACATGGTTTCTGAGGAATTGGAGCGTGCGTCGAATCGATTGTCTTTCGGACATAAGATCAATGGACTTGCCTTATCGCGTTTTGCTCCATTTGCGCAGCAAATTGGACCCTACGGCCGTTGGAGCGCTTTCTACAGAGGTGTTGCTGAAGATGTCTTCATTACTCATGTTGATTCGCTCGGACTTCCTCAGAGCTTGCTAGGATTCAATACCCTTCAGTACCAAATCAAACAACGTGTAGATGTGCTAGATCACCCGATCTACCTTCTTTACAACGGAATGAGTGGCTCTGTTGGTGATGGATTGAGCTTGCTTCCCATCTTCAATGACGAAGCATACCTGAGAACCAATTACCACGAGTTTGATTTCATCACCCCTATTCGTGATTGGTTAGACTTGAGCGTGGGTGTTGGATTGGAAACGATCAAAGGAAACGATCGAACGAACAACATCTACTATCGCGATCTCAATGGCAACCTTGCAGGAGCTACGGTAGAAGATATTTCTGGCGATTTCGACAGTTATGGTTTGGATGGAACGCCAATTGCTGGTTCGAATTACCCAGGAACAACCACTGCAGCCGCAGGTCCAATTGACCAGCGATCTACTTCATTCGGAGTAGGACTAGATGTTAGGCTTTCGAAGAGCTCAGGTCTGTACATCAGACACAAACGATTCACTCAAAAAGACGAAAACTTCGTTCAGGATGATATTTCTGGTACGGAGACAACAATAGAACTTAAAGTATTCTTCTGATGAGAATTACGAAATACATATTCTTGATCCTCATCTCATCGTTAAGCATTTCCGCGCTAGCGCAGAATGAGAAATTCCAGGTATACGGAGCCGGAAGATTCTACATGCAAAACAGTGAGATTGGTGGAGATTTGTACCGTCAGACCATAATCAATGGTGACACCTTGGCGGCAGATACCGTGAACGCGCGTAAAGAAATGACTGGTTATGCGCTATTCGATCTCGGATTCCAAGTAAACCCAAATCCGTCAACTGAAATCCGAGTACTTACTCGTGTAACAAGTGACTTGGATGGATTCTGGGGAGCTGGTATTGGCTTTGGTTTCCGTGAACTATATATCCGTGGTCTAGTCAAAGGAAAGGTGCGCTACCGTGTTGGTGACCTGGATTTGAAAATGACACCGTTTACGCTGTACAATAGCGACGCTGACCTTGGTCAACACAGAATGTCAAGTCTTCATGTTTACGAAGACATCATTCAGTACGAACAGTTTTACCGGAACAATCGCTGGCGCCAGCAAGGGGTTCAGACAGATTTCAAACTACGTCTACCTGGAAAAGGTAATACGCTCGGATTTGATATGTTCCTCGCGAAGAATCGCCAGACAGACTTCTTCTTTACTCCAGATCGATTGATTGGTGGGGGAAGCATGGTTTACGGCCGTAAAGGCTTTGGCGAAATTGGCTACAACTTGGTTGGAATGTTTGATGTGGCGCAGACGGCTCAATTCTCAGAAGAGATGAAAGCGACGACGGTGCACACGATCAACGCAAAACTGAAGCCTGTTGAAGACCTTGACCTCATTTTCTACGGTGAAGGGGGAATAAGCATGTCTCGCTACGAGGAAATCAATGAAGCGCCTCAAGATACTTCTGATGTATTCTTCCAGTTGGGGGTTCGTCGTAACACAGAAGACAAGCTTCGTTTCTACGGAGAATATCTATTTGTTCGTTCTGGTTTCCGATCACCCGGAGCACAGAGTCGTCGAATTGTTTCTGGATCGCTGCCACAAAACTTCAGCTTCCAAGGAAATAATGAAGCGCCACGTGCATTTAACGTGTTTGATGTGCTAACTGATGTTGGATTGTATAACCTGACAATCACTCCTGAACTTCAGCCATTCCTTCCTGCTTATAATAATGTTTCCCCTTATGGCGATGCTACACCAAACCGTCAAGGACTTCGGGGTGGAATCGACTATGGAACGGATTCAACAGCAATTCGTTCGATAAAAGCGAACCTAGCCTTGTTGACAGAGGTGAACGGTGAAGGAACAAGTGAATTCAGAAACTTCACACGTTTAGATCTAAGCGGACGTTTTGCATTAAATGAACTCTACGGAGGTAAGAACCGGTTGATTGTAGAGTTAGGTGGACGTTACGAAGCAACTTCTCGTGATGCCATTGACGCTCCAGTAGAAGCGCTAGAAGGAATTGGTGAGGTTGATCTGACAAGCATCTTCCTCGAAGCCGGTATTTCTTTCGAGGTGACTCAAGATCTATTCCTAGAACTAGGCGTAATTAACTTGAATGCCGAAGGAACGGAGTACATGGCGATGAGAAACGCATTTAGTGAGATTGCTGACTACCAGCAATTGGATATTGATTTGAGTGATCAAACTGTGCTGGCTGGAATGAAGTACACATTCAACCAGAATACGCACCTGCTTATTCAAGGTCGTTCTTCGACGATCGAATCTGCAGACATTCCGCGTGGAGCATATGACATCCAGCAGTTGGTTGTACTCTTTAATATTTTCTTCTGATGAAACGAATTCTATATATCACAATCCTCGCATTCGTCGCTTTCACAGCGTGTCGTAAAGATGAGATCGAAGGGCCTGAGCTTCAGGATATCTTCGGAGAATTCGAGGTGCTAGAAACGTTAAGTTCTGACCGCGAGACGGTTGACTTCGGCGTGGGAGAGACGGTGAATTTCTCTGCTCAACTGACCATTCGAACAGATTGGAAGATTACTGTTGAGGGAATGACATCGGGAGCTCGTAAAGAGATCACAGGTCGTGAACGCGATGTAACAGGTGAGGTAGCAAACTGGAACGGAAGTATCACTTTCGCGCCGTTGTTCTCATCAGAAGAAGCGTTGACGTACATGACATTCGCTGATTACCCAGATACACTTTGGGGAGATACGATTACCATTGCAGGTATTCGTCCTGAACAGTCGATTGACCTTCTACTTGGAGACTTCGAAGAGGCTGCAGGATGGGGGACATTCGCTGAAGCTGCTGCCACTAACGCGCATGTTGATGGTTCGTACTTCGTGCAAGACCCAACCTTCGACACACCTGAGTTCATTCAAGTGTTCGCAGGAGAAGGGAACGGTCACTGGCGAATGACTTACGATAACCAAGGAAGTGTATTCATCTGTGGTATCAACACCACCGCATCGGCGTCACAAGATCTTCCAGCTGGAAGCACTTTTGATTTCCAAACGACAAACCCGGAACACGTGTACATCAACATGCTCGTTCATGGCTTCGGCGATGGGAACACGCGTATGTCGATTGGTCTGCAAGAAGATGATAACCTGGATGGAGAATACGATCGTTTCAACGAAGGAACCTACAACACAGAGATTCTGGTTGACTGGAAAGGATGGAAAGTAGTTTCTATTCCTTTGAGCTCGTTTAACCTTAGTACGGTAGGAGGCTTCGGAAATATTGATGGTACAGGAAACCAAGACGTTGACCGAATTATCAGTGTCGAATTCCTTCTCCTTTCTGTGGAAGGAACTAGCACCTTCATTGGTTACGGTCTTGATTACGTGAACTTTACTCGATTTACACCTTGGACACCATGAGAAAGCTGCCATACATATTGCTAGCACTCTTGTGGATTGGATGTGGAATCACATTCGAGACGATGACCTTAGAAGACCCAAATTTGGTCGGGCCGGAAGACGGTATGCGTTATTTCAAAGCGCCCACTGTCTATAAAGACGCAACGGATAACGTTTGGGGATTAGAGAAGGATGATTGCAAAGACTTCAAGAGTATCAAGAAAGACGAGCACGGTAGCGTTTTGAAGCTGGAGTGGGCGAAGACTTCTTGTGATTGGGTTGGAATGGGAATCGGTTGGAACAACTGGCAGCCAAAAGACCTGCTTACAATCATGGAGACCGCTGACCTGGTGATGGATATCCGTGCAATAGAAGACAAGACGAATATTCCAATCATCGTGTTCCTTTTGGAAGACTACGGAGGGGTAATGAGCGCTGCTGTTTCTGGAGGTTACTGTCTTGAAACCTACCCAATTACTGAAGATTGGCAAGAGTTTCGCATGCCAATGAACCGTTTCGATTATCAAACCTGTGGGATCGATCTGAGTAATGTGAAGCAACTAGTGATGGAATGTCAAGGATACGGAAGCGTACTCATTGACAATATTCGAATTGAGGCGCATAAAGAACGTTCTGTCAAGAAAAAAGAATTCCCACCACATACTATTGATGCAGATGACCGCATGGTCATTTTCGATGGTGATTTTGACAAGGTATGGGGTCTAGGTAAGTATGAAAGCCGAGACTTCAACGTAAGAGGAAATACACTCGAGCTCGAGTGGGATCAATGTGATAATTGCCAGTGGCAGCGCATGGGTACTTCTTGGGCAGGATGGAAAGGAGTAGACTTCACAGATAAGTATGACGACCTGAAACTAATGGTCGAAGTAGGTGAGAGAAACATCAATAATGGAGACCTCCTGATGGTCATGGAAGCCTATAGTTTCGCTCACAAGAAAAAGGCGCTTTCAGCTTACATAGAGAAAAGCGGAGATGGGAAACAGACGTTTTCAATTCCACTTTCAGACTTCTCTACTGAAGGAGAATTCTGGAGTCGTATCAAGCAGTTACGATTTGAATTTGAAGGCAAGGGAAGCGTGAATATTCACCGAATTGAGATTGTCAAGGATGTTACGAACTAACCACATAATATTATACATCTTTAGCGTGGCGATAATAGCGTGCTCGCCAGTTGAACAACCAAATGAAAGTAATTCTTCCACGAAGGAGAATTCCCAAGTGGAGGAGTTACTCTCTAACATGACCTTGGAGGAAAAGGTGGGGCAAATGACCCAACTTACCCTTGATATGATCCTAGAAGGAGAGCCATATGCTTCTGTCGAACCGCATCATATGGATGAGCTAAGTCTGCAAGAAGTGATTGTTGACTTGAACGTAGGATCAATCTTGAACTGTGGTGGTCATAGCTACCCGAGAGAGTTTTGGTTAGATCTTATGACACGCATTCAAGACAAAGCCAAAGAGACACCGAATCAGATTCCTGTCCTCTACGGTATTGATGCGATTCATGGTGTGACATACACTGACAATAGTACGCTGATTCCACAACAAATTGGTCTGGCGTGTTCATGGGATACTTCAATGGTGAAATCGCTGGCTGAAACAGCAGCCTATGAAGTTCGTGCCTCGGGAATTCCGTGGAATTTCTCACCAGTGCTTGACATTGCTCGTGACCCTCGTTGGCCACGTTTCTGGGAGACTTTCGGAGAAGATGTGAAGCTGGTAACTGACATGGGGTCTGCCATGGTTGACGGTTACCAAGGTTCTGGTGACGAAATTGATTCGGTACACGTAGCTGCTTGTCTCAAGCACTTCTTAGGATACAGCGTAACGCTTTCTGGTAAGGACCGCACGCAAGCTTGGGTGCCTGAACGTCAATTGCGCGAGTACTTCCTTCCTGGTTTCGAAGAAGCGATCAACCGAGGTGCGAAAACCATCATGGTCAACTCTGGAGAAATGAACGGCATTCCTGTTCACGTGAACCCAGCCATCTTGACTGACCTGTTGCGTAACGAGCTCGGATTTCAAGGCATGGTAGTGACTGATTGGGAAGACATCAAGTACCTCGTTTCTCGTCATAAAGTAGCTGCTACCTATAAAGAAGCAATCAAAATGGCGGTTGATGCAGGTATCGATATGTCAATGGTCCCAACGGATCTTGAATTCCCAGTGCTCTTGAAAGAGCTGGTAGAAGAAGGAGAGATTGCAGAAGCACGCATTGATGAATCTGTGCGTCGTATTCTTCAATTGAAGTTTGATCTTGGTCTGTTTGACGCAAAGGTGCCTTCTCTTGATGATTATCCTGATTTCGCTAGCGCGGAAGCGCGTGCAAGTGCCTTGGAAGCAGCTCGAGCGTCCATCGTAATGCTTAAGAATGAAAACGCTCTGCCACTAAATGGTGGAGAACGTCTCCTGGTGGTTGGTGACAATGCAAACTCATTAAACGTATTAAACGGTGGATGGACGCGTACTTGGCAAGGAGTAGATCCGCAGTACAATACTCCAGACATGCCATCTTTCCTCGAAGAAGTACAGTCGCTATTTGCTAGCGTTACCTACATGACGAATGACCAATTCTTGACTTCACGAGGAGTGAGCGCCGATCACGTGATTGCTTTCTTAGGTGAAACACCTTACACGGAAACACCAGGTGATATTGAAGACCTCTATCTTCCTGGAAATCAAATAGAAGTGATTGGTAAACTAGGAGAATTGACCGTTCCGACATCACTGATCCTTGCCGAAGGGCGCCCACGAACGTTTGGAGAACTTCCTGAGGGAATTGATGCTTTTATTTTAGCGATGTTGCCTGGAGATCAGGGAGGTAGAGCTTTGGTAGATGTATTATTAGGAGAACACAACCCTGGAGGTCACCTTCCATTTACCTACCCAAGATATCCTTCAGCGCATACTACGTACGACCACAAATACACGGATATGATGCACATCGATTTCTCTACGAATGCGGTGAACCCACTGTACGAGTTCGGAGATGGATTGTCATACACTAAGTTTGAAATGAGCGATCTGAGTTTGTCTGCTGATACCTTAGCTGTGGGCGGAACTTTAGAAGTTTCGGTTGTGATTAAGAATACAGGAGAACTCGCTGGATCAGATGTCATTCAGGTTTATGTAAGCGACAGTGTAGCCACAATCACGCCAAGCGTGAAGCGACTACGTGCTTACCGCAAAGTGCAACTAGATGCGGGAGCTAGCCAAGAAGTGCAGTTCTCTATTCCGGTGCAAGACTTTGCTTTCGTTGGAATTGACAACGAGTGGGTAGTTGAACCTGGGGTATTTGGGGTTTTGATTGGAGATATGAAAGAAACACTGATTGTAAAATGAGACTTTTAGGAGTAGTTGGTTTTTTGGCGCTCAGCCTGACGCTTAATGCGCAGTGCGAGCAATTAGTTTGGTCAGATGAATTTGAAGGATCTACACTAGATCTTTCGAATTGGGGATTTGACCTCGGAGATGGTTGTCCTAGCCTATGTGGCTGGGGAAATAACGAACTCCAGTTCTATACAAACGAAGATGAGAACGTGTTCTTGTCTGATGGAAACCTTCATATTCGTGCCAATTTTGAAGTAGGGGGAGCCCCTGAGTGGACTTCAGCACGCATCGTTACGCGTGATCTTCAAACGTTCAAGTCTGGACGTATCGAAGCACGTATCCAGATGCCAGAAGGGCAAGGGTTTTGGCCTGCGTTTTGGCTGCTTCCAGAAACACGTGAATATGGCGGATGGCCGCTATCAGGAGAGATTGACGTGACTGAGGTGATTGGGAACGATGTATTCACCAATCACGGGACACTTCACTTCGGACCAAAATGGCCGAACAACCAATTGACAGGAGCGACAGTGAACGTTCCTCAGTCATTGGCCGATGGATTCCATACTTATGCTATTGAATGGGAGCACGACGAGATTCGCTGGTACCTTGACGGCCAGTTGTTCAGCGTGAAAACACCAGAAGACCAGGGAACATTCCCTTGGCGATTTGATCAAGACTTCCACATCATTCTGAATCTTGCTGTTGGTGGTTGGTTCCCCGGATTCCCTGATGAGACCACGCCTTCGCAGGCAGATATGATCGTTGACTACGTGCGTGTTTACCACGTTCCCGAGATGGCAATCATTACTGGTCGTCCTTATTCTTTCCTTGGTGATGAGGTTCCATACAACACAAAAGCAGTTGATGGAATGGAGTATCAATGGAGCACAGACGGAGGAACAATTGTTTCAGGTGGTAACTCAGCAGACGTAGTAGTAAGCTGGGATTTCCCAGGAGTGCACGATCTCAACTTGACGATTGGTTCAGGAGAGTGTCAATCAACAATCACAAAAACGATTCGCGTAGGAAATGAGTGTGAGGTTGTCATGTCTGACAATGAAACACATTACGGTGTGCACTGGTCTGCGGCGACAGGAGCAGTTTCTCTGGATCCGCTGCCTTCACCAAATGCGGTGAATGGTAGTTCTGTTTCTACCCGTTGGACGAGAGAAGGAACTACTGGTGACTTCGTACGATTTACGATTGATGGGATTACAGATGCAACACCAATTGCTGAAGGAGAACGCACACTAGCCTTAAAAACATTCACAAATGCACCTGCAGGTACAACACTTGAGTTACGACTCATGAATGAAGAGCAGTCTGGAGGTTCGGTTTTCGGAGGAAGTTACATCACACTTCAAGGACAAACCACTGTTACCTACGAATGGGAGCAGGTTTATTTCACGGTGACAAGCGCACCAAATCCAACGGTAGATCCTACTGAGATCAATCAGTTGCAAATGCGCATGTTGAGCGCTCAACCCCTCGGATACCTGATCCATACCGATGATCCTACGTTGATCGCTGTGGATTGCGTACCAGTAGGAGTTGCTGAATACAAGGAAATCGAAGGCACACTGGCCTTGGTTGAAAATACAATAACATTATCGAATTCATCAGCCGACTTTTTGGAGGTGTATGATGCCGGAGGAAGACTAATTGGTACTACAGCAGTCGCTGAACGCAGCGCAACTGTTGAGGTTTTCGCCCCTGGTGTTTACATCGTCCATTTAGTCGCTGTTGATGGAGTTCGCACCCAAAAGCTGATCAAACCATGAAGAAGTTATTGATCATCCTAGCGGCGGTTTTATTCGTTGGAGCCATTCACGCTCAAGGACCGACAAAGACTGAAAAACGTCTGATCAATGGTCAATGGGAAATTCTCAAAGATGGTGAACCCTTCTACATCAAAGGAGCAGGTGGCCATGTACATATGGATGTTGTTGTAGAATGCGGTGGAAATTCGATCCGTACATGGGGTCTAGATAACGCCAAAGCTATCCTTGATGAGGCTCATGAACATGGTTTGACCGTGTTGCTTGGACTTTGGTTGGCACACGAACGTCATGGCTTCGATTACAGCGACGAATGGGCTGTGCAAGATCAGTTGAACGGATTTCGTCAAGCGGTGCGTGAGTTCAAAGATCACCCAGCACTATTGATGTGGGGTGTTGGTAACGAAGTTGACCTATTCTACTCTGATATCAATGTATGGGATGCGACCGAACAGATTGCTGCCATGATTCATGAAGAAGATCCGAATCACCTCACGTGCTGCGTTACAGCTGGAATCGATGTTGCAGAAGTTCAACTTATTAAAGAGCGCGCTCCAAGCATCGACGTACTCGGTGTGAACACCTATGGTGGAATTGATGGACTGAAATACGATATCGAGCTATTCGGTTGGGATGGCCCATACATGGTTACAGAGTGGGGACCAACAGGACACTGGGAAGTTCAGAAAACAACTTGGGGTGCACCAATTGAGCAAACTTCTACGGAGAAGGCATCGTCGTATTACCAGCGTTACCAGAGTGGTATTAAAGAAGATCGCGGTAGTTGCGTTGGATCTTACGTTTTCCTTTGGGGGCAGAAACAAGAAACGACTCCAACTTGGTACGGTGTATTCCTTGAAGACGGGAGCAAGACGGAGGCCATTGACGTGCTTTACCAGCATTGGAACGGAATGGACCCGAGCAACTTTGCTCCGAGCATTACAGAGTTCAAGGTCAACAGTAAAACACGATTCGAAAGCGTCAACGTTGAAACGGGTGACAATATGGACCTCACGCTTGTGACGAAGGATAAGGAGAACGACAAGCTCTCTATCAAACTCGAGATCATTCCTGAAAGTACCAACACAAAAGCTGGAGGTGATTATGAGGAGCGTCCAGAGAGTTTATTTACCAATACTTTTACAGAGGGAACGGAGTTTTCAGTTCCAGCTCCTTCTGACCCAGGAGCATACCGTTTGTTCGTGTATGTCCATGATGAAGGAGGGAAGGCAGCTACGGCTAACTTTCCATTTCTTGTTAAGTAGGATTTCGCTAGCGCGGAAAAGCGATTCGGAAAGCTGTACCTTTGCTCAACGAACAAATTCCTCTTTTTGAGGTTCCTTTAATCGAATGAGAAAGCTCGCAGAGACCCGAATGCCTACATCATCAGGCGAATTCCGAATGATGGTGTATGAAAGTGAATTCCCAGATTTCCCACATACTGTGCTGATGAAGCCATCTGATAATCAGGAGGTTTTCAACGTGCGCATCCACTCAGAGTGTATGACAGGTGATGTCTTTGGATCATCACGATGTGATTGTGGCCAACAGCTACAATACGCCATGCGTCACTTTGGAGAGAATGGGGGAATCTTGATTTACCTCCGTCAAGAAGGAAGAGGAATCGGGTTAGTCAACAAAGTCAAAGCATACAATCTCCAAGACAAAGGAATGGATACCATAGCAGCCAACTTGGCTCTTGGTTTCCATGCAGATGATCGTGATTACGCGCCTGCGATTCAGATTTTGAATGATTTGGGCGTGAAGAAGATCAACCTCTTCACGAACAATCCGGAGAAGGTAAGTTCATTCAAAGACACTGAAATCGAGGTGATTTCTCGCCAGCCAGTGGAGATTGATCCAGGTGAGGAGAACGCATCATACTTGAAGACGAAGCAAGACAACATGGGCCACATTTTCTCGCGCATTAAGCTTTAATTAGAAGTAGATCTCTTGAGCCAAGCGAAAGGTATTCGCATGAGCCTCTACAATCAGTCTAATATCCTTTGAATATCCGCCTCCCATGGCGCAGATTACTGGGACGTTGTTTTCATGGCATCGTTCCAAGACAATTCTGTCTCGCTCTCTGCAGCCATCAATCGTCATCCCTAGACGTCCTAGTTGATCGCTCTCGAGAACATCAACACCGGTTTGGAAACAGATAAGATCTGGTTCAACCATGTCGAATAATCGAGGAAGGGTTTCTTTCAGAAGAGATAAGTAGTGATTGTCATCGGTGCCGTCTGGTAAGGGAATGTCTAGATCACTTTCCTCCTTATGCATTGGATAGTTCTTTGCACCATGCATGGAAAAGGTGAACACAGATTCATCTTCTTCAAAGATTTCTGCAGAACCATTGCCTTGATGCACGTCCAGATCAACGAATAGAATGCGTTTTACCTTTCCTTGAAGCAAAGCGTTCCGCGCGGCTAGCGCTAAATCATTCAAAAGACAAAAGCCCTCGCCATGATCAGTGTAGGCGTGATGTGTGCCGCCAGCAATATTCATTGCCACACCATGTTCAAAAGCATGATGAACACAGTCAACTGTTCCTTGCATAATGCGAATTTCGCGCTCTACCAGCTGCTGACTTAGCGGGAATCCTGTACGACGTTCCTCTTTACGACTCAAGCGTTGTTCCTTGAGTTTCAGCCAATACTCTTCATCATGAACGCGAAGAATAGAAGCTTCATCAAGCAAGGAGGGGGCGAATAAATTAGATTCAGTAATGGTGCCTTCATGGATGAGCTGCTCAGGAAGAAGCTCATATTTCTCCATAGGAAAGCGATGTCCATGAGGAAGGGGGTGTGCGTAAGAAGGGTGCCAGGCGATCTTGAGCATTGGGTGCAATTGACAACAGAATGACAAGTTGCAAAGCTACCTTGTTCACTTCGGTTTTTTAATCAGTCGTTGCTCAGCTATTGACTGCTCGGCAGTGGAAACATCTAAGATGTAGCTTCCGGAGGCCATATTTGTGAAGTCAAGCTGCAATTGATTGACTCCTTCGGTCAAGTCATAACTACCAAACCAAACTGGGCGACCATTCAAATCCATCAGCGAAATCAAGACTACTTGCTCGAATTTCATCTTGATATCCATTCTGAAGCGGCCTTTTCCAGGGTTTGGATAGAGGGCCAGAATATCAGCATCAGCCTCGTGCGTGAAGGCAATCATTGGTGAATATTCGTTTTCACCGTTGAAGTCGAATTGATGTAGCCTGTAATAAGCAGTTCCAAACGGACGCGTGCGATCGTTGTAGATGTAGCTAGTTTGCTCTTGAGTAGTTCCTTGACCTAGTACTTCTCCAATGACTTCCCAGTTGAGGCCATTGGTTGAGCGTTCAATCTCGAAGTGAGAGTTATTTAGCTCTGTAGCTGTGGTCCAACGAAGCTCGTTACGGTCTGGGTATACCGTACCATCAAACTCAGTCAATTCAACAGGGAGGAATGCGAACGAGCAATCCAGAGTTACTCCTGTCAGGTCCCAATCAAAAGAATAGGCCGTGTTATCAGCAGTGTAGTTGTCGATGAGCATGACATAGTACATGTTCAGGTCCGTCTCTGCTACGGTAATAGCCTCTACCCATGCGTCGCCGCTTGGTGGTTCAGTGGTGTCTCCTGCACCAACAACCAAGCCTGTAGGCTCGTAGAGGGCAGAATATGAACAACGAAGCGGAGCTTCTGACGGTGGACAAACGATCTCATCAGCAGGGTAAGGTCCCCAGATAGCGAAGTCGTAGTCGATACCTCCTGTTGGTACCAAAGTGAACTCAATAGTTCCGGTGGTAACAGGTGAAAAGATAAACCACTGTGATTGATGCTCATAGGTTAAACAATCGTTGTTTGTAGCATTCAGATCTTGGTAATCACCATGGTCATCAGCGTTTCCTCCGAACGATTCATCGTTACAAATGGTCATAGAGCCACCGCAATCTTGGTGTAGCGTTGAGAAGTAGGGTTCACAAGTTACTTCGAGTTCGAAGTCTCCGGTAGCCCCACCATAGCCTTGAACGAGAATGAAGTAGTCAATGCCTTCAAGTGTAGCGATGGAAATCTGCGATTGAGAGTCACATGAATCGTCGTTCCCCATTTCACAAACTAAGTTGTCGCATTCATCGCTGTAGAGGTTGATCTTCGTGTCGTAGTCAGATTCACATAAAATGAAAGAGACGAAGTCACCGGTACCTTCAAAGTAGTACCAAAGTCCTGGAGCACCAATGCTCGTCCAGCATCCACTCACGTAATCCCAAGTGGCGGTATCAGTATTTCCATTCACAACGTCGCCACAGGCAATGATTTCAGCTCCGGAGCAATCGTCGTTGGCTGGAGGAGGATCTCCAGCGCCTTCCCATGTTACGTAGAGGTTGGCGCCGCAACCATAATAGTCGTCACAACCATATTCATCGATAAGAACCCAAATAGTGCCGTTGAGTGTTGAAGTCCATGACAGTTCTGATTGCCAGCTGCATGCGTCATCATTGTAGTCAATGTAGTTACCGTCTTCATCGTAGAGGGTGATAACGGTATCCCAACTTCCGCCACAAGTGCTGAAAGTATAGGTCTCTCCTGAGACAACATCTACGGTGTAATACTCACCACCCCATATACAGTAGGCAACTGCTGTGGAGCCTGCCGAAAATGGAGTAGCATCAGCGTAGTATAGGTTGTCATTGTCACATTGAGCCCATGACCAAGATGCGTATAGAGATAATATGGCAATCAGCGTTGCTCTCATTCAATAATGATCTCATACGAAGCTGCCGCCCCGTTCAATTTGTCTTGGGGAATCGAGTCGTATTCTTTCTGGGTCATGAAAATGACCGGACCAGTACCAGAACGCAGTTCAGGGTGTGCTGTGAGCCAGCGTTCGCGAACTGATCTTAATATGTAGTCTTTTGGGTATGGACTTCCATCAGGAAGTGGTCCTGCTAGGGCAATGAACCATCCCTTTTTTTCTAGTGATCTGAGCATGTGTGTCATGTCCAAACCACCTTCAGAGGTGACGGAAATTTCTTTGCTTTTGGCGGTGTAATGGCAAGTGAGTGTGCGTACAGTCATCGAGCGCATGTCGTCAAAAAGAACTTTAGCATTGGCCTCACTAAAGGCGCCAACAGGACGTAGCAAGAAGTTAGCGCGGTCTTGTGCATTCATGCACAACGCGCCACAAATAAGTAGGGTGGTTATAAGTGTTCGCATTAGGGTGTTTTTGCCTCCATATACGAAGTGACACCCTCAGGGTTTCAGGAGCTTATGTTTCCTCCTTTCAGCGCTTTCTTACAAGTAGATAGAGTGCATCAACTCCATACATAGAATGGCCGCTACGGTTCCTACCGCATAACCTAGCACTGCTAGTAGTACCCCAACAGGGGCAAGGGCAGGAGAGAACGCAGAAGCAACAATAGGAGCGGAGGCCGCACCACCAACGTTGGCTTGAGAACCTACAGCTACGAAGAAGAACGGCGCTTTGATGATCTTGGCAACCACCAATAATACTGTAATGTGCACAAGCATCCAGAGAATACCAATCAAGATGACAGCCCAGTATTTTGTCCAGTTGTCGATTAGCTCAATGATATTCATTTTCATTCCAATCGTCGCTACCAACACATACAATAGGATAGACCCAATGCGTGAGGCACCTGCTCCTTCGTAATTGCGCGCTTTGGTGAAGGAGAGAATGATTCCCACGATAGTGGAAATAATAATGATCCAGAAGAACTTACTACCCAAAGAGCTCAAGTAGACCACAATGGAATCTGGATCGCTCGCCTTGATCTCGTTGAAGTAGGATTCTAGACCTGGTCCGGCCCAACCGGCCCAAGCATGCGCAATAGCGACGCCACCGAAGGCAAAAGCAAGAATGATTGAAATGTCTGTGAAAGTTGGTACACGGGCAATACTCGCTTGGTAGTCTTCCACTTTTTTCTTGAGGGCTTCGATAGCCGAGCTATCCGCCTTTAGACGACGATCCAGGGCAATTGACATTCCGGCACCAATCAGCAAGAACGCCATCCAGATGTTCGCAACGAAGACGTCAACGATCACCATAGCAGAGAACTGAGTATCTGGAGTATCGCTAATCTCTTTCAGTGCTGTTTGATTTGCTCCCCCACCAATCCAAGAACCCGCGAGGGTTGAAAGACCACGCCAGAATTCGCTATTCATATTGGTCATGGTGGCATCTGCTGGAATTGTTGGGAGGTAGGTGGTGTCTTGCGATTCTAACTGGATAGCAGCGAAACTAGCTACGGCTGTATATGAGTTCGCGGCTTCGTTGTATGACGAGCTGTAGAGACTATCCACTTGAATCTTAATTTCTTCCGCGTGCGCGTCAGTCCAGATAAAAATATCACCCTGTGCAATCGTGTTACCAGAAGCGAGATTAATGCGGTCGTAACTCTCTTTCGAAATCACCATCTCATTCTGTACCTCAGCTTGAAGGATATTCCCGTCAATCTTTGAAACGAGCCAAAGAGCGACAGGTCCACCAATGACGATACCGATGGTAGCAGTGAAGAACATGATTACCGCCTTCGAGCCAAGATTCACAATGGCTTTAAGGTCAATGCTCAAGCAAAGGAGAACCAAACTGGCTGGCAGCAAGTAGCGAGATGCCACGTAATAAAGCTCTGATTGTGTGCTATCAACTAAGCCGAATGAGTTGTAAAAGGCTGGAATAAAATAACAGAGCAAAAGAGACGGAATGTACTTGTAGAAAGCCTTGGTACTTGGATGGTTTGATGTGTAGAAAATCAAAGCCAAGGTTGCGAGCAGCAAACCAAGTACAATAGCGTCATTCGTAATGATAGCGGAAAAGATCATCGGGCTTGTTTTGGTGTGGCAATATAACGAAGCATGTGCACTTGTAGGAATCAAGTGACTCGCCAACCAATATTTAGGCGATTTCGTTTAACTTGACAGCACCTTACAAACCACGATCAACGTCATGAAATTTCTAAAAGCACTGCTGCTCATCGTGGGGCTTTTGTTTGGAGTGTATGCTATCATGTGTGCGCTTGGACCAAGCTCTTCCGACACATCACAAACTACGGTGATTGACGCCTCACCATCAAGCATTTACGCAGAGATTTCTGATTTTAAGCAATGGCCAAACTGGAGCCCTTGGGAAGGAATCGATGAAACTATGGTGACTACTTATGACGGTGCAGACGCCGGAGTAGGAGCACAGATGAACTGGACTTCAGCTAAAGCCGGAAACGGTGGGATGGAAATCATCGAAGCTGTAGAAAACACCAGCATCAAAAAAACATTGAGCTTCGCTGACGCGGAAGGAAATTCTATGGGAGCTGGTCACACCAACTGGACACTCAAAGAAGTAGAAGGTGGAACAGAAGTAACATGGGATATGGTAGGATTTGACCTTCCATTCCTTATCCGTGGAATGATTATGATTGGTGGTCAATCCGTCGAGGAAGATTACAAGAAAGGGCTAGCCCAGCTAAAGACCTACGTAGAGTCTAAGCCTAAATTCACGCCAATGTCAGAAGAGATGTCTGACGTATGGGTGATCTCTGTGCAGCGTGACAACGTCACTGAAGAGGATCTTGCCAATGGAGCAGTTCACGGACCAGCTTACGGTATGATTGCTACGTTTATGGCAGAAAGAGAAATGGCTGAAGCAGGAATGCCTATCTGTATCTCTCGTGGTTACGAAGACGGAGTGATGGACCTATCCATGTCTATTCCGGTTGCGGATAGTGTTGAAGTTCCAGAAGGTATGATCATGGAGAAGATTCCAGGAGGAAAATGTTTGTCTACGATCCACAAAGGGCCTTACGAAGGTATTACTTCAACTTGGGAGATGATGGAAGCATACATGAAAGAGAACCCTCAAGAGATGCGTTACTTCCCTTACGAAGTATACGTGAACGATCCCTCTACTGTAGCACCTGAAGACATCGAGACTAAGATCGTCTATCCAGTAGAAGGTTAATCCACCTACAGCATAAATAGGTAAAGCGAAAAGCCCGCTCTCCGAGGAGACGCGGGCTTTTCTAATTGACCAAGTAAATTGGTCTCCACCCTATATCATCTAATAATCAACTTCTCTTCAAAGACTTGGTCATGGAGACGGAGCTGCAGGAAGTAAATTCCGGCAGAGAGTTTCTCGCTGAAGTGGTAGGTAAGCTCCCTCGCGGGAGTGTTAATAGATAGTGTGTTGTTTTCAATGAGCTTACCACTTCCATCGTAAACTCCGAGTTCTATTACGGGTGAACCTCCAGGAAGGTTCCGGAAAAAGACAGAAATTTTTTCTCCGTTACTTGGATTAGGCCATACAACCATTGATAAGTCGCCATTTCCGTGCTCCAACAAACCATTATCATTACCATACATGAGAGCACAAGTGCTTCCCCACGCACTCCATAGCTCGCCAATCATCGTGCGAACTTGAATATCATATGTGATTCCTTCAGTCAATCCACTTACTTCCGTCAGCGTCAACTGATTGAGGAAGCTTTCGAAGATGATCTCTTCGTTATCTGAGACGAATTTCCATTCATACATCTCTGCGCCAGTAACGTACTCAGCTGAAATAATGCTTCCAACTAGAATGTTACCCAGCGAACAATCGCTTTCTGTGATCGCAGTGTGTGGAATTTTTTCCGCCATGTTGATCGGACAAGAAGCTCCCCATTCAGACCATGCTTCAGCTTCATTCATGACACGTACGCTCACGTCAACGCTCATGGCGTATCCAAGGTTGGTCACGTTGCTTAGTTCGAAATGTGGGTTGTTTCCTGTGGTGTATTCTTCGGTGAAGACGCCTGCAGCAACATTGATGAATCTCCAGTTGTACATCGATGCACCTGCTACTGGGTCACAACTAATGGTGTTGTCCATAGTCAAATCAAAGGCATCACACGATTGATCGTCAAGTTGAGTCGCTTCTGGAGCGTCCAAACAGTCATAAGGAATGGTCACCTCCGAATTCAAGCTACATCCATTGTCGTCAATTACTTGAACCGTATAGACTCCAGCAACAGCATTTTCAAGCAAATTGCCTGTACTTCCGTTTGACCAAAGAATTTCAAGGTCGCCGGTTCCTCCCATAGGGTTGATGACAGCGCTTCCGTTGTTTCCTTCACATGTTTCCATGGTGACCATCAAAGCGCCTCCGCTGATAGCTGAAGGTTCAACAATCGTTAGATCTTCTGAAGTCTGACATCCACGGCTATCTTCTACATCAATGGCTAGGGCACCTGCTTCAAGGTGTTCTACTACTGGACCTGTCTGGTCGTCTGACCATAGGTAGTTGTAACGCCCCGTTCCGCCAATGGCTGTGGCTCTCGCCGCACCCTCGCTCAATCCGTGACATGAGATGTCAGATTTGAATACCGTGACTTCTAGTACTTCAGGTTCTTCTAAAGTGAATTCTGCGTAACCGTCACATCCTTCATCGTCAGTAACAGTGATAGAGTAGGTGCCAGGACCTCGTCCGCTGATGCCTGTCCAGCTGTGGCCAGTGCTCCAAGCGTAAGTGTAGTTTCCTGTTCCTCCAGATACTTCTACAACGGCAGCACCGTCAGTCATTCCGTTACACGAGATTTCTGTTACGGTAAGGTTGACGTTCAAGCTAGCTGAAGCGGTGATTTCAAAGTTATCTTCTTGAGCACATCCGTTGGCGTCAGTGATGGTAACGTCGTAATCACCTTCATTCAGACCTTCGGTGTTTTCGTCTGAATCACCGTTGCTCCAAGAGATGCTGTAAGGAGCGGTTCCACCTGAAGGATCTACAACAGCAGTGCCTAGTGCACCATCACATGAAATGTCATTGTCGATGAGGTTTACCTCAAGCACCTGTGGTTCTTGAATAGAAGTGTTGGCAGTTGCTTCACAGCCATTATCGTCTGTAACAGTCAAAGCATACACTCCTTGACCTAGTCCATCAATCGTGCTTGATTGTGCGCCTGTGCTCCACGCGTAGGAAAGGCTTCCGCTTCCTCCCGAGGCCAGGGCCTCTGCGATTCCGTCATCATCACCGTTACAAGTGACGTCGACCTTGTTGATATTCACGAAAATCTGTGCTGGTGTATCTAAATCCGCTTCCGCGATAGCACTACAGCCATTCGCATCAGTAATCGTCACTGAGTAGGAACCACCATTCAATGCACTAATCGAAGTTCCGGAATGACCGGTACTCCAATCATAAGTGAAAGGACCGTCACCAGCGACATTCGTGCTAATAGAACCATCATTAGTATTGAAACAAGAAGGTTCAATCAATGTTAATGAGATGTCTGGACCATCACCAACAGAAACAAGTCCGTTAAGTGTGTGGGCATCTGAACCGGCAGCGTTTGACACCGTTAGGCTGACGTTGTAGGTTCCAGGTGAATCGTATGAAATGTTCGACGGGTTTTGCGCCGTTGAACTTGAAGGACTTCCTCCTGGGAAACTCCAAGACCAAGACGTTGGTGAACCCGAGCTTGTGTCAAAGAAGTTAGCATAAACCACCCCACAACCATCGTTGTTGGTCGCATTGAAGCTGGCAACAGGTGGCTCTTCAACCACCACATCTTCGATACAGAAAGGGTGTTCTATTTCTAGACCAAAGTCGTCACCACCAGAAAGCAGTTCGTTTCCTTCAGCATCAAACATGACGTATGAACCTTGAGTAAAGCCCATTCCATCACCGTAGGTATCAAACATCCAAAGCGAGTAACAGCCGCCTGAAATACAGATGTTTTCAGTGAAAGTAGTTCCTTGTTGATTGTTCACGTACGGACCACCTTCAGCCACGGTGTTTCCACCTTCATCAAGTACGGCCCAAGTGGTTTCCGATCCGAAGAAGTCAACCGTCACTTCAAGGGTAACGCCACCAGCATCTGAGATACTGAAGTCGCTGGTTGATTCGTTATTACCGCTGTTTTCGTCATTGCCGTTGTTCGGATCATCAGACCAAGCAGCGAACACGTGATCGCCCACACCGGCAGTCATGGAACCTAGCGTTACTTCTACAGATGCTCCTGAGGCAAGTGAACCAGTCCAATCGTAACTGAAGGCCGTTCCGTTATCGATGCTATAGTTGATTTCGCAACTTGTCAGCTCAGTGCTACCGAAGTTGGTCAAGAATACCACTGGTTCGATGGAAGGTGAACAACTGCTCCCCACAGGAGTGGCAATGGCAGTAACTCCAGCATCTATGGAAGATACCGGAACACATCCAAAGGAATCAAGCAATGAGACGCGGTCAGCAAGCAAGGTGTTGCGCATGCGTTCTTTTTGTCCAGCACTAAACATGTTACGGCAGCTTTCTGACGTGTAATCCATGTAGTTCTCTACTTGTTGCGTGCCGCCACAGGCCGGACTACTACAACTGCCTCCAAGCGGTGTTGGAGGAGTATCACAAACGCGATCACCTTGCGTGCTGCAGCTGATCTCAGGTTCACAATCGGTAGTATTATGGAAAGTATGGTACAACCCTAGGTAGTGTCCTACCTCATGGGTATATGTTCTATTCAAAGCAGTGTTTGGCTTGATGTTGCCCGTTGTTCCGAAGGCATTATGTAAGACCACGATTCCATCGCGTACACTGTTGATCGGGAAATAAGCAAAGCCCTGAATTCCATTCAGAGCATCGTTGTCTTCGATCTCGTTCACGACCCAGACATTCATGTAATCTTCACGCGGCCAAACTGAAAGTTCCTTCACTGTTTCTTCATCTGCTCCACTAGCCCCAGTGGCTTGAATCCCTTCTTCAGCGTAGTCAGCAACAATAGAAGCGTCTACACGATTGATCCCTGTGGTAGAGTTACCGTCAGGATCACGACTCGCAAGACAAAACTCAATGCCAACATCCACACCATCACCGTCACCATTGGATCCAGCAATTTTTCGGAAGTCTTCATTTAGCGCCGTCATGGCACTCATGATCTGTTCTTCGGAAATGTTACTCCCTTGACCAATGGCTTCACCTTCATGAAGAATGTGAATGACAACAGGAATCGTAAAGATCTCATCATTACGCGAAGGGTCGGGATTATTATGCATCTGAAGCAGACGTTGCTCCAATGCAAAGAAAGATCGGTGATACACAGGATCCTGCTCCAACATTTCTTCGTGAAGCCATTGTGAACCACAATCAAGTTGATCGTCTTGGGCGTAAGTCCCCCAAACAACCAAACAGCATAGGGTGGTGAGAATTGATCGCATGTTTATTGTTTTCAAACCTTGCGGATTTGCTTTCTCTTACTGGGAGCGGAGGGGAAAGGTTACGTCAGGGGATTCCGATATCGCGATGGTAGACCGTGGACTGTGGACCGTGGACCGAAGGTGACTTGTGATGAAAAGTCTAGGGCATGTGGTAAGAATATTCTGAACCGGGTAGCACTGTTGAAGTCTATTTCATACTTAACGGACGCCGGAAGTTTGTAGACCGTGGACTGTGGACTGTGGACCGAAGGTGAATTGTAATGGAAGGTCTGGGCATGTGGTACGAATATTCTACACTGGGTAGTACGGTTGAAGTCTAATTCACTTATTTAGCGGACGCCGGACGCCAAAAAATCGGTCCACAGTCCCACGGTCCACGTCCGGTGGATAACGTGTTCAAATCCTTTAACATTCTCGCCCTTGAAAGCCCTGTGCTGTGAGCTATCTTTGATATTCATCCCTTGCTGATATGATTCTCATTTTTGATACAGAGACTACGGGACTTCCGCGTGACTGGAAAGCCCCGATGTCAGATACTGACAACTGGCCACGGCTGGTGTAGTTGGCGTGGCAGCTCCATGAACCAAATGGTAAGCTGGTCTCTCGAGGGAATATCATTGTTCGTCCTGACGGATTCACGATTCCGTTCAACGCGGCGAAGGTGCATGGAATCACGACCGAGCGTGCTGAACGCGATGGAGAGGAGCTGACTTCTGTGCTTGATGCCTTCCAAGAAGATTTGGCCAAGGCGAAATACATCGTCGGTCACAATGTGGAGTTCGATATCAATATCGTCGGCTGTGAGTTGATCCGTGTTGGTCGTCCGCCAGAGTTGTTGACGGAGAAGGTTGATATTGACTCTAAGGATGAGGCTACAGAGTTCTGTGCGATTCCAGGAGGAAGAGGAGGGAAGTTCAAATGGCCTACACTGACAGAGCTACACCAGAAACTTTTCGGGGTTGGGTTCGATGACGCCCACGATGCGGCCTATGATGTGGATGCAACTTCTCGTTGTTTCTTCGGACTGATCACGCACAAGGTGGTGACCTTGGAAGAGATTCCGGATGTTTCTCAAGTCAAGTATGAAGCGCCCAAGTTAGAGGCAGCGAATTTTGAAGCGGATCAGGAGGCTACTGATCTCGGTCACGTCGCTAACGCGGAAATCGATCAGGCCATTGCGGATGAGCCATTCGTACATTTGCATTGTCACTCCCAGTTCTCCATCCTTCAGGCGGTAACGGAGATTAAGAATTTGGTTGCCACAGCGAAAAAAATGGAAATGCCAGCCATTGCCATCAGTGATCATGGAAACATGATGGCTGCTTTTACCTTCGTTCGAGAAGCCTTGGCTGCCGATATCACGCCCATCGTTGGATGTGAATTCAACCTCTGTCGCAATCGCACAGATAGAAGTCAAAAAGACGACGGCTATCAAACCGTGGTTTTGGCAAAGAACAAAGCGGGCTACCATAACCTGGCGAAGCTTGCTTCCATGGCATACACTGACGGATTCTACTATGTGCCTCGTATCGACAAGGAGGCCTTACTAGAATTCAAAGGAGATCTCATTGTGAGCACGGGAGGATTGTGGTCTGAGGTTCCTTACTTGATTCTGAATGTTGGAGAGCAGCAGGCAGAAGAGGCCTTTATCTGGTACAAGGAGCATTTTGGTGATGATTTCTATGCAGAGCTCAACCGCCACGGACTGGAAGAAGAGCAAGCCGTGAACGACGTGTTACTTCGTTTCTGCAAGAAGCACGATGTCAAGTACTTCGCAGCGAATAACAGCTACTACACTCGAAAAGAACAGGCAGAAGCGCACGATATCCTTCTCTGTGTAAAGGACGCTGAGAGCGTAAACAAGCCAAAGAAATACATCGGGAAACGTGGACGAGAGTTCCGTTTTGGATTCCCGAATGACGAATTCTACGTGAAGTCGCCACAGGAAATGAAACAATTGTTTGCTGATCTTCCTGAGTCGATCAAAACAACCAACGAAATCGCTCGAAAAATTGAGCGATACGAGTTAGCGCGTGACGTACTTCTTCCAGCCTTCGACATCCCAGAAGAGTTCGTGGATCAGAAAGACGAAGAAGATGGTGGCAAACGTGGTGAGAACAATTTCCTTCGTCACTTGACTTACGAAGGAGCTAGGAAACGCTACGATGAAATCACCCCAGAAATTGAGGAGCGCTTGGATTTCGAGTTGGCTACCATTGCCAATACCGGATACCCTGGGTACTTCTTGATTGTACAGGATTTCACCACCAAGGCACGAGAAATGGGGGTGTCGGTAGGACCTGGACGTGGTTCTGCAGCCGGTTCCGCGGTAGCGTATTGCGTAGGAATTACCAATGTCGATCCTATCAAATACGATCTCCTTTTTGAGCGCTTCCTGAACCCTGATCGTGTATCGATGCCTGATATCGATATCGACTTCGACGACGAAGGACGTCAGAAAGTGATCGACTACGTTATTGAGAAGTATGGTGCGAATCAGGTAGCGCAGATTATCACGTATGGTACCATGGCAGCGAAGTCATCGGTGCGTGATACAGCGCGTGTACTTGAGTTACCATTGCCAGATGCAGATCGTCTGGCGAAACTCATCCCAGATATCAAGCTGGGGAAACTTTTCAAGCTAGAAGGGAAGGAGCTCAGTGATAAGCTGAAGGGAAATAAGGAGGAAGTAGACAAAGCCAAGATGTTCAAAGAATTGGCGAATGGAAATGACCTCGAAGCACGTACGATCAATACCGCTCGTGTTCTGGAAGGAACGGTGCGAAACACCGGTATTCACGCCTGTGGGGTCATCATCACGCCAGACGATATTTCCAACTTCGTTCCGATTGCCACGGCCAAAGATTCGGCCATGGCTTGTACCCAGTTCGACAACGCCGTGGCAGAAGACGCCGGTCTGTTGAAGATGGATTTTCTCGGATTGAAAACCTTGACCCTGATCAAGGATGCGGTGAAGAACGTGAAGGAGCGCCATGGTGTTGATCTGGACCCTGATAGTTTCCCATTGGATGATGTTCCCACCTACGAACTCTTCCAACGTGGTGAAACCGTAGGTATCTTCCAGTACGAATCTGCCGGGATGCAGAAGTACATGAAAGAGCTGAAGCCGACGGTCTTCGCCGATCTCATTGCCATGAACGCCCTGTATCGTCCAGGACCTCTGGAATACATCCCTTCATTCATTCGCCGTAAGCACGGTCAAGAGGAAATTACTTATGACCTCGAGGATATGCGTGAATACCTGGAAGAGACGTACGGAATTACGGTATACCAGGAGCAGGTGATGTTGCTCTCACAGAGCTTGGCAGGATTTACCAAAGGTGAAGCTGATACTCTGCGTAAAGCAATGGGTAAGAAGAAGTTGGATCTTCTAGCGAAACTGAAGCCGAAGTTCCTTGATCAAGGGAATGAACGTGGACACGATCGCGAGATTCTTGAGAAAGTATGGAAAGACTGGGAGGCCTTCGCGAGTTACGCCTTCAACAAGTCGCACTCTACATGTTACGCTTGGGTAGCTTATCAAACAGCTTACCTGAAAGCCAACTACCCAGAGGAATACATGGCTTCTGTGCTTTCGAATAACATGAATGATATTAAGTCGGTGACTTTCTTCATGGAGGAATGCCGACGTATGGGAATTCCTGTACTTGGTCCGGATGTCAATGAATCAGCCTACAAGTTCCGCGTGAACGATGAAGGAGCGATTCGTTTCGGACTTGGCGCTATGCGCGGAGTTGGAGGCGGTGCGGTGAATAGCATCGTTGAAAACCGCCAGGAGTCGCGATATACGAGCATCTTCGATTTCTCATGCAAGATCAACTTAAAAGACTGCAACAAGCGTGTGTTTGAAAGCCTTGCACTCGGTGGAGCTTTTGACAGCTTTGATGATGGGAAGCGTTCACAGTACTTCGCTCCAGATGATAAAGGGAGAACAGTGATTGAAAACGCCATCCGTTATGGAAACGCGATGCAAGAGGCAGAGAACTCTTCACAAACAAGTCTCTTTGGTGAATCGGCAGATGTAGAAATTCCAGAACCACGTATTCCGGAGGCGGAAGAGTGGATGGTCTTGGATAAGTTGAACAAGGAGAAAGAAGTTGTAGGTATCTACATTTCCGGGCACCCTTTGGACGACTTCCGAGTAGAAATGGAGCACTTCTGTTCTTCAGAAGGGATGAAGGTCTTGCTAGACATTGACAGCCATAAAGGCAGAGAACTGTCATTCGGCGGTATGGTCACCGCAGTAGAGCATCGCAGGGCTAAGAATGGTAAACCTTATGGTAACTTCACCATTGAAGATTACGAGCACTCAGAGCGCTTCTTCCTCTTTGGTGATGACTACATTCGGTTCCGTGAGTACTTGGTTGAGCATTGGTTCTTGTACTTGAAAGGAACGGTTCGTGAGAAGCCCTTTAGAGATACTGGGGAGCTGGAGTATAAGATCTCCCACGTTGAGCTATTGGCAGACGTTCGCGAACGAATGAACAGCGAGTTGAAGGTAACTGTTGACCTCGCTCAGCTCGATGACCGATTAGTAACCGATATTGCATCATTGGTAGAGAAATACCCGGGTAACGTTCCGGTAACCATGGAGATTCGTGACATTAACGCAGCGATTACCATGCCTGCGAAACGTGCTCGAGTGGAACTCGCCAGTGAATTAGTAGATGAATTAGGAAGGATGGATGCCATCCGATACCAAATATTAACGAAGTAGCAAGGCATGACAGCCGTACAAGAAAACGTGTCAGATTGACACAAAACTTGGAATGGCAAATGTTTTGTTCAGTGGTTTTAAGAATTTACATTTGATATTCATATATCACGCAAAGCTTGAATTATGGCTGTAGAATTAACAGATGCGAACTTTGAGGAGCTAGTCCTTAATGCAGATAAACCAGTAATGATCGATTTCTGGGCAGAATGGTGTGGACCATGTCGTATGGTAGCACCTATCGTGGAAGAAATGCATGGTGAGTACGGAGAACGTGCCGTTATTGGTAAAGTAAACGTTGACGAAAATCCAGGGATCTCTGCGAAATTCGGGATCCGTAATATCCCAACGATCGTTTTCTTGAAAAATGGAGAGTTGGTTGATAAATCTGTAGGTGCAGTACCTAAGAATGTACTGACTGAGAAGATTGATAATCTTCTGTAAGATTAATAGAATAAGCTTAAAAGATCCCTCTTATCTTTAGGAGGGATTTTTTATACCCAATCTTTTCTCGCCTAATGGCGGAACAAATCTCTTGACCTCACGTTATTCCAAGTAGATGGCATTGAATATTGACAGACGTTACTTCCAACAGCTCGGACGACTAGAGTTTCTAGCCAAGCAAGCTGTGGAGGGTTTTATCACCGGACTCCACAAAAGTCCATTCCACGGATTCTCTGTTGAATTCGCGGAACACCGTCTGTACAATAAGGGTGAATCAACCCGGCACATTGACTGGAAGCTATACGCTCGAACGGAGAAGCTCTTTACTAAGCGCTACGAGGAGGAAACAAACCTCCGCTGTCAGCTGGTCATTGACCACTCGAGTTCGATGTATTACCCTGGTCCGGTTTCTGAAGAAGGCAATCAGTTCAATAAGATCAAGTTCAGCGTCTACGCCGCTGCTGCTTTGATTGAACTTTTCAAGCGTCAACGCGATGCCGTTGGTTTGAGCTTTTTTGCTGACGAACTGGATGTACAGACCAAGGCGCGTTCAAGTCAAGCGCACCATCGCTACCTCTACACGCACCTTGAAGAACTGTTGAATACAGTGGGAGAGAAGGGAAAGAGTAAGACATTTGCGGTGGATGCTTTGCACGCTATCGCGGAACAGGCGAATAAACGTTCTCTGGTTATCATCTTCTCGGACATGCTTGACAATAGCGGACAAGCAGACGAGCTTTTTGATGCGCTTCAGCACCTTCGTCATAATAAGCATGAGGTGATCCTATTCCATGTAGTAGACAAGAAGACGGAGCTTGATTTCGATTTCGATAATCGTCCAATGACTTTCGTAGATCTTGAAAGTGGAGAAGAGATCAAAGCCAACCCTGTAGATATCAGAGACAACTACCTGCGCAGCATGAGAGGATTTTATGAAGCGCTTAAAGAGAAATGTGGTCAGTACCATGTTGATTTTGTCGAAGCGGATATAAATGAAGGATTGAATCCCATCTTAACTCAGTATTTGATCAAGCGCCAAAAAACTGGTCTGAAACATGGGTGAAAGAATGGGGTGAAGAAAATATCAATTTCATTGATGACAACATTGGGCAGAAGGGCTGAAAGATATTGTTCTCACAGCTGAGAAAATTCTCGGCTTACTTACCTATGCTGTGGAGACAGGATGCATATTGACAGAATGGATTGTCCAATCGGATATGTATTTGCAGAGACTTTAAGGTCTCTTTTGGTCTTGAAGTTGCCTTCCCTAATGAAAAAACCCCCGATTTATCGGGGGTTTTTGTTTCAGATTGATTTTCGACTATTCGATTTAATGCTTGATGAATGAATCATTTATTAATTGGACTTCATACGAGCTAACAATTAAAATGAAATATCCTGCGGGAAGATGTCCTATATTTAGTTTAATACCTTCTGCAGGGAAGTCACTAGAGGTATGCTGAAGAACTAATTTCCCTTCCGCCGAGAATAGGGTAATATCCACAGGAACATCCAAGGGTTGACTGCTTGAAATCTTGAGGAATCCATCGCTAGCAATGGTCTCAAAATCTAGCTTATTTACGATCTCTTCAGAAGAAAGACTTGTCATATCTTCCAGCAGTCCGGTGCCGCTTCCAGGATTTATACCTGTTACCGTTACGGTTGTAGTTGTACTATCTTCGCACGTACCATTTGAAGCTGTCATCTTTACATCGTAAATGCCTGCAGATAAGAATGTATGTACGGGATTAAATTCTAGAGATTCAGCGGTACCATCTCCAAAATCCCAAAGAGCTTGTGTTACATTATCAGACGAGGTGTTGAAGAACATAACAACTCCATCATCGTTCAGTGATATGTTGGTTGAACTTGCCTCAAAGTCAGCTACCACGGCATTTACGTCCGATAAGTCTATGTCTTCTATAACAATTAGGTTATCGCAGTTATTATTGGCATTGATGGTATATAAACCATGCGAAAGCTCAGTGATGAGGGAGTCACCAGTTATTCCTTCCAAGGTTATGATTTCTTGACTTTGTGAATGAATCACCTCAACATTCCAAACATAGTCTTCATGACCAAACAGGAATAGAGATCCATCACCTGTCGCGTTACAGTGATCCGCGCTTACAGTCACATCCATGGAAGCCTGTTGCGCAGCGGTCACCTGAACAAAACCGGAAGCCGTGTTACATTGCTCGCTTTGGTTGGTTACGACTACTTGGTAAAATCCTGGCGCTAGATCTTCTGCCGTATCTGCAGTCATCATACCAGTCATTTCACGTATGGTATTTCCCATTTCATCGTACCACGTATAATCCCATGGGGCATCCCCAAAACCTTGAGCAATGACTTGTCCATCACTTGCATTGAAACAAGTTTCAGCTATAGGAGTCAAATCCAAAGGAGCTCTGACGTGCAGTGCAAATCTGTTGTTGGTAGTATTTTCAGTAATACTATGCAGACACCCCATTATTTAGGACAGATATTGATGTAGTATACGTTTGTTTATGCAGCCCGTTGATATCGAGATATGGGTGTTTGATCTTCTAACGATTGATGTCTTCTTTCGTGGTTGTAATACTCAAAGTAGTCGGAGAGTTTTTGATAGAGATCTATTCCATCTGTAGGAGGACTTAAGTACCGTTTTTCGTATTTGACGTTCCTCCAGAGTTTTTCTATGAACGCATTTTCTGTTGCTCGACCTTTTCCATCCATACTGAGTCTGATTTCTTCATTCAAAACAAAACCAGAGAACTCTTCAGAGGTAAACTGACTTCCTTGGTCTGTGTTGATGATCTCGGACTTTCCGTGCTTCCTAATCGCTTCTTTCATTGCTTCGGTGCACCAGGTGGCATCCATGCTGTTAGATACACTCCAGTTGAGAACATATCTGCTATGTAGATCGATGATTGCCACCAAGTACATATATCCAGTAGCCATCGGGATGTAGGTTATATCCGTAGCCCACACCTGATTGGGGCGAGTAATCTCAAGATTACGCAGTAAATAAGGATAGACTTTATGCTCTTTGTTGCGTCTTGAAGTGTGTGTTCCAGGCGCAATGGCTCTCAAGCCCATAACCTTGTAGTAAAGTCGTTCTACACGATTTTTACTCACTTTGTAGCCTTTGTCTTTAGTCAGCCA
>JAKVAX010000024.1 GCA_022447625.1 Flavobacteriales bacterium | reverse complement strand
CTTACGTTCTAAGCTGGGGCCTAGAGTACGAACTCGCTTTGGAATCAACTCTGGCTCAAACGTACCGTCTCGATCTCGGGGGGTGTCTATTTCAATCTCTCCTTGGGAGGTCTTTAGTTTCTTCTTACCCTTCCCGTTCTTGCGGTTTGGTCGACTCTCGGATACATGAGCGTCTGCCTCGCCTTCGAGACTTGCTTCTATTAAGCGTTTCAATAAAGGTGTGATCGCTCCGTCTTTTCCACTCAAGGGCTTGCCTGATTGCAAGGCTGATAACGCGGATTCAAACAGCTTCTCTGCTTCTGATTTTTCTTTCATCTTCGTCAAGATATTTCATTTTTAACTTGACACACTTTTCTGAACAGTCTCCCCTGAATAGATTAGGACGGATGTTATCCGTCCCTCTCGGTCCACCGTCCACGGTCCACGAACCACAAACCAATTCCCCGTCAACCGTCCACCGTCCACCCCCTAGCACAAGAACTCAAAGAATTCCCCGTTAGTTGCCTATGCAACACCTACTCCTACTCACTCTATTTAGTTCTTTTTGGCTAGCGCCGAATGGGATCTCCGAAACGCCGATTGACACCTGGAACAATGTACACATCTATGAAGGTGGAGACGGAACGGCGCATTACTCTGACTCGGGTTATCGTTACGGATTGAAATGGCAATGCGTTGAGTTTGTCAAACGATACTACGCAAGTCACCTCGATCATGAAATGCCCAATACTTGGGGGCATGCGATCTCCTTCTTTGACAAATCGCTTGAAGATGGAGAATGGAATAAGGCACGCGGCCTTGTTCAATACACCAACGGAAGTGCCACCTCCCCTGCTGTGGATGACCTGCTAATTCTAGATTGGGCCGAGCCTTATGGACATGTGGCTATCGTTGGAGAAGTGACGGAAACCCAAATCTTGGTTATTCAGCAGAATGCAGGTCCTACCAGAATATATCTCGATTTAGACCGAAGCGACGGTAAGTATACCATCTCCGATCAAGTGGTTGGATGGTTGAGAAAGGAATAAAAAAAGCCCCGCAGTTGCGGGGCTCTTTTTAATCTATATCGTTTGAATTACTCCTGCTGAGTAATGATCATTCTGTGGTGGTAAACCTTATCGTCAACTGTCATCATGATCACGTAAGAACCAGCTTCCCATTTGAATGCTGAGAACTCCAACTGATACAGACGACGTGCGTCAGCTGTTCCTTTGAAGACTGGCATTACTTCGCGACCTGCCATGTCGTATACGCATGCTGCAACTTCTGCATCACGTGGTACGCTGAACTCTACTGTGAAGCGATCATCAGTTGGGTTCGGGTAAGTCACTAGGCTAACAAGCTCTGAAGTATCTACTGTCACTGTAATTACCTGAACTCCTTCAGTTACATTGTTACAGTTGTCTATCGCAGTCCAAGTACGGATGATTTCGTACGGACAGAACTCACTTGTTTGAATCTCAGTGAATTCGATCGTTACATCTTCAGAACAGTTGTCAATCGCGAAGATATCGTCTGCTACGGCTGGTACTTCATCCTCACAGTTGATTTCAACATCAGCAGGAACATTGAATAGTTCAGGTGCTGTTGTATCAACTACTTGTAGAAGCTGAGTTGTTGTTACTGTGTTACCACAGTCATCCATCGCCTGGTACGTGCGCTGCAGCGTTCCGATACAACCTCCAGAGAAGAGCAACTCTTCAATAATAGTTACCTCCACTGAAGCGTCACAGTTATCAGAAGCTGTGATGATGTAGTCATCAACCTGATCACATTCGATTGAGATGAATAATTCGAACTCATCGAATTCAGGAGCTACTTCGTCAATTACTGTTACAAGCTGAGTTGTTGTTGCTTCGTTACCACAGTCATCAATAGCCGTCCAAGTTCTTAGGATAGTGTAAGGACAACCTTCACCGATCACTTCGTCGAATGTGATCTCTACGTTGTCATCACAGTTATCAGTTGCAGTCAATGATGGAGCAATGGTTACTTCATCACAGTTTACAGTGATATCCTCAGGCATGCTGTCGAATACTGGAGGAGTGAAGTCGCTCACAGTGATTGTCTGTGTCGCTGTAGCTTCGTTTCCACATTCGTCAGTTGCTGTGTACGTACGTACGATCTGGTAACCACAATCAAGTGTTTCCGTTACTTCTGCTGAAGTAACAACTGGCATTGGATCACAGTTGTCTTCAACTTCAACATCTCCTGGTGCAGGAACATCCTCACCACACTCAATCGTTAGGTCAGCAGGCACACCAGTGATCACCGGTGCTTCTGTATCTGTAACCGTAATTACTTGTACGTGGATCGCAGTGTTTCCACAATCATCAGTCACTGTGTAAGTACGTGTGATGATGTATCCACAATCAGCGTCTTCATTCTCTTCAGCTACGTCTACTGTCAACATGTTGTCACAGTTATCAATTGCTTCGATCGTTCCAACACCTGGCACTTCATCACACTGTACTGTAGCATCCTCAGGAGCAGATACGATTACCGGAGCAGTAGTGTCTACAACAGAGATTACTTGAGACTCACTTGTTGTGTTATTGCACTCATCGTGCACACTCCATGTACGGATGATCAAGTAACCACACTCCTGGTCGATTGTCTCTTCGATAAACGATACCGTCAAGTCTTCAGTACAGTTGTCGGTCGCTGTTACTACCGCTACTTCTGGAATATCATCACATTCCGCGGTAGCGTCTGCAGGAACACCCACAAGCACTGGAGCAGTTGTATCAACTACAGTGATCTCTTGCGTTGCAGAAGCATTGTTTCCACACTCGTCTTCTGTAGACCATGTGCGGTAGATGAGGTAACCACACTCAAGATCTTCAATCACTTCTACGAACGTTACCATCAAGTTGTCAGTACAGTTATCTGTTGCTGAAACTGTAGGTACTCCTGGTACAGCGTCACACTCTACTGTTTCGTCAGCCGGTACACCTACCAATACTGGATCAGTGTTGTCAACTACAGATAGTGTCTGAGTGTAAGAATCTGCGTTACCACAATCGTCCATTACTGTCCAAGTACGTTCGATAGTGTAAGGACATCCGTCGCTGATTACTTCTTCGCTGAACATGACTTCAAGCGTTTCGTCACAGTTGTCAGTTGCAGTTACAACAGCTGGTGCAGGAATGTCATCACATTCAACAGTCATATCAGTTGGCGTTCCTTCAAGAACTGGAGCAGTTGTATCAACCACAGTGATTGTCTGAGAAACAACCGTGCTGTTTCCACAGTCATCAGTTGCAGTCCAAGAACGCTCGATCAAGTACCCACAGTCTAGCTGAACGATTCCTGAGATCGCAGTGATATCCAATTCGTCATCACAGTTATCAGAGAAGATTGGCATTCCTGCTGGCTCCTCTTCATCACACTCAATCGTTACATCCGCAGGAGCGAATTCCACTACTGGGTTTGTAGTATCGATTGCAGTGATTGTCTGAGACTCAGTTACACTGTTTCCACAAGCATCAGTTGCAGTCCACATGCGCGTTACCATGAATCCACAATCAAGTTCTGTGAAGTTCTCGTTGTATGTCACCGTCACGTCCATGTCACAGTTATCAGTTGCTGTTACTTCAGCTGGCGCTGGAATATCAGTACACTCGTAATCCGCATCAGCAGGAACTCCGGAAAGAACTGGTGCCGTGTTATCAGAGATTTCGATGTTCTGAACAACGCTCACTTCGTTCCCACAATCATCCATTGCAACCCAAGTGCGAACGATCGTGAAGCTGTTTGCACAGTTTCCAGGAACGATAGCCTCGTTGAATCCAACCTCTAAGTCTTCATCACAGTTGTCTTCGAATGTTGGTGCTTCGAATGGTACTTCTTCATCACACTCAAGAGCTAGCGAAGCTGGCTGAGTGAGGATTGATGGTGAAGTTGTATCCGTCACGGTCAATGTCTGTGAAGCTGAAGCCTCATTTCCACAGTTGTCTTCTACTGTCCATGTACGAACGATCATGTATCCACAATCTCCATTTGCAATCACTTCGTCAGTGAATACTACCATAAGGTCATCATCACAGTTATCAGAAGCTGTTACTGCCGGAGCAGCTGGGATATCATCACACTCTACAGTGGCATCAGCAGGAACTCCTTCAAGTACTGGAGCTACTGTATCTACTACTGTCAATGTTTGTGATGCAGAAACCACGTTTCCACAATCGTCAGTTGCTGTCCATGTGCGAACAATAGTGTAAGGACACTCACCCGCGTTGATTACTTCTTCAAAGTTGATCGCTACGTCCATGTCACAGTTATCAGTTGCTGTTACCACGGCAGCAGCTGGGATTTCTGAACATTCAATATCCATATCTACAGGAACACCTGCAAGTACTGGATCTACTGTATCTACTACGAAGATGCTCTGTGAAGTAGAAACGGCGTTTCCACAATCATCAGTTGCAGTCCAAGTACGTATCAACTGGTAACCACAAGCGAGGTCTTCAGTCATTTCAGTCATTTCAACCGAAAGCTCATCGTCACATGCGTCTTCGAATGTTGGCATTCCTGTTGGAAGTGCTTCGTCACATTCGATTGTTTCGTCAGCAGGAGTTGTCAATACAACAGGAGCTTCAGTATCAACTACCGTGATCACTTGAGATTCCGTAGCGTAGTTCCAGCAGTTGTCTTCTACTGTCCAAGTACGAACGATCAAGTAACCACATGTTTGAGGAACGATGCTTTCATCGAATGTTACTGTCATCTCACCGTCGTAGCAGTTGTCCACTGCAGTCACAACTG
Organism: Flavobacteriales bacterium; assembly: GCA_022447625.1. GTDB lineage: Bacteria > Bacteroidota > Bacteroidia > Flavobacteriales_D > Sanyastnellaceae > Sanyastnella. The sequence continues at coordinate 44,622 of JAKVAX010000024.1, read as the reverse complement.
GTGCGTCTGGAATATCAGTACACTCAACAGTCACGTCAGCAGGAACACCTACTAGATCCGGAGCCGTTGTATCAACAACAGTTACGATCTGCGTGAAGCTAGCTTCGTTTCCACAGAGGTCAGTTGCAGTCCATGTGCGCTCGATAGTGTATCCACAAGGCTCAGCACCGTCCATTACAGGATCACCAGGGATGATTACTTCGTCATAAGTGATCACTGGGGATTCGTCGCAGTTATCAGCTACTTCGATCGCATCATTGTCAGGTCCTGGTACCATGTCACACTCTACTTCGAAATCAGCAGGTGTGCTTGTGAATTCAGGTGCTGTTGTATCGTTGATAGTGATCGTCTGTGAATCACTTACCATGTTACCACAGTTATCAGTCGCTGTCCAAGTACGGATGATCGTCAATGGACAAGACTCACCAATCACCTCTTCTGTCATGATCACTGGTACGTTCTCATCACAGTTATCGATTGCTGTTACCATGTCAGCAGATGGTGCATCACCACACTCACCGTTGAAGTCAGCAGGAACACCAACAAGAACTGGTGCCTCTTCATCAATTACGGTGATTGTCTGAGTCATGATTGACTGGTTACCACAAGCGTCAGTTGCAGTCCAAGTGCGAATCAAGTTATAAGGACATCCACCTGTGATTGTCTCCGTCATTTCAACTACTGGTGCGTCGTCACAGTTATCTGTAGCAGTGACCATAGCTGGCTCAGGGATATCAGAACACTCAACAGTCACGTCAGCTGGCACACCTTCCATTACTGGGGCAGTTGTGTCAATCACAGTAATTGTCTGAGAGACTGAAGTTGAGTTACCACAATCATCAGTTGCTGTCCATGAACGTTCGATCGTGTATCCACAATCAGTTACGTTGTTGATTCCTGAGATCGCAGTGATTTCCAATTCGTCATCACAGTTATCAGAGAACATTGGCATATCGGTTGGCTCATCTTCGTCACACTCGATTGTTACGTCTTGTGGAGCAAAGTCAACCATTGGATCAACTGTATCTACAACATCAATTGTCTGAGTGTAGCTTGTTGTGTTTCCACAAGCATCAGTTGCAGTCCAAGTGCGCTCGATCAATTGACCACATGGTAGGACGAAGATGTCTTCGTTGTAGATCACCGCTGGTTCGTCACAGTTATCAGTTGCAGTTACAACCGCCGCTGCTGAAATCTCAGTACACTCAACAAACATGTTCTCAGGAGTACCCTCAAGAACTGGTGCTGTTGTGTCAACGAAGTTGATAGTCAACGTACGAACTGCTGTGTTTCCACATTCGTCCATCGCTGTCCATGTGTAGATGTCTGTGCTCTCCTGTGGACAGTCGCCTGGGATTGTCTCCGTTGATAGCGTGACCTCTACATCTTCATCACAGTTATCTGTTGCTGTTGGAGGTACGATCGTTGGTGATACGTTACACTCTAAAGTCAATTCTTCGTCGTCTCCGCTCAATACTGGTGCTACCGTATCCTCGATAGTGATCACCTGTACACAGCTCGTTGAGTTACCACATGGGTCAGTTGCTGTCCATGTACGCTCGAATGTGTAAGGACAATCTCCTGTCGTTGGTCCGTCAACGTATGAAATCATTGGAGTTGAACAATCGTCAGTCGCTGTCGCCTCTCCTGTGTTCATTGGGTCTGTTGACTCAGTACACTCGATAGTCACGTCTGCTGGACAATCGATCATTGGTGCTGTGAAGTCATTGATCGTGATGATCTGAACACAGCTTGATGAGTTACCACATACGTCAGTCGCTGTCCATGTACGTTCGAATGTCGCTGGACAATCGTCTGTCGCTGGTCCGTCTGCGTAAGTAACCTCGAATGATGAACAGTTGTCAGTTACTACAGGCTCTCCTGCGAATTCAGGGTCACTTGATCCGTTGTCACAGTTCACTATGTAGTCTGCTGGACACTCAATCTCTGGAGCTGTCTCATCGAACACGTTCAATGTCTGTGACTCAGAGTAAGTGTTTCCACATGCGTCAACCGCTGTCCAAGTGCGAACGATATCGTATCCACAATCGTGGTATACGGTCTCAGCAGTCAATGATACTACTGGGTTATCGTCACAGTTGTCTTGTGCTACAACGATAGCATCAGGAATGTCATCCGTACAATCGATCGTTGCATCCGCAGGAACACCGATTAGGATTGGAGCTGTTTCGTCAACTACAGTGATTGATGATACTACTGATGTTTGGTTTCCACAATCATCAGTTGCAGTGCATGTCTGGTAGAAGATTACGTTACAACCATCTTCTTCCATTGAAGTGGTCACTGTTACTTCGATGTTCTCATCACAGTTGTCAGTGAACGTCATGTACACTTCAGGAAGTTCTTCATCACAGCTAATTGTGATGTGGAACCCTTCACCGTCAGCAACTGGTGCTACCGAATCTTGAATAGTGATCACTTGGGTTCCGCTTACAGTGTTTCCACATGCGTCAACGGCAGTCCAAACACGCTCGAATGTATAAGGACAATCACCAGTGATTGGACCGTCTTCGTATGAAACCATTGGAACTGAACAATCGTCAGCTGCCATAGCCTCACCTGTATTTGAAGGATCTGTAGATTCAGTGCACTCAACCGTTACATCTGCAGGTACTTCCAATGTTGGAGCTACAAAGTCGTTGATCGTGATTAGTTGTACATAAGAAACCGCATTACCACAATTGTCAGTTGCCGTCCAAGTACGCTCGAATGTCGCTGGGCATACATCTGGAGTTACTGTGTCTTCGAATGTGATTACTAGGCTGTCATCACAGTTGTCAGTCGCCGTTGGCTCACCTGCGAATTCAGGATCGCTTGATCCGTTATCACAGTTCACTATGTAGTCTGCAGGAGTTGACGTGAATTCAGGAGCTGTTGTATCAACTACAGTGATCACTTGGTTAACAGTTGTGCTGTTACCACAATCATCAGTTGCAGTCCATGAACGCTGGATCTCATATCCACAGTCCAACTGTACGATTCCAGAAATCGCTGAGATATCCAGATGATCATCACAGTTGTCAGTAAATACTGGCATATCCGTTGGCTCGTCTTCATCACACTCGATGGTTACATCGGCTGGAGCAGAAACAACTTCCGGTGCTGTTGTATCAAGAACAGTGATTATTACTGTTGCTTCTGCCATGTTTCCACAGTCATCAGTAGCAGAACAGTACTTTACGTATTCATAACCACAGTCTAGTTCGTTGATCCAGTTGTTTACTGAGATCGTCAATTCGCTATCACAATTGTCAACGTATGTTACGTTGATCTCTGGGATATCCTGATCGCACTCGATTGTTTGATCTGGAGTCTGGAACGTAATTACTGGCGCCTGATCATCAATTACTGTGATGATCTGAGTTGTTGACACTGCGTTATCGCAATCGTCAACTGCTACCCATGAACGCTCGATAATGTATCCACAATCTTGGTCAACGATAACATCCTCCATGTCAATATGAAGGTTGTCGTCACAGTTGTCAGTGAACTCAGCATCTTCTGTAGGAAGCGCTTCGTCACATGTAATTGTTACGTCAGCTGGAGTAGATACTACTTGAGGAGCTGTTGTATCAATTACTGTCAAGATTTGAATTGCTGTGTTTTCGTTTCCACAGTTATCAACTGCAGTCCAAACACGCTCGATTTCGTACGAACAGTCATCAATCAAGTTGATGTGATCTGCTACAGTTACTACAGGCGCATCATCGCAGTTGTCAGTTGCAGTCACTGAGATTGGCCCAGGGATGTCATCACACTCAACTGTTGCATTGGCAGGAACACCGTTTAACATTGGAGCAGTTGTATCCACAACTGTGATCACTTGGTTAACAGTTGTGCTGTTACCACAATCATCAGTTGCAGTCCATGAACGCTGGATCTCGTATCCACAATCCAACTGTACGATTCCAGAAATCGCTGAGATATCCAGATGATCATCACAGTTGTCAGTAAATACTGGCATATCCGTTGGCTCGTCTTCATCACACTCGATGGTTACATCGATTGGAGCAGAAACAACTTCCGGTGCTGTTGTATCAAGAACAGTAATCGTTACTGTTGCCTCAGCTATGTTTCCACAGTCATCAGTAGCAGAACAGTACTTCACATATTCGTATCCACAATCCAGTTCGTTGATCCAGTTATCAACTGACACTGTCAAGTCACCGTCACAGTTATCTACGAATGTTACGTTGATTTCAGGGATATCCTGATCGCACTCGATTGTTTGATCTGGAGTCTGAGAGGTAATTACTGGAGCTTCAGTATCTACTACTGTAATTGTCTGAGATGCAGAAACAGAGTTTCCACAATCGTCAGTTGCTGTCCAAGTGCGGATGATCTCTGAACCACAATCAAGATCGTTGATTGTTTGTTCCATCATTACTGCAACGTTTGTATCACAGTTGTCCGTTGCGGTTACGTTTGCGTCTGCTGGATCTTCGTCACAGTTGATTGTCATATCAGCAGGTACACCTTCCAGCATTGGTGCTGTTTCATCAAGAACAATAACATTGTAAGAGGCTACGCTTGTGTTTCCACAATCGTCAGTCGCAGTGTAAGTGAATGTAATCGTGTAGTTACATCCTGCTCCATTGATTGTTTCTTCAACTGAAACGTTAACGTCATCATCACAGTTGTCAGTTGCTGTTACGTCAGCTGGAGCGAACGAATCATCACAAAGACCTGTTTGATCTGCAGGCACTCCAACAAGAACTGGATCAGTTGTGTCTTCTACAGTGATCACCTGTGAAACTGAGGCAGCCTGACCACAATCGTTAGTTGCTGTCCATGTGCGGATCAATTCGTAACCACAGTCTAGGTCGTTCTGAGTTTCGTTGAACTCGACATTCAAGTTTCCGTCACATGCATCAGCGAAGATTGGTTCGTCTGTTGGAAGTGCTTCATCACATTCAACAGTAACAGCGTCAACTACACCTTCTTCTACAGTTGGTATAGAGAAACATCCTTCTTCGATTGTTTCGTCTGGAAGATCAACTTCACATTCATCGTTACCCCAACGTACTGCTAGATCGTACGTTCCAAGAGCAAGTCCAGTAATCGTGAATGATCCTGAATTGTCAAGAACGTTGTATTCCGCTGGCCAAGTAGCTCCACCATCGATAGAGAACTCGATGTTTGTACGCGCTGGATTGTCAACGAAAGAGAAGGTTATTGTACCGTTGTTATCAATACAATCAACGTCAGTTGAAGATACAGTCACTTCAGGAAGCTCATCGAATGTGATGTGAACGTCATCCGTTGCAACACATCCTGCACAGTCAGTTACGATGACTGTGTAGTCACCATCTTCTGATACAGTGATCGTTTGAGTTGTATCACCTGTTGACCATTCATAAGTCAATTCTTGTGATGGGATCTCACATGGAGTCAATGAAGCGAACCACTCTGTACATCCACCGAATGTTCCTGCTGTCCATGATCCCAGTCCGTACTCACCTGGGTTGAAACCAGCTCCGTCAGCAAGAATGAAATGCGCCTCAGATGTTTTCTCTTCAATAGTGAACACCTCGTCTCCTACTGTAATCGTTCCAAGGAATGACGTGTAGTAGATCTCAGGTCCAGAGATTCCATTCAAGTAACATGACGCGTTCCACGTGTTTCCATCATCTTCTTTATCATAAAGTGTTACGTCAACAATACCGATGTCACCGTTTTCCGTGTTAACGATAGATCCTTTAATCGTCGCCGTACCGTTGGCGAACTCAGTCAATTTCAATTCACCGTTGATTGCCCAAACAGTGTGAAAACCTTGACATCCTTCAGCACGTTGCCAGATCACTCCTGTTCCTGGAGTAAGGATACAGTTTCCTTCAGAAACTGCATTACCCATTGTGTAACAGTTGATGATCTCCACACATTCTGATTCATTGCTAACTTCAGCAGTCAATGTTGTCTCCTCACCTTCACATGGGTTCGTGTCCCCTGTGATATCAACTTCAAGGATACAATCTTCTTGACAGTAATTAGGAGCTACGTTCCATACTTGGTCGTAACAACCTTCCACTGTATACTGCTCGTCAAATAGGTCTGGCTGCCAGTTGTCAGCAACGATTCGCCACATAGCGCCTAGGTGCGTTGTTACGATGATGCTTTCTCCTGGAGCAAGTTCTTCTACGAACTGATCACCATCTGGTAGCCACTCGTATAGATCTACGATACAGATTCCAAGGTTCTTGATTTCAAGTTCTATTTCGTCATTGTCATTGATGTGAACGTCGTCGCCATCAGTGATACAGTCTCCGTCACCCCATTTAGTTACGATGTCGTAATCTCCTTCACCAAGGCCAGTGAATGTGTATGAACCAGAGTTATCAGGTACGTTCACGAATGAGTTACCACCGTCGATAGACAATTGAATGTTCGTGCGACAAGCGCTGTCTTCGAAAGAAAGAGTAATCGTTCCTTCGTTCTGTGAACAGTTATCATCAGTACTCGTAGCAGTAACCGTTGGGAGATCATCAATGATTGTGATCGTCTGAACGTAAGTAGCAGTATTTCCACAATCATCAGTCGCAACGAATGTGCGTTCGATGTAGTAGTTACAATCAGCTCCGATGATCTCGTCGCTCTGCGTTACTGTTACGTCATCATCACAGTTGTCGATCGCAGAAGCGCTAGATGCAGCTACAGTTTCCGAACAGCTGAATTCAGCATCATCAGGAACACTTGTAAATACAGGAGCTTCTTCGTCAACGATTGTTAGTGTCTGCTCACAAGCGTAAGTCTCTCCTTCGTATTCGCCAGAGAATGTACGAGTGATAACCTCAGGGCAAGAACCTGTTGAGCTATCGTTGTATGTCCAATCGATGTCTACTTCAGAAGGCGTGCTGCATCCAGAAGACTGTCCGTAAACACGAACGTTATCAATTCCCCAACCACCCATTGTAAAGTGGTTAGATCCTTCTCCGTAAGCCTTGAAGCGAACTTCGAATGACTGTCCTGCTGCACCAGAAATTTCGTAAGTGTCATCGTAATTCACCGTAGAACCGAATATATTCTGGTACGTATTAAGTGTTTGCCATCCACCGCCATTTACGCGGTACTGAACTGCAAGGAAACCAGGTACATCTTCACCACCGTAAAGGTCTTGTTGCAAACAGAAGCTTAGGTAAACATCATCCGTACAACATGCGTCGTATACTGGTGACTTAAGCTTTGTGTTGTAATGCGTGTGGAAGTTTGTGAAGTCGATAAATACGTTTGGAATGTCACCACATGCTGGGTCACATCCTGTACCTACTTGCCATCCTGTTCCGAATGACCAACCGTCAGTTGCCCCACCCCATCCTTGGAATTCGAAGTCAAACTCACCTGCTTCACGATCGCAGTCACCTGCACCGTTACAAACAAGAGTTGGGTAACCAGTGTAAGCAGGATCGATGCTTGACTCACAGTCAAGAGTTAGATCGTCTAAACATTCGATTTCACAAGAAGAGTTGCAAGTCACTTCATAAGTGTACTCAGCTGAACAACCGTTCGCGTCCGTAACTACTACTGAGTAAGAACCTCCGCATAGGTTGTAAATATCTTCTGTCGTTTCTCCGTTTGACCACGCAAATGTGAACGGTGCAACACCTTCTGTAACTGTTAGATCAATAGAGCCCGTGCATTCAACACCTCCGTTTCCACAGCATTCTGAGAATTCAACTGGCTCAGAATTGTTACCTGTCTTACTTGGTGACGCATGGAAATCGGTAATCTCTGGATATCCGAATCCTGAGTTTCCGAATGCATCCAAATCAATGGTAACTTCATACCATACCTCGTAAATCCAGTTCGGATAATCAGGGTTTGAAGTGTAGTCAGCGTCAGTAGCCGGTGAGTTTTCTGTTAGCACATAACCGTATGTATTGAAGTTCTCGCTCAATGAAGTCTTCACATCCAAAATGTAAGCTTCATTACCTACAATCATATCTCCGTCACCTTCTGAAACTCCACCAGTTCCGTAGCCTGAAGGGCCTTGACCTTCATCGTCGATATAATCCAACTCGAACTGAAGAGACAAGTCTCCATTCCCGTTGTATAGAGCTAGTTCTAGCTTATCTGAACCACGAAGGTTACCAAACGAGTGGTTTCCTGGCCATCCAATAGCATTATCGCCGTACGTATTATCGCAGAATGTCTTGGCATAAATTGTTCGAAGCGTTATGGTGTTAGGCCCTTCTAAGATGTCAATGCTCATTTGTGCTGATACATCGTCATCACCGTTTGAACTTTCAAAACATAGTACATCACACACATCAAATTCAGGACAAATCACATCTGCTGTGACATCTGCTACAGCAGTAACATCTTGAGTATCTGAAGTTATTTCAATATCTATCTCTGTAGAACAACCATTGGCATCGGTTACCGTTACTTGGTATTCTCCTGCACACAGGTCATCGCGGTCTCCAGAAGTTGAACCATCTGACCATAGGTATTCGTATGGAGCCAGTCCATTGGATACCGTTAAGTCTGCACTACCGTTGCAATTCGTAGCAGTCGAACAAACAATTCCATGAACATCCGTGTAACCCAAAACTGTGAAAGGTCCATAGCTGGTACCGATAATAGAAGTAGGACAAGAAGCATCAATGGTTCCATGATAAATCCATGATCCTCCTTCATACGTCCACATCATGGGATCATTGTGTTCATGATCCTCACCTGGGTGATTAGAATTCGAAACGTTGAAAGTGTATACTTGGCCTGTGACTAGTGTTTCGTGCAAATAAGTATTGTCGTAGTAATCATAAGCTCCTCCCAGAATACCAGAGGCTCCATTGTATTCAACTTCAAACTCATAGATATACCCTTGACATTCGCAGTCACTTGGGTTGGGAGAATCATCGCAAACTGTGCTTGGTAAAGTAATGGCCTCTACTTCAATATCCCCAGGACAAATTGATTGAAGCAATGCACCACTCAAATCGCCAATGCTATTGTTCTTTTCGATATAGTCAAAACTCGCTGAACTATTCCCTTCATTTGAGTTCAATGCAAACGCTGCATCGCTCAGCTGAAAATCGTCGTTACTACTTTGAGCTTCAGCGGTCAAAAACTGGATTGAAATATCATCCACACCGGCATTATGTGATTCAGAAGAAGAAGCATCCCCTGTTGCATAATATACCACCGATTCCAAATCTTCATTGGAATGCTGTTCAGCAGCGACACTATTGGAAATGCCCTGACCCAGAACAACAATCGCAATAAGGGTTAGCGCAACGAGCGACACAGAACGAGTCGCCCACGAAAACGCAGAGTAAACGTTTGCCATAGCAGTAATTTTGTTTAGCTATAATCTGATTAGGTTGCTGCACGTTTGGCGCAGTCTCTTGCGAAAGTACAAAATTACTTACAAATACGCGCGTTTAATCGCGCTAAAAACGCATTTCGTCGAAATAAAGAGCCTACTCGTCGTTTATTGACGGACTTTCATCAAATCGATCGTCGCCTTTGGATCTTCTGCCTTGAAAACGGCACTACCAGCTACCAACGCATGTGCTCCATGATCAAGAAGTTGATTGTAATTACCTGGCCCTACTCCCCCGTCAACCTCAACAATACATGAAGTATTATTGACTGAAATCAAGGAACTGAGGTCTTCCAACTTCTGGTAGGTACGCTCAATGAACTTTTGTCCTCCAAAACCAGGGTTCACACTCATGATCAAAACCAAATCCAAATCCTGGATTATGTCGTTCAATACTGATACCGGTGTATGTGGGTTCAAGGCAACGCCTGCTCTCATCCCAGCCGCGTGAATAGCCTGAACTGTGCGATGCAAGTGTGTGCATGCTTCATAGTGCACCGTCAAGATTTCAGAACCCAGATCACGGAATGCATTGATGTAACGATCAGGATCTACGATCATTAGGTGAACATCAAGAGGCTTTTTCGCATGCTTTTGAATGGCCGCAAGCACGGGCATTCCGTAAGAGATGTTTGGCACGAAAACACCGTCCATGACATCAATGTGAAACCAATCAGCAGAACTATCATTGACCAATTCAATATCTCGTTGAAGGTTTCCGAAATCTGCGGCTAACATTGAAGGAGCGATAATGTGCGACATGGCCAAATGGTTTTTGCAAAGGTGATATTCTTTCCTCTAAAGACCAACGCGAGTATTTCACAGTATCTTCGCTTTAATGAACAACCCGACGCAAATCATTGGATTGACCGGAGGTATCGGCAGTGGTAAGTCAACCGTCGCCAAGATCTTTGAATGTCATGGTATAACTATATACAGGTCAGACGATCACGCCAAAGACTTATACATCACTGACCTTGCAATGAAGGAACAGGTCATCCAAGAGTTTAGTGATAGGGTTTATATAGAAGGTCAGTTAGATCGAGCTTACCTGGCTTCAGTTGTTTTCGCTAGCGCGGAACGGCTACAAGCCTTAAACGCCATCGTCCATCCAGCAGTAGCTCGTCACTTTCAGCAGTGGATGGTTGCTCAACGCGCACCGTTCATTATTAGAGAAGCGGCCATTCTTTTTGAAAGCGAAAGCTATAAAGACTGCGATGCGGTCATCACCGTGAATGCCTCAGAAGAATTGAGAATTGAGCGTTCAATCTTAAGAGACACATCTACTCGTCAACAGATTGAAGATCGGATCTCCAAACAATGGACTGAAGATCAGCGACAGGAGAAGGCTGACTTTGTCATTAGCAACAACCTAGGAGACCTGCTCATTCCTCAGGTCAACCAGATCATCAAAACGATTACGGGGTAAGCTTTCGCTCCCAAGCAAGGCGATCCACCTTGTTGGCTACTTCTTGAGAGATGAACTCGATAAAGTGTTGCTCCAATTCGAGTTCGCTTACTTTCAAAGGTCTACGACGTGCTTTATCCATGATATCTTGCTTCGCCGCATTATCCAAATCTACAGCGTCTGTCGCCGATAGAATCAGTTTGTATTTCCATTGACCAGGGTACAACTGATCTGGATTTCCGGAGTAATCAAGCCAAGTATGATTCTCTTCAAAAGTATACGGAATATTCTCAGCCGCTAACACCTCCCCTGTTTCCGCGTTCAGTAAATGGTAGCGGTAACTTACAATGTGTTTAACAGTCTGCGACTTTTCAGTGTATTCCACCTTCTTCGCAATGACGGTGTTGCCTTCATACCCTTTCTTGCGTACACGAGAAACAGGACTCACCTGACTCTCCGAGTTCAGCAATTCACCTACAATGAGAAACTCAGCCCCAAGAAGCTTTCCAGCTTCTACGATGATATCTTCATCAAAAGCCCCAGTCATTGAATTCATCTGCTCATCGAGAATCACATCGAGATCATCTCTTGATACGACACGAATGAACGGATTGTCAAGAGAGAGGATTTCTTCCTTTACTCCTGTTATAATTGCCTTATCACCGTTCGCTTTTAGATGGCCGCCTGCATGTAGGTAGCTGATAGTGAAAGATGATTTCTCCAAACACTCATCCAAATGAAGCAACACGTCGCTGAAGTCGGCATCGATTTCACTTACTTCCTCGAAATAGGCATAAGCATCTTGGTATAGACCAAGCTCTTTCGCTTTTAACCCTTTTCTAAACGTTGGTACGATGTCAATCATGACTTCGAGGTAGTCCAACTCTTTTTCTCTGAAACCGTACTTGCGCGCCTGGTAAGCGTACATCTCAGCATCATCCCACTCTTCCTCTTCTACCGCTTGCTCAGCGCGCACGAAGTAACTTTGTCCTAATTTGTACCTCGCCTCAGAACGTAAGTTAGAAGCATAGAAAGGCATTTCTAATCCTAGCCATTGGTACTCTGACATAAAGTCTTCAGCACGATCCAGAGCATTCAACGCTGATTGATAATTTCCTTGACCAATCAAAAGCTGCACTTCGCTGTAGTATTTATTCATGACGAAGGTGGCCGTCTCTTTCAACTGAATGTGAGCCTCAACCTTCTTTGGATTTTCCTTGTAGATTGTCTCAAAGCGATCCAACGCTTCAAGATGCATTCCAGCAGCGCGGTACTGCTCAGCCTCGGCCATAGACTTTTTGTAGCCCTGGCAAGCTGCTAATGAAAGAGCAATAAGTAAGAGTAGCGCAATACGCATAAGCCAGTGTTTGGAATAGTGAGTACAATCACTGTACCAATAACAAATTTAAGGCTTGAGCAGGAGATAATTTACTGTTCTTCATATCCGAAAATGCCCACTTCTATCGGCTTTTCTGATGAAGCGCTAGCGCGGAACATACCTGTAGTATTAAACACTAGCGAAATATTTCCTTGAACGTCGACTGAAATAATGCCCCCAGTGCCTCCCATTTCAGTCAATTGTTGATGAATGACATCCTGTGCTGCGGCTTCCAATGTTTTATCTCCATATTTCATTTGAGCCGATATCTCGTGGGCAACTCCCGTGCGAATGAAATACTCACCGTGACCTGTACATGAGACCGCACAGGTCTCGTTGTCTGCATACGTTCCGGCGCCAATCATCGGACTATCGCCAATTCTACCGTGCTTCTTCCAGGTCATTCCTCCAGTCGATGTACCGGCTGCGAGATCTCCGTTCTTATCTAGCACTACACAACCAACGGTTCCCATTTTTTCTTTTTCCACGAGGGAACGATCCTTCACTTTCATGTAGCGACTCCAAGACTTCTCCGTTCTGAAGTAAGATGGTGGTACAGTGTCTAAATCATACTGCAAAGCGAATTTTGTGGCACCTTCTCCACTGAAGAAGACATGCTCTGAACTATCCATATCCATGCGTGCTGCGCTGATTGGGTTCTTGATCTGGGTGAGTCCTGTTACTGCTCCGGCATTCTTATCGGAACCACGCATGATCGAGGCGTCAAGTTCATTCCTTCCTTCACTCGTAAATACCGCCCCCTTGCCCGCGTTGAATAGGGAATCATTCTCCATAATGCGAATCACTTCTTCCACTACTTGAACAGACTCAGCACCACTTTCCAACAACGAAATACCATGTGAAATAGCACGCTCCAAAGAAGAAGCGTAGCGTTCCGCCGTTAGGCTGTCAATAGATTCTCGAGAAATATGACCCGCACCACCATGAATGGCGATGGCCCATTCAGCTTGGGTTGGTTGTGGTTTCGTCTCTTCAGCTGCAGGTGAGGTTGTATCGTTATCACACGAGAAGAGGAAGAGGAAGAGGAAGAATGAGAGTGAGAGCGGGTGGTGTATTTTCTTCATGGTTAGTAAGAGATACCTAGTTTACGGAAGATGAAACTTAAGAGCCATGCTGGGCCGATGAGCAGGAACTTCAGGTCATCGAGAAAAGAAGGTTTCGCACCTTCAATTTTATGTCCGATAAATTGGCCTACCCATGCTATTGCAAATCCACCGAGGAAAACCATCCATGCGTTTTCAGCGAAACTCGAGTTAACCAATTTGACCATGTAGAGCGACAGGGCTGATACAGCCAACATCCCAAGCGTCATCACCGTGCTTAAACGCACGTAAAACACGATACCCACGATGATCAACACGGTACCGAAATGGATGTATGGCTCCCACTCTGTTCCTTCAAGAGCCGGAATGCTGAAAGGAATCAATGACAACAAGCCAAGGAGGGTCACAAATATCGTGGGCACACAAAGCCAGTGAAAGAGTTTATTCGTTGGATTGGTGTGGCTTTCTCCGTAGGCATCGAGCCACTCTTGCATTGTAGGCATAGTGAGTTTTTTGGTTAGCGAAAAGTTAAGAAATCTAGTGTACTTCGTACATTTTCGGCATGAACCGACTTCTGAAGGTCATAGGACCAGGTATACTATTCGCTTCCACCGCAATCGGGGTTTCACACCTGGTGCAGTCAACACGAGCTGGAGCCGTTTATGGATTCGGTTTGCTTTGGGCTGTGGTGTTGGCGAACCTTATGAAATATCCCTTCTTTGAATTCGGTTCGAGGTACGCCAATGTGAGCGGAACCAGCATCATTGATGGGTACCGCAAGATGGGACATTGGATGTTCTACGCTTACGTTATTGTAACCATTGGCTCCATGTTCTTTGTGACGGCAGCTGTGACAGCAGTAACGGTTGGTTTTCTGTCTCAACTCTTCATGCTTGAGACCTTCTTTGAAGGAGCGAATATCATGCACACCGCCACCATTGTATTGGTGGTCATTATTAGCTCAGTTCTAATGCGTGGTGGGTACAAGACGCTTGATAAACTCATCAAGATTATCGGAAGTGTGCTCCTCATTACAACATTGATCGCTTTTGTTGCCGTCTTAATCAAGGGTCCAAACACCAGCGACATCTCTATTGTCTCTCCAGATATCATCAACGATGAGAATGCATTCTTCTTTGTGATTGCTCTAATGGGTTGGATGCCCACTGCTGTTGATCTTTCTACATGGAATAGCTTATGGACGCTTGAGCGCATCAAAGAGACCGGCTACCGACCAAAACTCAAGGAAACTCTTCTAGACTTCAATACGGGGTATTTGATCTCTGCCCTACTCAGCATTTGTTTTATCACCCTTGGTGCCTTCCTTATATATGGAACTACAGAAGAAATGCCTGCCAAAAGTGGGGCCTTCGCAGGAAGGGTCATCTCCTTGTACACAGAAGTCATGGGGGGATGGAGCAAATGGTTGATCTCTGCAGCTGGCTTCAGTATCATGTTTGGCACCTGCATCGCGGTATTCGACGGGTATGCCCGTTCTGCTGAAAAAGTTGGTGAGATCATTTTTACCGACTCTAATAAAGAACTCAATCCTGCCAAAGCCTATCGCTGGTGTATCTTCATCACAGCTATCATTACGATGGCCATTGTCATCTTCGCTGGGGGAAACCTTAAGTCTCTTGTTGATTTGGCGACCACTATCTCGTTTATAATTGCACCAGTCATAGCTGGAGCCAATCTGTATTTGGTCACCAAAGGACTTGGAAAAGAGGGTCATCCGCCTACTTGGTTAAGAATACTGGCATACTTCGGTGTGGCTTTTTTGACGGTCTTCAGCGTCATTTACCTTTTGGCACTTTCTTAGACCGTTCGGAGCTATTTCGTCGTACATTAAGGGGAACAGTTCTGATTCAAAGAGCTATACTTTACCTTTATCATCGCTATGAACATCGACTTTGACATTTGGCATTACTGGTTAGCAGCTTGTCTTCTGCTTTTCGTAATCGAAGTATTCGTTCCAGGATTCATTCTTGGATGTTTGGCTATTGGAGCTCTCGGAGGAATGGTAGCCTCTGCAGTTACCGACTCAATTGAGATTCAGCTCTTCTCAGCTTCTATTGTTGCGGCTCTAGCTTTCTTCTTCTTGCGTCCGTTCGCATTGAAGCGTCTTTTCCGTAAAAATGAACTCCTGACGAATGTTGATTCACTGATCGGAAGACGTGCAAAAGTCTCCCAAGCCTTCGATACCGGCCTACTGAAAGGACGCGTAGCCGTAGACGGAGACGACTGGATGGCCGTTACCAAAGAAGCCTCTACATTACAGGTTGGAGACATCGTCGAAATCCTTGAAGTTCAGAGCAATACATTGATCGTAAAACCTATTTAACATGTCACCACTATTAGTAATATCCATTGCCTTTGGTCTATTTGTATTAGTCCTCATTGGAAAGGGATTGCGTATCATCAAGCAATCCGAAGCGATGGTCATTGAGCGTTTCGGTAAGTTCCACAAAGTACTTGCTGCCGGGATCAATATTATCATCCCATTCATCGACCAACCACGTAAAAGCACATGGAGAACCCTTCGCCAAACAGCGGATGGAAGAAAGTTTGCTTCGATTCAGATGAAGGATCGTATTGATCTTCGTGAAACGGTATTTGACTTCCCGAAGCAAAACGTAATTACACGAGATAACGTTGTCACTGAAATCAACGCATTGATCTACTTCCAAATCGTGGATCCGCTCAAATCTGTTTATGAGATCAATAATCTCCCGAACGCGATTGAAAAACTGACGCAAACGACACTTCGTAACGTCATAGGTGAACTTGACCTTGATGATTGTTTGAGCTCGCGTGACACGATTAACATGAAGCTGCGTGCCATTCTTGACGAAGCCACCAATAAATGGGGAGTCAAGGTCAATCGTGTAGAGCTTCAAGACATCAACCCTCCTCGAGATATTAAAGAAGCGATGGAGAAGCAGATGCGTGCAGAGCGTGATCGTCGCGCCCAGATTATCGACGCGGAAGGTTCGAAGAAAGCGCAAATCCTCGAAGCAGAAGGACGCAAAGGCGCAGACATCAACCAAGCAGAAGGTGTGAAACAAGCAAAGATCCTTCGTGCAGAAGGGGAAGCAACAGCACGAATCCGCGTTGCGGAAGCGGAGGCGGAAGCAATTCAGAAAATTGCTCAAGCTGTAGCTGAGACCAAAGCTGACCCTACACAGTATCTGATTGCGATGAAGTACATCGAGACCCTTGAGAAAATAATGGACGGTCAGAGTGGTCAGCAGAAAGTCGTCTTCATGCCATACGAAGCTTCAGGCCTCATGGGATCTGTAGGAGGAATCAAAGAACTACTTGACGTCAACAAATAGTCATCATAGCATATTGAATAGATCAGAAAGCGGTGCTTCCATAAGCACCGTTTTCTTTTTAGTCACTTCGCTCCATCTGACCAAAAGAATGCGGCCCTCAATAATCTCAATGCCGGTGATATCGCCATCTGAAAACGAACAACACCCTGTATTAAAGTAACAAGGACGACGATACCCAGAAGTTTCAATTCGTGTCGCCTCGTCTTCCAAATCCTCACGAATCCGTTCGGCCATCTTCGCCTCTGCTTTGTTGTGCGTCTCTTTGATTAACTCATCAAGTACGTCAAGGTGAGAACGTGAAGTGAACACTGGTTGATGGGTATGGCCAGCAATTATGGCAAGGTCTTCTTTGTTTTGAGCCCATTCATACAGCAGCTTGTCAGTCTTCGAACGCATGCGAAGATTTGTTGCAGGGGAGGTCAACTTCCAATTCGCCACGTTTTGAAACCAACGCCACAAGTAGCGGACGAAAAAACGCGAGATCGTTGAAAATCGATCACTGCCTATGGAGCCTTGATGTCCGTGAACCAACAGAAACTCGCCTACGGCTTTCTCCTCGTCATTGAGCATGATGCGCAAGCCTTCCGTGATATTCAGTCCTTTGAACCATTCTCCCTGGTATTTATCAAAGACGATGGGTTCTCGCCAGAAGTCATCGTGGTTCCCCCAAATTCGAAAGAGTCGATCCTCCAGGTAAAACTTACGCTCCATATCAAGAACATCTGGGTAGTAATCTCTGGAGACGGTGAGCGGGTTTTCCCAGAGTTCATCTACATCACCCAGCAAGGCGAGTTCGTAATTATTCTCAGCGTAGAAGCCCAATGCTGAAAGGTAGGTCTTCTCACATTGAACGAAGTCATCTGCCTTATCTCTTCTTCCGCGGTGGTGGTCTGAGAACAGTACCATTCGAATGGAATTGACATCACGAACCACGTGCGGCGCTCGTTTACGAACCGCCGATAATGCGAGATGCGTGAGTTGTCTGCTGGGCATGGCTCAAAGGTATCATTTTGTCTTCCCCTTCGAAGCGAAGTTTTGTACCTTGGTAGTATGCGTGATGAGGAAGTTATAGAATACGCCAATCGTGTATTCAAAATGCAGCAGGCTCGGTATCGTGAAATCGGTTGTAGAAGCATCAATGAACGTAAACAAGACTTAAAACGTCTTCTGAAAGTGGTACTCAGCCATCGGGAGGAAATCGCTTCCGCGGTAGCGAAAGACTTAAACAAACCCGCCTTTGAAAGCGACTTTTCAGAAGTATACCCCGTTGTATCTGAATTACGGCATGCGATCAAGCACTTGCATCGATGGGCGTCGACCCGAAAAGTTCCTGCACCGGTTGCTATGATTGGAACAAAGGCGTGGATGAAACCAGAAGCAAAAGGTCAAGCATTGGTTGTTAGTCCCTGGAATTTCCCATTCAATTTGAGCTTGGGGCCCGTGATTTCAGCAATTGCCGCTGGATGCACCGTCATTCTCAAACCTAGTGAAAGCACCCCAGCCTCTGGAGCTTTAATGAAAGAGATTCTGGGCGAGGTATTTGAAGAAGATCACGTGGCGATCATTAACGGTGAAGTTGCAGTCAGCATTCACTTGACGAATCTCCCCTTTCATCACGTATTCTTTACAGGTGGCTCTGAAATTGGCAAACACGTTATGGGTGCCGCTGCTAAGAATTTAGCCAGTGTCACGTTGGAGCTCGGAGGAAAAAGTCCGGCAGTTGTTGACCATCGAACCAACCTCGATGATACCATCTCGCGACTAATTCATGGAAAGCTACTGAACAGCGGACAAGTTTGCGTTGCGGTAGATTACATACTTGTAGACGAGAAGATCAAAGGAAAACTGGTTCATGGATTACGCAGTGCATTGGGCAAATACTATCCAGACCCAATGAATAACAGTGACCTGTCATCCTTGATTCATGAGCGTCATTTTGATCATATGTTGAGGCTTCTAGAAGACGCGCAAGAAAAAGGGGCCTTGATCGAAGACGGTGGGGTTCATGACCGTGAACGACTTCGCTTCTCTCCTACTTTACTGACGAATGTTTCGGAAGATATGCTCATCATGCAAGAGGAAGTGTTTGGTCCGTTACTTCCTATTCTTAGCTATCGCACGAAGGAAGAAGCCCTAGAAATCATTCATCGCAATCCACGTGCGCTGTCGTTTTATGTGTTCTCAAAATCAAAGGAGTTCGCGAAGTTCTTTTTTGATCAATCCCTTGCCGGAAGCAGCGCATGGAATGAGACTTATGTTCAATTCGGACATATCAACCTCCCATTCGGAGGATTGAATCAAAGCGGAATCGGAAAAGGACACGGAGAATTTGGTTTCAATGAATTCTCAAATCTTCGAAGCTTCGTGAAACAGCGTTGGAAATGGAATGCCACGAAGCTAGTTCAGCCTCCTTATGGTAAACGCGCACAATGGTTGATTGACTTGATGATCCGACGCTTCTAGCAGTTATTAACAATGGTCAAAATAAATTGTTAACTTTCGGCACCTTGGCCTTTTGAGATGCTTGTCCAAACTTACTTTCCGCAAAGGTTAGCACCGGCGCGCTATGACTCTTTCCTTGCCTCAGGCTGGTTCCGTGGATCAGTTATGCTCTACAAGATGGATCTACTTTGTCTTGAGGAAGACGTCTACTCTGTGGTCAACATCCGGCTCAACCTCCCTAAGTTTGAAATCAGAAAAGGGCAACGCAAAGTGGTGCGCAAAGTAGAGCGCGAATTCATCGTCACTTACGGCAAAGCGCAAACCAATGCGAATAAAGAAGCGCTCTACCAGCAGCAGAAGAAGAAGTTCAAAGGTTTCATCCACCCGACCCTCAACGACTATCTGAACAGCGGATTCCACCAAACGGTATTTGATACGCGCGAAATTTGTGTCTATGATGGAGACAAGTTGATTGCGGTGAGCTTCTTTGATTTTGGGAAAAACTCAATGGCCAGCTTGCTTGGCCTTTACGATGAAGATTACCATTCATTTAGTCTTGGCTACTACACCATGCTGAAAGAGATTGACATCGCCTCGAAACTCGGCTTTAAGTGGTATTACCCCGGCTACGTGCTCGATCAGCCAAGCCAATTCAACTACAAACTCAGGCTCGGAGAATTCGAATACTACAACGACAACCAGCGTTGGTCAAAGTATGAGAAGTTCGATGCCGATTTTACGAAGGCTTCTCGCTTTAGGAGAAAGCTTCAAGAAGCGAAAGCCATGCTTGATGAGGCTGGAATTGAATACAAAGAGGTGCTCTACCCGCTTTTCTCAATGGGGTATGTAGGTTACCTAAATGCAGAGTTTCTAAAGTATCCGGCTTATTTGGAAATCGTGAACCAGAAACAGTTCAAGACCATAATCTCGTTTGATCTTGATCAAGAAGCATTCATTGCGGCCACCGTGATTAAAGCTCCGAAATACGAGCACTTAATCAACATGGAAGCCAGTCAAGAATTCAATTCAAACGACAGTTACCGTATGCAACTCCTGATGGTTACTGAATTCTTGTGCGTAACTCCTGAAGTAAAAGGGCTCCTGATTTATTTCCAGAGCTAATTATCCCCTAATTTTAGTTCTTCAAATTCAGCTATGAGGATCTATTCATGGAACGTCAATGGCGTTCGCGCAGCAGTTAAGAAAGGATTTGCCAATACAGTCTACGAAGACCTTTCCGAACCCGAAATTATTTGTCTTCAAGAAACCAAAGCTCAGGATGACCAAGTGCTTGAGGCCTTAGAAGGGCTGAAAGGCTATAACGTCTACAGCAACTCAGCTGTGAAGAAAGGATACAGTGGTGTGGCTATCGTATCTAGAATCCCGGCGATGGATGTGATTTCAGGAATTGGAATAGAGGAACATGATCAAGAAGGACGTGTGCTCACCGCCGAATTCGAAGACTTCTATTTGATCTCAGTCTATACACCGAATAGCCAAAACGGTCTGAAGCGCCTTCCCTACCGCAAAGAATGGGACAAAGCCTTCGCTGAATTTGTTATTGTTAAGGAGAAGAACAAACCAGTAATCATTTGCGGTGACTTGAATGTAGCCCACGAACGCATTGATATTGCTCGTCCTGACTCGAATTACAACAAATCAGCAGGGTTCACGCAAGATGAAATTGACGGCTTAGACCACCTGCTTTCCAAAGGTTATGTCGACACTTTCAGACACAAGTATCCCGAAAAAGTGCAGTACTCTTGGTGGAGTTTCCGTGCCAATGCCCGTGCTAAAAACATTGGCTGGCGTATTGACTATTTCTTGGCCAGCACTCACATTCTTGACCGCGTGACCGAAGCGTTCATCCGAGATGAGGTCGAAGGTTCTGACCATTGTCCAATTGGAATTGAGCTGAGCTAAACTCAGATAAGGTGTTGACTCTGATCGCATCATGACAAACTGACGCTTTCTCCCCTAGCTTTTTCGCTACCTTTGGGTGACGTGCTTGACCAATGTGCGTCCTAACTTATGACCATGAAAAACTTGCTTACTACATTCCTTGCGGTGCTTGGCATCACGCTACTCGCAGGTGCTCAAACTCCTGGATGTACCAATATCTGGGCGGTGAACTACAATTCATCTGCTGAAGTAGATGATGGAAGCTGCGAGATATTCCTCTCTACGACTTCCTTTGATGCCACCTTTGATGCCAATATCGAAGTAGGTACGGGCATCAGCAACGAACATGCAGCAATTGTTGATCACGGTGACATCCAGTTTGGCATCAAGGTAAACCGTCGATTCATTGAAGACATTGTTCCTGTAAACGACAATGAATACATTGCCTACTCTGGTTACTCTCCTACAAGCTTTATTGATCCGACTCCGGATGTAGGAATCGCAACTTGGGACTTCATCTACAGCTTTGACCTCGGAGATTACACTTTCGAGGATCTTGAAGCGTTTATCATTATCGATTTTGATCCACTGGACTCTGAAGGTCAAGCAACGCCATATGAGCTGCCGCTATCAGACGTTCTCGATCAATTGAATCAAGACCAGCTATCATTCCGCCAAGGCTCTGAAAACCTAGGATTTGGGTTCTGGGTTGGATTAGCTGGCGCTGATGCCCTCTTGTTTGATCCATTGAACCCTGGAGTTTTTGACCTTGGGCTACGCCTAGAGAATCAAGCTGGTACTGTACTTGGTGAGGTATTCATTGAAGTAATCGTAGAAGATCCAGTTGAAGGTTGTACAGATCAGACAGCCTGCAACTTTGACCCTACTGCCAATTTAGATGATGCCAGCTGCAACTACGCGGAGGCTCCATTTGATTGCGAAGGAAATTGCCTCAATGACTTTGATGGTGATGGCGTTTGCGACGAGGACGAAGTTTTAGGCTGTACCTACGAAGATGCCGTCAACTTCAATCCTGCCGCAACTAACGATGACGGAAGCTGTGAAATCAGTGGATGTCCGCAGTCTGATTGTGAGAATGCAGATTTCAATGATGATGGAACCGTGGGTGTAGACGACCTACTTGTCTTCCTTTCAGTTTATACTGAGACCTGCGACTAAGAAGAATATTACAGAATGAAAAAGGTCCTCAAATGAGGACCTTTTTTTATGCTAAGGCGATAGATTCGCCGTTGACTTTCACTTGATCGAGATCTCCTTTCAGTCTGGTGATCTTCGTTCCATCTTTATCTACAGTCACTTTCAAGTCGCTATCGCGGAACTTGATATTAAAGCTATAGCTGCTCCATTGCGAAGGAAGCATTGGATTCAAATGTAACTCTCCCGATTTCACACGTAACCCACCGAATCCCTCTACTACAGCCATCCACGTTCCAGCCATGGAAGTAATGTGTAGACCTTGGTAAGCCTCATGATTGTAATCATCGAGGTCAAGACGAGCGGTTCTGAGATACATCTCATACGCCTTCTCTTCTCTTCCTAGCTTTGCGGCAAGCACGACGTGCACACAAGGAGACAAGCTTGATTCATGCACCGTACGAGGCTCGTAGAAGTCAAAATTCGCTTCTAGCTGCTCATTCGAAAAGTGCTCTTCAAAGAAGTAGAACCCCTGCAATACATCTGCTTGCTTGATGAAGACTGAGCGCAGAATTCGATCCCATGACCAATGCTGGTTGATCGGACGTTCCTCATCTTTGAGATCACTTACCAAAAGAAGTTCCTTATCTAAGAAACCGTCTTGCTGAAGAACGATTTCAGAGCCCTTCATTTGAGGCAGGTAAGTATTCTCTACAATGGAAGCCCATTGCTTTGTCTCCTTCTCTTCATCGAAATTCCACTGCACCTTCTTATCAGCATATGCTGAGGCGTGGTTTTCTTTCAAGAAAAGAATCACTTTCAATGTGTAGGTCATACACCAGCGAGCGATGTAGTTCGTATACCAATTATTGTTGACATTATTCTCGTATTCGTTTGGACCTGTTACACCAAGCATTACGTATGCTTGTTTGTCTTCAGACCAATTGAAACGCTGCTCCCAAAAGCGAGCGATCCCTAAGAGAACATCAAATCCGTATTCTGCGAGGTAAGCACGATCGCCTGTGTGACGAACGTAATTACAGATACCGTAGGCAATGGCCCCGTTTCGGTGAATCTCTTCAAATGTGATTTCCCACTCATTGTGGCACTCTTCCCCATTCATGGTTACCATTGGGTAGAGCGCAGCACCATTGGTAAAGCCTAGTTTCTCGGCGTTCTCAATGGCTTTCTGAAGCTGTTCATAACGGTATACCAAAAGCTGGCGTCCAACACGCTGGTTGTGTGTATTCAGATAGAAAGGCAAGCAATACGCTTCGGTATCCCAGTAGGTTGAACCTCCGTATTTCTCTCCTGTAAATCCTTTAGGTCCGATATTCAATCGGGCATCTTCACCAGTGTAGGTCTGATTTAAGTGGAAGATGTTAAATCGAATCCCTTGTTGAGCTGCGATATCTCCATCGATCTGAATATCTGCAGTTGACCATATCACTTCCCATGCTTTCGCTTGCGCGGAACGCATCGCTTCATAGCCCGCTTTAGTTCCTCTTTCCGCAGCTTTTTCTGCAGCTGACCGAAGCTCTTCGCTCTTGTAGTTCATCGAATTCACGAGTCCAACGAACTTCTCCACTGTTACTGTACGCCCTTCCGCGATAGCGAGATCAAACGCCTGTTCAGCGTAGAACTGCTCCGTCAGCGTCTCGAACTGTGAATCATGTGAGATGGTGGTCTTTGCCGCTACACCAAGTTCAAACTCAGTCTTCTTCGTCTGCGCTCCAACGTACATCAATTCCGCGCTAGCGTGAGAATCAAGAGCATTCCAAAAACCTGCTTCCCAATTCGAATCTTCATTCACGACCTGGGCATCGAGGTAAGAGCGAATTTCAACCTTCGCCGCATCGCCCTTCACCATCTTTAATGAATAGCGAATGGCCGCACACTCATTATCTGCCATGGAGCAGAAGCGCTCAGCGTTAACCTTTACTTGATTGCCATTCGAAAGCTCAGCAACAAAAATACGCGATAATAGACCACGGCGCATGTCGAGCTCTCGCTGGAAAGAGATCACCTTAGCTTGAGCTAGGTCGAGTTCTTCTCCATCAATCACCACTCTAATTCCAATCCAATTAGTGCTATTCAACACCTTGGCGAAATACTCTGGATAACCATTCTTCCACCATCCAACACGGGTCTTGTCTGGATAGTAGATTCCGGCTACGTAGCTACCTTGCAACGAATCGGCACCATAGTTTTCTTCAAAATTGGCACGTTGTCCGAAATGACCATTTCCAATTGAAAAGACCGATTCTGAACTGCGTTGGTATTCAGGATGGAAGCCTTCTTCAATGACTTTCCATGCATCCTCTTTCAAATACTTTATCATGGGAAATAAATCAGTGGACCATCAGCGATTGCAGACGCTCCAGGGTAAAATTCTCTAAGTTCGGAAGTACGATGTCAGCCTGATCTAAGACATCGGCCTCGCCTAATCCGATCACGTAGAAGCCACCAGCTTTACCAGCTGCTACCCCTGCTTGGGCGTCTTCAAACACAACGGATTCTGACGGTTTTACTCCTACTTCCTTAGCCCCTAGAAGGAATACCTCAGGGTCCGGTTTACTGTAGGTCACTTTGTTTCCGTCGATCACGGAGTCAAAGAGCGAAGTCAAACCAACGGCCTCTAGGATTCGTGGCGCATTGCGACTGCTTGAGCCTAATGCAATACGAATATCGTTGGTTTTTAATTCTTCAAGGAATTCACGCACACCAGGAAGAACTTCTTCAGGCTGCATTCCTTTAATAAATTCGAGGTACCAGCTGTTCTTCTTCTCCATGAGCGCAACCTTGGTATCATTATCCAAATGCAGTTCGCCTTTAAGGAGAATCTTCTCTAAGCTGTCAACGCGACTCAGTCCTTTGAGCCCTTCGTTTTCCTCTTCTGTAAAATCAATTGCTAATTCAGCGGCCAGTCTTCTCCAAGCCAGAAAATGGTATTTGGCGGAATCGACAATGACTCCATCCATGTCGAAAATGCAAGCTTTGATCATTTCATTTAAGCCTTATGAATGCATGCGGTCGCGTGCTTTTTCAGCCGCTTCCTTTCGAATCAATCCGATTATCAATAGTTCGGCGCTAGCTGGGTTAGTAGCCAACGGAACGTTTTTGCGATTACATTCACGGATAAAGTCTGCAACTTCATCTTCGTAATCTTGAACAATTTCAGGGTCTCGTAAAAAGAATGCAATTTCCACTTCTCCATTCGCTACAAGCGAAGTCATCTGCTTGTACCCCCCTTGGTTACCTGGCAACAAACGAGTCAACGAAACTTTTAACTCTCCCCTTTCGAGAAATTCACCAGTTAGCCCTGTAGCTACCAATTCACGTCCCCAAAACCAGTCTTCTCGTTCTTTCATGAACTCAACAAGTTGAGGCTTCATACTGTCATGGGCTACTAAGGCAATCTTTTTGGTCATGATCCTTGTAATTGGGGGATGAGATAGTCAACGTGAAACTGAGCCAAGCGATGAATCGGCTTCTTAATTACGTCGCCTAAGATAACACCCTCTTCCTTACAAACACGAGTCAAAACATCATTGAAGTAGTATCCGATAGAACCAATAAAATGAGTAGTGACTGTTGCATGCTCAGGGAAACACTTAATGTGCACCTTCACAAATTCTCGAATACCATCAATCACACAATTCTGCACATGTGGATGATCGTTGTGTTTTCCAACGAAACGCATGAAAGCAGCTAACCACACATTCGCATGTCGGTTGTTGTACACTTTCTCTACGAGATCATCTTTGCTCACGTTGAACTCCTGTTCAAAAGAACAACGTAGATCTTGAGGAAGCTGTTTGTAGAAATACTCACGCAGGAGTTGTTTCCCAAACCAGCTACCAGAACCTTCATCCCCAAGAATGTAAGCGAGTGCAGGTACTTCTTCACGAACCTTATTGCCATCAAAGAAGCAAGAGTTTGATCCTGTCCCTAGAATAGCTGCGATGCAAGGTTCTCCATCATAAGCAGCGTAGGCAGCTCCTACCAAATCGTGGTCAACTACCACTTGCGCATTGGTGAATACAGCGTTAATTCCGCTGGTCATGATATTCATAAGGTTCGGAGTGGATGCTCCGGCACCGTAGAAAAATACGTGCTCGACTTTATCGGATAGTTTGAGCAGTTCTGCATTGCCACGCAGCGTTGATTCCACCACTTCCACTGAATGGAAATATGGATTCAAGCCCATGGTTTTGTACTCACCGAGATTTTCACCCGACTTATCAATCAACAACCAATCGCACTTGGTAGAGCCGCTATCTGCTATAAGGATCATTATCGTAAGAGGTTCAGTTATCCCATTTTGACCACAAGGTCAGAAACACGTGAAGCATATCCCGCTTCATTGTCATACCAACCGAAAACCTTCACAAGATTTCCATTTGCTGAGGTCAAGGAACTGTCAAAAATACAAGAATGTGTATTTCCTACAATATCTACGGATACCAACTCTTCTGTGGTATACTCAAGGACTCCCTTCAATGGTCCATCTGCAGCGTTCTTCATGGCCGCGTTAACTTCTTCAACGGTAACGTCTTTTTTCAAGATCACAGTGAAATCTGTAATCGATCCATCTGGAGTCGGAACACGTACGGCACGTCCGTCAAGTTTCCCTTTCATTTCAGGAAGTACCTTTCCTACTGCAGAAGCAGCTCCAGTTGATGTAGGGATCATGCTCAAAGCAGCGGCACGCGCACGACGGAGGTCGCTGTGTGGTGCATCTTGAATGCTTTGATCAGCAGTGTATGCGTGAATGGTCGTGATGTATCCTTTCTCAATACCGAACGTATCGTTCAAGACCTTGACCATTGGAGCCAAACAGTTCGTTGTACAACTCGCATTTGACACGATGTTGTCTTCAGGAGAAAGAACTTCTTCATTCACACCTAGCACAACGGTGGTAATATCACCTTTCGCTGGTGCTGAGATTACAACTCGCTTCGCTCCTGCTGTGAGGTGCTTTCCAGCTCCTTCACGATCGCGGAATACACCGGTTGATTCGATAACGACGTCAACGCCAAGCTCTGCCCATGGCAAGTTTTCTGGGTTACGCTCGCTGTATACTTTAATATGATCACCGTTGATGATTAAGTCATTTCCGTCAACCGAGATTTCTCCCTCGAATTTCCCGTGAATGCTGTCCCACTTGAAAAGGTGAGCTAGTACGTCCACGTTCGTAAGGTCGTTCACCGCTACGATATCTACACCTTGTTTGTTCAACAACCGACGAAGGCTCAGACGGCCAATGCGGCCGAATCCGTTGATCGCTACTTTTTTCATTGGTATAAGTTTCCTTGGTTTAAATAGAGAGGATCCTAGACATACGGATCTCTTCCTTATTCATTTCTGCTTTACTATCGATGGCTTCAGCCAGTGAAACGAAGACTTCTCTGTCGTTCTGAACTCCCACCATCACATTTGATTTTCCTTGAAGTAAGCCTTCCACAGCGCTCACGCCCATGCGGCTGGCCAACACACGGTCCCAAGCACTTGGAATACCTCCACGTTGGATGTGTCCAAGTACCGTTACACGTACTTCGTATTGCTCGTACTTCTCAGTTACCTTCTTCGCAACCTCGTAGGCACCACCATTGGCATCACCTTCAGCTACGATGACGATGCTGCTTGTTTTATTACTAGCCTTTCCTTTATCAAGAATGGCAACGAGTTCATCAATACTCATCTCCTCTTCAGGTAACATTACCGCAATGGCCCCTGTAGCCAATCCGGCGCGCAATGCGATAAAACCTGAATCTCGCCCCATGACTTCCACGAAGAATAGACGGTTGTGACTATTGGCTGTATCACGAATCTTGTCAATTGCTTCCACCACTGTGTTTGTCGCAGTGTCAAAGCCTATTGTATTATCAGAACCATAGAGGTCATTATCAATGGTCCCTGGAATTCCCATCACAGGGAAACCGTGTTCTTCATTGAAAATCTTCGCTCCAGTGAATGTACCGTTACCACCAATGGTGATCAGGGCATCTACATCATGTTCTTTGAGCTGATGGTATGCTTCTGCTCTCCCTTCTTTCGTTCTGAATTCCCCCGATCGAGCTGATTTCAAAATGGTTCCGCCACGGCCTAGAATCTTGGCTACCGAACGTACATTAAGACGTTTGAAATCTCCTTTGATCAGCCCGTCGTAGCCTTGAAAAACACCTACGACTTCTACATCATTGAAGACAGCTGTACGAACCACCCCACGAATCGCGGCGTTCATACCTGGCGCATCACCGCCTGAAGTTAAGACTGCTATTTTCTTTATGCTCATCATCATTGGATAAAGACTTGCTAAGTTAGTGTGTCTTTTACACTTTATAACTATCTTAGTTCGAAAATGTAGTCAAAAACAACTTCGAATATAATTGCTTACCCTCCGTATTTATGGTCTTTTAGCTTCATGTAGACTTTTATATCTTCGCATACGCTAAGTTCAACAATGACACACCTTACGAATTCACAAGTTGATATCAGCGTTGATTGTGTAGTCTTCGGATTTGATGGGGAACAGCTCAAGCTGCTTCTCATTGACCAAAAGCTTCCTGAAACAGGAAACCTTAGTCCTGAAGTACTCCAGATTGCCCTACCTGGTGATCTCATGAACGCTGGTGAAAGCCTCGATGCCTGTGCCGCTCGAGTTTTGAAAGAATTGACGTCTCTCGAAGGGATTTACCTCAAGCAATTCTATGCTTTTGGTGACCCAAATCGAGTCAGCGATCTGAAAGACCAGGAATGGCTTCGTAGTTTCCGTGTGAATCCTGAACGCCGTGTAATCACCGTGGCTTACTACTCCCTCGTGAAGATGGACGACTACGTTCCTCAAGCCTCTTCTTTCGCGAGCAGTGCGAAGTGGACTGATATCCAAGACGTACCAGAACTGGCCTTTGACCACAATGACATTGCCGACAAAGCCATCGCTGTTCTTCGACAAGAATTGACAACGAAGCACATCGGGTTCGAACTTCTTCCAGAAAAGTTTACCCTAAGTCAGCTTCAGACGCTCTATGAGACTATTCTGGATAAGAAGCTTGACAAGAGAAACTTCCGCAAAAACATTAAGAAAATGGATCAAGTCATTCCTCTTGATGAGAAGCAGCAAGGTGTGCTGCATAAGCCTGCGCAGCTTTTCCGATTTGATCGGGATGCCAATGAAAACGTGAAAGAAGAATAGTGTACAACATACACCTTTCGTATCTTTCACATGTGAGAATCCTGTTTCTGATCTTAATCCTCTTTCCTTCGATAGCCGAGAGTCAATGGAACCTAGACTATAATTCGGAAGTCTACCTATCTAATGAAATTGCTACCGTACGAATAGAAATTGATCAAGACAGCCTTGATCTCATTTTCTTTGAAGATAGCCTCTACTCGAACCACGAATATCCTGCTACTTTTATTTTCGAGAGTCAAAACCTCGTTGACACGGTAGAAAATATTGGATTCCGTTTGCGTGGGAACACTTCCCGAGAGGCAGGTAAGAAATCATTTAAGGTCTCTTTCAACACCTTTCAACAAGGGAACGATTGGTTCGGATTTGAAAAACTCAACTTGAACGGGGAGCACAATGACCCTTCGATTATGCGAAGTCGCCTTTGCTGGGAAATGGCGCACCAATTCGGCATCAATGCTACCATGGCAACGCATGTTCGCCTATACATTAACAACGAATATCGTGGGCTTTACTTGAGTGTTGAACATATCGATGACACGCATGTAGAACGGCAGTTCGGAAGCGATGTAGGTGATCTTTATAAGTGTCATTGGTCAGGAAACCTCTCTTGGCAAGGTGGAGATGAAGACACCTATAAAAACGCACCTTGGGGTACTCGGATCTACGAACTCAAGACCAATAAGGCTTATGATGACTACAGTGACTTCGTGCATTTCCTTGATGTATTGAATAACACAAACATTAATGACCTGCAATGTGAACTAGAGAAGGTTTTTGACGTGCATGATTACCTCAAGGCCGCAGCCTTCGAAATCATGATCGGGCACTGGGATGGTTACATCTGGAACAATAATAACTACTACCTCTTCCAACGCCCTGACGACCTTCGTTTCCAATTCCTTGAATACGATCTTGATAACACCTTGGGTATCGATTGGATAGGAATTGACTGGGCTGATCGTGACATCTATAACTACGAAAACAATGAGCGTCCGCTCTATGATCGTCTGTTGCAAATCCCTGAATACCGCGATGCCTTCACCCTCCATATTGAATCTTTCATCGCCATGTTCTCGCAAGAGGCGTTGGAAACGAGAATTGCTGAACTCTATAATCTGATGGAGGACGCAGCTCTTGAAGACGAGTACAAGGGGATTGACTATGGTTTTACCAATGAAGATTTTTTACTCGCTAGCGCGGAAGCATGGGGAGGCCATGTTGACCAAGGCATCCTTGAATACTTCGCTGATCGAGTAGAAAGCGCTCAAGAAATGTTGGAAGAATATACTCTTCCGATGGCCATCCAGGTCTCAGATAATAGCCCGTTTGTGGAGCCTACCCTTTCTTGGGAGGTAAATACTCCTTTTGGCGCAGATGATGTCTGGGCAGAGATTATTGTTGATGGAATTGTGACAGCGTCTATTTCTTTGACTGAAAACTTCGAAAACGAATGGCAAGGAAGCACGCCTGTATCCACGTCGCTTGACGGACTCCATTACCAGATTAAATTCTCGCTTGACGGAACTGAATCTACCGCTTTCTGTGAACCAAAATGGATTTGGATTTCACCAGCAGAAACGGGCCTAGTCTTGAACTAACTCATGTCAACGAATTCGAGCAATATTGCTGACAACGCAGGAGACTACGATGATTGGTTCGAGCTCTACAACATGAACCCAACAGGAATCGCCCTCGGTGACTATTGGATCACAGACAACCTTACCTACCCTGCCAAATACCGGTATCGCGAAGGGAACATCTCTGGCTCAAGCTATCGTTTGTTCTGGGCAGACAAGGAAGATGAAGAAGGATTAGACCACGCCAATTTTAGATTGAGTGGCAACGGTGAATCGTTGATAATCGTAACCGAAGACCAAGGGGCATTGAGAATTGTTGACAACATTTCTTTTGAAGAGATTCCAACCAATTTCAGCCTCGGAAGATCAACCGACGGCGCCCCTGATTGGATCGTTTTTGACCAACCCACGCCTAACGCTTCGAACGGTGTCGTTCATGTCCATGAGAATACTTCTCACGTACCTTCGATCTATCCGAACCCTACGACTGGCGTGTTATTCGTAACTTCAACAACAGAGATAAAAGTGTACGACATGGAGGGTCGTTTACTTGAGACTCATCAAGCATCAAATCAGATAGACTTGAGTCAATACCCTGCAGGTTGTTATTTAATCGCTCTTGGCAACAGGAAAGTCAGAATCCTTAAACAATAGTTAGTGTTAAGGAGACACTTTCTATATATTTGGAGACAGTACCAGTGAATTCTATTTATGAAAAACCTCTACATCGCCCTGCTGGCGATGATTTTGGGCGTCAACGTCCAAAGCCAAGTCGTATGGACTGAGCCAGCATTTCCAACTCAAACTGATCAAGTGACCCTATACTATAACGCCAGTGAAGGTAACGGCGAGGTAGAAGGAGTCATTCCCGTTTACGCTCACACAGGTGTTATTACTAACGAATCTACCGGTCCGAACGACTGGCAATACGTAGTGGGTAACTGGGGAACTGCAGACAGCGAAACTGTCATGCAGTTCCAAGGAAACAACATTCACACTTTCGACTTCGGCGGACAAACACTCGAAGATTTCTACAACCTTCCTGATGGAATTATTATCGAAGAACTGGCTTTTGTATTCCGTAATGTAAGTGGAACACTAGTAGGACGTGAATCAGATGGCGGAGACATCTACTTCCCGATCACTGATGGCGGGTTTGCAGGAAGCTTCGCGACACCGGTAGCTACGAGTATGGCTATCGAAGAAGATGACAGCATCGATTTCGAAGCTATTTGTTCTGAAGCAGCTGATTTAATTATTTCTGTTGACGGCTCAGAAGTAGCATCATCCAATGACGCTACTGAACTCGGATGGGCTTTCTCTGGCTATGACGCTGGAGAATACCTCGTTGAGATGTCTGCTGACAATGGAATGGAGTCAGTGACCGACCAGGTGATTTTAGTGGTGTTGCCATCATCACCTACAACGGCCTTCCCACCAGCCTCTGCAGAGCTTGGTATCAACTACATCAACGATACTTCAGTACTGCTCTATCTTTACGCACCATACAAAGACAACGTATTTGTTGTCGGAGATTTTAATAACTGGGAATTTGGTCTTGACTACCTCATGACGAAGACTCCAGATAACTCCGCATACTGGATTGAAATCACGGGATTGACACCCGGTCAAGAATATCGTTTCCATTACCACGTGCTTCCAGACAATATGCGAATTGCGGATCCTTACTCAGAAAAGATCCTTGATTATTGGAATGATCCGTGGATTGAAGATGAAGTCTACCCGAACTTGATTGCATTCCCGACTGAATTCACAACGAATGATCCAGTAGGTATCCTTCAAACAGGTCAAGAAGAATACAACTGGACAGATGATGACTACGAACGCCCAGAAAAGGAAAGCCTCGTTATTTACGAATTGCTCGTTCGCGATTTTATCCAAGATCACAGCATGGCTACTCTTTTGGATACGCTAGACTACATTGAACGGCTTGGGGCCAATGCGATCGAATTCATGCCATTTAATGAGTTCGAAGGCAACAACAGCTGGGGTTACAACCCAATGTTCTTCTTCGCTCCAGATAAGTACTACGGTACGGAGACGATGTACAAAGACTTTGTAAACGAATGTCACGAACGTGGAATCGCGATCATCCTTGATATCGCCCTCAACCACAGCTTCGGTCAAAACCCACAAGTACGTATGTGGTTCGACCCGTCTGCTGGAGAGTACGGACAGCCTACTTCTCAGAACCCATTCTTCAATGAAGTGCCGATGCACGATTTCAACGTGGGTTATGACTACAACCACGAGTCTGGTGTGACACGAGAATTCTGCAAGCGAGTGCTAGAACACTGGATCACTGAGTACCATATTGATGGTTACCGCATGGACTTGAGCAAAGGGTTCACCCAAAACAACACACTAGGAAACGTAGGTGCTTGGAATCAATATGACCAAAGCCGTGTAGATATTCTGAATGATTACGCCGGCTACGTGTGGAGCGTTGATTCAGACGCTTACATGATTCTAGAGCACTTCGCTAACAACGATGAAGAAACTGCGCTGGCCAACCAAGGTTTCATGCTTTGGGGTAATCACAACCATGACTTCAATGAGGCGTCGATGGGTTACTCTTCAAACTTCAACTGGGCATCTTACCAGCAGCGTGGATGGAACGACCCGCACCTCATTGCATTTGCTGAAAGCCACGACGAAGAGCGTTTGATGTACAAGAACCTACTTTACGGAAACTCAAACGGTGGATACGACATTACGGACATGTCAACTGCCCTAGCTCGCCAAGAAATGGCTCACGTATTCTTGATGTCTATTCCAGGACCAAAAATGATGTGGCAATTTGGAGAACTGGGGTATGATTACTCCATCAACACCTGTGAAGACGGAGTGACAATTGAAGAAGGCTGTCGTACATCGCCAAAACCAATCCGCTGGGATTACCAAGACGAAGACGATCGTTCTCGGGTTTACAATGTTTCAGCTGCAATGAATTTGCTTCACACAACTGAAGCCGCGTTCTCTACAAACAATTTTTCATTGGATGTAGGAGGAACTGGAAAACGAATCCACTTGAATCACCCAGAGATGAATGTGGTAGTTGCAGGAAACTTCGACGTTGTTGGATTCGACATGTCTCCAGGATTCCAGAATACTGGAACGTGGTATGACTACTTCTCAGGAGAGTCATTTGAAGTAACTGATATTAATGTATCGTTCTTCTTTGAACCAGGAGAATACCATGTTTATACAGATCAACCGCTTGAAACTCCAGTTATTGATAACTCTATCGAGGAACTGGAGCAGCTTAGCTTTAACGCATGGCCAAATCCATTCCGAGATGCCATCAACATTGACCTCAGCAATTTCGCTGGTCAAAACGTGACCGTTCAATTGACAGATATCGCAGGACGAGCTATTGATACGATCTATGCAGGCAATGCATCTAATCGTTCCAACCTCTCCTTCCCTATTTCTGACGAACTAGGAAGAGGGATCTACGTGATCGTTGTTGACAACGGATCTGCGAAGTACAGCGTACCAGTATTGCGCCAATAAGATTAACTTCAAAATACCACTCGGCCTGAACCTCCGAGATCAAAACCAAATAAGAATACCTCTAACTGAAACAAATGAATCGTTCTAAAGCCCTATCAGCTTTGCTCGTGGCCGTTTGTATATCCTTAGGAGGATACGCTCAAACGCTAAAGGGTAAAGTCACCGGCACATCGGGTGAAGCGCTTCCATACGCGACTGTCATAGTTGTACAGACGTCGAATGGTACGTTCACTGATGACGACGGAAACTTTGTGCTCGAACTCGAACCAGGAATATTTGATGTTCGTGCCTCTTTCGTAGGATATGAGAACCTTACGAAGCCCATCACCATCGCTGATGGAGAAACAAAAACACTCAACTTCGAGCTCAAAGAAGACGGTGTATTCCTCGATGACGTCGTTGTCGTTGGATACGGTGTTCAGCGCAAAAGAGAAGTAACTGGAGCCATCGAAAAGATCGACTCCAAAACGGTGACATCAATGCCTACTCCTTCGTTCGAATCTACACTTCAAGGTCAAGCGGCCGGGGTACAAGTTTCTCAAGGGTCCGGTGCAGCTGGTGCTGGTTCGTTGATCCGTGTTCGAGGTATCGCTTCCGTATCGGCTGGAGGTGATCCTCTTTACGTCGTTGACGGTATTCCAATTACCCAAGACTACTTCCTTCGCGGAAACAGTGGTGCACTAAACAACAACCCGCTCGCTTCGATCAACCCAAATGATATCGAGTCGGTTGAGATTCTTAAGGATGCCGCAGCAACCGGTATCTACGGCTCACGTGGTGCGAACGGGGTTATCCTTATCACTACAAAACGTGGCTCTCAAAAAGGAACAAAATTCGAATTCAGCACACGTCACGGTATCGCTACACCAGCGTCGCTTCCGAACATGCTCAACACTGAGCAGTACCTACAGCTTCGTCAGGAGGCTTGGGAAAATGACGGTGGAACAGGATACGTATGGCTACCAGGCTATACTGCAGTTGGTTCTGATGCTGCATCGCGTGAGGCTGCTTTCCTCGAAGCTATGAACACAGATACCGACTGGGTTGATGAAACCGTTGGAACTGGATTCAAGCAGATGTACAACTTCGGTGTACGTAACGGAGGAAAGAAACACGGACTATACGCAGGTATTACCTACGACGATAACCAATCGTACTTGATTGGTAACAGCTACGAACGTATCAGTGGACGTGCAAACTTTGACTACACCTTCAATCGTTGGTTGAAATTGATGTTCTCGGGATCAGTTAGCCGTGGTATCAATAACAAAGTTGACGTTGCGTGGTCAGGAGGACTTGGTTCTGCTATGTCTACTGCCCTACCCTATTACGGAATCCGTTATGAAGAAGACGTGCTTGATGATGATGGCAACGTGATCCACGAAGCGGGTGACTTCATCACACAGTGGACGAACCCAGTAGCTGCTCAAGAATTAAAAAAGTGGCGAACTACTGAAGATCGCTCAATCAACAACCTCAGCCTGATGTTGACTCCAGTGGAGGACTTAATCATCAAAGTAGGAGGTGGATTTGACTTCATGCACATCCGTGAAGATATCTTCAACCCTGCAGCACTCTCTGTAACTTCAGATCTAGGGACGGCTGATCGCTTCGCGAACTACGTATTGAACTGGAACTACAGCGCTACAGTAAACTACTTATGGGACTACGGTGAGTACCACAAGTTCAACTTCCTTTTAGGTACGGAATTCCAACGTTCTGATGCTTATGGATACAGCACGACTTATTTTGATGTAACTGGACCCGTTTGGGAGGTAGATTCACTTCGTGAAGATGCCGCCAATGTAAACCGTACTGAGAACAACCCTTCTCAGTGGTCATTCCTATCGTACTTCGGACGTGTGAACTACACACTGAAAGACAAGTACGTATTCCAAGGTACAGCTCGTGTTGATGGTTCATCTCGATTCGGACGAAACAACCGTTACGGATTCTTCCCTTCAATCTCTGCTGGATGGATCGTTTCTGAAGAGAATTTCATGAAAGGAATTGAGCGTATCAACTTCTTGAAGATTCGCTCAAGCTACGGTATCACTGGTAACGCAGCTATTCCTGATTATGCTCGTTTCGGAACCTTCTCGCAAGACAACAACGGTATCCTCTACAACGGACAACCGATTATCTTCCCACTCCAGCTTGCAAACCCCAACCTACGTTGGGAAACTTCAGCTACCTGGGATGCTGGAATTGAACTCGGACTTCTTGACGACCGCATCACTATGGAGCTAGGGGTGTACCGCAAGATGAGCCGTGATGTACTATTGAATGTAAACGTATCACCTAGCACAGGATTCACCAACTACTGGGATAACGTAGCGCAGATCTTAAACCGAGGAGTTGAATTCTCGATTAAGACGCGTAACGTCGTTGGTAAATTCAACTGGACTACAGACTTGAACATTTCTCGTAACTACAATGAGCTGGTTGATATCGGCGACTACACTCCAGACGCTGTTTCTGGTGGTACGAACGATTCACGTGTGATCGTAGGTCAGCCCGTTGGATCTTTCTACTTGGTTGAGTTCTCTCACGTTGATCCAGACAATGGACTTCCGGTTTACATCGATCTTGAAGGGAACGAAACGTATGACTACGACAATGCTATTCGTAAGTACGTAGGTGACGGACTTCCAGATGTAATTGGTGGGGTAACCAACAGTTTCCAATGGAAGAACTGGGATCTATCTGCCTTGATGACATTCAGCATCGGTGCGAAGATCTTCGATTCGTCTTCTAAGCGTCAGCTTGGGGTCGTGACAGACTGGAACATGCGCACAGAGATTTACGATCGCTGGCGTCAGCCTGGTGACTTGAGCACCTTCCCGCGTCTTACCTTGGATGAAACTACCTACGGATTACCTTCTGGATTCCCTTGGTGGAATACTGACCTCTTCGTGTTTGACGCAAGTTACGTGCGCGTGCGTAACCTTACACTGGGGTACAACTTCCAGAACGTGAAAGTGAAGAACCTTGACTTCAATCAATTCCGCGTAGCCTTCAACGTGACAAACTTGTTTACGCTGACAAACTTCCCAGGACTTGATCCAGAAGTGGTTCGTGACTTTGAGAACGCACAAGACCGTAACCTATCACCGAATGTTACTTACCTCACTCCTCCTCAGGAAAGAGCGTACAATATTCAGATCAACATTAGTTTCTAATCCATAAAGGCAACGACATGAAAAAGATATTTCTATTCATCATGGTTTCTACAGCCTTTTGGGGTTGTGATAAACTACTCGAATTCGAACCGGGTGATGTTGTCATCGACGAGACGGCACTAGAAACACCGGAAGATGCACAGCGTCTATTGAATTCAAACTACGATGTACTAGGGAACCTCTATGACGGACGAGTTCAGAACATTGCTGAACTGCTGTCTGACAACCTGGCCTTCCCTGACAACAACAACGATTTCATCGCTGTATTCAACCGAGAAACGAACTTCTTCACCACCGGTACAGGAAGTGTGTACACTGACCTTTACCGAGCGGTATATCGCGGAAACGCATTGATTCAGAACTTCGACCTCATCGAAGGACTGACTGAAGACGAGCAAACACGGATGGAAGCTGAAGTACGTTTTATTCGCGCACTGTGTCACTGGCAGGCAGTGAAGCTCTGGGCTCAGCCTTATGGATGGACAGCGAACAACACGCACTTAGGTGTTCCGATTCGTCGAGAGGCGTCTCAGGAACCGTTGCTACGCTCAACCGTTGGTGAAGTGTATGACTTCATTTTGGAAGACCTCCAGTACGCTCGTTCGAATCTGCCTGAGCAGAATGATGTCTACGCAGATCGCAACAGTGCTACTGCCCTTCTGGCGAATGTGTACTTCCTTATGGGAGACTATGCAAACGCTGCTTCACTAGCAAGTGAAGTCATTGAGTCAGGCCAGTACACGCTAGACGAAGACATCGATCGCTACGAAGTAGAGACTACCAATACAGAGACCATTTTCGGTATCGTTGGTAGTTTGATTGATAACCGTTCAGAGAACTTCCGCGATAACTACCGTTCAGATAACAACCCAGATCCAAACTTGACGTTTAGTGCTGACGTAGCTGAATTGCTTTCATTGAACGCATCAGACGCTCGTAACGAATGGGTAACTGCTGGTGGAGACCTCAATCTTGTGAACAAGTTCAACGGAAAGGAATTCTTCAATATTCCAATCCTCTACTTGACTACCATGAAGTTGATGCGTGCAGAGGCCTTGGCTCATTCTGGTGGCAATCTTTCAACAGCAATTGAGGATATCAACGACATTCGTGACCGTGCCTTCGGCGAAGGATTGAATGATCTTGATCCTTCTTCTACAACTGAAGAGGTGATTGCCGCAGCACGTGCTGAATACCGAAAAGAAACTCTTTGTGAAGGAGTTTGGATTGATCAACTGAAGCGCATGGGCGTTGCTGGTGAAAATATCACTGTTCGTGGTGCACCGTATGACTGCCCAGGTATGGCCATCCAGTTCCCTAACGGGGAAACAACATCAGAAGGTTTCATCCTTAATGAAGAAGGAGGATGTCTGTGATGAATAAGATTGAAACTAAGAATCAGAATTGGAGCGTGAACATGAAGAATTTCACTCGCTTTTTCACCCTCGTCTTTGCCCTGACAATCCTTTTCGCAGGTTGTAAAGAAGAGATTGAAGGTGAACTCGGTGAACCTTTTGACAAGGTGGCCGGACTAAATGGAAAATGGGAACTCACTTCTTTCATCCAAAAAGACTTGAACAACCCTATTAAAGAAGAACGCGACTTGAGTCAGTTCTACATTATAGATGGCGTAACACCACTGCAATTAACGTTTAACTCAAGTGATTTGTCGTACACCGTTGCCATTACTGAAGGAAGAAACTACTTCGGAGAAGGCGGAAACTGGCGTCTTGATGATCCAGAATACCCTACGCAGGTAATTATGGAGTCAGCCACTGACACTGCTGCATTTGATTTGGGCACCATCGTTAGAACTTTTGATTCTACCATGGAACTCGAACTACTCCGTGGTTGCGACGTTGGTGGAGACAATGAGACTCAAACGGTGATTTACCGTTTCGTATTTAACCGTGTAAACGAATAAGCGCTATGAAGAAGTTAATGATGACCCTTTGTGCACTATTCGGCCTTCAGGCTGCGAACGCGCAAGTTGCATATATCCTACCCTCACCTACCGACGCGAATGAAGAAGTAACTCTCTTCATCGATATCAGTCAGTCTGCTGAAGGCACCCAGAATAATGCACTGAAAGCAATTCTTACAGACCACCCAGATGATGATGTGTATCTGTGGAGCTGGAATCCTGCCGAACCTGTGACTGGAAACGGTGATTGGGGTGCCTCAAATGAGGAACTCTTGATGACTAAGGTGAGTGACCTACTCTACTCGATCACTTTCGTGCCAACAGAATTCTACGGAGTTGACGGAGCAACATTCTTCGCGAATGGAATCTCTTGTCTTGCGAAATTATCTAATGGTAATGAATATGACGGTGAGTACGAAGGAGAAGCAAAAACAGAAGATTTATCTGTGACTGTTGTTCCTAAACTCTGTGATCGTCGCCTCTGCATCTTCCCAGAAATCAAGGAGCAAGATGACTTTATTGCCATCACATATGACAACAATCAAGAAGAACTCGAAGGATTGCAGAATCTTGGAGCTGATGAGTGTTACGTATACATACTCGGACGTGTAAGTAGCTTTGTTTTCTACGAATACGTTCCAGCCGATCAGGTGACCTCTACTCCAGAACTCCAACTACAAGCGGTAGAAGGAGAACCAGGGAAATTCCGATTGATTTTCATTCCGGAAGATCTCTTCACTATGCTACCTGAAGGCGAAGAACTTTCTTCTATCGAATTCCGTATTATGCGCGAAGGATTTACTTACCCTGGTTCACCGCCAGTAGAAGTGATATCCGTACTTAATTGTGACTAAATTCAAGGGCCTTCACGGCCCTTTTTTAACCTCCATACATGAAACAGCTACACTTTGTCTTCGGGCTTTGTCTGCTTCTCGTTGCGTGCACATCTGAACAACCCGCAGAAGAATTCGCGCCAATACATGAAGATCACTTGATCGGACTAGCGAAGCCCATTCGAATGGCTTACGATACAACGACAGTTTATCTCGAAGATTTCTTCGGCGATCTATCCAAGGTTGAATCGATCATGATAGAGGGTGATTCATTGGAAATCGATGCATCCTGCGGCTGTGTTCATATTACCACTTCACCTCCCCTTCCTCTTGGTGCCTTAACAGTGAATTACGCGAGCGTGGAACACCATATTCCAATGATCCGTTCAGAGAAGAAAGCGGTTCACATGGTGGTAGAACTCGATGAAGATGCCACAGAAGTGGCCATTGCAGGCAGCATTAATGGATGGAATCCAAGTGCTACGCCACTCTATCCGGAAAACGGAAACTGGGCTTGTGACCTTGTACTTGATCCAGGTCTTTACGAATACCAAGTAGTAGTAGATGGAGAATGGAAGCTAGATGAGAAGAATCCTCTGAGCAAGTCGAATGGCATGGGTGGAATGAACTCTTACTTCGTCATTGGAGGCGAATCGTCTAAACCGCACATAACAGCACTTGAATCTACTTCTTCAACTATCAAGTTTTCGGTGGCAGAAGAAAGTACAGTACACTATTGGTGGGAAGATACTTTTGTTGGATCAGATGAACTGTTAGTCAATGATGAAGTCAGCTTTCAAATTCCAGCGATAGCGAAACAAAAAGAACGAAGCGTACTTCGCATATGGATTACGAATGATGAAAAGGTTGGAAATGATTTGTACATCCCGCTTAAAAAGGGAGAACCTATTACTTCCACAGCTGACCTCACTCGTGCAGACACACATGCCTGGACTATGTACTTCTTACTTGTTGACCGCTTTGCTGATGGCAACGACGCAAACAACAAGCCAGTCGACGATACGTCCATCCTCCCAATCGCCAATCACTTTGGAGGAGACTTCTCAGGAATCAATGAAAAAGTAGCTTCTGGTTACTTCGAAGATCTGGGAATGAATACCATCTGGGTATCTCCGATCACACGAAATGCAGAAGGCGCATGGGGTCTCTGGGACAAAGGCATCACAAGTACCTTCAGTGGGTACCATGGTTACTGGCCAGTAAGCTCTACGGAGATTGATCCTCATTTTGGAACAGACTCTTCGTTCAGAAAACTCATTGATGACGCCCATGCAAAAGACATGAACCTCATCGTTGACTACGTAGCAAATCACGTACACCAAAATCATCCGGTATACCAACAACACCCAGACTGGGCAACGGAGCTCTACCTACCCGATGGATCACTCAACACAGAA
Organism: Flavobacteriales bacterium; assembly: GCA_022447625.1. Lineage (GTDB taxonomy): Bacteria > Bacteroidota > Bacteroidia > Flavobacteriales_D > Sanyastnellaceae > Sanyastnella. The sequence goes on along the minus strand of JAKVAX010000024.1, from coordinate 2,923 downwards.
CGTTGGGATGAATACCGACTCACTACGTGGTTTGACACCTTCCTCCCTACCCTCGACCTCGAGCGCGAAGAAGTCTATGAACCTATGACAGATAGTGCGATTTACTGGTTTGAGAATTACCCAATTGACGGCTTCCGTCATGATGCGACTAAGCACATTCCAGAGGTGTTCTGGCGCACATTGACACAGAAAGCCAAGCAACGTGTGCTTGCTCATGAGGAGCGTCCATTCTTTCAGATTGGTGAGACATACGGTAGCCCGGAATTGATTAGCAGCTACGTCTCTACAGGACAACTAGACGCTCAATTCGACTTCAACCTTTACGATGCCATGGTTGATGCCTTCGCTAAAGATGAAACGAGCTTTGAGAACCTTGACCGCGTTCTTCAGGAGAGTCTTCATTACTATGGCTCACACCACTTAATGGGGAACATCACAGGTAATCAAGACCGCGCACGATTTATCTCTTACGCTGACGGTGCAGTAGACTTCGCTGAAGACGCAAAACTCGCTGGATGGACTCGTGATATAGACAATCAAGGTAAAGAAGGATATGAAAAGCTTTCGCTGTTACACGCATTCCTCATGACCATCCCAGGAATTCCTTGTGTGTATTACGGGGATGAAATTGGTATGCCTGGAGGGAATGACCCAGACAATCGTCGAATGATGATCTTCGATAATCTCTCTCCTGAACAACAAGCAACACGAAACGGTCTTGCTGCATTGGCTAGACTCCGCAATGAACGTATATCATTGATATACGGCGATATTCAAGTGCTTCGGTGCGACAGTATGTTAGCGTTTACGCGTTCTTACTTAAATGAGAAGACATTGGTAGTCATCAGCAAAAGTGCAGGAGGCTCAATTTACCCTGATTGGCTAGGAACAGAGCTACTCTCGATGAACACTGAGGAGGGAATTGAAACCATGGATTTCAATGGCAATGGTTATTACATAGCTGACATATCCAACCAAGAATAAACAAGAGGATTTGCTACCCTGTAAGGAAGCACCTTATTGATGAAAAAAACTTTCCTCTCTTCTACTTGCAACAGCATTTGCGATTGGTACTTAGGCACAGTGTGACCCGATAACTTTTGATGGGTTGACAAGCGACACCATGGTATCTGATCAATTCCAAGAATGTGGAATGATCTCCTCTACCTCAGGAAGCGCAGAATTTCCCGTAACCTATGACTACGGCGCCAGATCTTGGTGAATGATCATACACAGCTCAACTTGGTACCCACCAATCCGCATTGATTTCGTTGACGGAGCAAATGGTACACCATTGAGTATTTCCAGCATCTCCTTCTTGAATCCTATCGATAGCGAGATTGATGTGATTGTACTCGAAGCCTATGACGCGAATAACAACCTTCTCGCCACCTACGCGCGTAACAGTCCGGAGGAGGTCGTTTTTGACTACGGTTCACCTGACATCTTCTATGTGATTCTGGACGATGTCAACGATGAATCAGCTTATGTCATAGATAACATTGAAATCGTTCAAAACGGAGTGAGCGTCAACGAATCAAGTACCACACTCGCACCACGCTTCTGCCCAAATCCATTCGAACACACCCTCACTGTAGACCGTATTGAAATAGGCGACAAAATCGAACTCTTCGATGTCACTAGCCGCATGGTATATGCCCTGCAAGCTTCCTCTTCTCAAATCATCATCGCCGGCGACCGCCTCGCCGCAGGACGCTACCTACTGAAGATTTTCAGAGATGGAGTACCAATTTTGACGGAAGCGGTGAAACGATAGACCTAATAGGCGTTAGGCTTTAGGCGTTAGTTTTTCTTCTAATTCGTAACTTCTTGGGGTTAAACTTAGACGCTATGAAATTCTTGTTCTCACTCGCTTTGTTGTTGGGTGTGCAGTTTGCCTTTGCACAAATTCCTGATTATTTCGCTAATGAACCTCGCTGGAAATGCGGAGAATTGGTCACTGATCAATTCGGAACGGTTTAAAAAACTATGTCTACTACTTAAACGGTACGAGCACATTTAACGATCTGGAATACCATCGGGTGTATTGGACAAGATTTCGAACCACTCTGGAGCCCACAAGGTGGCGAGGCAAATTGTGATGTAGAGATAAATGTAGAATCCATTGACCCCATTGAAATCTCTATCTACCCGAATCCATCCTCTTCTTATTTCAATGTTATTGCCAACCGAAGAGTCAGTAGAATTGACTTACCTACCATGACTGGTTCTTTGGTTTCGACCAGCTCTGTCAATTCAATCGATGTGCAAGACCTCCCTTCAGGTACATGTTATGTCCATATCACATTTGACAGTGACCTTTCTCACAGCCAATCAGTGGTCATTAAAAACTAAGCATGTGCTATAATCTAACGCCTAAAGCCCATAGCCTAACGCCTAGTAAAACATGAAAATCGCCCTCAACCTCCTCCTCGTGCTCTCCTCTTTTATTGGCTACCTGGAATGGGGAGATGGGAATAGTCAGCTCTTGATTCAAATGGAGGGTGAAATCTTGAGGGAACTCACTTCTGATCCTGCTTCTATTCTTCACCCGCTCATCATATTGCCGATGATTGGACAAGGAGTACTGTTGTTCACCTTGAGACAAACGCAACCAAACAAATGGCTCACGCTGCTAGGGATTGTTTGTATTGGAGCATTGATGGTCATCATCCTAATTGCAGGAATCGCAGGCCAAAGGGGAATGATCATTCTATCAACGGTTCTGTTTCTCACGATAGCGATATTCACCATCTACCAGCATTTCCTGAAGGTGACGAGGGTCTAGGGGTGAGAAACGATAATCTATAACTGATAATCTATAACCGATAACCGATAACCTATAACTGTCATTCCCTGAAATAGGTTGACCGCTTTTAAGCGGAAAATCACCATGATAAAAACAGGAAAACGTCTTCACAAA
>JAKVAX010000023.1 GCA_022447625.1 Flavobacteriales bacterium | reverse complement strand
ATACAACGAGACCTTCTCTTGAATTACCCAGAACGGATAAAACCTTGGATTGAGAATTAATAAACAGACACAGTTATTTGAACATACCCTCTCGTCTCTCGTCTCTCGTCTCTCGTCTAAACCCTTTGTAAGTTCTTCTGGCCAAAGACAGTTACGGTTAGCTCTTCAGAAAATTAAAAATCCACCACCCACCTTGAGCCCGCCGCTCCCGCGGGCCCACCCACCCCCAGACGCAGCACAATTTATAAGCAAACCTTCTGATTTCAAGCATTTTAAACGTTTAACTCAGCACAACTTTGTAGGCGTTGGTTCTTGCTTTATGGATGATGGGAATTTGGTACTTGACGGTGGACTGTGGACAGAATGAATACTGAATGGTGAATTAAATGGTCAAACTACCTGTTCATTATTCATTACTTATTAATCATTATTTCCGTGGTTCGTGGTTCGTGGTTCGAAGAAGCGGTTTTTATAATGGCATTAGGGTGCGCATATATGCGTCATCACCGATCGGGATTTAGCATGGTTAGTCCGCCTCCGGAGGATAGCATGATTAGTTCTTAGTTATTGGTTATCAGCTATTGATTATCGATTCAAGGCTCTCGTCACTCGTCTCTCATCACTCGTTGAAAAATTCTTTTTCACACCCTTGCTAATTTTATGCACATTCTTATTAATTTAGCAAAGCTGATTAGATGAGCATCTTCCAGCAAATTACCTAGACGTTTTACCACCAAAATTCTCTTGTATGGAGGAGCGATCCATCATGCACTTAGACCTCGACACCTTTTTTGTTTCTGTCGAGCGTCTCTCCGACAGCCGTCTCAATCAACGTCCAATTCTTATCGGAGGTACAAGTGACCGTGGCGTTGTGGCGTCTTGTAGCTATGAAGCGCGCACCTTTGGTGTGCACTCAGGAATGCCCATGCGCATGGCTAAAGAACTCTGTCCAGAAGCGATCGTTATCCGAGGAAACTCGGGAAACTACCTGAAGTATTCAGATATGGTTACCGAAATCATCCGTGAAGACGTACCCATCTTTGAAAAGACTTCCATCGATGAGTTCTACACTGACCTTACTGGAATGGACCGTTTCTTCGGCTGCGTGAAGTTTGCCCATGAACTTAGACAACGCATCATTCGCGAAACAGGATTGCCGATCTCTTTCGGACTTTCAACCAGTAAAACCGTGGCCAAAGTGGCTACCGGTGAAGCGAAGCCGAATAACGAACTGCACATCCAACGAGGAACGGAACAGCCCTTCCTGGCCCCCTTATCGGTAAAGAAAATTCCGATGGTGGGTGAAAAGACCTACCAAACGCTGCGTAATCTCGGTGTAAGGGTCATCCGTACCATCCAGGAAATGCCCCCAGATCTGATGGAAAATGTGCTCGGAAAGAACGGCGTCATGATCTGGAAAAAAGCCCGAGGCGATGATCGAAGTCCGGTGATCCCCTACGCTGAACGAAAGTCGATCTCTACTGAACGCACCTTCGATAAAGATACCACCGACACTGCTAAGCTGAGAGGTATTCTCCTTGCCATGGCTGAGAACCTAGCATTTCAGCTTCGCCGTGGAAGTAAACTTACTTCCTGCGTCACAGTGAAGGTGCGCTATTCAGACTTTAACACCTACAGTCTGCAAACACGCATCCCCTACACCGCTGCAGACCACATTCTTGTCCCACGGGTTCTAGAGCTCTTTGAACGTCTCTACAACCGTCGTCTCCTCGTAAGATTGATCGGTGTTCGTTACAGCCACCTCGTTGGCGGCGGCTACCAGATCAATCTCTTCGAAGACACCGAAGAACGTATACGCCTCTACCAAGCCATGGACAAAATGCGCCTCCGGTATGGAGATCGAGCCATCGTTACCGCCGCCGGACTCCACGCCCGAACCATTGGAAGAACCAATCCATTCAATGGAGAACCACCACTTTTGCTGGCGAATAGGAGGCAGTGATTGGTGGACAGTGGACAGTTTGGAATAAACTAACCATGCTAAACTTTGATTGGTAAGTACGCATATATGCGTCCTCTTCAACACCACGAGTCTTGTGATTTTGCGACTACAAATTGAAGATGATCAGATATAAAATGAAAACGATGAAGATGTTAAAGCGAACGAATACGATATACCTTGAGCAAACTAAAACTATTCCACCATGACTTACCAAAAGCTTGACGAACGACTGGTCATCTACGCTTCAAGGATTGTTAACCTCACAAAAAAATGCGTGACGAAACCAGCGAATTAATCGCGATCTTCATTGCAAGTATTCGGACCGCGAAGAACAAAAGAACAGCTTGACCCCATTTTCATTGTTTCACGGTTGGCATGTTTGATTGTTCTATTGTTTAATTAATGCCCTCTCAAACCAACCCCCATGTGTGGAAGGTACATCACAGTTTCTTCGATCAAAGCCATCGAAAAACGATTTAATGTAAGTACTCCTAACCCGGGATTGTTTACGTCCAATACGAATGTGTCGCACGGTGAAAAAGCACCCGTGATTACCAATGAAGCTCCTGCTGAGCTCCAATTCTTCCAGTTTGGATTTACTCCCTTCTGGGCGCAAAAGCAATTCTATATGATCAATGCCCGCGCCGAAGGAGACCACAATAAGGAAGACAATCCCGCCTACACAGGAATGCGAGGGATCATTAACAAACCCATGTTCCGCAAGTCGATTCGCTCAAAGCGCTGCCTTGTCGTTGCAGATGCCTTTATTGAAGGACCCAAAAAGGAAAAGCTCAGCAAACCCTTTGTCGTCTACCTGAAAGACAAGGTTCGTCCGTTCGCGATGGCCGGTATTTGGGATGAATGGGTGAATCAGCAAACCGGAGAAGTCATCAAGTCCTTCGCCGTGATCACCACCGTTTCAAATGACCTCCTCCAACGTGTCGGACACCACCGCTCACCGGTCGTACTCAGGCCAGAACAAGAACGCGCTTGGCTCGACACCGAACTCCCACTCAGCGAAGTAACCGCCATGCTTGACCCATACGATGCTTCCCTCATGAATGCCTACCCGATTGACCCCGCCATCAAGAATCCCCGCGCCAACGGTATGGACTTGATCAAACCCGTCGGAGAACGCATCTACAAGGAGTACGAGTATGAGATTTATGAGGAGGTGAAGTTGTTTGGAATGGGAGAGTCGAGGAGGAAGAGTGAGAATTAGAATGAGAGTGTGACTTAAAGTCGTTTCTCAGCTGTTCGTATACACCCAACGAAAATTCCTACCAATTCTCCTGATTCTATGAGTAGGCGTTCAATCTCTGAACTGCCACTCCCCTTAATACCTAACAGTATTCGGAGTCCATATCTGGTTTCATTGAGCTCTTTAAGCCCAACCTTCATTTTGTGGATGTCGTCTTTCGGAGACTCGGCTGATAATGCCTCACTAAAATTCAAGGTCACTGAGGTTGCAGATCTCGTAAGCTGCTTGACAAGGTTCACCTGCGCAAAACTTGAATCACAGTTCTCCAATTCGTTACAAACGTCACATGAAAAAGCAACTAATCTGTCATCCAGCTTCACTCTACTTCTCATTTTCATTCTCATTCTAATTCTTCCTCTAATGCACTCCCACTACTCCCTCCGCTACGGCATCCTCTCTCCTGAAGAAGTTCTCTCGCATTACCTCGAGGGTGGGTTCTCCTATGCCTTATTGAGTGATGTCAACAACACCTCTTCAAGTCTTGATTTTGTGCGGATGGCGCAGCAAAAAGAGATGAAGGCGGTGTTGGGAGTTGACTTTCGCAATGGTGCTACGCGCAAGTACTTGGCTATCGCCCGAAACAATGAGGGGTTTAGAGAGATCAACATGCATCTGTCTGAGCATTTGATGGAGAAGAAAGAGTTTCCAGACCGAGCGCCGGAATTGCCGAACTGTTATGTCGTTTACCCATTCCGCGAACAGCGAATAGAGTTAAAAGAGAATGAATTCATTCAACTTGAAATTCGCGACCTGACGCGCTATCACATTGCCTTGACGGCTTCCGAAAAGCCTGACTATCTGCAGCCTGATAAAACCTTGGCATTGCCTACTATGAGCTTTCGAAATAAGCGCGATTTCAATACGCATCGCCTGCTGCGCGCTATCGATAACAACACCTTGCTGAGTAAACTTCCGAAGGTGCAAGAGGCTTCCTTAGAAGACCGTTACCATCCTCGCGAGATAGTGGAGGCCGCCTATGCGGATTACCCTGAATTGCTGCAGCGTTTTGATTCGCTGATCGCGGAATGTCGTTTTGACTTTGAGTTCGGAACCGATAAACCACATAAAAACCAAAGCACCTACACCGGTGATCATAACGAAGACGAGGCCTTGATTCGAAAGCTCTGCGCGGAAGGATTGCACTACCGATACCCTGAACCAAGCGAGCAAATTCTGAGTCGATTAGAGAAAGAACTTGAGATCATCTCAGAGAAGAAATTCACCTCCTATTTCTTGATCAATTGGGACATTACAAGCTACGCGCGAAGCAAGGGATACTTTTATGTCGGACGAGGCAGTGGAGCCAATAGTGTGGTGGCCTATTTGCTGCGAATCACCGATGTAGACCCCATCGAACTCGATCTCTACTTTGAGCGATTCATCAACCTCTACCGACAAAATCCACCAGATTTCGACATCGATTTCTCATGGACTGACCGTGAAGACATCACCAGATACATCTTCAATCGCTTTGACAATGTAGCCCTCCTAGGTGCCTATAACACCTTCCAATACCGAGCTGTCGTTCGTGAACTTGGTAAGGTGTTCGGACTTCCCAAGCATGAGATTGACCGCCTCGCTGTCGGTGGGTTGCGCATGCAAGAATTAGATGAACTTTCACGACTCGTCATTCGATATAGCGAGCGGATTCATGGCTTTCCAAATAGCATCAGCATCCACGCCGCCGGGATCTTAATCACAGAACATGATGTTCGGAACTATGTAGCCACCTTCCTCCCACCCAAAGGGTACCCAACCACGCAGTTCGATATGGTAATTGCTGAAGATGCCGGCCTATATAAGTTCGACATCCTCTCTCAGCGAGGCCTAGGGAAGATCAAGGAAACACTTGACATCGTTCGCTACAACCAACCCGAAGTACCGCCCATTGACATTCATGACATGAAGCGGTTCAAGGAAGATGACCGCATCAAAGAACTCCTTCGAACTGCCAACGCCATCGGCTGCTTCTATGTCGAATCTCCGGCGATGCGCATGTTGATGCGCAAGCTCCTTGTGGATGACTACCTCGGGCTGGTGGCTGCGAGTTCAGTGATTCGTCCGGGAGTAGCGCGTAGTGGGATGATGCGTGAGTATATCCTTCGTACCCGGCACCCAGAGAAACGCGAAGAAGCACATCCGGTCATGATTGATATTATGCCCGAAACCTACGGCATCATGGTTTACCAAGAAGATGTCATCAAGGTGGCACACTACTTCGCTGGGTTGACGCTGGGCGAGGCCGATGTCTTGCGTAGAGGGATGTCAGGTAAGTTTCGCTCACGCGCGGAATTCGATAAAGCCAAGCAGAAGTTCTTCTCCAATTGTCGCGAGAAAGGACACCCTGACGATGTCTCTGTAGAAATTTGGCGTCAAATCGAAAGCTTTGCCGGCTATGCCTTCGCCAAAGGACACTCCGCTTCCTACGCAGTCGAGAGTTATCAGAGTCTCTTTTTGAAAGCCTACTACCCCCTCGAATACATGGTCGCCACCATCAACAACTTTGGTGGTTTCTATCGCACCGAGCTCTACATTCACGAGGCGCGCATGCACGGCGCAGAAATACAAGAACCCTGCGTCAATCGTGGACAAGCCGTTTCCGTGATCTTTGGAAAGATCATTGTCTTGGGGTTTGGATTGGTGAAGAGTCTCGAGCACAAAACCATTGAACGCTTTTTGATTGATCGGAAAGAAAATGGTCCGTTCAGCACCATGGAGGAATTTATTGATCGGGTACCCGTTTCCATTGAGCAGCTTAGCCTCTTGATTCGATGCAACGCCCTCCGGTTCACGCGAAAAGACAAAAAAGAACTACTCTGGAACGCCCATTTGTTACTCGGGCACATTCCAAAGAAGAACCCCGTGAAAACACTCTTTCGTTCGTCGCCACGTTCGTTTAGTCTCCCGGAACTCTACACAGCACCGTATGAAGATGCCTTTGACCAGATGGAACTCTTTGGCTTTCCCCTATGTGATCCCTTTGAGCTGTTGAATGAACTCATCGAAGACACCGTAGATGCACGTGACTTAGAAAAACACAACGGGAAAATAGTGTCCGTAGCTGGGTACTTGACCACTGCTAAGCTCACAAGCACCGCTAAAAAACAGCGCATGTTCTTCGGCACATTCACTGATCGCAATGGCGACTGGCTTGACACGGTGCACTTCCCTGACATTGCCGATAAATACCCCTTCCGCGGTCGCGGAATATATATCGTCAGAGGAAAGGTGATTGAAGAGTTTGGCTGCTATTCTGTAGAGGCGAATTACATGGAAAAATGCCCCGTCATCGAAGATCCGAGGTATGCCGAATCAAAGGCCTTTGAGAAACGCCTCATCCAACAAAAACAAGACCGTCAACGATCAAGCCGCTGGGGATAATGATGAAAAAACATAGAGCACAACGCGGTTCCACCACCAACCCACACAACCGATTCTTTCAGCATGAATATGAGGTGTTGGATGACTACCTCGAGCACTGCGCCCTCGAAGGCGAAGCGTTTGAGGACAATAAGACGCGCTACATTGAAGTCTTCCCCAAGACCATTGTGACCAAGAATAATAGTCCGGATGTACCCTTCACGTGGTCAATCAACCCCTACCAAGGGTGCGAGCACGGTTGCGTCTATTGCTACGCCCGAAACAGCCATGAATACTGGGGCTATAGCGCAGGTGAAGATTTTGAGCGAACCATTCTTTACAAACCCAGCGCACCGAAAATGTTAGAGAAGTGGTTTGAACGCAGGGGATACCAACCCGAATTGGTACCACTCAGCGGTAATACCGATTGCTACCAACCGGCAGAAAGAAAGTTCAAGATCACTCGGCAGCTCCTCCAAACATTCCTGAAATACAAAAACCCAGTAGGACTGATCACTAAGAATGCCCTCATCCTCCGGGATCTCGACATTCTCAAAGAGCTCAACGAGCTTAATCTGCTCAGACTGACCCTATCTATTACCACCCTCAACGAAGACTTACGACGCGCCATGGAGCCGAGAACATCGACAATCAAACAGCGTCTGAAAGCACTTGAAATACTGACTAAGGAAGGAATCTCCGTGAATGTGAACATGGCTCCGATCATCCCAGGGTTGAATAATTATGAAGTCTTTAACCTTGTCAAGGAAGTAGGGCAACGTGGGGCTTACAGTGTCAACTACATTCTGGTCAGATTGAATGGTCAGATCAGCGACATCTTCGAAGACTGGGTTTGGGAAGCTTTTCCCGATCGCGCCAACAAGGTGCTCAACCAGATACGCGAAACTCACAGCGGAACCCTTAATGCCAGTGATTTTGGAGATCGAATGCGCGGCGAAGGCAGAATTGCGGAACAGGTGAAAGCTATGGTATCGCTAGCGCGGAAACAATACCTCCATGCTCCACCTCCATCTTCTTTAGACTTGAGTCAATTCGAAATCCCTTCTGACCAAATGCGATTGTTCTAGGCAACTATTCAACCCAGAACTCGCATCTTCATAAAAACCTCAACGATGCTTAAACTCAACACGCTACTCTCAGCGATCTTCGTCTTGGTCTCATTTTCCTCTTCTGCTCAATACCCAGAATTCTCCAATGCCGGTTTCGAAGACTGGGAAGTTGGTGTCTGGAACTTCAATCCGGTAGACTGGGATGTGATGAACAGTCAACTATTCGAGAATACCTTCCCTGACTCTTCAGCCTACGAAGGTGAAGTAGCGATGCAGGTGTTCCCATTTAACTTCTTTGAAGCCGCACCTGGATTAGCCTTTCAGGTAGCCTCATGTGACGCCATACCTCCCACCTTCAATTTCGCTGTGAAATGCAACATTGAAGGACAAGACTCTGTCAAAGTCCAGCTCATTTTCTCGAACAACGGTTTGCCGGTGTACATCACCCAATGGGCCTCTGGAGAGAGCATTGAAACATGGCAAGAAGTGACCATGACCCTCAATCAGATTGAGCCGGTAATCACTGATGTCAGTGTGTATGTACAAGCGGGTTATGGTGAAATCTTCTTAGAGGGAAGTCCTGAAACATGGATTTCTGTTGACGCGATGGGGTTTGATGATGCTATTTCAGTGAGCGAAGATCTCGCTCCCGAGATAGAGATCTATCCCAATCCAGCCTCTGAACAATTGTACGTCAAAGGAGTGGAACCGAACCTTCCGATGGTTATCTATGACGAAAACGGAAAAATCGTTGCACAAGAATTCACCGGTGGTGTCATTGATGTCTCCCAACTCAAAAGCGGTGTTTACTTGATTGATATTGCCAGAGAAAGCCAACACATTACTAAGACATTCATCGTACGATGATTATCTGACAAACGAAAAAGGAGGCCTGAGAGCCTCCTTTTTTATTCCTTTCAATTCGTTTATTCACTCCAAGGCATCCAACGCAAGCCGCCGTATACCATGGAACCGAATACCGGTCCCCAAACAAGTGAAGCATCAAAGAATTCACTGTATGGATCTTCTGCAGATAGAACAACATTCGGTTGTTGGAAGTTGAGTAGGTTTTCTCCACCAACATATACCTCAAATGACTTTGAGAAAACACGCGTCACTTGCGCATTCAACAAGAAGTAGTCATCGCTCCGTTCCTCCAATTGGAATTCCTCATCATTCAAAGCTGTGCTCGGAATACGTTGATCACCAATCCACTGGAACGTAACGTCAAATTTCCATTGTGCTTCTTTGTCGTTCTTCTTAGTCTCGTATCCAATGTTGGTGAACGCACGATGTGTCGACACCAACGGTAGATCAACTCGACCTTGCTTAAAGTCAGTCTTCACCTCTAGCCAACGATACGCCACACGCACATCAACTCTTCGTATCGGAGACCAGCTGAACTCAGCTTGCGCACTGTTTGAGAAACTACTGCCTTCCAAATTGTAAAAGCGCACCTCGCGTGCATTCTCTAAGTCGGTAATCACTTGATCTTCAAAATCGGTACGATAGAAATCAAGCGAGAGGGTCGCATCGCGATATGCCAATCTGAATCTGTGCAAGAAGTTCACTCCGTAGTTCCAAGCTACTTCAGGACGAAGCCCGAAACCTGGTAGATTCGCTTGGCTTTCGAACACCCATCGACGATTACTCGCCAACTGGCCCATGTTCTCCATGATCACATTGGCAGTACGGTAGCCTCGTCCACCCACCATTTTTATCGAAGTGTTCTCGGTTAAACTGTAGCGGAAATGCATCCGAGGGGTCCAGAACAACCCGTACAGGTTGTTGTCATCAACACGCATCCCAGCCACGAGGGTAAAACGCTCAATATTCGACCAGGTATACTCAAAGAACGCACCTGGAACCTGCTCTGTTCGAACGTAGTTCAGGCTATCGAGGTCTTCATCATAGCTGTCGTAGATATAACTAACACCCGTGGTGAACTTGTGATTGGTATTGCCAATGATCGAACTGTAAAGCACGTTTCCTCTAAAGTAGCGTTGCACTCCGCGGTAGGTGCGTTCACCAAAGTTCGAGTTCTGTTCGTAGTACTCTCCTGAGAATTGTGAGCCAAAGCTCTTCCAGTTTTGACCAGGAAATACATACCCCGTTTTGGCAGCGGCTTGCAGCTGTTTCATGTCAATCTCAGACCTCCAAAGGGCATCGAAACCACCATCACCAGTGGCTAGACTGCTCAACTGTCCACCTTGAATATTTCGTGTGACTGCCGTGAGTGCGTACTGCCCTTCCAAGCCCCGATCTCCTGCGTACATCCATTGATTTCGGAAAACAAGGTCTTCCTTCAACGGATTATCCATGAAACCATCCTCGTTGTTGTCCATTTGAAGGTTACCGTATTCCGTGTGAAGCATGATGGTTGTCCCCCACTTGCGACCTACATTCTGACGTGTATGGAAATTGAGTTCTGTTCGCCCTCCTTGATTCCCGTACAAATTCAGATAGTACTTCTCAGCATTTACCGGATTCTTCAATGAGACATTGATCTGTCCTGTAATGCTCTCATATCCGCTGGTTACTGACCCTACCCCTTTCGAAATATGGATCTGATCTACCCAAGGACCCGGTACATTGTACAGTCCAAAGATGGTCGCTAAGCCGCGAATGGCCGGTAGATTATCCTTGGTCATTTCAACGTATTTGCCATCGAGTCCGAGCATTTTGATCTGCTTTGAACCTGTAACAGCATCCGTATATGAGGCATCAACACTAGCGTTTGTTTCAAAGCTATCACTCAGATTGCAACAGGCCGCTTTAGTTAACTCGCGTCTATCAATGGTTTGAGCAACGCGGGGGTCAAGCATCTCCATTCTGGTGCTCCCGCCATCGCTCACCACTTCGGCTGCGTCAATCAACTCTCCTGCGGCTAAGGTCACCTCTAAATAGTCTTGACCTTCGTACAAGACGTATCCGGTGGTATAGCCCACAAAAGAGAATACCAGCGTGTCGGTAGCTTGGTCTGTGCGAATTTTGAAGAAGCCGTAGGCGTCCGTCATCTCGCCTACCTGTGTTCCCTTCCAATAGACATTCGCCCCAGGCAATGGGTCAGGTGTAGGCCCTCCAGAAGGACAAGGCGTCATGACCTTCCCTTTGACGAATTTTGGGTAGTTCTTCTGCGCTAACGCGGAATCGCTTAGGAATAAAAAGGAAAAGGCAAGGACCAGCCCGAGTGGCTTAATGATCGCCGTGATCGTCGTCTTCATCGTGATCGTGATCGTCTTCTTCCTTACCCTTCTTGTCTTTGCAGTCTTTGTCCTTACAATCCTTGTCAGCACGTGACTTCTTGTCCTTCTTATCATCACACTTTATGTCAGTGCAATCCTTAGAACAACTAGACTTCTCTGCTTCGCGGTACTTGCAACAGCCATGAACCTCGTCATAAGATTCGTCTGATGCTTTTGACTTAGAGGTATCATGCCCCTTCGCGTTTAGCAGTTTATGGATTTGATTTGAAGAGATCTTGTTTGATGCGTAGGTAACTTCAAGTGTGTTAGTCTGGAGGTCGTATTCCGCCATTTTCACACCTTTCGTATCGAGGGTAGTTTCAATGCGTTCTTTGCACATATCGCATACCCCACCTACCCAGAATTTCTCGGTAACAACTTGGCCTGTAGCCGTTTGAATAAAGAGCCCAAAAAAGAGGACTGCAGTAAGATTAAGAATGAATTTCATGATAATGGATTTAAATAAAGTGTCAATCGATAGAATTGAAGGTCACTTTATTCATCATCCATAATGAAGGCGTTGTTCGTAGAGAAGATACAGCGGAGGGCCGTGCGGAAGCACGTGCACTGTTTGATGCGCTGTACGTTGCACGTCGATTTCTATTTCATAGAAGTCAGTGCTTGATACATACTGAATCTTAGAAAGTGCTGCACTAGCTCCGAAGAACTGCTTGTCTTCATCAAAGGCCAGAACAACATCTTCAGAAGAGCAACACCCCTTCTTTGAGCAACATGCAGTCTGATGTGAATCGCAACAGGTATCCTCTTCGGCGCTAGCCATAGAATGCACCTCAATACCAGCCAGATGACCACAGCAGTAATGCAAATGGACCTGAAAACCGGTGGTAATGGCAGCGTACCATACCAAGAAAAGAGCTGATGAAATGCGCGTCAACATCTTCACAAAGATACGAAATACAGATTTGTAGCTATATGATACAGACTAAAACTGTTGATTTCAAATAGTTTAACAATTAAACTGGGAATACAACTTTCAGCGATAACGGTTGTTAAAAGAACATGAAAATACGGAAGGTAGGTAAGGAAAAAATCATTGAAATCAAGTACCAATTGCGTCAAGGCAATGCGCAAGGAGAGCTATTGGAGGAGATGGACGAACAGTGGCCAATGAAGTGGTTATTCGGTTCGGGAGCTATGCTACCTGTATTCGAAGAAAACCTGTCTCCCTTGCGCGAAGGACAGCAATTCGCGTTCGGAATCGCTAGTGCAGATGCTTATGGTAATCACGACCAAGGGCAGATCAAGCAAATATTTACCGATGAACTGCAAGAGAATCCGAGGTACCCGTTCGACAACTACGAAGTAGATGATCTCATTCAGATGAACACGAACGCGGGCGAGGCGTTTGCCGGTAAGATTATAGAGAAGGGTGAGAATTACTTCGTGGTGGATTGCAATCACGCCATGGCCGGAGTTGATCTCTGGTTC
Source organism: Flavobacteriales bacterium (assembly GCA_022447625.1). Classification (GTDB taxonomy): domain Bacteria; phylum Bacteroidota; class Bacteroidia; order Flavobacteriales_D; family Sanyastnellaceae; genus Sanyastnella. The sequence continues at coordinate 38,670 of JAKVAX010000023.1, read as the reverse complement.
GAAGGGCAAATTCTCTTTATCAGAGACGCGCGCGAAGATGAGTTAGAAGCCAACCGCTACATCGAGCCCAATGGATTCCGTAGCCATTCCACTTTACGTAAACCGCCAAATCAGTAGTCTTCTATCACCTTCGCCAGCTCATTTCGAATACTTCGAAGAATCCCTTTTTGTTCCGGATCGTAAAACCACACATTGTCGAATAGATCAATGATGGCTTGGTTTCCTTCATCAGAAATGATCAAACTATGGAAACGCGTGTTGTGATTCACTTGTTGAAACTCCATTCTACGGGAGACATCGCTGTCTAACTTGTACATGATGAAGTCTGAAATCACCAAGACGTCGGCATCTTCATAGCTCTCTTCTTGTAGTTGAGTCAATGCCTCATGCAATGCCAGCGAAATATCTGTGCCCCCCATAAAAGACATGCGAAGGAATTCAGCCAAGCCGTCAAGATCATCAGAGATGTTGAGTAGATCAAGGGTCTTGATGCCAGTCGAGAAGTTGATCAAATAGGCTCTACGATTTTCGGCGCTAGCCATTTTCATAATCGCAAAACAGAGCACCTTCGCAATCATCTCAGGCTTCCCTTCCATCGACCCAGAGGTGTCTACACAAATAATGAAAGGACCCTTCTCTTTCTTCTTAGTTCGCTCGTACTTGATCTTTTCTTGATCTGTATTCGACGTCGTGACCTTCGTTTCAAACTGCTGAGTCAACAGGGCTTGATCAGCAAACTTCTTAAGAAAGATGCTCTCCGTTGCTTCGTCAGCCAGTAGCGCAGCCTCAGAAGAAATCAAATGGTTCAGATCATTGCTTTCAAACACCCCTATCACCTCTTCCTTACGGTTCGGATCACGGGTTTCTGCTTCGTATTCGGTGATCTGTGTGAACTCATCTTCCTCGGTCAAAAGGTCTGCTTGACGCATCTTGCCGAGCATATCAGCCAACGCCTTGATCTCGTCCTCTTTCTCCAAGAGATCTCGGAACTTCTCGATGACATCAAAGCTGCTATCCGACCAGAGGTCGCGACTGAGGTCCCAATACCTTGAAGCATATCCTGCAAACGGCTCAATGAGCTCGTTCAGCTGCTTGAATTCTCTGGCTTTCCCTAGAAGATTCTCACCCAAATCATTGATGAGCTTATCGGCACGCTTCAAACGAAAAGCTAGGATCTTAGCGTACATCATGGCGTCCCATTGGCGCAGCAGATCATCAAATAGTCGCTCAATTTCTAAACGAAGCGATGGCCTCAGCTCTCCCCAGTTACTCTGTTGTTTGATCTCGCTAACGCGGAAAGTATGATACGAGCTATCGATCTCATCTGAGGTGTAGTAATTCGCAATTGTTTTCCGAAAGAAGCCCCACCGCTCAAACACGTGCTCCATTGGACGAACCGTCCAAGACTCCAGGGCAACTTGTTCTTCTTCAAACGCATGGCCTTCTTCCATCATAGAAAATGACCTTCGGAACCACACCAACATATCTTTCACAATTTGAACGGCGAGGTTTGAATGGCTCTGACAGATCTCCTGAAGTAATTCATCCTCGAGTACATGACCTATTGCCTCCTCAAAATAGCGGAAATACTCTGGATCCAGTTCGTCAAGATCTGCGACTCCGGGAATCAATTTTTCTTGTACCCAAGCAGCGATGTATCGACGAGTTTGACGATCCATGATGGCTCCGTAGGATATAAATCGATCTACGGCATCAGCGAGCTCTTGGCGCAGCTCTTCGGAAAGTTTATTGCTGTTCTTCATAGTCGAATCGCAACTTCTCAAGGCGAAGCTTCAACTTATTGAGCTCATCTGCCACTTCTTCCATATTTGCTTTGACCAACGGCACCAGACGTCCTGAAGTAAACAAATGATCATGCATCTCTTGCCAATGCTCAGGCTTGGAAGATTCCACTTTCGTCAATGCTTTTGACACATCTTGATGCAGTAATTGGTACCGATCATTCCAGTGGTTCACGAGCATCTTATGTGCTTTGCGTTTCACTTTACGGATCTTCTCAGCTTTGTGCGTGTGGAGTTTATAGATAAGATCGAGAGAGTTGTATTTGATGACAATCTCGAAGGCTTTAGATGATTTCGACGCTTGCAGTCGGTTGACCAAGTTTCCACTGGCGTCGTAAAAATTAGTCACCTCGAAATCCCCTGTTTGCAAACGATTGAAATCATTCACTTTCAACAGGATTCCCTCAAACTGCGCATCTGGCTTAATCAGCTTGTACCACACATCATCGAACGGTGTCAAGATTTCTTGTTCCTCCGTTAACTTCACTGTCGTTTCCTCGTTCACTTCGTCTTCGAAGGCTTCCACTTCTGAAGAGAGTTGACCTAGTGGAAGCGCAATGCTGTAGCCATGCTCGCGCACAGTTCGTGCGACAATCTCTCGCAGCGGAGTAATCTGCCCAGGATTATTCCAGAGACAATGCATCGTCAAGAAGAGGTCCATCAGATCTACCTTCGATCTTCCATTCAAGAAAGCGCTCGTGCGCAACAAGCGGATGGTCTTCTTCCATCTTCGATCGTAAATAAGGATAGGGGCTTCATTGGGGTTCTTCACATTACGTTTTTCGATGCGCTGCTTAATCATCTCCAACGAAGTCACCACTTCTTCAGGAATAGCCACTTGATCAATCGCTTGATTCCAGTCGTTCAGTTCTTGCTCTGAAATCTTCAGCTCCGCTGGAACTGGATCTTCGTATACCTCGTCTGTGTCAGTAATCATCGCGCGGAAGTTCTTTCCGCTCTGAATTCCTTGAATATCATATCGAACCAATAGACGATCCCACAGTGGGCCAAAGCTATCTCCAGCATCCGGCAATTCATTTGAAGCTGTGATAATGGCACGAATGTTCACGGGCAATTCTTGTTGACCATTGCGGTAAACACGTTCGTTAATGATGGTCAAAAGGGCATTCTGGATTGATGAACTCGACTTCCAGATCTCATCTAAGAAAACCACACTGGCATCAGGCATGTAGTTCTCAGTGAGTCGTTCATATTGATCGTCTTCCTTCAGCCGTTTGATCGAAATAGGTCCAAAAACCTCATCTGGAGTAGAGAATCGCGTCATAAGGTACTCGAAGGTCTTGCCTTCACTGAATGCGTACTTCAGACGACGTGCAATCAAGCTTTTCCCGACGCCAGGAGGGCCCAGCAAAAAAATGCTTTCACCCGAGATTGCCGTCAACAACGCGAGACGCATGACCTCATCACGCTCGTACAATCCTTTACACATAGCCGATGCCAGTGCGTCTATTCTGGCTTTCATCGCAGTCTGAGGCGCTGCGGTCGTGGCTTCCATTTCTGATGCTTTCACGCCTACATAACAGTTTTAGCGTCAAGTCGTTCAGAACAAAAAAAGCCCGATCGAATCGACCGGGCTTTTGCATATCGTATGGTTCAGCTTATGATTCCGAAGAAATCGAAGCTTTCAAGAATTCACGGTTCATTCGAGCGATGTTCTCCAGGCTAATTCCTTTCGGACATTCTACCTCACATGCTCCTGTATTCGTGCAGTTTCCGAACCCTTCAAGGTCCATTTGATTAACCATTCGAAGTACACGGCGCTCACGCTCCGCCTCTCCTTGTGGAAGCAACGCCAACTGAGAAACTTTCGCAGAAGTGAAGAGCATCGCAGAAGAGTTCTTACACGTAGCCACACATGCTCCACATCCAATACAGGTTGCGGCATCAAATGCCTTGTCTGCGTTCTCTTTTGGAATTGGAAGTGCATTGGCATCTTGCGTATTACCTGAAGTGTTCACTGATACGTATCCTCCAGCCTGGATGATACGATCGAAAGCACTACGATCAGTAACCAAGTCTTTGATCACTGGGAATGCCGCTGCACGCCATGGTTCGATATAAATGGTTTCACCATCCTTGAACGAACGCATGTGCAATTGACATGTCGTCACTCCACGGCCTGGGCCGTGTGCTTCACCGTTGATGTACATACTGCACATACCACAGATCCCTTCACGACAGTCGTGATCGAATGCTACTGGGTCTTTTCCTTCACGAACGAGTTGATCATTCAATACATCGATCATTTCGAGGAAAGACATATCTGGTGAGATATCAGACACTTGGTAAGTTTCCATTCGACCCTTATCGTTCGGACCTGACTGTCTCCAAATTTTAAGCGTAAGGTTCATATCCTTTATGCTTTAGGCAGCTTACTTGTAGCTGCGTTGTTTCAATTCTACATTTTCGAATACGAGGTCTTCCTTGTGAAGTTGTGCTTCAGAAGGTGTTCCTGTGAATTCCCAAGCGGCTACGTAAGTATAGTTTTCATCGTCGCGACGAGCTTCACCCTCTTCCGTCTGGTATTCCTCGCGGAAGTGTCCTCCGCAAGACTCATTGCGCTCCAGAGCGTCACGGCACATGAGCTCCCCTAGTTCAAGGAAGTCAGCTACTCGTAGCGCTTTTTCTAGTTCTGGGTTGAGTTCTTCAGCGCTTCCAGGTACACGAACCTTCTGGTAGAATTCTTCTCGTAGCTTCTGGATTTCACTGATCGCATTCTTCAAGCCTTGCTCGTTACGAGCCATACCACAGTTGTCCCACATTATGCGACCCAACTTACGGTGGAAGTCATCTACTGGCGTATCACCATTGTTGTTGATGAAGGCGTTGATCTTATCTTTTACTTCTTTCTCTGCTTGCGCAAATTCAGGAGTGTCTGTCGAAATAGCTCCGGTACGGATGTCATCAGCGAGGTACTCACCGATTGTGTAAGGAATCACGAAATAACCATCAGCAAGTCCTTGCATCAATGCAGAAGCTCCTAGTCTGTTGGCACCGTGGTCAGAGAAGTTCGCTTCTCCAGCAGCGTACAAACCTGGAACCGAGGTCATCAAGTTGTAGTCTACCCAAAGTCCACCCATCGTGTAGTGTACCGCTGGGTAAATCTTCATTGGCGTCTTGTACGGGTTGTCATCAGTGATCTTCTCGTACATCTGGAAGAGGTTACCGTACTTTGCACGAACCACGTCTTCTCCTAACTGGCGAACTTGATCTTCGCTCGGGTTCTTCACACCCTGGATATTCGCTTCTGTTTTCCCGTAACGCATGATTGCACTCGAGAAATCAAGGAATACTGCTTCACCTGTCTTGTTCACACCGAAACCTTCATCGCAACGCTCTTTCGCCGCGCGAGAGGCTACGTCACGAGGTACGAGGTTACCGAATGAAGGGTAACGACGCTCGAGGTAGTAATCTCTTTCGTCTTCGCTAAGATCAACTGGACGTTTCGAACCGTTTCGGATCGCTTCAACATCCTCCTTCTTTTTAGGAACCCAGATTCGGCCGTCATTACGAAGCGACTCTGACATTAACGTCAACTTCGACTGGTAGTCTCCAGAAACAGGGATACAAGTTGGGTGAATCTGTGTGTAACAAGGGTTCGCGAAGTAAGCTCCTTTGCGATGTGCCTTCCATGCGGCAGAGACGTTGGATCCCATCGCATTGGTAGAAAGGAAGAATACGTTTCCGTATCCACCTGATCCTAGCACGACCGCATGTGCTCCGTGGCGCTCAACTTCTCCCGTTACCAGGTTACGAGCGATGATTCCACGACACTTGCCATCTACAATTACCACGTCTAGCATCTCGTGGCGGTTGTACATCTGTACTTTTCCCTTCGAGATTTGGCGTGATAGCGCGCTGTAAGCTCCTAGGAGCAGCTGCTGGCCTGTTTGCCCTTTCGCGTAGAAAGTACGAGACACCAATACTCCACCGAATGACCGGTTATCGAGTAGGCCACCGTAGTCACGTGCGAATGGTACACCTTGAGCCACACACTGGTCAATGATATTTGCTGATACTTCTGCCAGGCGGTAAACGTTCGCTTCACGTGAGCGGTAGTCACCTCCCTTAATCGTATCGTAGAACAGGCGGTAAACGGAGTCACCGTCGTTCTGATAGTTTTTTGCTGCGTTGATCCCTCCCTGTGCTGCAATAGAGTGTGCACGGCGAGGTGAGTCTTGGAAACAGAATGCTTTCACATTGTACCCCATCTCAGCAAACGATGCTGCTGCAGAGGCTCCTGCAAGTCCTGTACCAACGACAATGATGTCGATCAAACGCTTATTCGCTGGGTTGACCAGCCGAATGTTGTTCTTATGTTTCTCCCACTTCTCTGCGAGTGGTCCTTCCGGAATGTTCGATTGGAGTGCCATAACGGTGATATTACCAGCGCTGAACGAAAACGTTCATTAAGCCTGAGTGATGTACAAATAGATCGGAATAACAGCGAACAACAGTGGCACGAGTACACTGAAGCCTTTTCCAATCAATTTGATAAGTGGAGTGTATTTCTTGTGGTTTACACCAAGTGTTTGCCATGCACTTTGGAATCCATGCCAAAGGTGGAAGGCAATGGCGATCATTGAGATCACGTAGAATAACATTGCCACCAAGGCCATGTTATTTACTGACGGATTAAAGAATGCCATCACTACAGTGTGGAGGTCTTTCAACGGTTCCATAAGCATCGCTCCTTCTGCGTCTACAGTTTGCATTGGCATTTCTGTGAAATGCATCTTCGCCCAGAAGTTCGTCATGTGCGTTGCGATGAACGCAAGAAGAACTGTTCCAAGGAGTGCCATATTGCGTGATGCCCATCCTGAATTCTCTCCTGGTTTGTTGTAAGCATACTTGACAGGACGTGCTTTTCTGTTTTCGAAGGTCAGCTTGATTCCATCAAACGCATGGAATAAAATGCTGAAGTAAGTAACGTACGATAGAATCTTGACCGCCGGATTCGAGGTCATGAATTTAGCGTATTCGTTGAATTGGAGTTGCCCTTCCATTCCAGGGATAAACAACTGAAGATTTCCTACCAAGTGGCCTACGAGGAAGAGGCAAAGAAATAACCCTGTGAGTGCCATCCAGTACTTTTTGACTAGGGATGACTTAAGAATAGCAGAACGACTCATGATATTTTTCGCTTGTCTTTTGCGAGCTCAAAATTAGACCTCAATAGATATACAACCAAAAGCACTTCCTATTTAGAAATGTTCTTGATAGTCTCTGGTTTGTCCTAAGTTTAATGCAAAGTCGGCAATTCAGGCTAGTACATTGCCTATTTTGCATTGCTAATTGAACTGAATAATGACGATTTTTCGCTCAGCCATTTTATTCCTTTTCGGATGCCTTCTTACCGAACATATTGAAGCCCAGCTAGATGAATTTATGCTCGCTCCTACTCCTGAGTGGGTCAATGAAGTTGAGATTCCTGATTATGCTATTTCTAAATATGATGTGTCTAGCGGTGTCTATGGCAAGCTCGTCGACACACAGGTGAATCTGAATCAGCAAGCTGATTTCTCACGAGTAGTCTTAGAAGTGCTCACTCAGGGTGGTGTTCGGAACGCCTCGGAGCTCTACATCTCTTATGATCCGGCCTATCAAAAAGTGGAGTTCCACCACTTCAAGATTATTCGTAATGGGAACGAGATTGATAAAACGGATGAACTTACATTCGAGAAGCTCAATACTGAGGAATCGCTTGGTTTTGGAATCTACACTGGGGTCATTACGGCTTATGAAATCCTAAACGACATTCGAAAAGGTGACATTCTGGATTACGCATATACCATCTATGGCGACAATCCGATCTTCGACAACTCTCATTTCCGCTACTACGACCTAGTTTCAAGCGAACCTACCGGAAGGTATTCGATACGATTAATCACTGACGATCAAAAATATAAGGTTCGTTGCCAAGGTTGCGAAGACGAGTTGAAAAAAGCGAAGGGCTTTGAAGGGCACGATGAAATTTCGATTGTCCGAAACGAGATCCCAGGTGAAATCCTCGAAGAGTCTGTGCCGCCTTGGTATTTGGTTTATGACCATCTTATTTTCACCACTGATACAGACTGGAAAGGAGTCAGTGATTGGGCGGTCAATATTTTCCAGTACGATGAGAACTTAGACTTCTCGGCAATCAAAAATGAAATCGGACTTGAAGGGCTTGACCAGGAAGCACAAATGAATGCGATCATTGATTTCGTACAAGATGACATTCGTTACATGGGCATCGAAACAGGAATCGGAAGCATTCAGCCATTCCCACCTGACCAAGTTATTGCGCAGCGCTTCGGAGACTGCAAAGATAAATCGTTGCTCATGAGTGCGCTCTTCCACAGTATTGGAGTAGATAAATGCTACCCTGTATTAGTGAATACCGGATTGATGAAAGGGATTGAATCTCTCTATCCCTCACCAACGCTATTCGATCATGTCATCGTTCACTTCGAATACAAAGGCAAGGAATACTGGGTAGATCCTACGTCACCATTCCAAGGAGGTGACTTCAAGACCTTGAGCCAGCCTGACTTCATGACATCGCTGATTATCAAACCAGGCAATTCGAAATTGACCGCTATGGATATCAACCATTCGAAATCCACCATTCGAATTGATGAAACATTGAATATTCCTTCATTCGAGGATCTAGCTGAATTTGTGGTCGTCACAGAGTACGGTGGTTCTAATGCCGACTACTTCAGAAACATTCTTGAGTACTACTCATTAGTTGATTTGACGGAAGAATTCAGACTAATCAATGCTTCTATCTTCCCAAATATCGAAGCCTCTAGCAGATTGAAAGTCAACGACGATATTGAAAACAATGTCCTCACTATTGAGGAGCGTTACTTGATCAATGACTTCTGGTCATTGGAACAAGGCGAATGGGTGCGTCAGAATCAATTCCAATACGAGCCTCTTTCGATGTACAATTACGTATCTACCGCAGTGTGTGATAAGAAAGAATATCCGGTATACGTTCCCCACCCATCAGATGTGCAGGAGAAAGTCACCATCCACTTCCCTGAGGAACTCTTTGTGGAGGATGAAGTTATGACCATGGAAAATGCTGCATTCACCTTTGAGCGCAGCATCAACATGCCTGACGACAAAACGGTGATTATGAATCACACCTACAAGACACATGTCGACGAAATCAAGCCGGAAGAATTCAAATTGGCTTGCAACCATTTGAACGACATCGTTTCGAAGCTGCCAATGATCTTTTACTTCCCCTTGAAAGAAGACCTTTTGAAGCAATTCATCGAAAGTGAAGATTAAGTGGGAGTTTCCTCCCACTTAACAAGCTTCAGCTAGCTTTATTACCCAACATGTGCATGTCAGAAGCAACTATTTCAGTGATGTAGCGGGTGTTCCCCTCTTTGTCATCATAGGATCGGTAAGTCACCTTCCCTTCGATGGCAACTTCTTGTCCTTTGGTCAGATACTCTGAAGCTGTCTTAGCAAGGCCATCCCACATGACCACATTATGCCATTGGGTGGTTTCCTTTTTCTCCCCATCCTTCTTGTAGACTTCTTTCGTTGCCAATGAGAAACTGGTTTTCTGCTTTCCGCTGTCGAAAGCTTTGGTTTCTGGGTCTTTTCCCAATCGACCGATTAGGCTCACCCTGTTGCGAATTGCGCTCATAATGATGCGTTTTAATTAATGTTTCGAGGTGCAAGGTGATATACTTTTTTCGATGTCGACGAGGAATAAACGTTTATAAACGTTTAAAGTGAAGCGAAGCGTTCCGCCGGAGGCGAAGAAAAGCAACTGTAGAAGATGATAATACTATCTTTGCGCCCTCAGAGAACGCAACTATGGCAACGAATCAAGTACGTGTACGTTTCGCTCCGAGTCCAACAGGGCCACTTCATATGGGAGGTGTGCGAACGGCGCTCTACAATTACCTTTTTGCTCACAACCATGGAGGGAAGTTCATTCTTCGTATTGAAGACACTGATCAAACTCGCTTCGTTCCTGGTGCTGAAGATTACATCTTAGAAGCGCTGAAATGGTGTGGGATTGAACCAGATGAAGGTGTTGGATACGGTGGAGATTTTGGTCCTTACCGTCAATCTGAACGCATGGAATTGAACGGCCAATACGTGAAGCAATTGATCGAGAATGGTGATGCTTACTATGCATTTGACACCCCGGAAGAAATTGCTGCGAAGCGGACGGAAGCTGAGGCCAACAAATCTGTTTGGCAGTACGACGCATCTACGCGCATGGACATGCGTAACTCTTTGAGTTTGCCCGCAGACGAGGTAGAGACGTTGCTTGCTTCAGATATTCCAGTCACCGTTCGTTTCAAAATTCCGGCCGATGAAGAGGTGGTATTTGAAGACGAGATTCGCGGTGTGGTTCGCATTCAGACCAAGGTTCTTGACGATAAAGTTCTGCTAAAACGCGATCAGTTCCCGACCTATCACATGGCGAATATTGTAGACGATCACTTGATGGAGATTTCGCATGTGATTCGCGGTGAAGAGTGGTTGCCATCGGCACCGTTGCATATTCTTTTATACCGTGCGTTGGGCTGGGAAGCTCCGAAATTCGCTCATTTGCCGTTGATCCTGAAGCCTACAGGAAACGGTAAGCTCAGCAAACGCGATGGCGATAAAGGAGGTTTCCCTGTATTCCCGCTGGAATGGAATGATCCTAAATCAGGGAATGTTTCTTCAGGGTACCGTGAAAGCGGATACTTCCCTGAGGCCTTCATCAACATGTTGCTGATGTTAGGATGGAACCCTGGAGATGAGCAAGAAGTATTCTCGAACGACGAGATGATCAAAGCATTCTCTCTAGAACGCGTTGTCAAGTCTGGAGCACGCTTCAACCCTGACAAGGCCAAGTGGTTCAATGAACACTATTTACGAGCGAAAAGCCATGAGGAATTAGGAAGCATGATTCAGTCAATGCTCGATGAACAAGGCGTTGAGTTGAGTGCTGATAAGTGCGTTCAAATCGCAGCTATGATGGCCGAACGAAGCGCATTTGCTCATGAGTTGATTGCCGCCGATTATCTATTCGCAGCTCCTGAAACTTACCATGAAAAGACACTTCGCAAAAAATGGAAAGAAGCCACTCCTCAAATCATGGAAGGTTTGATTACCGTGCTTGATGGTATTGATTCTTTCGATGCCGCATCTATTGAAACAGGCTTCAAAGGATACTTGGAGTCGAATGAGTTGGGCATGGGTGCTGTGCTTCCGAATTTCCGTTTGTTGGTGACAGGTGAAGGCGGTGGTCCTTCTATGTTCGCTATCGCGGAATTCCTTGGGAAGGAAGAAACCCTGAAGAGAATGCGTGACGGACTAGCCAGAATCACTGCGTAATGGGAGTCATCAAAGTCAATAACATCCGTCTCCATGCCAAGCATGGGTGCATGGAAGAGGAAGCGAAGATTGGCGGTGACTACATTGTTAACGTGCGCTTGACTACCGATATGCGTCGTTCATTTGAAACTGACGCACTCGAAGACACAGTGGATTACGTAGCTGTGCATGATGTTGTATACCGCGAAGGCATGAAGCGATCAAAGCTGATCGAACACGTGGCGTTTCGCATTGCCGAAGGCATCAAAAGCGAGATTGAAGGAGTACACGAAGTTACCGTGGAGCTGATTAAAATCGCTCCGCCGATCGGTGGTGATGTAGAAAGTGTTGCGGTAGAAGTTACGCGCTAGAGCTTCATTTCAGGAACCTCATCTGGTACTACTAGTTTCCCGGCAGTAGCAGCTACGATTTCATCAACGGTCACTCCCGGTGCACGTTCTAAAAGGTGGAATGCACCATCCGTAATTTCGATGGTTGCGAGGTTGGTCACGACCTTCTTCACACATCCAACACCCGTTAATGGCAGCGAACAATCTGCGAGTAGCTTCGATTCACCACGTTTGTTGGTATGCATCATTGCCACAATAATGTTTTCCGCGCTAGCGACAAGATCCATCGCGCCCCCCATACCTTTTACCATACGTCCTGGAATCTTCCAGTTCGCGATATCTCCGTTTTGAGATACCTCCATGGCACCAAGAACGGTCAATTGAACGTGCTGACCGCGAATCATGGCAAATGACGTAGCGGAGTCAAAATACACTGCTCCTAGCATGGCCGTGATGGTTTGCTTTCCTGCGTTGATCAAGTCGGCATCTTCATCTCCTTCTAATGGGAAAGGCCCCATGCCGAGGATTCCATTCTCTGATTGAAATTCAACATCTACTCCCTGAGGAATGTAGTTGGCCACGAGTGTAGGAATACCAATTCCAAGGTTTACGTAGTAACCGTCTTCGAGCTCTTGGGCAATGCGTTGTGCAATTCCGTTTTTATCTAACATGGTGCTGAGTTAAGCCCTTGGACGGACAGTTCGTTGTTCAATTCGTTTCTCGTATCGTTCCCCTTGGAAGATGCGCTGAACAAAGATTCCTGGGGTGTGAATCTGGTTTGGATCGAGTTCTCCTACGGGCACCAATTCTTCTACTTCGGCAATGGTAATCTTGCCTGCCATAGCCATCATCGGATTGAAGTTGCGCGCCGTCGCCTTGAAAATCAAGTTTCCAGCGGTGTCTCCTTTCCATGCTTTAACAATGGCGTAGTCAGCAGTCAATGCCGTTTCAAGGATGTGTGGTTTACCGTTGAACTCGCGTACTTCCTTTCCCTCACCTACTTCGGTACCGTAGCCGGCCGGTGTGAAAAAGGCTGGAATTCCAGCTCCTCCAGCACGACAACGTTCAGCGAGTGATCCTTGAGGAATGAGGTCAACTTCGAGTTCTCCGCTCAACATTTGGCGCTCGAATTCATCATTCTCACCCACGTAGCTAGAGATCATCTTTTTAATCTGACGTCCTTGCAACAACAAGCCAAGACCGAAATCATCGACCCCTGCATTGTTGGAGATACATGTCAAATTGTTGACGCCCATTTTCACCAGCTGGGCAATGCTGTTTTCCGGAATCCCGCAGAGGCCGAAACCTCCAAGCATAAGGGTCATTCCGCTTTGAATGCCGGCGCACGCCTCTTCGACGTTTGCCACAACTTTGTTAAGTGCCATGGAAAGGGTTTACTCGAAGAAATCTTCGTCTTCAAAAGACTCTTCTACATCCGATCCAAAGTTAACAGAATTGCCAGCATCTTTATAGGTTCTACAATCAAGCATTTCGACATCTAGTCCTTCTGGCACTTCAAAGTCTTCTTGCGATAAGGCAATCTTCTTATCATCGTACACTGAGTTCATGTAGAATCCATAAATCGGAAGTGCCGTGTTTGCACCTTGACCTTTTGAAGTCGTAGAGAAACGAACCGCTGGATCAGCCGCTCCAACCCATACACCTGTTACAAGATTTGGCGTCAATCCAATGAACCACCCATCGGTATTGTTTTGAGTTGTTCCCGTCTTTCCGGCCATTGGCACTTTGATGCCATCGTATTCTCGTGCCTTTAGGTCCATCCGCAAACGCACCCCAGTACCGCTGGTCTTTCCAAGTTCTTCATTGTAAGCACCATCAACTACACCCTTCATCATATGAAGCGTTTTGTAGGCTGTGTACTCATCGATCCCTTGGCGAATGTTCATTTCAGGCTCGTAAATGACGTTGCCATTCTTGTCTTCAATTCGCGTAATGAAGGTGGGTTCGATATAAACTCCTTTGTTTGCAAAGGTGGCGTTGGCGGAAGTGATCTCTAGCAAAGACAATTCTGCTACCCCAAGGGCAATCGATGGAACGCTTGGTACTTCTGACTCGATACCCATATCATGTGCAGTAGTCACCACCGGATCAGTACCGAACTCTTTGATCAATTTCGCGGTGATGGTGTTCATTGAATTTGCCAGGGCGTACTTCATGGTCACGATCTCTCCATACTTAAAGTCAGAGTTATCAGGAGACCATGGTGGTTGTCCGTCAGGCATTTCAATCACTACCTTTTGGTTCGGATACTCTGTACACCCATGTTTTCCAAGACGCAATGCCGTGGCGTATACAAAGGGTTTGAAGGTAGAACCAACTTGACGGTGCGATTGTCTCACGTTATCATACTGGAAGAACTTGTAGTTCACTCCACCCACCCATGCTTTGATATGACCGGTTTGCGGTTCAATAGACACCACCCCTGCATGTAGGAAACTTTTGTGGTATTTAATTGAATCAATGGGAGACATGACCGTGTCGATCGGCCCAGAATGGCTGTAGACCCTCATCTCTGTCGGAGTCTCAAACTGCTTTTCAATCTCCGCGTCACTGAGTTTTACCCATTCATGACCACAACCACCCTTTTCTGGGTCACAGTAGAAATGAGGAACTCCTTCAACATTCTTTTCATTGATGTAGAACTTAGGTCGTTTACAATCAGGACACATCTGACCGGTCGCCTTTTTGTAGCGTTCAGATTGCTTTACCGCAAAACTCATAATGCGCTCGCGGTCTTTGTCTTTTATCCCGTTATAGAATGGGTAGTTCTTATCACGGCGTTTCTTGAGGTCTTTCCAAAAATCTTCTTGAAGTTCTCCAGCTAGGTGGTCTTGAACGGCATTCTCAGCATACTCTTGCATGCGCGCATCGATGGTCGTGTAGACTTTTAGTCCATCACTGTACAAGTCGTACGGCTCACCATCGGCTTTGGCATACTTGTATGATCCATCGTCATTGGTTTCGTTCAGAATTTGTTTCAACTCTAAACGCAGTACTTCTCGGAAGTACGGTGCCGAACCTTCATCGTGGCTGACACGTTGAAAATCGAGTTCAAGCGGCGTTACGCGAAGGCTATCGTACATTTCCTGCGACAAGTATTGGTAGCGCACCATCTGACTCAAAACTACTTCACGACGTTTATGAACCAATTCTTCTCTACGAATAGGGTTGTATAGCGATGAATTCTTCAACATCCCTACAAGCATTGCTGACTCTTCGACATTCAACTCGTCAACTGGTTTATCGAAGTAGATGTAAGCTGCAGATTTAATCCCCACAGCTTGATTTAAGAAGTCATAACGATTCAAGTAGAGGGCGATTATCTCTTGTTTCGTGTACTGTTGCTCCAAGCGTGCTGCTATGATCCATTCTTTCGGTTTTTGAAGAAATGCGCGTTCCAAAAAACCGATGTTTTCATATTCTTCGGTGAAAAGAAGTTTAGCTAGCTGTTGTGTTATGGTAGAACCTCCACCCTTCTTGCCCATATAAGCTGCTGCACGGGCTAGTCCAATAAAATCCACTCCAGAATGTTCCCAGTAGCGCGCATCCTCTGTTGCTACAAGGGCATCCACCAAATGAGGCGGAAGATTTTCGTATCGAATATCAGATCTATTTTCACGGTAGTAACGACCAATGACCTCATCATCAGAAGTGAATACTTCAGTGGCGAGGTTAGTCTTTGGGTTCGACAACGCTTCTGTTGACGGAAGGTCACTATTTGAAGCGATGAGCAACAAAAGCGCAATGCCTAAAAAAGGTGATAGAACAATCAACCAGAAGATGAACAAGAACTTGCGAACCTTGCTCTTTGGGATGGATGCTTTTTTCTTAGCCATAGTTACAGACTTGGTGCAAAGGTAAATTTCTAGGAATTCGTTTCTATTCTTTGGACAAATGAAAAAGTGCGGGTCTTTTCCAATTATTCGCTAGCGCGGAATAGGATTCGATTGTATTCACACAAATTGAGAAAGAACTGCCCATGGATTTGCGTAAGTTTGCGGGTCGCTAACAGACTAAACCGCAAGTCGCTTCCAATGTTATAGTGGAAGAATTGAACATCATATTCGAATGGTAGCACTGATAAAAGCAGCCCAGCTCATTTTGAGCCTTTCTATACTTGTTGTCCTTCACGAGCTTGGTCACTTCGCGCCAGCCAAGTGGTTCAAGACCCGTGTTGAGAAGTTCTACCTCTTCTTCGATCCAGGTTTCAGCCTTTTCAAAGTAAAACGAGGAGAGACCGAATATGGTATCGGTTGGCTACCCCTTGGCGGATATGTGAAAATCGCCGGGATGGTTGACGAGTCAATGGATACGGAGGCCTTGAAAGAGGAGCCAAAACCATGGGAATTCCGTTCGAAGCCAGCGTGGCAGCGATTGATCATCATGATTGGTGGTGTGACGGTCAACTTGATACTCGGGTTCTTTATCTACGCGATGGTTTTCTTCGTTTGGGGAGAGGACTATTTGAAGGTTGAAGATGTTCCTTACGGCTTGCACTTTGAAGATCGTATTGAATTCTTGGGCTTTCAGGAAGGAGATAACATTGTAGCACTAAACGGAGCGCCAACTATAGAGTACGACGACATTCGTCGTTCTATCTTCAGTGAAACAGTCACGAACGTAACAGTAGATCGTAACGGACAAGAGATTGTTCTTGAGATGCCTGAAGACCTTGGTCAGATCTTTATTGACAGCAACGTACGCCAGCCATTCTTACTTCGCTTCCCTACAATCATTGATTCGCTTGTTGCCGATGGCGGAGCAATCAAAGGGGGGCTTCAACAGGCAGACCAAATTGTTGGTATCAATGACATGCGCGGAAGCTACTTCCAGGAAATTGCGACAGAGATCAACAAGAACATCAACAAGGAAATCGATGTGCACGTTATTCGAGATGGAATTGAAACAACGGTCACATGTATGACCGACACCAATGGTACGATCGGGTTCCTTCCGTTAACACCAAACAACCTGAAAGACTTCAATTACCAGCACCGTTCATTTTCTTTTGGCTCGGCTATTCCTGCCGGGTTTGTTGAGGCGAAAGAAATTCTGGAAGGGTACGTGCTATCATTGCGCTTCTTATTCTCCAAATCTGGCGCAACCCAGATTGGTTCGTTCATCACCCTAGGAAGTATCTTCGATGCTTCTTGGAATTGGCAGATATTCTGGCGAACTACTGCCTTCCTTTCGTTGATTCTTGCCTTTATGAATCTTCTACCTATTCCGGCATTGGATGGAGGTCACGTGGCCTTCCTCCTCTATGAAATGGTAGCAGGTAAACCCGCACCACAGAAGTTCCTAGAACGAGCTCAAATGGTAGGGGTTATCATCCTTCTTGGTTTGATGGTTTTCGCCATAGGGAACGACATCTATCGCTGGCTTACAGACGCTTTGTAGTCAAGTGACCCTTCGTCGCTAATTCCGTCACAATGAAGTGTTGGCAAGTTGCTGTACCTCGAGGTATAGAGCTTGACTAACTACTTTATCTTGCTCTTATATGCTTAGACACCTGCTGTTTATCCTCTTTGGGGTCATCTGCTTCCGCGCTAGCGCACAAGACAATACACGCGCCTTTTACTACAATATTCACGATGGAGTACAGGCGAAAGTGACGATTGTGCCTTTTGAGCCGCGCATGCTGATCTCTGACCTTCATCGCGACATGTGCATCAAGAATGGAATGACCACTCAAGAAGTGAAATACGCCCTTGCCGGTGGATTCTGTCATGCCCTTCGTATTTCAGCACCAGACCGAACGGAGTCTGACATTTTTGGCTGGGAAGATGAATGGCCAGAAGCCTTGGAGGAGTATTACAAGAAAGTAGGCTACAAGTACCAGCCGATTCCAGCGATGACCGATCAAGCTGCAGAAATTCATGGCAGCCGTGTTATTGGAGGTGAAATCCAACAATTTGAAGACACCATCACGCGCTACATGTCGGCGGTGATTGATAGAGGTTTAATGCAGCAACTTGCAGCACAAACCAACAGCGATTATACCTTGGTTATTTCTGAAGTTGACATTGTGAATCTCGGAACCCCGATCAAGATCAATCCTGCAGGAGCGGCGTTCTTTGTGCGCATTCACTACGACATGTACAACGCAGACGGAACACATCGCACTGGGGGTGTGGTGAAACGTCCATTAAATGATTATGACTACGATCCTATCATCTTTTCTCGCGACGAGTTTATCGAGGCAGCCAAAGGGCTTTACGATGCACTCTCGTTGTCAGTAGTGGAAGAGGAAGAAGGACCAAAATCAAGCGGTAAATAATGAACACCATTCTTGTCATTAGTAGTGCCTACGGGCTAATGATTGGCGCCAGCTTGGTGATTATTTTGTCTTACTTCTTCCAATTGATTTCGAAGAAGACGAACATCCCAAGCGTTCTGCTTTTGATCGTACTTGGAATTGCAGTCAACTACGGTCTGAAGTCAATGGGAGTGGAAGAAATTCCCTTTGAAGGATTGGTTTTAGAGATTTTGGGAACCGTTGGGTTGATCTTCATTGTCTTAGAAGCAGCCCTTGATCTTGAACTCACGAAAGAGAAATGGCCCATCATCTGGAAGAGTATGGTGGTGGCCCTCGCAGCCCTTATTGGATCTAGTTTCTTGATCGCCGCTTTCATCAATTTCACGATGATTGATGACTTCTTCACCTCTTTGGTTTATGCTGTTCCGCTGAGTATTATGAGTAGCGCGATCATCATTCCGAGTGTGGGTGGTTTGGAAGAAGACCAGAAAGAATTCATGGTCTACGAGAGTACCTTCTCTGACATCCTGGGAATCATGCTCTTCTACTTGCTCCTCGGAAATGCGGGTAGTGACAAGATGGGTGCCGTCGTTGGAAATGTCTTCTCAAACATCGGGTTGACCATTTTCTTCGCTATCATGGTGGTTTATGCCCTCACTTGGGTGATTCAGAAGATTACCGGAGACGCAAAGATCTTCCTAACGATTGCGATTCTCCTGCTCATTTATGCTGTACAGAAAATCTATCACCTTTCGCCGCTAATCTCCATTCTCGCTTTTGGTTTGATGATTAATAACCCGAAGCTGTTCTGGTTTAAAGGAATTCGACGTTTCGTAGACTTTGACCGCATTCATCAAATGCACAATGAGTTCCACTTATTGACCTTGGAGTCAGCGTTTGTGATACGCACATTCTTCTTCGTGATCTTCGGTATTACCGTATCGATTGCGTCGATCTTGAGTTGGACCGTCTTGTTTTACTCATTAATCATCACGGTGTGTTTGTATCTGGTAAGGCTGTTATTCTTGTGGGTTTTCCAGCAGAAAAACATCTTCCCTCTGCTCTATATCGCCCCTCGAGGATTGATCACCATTCTTCTCTTTTTCCAGATTTATAGCGCATATCCTGAATATGCGACGGAAAGTTTCGACCGAGGTATTCTACTGCAAGTAATCTTTATATCGTCGTTGATTATGACGATCTCTTTGATCCAAAATGGACTGGGAATCTCTGAGGTTGAGCGAAGTAGGACCACAGGGGACCTTACGATCATTGAGAGCAATGAGCAATATGAAATAGATGAAGAGGAGTCAGAAGGAAGAACTTCTGAGGAGGATGAAACAAAAGGATAGTAATAATTAGTAGTAGAATCGTACATTAGAGATGGTAATTAGACCAATGCTGATCAACTTAGAAAATTTAAAGGCCCTCTCGCGTCATAACCAGAGCTTCATCCGAGAAATTCTGGAGGTGTATCTTACGAACACCCCAAAGGATATTGATATGATGCGCTCGGCAGTCGATTCTGAAGACTGGTCTACCGTTCGTTACTATGCTCACAAACTCAAGTCATCCTCATTCACTATCGGTTTCGATGAAGGGTACCGTAAGTTCCAGGAAATCGAGCACCTCGTAAAAGACGAAGGAGATATAAATGAGATTCCTCCATTGTTCTCTTCAGCCTCTACGATGTGCGAAGATTGCATTCGTGAAGTGAAGATTGAGCTCACGAAATACATTTAATCCCAACGTCAGATTTATCTGACAATACCCACAGTTCGCATCCTACGCTTGTCGCGCTTGTTTTCTTCTAATGTTGTAGTAAGAAAAACGAAAGCGATGATCAACTATCACTTACTTACAAAGATCTCAGGGTACGACAGTGACTTTAGGAAGCAGATCCTTGAGATGATTGCCAATCGTTTTGAACGCGCTAACGCGGAAGCGCTACGCTACGTTTCAGAGCGCAGATGGTCAGCTAACTACCTCCTTCTTGAACGTTACCTCCACGATCTTCAGCCTTACACTCAGCCGTCGTTCATGCAAGAATTGAATGACAATCTCTCGCTGATCAAGGAAGCTGATTCAGACGAAGAGCGCGATCTACGAACTAAGTTCTTGCTGAACACCATTCACAATGGATTGGTTCAGGCTCAAGTATTCTTCGATAAGAACGCTATGACCTCAAAAGATCCCAACGCTGTCCAGGCAAAAGGCGAATAAGCCCCTTCATCTCCATCTGGAATAACAAACTGCTGATCTCTGAAGACGTCATTCCTAGGGCGTGTTGAAGAAGATCAACATGAATGGGTCCCTTCTCTAGAATGACCTCGTATAGGCTTCTTTCCTCTCCCTCCATTTCGAGGTTAAGTTGCAATTGTTGGCTCTCCACCCTCTTTTTCTCCCAGCCCAATTCTCCTGCCAGCTGACGCACATCAGTTAACAAATGGGCAATCATAGAACGTATCAATCGATGGCAACCCGAAGACTGTTCTCGTGTGATTTGTCCGGGTACTGCGAAGACTTCTCGATGGTATGATGAAGCAATTCGAGCTGTAATCATCGAACCTCCCTTAGAGGCACTTTCAATTACAATTGTAGCATCCGACAGACCCGCAATCACTCGATTTCGCGAAGGGAAGTTCTTTGGTGATGCTTTCGACTTCCAGGGAAACTCGCTTACCCAAGCCCCTCCATCTTCTAACATTTTCCGTGCCTCAGGCATGTGTTCTCCGGGGTACATTGTCGCCAGTCCGTGACCTAAACACGCAATCGTAGGCACCCCATGACGCAAAGCTGAACGATGCGCTTGAATATCGACTCCATAGGCTAGTCCGCTCACAATGGTCACCTCATATGGCGCTAAATCTTCGATAAATTGATCCGTAATCTTCTTCCCATATTCAGTCACCTTTCGTGTACCTACAATAGAGATCAAACGAGGAGCGTCGAGATTAGCGCTACCTTTCTTATAGAGCACAACCGGCGGGTCAGCACAACTTGCAAGTCGCGCAGGATACCCTTCACCTCCAAGATGCGACACCTCGCCTCCATGGGCTAGGACAATTTCTGCCTGATAACGGGCCAAGTTGAGCAGTCCGCTTTCATGAACGGCCTGAGCAAGTTTTAAGGGAACTTCCAATTTCACAAGCTGAGAAACGGTGGTTTCAAACAGTGCATCTACTCCACCAGCAAGCGACAAAAGCTTCCGTGCAGTGGCTGGCCCTACCCCTTCAATCATGCCTAGAGCGATCGATTTGGCAAATATTTCTAAGCGATCCATACGGCAAGGATAGGTTGACAATCGTTTGCCTCAACAACGATTTTATGGTCGTGGGCTTTTATTATACTTGTGTGAACCAAAACCTTCAGATGAGGCTACTTACTACCCTTTTTGTGCTCTGCTTGCCATTTTTGGCGGTCTCTCAATCTGCGCGTATCACCGGTACGATCACGGATAAGAAAACTGGAGACATCATCCCGGGCGCTACGATTATCAATCAAGATCAAGTAGGTGCCAGCTCATCCATTGAAGGAAAGTACTCAATTGAACTTCCTGCTGGTGAACACGAATTGACCTATTCATTTATTGGCTACGCAGACCAGAAGCGAACAATTACGCTGGCCTCAGGAGAAACTAAAGTGATTGATATCAGCCTCAATGAGAAAAGCATTGAAGTGGGAATTGTGGTTGTAAGTGCCGGTAAATTCGAACAAGACCTAGGTGAAGTTACGGTTTCTATGGAGGTACTTAAGCCATCAGTTATTGAAAACCGTAACACGACCAATCTTGACGAGGTGCTTCAACAAACACCTGGAGTCAGCATCGTAGACAACGAACCACAAATTCGATCTGGAAGCGGATATAGCTTTGGTGCAGGTAGCCGCGTCATGGTTCTTCTTGACGACTTGCCAATTCTAAGTGGTGACGCTGGTCGTCCGTCATGGGGATTCTTACCCATCGAAAACGTCGAACAAGTAGAAGTCATCAAGGGTGCGTCCAGTGTTCTCTACGGAAGCGCGGCCTTAAGTGGAGCGATCAACCTACGAACGGCCTATCCAAAGGGTGAACCTCAAACAAAGTTTACTGCCTTTTACGGCTTCTACAGCGACCCTCAAACCGCAGATGCGAAGTACTGGGATGGCTCCCTCATGAAGTCTGGTCTTCAGTTTCTCCACTCTCGTCAAATCGGTCAATTCGACCTCGTTATTGGTGGAAATTTCCTTGCCGACGACGGTTATTTAGGTCCGATTATCTCACGTGACTCTCTAGGAAATACAGCAGATACTGCTTCTTCAGCATACAACCCATTCAACGTGGATCGCTTCGCTGGGGAAACCCGTGGTCGACTGAATATCAATACAAGGTATCGAAGCAAAAAGTACCCAGGACTATCCATGGGGATCAATGCCAATTGGCTCAAAGGAGAGTCTTTGACTACTCTGGTATGGGAGAATGCCGACAGTGGTCTGTATCAGGCCTACCAAGGTTCTGCCACACGCACGAAGCAAGTGATTGGCACGGTAGATCCGTTTATTGAATATTATACACCAAAAGGCAGTTCACATAAACTGCGCATGCGCTGGCAGAACCTAGACAATGACAACGAGAACAACCAAGGGAACTTCTCCGATGTCTACTTTGGTCAATATACCTTCCAGCAGAACTTCGATCGCTTTGGCATCCGAAACATGAAGGTGACCACCGGACTGATGGGTCAACGCACCTATGGTGAATCGCAACTCTACCGTGGCAGCAATGAAGATGGCATTAACGAAGCCGCAAACTATGCTGGATTCTTGCAGGTTGACAAGACCTTCCTTGATCGATTGACCGTGTCTGCAGGGATTCGATACGAGTACTTTGAAATTAATAAAGACAGCGATGCGAAGCCGGTTTTCAGAACTGGAGTGAATTACCAGATGGGTATTGCCAGCTACATCCGAGCTAGTTTCGGTCAAGGATTCCGTTTCCCGAGTATTGCAGAGAAATTCATCCAGACTGCCGTGGGTTCATTGGTCATTTATCCGACCGACGATCTCATTGCAGAGACTTCTTACAATGCCGAAGTCGGGTTCAAACAAGGATTTAAGATTGGTCAATTCAAAGGCTTTGCTGATATCGCCCTCTTTACACAAGAATATGAGAACTTCATTGAGTTCACCTTTGGTCAGTGGGCGGCATCACAAGGACTTGACAACCTGTACGGGTTCGGATTCCGCAGTTTGAACACCGGAAGAAGCCAAGTCCAAGGGGCCGAGTTCTCCATCCTCGGAACTGGATCAATCGGACCATATGAATTTGATCTTCTCGCTGGCTACACATACACCCTTCCAATCACTTTGAACCCTGACCTCGCCTATGCCGATGGGAACTTCAGTGAAGACATCGACCTTCCTGTAACTTACCTCAGTACGAGCTCTGACACCACCAACAATATCCTCAAATACCGCATGCAACACCTCATCCGTGGCGATGTTGAAGTGAGACGCGATCAATGGATGCTTGGTTTGAGTTACCGATTCAACACGCCTATCGAAAACATCGACGTGGCCTTCATTGATGTCACGACTTTTGACCCAAGTATTAACTGGGGATTGGCTGATTGGATGGAAAACAGGAATAATCCTGTTCACATTTTTGACCTCCGATTGGGGTATACCTTCTCTGAAGGACAACGTATCTCCCTGGTTGTTTGGAACTTGACTAATGAGGAATATGCTATTCGTCCGTTAGCGATAGAAGCCCCAAGACTTACTACCTTGCAGTACACCCTTTCGTTCTAATGCGTATAATCGGAATTATCCCTGCTCGCTACGCTTCCACGCGTTTTCCTGGCAAACCACTTGCTGATATTCTTGGCAAGAGTATGATCCAACGGGTCTATGAACAGGCGCTTTCTTGTTCATCAATCAACGAAGTCTGGGTAGCCACAGACGACGAGCGTATTGCTGTCCATGTGAATGAATTTGGCGGTAAGAGTATCATGACTCTTCCTTCCCACGATAGTGGAACAGAGAGATGTCATGAAGCTTTTGAAAAGATTGACGCTAGCGCGGAAGCGGTAATCAACATTCAGGGAGATGAGCCCTTTGTGTCGCCTGATCAACTTGATCAATTAGCTCAGCTCATTGCCAAAGAAGAAGTTGAAATAGCCACCCTTGTCAAGCGTATCGAAGATCCGGAAGTCTTGTTAGACCCGAACAAGGTCAAGGTGGTCATGGGAAGTCAGATGCAAGCTTTGTACTTCAGTCGTAGTCCGATTCCATACATGCGAGAAAGCAAGATTCAAGATTGGGTAAACTCACATGATTACTACAAGCATCTTGGACTTTACGCTTACCGAACTGAGGTTTTACGAGAAATAGTTCACCTGGAAGAGGGTGTGCTCGAACAATCAGAAAAGCTTGAGCAGCTTCGATGGCTTGAACGCGGGAAATCAATCTATTGTGGTATTACCAAGTATGAATCACCAGCAGTTGACACACCCGATGATCTGGCTAAAATCATCGCTTCTGGCGTCTACAGCTAGTTTCAGGGGCTAGATTTAACCAGATAGGATTCTTATCTTCGCTTAAGAATGGGATACCTACAACAACATCTTGCGAACTTACTCTTTGAACATGAGTGCGTTGTTATTCCAGAGCTCGGTGGCTTTGTGACTAACGATGTATCTGCGCGTTTAAATGAGCGTACGCGCGTCATTCTTCCTCCTGGGAAGTCGGTATCGTTTAATGCACGTCTATTTCATAACGACGGTGTCTTTGCACAAGACATACGCATGCGTGAGGGAAAGTCGTATGCTGAGGCGATGACGTTGATCCGTTCTGAAGTTGCCTGGCTAGAACGTCAATTAGCGGCGGGCAAGCAAGTTCAATTCGAAGGTGTCGGCATCCTATTTAAAGACAATGAAGGTTCGCTTCAATTCTCACCAGCTGCCGAGACCAATTTCGACACTCGCGCCATCGGACTGGAAGCCGTAACGCTGAATCCGGTCGGACAAGCGGAGAAAGTTGAAGAAGAAACTCCGGTTGTTACCATCGCAGCTGCCAAACCCGCTGTAGAGCGCATTGAAAACGAAGATTCAAGACGTCGATACAGAACCCTTCGCAATCTTGCAGCCGCAGCAGCCATCCCATTCCTACTCTTCGGTGGACATCTCATTCAGTCCCCTCCTCAAGGTGCTGAACTGACCATGTTCCCGAACATGTCTGAAACTGCCTCTGACTACACTCCTCGCTTTGAGGAAGAAGATATTCGCCTGACCCCTCCAAACGATGTCAACATCTTGGAAGAGCAGGTAAAGCAAAACCCATCGCTTTCATCATTCTACTACTCGTTCGTCGATGATGAAATCAGTCCTGATGGCGTCCGCATTGATCTCGAGCAACCTGAAGCTGAGCTTCCTGTTGCTACACCTGAGGCATCTACATCGTCGTTGAACTTGTATTTCGTCGTTGGTGGTGCTTTCCGCGAGCACGCTAACGCGGAAGAGTTTGTAAGCCAGCTCCAATCAGAAGGATATGACGCTAGTATCTTCGGAATGAAAGGAGACCTTCACATGGTAGCCTATTGTAGCTACGCCAACCGCACTTCAGCGACCAAGGCACTTACTGACATTCGTAACGACCACAATCCAAATGCTTGGTTGAAGCGCAAATGAGCACAAAGCAGCTTCCAAATCCACAAGACTTAGACGCGATCATCCTCGACTTCGGAGGAGTACTTTTTGATATTGACTATTTCGCCCCCCACCGAGCTTTCCAAGATCTCGGGATGAACAATTTTCAAGAGATCTATTCTCAGGCTAGCCAGACTGATTTATTCGACCGCTTAGAGACTGGGAATATTTCCAACAAAGATTTCATTGATGCCTTGCATCAATATGTTCCTGAAGGCGTCACTAAAGAGCAAGTCCTACATGCTTGGAACGTCATCCTTCTCGACATCCCAAAAGCACGTGTAGACTTCGTCCACCAACTGAAGGACAAGTATCGCATGTTCCTACTCAGCAATACAAATGCCATTCACGTTGCGGAATTCGAGCAGATCATCGATCGACGAATGGGGCTTGATTACTTCAGAGCGGGCTTTGACAAAGTGCATTACAGTAATGTGCTAGGCAAGAAGAAGCCGTATCCAGAAACCTACCTTCACGTTTGCGCACTTCATGGGTTAGACCCTAAGCGCACTCTTTTTGTAGATGACTCGGTTCAGCACGTTGAAGGTGCGTTAAAAGCAGGTCTGCATTCTTATCATTTAGAGCTTCCAGAGGAGGAGTTTACAGAGGTATTTTCCTACCTCGTTTGACGTTCGTAAAGTAATCATCTACGCAGGTGAAACGATTGTGGATCAAGGGATTGGAATCACTAATTTGGTTGTGAATCTAAAGCCAGAACGCTGGTAAAGTTTTCGTCGACACCCGTAAAATAGTTCTTGACAATCTCCCACCGAGGCCAGACCTTAGCCTCGGCCGGTGGTGGCGGGGGAGGGAGGGCCCGCAGGGCGTTGTGTGTTGTTATTTGATCATTCGACGGAGGGTTTCCCAAACCACCAATTTACAAGGCTGAGCCCCCTGCACAATAAACCCAAACAACTCCTCATTCCGCTTTCCACTATAAGCTCTCTGCCCCGTATACATCTCCAGATTCTCCGCTGCTAAATCAATCTTCCCTTGACTCAACGCAGTGATATCAGCTCCATTCGTGAAGTCTAATGATGAACCATTTGGAATGCGCATTTCGATGAGCTTGGCTTCTTCTTCTTCGAAGCGAACCACACGAAGTCTTTTCGGTTCACGTAGCTCTACGCATTGGATATTTCCCAATGCCTTCTCCCAAAAGATATCTGAGAACATCTCAATGAGTGTTTCAGCTTTCTCCTTGTCTTTCTTCTTTAGCTCTTCCCACTCATCAGCTGGGATCGAGTTGGCTGCAAGGAACTGGACGAATTCACTTCGGAGCTCTTCTAATTCTTCGAGATGTAGTTTACGATAGCGCATGGCCGCAAAGGTCGGAGGGTTGATTGAAATAAAAAAGCCTCCCGGAATGCGGGAGGCTTTTTGCACGTAGTTTAAAGTCCTATTCACACGGAGTACCGAATACTCCTAGGAAAGTCAGTAGATCAGCTCCGTTGACAATGCCATCGTTGTTGAAGTCTCCAATACAGTCTTCTTGACCTGGACAAAGACCAGCGAATGACTCTGCGTCTCCACATCCGTCGTCATCACCATCTGGATCTAGTGGGTTCGTGCCGGCAAGATTAATTTCTAGTCCGTCGGTAAGTCCATCGTAGTCTGAATCTTGGAGGTTAGGGTCTGTGCCGTAGATGTTGATTTCATCTTCATCAGAAATTCCATCTCCATCTGTGTCAATTGGTGTTCCTTCACATCCACAATCAGCTTGTATTTGATCATTTTCTGTGTAGACATTACCATCATCACAGGCATCGCCTGGGAAGATCAAACATGAACCGTCATCGATCGATGCCGTTGGATCGTAATCACATGAGGTTGGATCAGTACAACCGAGACAAGAAGTGTACTCACAGCTAGCGTCGTCGCAATTAGCAGCTGGGTCATAGTTACATGCACCACTATCGGTACAGCCGAGGATGTCTAGACATGAACCATCGTCGTCTGTTGCGTTTGAATCGTAGTTACATGCGATCGGGTTTGTACAACCTAAGGTGAATGTTTCTACTTGAATCGCTGCGTTCACCAATTCTACTCCTGCTAATGATTCTACACGAATCGTAAGATCGTATAAGCCATTCGCGAAAGGATCGAACGGTAGAATAGCTGGATCACCAAGCAACTGCCAAAAACCAAACCCGAGGTTCTGACTGTCTTGTGCAAGGGATGAGCCGCCAAGTCCATTGTCGATGAGCACTTGTGACACATCTGCCGTGTATACGGATCCAGCTCCAACCGCCGGATCGAAATCAAGGTCTAGGTAAATCTTCACGTCTTCAGCGGTGAAAGAGCCAAGGTTTACACTGAATAGATAATTCCAACGTGCAGTTCCCGGATCAGGAGTTGGATCAATCCCTGAGACCGGAGATTCACCTGTTTGTACGCGGTAAAGTCCGTCAGTTGGGATGATGTCTCCTACGAAACGCTCAACGGCCTTTATCGAAGCTGAAACATTGCAGTTCGCTGATTGAGCCATATGGTTATTCGAGATCCCGTCTCCGATGACAATCGGCTCCGCGATTGTGGTGTTGTAAGTCAGTGTTGCCGGACAGTAAGTACAAGACCCATCGTCAACGGTGTTATCTGCTTCGTAGTTGTCTGCTAACGGATCAGTGCATCCAACACATGATGTGAAATCACATGAACCGTCATCACAAAGGGCTGCTGGGTCGTAGTTACATGCCGTATCGTCTGTACATCCATCAGGTAGAATACATGAGCCATCATCGCATTCCGCGCTAGCGTCATAATTACATGCAGTTGGATCAATACAACCTGGAATAGTTAAACACGACCCATCATCCGTTTGAGCCGTTGCATCATAATTACACGCTGTTGGATCCATACATCCTTCGATCAATGGTAAACAAGGATCAGTAAGGTCTTGACCAACCACGAAATTGGCTACTGATCCTGTCAAAGCAAAACCTGACAACGTTCCATCAACCGGGTTCGCAATATGATCACTTGTGGCCGTAGTGATTGACGTATTATCTCCAAACGCTTCTCCTTGGTTGAATTTGTAGTAACGGACCAATCCTGGTTCATCTCCGTTCAACTCACAATTCATGCGGGCATTAATTTCATCCTCATTCAATGCTCGATCCCATAGACGTACCTCATCAAGATCTCCGTTGTGTCCCCATTGTGGAACCTCAACATACCTTTTTCCTAAAAGCAGAGGATGTGTGGGAATATTTCTAGATGAAGGTACCGAACCAATGAGAACCCCGTTGAGATATAGCCTTAACTCATTATCATCGCGAACACCGGCGATATGATACCATTCTCCAAAGTTCAGAGGCCCTGTATAAATACTTTCGAAAGTCCCGGTAGCAGCGGCGTTCCCTACAATGAAACGCACATTATTGGACCCACTTTCTGGATCATCCCGGTGGAAGGCCCACCCTCCGTTCGAAACCATGTAGGCAGCAAGGAGGGAAGAAAAATCAGAAGTAGAGTTCATTCTGAACCATGTTTCGATGGTAAACGCTCCAGAACCGAAGGAAACTGTAGCATCCACTGGAATGTTCACCGCGTCAAAAGCACCGCTAACTCCGTTGAAATTTAAGGCTGAACCAAATTCTGTACAGCTTCCATCATCACAAGTCGCGGCTGGATCATAGTTGTAAGCTTCTGGATCTGTACAACCATCTGGTAGCAAACACGAACCATCTTCACATTCCGCGCTAGCGTCATAATTACATGCCAATGCATCAGTACAACCTTGAATTGTCAGACATGAACCATCATCGCATTGAGCATTCGCATCATAGTTACATGCAGATGGATCAGTACATCCCTCAAGACCAAACAATTCAGATTCAATACCAACGATAAGTTGTCCAAATCCGTCGTAGAAGGTGGTGGTAGTCAATGCCTCAAATCCTAATTGTTCATCAGGAATGAGGTTACACTGGCCTGTATAATATCTCGCATAACGTTCCCAAGAACCAGACTCAATTCGTCCAATTTCCCAACCACATCCTGTATTCCAAATTCTCCAATCAGAACCATCATCTTTTCGGAAACAAACCATGTAGTCTACTCCTCCGAACCAGGCTCCTCCTTCAGAAAAATCACAATCCGATGCCACGTCATATAAGCCCGCCATTGAAGCAGGTGCTCCACTATCAACTGTGATCAATACGCTAGGAACGCAATTGCCATCGCAATCAAGGCCAAGGTCTGGGTACGTACACGAACCATCTTCACATTCCGCGCTAGCGTCATAATTACATGCCAATGCATCAGTACAACCTTGAATTGTTAAACATGAACCATCGTCTTGAGTTGCCTCGGAGTTGTAGTTACAGGCGGTTGGGTCGGTACAGCCTTCAATAGATACCGAAGCCATGATCACTGAAATTTTACCTGCACCAGCGCCACTGTCATCTCTGAATGCGATGACCGGTTCACCCATAGGAGATATTTCCATTGATGGATAATCGGCTAAATCTTCAGGAATCGTGCTGTCTCCAGCATAGTCCCAAGTGCCTGTAGCGTTGCTGACTACGCTGATCGTAAATACAGGGGTGCCAGCATTTCTTCTGAAAGCGAAATAGGCATTACCAGCGGCATCAAATTCAAGAAAGATTCGTCTCGAAGAGCTAGAGTAGGAGTACGAAGGGAGGCCTTCGTCAACCCACGATGTTCCGTCAAATCGATAGGCGAAATGGACATTGCCGTTACCTCTAGTCACTACCCATGGTTCATTCGAAACAGGGTTAAATTTCAACGCAGCGCCATAGGCACTCGGAGATGCACTCGAGAAATTCGAGCTTCCGACCGTATTCCAGTTCGTGCCGTCAAACGTCAATAATGTCAACGAATACGAAGAATTCGAACGATACAATACATGTGGAGTTCCTGAGGCATCGAACTCGATGCTTGGAAAACCGGTACCGTCAGCTGTTATTCCTTGACTTCCGACAAAACTCCAGCTTGAACCATCCCATTTTTGAACGCTCAAACGATTGCTCATTCCATTATCCAGATCTGGATATGCCAAGTACAAGTCGTTATTCGTTGGATCGATAGCCAAGGTACCTCCTCCATTACAGAAATTGGTAAACCCAGCGGTCCCTACCGGAGACCAGCTTGAACC
The DNA here is from genome assembly GCA_022447625.1 of Flavobacteriales bacterium. Taxonomy (GTDB): domain Bacteria; phylum Bacteroidota; class Bacteroidia; order Flavobacteriales_D; family Sanyastnellaceae; genus Sanyastnella. Next base: position 8,089 of record JAKVAX010000023.1, on the reverse strand, counting down.
GTCGAAGGTTTCTACTGTATATGCCCCCCCTGGGAAAGAACGGTACGCAACATATGGATTCCCGGAACTGTCAAATTCAAGATCTGGGTGAAATGATTGTCCTTCTGAAAAGCCGGCTGACCCAACTGTTGACCATGAAACACCATCATGTTTCATGACAGTGATCTTCTCAGCGTTGGCTTCATCTTGAAATGCTAGGTATAGCTCACCGGATACCGGATTGTATTCCAATTCCGTCCACTCTCCTGTTCCAGAAGATACTCCTTGACTACCTAGATAGTCCCATGTGTAGGTTTGTGAATTTGCAGTTAGGCTAAGTCCTAAAAATAGGAATAAGACAACGCATGACAAGCATGGGTTGACATTCAGCGAGAACGAATGCATAGTGATTTGATTAAGTTTATCTCAGTGCTCAGCGCGAATATAACCCTTTACATCGGGTCAAATTCACCATTCGTCGAAAAAATGCCCTGTAAGACTGAAAACCAGCGAAATGAAAAAGCCCCGCAAAAGCGGGACTTCTTCAAATATCAAAACCCGTAGAACTTTCGTCCTTAGGTTAGTCTAAAGATACGGATCATTCTTCAATGCCCTCAAGCATCATGAAGAACGCGTATTCCATCGCTGTCTCTTTAAATCGTTCGAAACGACCAGAAGCTCCTCCGTGTCCAACGTCCATATTGCAGTGTAACAACAAGGTGTTATCGTCGGTCTTCACTTCGCGAAGTTTCGCTACCCATTTCGCAGGTTCCCAGTACTGAACTTGGCTATCCCAGTATCCGGTTGTAACCAGCATGTTCGGGTAATCTTTTGCTTCCACCTGATCGTATGGTGAGTACGACTTGATGTAGTGGTAGTACTCCTCATCTTTCGGGTTACCCCACTCGTCAAATTCACCCGTTGTCAAAGGAATGCTCTCATCCAACATGGTTGAAATAACGTCTACGAAAGGTACTGCAGCTACTACTCCGTTGAAGAGCTCAGGACGCATATTTACCACTGCACCCATCAATAGTCCACCGGCGCTTCCACCCATGGCGTAGAGGTGATCTGCAGAAGTGTACCCCTCAGCGATCAAGTGGTCTGCACAATCAACGTAGTCTGTGAATGTGTTCTTCTTCTTGAGAAGCTTCCCATCTTCATACCATTGACGTCCCATTTCTTGACCTCCACGAATGTGGGCAATCACGTAAACAAATCCGCGGTCTAGCAAGCTCAATCGAACTGAGCTAAAGTATGGGTCCATTGATGCTCCGTAAGAACCGTAAGCGTAGAGAAGAAGTGGATTGCTTCCATCCTTCTGCATTCCCTTGCGGTAAACGATTGACATTGGAACCTTCGTTCCATCAGCGGCAGTAGCCATGATGCGCTCACTCGCGTAGTTGTCAGAAGAGAAGTTGGGATCCATCACTTCCTGCTGCTTGAGCAGCGTGCGCTCCTTCGACGTCATATCGTAGTCGTAGGTCGAATTCGGTGTCGTCATCGAGCTGTACCCGTAACGTAGCACCTCTGTATCAAACTCTGGGTTACCTGCGATGTACGCCGTGTATGCTGGATCTTGGAATTCAAGGTAGTGCTCATCACCACCGTCCCAAGGCATCACACGAAGGTTTGTCAACCCTTCAATACGCTCGTCTACTACTAGGAAGTTTTTGAAGATCTCAATTCCTTCAAGTAGGACGTTATCGCGGTGTTCGATCACTGTTTCCCAGTTGTCTTTACCTGTATTGTTCACTGACGTTTTCGACAGCTTGAAGTTCTTCGCATCCTGGTTGTGTACGATGTAGAAATCATTTCCGTAGTGTGCCACACTGTATTCCAAGTTGCGCTCACGAGGCTGAATGATTTGCCACTCTCCATTTGGGTTGTTCGCATCCACGAAGCGTACCTCTGATGAAAGCGTTGCATAGCTTCCGATCATGAGGTAGTCTTTCGACTTTGACTTCCATACGTAACAAGAGAAGGTCTCGTCGGCCTCTTCGAATACCAACTCATCTTCTGATGCGTCAGTTCCAATCACGTGCTTGTATACACGGTATGAACGGAGTGTAACAGGATCTTTCTTCGTGTAGAATAACGTCTTGTTATCGTTGGCCCAAGTTGCCCCTCCCGTAGTCTCAGGAATAATATCGTCGAAGATCTCCCCTGTTTCGAGGTTCTTGATGTGTACGGTGTATTGACGACGGCTTACCGTGTCAACTCCAAAGGCGAGAAGCTTGTTGTCAGGACTAACAGAGCGTCCACCTACTGCGTAGTAAGCATAACCTTCTGCCATTTCATTGACATTCATCATCACTTCTTCTTCACCTTCTAGGCTTTCTTTCTTACGGCAGTGGTAAGGGTACTCTTGTCCTTCCTCGTAACGAGTGTAGTACCAGTATCCGTCAACCTTTACAGGAACACTTTGATCGTCTTGTTTGATACGACCAACAATTTCATCAAAGAGCTTCTGCTGAAGTCCTTCAGTATCTTTTAGTACCGTGTCTTTGTATGCGTTTTCAGCATTCAAATAATCGAGTACATCTTGTGTCTGTGCATCAGGCGTATCCGCTTTCTTCTGATCGTCAGATAGGCGCATCCAGAAGTAGTTATCTACACGAGTATCCCCGTGAATGGTCATCTCTTCTGGCTGCATTTTAGCTACAGGAGCTTCAGGCATAGGTTTGCTTGCTTTAGTATCATCTGCTGGTGGCGCTGGATCACCACATCCGGCTGCAAAAATAAGCGCAGCAAAGACGAAATAGAGAAATTTATTTTTCATAATCGGAACAGGTTTGGAACGAAACTAAGCAAAGGATTCGAATGTTCCGGGAATTCTTGATGAGTGGTTCTAATAGGCCGCTTTCGGCGGATAGCATGATTAGTCCGCCTTCGGCGGTTAGCATGGTTAGTTGGTTAGTCCGTCAACAGTCCACGGTCCACGGTCTATCGTCAACCGTCAACTGTCCACCGCCCACCGTCTACCGAATCACATTCACATGCCCAACCAACTTCTCCCTACCCTCCTTGGTATCATGGTACACGATCCATACGTAGGTGTCGATTTGAACGTAATGTTCGCCGCCTCTGACGGAGCCGTTCCACCCTTTTTCTGGGTCTTCTGTTTCGAAGATTAGCTCACCCCAACGATTGTAAATCTCCATGCGGAAACCACGGATGTTGGCCCCTACTGGTAGGAAGATGTCGTTGATGCCGTCATTATCTGGGGTGAAGGTGTTTGGTACATAAATCGGACTGAATACATCAACGAATACGCTGTCTTTACCGATACATCCGTTGGCATCAATCGTGTGCAGCACGTACCATAAACTCTCGGGCGGAGTGATGATCGGCGTGAGGCAATCTGGACAGTCCATGTAGAGCTCTGGTTCCCACCAGAATTCAGTATCGTCGACGGTTCCGAAGAGGTAGTCTGACTCGAGGTACTCCAGCACACGATCCGGACCTGCATTCACGTACGGCAACGGAAGAACGTCTACAAACACTTCCGCGCTAGCGACACAACCATACTCATCTGTACCGTAGACGGTGAAGACTTGATCATCCACCGGACGAACAAAGGTCTGTTCAGCTTCATCATTCGCAACCAAATAGGCAGGTTGCCATTGGTAGGTCTCAGCACCCCAAGCGGAAACGGGGTACCATTCGCCAAAACACACTGAACCGTCATTCCCCACTTCAACATTGGGAATGATGACGTTCACCCAAACTTGATCTTCTCCTGTGCCACAGGCATTGGTGACTTCGACGGTGAAAAGAGTCGTGTCTGGAACCGTGACAATCGGCGTCTGAGAGTTCGGATTATCACAATATTCCGCTGGTTCCCAACTCCAACTAATGCCGTCTAGGGCTTCGAGAGTGGTATACTGACCGTTACAAACCGCCACCGGATCATAGACATTTCCACCTGGGAAATCCTGGTCTACGTTGACCGTAACTGACTCTTCTGCCAAGCATCCATCAGCCGTGGTAATCTCAACGGTGTACGTGATGGTTTCTTCAGGAGAGGCCGTGGTTTCAGCATTCAACGGACTTCCCAATCCAGTAATTGGGGTCCATACATAATCAACACCTCCTTCTGCGGTGAGTGTTGTCGATTGTCCAACACAAATCGTGACATCATCTGAAATATTCGTCACCACTTGGATCCAATCTACCACCACTCCAATGGTATCCGTTTCACAATCGTTAAAGTCAACGGCGTAGTAGGTCGTTGGTGCATCGGGTGTTGCCCATGGATTGGGGATGGAAGTATCGCTCAACGTCGGATCATCTAACCAGTAAACATTATCACTTCCATTGACAAAAAGCTGAACACTATCGCCTTCACAAATCGGATCAATTTCTTCTAAAGTCGGATTGACTCCGGGTAATACTTCGATCTGAAGGTAGGCGGTGTCAGACTCTAAGCAGTCACCAGAATCGCTAACAATGAGGGTGATTTCGAAGGTGCCGTTTGCTTCATAAATATGATCTGGTTCGAACTGAGTACTGCTATTATCGTCTCCAAAGAACCACTCGTAGCTATCGCCTCCAGAAGTATTGTTTACGAATTCAGCGATGCTTCCCTCACATACTTCGGCTGGCCCGTCAATGTCAATTTGGGCCTCGATGCGTCCAAGGTCGAATTTGAAGACACCTAGGTTACAATTGACGCTGGCGTTGTCGTTACTCCAAGCATTGGGGGTGGTTGGAAAATCATCATTTCCTCCACAACCCGCACAAACGGATTGATAGACAGAGAAATCCTTGTCGAATTTGGATGTCCCCCCATCAACGTGTTCCCTACTTGTTCCTCCACCAAAGAAGGTCGCATACATTAGGTCTTCCGCGTTAGCGGTAAGAACAGCCAAGTAGAAATCACTACCATCGGTATCTGTTTGTTGGGCATTCGGCGTGATCGGCAAACCAATGGTCGTGCTTTGGTTGGCATAATCAGAATTGAGTGCATTGGTCATTCCACCCCAACCAGAGAAATAGATCTGACCACAGTCACTGACCAAGAATGCTGTCGGACTAATATCAATAGCTCCACTGCCGGTTCCGATGGTCGTTTGCCATTGAATAGCAGACAGGTTGTAGTCGTATTTCACAATGAACTGTCCACTTCCCGGGTTCCCATACACACCTCCAATAATCTCTAGATCACCTTCATTTTGACCAATGAGGTAGATATTGTCGTCGGCATCTAACTGAACGAAATAGGCTTGTTCATAGGCTGTCGTTCCTAGGTAAGTTGCGGCTTCAACATTGCCTCCATCCAGACTAAACCTCACGACAAAAGCATCTACATCTCCGTTGTAAGTGTCATCTACAGAGGGCGTGCCCCATTGATCAATGAATGAACTCTTGGTTCCACCCGTCACAATCAAACCGCCGTTGCTGTCTTGCTGCACACTGTAGGCTGCATCATCTGCTGTACCTCCGATATATGAAGCCCATTGCAAGGCGGTCAAGTCTTCATTCAGGCGAAAGACAATTCCATCCTGCATTCCAGTGTTCGACATCAATGGTGATGGAGCGCCCATCGGGAAATCGTTGCTGTAAGTGGTAGAAGCGACAACGATACTTCCAGACGCATCAATGATGACTTCACCCCGAAATGAATCACCGTAGTTGTAGAAGAGTTTGTCTGCGACGTTTAAACCATCAGTATCATTACCTCCGATGTAAGTCGATGCTAGCAAACCACTATCGTCACCATTGAATTTCGTGACGAAGAAATCACATCCATTTTGGTGTGTCGCATTCACAAAGAACGTACTGAACGGGAAGGGCGGACCTCCATTGAGTGTGGGTTGATAGGCGCCTCCTGAAGTCGGGAAATTTAGGCTTCCCGTGGTTCCCATCACCACAAAATTACCATCGTCATCTGCAATGATACTGTGCGGCATTTCTAAGCCATCACCCCCGAGATACGTGCTGTACATCAGCTGAGAACCGTCGGCAGAAAACTTCGAAATACCCACGTCGCAATAGCCGTTGGTGATGATATCCCAAGAATCCTGAATTGCTCCAATGGTTGTGGGATAGCCGGCGCCAAAAATGCAGGCTCCTGCGATCAAATTTCCATCTGGGTCGTCTGTTGCTGTGAAACCAAAATTCGAAGCTGTTGATCCGATGTAAGAGGCGAACGTGATCTCAGGATCAATGACCAGCGCGTAGTAGGGGTTGTACTCCCCCACATCAAAGCTTACCTCATTCCCGTCAACCACAAATTCGCAGTCGACTTCAATGAGCTTCCCATCAATCAATTGATAGGCATATGGCCGCATCTCCACAATGGTTCGAACGGAAGTCTCAATTCTCAACTGACCATAAACAAGTTCCAACGCATCCACACCTTCGTACCCGAATTTCACGTCTGAAACATCTCCTCCCGGTCGCACATTGACATCATATTTGAGGTTACTACCCTTGCTATAGATCAGCAGGTCAATGTTCTGATACAGGTCTGTGTATTTGATTCTCTCGAAGGCCTTCACCCCTTGTTTCCAGCGGCTTTCATCGCTACCGCGGAAATAGTTATATGATTGTGAGTAGGGGTCTTTTCCACTAATCGTGGGAATCGAAGCACCCAAGAAACGCATGCGGTAAGCATGTGCCGAATAGTCGTCTTCTAAACCTTCAATTGGATGGCCAAAGCTGGTCCAGGAATGACCAAGCAATAGATAGGTAAGCGCATTGTCTTCCATCCACAAGGTGGCGCCCGGTAATTCGGTGCGGTACCTGATGTGTTCATCCCATTGTCCGTCGTTCTTCACAAACTCCGGCGCAGCAAGTCCTAGGTGTGCAAACAGCAGTGCACACCAAAGGCCCACTCCTTTGATCAGGAGCCGATGGATAAGACGGTAGTTCATGGCTATAAAACAGACGTAATTTACGGCCGTTTGGTTGTTTAAGATGTAGGGCGAAATCCCCTTTCCGTGGATTCTTAGCTGAGGCGATCGGCCAACAAGCGCATTTCGATCACTGGACTGATCTTTTCATACAGGATTCGATACACCGCTTCGGCGATAGGAATGTCGACTTTGAACTTCTCGTTCATCACATGAATTCCGCGTGCGGCGTAGTAGCCTTCTGCTACCATGTTCATCTCCATCATCGCGCCTTTCACGCTATATCCCTTTCCAACCATCGTACCGAACGTACGGTTTCGAGAATAAGGTGAATATCCAGTTACTAGAAGGTCACCGAGGTAAGCGCTCGACTTCACATCGCGGTGTACTTCGTGAATCGCGTCTACGAAGCGCTTGATTTCCTGAATCGCATTGGCAATCAACACACTTTGGAAGTTATCGCCGTAACCTAGGCCATGACAAATCCCAGCCGCCACAGCGTAGACGTTCTTCAGGACGGCACTAATCTCCGTTCCAAACACATCTTCACTAATGCTGGTTTTGATGTATCGGCATTGAAGCAATTCGGCCATCTCAGCTGCAATATCCAGGTTCGGACAAGCCAAAGTCAGGTAAGATAGCTTTTCGCTTGCCACCTCTTCTGCGTGACATGGACCGGCGATGATACCGATCTGTTCGTAGGGGGTTCTAAACTCCTTGTGCAAGTAGCGCGCTGGAATCGAATCGTACTCTACAATCACCCCTTTGATCGCACTGAAGAGAATCTTCTGATCAAGTCCTTGAGGTTTGTATTGTTTCACCGCTGAATCCAGGAACGCCGAAGGAATCGCAATGATCAAGATATCAGAAGCATCGATCACCTCTTGCATGTTGGTGCTCACTTGCACCTGCTCCATATCAAAAGCGATACTCTGAATATATTTCGGGTTATGACCAAACTTGCGCAAGTGATCAGCAGACTGCTCACTGCGCATCCACCAATGAACCGTATCAAGGTTATTGCTGAGCATCTTGACGATCGCCGTAGCCCAGCTACCGCCTCCTAATACTCCAACTCGTTTCTTTCTCGATGCGTTTTCGGTCATGTAGCGAAGATAGAGTTTTAGGCTTAAGGCCTATGGCCTAAGGCTTAAGGCATTAGAAAGTCAGGCCTGACCCGTCCTAAAAAAAGTTGACAGTGTTTGTACTAAAATACTGTTATAGGTTTACAAGTGTTCTTATTTCCTGCT
>JAKVAX010000022.1 GCA_022447625.1 Flavobacteriales bacterium | reverse complement strand
AATCCTAGGTCATCCTTATAAGAACGGCCCATTGCTTCCCACTCTGCCCATGTTGCTTGGTTCTCGAAGTGCAGATCGATGTCCCATCCTTGTGCTGGATTCTCATCGTTTACCACTGAACCAGTCAAACGTGCTGTTCCGTCGTTGTACTTCACGAAAGCCAACTCTCCTACTGGAACGAAATCATCTGTTGGGGATAGACCTTCTGTCTCCAATACTGGTAGCCATAATGCCCAATCATCTCCAGGTCCGAATGCTGTTGTGGCTACACATGAATCAGTTGGGAAACCTGTTTCGCTTGTGAAGATGTCTACTGAAACTACATCAGCACATGCATCTTCTGCATTTACTGCTTCTGGGGCTGGAACATCTTCGATACACTGTACAAGAACGTCTTCTGGGAAGTCAATAAACTCTGGTGGAGTCGTGTCGAAGAATTCGCACACAACATCAAATGGTCCAGTTACATTTCCACAATCATCTTGAGCGTAGAATGACCAAATCACTTCTGCTACGAGCGGACACTCAAGTTCTTCAGGCCCGAGTATTGATTGGATGTAGTAAGGTGTAACGTCATCATCACACGCGTCTGATGCTGTTGGGTAGAAGTACCCTTGAGCCTCAAGTTGCTCGTTGAATAATGGACTAAGTGTCTCAAGATCTTCGAGTGTGATTTGTCCGTTTAGGAAGTCTTCGATGAAGTTATCTTCATATACGCTCCACTCAAGAGAGTAGTATAGAGGAGGCATGTTGAGTACAGGTGCTTCTGTATCAATCACGGTGATCATTTGAGTACACATGTCAGTCTCATCATCCGCTGAAGCCATCCACGTACGTGCGATCATTTGTTCGCAACCGTTTTCAGAAATGACATCATCCACATAAGTGATATCCACTGAACCTGCGTAACAATCGTCAGCATCAACCATTGGCATTCCGAGAGACATTGGGTCAAGGTCACTACCACACTCGACCGTCATGTCTTCAGGACATGTGATCATCAAGTTAGGTTCGCATTCGCCCGTACAATCTTCAACATTGACAGTAATCGTCACGGTTGTTTCTCCTACCGGATCTCCGTTATCTGTTGCGATGAAATCATATGAGTATGATCCTGGAGCTAGCCCTTCGAATGTCACAGACACTTCTGCCGGATTTCCGGCATCGTTTGAATTCAAGGTGTAAGAATCACCAGAAGAAACAGCAACTGTTACCGTTTGATCGCCTTCTGGTCCGATGAAACCTAAGTCAAGCGTAGCACTTTCATCGTTACAAATGTTGATTTCGTTTCCTACTGGGAGATTCTGTGCAATTGGAGGGAAGTTCGTTCCACTTGAAACGTTGAACTGGAAACACTGGAACTCTAGCCAGTTTACTCCGTCAACCTCACCGTCAGGACCGTCATAGTCATTGGTATCTGTTCCAAAACGACCGATTTGGATGAAGTCTACATTGTTTCCAGCGTTTACACCAACTGTTGCAGGTGCACCACCGAAACCAAGTTCACCGAGAGAAGCGTCTCCAGTAGTCCAATCCATGATTTCATAATGGAAGGCAATGTTGTTTCCTGGTTCAAGAACCGCATCTGTTCCATCAGTGATGATCACTTGGAAAGTATTGCGAAGATTTTCTAGGTCAGGGTTATTCGCTGAGAACACTCCTACTTCTACCCAGTTCACATACAATGCATGGTCAGTCACGTAGTACCAAACTTCACCTCTTCCGTTTCGCGTATCAACATCTCCCCAAAATGGAGCGATCATTGGCGTTGAAATCGGGAAACCATCTGGCGTAAAAGACGAGAGGCTATTGCCGAAGGTCAGGTTTCCATTGTTGTTGAGGTAAATGCTGCTGTACGTATCACCATACAGATCAAACGAAAAAGGAAGTGCGATTGGTCCTTCAGAACCATCATCATTTCCAGGAAAGTTTGTCCATGTCATAGGATCGTGAGGAATAAAACATCCAGCACCACGAGCAGCAGCTGCATCGAGGTAGTGTTGAACGTTTGGAGATTCCCCGTCATAGTCTAGAGCAAGCGAAATTTGCTCCACCAGGCCTGCATCTTTTGCAGAAGCATAAGCCTCGGTGCCAGGTTCAAGAGTTTGTGCGTTTGCATTGATCCCAGCGAATACCAGTGCCAGAACCATTGCTAAAAACACACGCGAGAAACGGTAAGCCCTGTTGTTTTGGGTTTTTACGTTTGCCACAAGCGTAGTGTGTCTCATAGAGAAATTGAATTTTGAGATCAGAATAATTGTCTTCTTATGCAAGTTGCACCAAATCGAATGTACAGCAGTAGGCTTGGTCATCAAAATATTTTCATTCGTCTGTTGATATCTTTCGTTCGTCGACTAAAAACAAAATGAATTCACGATCCCAAACCGTGAATAACAAGAACAAATTCGTGTCATATTTGTCACTCTAAGACCAATTAGAATATAGATATGACAACCCTACAAAAAGGCGACAAAGCCCCTGACTTTTCAGGAATCGTCCAAGACGGAAGCGAAATCAAATCATCAGACTACAGCGGGAAGAAACTCGTGGTATATTTCTACCCAAGAGACATGACCCCAACGTGTACTACTCAGGCATGTAACATCCGCGACAACTTCGATGCATTGAAAGGACATGGTATTGAGATCATTGGAGTGAACGATGATCCTGCGAAAAAGCACCAGAAGTTCATTGATAAGCACGGGTTGCCATTTCCACTGATCGCAGACGAAGAACGTTCAGTACTTCAAGCCTTTGGTGTATGGGGGCCTAAGAAGTTCATGGGTAAAGAGTTTGACGGCACCCACCGCACTACCTTTTTGATCGACGAAGAAGGAACGATCGTGGATGTGATAAAGAAGGTAAAAGCCAAAGAACATACCGATCAGATCTTGAACGGATTCGGCCTCTAAGGTTACACACACAAAGGATTGTCCAACGTGGACAAAATCATTCAACAACGTAAATACATTACGTTGTTGAATGGCTACATTAGCTCAAAATCTAACGCTCATGGCAACAGAAGTGAATAAAGAAAAGATGAAGGCGCTTCAGCTGACTCTAGACAAGCTGGAGAAGACTTACGGAAAAGGTACGGTAATGAAGCTAGGCGATGATGCCATCGAACAACTTGATTTCATTCCCTCAGGGTCATTGACTCTTGACCTTGCTTTAGGCATAGGCGGATATCCACAAGGACGAATCATTGAGATCTATGGTCCGGAATCTTCTGGTAAGACGACGCTTGCTATTCACGCTATCGCGGAATCGCAACGCAACGGAGGCATCTGTGCTATCGTCGATGCCGAGCACGCATTTGATAAGTTTTATGCTGAAAACCTAGGTGTTGATACTGAGAACCTCTTGATCTCACAGCCAGACAACGGAGAGCAAGCACTGGAAATCGCAGATAACTTGATCCGTTCAGGTGCAATTGATCTATTGGTGATTGACTCGGTTGCGGCCCTAACACCTCGCGCAGAGATCGAAGGAGAAATGGCAGATAGCCAAGTGGGTCTTCAGGCACGCTTGATGTCTAAAGCGCTTCGTAAACTAACGTCTACGATTAGCAAGACAGGATGCTGCTGTATCTTCATCAACCAGCTTCGTGAGAAGATTGGAGTGATGTTCGGAAACCCTGAAACCACAACGGGTGGTAACGCACTGAAGTTCTACTCCTCTGTACGTGTTGACATTCGCCGTTCTTCACAAATCAAAGACGGAGACCGAGTTATTGGTAATCGTACAAAAGTGAAAATCGTGAAGAACAAGGTGGCTCCTCCATTCCAACGTGCCGAATTCGATATCATGTACGGTACAGGAATCTCAAAAACTGGAGAAATCATCGACCTTGGTGTAGATATGAACGTGATCAAGAAGAGTGGTTCTTGGTTCTCCTATGGAGAAACAAAACTCGGACAAGGTCGCGACGCAGTGAAGCAACTATTGAACGATAACCCTGAGCTTATGGAAGAGCTCGAGGAAAAGATCAAGGCTGAACTGACTAAATAAGCCATAATTTTGATTGAAAAGCCTGCTCTACTGGAGCGGGCTTTTTTAATTTGCACCTATGAAACTCCAGTTAGCTGCTATTCTTTCGGCTTCGGCCCTATTCTTCTATGCTTGTAATGACCCTGCAGAGGATCAATCAAGTGATCAAACTTCCCAAGAGGTAGAGACCGTCGCTATCGATACAGTGCAAGTCCGTCTAGACTCTTTGAATCAACGTATCATCGCCGATCCAGTAAATGCTGACAATTACCTTGAACGTGCTCATCTTTACGCGGAAAAAGGAGACGTAAATCGAACGCTTGAAGACTTCTCCAACGCACTCGATGCAGACAGCACACGAGATGATGTCTTCTTCGCGAGAGGTGAATATCACTACGGAAGAACCGATTTTGAATTAGCCGTTGTTGACTATCAAGCTTGTGTTGACCTTTCTCCCGAAAATACGGATTGTTTGTTGAAACTTGGTGAGATGCAGATTCACTTGCAGAATTATCCAAAAGCCCTAGAGGAAATCAACAAAGCTCTGACCGTCAATGAATTCCTCCCCTTCGGATACTACATGAAAGGAAGAATCTACAAGGAAACAGGAGACACAACACTCGCAGCATCTAGTTACCAGACAGCCATTGAGGTTGACCCAGAATACTACGACGCTTACATCGAAATTGGACTCTTATATGCATCGGCAAAAAGTGACCTAGCCATTGAATACTATCGCACGGCCACTGAAATCAAACCTCAAAGTATTGAAGCCAAATACAACTTGGCGTACTACCTGCAATCCAGTGGTGATCGCGATGCCAACCGCTACACACAGGCTTTCAAGCAGTACAAGGAAATCTTAGAAATTGATCCGGAATTTGTCCCGGCATACTACAACCAAGGATACATTCACTTGGAATACTTCCAGCACTACGACAGTGCAATTACTTTCTTCGATCAAGCTGCAGATATCTATCCTGCCTACTATCAAGCTTACTACAACCGAGGATTGTGCTACGAGAGTTTAGGCAACAAACAAGAAGCCTTGGCAGATTACAACCGTGCGCTGAGCATGCAGCCAGACTACACTCCTGCTGCCCTTGCCAAAGGACGTGTTCTCGGAGAATAATTTACTCCTCCTGCTTCTGAAGTAAATTGAATTTGAGGTCGTGACTTGTAGGCCCACTGGTGTCATGCAAGAACGGCACCACCAATAAAACCGGACGGAAGATTACCTGTTCTGTTTCTTTATGGCGCATTGTCACATAAATCTGCATACCAGCGTATGGATTCATCTCTTTTCCAGCTACCTCAACCTCGATATACCCTCGTGAAGGATTTGAGTTGAGCAGTTGATTCATTCCAGGTCTTTCCATGAACACTTCATTGCGACCATCTGGTACCAATTCATATCCTTCAGGGGTTTCTAGCTCGATGTAGAGACTGTTCTCTCCTGGTCCGATAATGAGCTCTTCTAAGTAAATACGGTCACCTTCGTTATAGGCTTCGATGTTTCGGAAAAGCTTATCGATACGCGTCAGCGGCTGAGTCTTCGTTTTACCCTTCTTGGAATCAACGATACGCAGACTATGGTTGAAACAGTCTGCCACCCAAATCTCATCTCCTTTGACGCTTAGTCCCATCGGTTTATTGAATAGCTCACCGTCTTTGCGAGAGTCTTGGAAGCCAGGCATTCCAGTTCCGGCGACAACTTCCGTTTTCTTCTTGTTGTACTTGACAATTCGATTGTTATAGGTATCTGCGATGTATAGCTCATCCTCCTTGAACGCAATCGACTGCGGATAATTCAAAGAGTCATTCTTACCCATAACCTCCAAGGTGGAAACATTCCACTGAGGATCAATCACACGTACATTCTTCGCTCCTTGCTCCAGAACGTAGTAGGTCCCTTTCTTATCTGTAGTAATCGCTATAGGTTCATTGATTGCGCTCGCGATACCAGTCCCGTCAATCGAGCGAGCAGCACCATTGCCAGCCATGGCAATGGCTTGCTTTTTCTTCACATCATATTGCCAGACCTGATTGCTTCCGGCCATGGCAATGGTCAGCTTCCCTGCACCAAACTCGAGCGCCATTGGGTAATTCAATGGTCCATTGGTACTGTCTACCTTTGAAATCGAAGCGGCCGCTCGATAACCAGTCCCTAGGATATTTGTTACGGTTCGTGTTTTGAGATCTACTTGTCTAATCACATGGTTCCCAGCATCAGCAACGTAAAGAATTCTGTTTTCCTCATCCAGCGCTAACCCTGTAGGGCGATTAAATTGACAAGCGCCGTAACGTCCGTCTCGTAATCCGCGAACCCCTGTTCCTATCACTTCATTCACTTGTCCGTCGAAGTCTACCAGCAGGATTCGGTTGTTCTCCGTATCCGCTACATAGCTACGTTGCTCTCTTGAAGATGCTTCCACCGCCGTTGGGAACGACATCGGAGTATATAGACTCATTCGCTCTTGTGTAGCAATGAAACGAGTATTAGAAAGACCAATCTTTGTATTCGTCTCTTTATCGAACGCGCTAAGCTTCAATTCCAGCTCATCGAGATAGTCTTCTCCATAGTATACTCCTGCCGGTCTTCCATCTTCCCGAATCAATAGTACTCCCGGCGCCTCAAAATCCTCAGGAAGTTTAAGGCTAGACAGATTCTTATTGAAGAGAAGCGGATGTTCTATTTCGTAACGTTCGATGAGTTGATCAATTTCCTTGTCACTGAGCGAGTGTAAAGTGGAATCAGGAATGATTGTCATTGGAATGAAGGGTGAAAACTCTCGCTTCCAACCGTTAAATGCTTCGATTGATTCTTTCCCATCTACAGAACGCGGGTCCCAAATATGGAGAATGATGATACGTTCGCCAATATCAAATACAGAGAATGCACGCTTAGCATTGTGCCACTCAGACCCTCTCGGAATGGTCACTCCCTCCTGCGCTTTGCGGAATCGATAGAGTGAATCCTTGCGCACTTGGCTGTATGAGGTTGCGGAAACAAAGATGAATAAGAATAGAAGCAGAACTCGCATGTAGTTAAGATTATTGAAGTACAACGAAGATATAGCAAATCAAATGCCTAAATGAAAAAAGCCAGCTATATGCTGGCTTTTTCAATATTGTGAAGTAAACTTATTTCACTTTATCTACTACGGCTTTGAAGGCCTCAGGATGGTTCATTGCTAGGTCAGCAAGTACCTTACGGTTCAACTCGATCCCTTGAGCATTGAGTTTACCCATCAACGCTGAGTACGACATTCCGTGCTGACGAGCTCCTGCGTTGATACGTTGGATCCAAAGTCGACGGAATTGACGCTTACGTTGTTTACGTCCTTCATAAGAGTAGAGAAGCCCTTTCTCTACTGCGTTTTTGGCTACTGTCCAAACATTTTTTCTGGCTCCGTAGTAACCGCGCGCCATTTTCATGACTTTCTTTCTGCGCGCTCTTGATGCAACTGAGTTTACTGAACGTGGCATAGTGTTCGTGTTTTTTGGTCAACAGCGGTCATAGACACTTAATACTGCAAACCGGGTTAAAACATACCTGGTTAATTCTTAGGCGAGAAGTTGTTTCTTGATGCTCTTCTCATCCGCTTTGTCTACCGTAGTGAACGCGGTCAGATTACGCTTACGCTTCTTAGCCTTCTTCGTAAGAATGTGGCTTTTGTAAGCGTGCTTGCGCTTAATCTTCCCGGAGCCGGTAAACTTGAAACGCTTTTTAGCGCTCGATTTGGTCTTCATTTTCGGCATAACCGTGAACTTTGATTTATTTCTTCTTCGGGTTGAACATCATGATCATCCGCTTTCCTTCAAGCTTAGGCATCTGTTCTACCGCTGCGTAGTCTTCCAATTCTTGAGCAAACTTCAGAAGCAAGATTTCTCCACGCTCCTTGAATACAATTGTTCGCCCTTTAAAGAATACGTAAGCCTTCACTTTCGCTCCTTCTTCAAGGAACTTCTTCGCGTGCTTCAACTTGAACTCGAAATCGTGGTCATCCGTGTTCGGTCCGAAACGGATTTCCTTCACAACAACTTTCTGTTGTTTCGCTTTCAGCTCCTTCTCACGCTTTTTCTGCGAATAAAGGAACTTCTTGTAATCAACGATTCGACATACAGGAGGTTTCGCGTTTGGGGAGATCTCAACTAGATCTAGCTCTTGCTCTTGCGCCATGCGCAAAGCTTGTGCGATTGGGTAAACTCCTTGTTCAATGTCTTCACCCACCACGCGCACTTCCGGTGCGGTGATACGGCGGTTAATCCTGTGTTTGTCTTCTTTAATGACCCTGGCAGGACCTCTCTTACGTCTTCTTCGTATTGCTATGGCTCGTACTTTTTAATTACTAATTCAATTCTAACAGTGTGGCAATCTCGCCATCGATTACCTCTGCAAATTCTTCTGGTGACATTGACCCAACGTCTCCTTCACCTTGCTTTCTCACTGACACCTTTCGCTCCTCTACTTCACTTTCTCCAATGATCAGCATGTATGGGATGCGATCTAGTTCGGCGTCGCGAATCTTCTTCCCGACCTTTTCTCCCCTTTCGTCAATGAGGGCGCGAATATCGTAATTTTCAAGGACTTTCGAAAGTTCTTGAGCATAATCCATAAAGCGATCACTGATCGGAAGGATCCTAACTTGTTCCGGCGTTAGCCATATTGGGAACTTTCCTGCGCAGTGCTCAATGAGAATTGCTACAAATCGTTCCATCGATCCAAACGGTGCACGGTGGATCATTACTGGTCGGTGAGGTGCGTTATCGCTACCTGTATACTCTAGTTCAAAGCGCTCTGGAAGGTTGTAATCAAGCTGAACTGTACCCAGTTGCCACTTGCGTCCGATCGCATCGCGAACCATGAAGTCAAGCTTTGGTCCGTAGAAGGCCGCTTCCCCATATTCCACAACCGTCTTGAGACCTTTGTCATCGGCCACTTCCTGGATTGCTTTCTCCGCCTGTTCCCAGTTATCTGTTGAACCGATGTACTTCTCTGGCGTCTGGGGGTCACGTAATGAAACTTGAGCAATGTAGTCTTTGAATTCCAGTACACGGAAAATGTAAAGTACGAGGTCGATCACATTACTAATTTCCTGCTTCACCTGTTCCTGGGTACAGAAAATGTGTGCGTCATCCTGAGTAAATCCACGAACACGGGTTAGTCCGTGAAGCTCTCCAGACTGCTCATAACGATATACTGTTCCGAATTCTGCATAGCGAATCGGGAGATCACGGTATGAACGCGGACGCGATTTGTAGATCTCACAATGGTGAGGGCAGTTCATCGGCTTCAGCAGGTATACTTCTCCTTCTGCGGGAGTTTCAATCGGCTGGAAGCTGTCTTCTCCGTATTTCGCAAAGTGACCGGAAGTCACGTAAAGATCTTTAGAAGCAATGTGTGGAGTGATTACTGGTTCGTAACCTGCTTTTCGCTGCGCTTCTTTCAAGAAGTGCTCAAGGCGCGCGCGCAACTCAGCACCTTTCGGTAACCACAACGGCAATCCTTGACCTACATTTTCACTGAAATGGAATAAGTCAAGTTCTTTACCAAGCTTTCGGTGATCACGTTTCTTCGCTTCTTCCAACAGCGTCAGGTGCTCGTTGAGCATCTTCTGTTTCGGGAATGCCACGCCGTAAATACGTGTTAGTTGCTTATTGTTTTCGTCACCTTTGAAGTATGCTCCAGCTACATTCATCAATTTCACCACCTTGATATGGCCAGTGTTTGGGATGTGCGGTCCACGACAGAGGTCTGTAAAGTTTCCTTGTGTATAGAAGGTGATGGTGCCATCTTCCAAGTCTTCCAAGAGGTCTAGCTTGTAATTATCACCCTTCTCTTTGTAGTAAGCAACCGCCTCGTCCTTGCTGATTTCCTTGCGTACGTACTCATTCTTCTGCGATGCCAATTCGAGCATCTTCTTCTCTACTTTCTGGAAATCGCGCTCACTAAACGTTTCTTCACCGAAGTCAACATCGTAGTAAAAACCATTTTCTACTGGTGGACCTACCCAGAACTTCACTCCGGGATAGAACTCCTCTAACGCCTCTGCCATCAGGTGCGCAGAAGAGTGCCACAAGGTAGACTTTGCTCCATCGTCATCCCAGGTCAATAGCTTCAACGTTGCGTTGTCATTGATTGGGCGAGTGAGGTCGTACACCTCACCATTCACTTCAGCGGCCAGTACTTTTCGAGCGAGTCCTTCGCTGATCGACTGGGCCACCTGCATGGCAGTGGTACCTTGTTCCACTTCTCTGACCGAGCCGTCAGGTAGTGTAATGTTAATCATATCAGTGTTTTTGCAAGCCGCAAAGTTACGATTTTACCCAGAGATAGACACACTCTTGCTTACGGATTCTCGCCATTTCTATACGCTCGTTTCAAAGCCTAGGACACCATCACACTGATTTTGAAATTCGTTCCGTTGTGAAAGAAAAAACTCATGAAAAATTTAGTGCTTGTTATTTTACTCGCCTTCGGCGGGAACGCTTACGCTTCAGAACCGGCTACCAGTTCTTCTTTCGAAGCGTTCATTCAACTCTTCAAGGAAGTTGACTTACAGAAAAACAACTCATTAACAACTGCCTTCTTTACCGATTCGGTACGCTGGGAACGAGATGACGGAAGAGTCGATTACTTGACCGTCGCAGAAGTCTTCGAATGCCTCGATGAATTCGGTTCACCGGAACAAATTCTGGAAGGACTCGCGAGTGGATTTGTATTCACAGGAAGTGAAGTTGATCGCACCTTTGTGTCTATCCACAATCAATTACGCTACGGAGAATTGCTAACGGTAGAAGCGAATGCACTTCGCTTGCGCAAACTTCCATCAAAAGAGTCGGCTACCATCTGTATCCTTCAAGACGGTATTTACGCTGGGAATATTTCTTCGAATAAAGCGAGTCTCACAGACGGAGCTGGAATCGAGTGGAAACCGGTAGAACTTCACCACCCTGAACTGGGATCAGTACAGGGCTACCTGGCGGCATCCTACTTCACCATTTCTAATGCGGGTCTGCCTAAGGGAATGGAAGTCAAAATGATCGATGGCCAGTGGAAAATCACCGGCTTCGTCCAACTATGATTTCGTTCGGACCTTCGTCCAAGGTTTGATCTGCCACTCAACCACGGCTGAGCATAACAAGTTGCCGTTCTCATCTTCTACAGGAACCTTGCAGAGGAAGAGGGCGGCATCTTGGGTTTCAAGTGCATTCTTGATTTCTGATTCTACCACTGACGTGGGAAGTTCAAACTTCACCAATCCGTTCGTTTTTCCTTGGTAGTGATAATCGATTTCGATCCGTTTCATGATCAATCGATACGAAGAAGGATCAAAATGCTGCAGCATCACCAACCCCGAAGCATATTCGGCACCGGTAGCTAGTGCACATGCATGCAGCCCATTCAGGTGATTCAAGTTCTTTTTACGGAATGGAATAAGCACCACCACTGACTCATCTGTCAACTCTTGGATACTGAAGCGGTGCGGACGATTGAAGGGAATTCCTTTCCACAAAACTCGATCTAGAATAAATCTTCCCCGCTTACCCGCTTTGGCTTTTTCAAAAAGTGCTTTCAGTTCCATGGTATGAAGATAAAAAAAGGACCATCCCCCAAGATGGCCCTGATGAAGAAAACTGAGTTCCCCACACTATCTCTCTCGCTGCCTCAGCGTCATTAAGAGCGATAAGTCTATTCCTGAATCTGCTTCTCCAATTGGAGAATAGATGCAATGTCTGGTTTGAAGTACAAGTCACTTTTCAAGATCTTGCCGTCTTCGCGCGTCACCGGTTTTCCGTTGGCGTCAAGTTTCGACATGTTGCTACGTTGAATCTCTTCAAACACCTCGACGATCTTGTATTGCAACCCGTGCTTTAGGATGGTACCACAAAGAATATACAGCTGATCACCCAAGGCATCAGCAATCTCTACAAGATCTCCATTCTGAGCTGCCTCCAGGTACTCTTCATTCTCTTCATGCATCAAACGATGACGAAGGGCTACCTGGTCAGCGCCTATTTCAGCTGTAGGCTCGTATGCATTACCGATCATAAAAGCGTCATGAAAGTCACGCACGTGGTCTATGATCTCTTCAAAGGTTTTCGTTTGGTTCCGATCCATCAGGAGCAAGTTACTTTTAGGATGACTAGACAACTCATATTTGGCCCTGTAGTTTTCCACTAGTACTGCTACTTTTATCAACCATCAAGCTGAATACATTAAATTGCGCCGCCCGACGCGTCCAAAACGCGTTAAATAAGCTACTATACTTAACAACTTTTAACAGCGGCACTCTCACGGCTGGCGTACGATGTAGGAAATTTGTAAGCCACACTAATTATAAAGTAAACGCAAGTTAGAAGTCGATTATATGAACATGGAACAAGGTATTTCCGGATCTAATCAAATGCAGTCTGAAGACATCGTCGCACTCAGTGAGAAGATCGAAAAGGCCAGCGCGTTTGTTGACCTCCTCAATCTTGAGATGGAAAAGGTCATCATTGGCCAGCGAGACATGGTAGACAAACTCCTTATTGGATTGTTGGCGAACGGACACATCCTTCTGGAGGGTGTTCCTGGACTAGCGAAAACCCTTGCTATCAAATCATTGGCGTCTTGTATTGATGTCGATTTTTCGAGGATCCAATTCACTCCTGACCTTCTCCCTGCCGACTTGGTAGGTACGATGATATACAATCAGAAGAGCGAAGACTTCAGTGTCAAGAAAGGACCTGTCTTTGCCAACTTCGTCTTAGCTGATGAGATCAACCGTGCACCGGCAAAAGTGCAATCTGCTCTCCTTGAAGCGATGCAAGAGCGCCAAGTAACCATCGGACCTCAGACTTTCAAACTTCCTGCACCATTCCTTGTGCTTGCCACTCAAAACCCAGTGGAGCAGGAAGGTACCTACCCTCTTCCTGAAGCACAGGTTGACCGATTCCTGTTGAAAGTAGTAATTGGCTACCCTACAAAGGCCGAAGAGAAGATGATTGTTCGAAATAACATTTCTATTGACGGAATGCCGAAGCCGAAGAAAGTCATTCAAGCGTCTGAAATTCTCGAGGCCCGCAAAGCGGTGCGCGAAGTGTACATGGATGAAAAGATCGAGCAATACATCATCGACCTGGTATTCGCTACACGTACCCCAGAAGATCATGGACTTGGACACCTCAGTCAGTTGATTCAATTTGGAGGGTCACCACGTGCGTCAATTAGCATGGCTCTTGCAGCCAAGGCCTACGCTTTTATTAACCGTCGAGGCTTTGTCATTCCAGAAGATGTGCGTGCTGTGTGTATGGATATCATGCGCCACCGCATAGGAATTACCTTCGAAGCGGAAGCCGAAAATATCACTCAAGAACAGATCATTATAGAGATCCTGAATCAAATCGACGTCCCTTAATACAGCTCTATGGAAACGACCGAACTTTTAAAGAAGGACAGAGCCATTGAATTGAGAACCCGAGGACTGTCGAAACAGATCTTCTCCGGTGAATACCACTCAGCCTTCAAAGGACGTGGGATGGCCTTCAGTGAGAACCGTGAGTACCAGCATGGGGATGAAATCCGAACCATTGACTGGAACGTCACGGCACGAATGGGACACCCCTATGTGAAGGTTTTCGAAGAAGAACGTGAGCTGACCGCCATGATCTTGGTTGACGTTTCTTCTTGAGGAAATTTCGGGACACGCACGCAGCTTAAGAAAAGACTGATCACAGATCTAACGGCGGTATTGGCGTTTAGTGGGATTCAGAACAACGATAAAATTGGGGTCATTCTCTTCTCTGATCGCATTGAAAAGTTCATTCCTCCGAAAAAAGGAAGAAGCCACATCCTGCGTATCATTCGCGAATTGCTTGACTTCGAGCCTGAAGGAACGAAAACAGATATTGCCTTTGCTCTTGATTACATGAACCGCGTGATCAAGAAGCGATCAATTTGTTTCGTGCTCTCAGATTTTATTGATGACAACTTTGAGCAGAGTTTGAAGATCGCTTCCCGAAAGCATGATTTGGTTGCTCTGAAAATTGAAGATCCAGGCGAAGAAGAACTACCGAAAGCAGGTTGGTTGCTATTCCGCGATAGCGAGAATGGTGAAATGACCTGGGTGAATAGTAATCTCAAAAGAAATAGACTTCGATTGAAGCATGCCTTTCTTGAACGGGATAAGCGTATCAAGGAACAATTCACACGTGCCGGAGTCGATAACATCACTATTCGCACGAACAAACCATACGTGCGTTCACTTATGAACCTTTTCAAACAACGCACACGATGAAAAGGATTCTACTTTCGGCTATAGTTAGTTTGATCAGTCTTGCTTCTCTGGGGCAACGAGCAGACATTACGCTTGACACCACAGACATTCCGCTTGGAGGACATGTCAAGGCACTGATTCGATTTTATGGTGAAGGAGAGATTCCTAATATCAATCCATGGCCAATTCAAGGAGACTCCATTCATGCGCTGGACATCGTTTCTAAAGGAAGCATTGATACGTCGTTTCAAGAAGCAAAGTATGTCATAGCACAAGAGATAACATTGACATCCTTTGACACAGGATACATTGCTATTCCTCCGATTATATTCTCTTTGGAAAGTGGATCGATTGAGTCAAATGCAGCCCTTCTTTATGTCGAAGGCATGCAACTTGATCAACATGCCGAACTCAAGGATATTAAGGAAATCGTTGAAGTTCAGTATACCCTTTGGGATGTCTTGATGGAGAAATGGTTGGCTGTGCTGTTGATCGTTCTGGCTTTGGTAATCGCTGTGGTGATTTATATTCTTAGCAAGCGCACTCAAAACAAGGAATTCGTTCCTGTCATCAAAAAGAAGCCTTCATTACCAGCGCATATTGAAGCCAATGAAGCCCTCGCTGAATTGCGGGCGATGGAATTGATAGCCAAAGGAAAAGTAAAGGAACACTACACTATTCTTAGTGATATCATTCGAAACTACCTCCAACGTCGATTTGCGATTGCTTGCACCGAGAAAACCACACGAGAAATTCTCCTTCAACTGCGTACACTTGGTCTGCCCATTGATGAACAGCAGCGCGTAAAGGGGATTCTGGAACTTGCCGATATGGTGAAGTTTGCCAAATACAAGCCAATTAACACTGAAAATGGTCAAAGCATGAGCTCGGCTCAGCAATTTGTAGAACAAACGGCGGAAGTGATACAACAATGACAAAGAAGAGGATCATACTCGCTATATCATTGTTCGTGATCAATATGATCGTGGGGGGTATCGTATTTTTCTTTCACGACAGATACGAGCTTGCCTACCCGAATGCGCTGTGGTTATTTTTGTTGATTCCAGCACTCAGCGGCATCTACTTCTTCCGTCAATTCTACCGACGAGAAAGCGTCAACACAAGCTACTTGCCTGAAGACTGGAAGAAGATTCTACCTCAATTGAATCGCCACCTGCTCTTTGCTATTCGTCTCATGACGATTGGTTTCTTGATCTACGTCATTGCAAGACCTCAATCCAGCGACAGCTTTGAAGACCTCACTCGCGAGGGAATCAACATCGTCATTGCAATGGATGTGTCTGCTTCGATGCTTTCGAAAGACTTTGAGCCGAATCGATTGGAAAGTGCCAAAGAGGTGGCGGTCAACTTTGTTTCTGAACGTTCTGATGACCGTATTGGCGTGGTTGTTTATGAAGGCGAGAGCATTACTCAGGTTCCGCTCACAAGTGACCATCGCGTAGTGACAAACGGACTCGCTCAATTGCACACTGGTCAACTTACTGGTGGAACCGCAATTGGTATGGGATTGGCCACAGCAGTGAATCGACTGAAAGAAAGCGAAGGCAAGAGTAAAGTTGTGATTCTATTGACCGATGGTGTCAACAATGCTGGTGAAATCAAACCAGCCGATGCGGCACAGCTTGCATCTCTCTACGGTATTCGTGTTTACACGATTGGTGTTGGAACGATTGGTAAAGCGAAGAGTCCTGTAGGCATGTCAAACGGACAGTACATCTATGATTGGATTGAAGTAGAAATCGATGAAGAAACACTGAAAGACATTGCTGAAGAGACTGGAGGCAAGTACTTCCGAGCGACAAGTAAGAACAAACTCAACTCTATTTACCAAGAGATTGATCAGTTAGAAAAGACACGGTTCAATGTGCTTCAATACAACCGAAAAACAGAAGAGTTTACTCCATTCTTATTGATCGCAATTGCGTTGATGCTATTAGAAATGGCCTTGCGCGTAACGGTATTCAGAACACCAATATGAGAAAGTCGAACACATATAAGATGCCGCTACTGGTGTTGCTCTTTATGGCGATAGAAGTACTCTTTTGGTCGGGAATGATCGGTCTGTACTACCTTGTCAGTCAGTTCGATCCGAGTTTGGCTCTGCACAACCGACCTTGGCTATGGACCTTGCTGCTTTTGCCGATGAGCATGATCATTTTCCTGATCAATCTGGCTTGGAAGAATCGCGCATTACGCCGTTTAGCTGACGGACATCTTTTGAGCAATATGGCGCCCCGCATGTCGCCTACCCGAACCATTTTCAAGTTCATCATATGGCGACTGGTCCTCGGTATGATTATCATCGCCTTATTGGATCCGAAGGTGGGAAGTAAAATCGAAGAAGTTGAGACGCAAGGGATTGATTTGATGGTAGCGATTGATGTTTCGAATAGCATGTTGGCGGAAGATCTCAAGCCTAATCGTTTGAAGTTGGCTAAGCGCTCCGTGCAGCAGGTTGTCAATGACATGGGCAGCAACCGACTTGGTATCGTCATTTTTGCTGGAGACGCCTACGTTCAACTTCCACTCACCAGCGATACGAAGGCGGCGAAAATCTTTTTGGATGCCATTGAAACGAATAGCGTTCCTACCCAGGGCACGGCTATTGGGGCGGCCTTAGACCTCTGTATAAATAGCTTTGATCAAGACAGCGAAGCCGGAAAGGCCATTTTATTGATCACTGATGGTGAGAATCATGAAGATGATGCTATCGCTAGCGCGGAATTGGCAGCTAGTCGAGGGATTCAAATTTGTGCAATTGGAGCAGGTCTTCCTGGGGGGGCACCTATTCCTGAATTCGATCGAAATGGTCGTCGTAATGGATTCAAGACGGACCCCAATGGTAAGACTGTGGTGACCCAATTAAACGAGCAGATGTTGGTTGATCTGGTGAAAATCGGAGATGGTACGTTTGTGAGGGCCAACGAACAGATTGTTGATGTTCGTCCTATACTCGATGCCTTCAAGGAGCTCGAACTGGGAGATTTAGGTACGGCCAACTTCGTTGATTACGAACACCGTTTCCGACTATTTGCCATTGCGGCCTTACTCTTGTTGGTTACTGAAACCCTCTTGAGTGAACGCGCATGGAAACATAAATTCACTATATCATGAGGTTCATCTTAGTCATAGCACTTCTTGGTTTCACTGTGAGCCTTCAAGCGCAATCAGCGAAGAAGCAATTGAACAAAGGCCAACAGGCTTATGAGCGTGGGGATTTTGACGCTGCCAGTGAACTGTTCAACTTATCAGAAGGGAACGATGGACAACGTGCTATCGGCGATTTCAACCGTGGCGATGCGCTTTATCGCCAAGAGAAATTCGATGAAGCAGCAGACGCCTTCCGAAATGCAGCAGAGAGCTTTGAAACAGAAGACGCGAAGGCACAAGCTTATCACAACCTAGGTAACTCTTTGATGCGCCAACAAAACCTTGAAGGCGCCGTTGATGCCTACAAGGATGCCTTGATGGCTAACCCAAACGACAACGATACACGCCATAATCTGGCAATGGCCATGCAACAGCTTGAACAGCAGCAACAGCAGCAACAACAGCAGCAAGAGAACGACGAAGGTGGTGAAGACGGCGAAAAGCAGAATGAGCGTCAAGGTGAGAAAGAGGATGAAAGCGAGGATCAGAACCAGAATGGAGACTCGAAAAGTGAGGAAAAGAAAGAAGATCCAGGAGAAGGAACGCGTCCTGATCGCATCAGCAAAGAAGATGCTGAGAAACTGCTGGAGGCGTTGAACCAACGAGAGAAAGAACTACAACAAAACTTGAAAAAGAAAAAAGATGGCAAAAAGAAGAAGATCGAGAAAGACTGGTAGTCTGATCCTGTTCTTGGTTGCCTTCTTTATTTCCGGGGCAATTCAAGGACAAGACGTGAGCGTTTCTGCTAGCGTTAGCAAGAACCCTGTTGCTCCGCGAGAGGCATTTAAACTGACCATTACTATCACGAACAGCGATGGCCAAATCAAACTTCCAGCCGTGGATGGTTTGCAGCTTTTGTACGGTCCAAGCACCGGACAAAGCGTTCGCATAGATAACGGCCGTAAGACTTCTGAAACGAGCTACCCCTATACCTTCCGCGCGAATGTGGAGGGCAAGATAGAGATCCCGGCTATTCCTGTCAGAACCAGTACGGGCGTTTTGAAAACGCATCCTTTCACACTGAACGTAAGCAAGAATTCAGACTCTTCCATTAGCCAGAACTTCGTGACGGTTATTGAGGCCTCAAAGACAAAAGTGTATTTGGGAGAGCCCGTTGTAATCAAATACAAAGTCTATCAGCGATACAACTCGTTCAACATCGAGAGCTATGACCTTCCTGAATTTGATGGATTCTGGGTTGAAAACGTAGGTGACCACCAAGGACGCTGGGAAAACCAGATCATCAATGGCCAACGCTATTCAGTGGCAACGATTAAGATTGATGTGATCTTCCCGCAGCGCACAGGCGATTTTACGCTATTTGGCTTCAACATGTCAGGAGTTGTTGGTGGCTTCTTCAACCGACAGCGCGTAGAATCTACTTCGCAGTCAGTGAACATAGAGGTTCTTCCTCTTCCGGATGGAAAGCCAGCGAACTTCTTGGGGAGCTTCCCTTCCCTATCGATACGTAGAACCTATTCTGCACTCGACATGAAAGCGAACCAAGCTTTGGATATGGGTATAGAATTTTCAGGAAAAGGAGCGTTGCGACTGATCCAGGAACCAAAAACTAACTGGCCTTCTGATATGGAAGTATTTGACCCAGAGGTTCGGGACCGAATAAGTACAACAGCATCTGGAGTAAGTGGTAAACGAACTTATAGTTACGTGGTCATCCCACGAACGGAAGGTAATTATAAGATCCCAGGTTTGGACTTTAGCTATTTCAACACCATCAAGAAGCAATACGAGAAGATCAACTTGGAGGCCATTACCTTGAATGTTTCGCCTGGTGAAGCAGGAAGTGATGTTCCATATAGTTTCAATGCCAAATCAGACGTGCAGATTTTGAATAAGGATATTCGATACATCCGTTCAGATGCAGGTAAATTGACACGTCCCGCGAATATTTTCTTTGGATCACTCCCCTTCTATCTGAGTTATGGTGCCCCATTCTTGATTTTCATTGGTGCTATCGCATATAGACGCAAGAAAATCAATGAGGCAGGTGATATTGAGGGTAGGCGCCGCAAGAAAGCGAAGAGATCTGCTAAGAAGTGGCTCAGCGAAGCTTCGAAAGGCCGAGACAATAGCAACGTATTCTATTCCGCGCTAGCGAGAGGAATGGAACAATATGTCATGGACAAATTCACCATTGATCGAAGCCGATTAAATGAACGCAGCATGAATAACATCGTTCGTTCTGCTACCGACGAAGAAACGGCTGAACGATTTATGACGGTCTGGAAAACTTGTCAGCAAGCACGTTTTGCACCCGTGAGCCAAATGAGCAAGAACGACATACTTGAAGAAGCGAAGCAGCTCATCGATAAAATTGAATCACAGTCATGAGAAGTATCCTTGCCATTCTGTTCTTGCTCTTGCAGATTCCGAGTTTCTCAATGGATAAGATTGAGGCAGAGCGTTTGTTCTTTGAAGCCAATGCAGCCTTTGAAGCTGAGGCCTACAGTGATGCCTACGCAACTTATGATTCTATTGCTATAGACTACCGAAGTTTTGAACTGTGTTTTAATGCCAGAAACGCGGCATTCAAAGCGGGTATGTTAGGCGAGAGCATATTATACTACGAACGTGCACGAAAAATCAATCCCACTGCTGACGACTTGTTGGTGAACTTGGCAATTGCCAACGAAAAGGTAGCTGACCGCATTCCTGAGTTGAAAGGCTTAGGAGTAGAAAACATTTGGAGTGCCATCACCGCAACTGACCGATTGGGTATGTGGACATGGATTGCGATTCTAGGGAATGTGATTGGATTTGGACTATTGATGATCTGGCTATTCTCTCGTTCAGGAGGGCTGAAGCGGGCTTTGTTTTGGATTGGTGCCATTATGATCTTCTTGGCCATGGCATCTTACGTGATCTCACGTGTAAGTTACTCGCGAATTCAAGCCAATACAGAAGCGGTAATCATGTCTCCAAAGATCGATGTGAAAAATGGTCCGAGCGAAAATGGTTCGAATGCTTTTGTCTTACATGAAGGAACTAAGGTGAAGATCCAAACGGTAGAAGGTGCTTGGACTGAAATTCGCATTGCGAACGGTCAAGTAGGCTGGGTTAAGAACAATGCTATCGAAGGTATATAAAAAGCAAAGGTCCCGAACGTTTTCGGGACCCTGCCTTAACCTTAACCAAAATACTAAATAACTTAACTACTAAACTTAACCTTCGTTGAGACTGGAACGCCTCAACTATGAAAAAGCTCTTTGCTACTTGTACACTTCAAATGTATTTTACCCTACCTAATATTAACGTAAGAATGATTCCTCAAGTGCCTGTAGGACAAGGATTACACTGTTAAGATGTGCTAATTGGGGGTAGAAACGAATCGATAATCTAGAAACTGAAATCTATAACTGATCGCCTCTGAACATGACTAACGACAAAGAATCGAGAACCAAGAATCGAGAACCAAGAATCGAGAATCGAGAACTAAGAACTAAGAACTAAGAACTAAGAATTGGTTACAAAAATCAAAAGTCCCGATCGTTATCGAGACTTTTAACCTTAACCAAATTAACTTAAATACTTAACTACTATTAAACCTTTGCGCTTTGTCCTGTGCGGACATCATGCTTGATATAGATAAAAAGCTATTGCTTTCGTTACCGAAAGTAGAACAGGGATAATTGTTAGGGTGTAGGAACTCGATGGTAAATGAATGTAGGAGAAATCTGACATTCAAAAGTTTAGACAAAAGAAAAAGGTTCCGAACGTTTTCAGAACCTTAACCTTAACCAAAAAAATGCTTATCCAAATTGCGTTGTGTTCTAGCACATCAATTTCTTATTATCTATTACGGGGGGTATTCAAAGAGGTTTCAAAAAATTTTCATCTAGCCCGCCAAATAGATCTTTACCCTCTGGTTTACAGTATATTAGCCTAAATAAAAAAAATACCGAACCCTATTGAGGGTTCGGTATTCTATCACATTGTAGTTAAGATTACGGGCAAACTGAACCGAAGGCAGCTAGGAACACTAGCAAGTCACCGGCATTTACAAAGCCATCGTTATCAAAGTCTCCAACACATGACTCAGTGTAGACACATGAACCATCATCTACTTGAGCTGCGTTGTTGTAGTTGTCAGCATCTGCATATGTACATCCAGCGACACATGACTCGCCTGGGTAGGTGAAATCAGTGATGGTCAACCACCCTGTTCCACAACATCCATCTGTGGCATCGATTCCGAATCCAATAACGTCTCCAGCATTCGCCATGAATGTTACTACGTCTCCTTGAAGCACACCGTTGTTTACATCAGTCAGGTCAAAACGAACTCCATTAATGTAGTAAGCGATGTCAAAGAATGGGCCATCAGCAGTAACGTAATCCCAAGTGAATGAGAACGAACCTGATTCTGTAACCACGATAGAAGCTTGTGTCAAGACGTCTTCTACTTCGTTGTTATTTCCTTCGATGACCATTTGATCATCACTGATAGAGATGACACCATCACCCGCACCAAGATCAATGGTCCAGTTGTCAGACATGTAGTCAGTTGTGAAACCAGCTGCGTTTCCGCTTCCGTCAACTACGTTCCCACATCCGTTGATGTACAAACATGTACCTCCATCACAAGTGGCTTGGCTGCTGTAGTTGTAAGCTGCAGGATCAGTACAACCGCTAGGTGCGCATGAACCGTCATCAAGCGTAGCCAATGAATTTAAGTTACATGCTGATGGATCCGTACAACCTAGACATGAAGTAAACTCACAAGAACCGTCATCGAAGTTTGCAACTGAGTCATAGTTACAAGCCCAAGGACAAGTACAACCCGGATCACAGAATACCTCGAATGCTGGTTGGAAGTCGGTAATAATCAAATGACCAGCTCCACAACATCCGTCTGTAGACTCAATTCCGAATCCGATCACGTCTCCAGCATTCGCAGAGAAAGTCACTGATCCGTCTTGTTCTAGGTCTCCGAAGTTGTCTGTCAGGTCTACGCGAACTCCATTGATGTAGTAGCCGATATCATATTCTGCTCCGCTATCTTCTGAGAAGTAGTCCCAGTTGAATGAGTAGCTACCTGTTACGGCTGCAGCAACTGTTGCTTGTGTTAGCACTCCACTCGTTCCGTTATCGTTACCTGTGATATCCATTGTTGCGAAATCGATATCAATCTGGCCGTTTCCAGCTCCTAGTTCGATGAGCCAGTTTCCTGCGATGTAATCTCCAAAGAACCCTGATGGTATACCGAATTCATTTACCACCTCGTTACATTGATTCAGGAAAAGACACGTACCGTTGTCACATGAAGCTGTGGGATTAAAATTGATTGCAAATGAATCAGTACAACCTGCAGCCTCACAAGATCCGTCATCGAACCCTGCAGTTGCGTCGTAGTTACATGCATTAGGGTCTGTACATCCACCAACACAGCTATCATCAGAAGGCCAAGTGAAGTTGGTGATCGATACCCATCCGCGTCCACAGCATCCGTCTGTAGATTCGATTCCGAATCCAATCACATCTCCTGCATTCGCTGAGAATGTCACCGATCCCTCTTGCTGGAGTCCACCGACGTTGGTCGTCAGATCAACTCTTACACCGTTGATGTAGTATGCGATGTCAAATGAAGGACTATCGTCTGTTGCATAGTTCCAGTCGAAGCTGAAATCACCTGCTACCGCTACTGTTGATGTAATTTGCGTTTCGATGTTTGAATCGCCAGCATTATTCCCTGTTACCACGGCAAATCCTGTGCTGATTTCAGCGAAACCATCACCACCGTTTGTTTCTGTTGTCCATGCCAAAGGAGAGTACGGTCCGTAGAATCCTACCCCTGTGTTCGCAGCCGTTAGACAGTCGTCACACTGGTTATCGAATACACATTGACCTCCGCCACATCCTGCGTTTGGATCGTAGTTACACGCGTTAACATCTGTACAACCTGGGTAAGTACAAGAGTTGTCATTGATATCTGCCGCTGGATCGTAGTTACATGCCCCTTCGTCAGTACACCCAAGTTCACATCCAGATCCAAGAGAGAAAGGAATCGTTGCAACAAAACCTGATTCAAGCGTGGTACTAAAGATGATATCACCGAACTGGAGGATATTGATAGTGGCACCGTTCCATCCATCACCGAAAGAATCGGTCAACACCATTTGGAAACATCCATCGCTCAAACACAATGGAGCTCCATCAACCGATACGCCTTGAGCGTAGTCAAAATCACCACCGTAGCTCTGGATGGTCCATCCGATTTCGCTGTCGAATATTCCACCTCCTACATTCACTGTGTAACAAGTATTGAAACAACAGTCACCAGTATCTACAATAGCTGCAGGATTGTAGTTACAAGCTGTATTGTCTGTACATCCTGCACATGAAGGGTTTCCAACTACGAACTCAAAAACCTCTGATGCTCCACCAGCTAGGGTTCCTGTGAATATAACTTCACCAAGTTCGTTAGTAATATCAATGGTAGCTCCATTCCATCCATCTCCGAAGTTATCTAGAAGTTCAATCGTGTAACAATCATCAGGAAGACAAGCACCAATCGTACCTGCAACTCCTGACTGGACTATTGTTCCAGCAGAGTTGATGATATTCCAACTGATTTCAGCATCGAACGTACCACCACCTGCAACTACCGAGTGACAGTTGCTGTAACAGCAAGTTCCATCATCAATCGTAGCTGCTGGATCAAAGTTACATGCGTTACCATCGATACATCCTGGTACTCCTCCACCAAGAATGGCGCAGTCACCGAGTAATGCTTGCATTGAGTTGTTCACGTTCAGACGTCCTCCTGTTGCTACTTCACCTGATAGGCCGGCAACAGCGTCTACGTTATCCAGGATCAACCCGCGAACAATATCAGCTGTTCCTTGAGGATCGCTCATCGCAAGGTTAGCTAGGTTTGTACATGGTGCGCTGTACAACAAGGCAATAGAACCTGCGACACAAGGTGACGCGAATGAAGTTCCTGTTGCGTTCGCGTACGAGTTTGATCCAGAAGGCAAAAACACTGCTTGTCCTGGTGCTGCGAGATCGATTGAAGTAGCTCCGAATCCAGAGAATGTTCTTTGGTCACTGCTATTGGTTGCAGTCACAGCAATCATGTAGTCTGATGTGCATCCTGTTGGCATATCTCCAACTACATCGACGTTCACGTTATTGTTAGCTGTTGCTCCACAGTTTAGAATACCAGCTGCACCCAACGTATTGTAGTAAGCACACCACGCTGGGAAGTTTGCTGGGTTACCGTTGTCGATACCCCAAGAAGCGTTTGTAGCTACCACGAAAGCTCCTTGTGTTCCACCTGATGTATTGTAAAGGTTACGCATGGTGAAAGCGTAAGCGTAAGCTGCGAGCACATTGGATTCTGTAATACCCCCCATTTGTACTTGCATGACATCTACGTCCCAGTTCACACCAGCTCCACCGTTGCCGTTGTTACCACGAGCACCGATCATACCAGAAACCGCTGTTCCATGTCCTCCTGGATTGATGTTATCAGAGTTGTTTGTGACGTTCCATCCGTCGAAATCATCAACGTATCCGTTGCCGTCATCATCAACGCCGTTGTTTGGGATTTCACCGCTGTTAGTCCAGTGATTGGCAATCAAATCAGTGTGTGCCCAGTTGGCGCCTTGCGTTTCAATTACACAAACAACAATGTTGTCACCATTAGGAGTTGTTCCTCCTGTGGTCACGTCCCATGCTAAGTCTGTGTCAATGTCATTATCAGAACCATCAATATGGTGCCATTGGCTACCGAATTGTGGGTCATTTGGCACCGCGCGGTCTTCGATGTAGTGATTGAACTGAGCTGCCTTAATCTTCGATGAAGTTCTGATCTTCGCCAACATTGCTTCGTGGCTGATCTGATTGAAATCGAATTTGAGCAACCATGTACTCAAA
The DNA here is from genome assembly GCA_022447625.1 of Flavobacteriales bacterium. Lineage (GTDB taxonomy): Bacteria > Bacteroidota > Bacteroidia > Flavobacteriales_D > Sanyastnellaceae > Sanyastnella. The sequence goes on along the minus strand of JAKVAX010000022.1, from coordinate 31,449 downwards.
TCATTACTGATGGTTTGTTTAATTGAGAGTTGTGTTTGCACTCCATTGATGGAAGAGAATTCATTAACTATCGCTTCTGGTTGAGAACCGTCAGTGATAATAATGATCTCGCCGTCAACATAAGGTGCTTCTTGACCCATTGTCACAAAAGACAAACAACAGGCCAATAGAAAAAGATAGTACCGTCTCATAGGATTCATTTTGGTTATGGTTGAGATATTCAGTTACAGTTTTCGGCTTTCTGAATCATGCACTCTATCTACCAAGGGCACAGAGCGCCTCTCCTACTTACGGCATGTTACAGAAGACTTTGCGAAGGTGCTCGAATTGAACAAACAAGAAGCTCCAAAATGAGTAATTGGTCGTTCTCACCGAGTATTCGGCAATCGAGCGCAAGGTAGAGTTAGCAAGCCCGCCAAAAACCATCCATTATACTGTATAACAAACACTTAACCCCTAGACCTAAAGAGGGGTAGAAATAAAAAAAGAGCCATCCTATCGGATAGCTCTTCCTTCTAAACATGTTTTTTGTCTACTCAATCAACTGTATGAGTTTACTGACCGACATGCCGTCAACCGTGTACCTCACAAAATATTGGCCCCGAGCATAACCGTTCAAATCGATCACTGTTTGTCCTAAAGTTTGGTCAGGAATTGACTCGATCAAACGTCCTTTGTGGTCAATGATGTCTAATTGACCACCAGCGCGTTCGATATGTACACGTAGCTCTCCATTCGTTGGGTTAGGCCACACTGCGAAATCAATCAATGACTCTTCTAGCACTCCGTCCCCAGTAGCTACATCGTACAATACGATGTCATCAACTGCAGCTTCAATCAACGAACCTCCATCAAGGTTTTCACCAATGGTTGTGCTGTCTGAAGCAATGAATCGAATTTGGAATTCATTCGTGATATCGACATAGTCACTAATGAAGAACGCATTCCGTCTCCAAGCAACATCTTGAGTTAAGTTGTTCTCAATGTATATCCAAGAGTCGCCTCCGTCATCTGAAACTTCTACTTGCCACCAGTCTGATCCTGGGTTTGCTCCTCCTGGAGGTGCGTTCACATACCAGCGCCAGTAGGAGAAGATTGGGTTTTGGTATTCTGTAAGGTCAACCACAGGAGAAAGGAGTGTGGTGTGTCCCGCATCTACGTCGTTCTCACCTACTCCACCATTCGGACCTGGACTTACTCCTGTAAGGAAACAGAATCCAAAGTCTACTGGTGTGTGGTCTTCAGACGGAGCTACCGGCGTTCCTTCAGCACTTGTTGATCCTACTGGCTCATCTTCTTCCCATTGTCCTGTTGTAGCTGTATCACCGTTGATACTTGGATCCCAATCACCAAATTCAGAGTAATCATCTGAATCATTAATCAGCGCAGGCTCCACTCCAACAAGTGTCATGAACGGAAGGTTAGGATATACTTCATTGTTGGCACCTGCAGGCGAAATAGCTGAATTACCTCCTAGCACGTCTGTAATAGCGAAGTAGTACTCAACGATTTTAGGTCCTTCAACCTGTCCGATGTTCACTTCGAACTCATCGTTTACTTCATCCATTACTGCAGATTGCCATTCTCCGTTTAGTTCAGTGCGGTAGAACGCTGTCATATTCTCGAAGTACTGACCGAATGGGAATACGATTTCCGCGTCAGCGATCAAAACGACTTCCGCACCTGAATCTGCAAACTCAACTGGATCGTGCTCAATTTCTGTATATGAGAACAACGAAATTCCGTGGATATCGAATCCTTCAAGGATTGCCAAACCGTTCGGAGTACCATTATTCAAATCACCGTCATCGTCATCCTCTTGAAGTGCATCAAGAAGTACATCGGTAAATGCAGTAGCGTTGTCAGTTTCTTCTGCTTGAAGTCCTGAGTAAGTAGCAATGAAAAGCTCCATTGAAGCATCCCAGTCTCCTCCCATCAACAAGTGAGAGTCATACCATGCACCACAGATGATTTCACCTCCGCTGTGTACTTGGATGTCATCATCGATACCAAATACTTTAGGATCGATATCGTAACGACGAAGTGGCTCGTCAGAGTCATCGTAGAATCCTTGTGCCAATAGAGGGCTTTCTGTCAAACTTAGGCCCCACCAATCAGCGTACCCTTCGTTCATTGCTCCGTTCGAGTAGAATCCACCGTTATCTTGGTAGAATTCGTTGTTGATACCGTGACCATACTCGTGGTAAACTACGTCAGCTAAGAGCGCTGTTGAGTTACATCCTCCACCATTCGGGTAGAAGTTGATACTTGCTCCATCGTAGAATGCGTTGCACTCTCCTGCAACGTCAATGTTTGTTGTTAGCGAGAAATCCAATCCATCGAAATCTGGCAACCAAGCCTTCATATGATCGTGAATTTGGTTTGTGCTGCGGTAAGCACTCAACTCACGGATATTCGCTGCATTGTCAAACGAAACTGCTGTATACCCATCGTCAAGTGTTGCCGAAAATTCAGGAGTGACACCAGCAGTAAAGATGGTACAGAATGGTCCTGAAAGATCGAAGTCTGCTTCAGCAGGTCCGGTTACAGATGTGATGAACCCTCCATCAACATCTGCTTGTACTTGCTCTCCACCTACGTTGAATGTCAAATATGGTAGTGGAGCTTCAATTTCTTCATCGAATACGTTCAAAGGGAGAATAGTTCCTTCCACTTGACCTGAAATGACTACTGGCATCCCCATCGTCAAGATTTTCTTTTCCTTCTTCTTTGGCTTATCGCCGGAATCGGGAGCAATATGCTGCACCATATTCTGACGAACGAGCACTTCACCAGTCGTTGCGTCTACCAATGTGAGGTAGTTCTTGGGTACTGTACTTTCGTATCCTTTCACCCAGATGCGCTCAACCAGACGAAGGTCAGTAGTATTCTCAGCTTTCAGTGCGTAGATAAATGCACCATCAGTCGATACTTCGATGTTGTTCAGAGCGATTCCCGCGGTAGCGAAAGAAGCCAAGGTCTCAAACGAAAGTGGAGTCGCTTCTACCTCATTCGCTTCTCCGAAGTAATCAAGAGAGAACATAATCAGGCGATCATTATTGAATTTGAAGATTAGGTTACTTCCCAAAACTTCCATTCCATTCACTACTTGCTTGTAGCGAATGATGTCGTTCTTCTTGGTAGCGATGGACACAGGCGACGATAATTCCTCGAGATTGATTCCAAAATCAGATAGCTTGTTCTGAATGAACCATTCTGCTTTGTCTTGGGTAGTTGATCCTGGGATTTCCATTGGAGTACCCCACGCGCGGTGTGGCAAATGGTGCTCAGGACTCATAATGGCATACCAGCCATTGTTATTCTGGCTGAAGGCCTTCCAAGCTCCAGCTTCCCTCAAGTTCTGTTGAAGCTGCGGATTGATTCGGTCTTTGTGTGGCTGATCCAATCGGACTTCATACATGTCTTGATAATATTCAATATCACTTTGGGCATTTAGATTTAGACCCAGGCAGCAAATGGCTGCAAACAGTAACAAGTTCCTCATGTCTACATATTTAGGCATTGGAATATACGTCAAGATTCTCAAGGAACCCCCAGTTTTTCGATGGGATAGAGGAATGCAAACCCTAGACTTCGTCTACGGAGGTATGAGAACTATCTTGCACTTTGATGGTTTAACCCTAAAATTGACCTATGGCACTTAAGGTTGGAGATACTCTACCAAGCGTAGAAGTAAAAGACGAAAATGATGCAGTTGTAAAGCTTGGCCCTTCACACATGACCGGACCAATGGTATTGTACTTCTACCCGAAGGATGACACTCCGGGATGCACAAAAGAAGCTTGCTCATTCAGAGATTCGTACGCATCGTTTACGGACGCCGGAGTCACTGTTTACGGGGTAAGCGGAGATTCACCAAAGAGCCATCGCAAGTTCATTGAGAAGTACCAATTACCTTTTTCTTTGCTTTCTGATAAAGGGAACACCCTTCGCAAAGCGATTGGAGTCCCAACTAATTTGCTCGGATTGATTCCAGGTCGTGTTACCTACATCATTGACAAGCACGGTAAGATCGTTCACATCTTCAACAGTCAAACCCAAGCCGAGAAGCACGTAACTGAGGCCCTTCATATTATCAAAACTTTGGGTTAAGGGTTACCTCTATTTTTTGAAAGTTCTTACTTTGGTGTTACCAATACATCGTTGTGCCTGACGAAATCGAACTGACACCTAAAGAAGAGCCTAAATCTGACCGCGCCCGAAAAAAGAAACGACGGAAACGTCGTCGTGACCCTTTGGCAGAAAAAGTGCGTTCACTGCGAAACAGCAGTCAACGTAAAATTCGCCGGAGACAAACGGTGGAGCGACAAACATTGATTGTTGCCGGAGTAGTCGGAGGACTATTAGGCCTTCTTATTCTCCTAAGTCTATGGGCTGATTGGAACTGCCCTTTCTGCATCAATCTGTTGATTGGAATTGCGGGATTCTCTGTTATTGTTTGGGTGTTATTCAAAATCATGGAAGTAGCGGCCATGCGCAAATACAGAACAGCACGACGAGAACAAAAAGAACGAGACGGCATATAATAGAAAAGGCCCGCGCAAAGCGGACCTTTTTATTTTCAGGTTTGTTGTTTCTACTCACAAATGGTACCAAAGGCAGAAAAGAAGGCCAAGATATCTGAAGTACTTACCTCCCCGTCACCATCTAGATCTGCAGTACAGTTAGCGAGACATCCATAGTCTCCAAGCATCACCAAAAGATCAGCTGCAGTTACCAATCCATCTCCATCGAAGTCACCTGGACAATCTGCAGGGATCTCCTCTGTTGGTTCAATTGAACCATTACAGTTGTTGTCAATTCCCTCTGCTGTTCCTGGCGCTCCCGGATAAACAGTACCTAATGAGTCATCACAATCTTGATCACTCAATGACCAGCCGTTCCCAGGATCATCGCAGAATGGCGTTGCTGCTCCAGCACCAAAGCCGTCCATGTCTCCATCCATGTAGTACATCACTGCGTAAGTACATGAACCATTATCTACGGTTGCAGTGGCGTCGTAATTACATGCATTCACGTCAGTACACCCTTGACAGCTCAAGAATTCGCAGCTACCGTCATCTTCATTTGCTTCAGGATCGTAGTTACAAGCTGAAGGGTTCGTACACCCTTCAATACCAGCTACAGTGACATTAAAGCTTGTACGCGCTGTAGTACATTCAGTGCTTGGCGTAGATACGTTCCAATCGTAGAAGAAGTAGTAGAAGTTCAAGGCGTTGGCCCCATCGATTGAGCTTGATGTGATTGTTGCCAATCCATTCAAGTCATAAGGGTATTGAATCTCATTCGTGTTTGAATCACGCCAAAGCTGAGGATCAGCATTGGTGCTTCGCAATCCGTATCCTGTTCCTTGAGGAACGAAGAAATCAAGTGTAACTACAGATTCTCCATCAGGAAGGTTGAATGTTCCTGAAGCGATCACCGTTCCCTGATCATCAATCACCTCAATGCCGCGGTCTCCTGCACCACTGGCAAATACTCTTACGTTGTCAATGATGATGTCTTCAGCCGCATCAAATTCCAACCAGTAGCTCGAATTGAAGTGGTACTGTCCTGCTCCATTTGTAATTCCGGGCTTACCACCATTTCCGGTTTCACCACCATGAAGCGTAAAGTCATCTACCCAGAAAGTTGACTGATCGTTGACTACCGGCGTAGTAAAGTCATTTCCAGTAGCAATTGGGTCATTTGCGAATTCGTCATCATACCATTGAACGTTGTCTCCCGTCCATGAAACGTCAGCTGTTCCTGGCGCAGGAATATCTACGTCCATCACAGCTGGGGTATCTGGTGTGTTCAAGGTTGAAACCTCAATAGCTTCAGACAATGTTTCAGATGCACATACATCAACAACCCCCACCGTGTAGCTACCTGCGGCAGTTACGATGATTGATTGTGTGTCTTCTCCGTTTGACCAGTTATAGCTCGTACCTTCTGAAGCCGTGAGGGTAACCGAACTTCCTTCACAGAAAGTCAAGTCTCCATCTGCAGCGATGGTTGGAACTACCGGTGTAATCTCTTCAACTAGTACGCTATTTGAAATACCAATGCACCCGTCAGTATCATATACGTTCACACTGTAGTTACCTGCAGCTGAAACGATGATTGACTGTGTGCTTTCTCCGTTGTTCCAGTCATATACATCGTACCCTGCTGGAGCAGTAAGTTCAACTGTTTCACCCGGACAAAGACCTGTTCCACCATTTGCCGTAACTGTGATTCCAGCGAGCTGACATTCCGCTTCAAGAACGTTGTTGTATGTATTGATTGCTGGATCACTGATTACTGTTTGTGTTCCGCTTGGCCAATCGATCACTACACTATCAATCGAAGTACTAGATCCAAGGCCAAAGTGCGCGTGGAATGTATTTACAATACCATAGCTCTCCCCAGCTCTAACTTCACGTACCTGAACTCCCCAGTCTCCATAGATCTTTATCTTAGCTCCAACTGCATTTGCGTTAGAGATGATTCCTTCGAGGTCAAATACGACCCAGTTGTTGCTGTTACCATCATTCAACCAAAGAATATCGTCATTACCATTGTCTGGGTTAACGTATCCATTTCCATATGACGAGTAAAGGTCAAGTGAACCATCGTTGTTCAAATCTCCGATTCCGAAGCTGTGCATGGTATCACCGTATGGGAATGTATTCGCGATGTAAGAGAATGTACCATCACCATTGTTATGGTAGTAACGGTGCACCCCACCTGCGTACACGATGTCGTTGTATCCATCGTTGTCAAGATCAGCCATTTTAGCTTGGAGGAAGAATCCTGTTGTAGATACACCAGCTGCAGCTGTTACATCCGTGAAGTTTCCTGTTCCGTCATTCTCAAGCAGCATCATATTCGTGCTGTGGTTTGTGATCAGACAGTCCATATCACCGTCGTTGTCGTAGTCAGCAAAGTCAGCGGTCCATGACTGCTCGTTCAGGACGAGACCACGAGCTGCAGCCTCCTCTGTGAAGTTACCATTTCCGTCGTTTACCCAAAGCTGGTTGATACGACGTGGATCGTTCGGGTCATTTACAAATTGGCGACACTTTGCGATGAAAAGATCAAGGTCTCCATCATCATCGAAATCAGACCACACTGAACCATAGTTGCCTGAGTGGTCAGTATTGTTGTAGCCTCCGTAGTCATAATCTGTAAAATCGATGAGTGTTGTATTTGGAACTATACCACCAGCACCGTCATTGTGCCAAATGCGAGATGCTGCATCATCGTGACAAGCGAAGTAATCAAGATAACCATCATTATCAATGTCGGCCATATTACAATCTTGCATGAACATAGAGCCATTCGCTAAGTTCGATATCGTCGAAACTCCTTGAGCGTCGATAGAAACGAAGTGAACTCCGTCATAGGCTCCACCACTGATCACGTCATTGTGACCATCGTTGTTCAAATCTCCAACCGCAAAACCCCATTGGTTGTTACCTGAAACCACACCGTAGTCTTCTTCTACCCAGCCCCCTGCTGTTTGATAAAGAATTTTCAAGTGATCTGCTTGATCGAGTGTTACGATGTCATCTAGTCCATCGTTATTCATATCAGTTACACCTACAGTTCCACCACTGTTGTAGTTGGAAGGGAGGTTGGCAGAAGCATCAGTAAATGATTGAGAAAAAGCTGTAATTGTAAAGAAGGTTGCAGCTAAGAAGAATGAAACGGTCAAAATAATCCGGCGTACTCGCAGCGAATTTGGCGCTGGAGCGCTTATGGTCAAGGCTCTCATATAAACATAATTGGTTCTCTAAAGGTAAGGAAAAAGTATGACGAACGAGCTTTCTTTCTTCTTAGGCTATGTATCCTACAGCCGATTTTGGAACGCCTGAAATGAAAAAAACCGGACCATTCTTGATCCGGTTTTACAGTATAAGAGAGTAATTCTAGCTACAGCTTGTGTTGAACGCTGCAAGGAAATAAAGCATATCCTGAGTGTCAACACGTCCATCACCATTGAGGTCGCATCCAAAATTATTTTCACATCCGTAATCTGCTAGGAACATAAGTAAGTCTGGCGCTCCGATGAATCCGTCGTTGTTAAAGTCAGCCGGGCAGGAGTTAGGTCCGATTACTGGGGTAGGAATACCGTCTCCTTCTAAACTTACCGTTGACGTATGCGAAACTAGGTTTCCATCGCAGCCTGTTGTTTTCCAGCGTATTACACCCCGAACAAAAACTAAAGTCTGCTACAAATATTCCATATTGCTAGGTTAAGCCGGCTTATACTTCGACGAAGAGGGGCAATTTTTCGACGGAATGCATCACCCTTTAGGATGGACTGAAAAAGGAGAAAAAGAACAGGCGATGATTTCGATCATCGCCTGAGGAAGTAGCCCCGCCGGGAATCGAACCTGGATCTTGGGTTCCGGAGACCCACGTACTATCCATTGTACTACGAGGCCAGTTCAGATGGCGAAAATAGAAAATGCCATCGACCTAGGTGATGACATTCATAAAGTTCATTTCGTTGGGTGGTCCAGACTAGATACGTCCTGGACATTTCTTGCAGCGGTTTCCCTTTGCCTTTTTATACTTCTTGCAGCACTTCTTCTTCTTGTCGAAAGAGCGCACTTCATCAAAGTCAAAGCAAGCACACGACCCACTAACTGTCTTACATGATGGATTTGCCATGCGGCAAAGTTCGGAAGCGATAGTGGTTCACGACATACCTTATTTAGGGTATTCTCGTCCTGACAGACGAGAGACGAGGGTCTAGGGTCTAGGGGTGATTCGACAAACTATAAACGATAATCTATAAACTATACCGTTTAGGTGTGAGTCAATCTGTCCACGGTCCACGGCCCACAGTCCACAGTCCACAGTCTACTAATGAATCTCGAGTCTTTAGTTCTTGGTAGATGAATCTATAAACGAAAATCTATAAACCATAACGTTTAGGTGTGAGTCAATCTGTCCACGGTCCACAGTCCACGGTCTACTATTGATACCCGAAACTTCAGTTCATGGTGACTGGTTCTTAGTTGATCCAGAAACCATTAGTTATAGATTATCGTTTATAGATCATAGATTGAGAACCCCTAGACGCTAGACCCTCGTCTCTAGTCTAAAAGTTTAGGTTTCTGAGTAGTTTTTGTGGTGACAGCGCTGCAAGATTCAACTCGAAGGTTAGGTAATCGAGAGGGCCTGTGTTTTGAAGCGTGTACATACGGTTTCCTGCGAGGGGTACGTGGATCTCGAAGACGTCTTGGATGAGTTCGAGAGTGACTCCTGCGCTGTAGGCGTATTCCGTTCCTAAGAAGAGGTTATCGTATGCTCCTCCTGCGGCCCAGATGGAAACTGGGAAGCCGATTGGGAGTTGGTATTCTACTCTTGCCGAGGTTACCCAATCGTTCAAGGCGTACTCTTGTAGTAAGAACATTCCTCCTTGGGTATCTGTGATTTGGCGAGACAAGAGGGTCTTGAAGTAATTATCGTTGTCTGGCCATTTGAAACGGTCACGGTCTAGGAATAGATGATCAGCGAAGATGTCTTGTCCTGGTCCAACACCGGCTAGGGTGAGTGGGTAAAGGCCGTTGACACCTGCATCTCTTGCGGCGGCGAATACCATCCACTTAATCTTCTTGCCTTTGCGGTTGTATTTAAAGGCTCCTTCATAGCGCAATGAGGCCATTGGGCTAGATAATTCCTCTTCGAACAGCGCCTTTAGGTTGACGTCAAGGTCATGTGACACACGTTTTTGATCGAGGTCTACGTGGTAGTTCAACTCAGGAAGGAAACGTTCGAATTCTGGCCACAGCAATTCAGGAGTAGTGATATCGTCTCCGAATAGAATCGTGTTGTCATACTCTCTGAATACACGGTAGTGGCCTACGCCGAGCGTTAGCTTCGAACTCAACCCTGAATTGACTTCTTTGTCGAATGTGTAGTTGATGTTGAAGTTTGAACGGACGTAATCAGAATTGTACCCCCAGAACCCATCATTTTCACGGAAAGTCTTGGTGTTGAGCTCAATTTCCCACGGACCTTTGTAATAGCTCAATCGTCCGAAACCAGTGAGGGTTCCTGTGCTGATGCTGTACATGGGGGTGAGTGCGAATTCAAAGTCTTTCGGGAGAATGCTCGTATTGTGAAAATGCAGTCCGAGCATCCATTTGTTCATGTTATTCCATGCAACAGCTGGCGTCCAGAAGATCTGGGTACGCTCTGGATCTTCATAGCGCGTAAAGAACTTCAAGCTCGGCGGATCTACTTTCTTCAAGATTCCGCTGGTTCGTGAGTTGTTGTTCTTGCGGTTGTAATCGAGGGCTGTTTTTCCTCCATCAACGATGACTTTGTCTACATTGGTATTGGCTAATGATAGCGTAGCTTTCTCTCCTTTCGCTAGCGCGGAACTGGTCCAGGTTGTTTCTACACGTCTTCCGTCTTTGAACGAAGTGACCTCTACTGGTCCGGAAATATCTCCTGTATTCTTGACTGTGACTTCAAGCTTACCTCCTACCTCTTTGACTTTTCCAGCTTTGAAGTCAATGAGTCCGTCAGTCTTGACAAGTTCTTCAAAGAACCAAGTGAGGTCTTCCCCCGTCTCTTTCTCCAAAATGGCCTGGAGGTCTTCGGGTTGCGGGTGCTTGAATTTCCATGCATCGAAGTACGCTTGCATGGCTTGATCAAAGCGATCTTCTCCGAGGTAGCTTTTGAGGTATTCAAAAGTGGCTGCCGTCTTCTTGTAAACGATCGCCCCATAATTCAACTGGGAGAGCTCATCACTGTGGCACTGCATCGGCTGATCTTGCTGCAATCGCGCACTAATCAAGTAGGTGAGCTCATCTTGTCTGCGGTAGGGTTCATCAGCAAAGCCTGCGCGTTCTCGAATTCCCTGTGGCAACCAAGTGCTTCCCAACTTCATGGTGTCATACTTCGTGTAGAAGTAGCGCGTTTCATTGAACGAGTTGATTCCCTCATCCATCCATGCGGTGGTGCGTTCATTGCTTCCTAAGATCCCGTAGAACCAGTTGTGCCCTACTTCGTGAACGATTACCGTTTCAAGGCTCAGATCAGAACCGCTACCACCAATGACTGTGATATTTGGGTACTCCATTCCCCCTCCAGCAGAGATTGTTCCGTCAACGGCTGTTACATGATTGTATGGGTAGTCACCGTTCCAAAGGGAATAGTAGTAAGTACCATCATTTAAATACTCGATACTACGTTGCCATAGATCAGCTTCCCTAGAAGTGAACATGGCCCAAGTAGTCACTTTTCTTCGCGAGTGCGGAAGCTCAACTTCACCCTTCAACACATGCCAACGCTTATCAGCAAACCAAGCAAAATCATGGACACGATCTTGCTTGAACTTGACCGTCTTCATTGTTGAAGATGATGTTGGGAATTCCATATTGCTTGGGAACTCTGATTTTTCAGCCGTTGCTATAGCTAATGAATCCATAAACGCTTCTTCAGCTTTTGAATCATAGCGATCTCCAGTAGCGCCTAAGACGTAATTCCGCGGTAGCGTGATCGAAACATCAAATGAACCATACTCAGAATAAAATTCTCCCTGGTTGAGATATGGCATTTCATGCCAGCCATCTTTATCATACACTGCAGGTTTTGGGTACCACTGTGTAATTTGGTAGCTCTCCCCTACGTGTCCTAAACGCGAAATCACACCGCTGGGGATCTTCACTCTAAATGGGGTGCTGATCGTCACACGTTCTCCGCTTTTCAGTGGCATAGGCAACATCAACTTGGCAATATCGGTGTGCTCAGAATGGAAACTCCATTCCGCGCTAGCGTTATTAACTTTAAAATCAAGTGAATCAATCCCACCCAAGTTCTTCTGCATGGTGTAGAACATGTACAAATCTCCGTTTCGGTATTGCTGTTTCGCTAACGCGGAATTACGATCACCATAGGCGTTCGGCCAGAGGTGCATCCAAATGAAGGGAAGCGCGTTAGGAGAATTGTTGATGTACTCCATTTCAATGAAGCCGTTCAACTGGTGGTTCTCATCGTCAAGCGCCACTTCGATGGTGTAATTGACTTCTTGTTGGAAGTAGTCTTGTTGCGCCCAAGTAGTCAGACAGATCAGGGCGAAGAGGGTTGATAAAAGTCGTTTCATGCGGTGTAGCTTGACGTCAAGACGATCTAATTGCGTGAAAAGTTACTAGTTTCCAGTCGTGATTTTCACCAACAAACGCATCGAAGATCAGGAGTACTTATTGTACTTCGCCCTGATCGTCTTTCATATTGTTGCCTTTCAATGGTGGCAACTCGCTCCATGGGCGGTGTTGGCGATCGTTATGTTGCAACTGCCCCTACTCGTATTCAGTCGAAAACGCATGTTTGAGCTGTTGACTCGTCCGATTCAACTGATCATCCTCTTCATCTGGCTCGCCGTCTTATGGATGCGCACGCCTTACATGGCGAATCACCTATTATTTGAAGGATTGGTCATCTTGGTGCTCATCATCACCTCCTTGATTCGCCTGGCCAAGAGACAAAACATTCCGAGGGTCCGCTTCAGGCATTTTAGGATGGCGCTGCCAATACTCTATATCCTAGCAGCGCTTCAAAAATGCAATACAGACTTTCTCGATAGTGCATACAGTGCCCATGTATTAGAAGGTGCCATCATGCATCGTTTGGGCAGCGGGATGCAGCTTCCAAGTCTTGTTTTGGCGTTGGGAACCATTCTATTAGAACTGAGTGCTGGAATCTTGCTTTTACTTTCGCGAACGCGGAAATGGGGCATTGCCTTGGCCTTAGTGATGCATGTATTGTTCGCCATGACCGGTGATGCGGGAATCATCAGCTTCAGCATGCTTGGAGTGGTTTGGCTCTCATTCTTTCTTCCAAAATCACGGACGAAGGTGATGATCCTTTGGCCGGTATCGATTGCCTTGGTGGGCATCTCTCAATTCGACTACACCTTGCGCATGACGGCATTGGAGTTGAGCTTCTACATCATTGTGGTTATGTTCATTTGGGATTGGTTTACGGTTAATCTGGATGAAAACTCAGAACAGGTTAAGCTCCCACAACAGGTCTTGATCGGACTACTACTTTTCAACTTTCTTACGCCTTATCTCGGATTAAAATCAGCTCAGGCATTTAATATGTTCAGCGATCTGAAGGTCTCGGCAAGCACGAATAACCATCTCTGGATGCCTCAATTGACGGTATTTCCATACCTCAAAGAAAGCTACCCGGTCAATGAAATCGAAACAGATTGTGAGAAGGTGGCTACCAATTTGAATACCCGCGCTTCTTCAACTACTACGCACATCCAACTCACCCGCAGCTTAATGCGCAATTGTGGAAGTCAGGGTGCAGCTATGATTGCCAAAAGCGAGGAAGTCACAGGAGCTGATTACCTGGAGTACCACTTGTTGGAGCGGAAGTTGGTGGTGTTTGAGTGAGGTATAGAGCCCCCTACAACAGTTGCCTAAAACTCCTTCAGCGTGTATTAATGGAACCCGTATCTTTATAACAACCTTGGGACTCTTCTATGAGAATTATTTTACTACTCGCAATATCATTCTGCGTTCATATGGCGAACGCTCAACTGAGAATCAATGAATTCTCTGCCCACAAAGGACTTGTAGACGGTGGTGAAGAGCATGATTGGATTGAGATCATGAATACTGGTGCGCAGCCGGTCCAACTCTCTGATTACTTTTTGTCTGATAAAACGGAGAACCCGCTCAAATGGCAAATGCCCGAATATGAATTGGGAGCTGGTGAATTCATAACAATCTGTGCATCTGGATGGAATGTGAATGAAAGTGTGGGTACTTGGGAGTCTTTTGTGGTGGCTGAGAATATCTGGGACTGGCAGATCGCTACAAGTGATATTCCGGATAACTGGATTGATGTTGACTTTGATGCCTCTGATTGGAATTCGAACGTTGGTGGATTGGGATACAACGACGGAGACGATAACACAGAGATTCCGGAGACTACCGCCCTCTACATGCGGCGAGAGTTTACTGCTATTCAACTCGAGAATATGTTGGCATTCACCTTTCATGCCGACTACGACGACGGGTTTGTAGCCTATTTGAATGGGGTTGAAATTGCTCGTTCCAATGTGTCGGGCACTCCTCCTGATTTCGATACCTACGCAGACGGGGAACACGAAGCTCTAGTTTATCAGGGAGGGCAGCATGAAGAGTTTTTACTTGATACGGACTACATTCAGAGCATTTTGATTGAAGGCCTAAACACCCTGGCCATCCAGGTGCACAATTCAACTCCATGGTCTTCTGACTTGACAGCTAACTTCTATTTATCGGTGGGTCTTTTAGGATCCGAAGGAGGTTATGAAAACGCACCTTCGTGGTTTAACACATCAACTAGTACCAATGCATACTATCACACTAATTTCAAGCTCAGTCCTGGTGAAGACGTCCTTATAACCCACACAAACAACACACTAGAGGATGCACACCCCGTGAGCGATTTACTGTCTTTTGGACTTAGTCAAGGCAGATACCCAGATGGTGTGGGGGATTGGTGCTTTTTTGATCAACCGACACCCGACGAAGGGAATGAACCAAGTTGGTGCTACGATGCCATCACACCCACCCCGAGTATTGAGCTCCCATCTGGTTGGTATTCTGGAACACAGTCTACTGGAGTTTCGGCACCAAATGCCACCGTTCGATTCACGTTAAATGGAGATATACCAACTGAAAACGACCCAGTTTACAATGGCATCCTTGAATTTGATGAGAATGCGACACTGACAGTCAGAGCTTTTGGCGATGGCAACTTCTTACCAAGTCAAGTTGTGGATCGAACCTACATCTTCAATGAAGACAACCATGACCTATTGGTCTTTTCTATCCATACTGATCAAGACAATCTTTGGGACTGGGATGAAGGAATCTATGTTTCAGGTCCGAATGCGAGCCAAGACTATCCGTTCTTCGGAAGCAATTTCTGGCAACCCTGGTCGAAGTACAGTAGAATGGAGGTCTTCAATCAAGATAAAGAACTTGTTTCTCAGGAGCATTTCGATCTCGAAATTCATGGTGGTTGGTCTAGAGCTGAGCCCCAAAAGTCTTTCCGAATCGACTTCAAGAGTGCATATACTGGTCGACTAGAATACCCTCTGTTCAGTCAGAAACCATTTATTCAAGACTTCAATAATCTGAATTTGAGAAACGGTGGACAGCACGTCTGGTCTGACAAGATGCAAGATGGATGGGTGAGTCGTATTGTGAATGACAATACCGCCATCGATAACATGGCTTGGGAACCGTGTATTGTCTATCTCAACGGTGAGTATTGGGGGATGTATGAGGTTAGAGAGAAGATGGATGAGCATTATCTCGAGAGTAATCATTCCGTAAGCAGTGATGCCCTGGATCTGTTGAATCCTGCTGGACTGGCAACAATTAATTCTGAAGAAGCGCTTGCAGGTACCACGGATCAATTCACGGAGGCGTATTTGGCAATTATGGCCGAAGATGCAGACAGCGAGTCGTTCTATACCCTAGCCGATTCGTACTTCGACATGGATAATTACATGGACTACTTCGCTGTTCAAACGCTCATTCAGAACGTAGACTGGATGGGTATTGCTTGGGGTCTGAACAATGTCAAGGCTTGGCGTCCTCACAATGAAGACGGAAAGTGGAGATACATGATGTACGATGTGGATGGTGCCGTGGGATACTTCGGCCAAAATATCAACGACAACTACCTGGCATTCGCTCGAACCCCCTTGTATGCGAGTCCGAATTCTCAAATCTTCGATAAAATGTGCACCAACGACGAGTTCAGGTGCAGTTTTAGCAATCGATATGCTGACCTCATCAATACGATATTCCAACCTGAATCGTTCATCCAGATTGCGAACGACATGCAAGCAGAAATGCAGTCTGGAATACCTGATCACGTCGATCGATGGGCGTCACCCGAGAGCGTAACAAGTTGGGAATATAGCATTGATCTCATGGTCAACTACATGGAAGACCGAATTCCAACAGCACGCGAACACCTCCAAAGTAATTTAGGCTTGGGCCAGCAAGTTGAAATTGTCCTAGATGTCCTTCCTGCCGGCGCAGGCCAGGTGAAGATCAGTACCATTACACCTGACGCTTATCCATGGCAAGGGGTTTACTTTGATGGCTGTCCGGTCAATGTTGAAGCCATTGCGAATGAGGGCTACATCTTTTCTCACTGGAGCGAGAACAACTTACTCGGGGGTGAGTCTCTCGATCAACAGTTATTGTTGTCATTGAGTGAAGACGATATCTTCGTCGCCAACTTCATAGAGGAGATCGACAACTCCATATCCGAATCAACTAAGAACATTGAATTCAAATTGTTCCCAAACCCATCCAGCGGTTACGTCAACCTCGAGTTGTTCGACAACGGCACCCGTGCGCGATCAGTGCGTGTCTTGAATTCTATCGGACAAGCAGTCTACACAAAGCAACTAAACATAGGGTCAAACTCAAGCACCACGGTACTTGATTTAAGTCAGTTGCCGAAGGGAGTTTATATGGTTGAGGTGATGGCGGATCAGACTTATGTTCAGCGGTTAGTTCTTCAATAGACGAGTGACGGGCGTCTAGGCACGCTAATCTATAATCTATAAACTATAACTGATAACATTCCGTCAACCGTCAACCATCCCCCGTGATCCAAAACCAGTGTCACGAACGTATATATTTCAAAATCACCATCATTATGAAATATTTAGCATCACTGATTTTATTGCTTGTGCTTTCTGCAAGCCTTACTGCACAGATTAAACAACAGCAGATAGACACATCTAATCTTGAAGATGGTCCTTACTCTGAATACTATGAAAATGGTCAAGTGAAAGTTGAAGGATCAATTCTTAACGGCCAATGGGAAGGACCTAACACGTACTATTACTCAGACGGAAAAATTGAGTCAAAAGGGTTCTACTTAAACGGTCTACCTCATGGAACTTGGGAGTCATACTACAACACCGGAACTCCAGAAAAGAAAGGCACCTATGTGAATGGAAAGTGGAATGGCCGTTACCTCTGGTATACACGTGCAGGGAGAATCACCGAGAAAATTTACCGTGATGGCGAAATCGTCAGAGGCGAGAAAGTGATTGGTTAGTGCTTGAAATCAAAGATTTGAGCCAAAATCTATAAACGATAAACTATAACTGATAACCAACTGTCCACGGTCTACGGTCTACGGTCTACGGTCCACCGTCCACCAAAATCGCCAAAAGCCTTCGGCCAGAAAGTGACTTAAGAAAAAACCCACCTGAATGGCGGGTTTTATTTTACACGTAACTAGTCGACTTCGAAGAATCCTTTATCGCCACACATTCGCACGATTTTTGGGTGAAAGCTCCCCAGAACATCGACTAAGTCTTGTTGACACGCCATTACTGCATCAATGTCTTTATATGCCATAGGCGCTTCATCTAATCCTGAGCCAATGACTTTGACTCCTCTGTCAGCAAGGAATTTGTTCACTTCTTCATGATCAAGAGTATTCTTCGCTTTTGTCCTTGACATGGTTCGTCCAGCCCCGTGAGAAGCTGAAGCGATAGACCTTGGATCTCCTTTTCCTCGAACAATATATCCAGGTGCTGTCATCGATCCAGGAATTACTCCTAAGACACCTTCTCCGGCTGGAGTCGCCCCTTTTCTGTGGACTATAACCTCCTTACCCTCGTGATCTAGCTCCTTCCATGCAAAGTTGTGGTGATTTTCCACCATTACCGCCGGACGAGTTCTCAGACCAATCGACATTCTCTCATGAATTTGGTGGTGGCATGCTGAAGCATAATCACCAGCGAGATTCATCGCTAACCAATACTCTTGTCCGAGCTCGGTATTTAAGTCGAGCCAAGCCAAGTGCTTCGCCTCATCCGGAAGCTTAGTTTCTTGCATTGCAAGTTTGGTGTAATGATTAGCAATCGTTGCCCCAAGCCCCCTTGAGCCAGAATGTGAAAGTAGTGCCAAGTAGCTTCCTGGTTCAAGGCCTAATTCTGTGCTTAGGGTTTTGATTTCAACGATGCCAAATTCCACGAAGTGATTTCCACCACCGGAAGATCCAATTTGAGACGCTGCCTTCTCCTTCAATCCTTTAATCAAAGGGATTTCTGAGAAGAGATCGTTGTGTAAAACTTCATGGTCTTTTCGATTCTTCACCGTTTGTCGGCCAAAAGCGGTATTTCTGTTCAACATCTTAGATAGCATGGCTTCCTTCTCTTCAATGATCTCAGGGTCGATTTCGTAAATCGATAGGCACATTCGGCAACCGATATCCACACCTACAGCGTAGGGAATGATAGCGTTATCAGTTGCCAGTACACCTCCGATGGGAAGACCGTATCCCTGATGTGCATCTGGCATTAAAGCGGCAGATTTCGCAACAGGTAACTTTGACGCAACATGGATTTGATCAAGTGCTCCTTGTTCAATGTGTTCTTGCCCGAAAATTTCAAGATCAACTGGAGTTTCATTTAGCTCAATCACCGGGTCAACATTGTTCTTTTCAATCAATTGATTTGCCAAAGCTGCCCATTTTCGATCTTCCATAAAAGATTCTGGCTTCTCTAGCACTCTTTTCAGTGCTATGTTGACCACTTCTTCGTCTTGTGTATCCAGAAGTGTATTGGCGATTTCTATGGCCAATGCTACTTCCTTTCCTTCCTCAAAACCGAGGTTCAATATTTCTTTACCTGTAAAGGTCATTTTCTTCTTCTTTGAGGCCCCGGGCGTATTCCCGGGGCTAAGTTAATTTCCAAATAGCGTTCTCAATTGTTCCAATACCTGGTTTCCATTCGAGACCGAAATGCTATTCACTTTGTCCGCTACTTTTTCGATGTACTCCATCTCCTTGAGCTTCAATAGCATCTCGTTGTCTTCCATCAATTTTGCTGTATTCAGCAAGTTTCGCGTTGAGGCGTTTTCCTCTCTTCGAAGAATGCTGTTGGCCTGTGCTCGTTTCTGAGCAACCAACACTTGATTCATAATCTCTTTCATTTCTCCTGGGAGAATAATGTCTTTGATACCACATGAATCAAGGCTCAACCCCATGGCTTTCGCTTCAGCACTCAGGTTTTTGGCAATCTCAGCGCTCACTTCATTCTTTTGCTCGAGTAAGTCATCTAAGGTGAGCGCACTAATGACTCCTCGAAGTGCCATTTGTGCTTTTCCATAGAATTCATTCCGATAATTCGACGCATCCAACACTGCCTTCATGACGTCCGTTACGGTGAAGTTCACAGTGAAATTGATTCGAAGCGCGGCTTTGTCTTTCGTCAACATCTCTTGACCTTGAACTTCAAAGCTTTGCGTCCTCACCGGCACCGTCTCGACCATTACCGAAGTAGCCGTTTTCCAAAAAGCATATGCTCCAGGAGGCAACACCTCAATAAATTTACCATCGATGTAAAGCAGTCCTTTATGAAAGTGTGGCACCGTCATTTTCCGGATGTAATTTGACATCAGTCGGTGATTCACGACAGCGAATTTCATATCGGAAGGAATCGTCACCTCATCGCGAGAATAAATGATTACTTCTCTATCCAAATCGCTCTTCCAGAAGGCGATTCTTCCAGCCTCATGTATGCAGTGCAGAATGCCGTTCTCGAACTCTAGACCGAGCTCATCATCCATGATCTGGTAGGCATCGACTTGCATCGCAAAGTCTTTGTTTTGCATTAACAGATCAAGATCAAATTCATGTGGCGTGATGGCATCTCGCAACGAACGGCGTTTGCACAACTCGTTCATCTTAATCCAGTGGCTTCCCTTCGGAAGCACACGAACTAATTCTCCATCCCTAAATACCATGCCGACGTAGCCAGCGTAAATCTTTACCCGTTTCATGACGGTATATTTATTTGTTACTAATTCATTTCGTTTAAAAAGAGGCCACCGATCTGTTCCATTCTTCTGCTGCGGAGTACATGTTTCGCAGGCTGTTCCGAAGGTCGCGGTCGGTAATCAGAACTCGATCCTTATTTTTGAAGGAGTTGTGATCACGTCTCGCACCCCGGTCACAATTGATACCATGCACTCGGGAGCTTCTGAATTGCCGATCAAGTCGGCGGGATCAGTATCGATAGCACTCTTCCTTAAAAAAAGGGTGATATGGAAGTCACCAATTGTGAGTGGTAGCTCACGGTTGTCCAACGGACCCATTGCTTCTAATTTTCAGTTAGATGGGAATCGAACCCAATGCAATCCCAAGGAACATTACTCTAACCAACTGAGTTACCGAGAAAACTCGGGAAGGATTCGAACCTTCGACCCATGTTCAAGCCTAACTCGAGTCATTCTTTCTAGCATGTATAAATGCATTCCATCATACACTGCCGCGATATACAGAATCGCGAGCGCAAGGTTGAACTCCTCGAAGTCAAGCGTCTTTGCACCAACGGTGCATATTTTAAGTGCCAAAAGGCAGTATTTCGCAGAACGTGTTGTCAATTCCAGTACTTTTACCCTTACGGAGCCCCGCTGCCAAAACTTCTTCTTACCGGCAGCGGGGCGGGTTTCTTTCTTTGACAAAGCAAAGGTTTTATGGAAGTGCGCAGTCTTTTTGCGTACTTAGAAAAAAGTTTGATTTTTTTTTGTCATGCCAGCGAATCGTAACGCCCTTATTCGGTATCGAACTATCGACCTTTGCCTATCTAATCGGTTCAGGAAGTGGACCTTAGAAGATCTCATGGAAGCTTGTTCAGATGCACTTTATGAATATGAAGGCATAGACAAAGGAGTGAGTAGACGAACTGTTCAAGCCGATATTCAGCTTATGCGTAGTGACAAACTGGGTTACAACGCACCAATTATTGTTGTTGACCGGAAGTACTACATGTACGACGATTCTGAATACAGTATTACTAATAGTCCTGTTTCTGAAGCCGACTTGGAGCGTTTGAGTGAAACCATAGGTTTTCTGCAGCAATTCCAGAATTTTGATCATTTTAAAGAGTTAGGCGCAATGGTTCAGAAACTCGAAGACCATGTATACGCCAAAAAGACTCGAACCGCAGAAGTTATAAGCATTGAACGTAATGATGATTTGGTTGGAATCGGATACCTCTCGCGGATCTACAAAGCAATTCAGCAGTCGTACCCATTGGAAATAACCTATCAATCTTTCAAGGCACGCCAACCTTCAACCATCACATTCCACCCTTATCTATTAAAAGAGCACCGCAACCGATGGTTCGTGATTGGAAGAAATCAAAAGTCCGACCAGTTACTGAATCTAGCCTTAGATAGAATTAGAGAAATTAATAGAAGTAGCAAGGCCTTCTTACCAAATGAGAATTTTGATCCTGAGCGCCACTTCCAGCATGTGATCGGTGTAACAGTTAATGTTAATGAAGAACCTCAGGAAGTTATCCTTCGATTCAATCGAAATACCTCGCCGTATGTTCTGACTAAACCCCTCCATTCCTCTCAAAAATTTTTGGGCCGGGATGAACGAGGTACTGTAGTCTCCCTCACAGTTCAGTGGAACTATGAGCTTGAACGAGACTTGCTTTCTTTTGGAGAGAATGTTCAAGTTTTGGCTCCCGAAAGACTTAAACGTTCAATTAGACAGCGGCTCTCTGAAGCTATAGACGTTTACAATACGGAGCTGAGTGAAAGAGGGCTAACAGTACTGAAATCAAAACTAACATATAGAGGCTCGGGGGTTATTGACCATGCCATGAGACATCGCTCTATAAAAGCAATGAAGCGAGAAATCAGAGGTTATTTAGAATCAAAAAAGACAGACCCATATGCCATCCGGAATGTCCTAGGTGAAATTCCTCAACTGAGTTCTCACTTATTCCTTCCGAACTTAAAGTCTATCATCACTCGCATTGATAAAAACGCTCGACTTATAAAGTCCATCTACTTCGATAAAAATAAAGAGAGCAACTGGAAAGTTAATTGGCACCAAGACCGAACGATTAACGTTCAAGAAAAACATGAAGTTGAGGGTTTTTCCGGGTGGCTTAAAAAAGATGGATACTACAGTGTCATGCCTCCGGAGTCGTTCATGCAAAAAGTATTTACGTTACGCATTCATCTAGACGATTGCCACAAACAGAACGGAGCTTTGATGATTCTTACGGGCAGCCACAAACGCATCCATGACGATAACCAAATCAAGACAATCGTCGACAACGCTATTCCTTCATCTATTGAAGTGAATGCCGGTGCCGTGCATGTCATGCACCCATTACTTCTTCACGCGTCAGGCTCATCTAATTCCAAAAAACAACGAAGAGTGATTCATTTAGAGTTTACTTCAGCTGAACTACCCGAAGAACTTTCGTGGGCTGAATCATTTGAGTGGAACACATGACTCTTGGAGGCATGAGACTAGGGACTAGGGTCTATAAACGATAAACTATAACTGATAACCAACCGTCTGCTGTCCACGGTCTACGGTCTACGGTCTACGGTCCACGGTCCACAGTAAAAGCCTTTCTGTGACTGAAGTGGCACAAATCTATGACACCCCTGCCCTACCTTTGTACTGTTATGTTTTGGAAAAAGAAGAATAGAGCTCCAAAGCCCAAGGCCATGGAGATCACAGAAGCCAATTTCAAAGAAATTGTAGCGCAGAATGATCACGCGGTACTCATTGACTTTTGGGCTTCTTGGTGTGCACCATGTCGTGTGATGGGACCTATCATCGATGAACTTTCTGCAGAGTATGAAGGGAAAGTGATTATCGGAAAAGTCAATACCGAAGTATCACCAAGACTCTCTCAAGTATTCCAGATCCGTAGCATCCCTTCCCTCCTCATTTTCGATAAAGGACAACTCGTTGAGCGCTATGCTGGGGTGGTTCCGAAACCGAATTTGGAGGAGATTCTTGACGGATACGTGAGGCCATAGGCGCTTTTAGTGGACCGTGGACCGTGGACGGTGGACTGATTGGTACACCCGTAACCGTTATAGATTATTGCTTTTGGTTCTTGGTCTTTGGTTGTCATTTCAATCGACGACGTAGCTTCAACAGTTATAGATTATGGTTTATGGATTATAGATTAAAAATCCCTAGACGCTCGTCTCTAGACTCTCGACTCACCTGAGGACGATGCGTTTCGTGAGCTTCTCTCCTCCTTCGAGGTAGATCGCTATAACATGTACACCTTCCCATTGAGATACATCGATCATGCGCTCGAATTGAGAAGTAGTGTATATAAGTTTCCCGGTGGAATCGATAAGTTCGATTTTGGTTACCTGGGAGCTGTTTTCAATTTCCAGTTGAATAACTGTTTCGCTTGGGTTTGGGTAGACGACCCATTCCGCGCTAGCGAAATCATTAACTGAAGTATCATTATCCCATAACCACAAATAGGCGTCTTCGAATTCATTGCGCCAGTAGGATTCGCTGTGGGTGCCGTATTCGTGAGTGAGGGTGATGAACTCATTCTCATCGTACCAGCCGGTGTTGCTCATGATGTTATTCATGTTGGCGACGCCGTTGGTCATGACGGGGCCTTCTTGTTCGCCGGCAATGGTATAAATACGCATCTCTGCTGTAACCACGTTTACTTGCATATGATCATACGTCTCATCACTGAACCAATAGCTGGGTGAAAAAGCACCGATTCGACTGAACACATCACTGTGTTCTACCCCCCCATAGGCTGAAATTAAACCGCCCATTGAGCTTCCCATGATGCCTGTCCATTCGCGTTCTGGACGAGTACGGTAGTTCTCATCAATGTATGGCTTGAGTGTGTTGACGATAAAATCCATGTAAAGGCGTCCTTCTCCGCCGCCGTATTGAACGTTTACCCAAGGCGAATATTCATCGATGCGATGGATACCTCCGTTATCGATCCCTACCACGATGCATCCTTCATCGCCTTGGTCAAACAATGCATTGAGTGTTTCATCTACTTCCCATTCCCCTGAAAAACTGCTGGCTGCGTCGAAAAGGTTTTGTCCATCATGCATGTAGAGCACTTTGTAATGCTCGTCGGTATCATCATAGTTCGGAGGCGTGTATACCCAAATGCGACGGTAACGATCAAGCTGTGAGATGTAGAAATCCGTATCCATGATCTCTACATTCTCTGCCGCCGAGGAGTTAGTACCACCTACATCTTCCCAACTGAGAATTTGAAGATTCAGCGTCTCTTCAAGGCCGTTGTACGAGTAAGTTCTATCCGGGAGAAAACCTCCGTTTTCGTTTCCTTCCACGGTGTCCCAACCACCTCGAGTGAATTTGAAAGTGATGGTTCCTGCCGCAATATCAAGCTCAATTGAATAGGTGCCGTCTCCATTGTCATTCAGCATGTAATCAGATGAACCTGGGTCCCAACCCTGGAAATCACCGGCAATATGAATGTCACTGCCTTCTGGCGTGTTCGATGGAATTTCGTCAACAACGATGGTCAATTGTGCAAATGACAGCATAGGTATTATCGACCAAAAAAATAGGAGGACGTTCTTCATTAGACTAGCGTTTGATGACTACTTGGTGGTGTCGTTTTCCGTTTTCCGTGAGCACGATCACCAAATAACTACCGCTGCCTAACATACTGAATTCTTCATCAAGACGAATAATCTGTTTCTCGCCAACGGCGGAACGGCTCGCAAGCCTTCTTCCTCCAACATCATAAAGCTGCACTTCCATTACCCTCGATGATAAATTGGAAACGTCCAAGGCCAGTCTTCCATCGGTTGGGTTAGGGTATACTCTGAATTTTTCGCTGTTGACACTTTCTGGTAGCACCTCATCAATTCCAATCCCGGTGCCATCCCATATAACCTCGAAACGTTTGCTTTCAAGATCAGCAAGACTAATCCACTTTCGACGTAAATACTCAGACACACCAATCAACTCTTCTTCTGAAAGCTGGTCTTCGTAAAAAATAATCTCTCCAACTTGACCTTCCCAATGAGTATCCGTGCAATCGGTAAAACCAGGTCCTTGAGTGAACGTTTGTCCTAATACGCAAAACTCTAATGGATTCGGGGTAGACATAGGATCAACGATATCCCCATTCAGAATAGTGGTGCCATTTAATGTTTGCTGCGGCACATTGTTACTATACAACTGCAATCCGGGCATCGCTGAATAAGGCATCATATCATCCATCCCGAAGAAAGGAGCGGATCCTTCAAACGACAATGCGTTCTCTTTGTAGGCCATTATGACCGTCTGGTAGTCTGATACAGACTGCTCAATACATTGCAACCACATGGTAGCAAAGTCAACAATACCCAATCCGTTCTGATAATTACCGCGGAATGCGAACCACGACCCCTCATTCCATTGGTTATCTGGGTAGAAATTCCATCCATAGAGGGAACTGCTTACAGGACCAGGATCATCAATTTGTCCATCGCCATTGAGATCAGCTGCATCCATTCGAACCATTAACCCAGGAATTGATAGTGGATCAGTTGGATCAGGGAACTCTTCTGCCCACCAAGAGCCAACATAAAGGTTCATCGCTTCACTACCTGGAGTGTATTCTTCTCCTTCTGCCAATAAATTGCCTCCACAAGACATATCATACCAACGGTAAATGAGATCAGAATTTGGATCTACAATTCCGAGCACTCCTTCTGACACTTCAGATACAGAAGGCATCTCAGGCATTGTAACTGCAAAACCAGGTCGATTAGAGCTCATAACTCCTGTATTCGGGTTGATGGCTGCTAACCAGTAGTTTCCATTTGAGGGGGGTGCGAAACTCGTCCCTTGACCTAGAATGGTATTTCCCGTTTCACTATCTAACCAAACGTACTCCAACGAAGCATCTGGGTTTTCAACAGCTACTGTACAAGTGCTCTCTTGCACAACTATTAGCCCTTCAGGAGTAAAGGCATCAGATCCAGTTATATCAATGGTTCCATCGGCACAAAGTGAATTGAGATCTTGAACAAGGTATTGGTACTCACCCGCTGCGAGCTCCAAGCGCGTGAGCATATCATCAGCGTTTGGATTATAGACGAATTCATCATCGGCTGTAGTTCCTATCAATTGGATCTCTTGCAATTGCACCTCGTTAGCGCCTGCGTTTGCTGTAACATACAACCGGTAGAAGCTATATTCATTCGGGTTGTCAAATCCAAAACCACGCACTTGGCGACGTTCCGGAAAATCCTCTCCTGAACGTGTATCGATTACCGTCCAATCGGAGCCATCGTTCGAACCTTGCAGTTCCCATGCTGTTGGATCTCTCTCTTCCACATCATCTCCAGACATGATTGTGTAGTACTGAATCTGTTCCGGCTGTTCGAATTCAATACCAATCCAGACATCACTGGTTCCTATCTGAAGCCATTTAGAGAATTGATTATCGTCGAATGCCTCCTCCGGTAAATGGCCGAAATCGAATCCACTTGCGACAGCGTTTTCTTGAATTCCTTCCGTTAAGTCTCGTGCCTCTTTGTCATACCAACGCACGGTAAACTCAGGTTGACCCCCAGTTACATTTAAGTAAATGGAACCCGTGGGAGTGTCTGCCTCTGATGCAAAATATTGAGCGCTGACAGACATTGGAGAAGGCTCATTGTCTACCTCAAACTCCAATGTGCGTGAACAACCTCCGGGTGTAGTCACGCTAACCCATTGTAATCCAGAAGATATAGGGCCAGAATTTAATCCGTCCGCATCATTTGACCACAAAATGGTACAAAGGTTTGGATCATAGCCCTCGACCGTCAAATCAACCGACCAAAATTCCGTGTATTCTGCACAAACAGAAATCCCCAAGAACGGATCTTGTGTCACTTCAGAAGTAACGGAAACCCCGCATCCATTGCCATCTACGAGCCAATGCGTGTATTCACCTGCAACAAGCTCCGCATGTAACAGGCCTACGTCCTGACCTTCCCAATATGCAGTGTAAGGGGCTTCTCCTCCCGATGGCAAGAGGGAAAGCTGTCCGTTAGGACCAGCTGTACAATTCACTGCAACTGATTCGGTTTCAACCGATAAATCATAACTCTCTATTGCCGTCTGATCAATAAACCATGTATGGGTTTCCATCGGTTTTGGATACAGATCACTGAAGTGTGCATCAAATCGAACCCAGTCTGTTGTGTCTTCAACAACAAGAGTCAATTCGTAGACATCACAACTTCCAAAAGTCACATCAATGGTCTCGCTACCTTCACCAATGATATTGCCATTGAGCAACCAAGTATAGGTCTGGGTATTAGGCTCTGGTTTTACAATATCGGCGGAGAAAGTGATCGTCTCATCCCCATTAACCGCCACATTTTGATTGGCCGGCATGGGGTTTTCAATAACATCTACGTACCTGTATAGTAGACAAACTACACGCTGTCGACAAGGAATACACATGTCTTGTCCGAATTCAGGACCAAAGCCTCCTGCTCCCATGTAGCAGCCACGAGCAGAAGGTCGATGACATCCAAAATAGTTGGTTAG
The DNA here is from genome assembly GCA_022447625.1 of Flavobacteriales bacterium. Lineage (GTDB taxonomy): Bacteria > Bacteroidota > Bacteroidia > Flavobacteriales_D > Sanyastnellaceae > Sanyastnella. Next base: position 4,068 of record JAKVAX010000022.1, on the reverse strand, counting down.
GGCCCCTTCAAAAGCTCCGATGGTTTCCATGTATTCTTCTTCGTAAGGCGTAGGAAGAGGTGTATCTTCTGCAATCCAGTTTCTCCATGGAATACTATCTCGAATAGACCAGCCAGTTGTATTCGCTCCTTCCCAGCATTCTCCTCCAGACCAAACACCACTTGAGGTATATTCGTCAGGAACTTGAGGCATGGTATGTCCAAATTCATGAAGCAGCGTCTCCCAGCCAAGTCCGAACATGAACCCATCTCCCGTCCTGGTTTCAGGCTGGACACCAGCTCCTCCACCTCCTCCAAACTTTGTATTTGAAAATAAGGTGGCCCAACCGTGTTCATCGTCTTGCCAAGGCAAGTAATATTCATCACGTAGCCCTTTCAAAATATCCCAGCTCCATCCTTCACCTTCCGCAGGGGCATCTTCCCACCACCAAGCGTCAATATTGAAGAAGTTCCGATAGCGGGCATAAGGTTCTTTCTCGAGGGGATCACCAATGGTGAAACATGGGATAAGCGAATCCTGTAACATCGATACAAAGTCATCCTCATCGATAAAATCAGCATTTGGATTCCCCGAACTTCTGTTTTGAATACCCCAGTTGACTCGGTTATGGACAGGGCCCGAGGCAATCAGTGGTGTAATATTCTGAATATCCAGGTAATCTTGAATCGTCAAGCACGATCCATCATCTTCCGTTGCGGCTTCGTCATAGTTCAAGGCGTCTGGATTCGTACATCCAGGAATGATGACTTCGCATCCCTCAGCATTTACCCCAATCGCTATTGCCTCTTGCGTTCCGTCGTCCATTTGATAATTCGTCAAGGCTCCGCTGACGTCAATGATCACTGAACCACCATTCCACCCATCGCCGTAGGTGTCAGTAGCAATGAATACGTAGCAACCATCTTCGATGCATACGAAATCATTGTATGTCGAATTGTCTGCAGTTGCGGCGAATGAGTAGTACACGTTGCCTTCATTATCCATAATCTGCCATCCAACCTCCGCTCCATATGCTTGGGTACTCGTCTGAATATAAACTTGATTGAGCATACAGCTTCCAGCCAAAGTGCATCCGGTTTCATTGACTCCAAACGGAGAAAGATCTCCTGTTCCGTCTGTCAAAACATAATCGTAGATAACGCCATCAACATTCACAGAAACCGTTCCACCATTCCATCCATCGCCATAAGTATCGATAGATTCAAAAATGTAACAACCATCTTCTAGGCAAATGATGTCTTCATAAGATGTAAAATCAGCATCTGCTTGAAAAGTGTAGTATAAATTCCCATTGGCATCGATGATTTGCCATCCCTGTTCTGGGCCGTAATTTTCAGTTTCAGTTAGGACGGTGATCTCTGTAAAGTCACACTGTGCAGCTAACCAAAAAGGAATGCTCAAAAGAAGTGAAAGTAGTAGTTGTTTCATTGCAGGTGTTATGATGTTTTCAATATACTGAAAAGACCTTGGAGATCAGGGAGATATATCATCGGTTGGCTTGAGTTAACTGATTCTTCATATTCCGCATAGAATGCGGGTAATAAAAGAAGTAATATGTACCTTTGCACCCTCAAAAAATCAGGGTCAAATGCTTGCAGCTCATAATATTTCGCTTCAATTCGGTAAGCGCGTTTTGTTTGACGAGGTGAACATTAAGTTCTCCGGTGACAACTGTTACGGTGTTATTGGCGCCAATGGTGCTGGTAAATCTACCTTCCTTAAGATTCTTTCGGGTCAGATTGATCCGAACGGTGGAAACGTGAACCTAGAACCAGGGAAACGTATGGCTGTATTGAAGCAGGATCACTTTGAATTCGATGAGTGTCGTGTTCTTGATACCGTGATGATGGGCCACACGCTTCTATGGGACATCATGACTGAAAAAGATGCGCTCTACGCGAAGCCTGACTTCAGTGACGCAGACGGAATCCGCGCTAGCGAGTTGGAAGAACAGTTCGCGGAGATGAACGGATGGAATGCCGAGTCTGACGCAGCAATGTTACTAAGCGGATTGGGTATTCAAGAAGTGGATCACGACAAACTGATGAAAGACCTGAGTGGTAACCAGAAGGTACGAATCCTTTTGGCGCAGGCGCTTTTCGGTGAGCCAGACATCCTCATCCTCGATGAGCCTACGAACGACCTCGATATCCAGACGGTAACGTGGTTGGAAGACTTCCTCTTGAATTTCAAGAACACGGTGATCGTTGTTTCACACGACCGTCACTTTCTTGATACGGTATGTACACACATTGTAGATATCGACTTTAAGAAGGTGAAACTCTTTACAGGAAACTACACGTTCTGGTACGAAAGCTCACAGTTAGCACTTCGTCAACGTAACGCAGCAAACAAGAAAGCAGAAGACAAGAAGAAAGAACTTCAAGAGTTCATCGCTCGTTTCTCTGCGAATGCTTCTAAGTCGAAGCAAGCAACAAGCCGCAAGAAGCTTTTGGATAAGATCAATGTGGAAGACATCGAACCAAGTACACGTAAGTACCCAGCGATTATCTTCAACCCAGAGCGTGAAGCAGGAGATCAGATCCTACACATCAACAATTTGAGTAAGTCACTTGATGGCGTGCAGCTATTCAAAGACTTCAATCTCAATGTTTCTAGGGGAGACAAGATTGCCTTGATCAGCAAGAACGGACTAGCTACAACAGCCGTGTACGAAATCTTGAACGGATTGATGGAACCTGACTCTGGTGACTTCCACTTCGGACAGACCATCAGCACAGGTTACCTTCCGAACGAAAATGCCGAGTTCTTCAACGAAGACCTCAACTTGATCGATTGGCTTCGTCAGTTTTCAACAGAAAAAGACGAGGTATACATCCGCGGATTTCTTGGTAAAATGTTGTTCTCTGGAGAGGAGACATTTAAGAAATCGAATGTACTCTCAGGAGGTGAAAAAGTGCGCTGTATGATCTCACGTGTGATGCTGGGCGCTGGTAACCTGATGATGCTCGATGAACCTACGAACCACTTGGATCTAGAGTCTATCACTGCTTTCAACAATGCCCTGATTGACTTCCCTGGAACAGTGATCTTCACATCTCATGACCACCACTTCACGCAGACCGTAGCCACGCGAATTGTCGAGTTGACTCCGAATGGATGCATCGACAAGTTGATGAACTTCGACGATTACCTCGGTAGTGAAAAAGTAGCCGCTCAGAAGGCAGAAATGTTTGTATAGTAACCTTAATTTTGCCCAAATACCTAGACCATGAAATTCTTCATTGATACAGCAAATCTTGACCAGATCCGCGAGGCGCAAGACCTTGGAATTCTTGACGGTGTAACAACCAACCCATCATTGATGGCGAAAGAAGGAATCAGCGGTGATGAGAATGTAATCAACCACTACAAAGCGATCTGCGATATCGTTGACGGTGATGTAAGTGCAGAAGTAATCTCAACAGATTACGAAAGCATGATCAAGGAAGGGGAAGCTTTGGCTGACCTTCACGAAAACATCGTTGTTAAAGTTCCGATGAACAAAGACGGTGTGAAAGCGATTCGTTACTTCTCAGATAAAGGGATCAAGACCAACTGTACCCTTGTATTCTCTGCCGGACAAGCACTACTAGCTGCGAAAGCAGGTGCTACTTACGTATCTCCATTCATCGGACGTTTGGATGATATCAGCACAAATGGTCTACAGTTGATTGAGCAGATTCGCTTGATCTACGATAACTACGATTTCCGCACTGAAATCCTAGCGGCTTCTGTACGCCACACAATGCACGTCATCGAATGTGCTGAAATCGGAGCAGACGTTATGACTGGACCATTGAGCGCGATTCTAGGTCTTCTCAAGCACCCACTAACAGATAGTGGTTTGGAGAAGTTCTTGGCTGATCACGCGAAAGTAAACGCGTAATTGTACGCGGTAGGCAGTATGCTGTAAGCCGGTACCAATATATTAACGGACGGCGGACGCCGGAAAAAATGCCCCTTCCACTGGGGCTTTTTTTGTCCCAAATGAGACTGTTCATTCAACTGTGTCTACTTAACTTAGATATGGAATGAAAAAGAAAAAATCAGACAAGCCTATTGTAA
>JAKVAX010000021.1 GCA_022447625.1 Flavobacteriales bacterium | reverse complement strand
AACATCCGTCCAATCAATATGGCATAGATCGAAAGGCTGCCATTCCAAAGCAACTGCCAATTAAATAGCAGGTTGAATCTTATTACCCCTTCGGTATGCTGATGCCAGGAAGAACCTTCGCGCAGGATGACTATAGATATGCTTCCAAGGGCAGGAAGGAGGCTGATGATGAGCTGAAGGGCGATGGGAATAGTGTGAACTATAAATATCGAATGCATGATGCGAGGATTGGAAGGTTCTTCGCTGTGGATCCTTTGGCTGCGAAATATCCTTATTATTCACAATATGCGTTTAGTGGGAATAGAGTGATTGATGCTGAGGAGTTAGAAGGATTGGAGCCAAGAGTGAAAAATGGAATATTGTATTATCGTGTCAAGGATGGTCAAGGCCCAACTCAAATCGCCAATGATATTAATGATCCTGAAACGCAAGAGAAATATGGTTATAGATTACCTCGACAAATTTCCTGGAAGCACATCGTAATAATGAATTTCTCTACATTCAAGACGAAAAGTCATGTGTCCAACCTGAGCGACAAATTCGATCAGAATTGGAATAAAATGAATGTGAACCCTGGTGACATACTATACGTTGGTGTTACCAATCTGGAGATGAGGACAATAGAGCCGAGTATAAGTCCGGTTTTTAGCACTAGTATTTGGTCCTCTGGAGATAGTTATAGAGCTTAGTCTGGAGGCCAAGATGCATTTGGTTTAGGTTGGTCTAAAGTTACTGTCAATCTTCCTGATAAGAATACAGCAACTGGATTTTGGGAGTATGGTACTATAACATCTTCTGGAGGGAGTTTTGGATTTGGAGTTGGGATTTTGGAATTAAGTTTAATTGCTGTGAGACCGGATGGCCGAATGAATCTTAATCAAGAAACATTTGATCAGTATGGATCTAACTCACTTGTAGATTACATGAATATGGCCAAGCTGACAATGACAAGGGGAGCTGCATTAGGTTTCGATTATATAACTATGGAAGGTGTGAGTAGTAGATATTCGAGAAATGGCATTCCAGCTTGGACTTCATTTTACGAAATCAACATGTGGGGGTTGAATCTTGGAGGTGCTATACACGCATCTGATTCACAAGCGATATGGGAAAATGGGACTGAGATGTCACGAGGAGACAGCATTTATAGAGCAAAAATTAATTATGAAGCAGGTAAAGGGGATACATCAGAATTCGGTAGTTTTCTTCGGAAGTACAGCAGGTAGCTTAACTCATCTATTGAGCCTATTTGTGTTTTTGTGCAACACATCCTGTTCTGGACCAACGAAAGAGAATGTTTGTTTAGATGGGGTAGTTCGGAGCTTCGAGGAGTTTTCAAATGTAACCAACTGGTCTTTTGAGGAAGATGGGGAATCAGGCAGATTGCGACTGGGCCTTGAGTCTCCTTATCTCATCGATTCATTAACAAATAGATCGATATTAGAATATTGCTTTCGACAAAATGCTCCGGTTGGCGAGAATTGCTTCGGAATGGATTCCGTGCACGTTGCTCTAGAATTTGAAAATTTGCAAGGAAGCTTAGAATTTACTCATTCAATGAATGACTACTTGCCTATTCCAGAGCATTCATTGATGATTCAAAGAAATGTGATTTTGAAGATTCTAAACCAGTATCCACCTGAAGATATTTTGACAATAAATTTTCTGATGGACGATTTGAGGACAATATACATGAAAGAGGATTTTTGGTTTGATCGAGGTTTTTTGTCTTTATTCATAGAATATCGCCTGAGTTATTGTGACGATAAGCGATTGAAGGAACAAATAGACATACTGGAATATGCTCTTTCAAGCCCTACTTCAGAATTCGATATAGACATCAGTGAATTTGTATATGAATTGTGCGAGTAGGCTTTCGGTAGTGGGTCAAACTGTCACCTCGGCTGGGGGATTCTCTTTATCTAATTGATATTCAGCACGAATCCTCTTCGTTCATGAGGTTGGAGTGACGGTACTATGTTCAATCGATTAATATGTATTTGTTCTATGCCCCTGAAATTGGAGGTTCATTAGCTTAGTTGGACCAAATTGTCTCCTAAAAACTATGCACTCCAATTTTCCTTGCGTTCCTCGCAAAAAGAGGTAATGTTCAAATAAAGCTGTCTAAATGTAGACGAACAACCTCACTCAATAACCTTACAACACAAAGGCGTTCTAATCGGACGCCTTTTCATTTTACACTGCTTCCCACAAGAATCGCTTTTGATTTCGATCTACGAATGAGACTCAATTGGAAGGACAAAAATGGAAAATTGATGTGTGCATGAAGGTGAGAAGAGCAGACCAATTGATGTAGCGCGAGGTTGGGTTCGTGGCGCCGTTAGGCGTCTCTTTTTCCCCACAGGCAGGTTTGAGAGGGACGGATAACATCCGTCCAATCAATATGGCATAGATCGAAAGGCTGCCATTCCAAAGCAACTGCCAATTAAATAGCAGGTTGAATGACTATTACCCCTTCGGTATGCTGATGCCGGGGAGGAGCTTCGCGCAGGAAGACTATAGATACGGATTTAATGGGCAAGAACAGGATAATGAAATAGCTGGAGAAGGAAACTCTTATGACTTTGGTGCAAGGATGTATGACCCTAGGATCGCACGCTGGTCAAAAATGGATAACTTATGGAAAAAGTATCCTAGCGAAAGTCCCTATGACTATTCTATGAATAATCCTATTTTATTTATTGATCAAGACGGAAATGAAGTATTCGCATATACTAATGAAAGCAAAGAACTCTTACTGAAAGTTGTGAGTTATGCGTTTGGAGTCGATCATGGTTTCGAATTTGTAGGTGATAAATTAGTTCATGACGGATCTGCACCTGAAAATTGGACAGACTCACAACAACTTATGTTTACATATTTCAATGAGGTCCTTATAAAAAGTGATATTGAAGTGAGTTTTATAGCCAATGTTGACGGATACATCGATCCGTACGGTATAACTGGTCAGATAACTCATGATAAAACGAATAAACACGGGGGACGAACTCTATACCAGCCTACCAGATATCCCCTCGACGCTGAATTGCAAGGAGAAGAAACGGATGGAGTACAATTAATGAAGCCTCTGCCTGTGCCGATCAGATGGAAAAGAGTGGTTTCGATGATTTCTTCTGACGCTACCCGAGAAGGATCGCGACTCTCGATATTTGGTTATGAAGATAAAGGTGAAGGAATGATTCCGATGAGAAATCCTTTATTGACTAAATGGTTTTCCCCGGGTCATGTAGGATTACACGAATTAGGTCATGCTATTGTTCAGATTATTAAGTATGAGATGGGTGGGGAATTCAATGGTGTGGACTTCAACGCCATGACTAGTGAAGAACAGTCAGATTGGTCTATTAGATGGACAAATACTGTTCTAAAAGACAAAGGAGAAACACTTGAGTCTGGTGCTGGACAACATGGCCGTTCTGCAACCGAATACAAAAGTAAGTCTGAATTAAAACCAATAGAGCAGTAATATGAAATATTTAGTCTTAATTGTTTTTACCAGTTGGTTCTTCTGTTCAAATGAACGAAATGTCTACAATGTTGAAAGATTGATTAAAGAATTGAGCAAGGATTACATTAATGATGTCAATGATATCTTGCTCCTTGATTGCAGAGGATTTAGCCCTGCATTCGATGAATCGAAGATGCCATGCAATGTCTTTTTAGATAGTTGCGGTGCAAACGTGAATAGAGATATTACGATCATCTTAGAGATAGTCGAGGGTGAACAAAATGTGGAGTATTGTTCTTTCAGAGTTTTTTATGATAAGGCCTGTGATTCAGGAAATAAGAGGTATGGAGATGTAGCTTATCGAATTGATGAGCAGAAGTTTGATCTTCGGACATTATATATAGCAACATCAAATGAATAATATCTTTCTATCTAAGAGTTGTTTTGACCACTAAAATGATCTTACCTGCCGCTTATAAACTATTCAACTAGATCGTAAATGCTATTGTGCCAAAGTTTGTTATGTGGCGCGTGTTGGCAGTAGGTCAAATCGTCACATGAGTCAAAAACACTAATTATCAAATTGATATTCAGCACGAATCCACTTCATTCATGAGGTTTGAGTGGTGGTGCTATGTTCAATCGATGTATATTTATTCGTTCTATGCCCCTAGAATTGGAGGTTGATTAGTTTAGGTGGGTCGAACTGTTACCCGAAAACTATGAGCTGCAATTAGTGTAGCTGCCCTCGTAAAAAGAAGGGTGTTCCAAAATGTAGACGAACAACCTCATTCAATAATCTTACAACAATTAAAGGCGTTCTAATCGGACGCCTTTTCTTTTTTGCACTGCTTCCCATGAGAATCGATTCTGACGCTGATCTGCGGATGAGACTCACGTTAAAGGAGAAAGTGGAAAATTGATGTGTATCTGAAGGTGAGAAGAGCAGACCAATTGATGTAGTGCGAGGTTGGGTTCGTGGCGCCGTTAGGCGTCTCTTTTTCCCTAGAAATGCTGTGGTAGAGACGGATAACATCCGTCCGGATTTGTTGAACCCCTCTGGGGTACTGGGCTTTCTCCTAGATCTTCAAGCAACAAGGTAGAATTCCTGCGGGATATGATAGGTTCTGTCTAGGTGAGGCGAGGTTGGGTTCGTGGCGCCGTTAGGCGTCTCTTTTTCCCTAGAAATGCTGTGGTAGGGACGGATAACATCCGTCCGGATTTGTTGAACCCCTCTGGGGTACTGGGTTTTCTCTTAGATCTTTCGGCAACAAAGTAGAATCCCTACGGGATATGGAGGGTTCTGTCTAGGTGATGCGGGGTTAGGCTTGTGGCACCGTTAGGCGCCTCCTCTTTCCCTAGAAAATGCCATGGTAGGGACGGATGAAATCCGTCCATTAACAATAGACGACAGATCAGAACAAAGGCTCAAGCTTCAGCCTTCTTCTTCTTCGCTCTCGTTCGCTTCGGAATCTCAACCAACGCCTTTTCAATCACCCGCGCCAATTGTTTGGCTTCCTTTTCTTCGAGTTGCTTCCCGAAACGGATCTTTGATTTGAAGTGTTCGAAGCCGAGGGTTTCGCCTCCCATTTCCCAGAACGCACGGTCCATGAATTGGCCGAACTTGGTGAAGTCGTAAGGGATGACACCGAACTTGCGGATATTGTCTGTTTGGAATACTTGCGGTCTTCCTGAAGAGCCGATGGCATTGCGAATGGTTAATTCCTCTTCACGGATGCGGATCATTTCTTTTCCCATTCGACGCCAGAGAAAGACCTTTCCGTAGCGTACAACGAAGAAGGTAACAAAAGCACTACCTACAGCGAAAAAGATTCGCTGATCGGATTCGCTTGGTGAGGTCAACCACAGGTAAATGAAGGCAAATAGTGCACAGAATAGTGCTACGATCCATGCGAAGAAGATGGCTTCTTTGTGGCGTGGAATCTGTTGGGTAATCACCACCTGAAGTTCGTCAGGACTTCTCTTGAACTGAATTCGTTCGCCGATGGTTTGGGTGCGTTCAGCCATTTGCTACCGCTTGTTTTTCTATCAATCGAGCGTACAATGCTTCGTATTGCGGAAGAACGGAATGAATGTCGAAATCCTTTGCGCGCTCTTTGGCTTGTTTCGAGAACTTGGCCAGGAGCTCTTTATTCTCTAGCAAGTACAAGGTATTCTTGGTCATGTCTTCGACGTCGCCAACGTCACTCATCATTCCGGTAACTCCGTGTCGGTTCACTTCTGGCAATCCTCCAGTGTTCGTTGAGATCACAGGGATTCCAGCTGCCATTGCTTCCAAGGCTGAAAGTCCGAAACTTTCGGCTTCAGAAGGGAGGAAGAAGAGGTCTGAAATCGACAGCGCCTCTACCGGATTTTTAAGCTTACCTAGCATGATCACATCTTCACAAGTACGCAGTTCGCGGCATAGTTGTTCAATGCGGTTACGTTCTGGTCCATCACCTACAAGTAGGAGTTTCGCAGGAACCTTCTTGCGCACCTCAGCGAATACGCGCACGACGTCTTCCAAGCGTTTTACCGGACGGAAGTTCGAAATGTGGGTAATGATCTTTTCACCGTTTGGCGCGTGCGCAGCTCTCAGCTCGTCATTGGCCTCTAGTTTGAATTGATCCAAACAAACGAAGTTGGGAATGACAGAGATGTCTTTGTTCACTCCAAACAGTTTGTAGGTATCGTTTTTCAAGCTATTTGAAACGGCTGTTACCGCGTCGCTTTTGTTGATGGCAAAGGAGATTACCGGTTCAAATGAAGCGTCGCGACCAAGAAGTGTAATATCTGTTCCGTGAAGCGTAGTTACCACCGGGAGTTCAATCCCTTGCTCGGCGAGAATTTTCTTCGCCGTGTATGCTGCAGAAGCGTGGGGGATGGCATAGTGTACATGAAGAAGGTCGAGTTTCTCGTGCTTCACAACATCTACCATTTTGCTTGCCAATACCAACTCGTAAGGTGGATAGTCAAAGAGTGGGTACTCTGAGACATTGACTTCATGGTAAAAGATATTCTTGCGGAAGCTCCCTAGACGAACCGGCTGGTTGTAGGTGATAAAGTGAATCTCATGGCCTTTCGCAGCCAATGATTTCCCAAGCTCTGTGGCAACAACACCACTTCCTCCAAAGGTGGGGTAACAGACGATTCCGATCTTCATTTCACATGTCCGGGTGGGCTATTCAGCCAATTCACCCAGCAGGTCTTGATTCTCGCGCTGCTTTTGCGCTCTAATCGCATCATAGATGACCTGCTGAATGTTTGTGCGGATATCCATCTTCAATAGTTTTCTATTGTCTGCATTTGGATAAACCCGGTTCGACAAAAATACATAAACAAGATCTTCTTCTGGGTCAGCCCATGCCAAAGTTCCTGTGAATCCTGAATGACCGAAACTAGCGCTGGATGCATCATTGCAAGTTGGACCAGAATCCGGTTCTAGCGCGGGTTTGTCGAAGCCTACACCACGTCTGTTGTCATCGTAACAGTAGTGGCAGGTCGTATATTCCTGAAGGGTGCTCGGTTGAATGTATTGAACGCCCCCGTATTCGCCGTCGTTTATGAACATCTGCATCATGATCGCCAGATCTTCCGCGTTAGCGAAAACACCCGCATGCCCACCAACACCACCAAGCATTGCAGCACCTGGGTCATGTACATGCCCGTGAACCAATTGCTTACGGAATAACATGTCGTATTCCGTTGGTGCGATTTCCTTAATGTCTTGGCGCTCAAGTGGTAGATAACCCATGCTTGAAAGACCCATTGGTTGGTAGAATACAGAGTCTACAAAGTGCTCAAGGGTTGTACCACTCGTCTTTTCAATCACCTTTTGCAGGAAGTAGTAGCCCAGATCACTGTACTTGTATTCCTTTTCCGGACGAAGCGCAACCATATTGAGCTCTTGATAGATCGAATCAGCATAGCTGTCACGAATGAATAGATTCTCTGCGACCTCCGTCGTGAAACCACGTGTAGCTTGCTTGCGGTAAAGTTCCGGGCGAAGTTCTCCCTTGTCAATCGTGTTCATGTAAAAAGGAATCCAAGCGGGCAGCTGGGCGTAATGGCTGAGCATCTCACGCAAGTTCATGTTGTAGCAAGACGAGGTGTCAGGCACCGTAATGTAATCGCACAAGTTGTGGTCAAGATCGAGTTTCCCTTCGTCTTGGAGACGCATCAGCGAAGCAGTCGAAGCGACAATCTTTGTAATACTCGCCAAATCATAAATCGTTGAGCCGTCAACAGGAATCTTGTTCTCGTAGGTTTGGTAGCCGTAGCTGCGGTCAACAACGACGCTCCCATTCTTAATCACGAGCACACGACAGCCCGGGTAAGCCTGTTCTTTGATGCCTTCAAGGGCAATGCTGTCAATGCGAAGAAGATCATCAGAATTCAGTCCTTCAAACTCGGGCATGGCATGTCGTAATCTCAATAGCTGGTCAAGTTGATCTCCTGAACCTGCCGGGAATACCAATCCACAATTCACAGGCAGTGTTCCTTTCGCAAAGGCACCACCAACCATAGCTTCAGCACAAATCTGTTGTGTCAGTGGATCGTCTTGATATGCGACCATCAGTCCATTCACGCGTTCTATTCCGCGCATGTTGCGAAGAGCGTACGGGTTAGTGAAGAGATTCACAGCCACCGTCGTCTTCGAATTCAAGGCTGAGATGATACGCATGCTCTGGTTTGTCACTCCCCAGTTTTTGGAAGGACGATTGCTCGCATCGAGAAGATTGACAATTACAAGATCGTATTGACTCAATTCTGATTCAATCTTCTGAGAGGCAGAAAAGTCTGGCGGCTTTGGGTAGACAAAGACATCTGCGTCCATGTATTGCTGGAACTGTTCGCTGAACGCGGAAGCTTTCTTCACTCCTAAATCGAGGATCGCCACTTTCTTTCCTTCATACCCACGAAGTGGCAGCAATTTCTTTTCATTTTTCAGCACAGTGAGCGACCCTTCGATAACTCTCCGCTGAATTGCTTGTCCGGAAGGGGCGAGGAGATCAGCGTAGAGTCCTTCATGACGAACACTATCGTTTTCGGCAACCTGACACCATTCCTTTGCGCGAAGAATTCTCAATACATGTTCATCTAAGGCTTCTTCGGTGAATTCACCTGTTTCAATGGCTTGCTGAATACGCTTTGCAGCCGTAGGGACATCTCCAGCGAAAAGTAGAATGTCATTCCCGGCAAGCAGCGCTTTGAACTCAGCGTCTCCTGGTCCTGCGATATCAGCGATACCGCGCATGTTCAACGCGTCTGTGAAAACAAGCCCTTGAAAGCCGAGCTCTTCACGTAACAGATCATGGGTGATCTTGCGAGAAAGGGTAGACGGTAGGCCACTAGAATCAAGCGCAGGAATATTCAAATGCGCGATCATGACACTTCCGGCTCCTTTGTTAAAGAGCGTGCGGAAAGGGTAGAGCTCCATGCTATCCAGTCGCTCTCTTGAGTGAAGGATAGATGGCAGCGTTTTGTGAGAGTCAGTATCAGTATCTCCGTGACCTGGGAAGTGTTTGACGTTGGCCAAGACGCCACCGTCTTGAAGTCCGCGCATATAGGCTTCACCCAACCGTGAAACCAGCATTCGATCTTCGCCAAAAGCTCGGTTCCCAATCACGGGGTTATCCGGATTTGAATTCACATCTACCACTGGAGAGAAGCTCACATGCACTCCCATGCGGTTCAACTGACGTGACTGTTCTAGTCCGAAATCATAAATCAAATTGTCATCATTGGTTGCGCCCAGTGTCATTTGACGTGGGTAGTAGAGCACACTATCTAGACGCATTCCCAATCCCCATTCAGCATCCATCGAGATCAGCAACGGAATCTCACTCATCTCTTGATACTTGTTGTTGAGAATGGCTTGGCGCTGTGGCCCTCCTTGCATGAAGATCAACCCACCTACTTGATATTCGGAAATCAAGGTCTCAATCTCCTTGACATGCTTCGCATCTCGGTTCGAGTAGGCGGCCACCATGAAAAGCTGTCCAATCTTCGCCTTCAAATCCATCGTTTGAATCAACGAGTCAGCCCAAGGCGTCTCTGATTGCAAAAACACCGGAGGCATACGTCTATCCTGCAGCTGCGCATGCAGCGTTCCGCCGAAAGGCGCAAAAAGAACAAGGAATGATATGATAGATAGGAGCCGCTTCAACATAATCTCTCGAAATTACAACGTGCAGGGGCCTCGCGAGCGCATGCGTTTTGCAATTATCAACACTTAGCTAAGAACAACAAGCGTTCCAAGAATCCGCTGGCGGATTCTTGTTGAACGTGGTTCGTGGTTCGTGGTTCGTAGAAATATTATTCACTGCGCTTTGCGCAGTGCCTTTTATACATAAACGTGTTGTAGGGATTGCTCCTTGGGCAATTCTTTCGGAGGCATTTGTACTACGTTGATGAAACTTTGTGCGTCGGAAGTAAAGTCATTTCTGAATGGAATCAGTCTTCGGATATATTCGGGGCATGAATGAAAGTAACTGGGAGCGTTTGTTGGTGTGGCAGAAGTCAATGATGATAGCTAAAGACTGCTATCAGATCATAATGCCAATCAAGGAGGCTAAGGACTTTGGTTTTCACCAACACCTTATTAAAACCATGGTTTCGGTGAGTTCGAATATCGTAGAAGGAGCGGCAAGTGGCAGTCCTGCTGGATTTCATAAACATCTGAACCATGCAACGGGGTCAGCTGCAGAATTATCAACCCAACTCGATCTGACAGTTCATTTTGGATATACTTCAGCAGAAAAGGTAGAAGGCGTGAAGGAAGAAATCAAAGTGCTTATCAAGCAGTTGAATGCTCTAAAAGCCAGCCTCAGAAGACGCCACAACCTAAATCAAAAGTGGTAAACGAGCCCCACGAACCACGAACCACGAACTACGAACTACGTACCTCAAGACGGAACAGCCAGTACCTTATTCACATGATTCATCGCAAACACAAACTGCTCATCCATGGTAAGATTCGAGTTGTCGACTACCACGGCATCTTCGGCTTGGCGGAGAGGGTCAGTTGCGCGTGTTGAGTCAATTTGATCGCGTTGCTCGACGTTCTCTAGGACTTCTTCGTATGTGACTTCGAGTCCGTTGTTTTTGAGTTCGTTGAAACGGCGTTGAGCGCGAACATCAGGGTCAGCAGTCATGAAGAACTTCACCTCTGCGTCAGGGAGTACCACGGTTCCGATATCTCGGCCATCCATCACTATACCGCGTACTTCTGCCATGCGCTGTTGAAGTTTTACAAGCTTCACACGTACTTCAGGAATGGCAGCGACCGGACTAACGAATTTCGAAACCTGCATAGATCTGATCTCCTTCTCGACGTTCTTGCCGTTGAGATAAGTTTCTGATCGCTTGGTGTCGGTATTGTACTTGAAAGTGATGTACGCGCTGTCGATCATCGCTTTTAGCTTGTCGACATTGAGTTCATCGTTGCGAATGAGATGACTTTTCAGTGCGAAGAGTGTCATCGCACGATACATGGCACCCGTATCTATGTAGATATAGTTGAGTTCCTTTGCGATGGACTTGGCTAAGGTGCTTTTACCACATGATGAATAACCATCAATAGCGATGTTAATCTTCTTTCTCACTGGTCAGTCTTTGACGCGAATATAACGGATTCAGGTCAGCCTTGGAAGCCTTCGCCTTACCAGTCTGAAAGGCTAGTGGTGATTGTGAAATGATTTGAAGGACCGGCGAAGTGATAGATCGCTCGTCCGTAGCTCAGAGAGAACTTCTTAATTCTGAATCCAAGTCCCCATGAAAGACCAGCCGTTCCCGGTCGGTCTTCAAGTTTGAGTTCTTGCCTTCGTCGATAATTATATCCGAAATTGATTTTGAAGTTGTCCCCTAAGAGGAACTCAGTTCCAAAGATCACGTGACGCATCAATTTGTCGCCAAATTCGAAATTGTTGTCTTCGATAACCTCGCCTGTGATCGGGTCTACTACCACTACGTTGTCTTCTGGAGTAGTCAAGTCCCAGCGCTGGAGTTGGTCGAATACTACCGAGAATCGGAATGGCGCGTGCTTCAAGCGTTTGCTAATTCCGATCTGGAAGTTCACAGGCAGCGTGTCACGTACTCCATCTCTATATCCGTCAAGTTGAAGCCCGAGGTTGCGCACTACCAATGAAGCGGTCAAGTTGCGTTTTGGATTGATGTAGGTAACGCCTCCATCTAAAGCAAGGCCCCAGGCATCATAGCTTTCTAAATTGCTATATATGAACTTCAGGTTAACCCCTGCGGTGAAGAGCGAATCGATAGGCTTGGCCGCACCTAAAACCAAGGCGTAATCTCCAGCTCGGAAGCTTCCGATGTCAAGTCCGTTAGCATCGCGAGCGGTGAAATTCCCGTAGTCTACATACTGGATATGACCGGCGAGTGTGATATCAGTGCTATCCAAATGGTGAGCATAGGATGCGAATCCCAAGTTGATGTTGCTGAAGTAGTTTACATAACTCAATGAGGTTGATTGATGTGTTGTTGAATCGAGCAATGACGGATTGTACAACGCAAGATTCAGGTCTCCATCTGCGATCGCAGGAAGCGCACCTCCCATGGCTGCTACACGAGCAGAAGCAGGAATATCAAGGGAATTGAAGACGCTTTGTCCGCCCAATTGAGCGAGCAATGCCACTGGCGCCATGGCCAGCATGAGTATGATAGAGAGTCTCTTCACGGAATTGGTTAACTGGCTTGTAAACGGTGCTTCTACCGAGTTATTGTGATGCGCAAGTTACTACCTTCTGTCAATCCTGACGAATGTCAAGGACTCCTATGATGATGGTCAAGGAAGCTTAATAGATACGGTAGCACTTTTGAAGCGGTATAACGAAAGACATCTGCTGCATTCAATGTTCTCGTCCTGAGGTATCGATAGCCTCACTCATGAAAGGCGAATGGACTTTTGAAGCGCAAGCAAAAAACAAGCCGTCTCTGAGCGCAGAGTCGGCTTGTTATTTAATTGTCTTTCAGCCTTATGCTACCTTCAGTGGGTTCACCACTTTCTCTTTTAGCAGGGCCTTGTCAATCACGTCAATCATCTCTTTCACGTAGTGGAACTTCAATCCTTTCAAGTATCGCTCATTGATTTCCTCAATGTCCTTTTGGTTGCGTTCTGAGAGGATGATTTCTTTGATTCCTGCGCGTTTCGCTGCGAGAATCTTTTCTTTAATTCCACCGACTGGAAGAACTTGCCCTCGCAAAGTGATTTCACCAGTCATGGCGAGGTACTTCTTCACTTTCTTTTGAGTGAAAGCCGACGCCAAGGCAGTAAGAATCGTAATACCTGCTGAAGGGCCATCTTTTGGAATAGCGCCTTGAGGGACGTGAATGTGTACGTTCCATTTGTCGAAGACTTCTTGTTCCATTCCTAGATGTTCTGAATGCGCCTTCAAGTATTCCATGGCCAGCATGGCAGACTCCTTCATGACATCTCCGAGGTTTCCGGTGAGCGTGAGTTTCCCTTTTCCTTTGGTGAGAGAAGTCTCAATGAATAGAATGTCACCGCCAGTGGGTGTCCAGGCTAATCCGGTGACAACACCTGCGTGCTCGTTGTCTTTGTACTTGTCTTTTTCTCGACTAGCACCCAAGATTTTGTGGAGGTGTTCTGTACGAACTTCGATATCGAATTTCTCTTCAAGAGCAATTTCCTTTGCTCGGTTGCGGACGATCTTTCCGATGCGTTTTTCCAGCCCACGAACCCCACTTTCGTTGGTGTATGCTTCAACTACTTGTTCGAGTGCTTTCTTAGAGAAGAAGATGTGGCTCTCATCAAGTCCAGTCTCCTTCAGGTGTTTCGGGATGAGGTGACGACGAGCAATTTCAACTTTCTCTTCCACAGTATATCCAGTAACTTCGATGATTTCCATACGGTCGCGAAGGGCGGGCTGTATAGTAGAAAGATTGTTACAAGTCGCAACAAACATCACTTTGCTGAGGTCATAATCGACCTCCAAATAGTTATCGTAGAAGGTGCTGTTTTGTTCGGGATCAAGTACCTCTAAAAGTGCCGATGACGGATCACCGTGCATATCGCGGGTAAGCTTGTCAATTTCATCCAACACGAAGAGTGGATTCGAGGTACCAATCTTCTTCAGGTTTTGAATGATTCGACCAGGCATCGCACCGATGTAAGTCTTACGGTGTCCGCGAATTTCCGCTTCGTCACGTAGTCCACCCAAACTCATGCGGACGTATTTACGACCGAGGGCTTCGGCCACGCTTTTTCCAAGGCTAGTTTTACCGACTCCGGGAGGTCCGTACAGACAGATGATAGGTGCTTTGAGGTCACCTTTGATCTTCAACACTGCCAAATGCTCAATGATGCGCTCCTTTACCTTTTCCAATCCGTAGTGATCACGGTCAAGGATTTCTTGTGCGTGCTTCAGGTCGAAGTTGTCTTCGGAATACTCTTCCCAAGGAAGGTCAAGCAGCATGTCGACGTAGTTCGTCTGAACTGAGAACTCCGCACTCTGAGGATTCATGCGTTCCAGCTTCTTGAGCTCTTTCAAGAAGACGCCTTCGATTTCTTCGTTCCACTTCTTTTCAGCGGCGCGTTTCTTCTTGTCTGCAATCTCTTCGGCTACAGGGTTGTTTCCAAGCTCTTCCTGAATCTGCTTCATCTGCTGATGTAAGAAGTACTCTCGCTGCTGCTTATCGATATCGACCTTCACTTTCGACTGAATGTCGTTTTTCAGCTCAAGCATTTGAAGTTCCTTGTTCAGCAGCTCCAACGCGCGCTCAGCACGTTCTTTCAGATCGGTCATCTCCAGCAATTTCTGCTTTTCAGTGACATCAACACTCATGTTAGAAGAGATGAAGTTCACTAGGAAGGAGAGACTTTCGATGCTTTTAATCGCAAAACCAGCTTCGGTCGGGATGTTCGGAGAAATGTTGATGATCTTCAGCGCGAGCTCCTTCAAACTATCGTGTAGCGCGGCCTTTTCCTTTTCGTCAGCACCTGATTTGGCTTCGTCGAATTCAGTAATCTTCGCTTTGAAGAACGGCTGCTCTTGGATCATTTCAGTCCACTCGAATCGCTTTTTACCTTGAATGATAACCGTTGTACTACCATCAGGCATCTTTAGCATTTTCACAATGCTGGCTACCGTTCCTACCTGGTGTAGGTCTTCTCGGTTCGGCTCCTCGATCTGTGCATCTTTCTGTGCTACCACACCGATGATCTTGTCTTTTTTATGGGCTTCATTAATCAAACGAATGGACCGATCTCGGCCAACGGTGATTGGAATGACGACACCAGGAAAGAGAACTGTGTTGCGAAGGGGGAGAAGAGGAATCTCTTCTGGGGCCTTTTCGCGGTGCATCGCCTCTTCGTCTTCTTGCGAGATCAAAGGAATGAAGTCATGATCTTGCATGTCAGACAAGGCGATTTCTATATCGTTATTGAATTTCATTTCGGTCATTTTGTCATTTCCCTAACGGGGAAACACATATGCCCCCATAGGGTCAAAGGGTGTGCCATTCAGTAGGAACTGAAATATTGTCGGAATTAACCTCGGAATGTGGCGGAATTGTCAAAAATTGACCGAAGAAGTGTCACATCCTCTGGTGTGAGGTCGATCTTTCGTCTTGCCATCATTCGCGTAGCTGTTTCCATGGCTTTATCGAAGTCGTAGGTCTGGAAACCATCACTTCCTCCCCATGAGAACGAGGGGATAAACTTAGGAGGGAAGTCTCCTCCATAGATGTTTGCGCTCACACCAACGACCGTACCTGTATTAAACATGGTATTAATTCCACATTTGCTGTGGTCACCCATGATGAGTCCGCAGAAGGTTAATCCGGTCGTCTCAAATTGTTTATTGGCGTAATTCCAGACTTTGACTGGTCCGTAGTTGTTCTTCAGATTGGATGTATTCGTATCTGCACCAAAGTTACACCACTGACCGATGACCGAATTGCCTACAAAACCATCATGTCCTTTATTCGAGTAGCTGTGGAAGATACTGTTCGAGATCTCTCCACCAACCTTACACCAAGGGCCAATGGTCGTTGCTCCGTAAATTTTTGATCCTGCTTTTACGGTAGCATGATCGCAGAGGGCGATAGGTCCGCGCAGCACGCTGCCTTCCATCACATGGGCATCAGCGCCAATGTAAATGGGGCCATCAGTGGTATTTAACCATGCGCCTTCCACCGTGGCTCCTTCTTCAATGAACACTAAAGCCGGATCGCCAATGATCATTGAGGTTGGGTCGAGTGCCGCAGAGACTCTTCCGTAAGTAGCGCGCTTGAAATCTTCTTGAATGGCGATATGGTTTTTAGCGAATAGGTCAGGAATCTGTTCTATGATCTCTATTCCTTCTTCTATCGCTATCGCGGAATGGCTTGGCGGTACACCATCGGCTGGCGACCATGATTGTAGCTCTTCTTTTGAGAGGCGTATGGCGATGATGGTGTCTCCATGAACAAGGCATTGATCTGCTTCCAGGTCGTTGAGCGTTTTTCGTAATCCAAAGTTCGGGAGAACGCGGGCGTTGATTAACAGATTTTCCGCGCTAGCGTTTAACGAAAACAGTTCTTGAAGAGCAGTATTTGTTAAAAAACCCACCTTGGATGACAAAATATCTTCCCATTGTTCAGCTATGGTATTGATACCAATGCGAAGGTCCCCAATTGGTCGAGTCAGCGTAAGTGGTCGAAATCGAGGTGCGAAATGGTCATCAAAGAGTATAGTATGCATAGCAGAGCATTCGCTTGAGGTGAAAGTCGCGTGTTGTCAACACTTAGCGCAAGATAAGTCAAAGGGAACGCAATTGCGGCATGTTCTTTTTTGAAACATTTTCGTACAACTGTTGTTATTATTGGCGATCAGTTAGAGTAATGCAAGAATTTTCGATTAAAGATCTCGAGTCTTTCACCGGGATCAAGGCGGGTACTATTCGTATTTGGGAGCAGCGGTATGGCATTCTCGAACCAAAGCGCACGTCAACAAACATTCGATACTATACAGACAAAGATCTCAAGAAGCTGTTGAATGTCAGCGTCCTTGCAGAGCTTGGGTATAAAATTTCTCGCATTGCTGGCATGCCGGAGCAGGAGATGCAGAAGATTATCCGCGAAGCGAATAATGTCGATACCAAAGAGCAGCATTACCTAAATATGTTGAAGATCTCGATGCTGAATTACGACGAAGAGTTGTTTTACAGCGTTGCAAATAGTTACATAGATGAGAATGGTGTGGAGGCGACGTTTGTGAAGCTTTTCATGCCGTTTATGACTCAGGTGGGCATACTTTGGCTCACTAGTGCAATTTGTCCAGCACAAGAACATTTCATTTCGAACCTCATTCGACAAAAGATTTTTTCACTTATTGATGGTATGGAGGGCAGGTACGATGTGGCGGACAAGCTTTTCGTCATGTATCTGCCTACGGGTGAGATTCATGATATCAGTCTCTTGTTGATCCATTACATGGCGAAAGCACGTGGCTACCGCAGCATCTTCCTCGGACAAAGTGTTCCATTCGAAGACTTGCTACAGGTGGTAAAGAAATACGCCGGAGTGACTTTTGTATCATATTCCACGACCTCACCTTCAACAAAACATGTGAAGCAGTATTTAGACCGAATTGTGCGCGAGTTTGCCCAGTATGACTGCACATTCCACCTGGCAGGTCGTACCCTAAGCGAAGTTGAAGCGGAGAGTGATAGATTCATTAAGGTATACAAGAATGGGCAGGAGCTCATTCGTTCGATCTTCGCGTAAACCCTAGTAATTGTAGTGTTGACACTTTCGGGAATCGTCCCTCAGCGTTCCACGAATGAACTTTCCGTGTTTAAAGAATTTGTTAAAAGCTTCAACAAAAATTTGGAGCGTATTTGGTTTTGTGTAATCTTTGTATCGGAAAGTTAAACAAACACTTGCATCATGTCCACGGTAGAATTCAACAACTTACTCATTAGCCACAGAGAGTTTCTTCGTGGCTTTGCATTCAGCTTCACGCGCAACTCAGAAGACGCGGATGATCTGATTCAAGACACTTTAGTTAAAGCCCTTCGTTACAAGAATAACTTTAAAGAAGGGACGAATATCAAAGGATGGTTGTTCACCATCATGCGCAATATCTTCATCAATAATTACAAGCGTAAGAAGTTTCAGAACACGATCACTGATTCAACAGATAACAATTACTTCATTAATGCCTCGCAGGATTACAGTTTTGACTCGGTAACAACGCAGATTAATGAAAAAGACATTCGGGGAGCGATTACGTCACTCAACAAAGAGTTTCGTGTGCCGTTCACAATGTTCGTAGAGGGATACCACTACGATGAAATCGCTGATACGCTCGGAATTCCCATGGGAACAGTAAAGAGCCGTATTTTCCATGCTCGCAAAAAGCTTGGAGCGAAACTGGAAGACTATCGTCGTTAATTAGACAAGCGAACCAAGTAGTCGTAGTGTGGACCTTCGGCTATTAGGTCAAAGGCTAGACCAGCCTTGTGGGAACAGTATTGAAGCAAATCAGGGTCAGGATAGATCCAGTCAAAGTTGCTTCGAAGTTCCTTCCATTCCAGTTCAAAGTGAACATTTCCGTAATAGTTATTGAGAAGGAGAGGCGAAGGCTTCTCCTTTTTTATTTCCTCATCGTAATTCTCGGGAACATCTTTCAAATAAGAGATGTCAGAAGTGTCTCCTAAAATCTGAGCCCCGGGCTTCATTAGGGTTTTGGCATGTTGAAGCATTCGGATTGTGCCTTCCACATTGTGCCCCATTCCAAAGCCGTTCATGAGTAGTAGAATGGTGTCAATTTTGCTTCCCTTGTGGCTAAAAAAATCAGCGTGAATAACCTCTTTCAGCCCACGCTCTTTCATTACTTTACAGCCTCCTTGAGAGATTTCTAAGGCGCTGACATTGAGTCCGTTTTGTTGGAGTGCAAGTGAATGGCATCCGGCAGCTGCTCCTACGTCGAGTACGGTTCCTTCGCACAGGTCAAGAGCGATCAATTCTAACTGCGGCATCTGCTCCGGGGAGCGAAAGAAATAGCCTGGATCAAGAGGGTCTTGTTCCTCTCCATCAATTTTCACTGAAATCGCTTCGCTTTTTCCTTGGGATAAAAACTCAAGAAATGATTGGCCGAATAAGTCCACTTTTTGCTCGTTTAGACCCCAAAAATAGTATTCACAAACGGTAGGTTTCACGCTACCTTGCTCATATTCTGTAACCATTTGAACAATAGGATTGGAATTCAGTGGAATAAACCTTGTGTTTCCATGCAACCTATGTCGTATTTTCGATGTCTAGTGTGTGTATTGCGTTAGAACCTATTGACCTTATGAAGCAACGATACCTGAAAATACTCGCCTTTCTTCTTCTCATTCCCGGGATTGCCGCGGCTCAGCCAACGGTGACTACGGGCTTAACGCTAGAGGAATATGTGAATGAAATCCTCCTCGGTTCGGGGGTGACGGCATTCAATATTACTTACACAGGTGACGAAAACCAAGTTGGT
Organism: Flavobacteriales bacterium; assembly: GCA_022447625.1. Classification (GTDB taxonomy): domain Bacteria; phylum Bacteroidota; class Bacteroidia; order Flavobacteriales_D; family Sanyastnellaceae; genus Sanyastnella. The sequence continues at coordinate 38,496 of JAKVAX010000021.1, read as the reverse complement.
TATCTTCAAGATGCGCAAGATACTGGTCTTCCTTTGACCGAAGGACTTGTACTTTCATCAGCATACGCTTCCAACCTTTCGTGTGAAACATTCGAAGATGTACCATTCGGAAGCGGAGTTTCTGGTGACCAAGATCTCGTAGATATCGCGAATTCTGTTCCGGGAATGATCGGACAGAACTTCAACGTGAGCTCGGCAAACGACCTCTGTATCCTTGAATTTGATTTCGTTGCGACGGGTGATACGGTGAAGTTCAACTACATCTTCGGCTCCGACGAGTACCTAGAGTGGGTGAACTCTTCCTTCAATGATATCTTCGCGTTCTTCCTATCCGGCCCTGGTATTACTGGGCCCTATGATAGTCCAGCAGGATTCCCTGACGGAGCGATTAACATTGCGCAAGTTCCTAACACTGACCCTCCACTTCCTGTAACGGTATCTTCAGTTAATGATCAGTTGAATGATGAATATTACATCGACAACTTCAATAATGATGGTGTTTGTCAAGATGGGTATACAACGAAACTAGAAGCCATCCATGAAGTCATCTGTGGAGAGACCTACCACATCAAACTCGCCATCGCAGATGGTACCGATACGGCTCTTGAGTCGATCGTAGTGCTGGAGGCAGGGTCATTTTCATCGAACTCAGTTGTTCAGGTAGACTTGAGCATTGATGTAGGTGGACCAGATGCAGACACGATGTTTGAAGACTGTGGTGAAGCAACATTGACATTTACTCGTCCGATCGAAACAGTGCTTGAAATCGAAGAAATGGTAATCATCGAATACCAAGGAGAAGGAATCAACGGTGTGGATTACACCTTACTTCCAGACACTGTGGTCTTTGCACCGGGGGTGGAAAGCGTGAGTTTCACTCTCGATGCCTTCGAAGATGGATTAGTCGAGGGGATAGAGCTCGTCCAATTTGAAATTCTCAACCTCGCCGCCTGTAACGGAGATGGGTTGACCTCTTACTTCGAATTCTACATCGCAGATGAACCAGAACCACTTGTAGTCGAAGGTTACACTGTTGAGATGTGTGTAGGCGCAGGGGTAGAACTTGAGCCAATTATCACCGGTGGTTACGGAAACTTCGTATACGACTGGTCAACAGGAGACGATACACCAACAATTAACGTTGATCCAGACGTAACAACGATCTACAACGTCATCGTGGGAGATACATGTGGAATGCTGCCAGATGACGCTGACATTGAAGTCATCGTTCTTGACCTTCCTCCACTTGAAGTATCGATCGATAACGGAGATATTACGCTAGACTGTAACGGAAGTGAATTCATCACAGCAACAGCCACAGGTGGAGACGGTGCCTACAGCGGATGGACTTGGGAGAATGAAGAAGATAACAACCTCTTCGGTTTTGGAAACTCACTCTTTTTCGGCTCGTGGCAGGATGCTGAGTGGATTGTTGTCACAGTTGAAGATGGTTGTGGCTTTGTCGCCCAAGATTCGGTAGAAGTCTCCTTCAACATTCCAGAACTGATTATCGACCTACCAGAAGAGATGACCGTTCTCTGTGGTGAGAACTTCGATATTGATCCGAACGTCTCGGGAGGACAAGCACCTTACTTCTACAACTGGACAGAAGGATTCAACTGGATCAGTGGAAACGAAATTTTGAACTATTCTACAGAAGTAGACATTACACTCTCTTTTACGGCTTCTGATGGCTGTGGACAGAACGAGTCAGCAAACATTGAAATCATCGTTGAAAGCCCAGCCGTTACGGTAACCCTTCCAGATGAGTTCATTGGTCCTTGTACTGAAGTCTTTGATATCGACGCCGTGATTGACGGAGGTTCAGGAGGCTTTGAATACACATGGACTGTCAACGGAGAATTCTACGATACAGGAGCTTCAATTGACTTCCAAAGTGACGTTGACGCTGTAATTGGAGTTGATGTAGTTGACCAATGTGGAGCTGCAGATAATACTTCAACGAACATCATCATTGAAAACCCTCCCTTGGAGATTGAGCTTGGCGAAGACATTAACGCAAGCTGTGTAGACAATACGGCGATCACTGTAGATATCCTTAGCGGTTCTGGTGGTTACACTTACGAGTGGATGGTTGCTGATACCATGTTTGCCACATCAGAAGACATCGTGCTACAATCATTCAACACGGTACCTGTAGTGGTGAACGTACAAGATGCATGTGGAGGATCGAATTCAGATAACCTTCTGTACATCATTCCAGATATTCCTCTTGATATCACGGTTACAGCAGATACATCACTTTGTGCTGGAGACGGAATGTCGCTTTCAGCTCTTGCTGATGGGGGAGAAGGTGGTTTCTTCTACTACTGGCCAGAAATTGGTGAGTACGGAGAAGACCAATACATCGTGCCGTACAACACCCAAACTTTTGAGGTTGTTGCTACGGATATCTGTGGAGAAGAAATCACGGCTGATGTAAATGTTGAAGTACAATACTTGTTCTCGAACTTCACGGTTTCAAATCAAGGAGAAAATTCATATGAGTTCTTTGCAGCTCCTGAGCCAGAATGCGATGGGTGCATTTATGACTGGAATTTTGGAGATGGGGATTATTCTTCAGAAGAGACTCCCACACACCAATATGACGGACTAGATAATTACATTGCTAGCCTCACGGTAACCAATGCTTTAGGTTGCACTGATTCAGCATCAACGCTGATAGTCGGCCCAATTATCCTCTATGTACCGAATGCCTTTACACCGAACAACGACGGTATTAATGACATATTCCGAGTTCATGGAAATGGAGTTTTAGCATTTGAAATGCACATTTTCAACCGCTGGGGAGAGCTCGTATTTGAATCAGATGATATCTCAACTCCTTGGACAGGTAATCACCAAACGGGCGGATACTATGTGCCAGATGGTGAATACTTGTACGTAGTGAAGGTAAAAGGAATTGACACCGATGCGTATGAACGCACAGGGCATATTATTGTCCTGCGTTAGACGAATTATATAGTCAGAAAGAGCCGAGTTTTGAGACTCGGCTTTTTTTGTGCTTCTTAGTTGCCTTAAACCACCACAGAGAACTACCAATCGCATTTCGACCATGACCCAAACCAATCAGAAACTCAAGGGGGCGTTTATTGCTGTCACCTCTTTGTTCTTTATGTGGGGATTCATCACCGTACTGGTTGATGCATTGATCCCTCGATTGAAGGAAGTTTTTGAACTAGAGTACTGGCAAGCAGGCTTAGTACAATTTGCTTGGTTTACCGCATATGGTCTGGTCAGTATCCCAGCAGGTATTTACCTGAGCCGAACGAGCTACAAACGAGGAATTGTTACCGGTCTTCTTATTGCGGGAGTGGGATGTTTCACCTTCTATCCAGCAGCAGAGTTTAGGGTCTTTGGGATCTTTCTAGCAGCCTTGTTCATTCTGGCTTCGGGAATCACGGTGCTGCAGGTGGCAGCCAACCCATATATATCCGTCCTAGGAGCTCCAGAAGGAGCTGCAAGTCGCTTGAATCTAGCCCAAGCTTTCAACAGCTTAGGAACAACAATAGCACCGCTGATTTCGGCTGCTTTTCTGCTTAGTGATAAGATCTATACAACGGATGAGCTGAATGTATTGAGTGAGTCTGAAAGCGCAGCCTACTACGCTTCAGAGGCTTCAGCGGTGCAAATGCCTTTCGCTTTGCTTGCCTTATCGTTGATAGGGTTAGCCGTGATTTTCCGATTCGTAAAGCTTCCGAATATTATCTCCGGAGATCATATTTCTCTCAAGAGTATTAAAACAGTTCTAAGCAATCGACGCCTGATGTTTGGTGCCCTTTGCATCTTTGTTTATGTAGGTGCTGAGGTGGCTATTGGGTCATTCTTGACGAACTACTTTATTGACTTAGAGATCTATCATCGTGTCATGCAGAATGACACGATGACGAGTATTCTAGGCTTCATCTCTACCAACTTCAACGGGAAAGAATTGGCAGCGCTTGATGCGAAAGGGGTCGTAGGTACCTTTGTGTTCTTCTACTGGGGATCTGCAATGTTAGGTCGTTTTGTAGGTGCAGGTCTTACGAGTAAGATTGATCCAGGTCTCATTCTTTCTATCTTTGGAATTGGCGCTATTGTGCTGGTATTGTGGTCAATCTCAAGCGTAGGTTTCACGGCAATGTTCGCCATCCTAGGCGTGGGCTTCTTTAACTCGGTGATGTTCCCTACTATTTTCAGCATGTCGATAGAAAAACTCGGGGATAACAAACCTGAAGGATCGGGAGTACTGTGCACAGCGATTGCTGGTGGGGCATTTATTCCACCGCTCGTAGGTAGTTTGCGAGATGCACACGGAACATTCGAATCGGCCTTTATTCTTCCTATCTTCTGTTACGCGATCATCTCTACATTTGCCATCGTATATAGACGCCGTTCTTCAAAAGTACTATCGTGAATTTCAACTTTCCAGTCTCAATAGCTCTTCTTTGAAGTTTCTTCTTATTCGCTAGCGCGGAATCGGATACTCCTCCGGCGAGTGAACCTAAAGTGAATGTGAATCATTTCGATACGTTGAAGCATTGGATGACAGGTTCATTCAATAGCTCCCTGCAAGCTCAGAACGATTCGGATTACTATGATTTCAGTCTAGAGATGCATGAAGTATGCAAAGAAGATCCATCGACGTGGATTTACGTTGAATAGGCCTTGCCTTCTGCGAAGGATCATCTGTACCGTCAGCGTGTCTATAGATTGGATCAGGAAGACAGTACATATAAATCATTCATCTACGAGTTGAACGATCCATCAATCTACACAGGGCAATGGAATAACGATTCTCTATGGGGCGCAATTAGTCCTGATTCTGTCTTGTTGAAAGAAGGGCGTGAGGTATCATTGCTATGGGATGAAGCGAGCCATGTCTATACAGGTGCTCCTGACAGCGCTACATGTATGTCAACACTCCGCGGAGCTTCCTTTGCGACATCGATCATAACAGTATACCCAAGAGCTATCAATTCATGGGACCGAGGACTCGATTCTACTGTTGCATATGTTTGGGATGCTGAGAAAGCCGGCTACGAGTTCATCCGTCAGGAGTAGTTCGGGTAGACCACTTTTACTTGTATTCATGCAGGAACTTGATGATTGTCAGAACCTTTTCAATTGTTAAATGTTCCTTATTTGCAAGAAGCGGTATATTTATTCCGTTCCTTAGTATGACAACAGAGTAATTAGTGATATGGCAACGCGCAGAAAGAAAAAAGTGGTAAAGATTCCAGAGCCGAATATCCGTGTTCGACTAGATTCCAAAACAGTGATCACGCTGAAGGACGCAAGCAAGCTTGAGTTCTGGAAACAACGTTACCCGAAATTGGTAGTACTGGAAGGTTAATCCAGTTGAGCATCGAGGGCTGCCTCGATCTCTTCCATTTTCTTCTCAGAATACAGCCCCTTCGTGGCATAGATAATCGTACCTGATTCATCAATGATAAACAGGTAGGGCAAGTCCTTTTTGTCCATCTTCAGAACATCCACGTAAGGATCCATGCTTCCTTTGTAGAACAAGAGGTAAGGGAAGAGGTCTTTTCTATTGCTTTCCTTCATCTTCTTGATAGAGACGTCGTAGGCGGCTTTCTTGGCCCCTGTATACATCGGTATGAAGTAGAAGTTCACATCATATAGGTGGTCCATGATACCGCGCTTCAAGACAAACTTATCAAACATCGGTTCGTACCAAGTTTTGAGCGTAGCCTCTGACTTTTTCGAATAGGCCATTCCAACGATGGTGATTTTATCGCCGGTGTCGGTTGGAATCGTAATCTGAGTGCCTTCCAAAGACTCTCCTTGCAGCTCAGGGAACTGTTCTCCCTTTTGGGCAAAGCTCATTACCGAAAGGAGGCAAAGCCCAAGTACTAATACGTTTTTCATGTGCAGGTTTTAATTCTAACGGTGGTCTGTTTACTTGGAGTATCGTTCTATTGATTACAGTCCAAGAACTGCGCTACCTTGTTGGAAGACGATATCAACTGGAATACCGGCAGCATCAATGCGATCGAGATCCGCTTGAAGGGCTGGGCCAATATTCCCTTTTTCTTCCATCAGAGAGGTTACTCCTTCGTAGTCGCCGTCTCCTTGAAGTTGTAGAATCAACGCACTGAGGCTTTCTGTCGCTTCCACCATTTTATCGAAGTCAACACTGTAGGTGCCGTTTGCTTCGTCATAAGAGAATGCACCAGCCTCTTTGAAGTAATTGAAGCGAAGCATGTTGGCCTTGCCATGGGCGCTACTCGCTCCAAAACGCACAGAACGGAAGATTCCAGCCAAAAAAGTAACGTAGTTGTCCATCACCTCGCCTTCTTCGATCTCTCCCATTTCAAATAGTCGAGTAACCATCCAAAGTCCGAGGATGTCTGCTTTTCCTTCTTCCAAAGCTGAAGCTCTATCTTTTAATGCTTCGCGTACAGTTCCATTTCCGTTCACCGTGTTCTTGATACCCAGTCCGTGCGCTACCTCGTGGAACATCGTGTTTCCGAAGAAGGCAGGGAAGGTGATGTGCTTACGTTGGTCTTCAGCGATCAACACTTCGGCAATCGGTACCAGGATCTTGTCGAACTTGGCTTGCATGGCGTTTTTCAATTGTGAACGTCGGGTTCCTGTGCTTTGCTGAATTCCTTCATCATTCGGTAGGTTCACTGCAATGGTTTTGCTTCCGGCATTACAGTCACCAGCGTAATAAACTACGTCATATGCGTTCAACTGCGCCTTCCCACCAATCGGATCTTGCTTATACTTTTCGTCACACGGAAGTTCTTTCTGTAGTTGTGGCAAAAGATCTTTGTAACGCGAAAGGCGCTCGCTCCAAGCTAAGTCCTTCACCAATACATAGGCTTCGTAAGCTGCCTTGTAACCGTATAATTTGTCTTCGTAATTCTCAATCGGGCCAATAATGATATCAAGGTGGTTGTCTTCTAGTGACAACCAAGCAATATCACTCGCATTGTATCGGTCGTTCATTAAGGCTTCTGCTCGCGATTCGAGGTAAAGTTTGAAGCTTGGGTTCTGAGAGTATGCCGATGCTTCACGAAGAAGAGCTGCAGCTTTGGCTACCTCTTCAGCGTAGGCTTCGTGGTAGTACTGGTGCATAAGGGCACCAGTTGAATCACGCTTCACTAAAGTGTACAAGCTTGTTTTGTATGGATTCTCCCATGCTTCGAACTCTTCTTTCGTCATATCCTCAGGATAGAACTGCGCTCCCAATGGCTTTTCACCAAATCCTTTGATGAAAGGCTTGTTGTCATCTAAACGATCCCAAGGGCCGTAGTTGATCTCTGCATAACGACGCGTGAGCTCATTTGGCATTTGCTCGAGAAGGGCGTCTTTGTTGCCGTATGACTGTTTCCAGAAAAGCCCATCCATAATCGCTGCAGCTTCAATAAGTAAAGGCAAAATCTTCTTGTCCTCTTCGCTGAGTAGTGACATATCAGTTGTCAGCTTGAAGTTGGTGTAAGTTGGATTGTTGTTTGGATCAAGGAGCGATTCCATGACCATCAAATCCGATGCAGTATCATCTGCAGTGGTCGTTTCAGATTCAGAAGTGTTTCCACATCCAATGAGGATGAGTGCCGCCAAAAAGGAGCTTAAAAGCGATTGAAGTTTCATGATAGCTGATTAAGGACTTTGAAGTTAGGTGAAGCAGGGGGAAAAAGAAGAGGCACCTGCTATGCGGTGCCTCTTCTTGAAATTTGAAAGCATGTTTACGATGCCACACTGAATTCCTGTGCTGGAGCGAAAGAGAGAACCTCTCTTCCTTTTCGTGTGAGCATGTAACCTTCTTTGTTTTGGATGAGGTCTTCGATGTACAAACGAGTCACGCGTTCGCCGATACGAGCTTGACCGATGTTCAACGATTTATCATCCTCAATGCGTTTCCAAAAATTCTTTTCGATGTCGTTTAGTCGGATGTAGCTTCCGAATTGTTGTTTATACGAGTGGATCACGTCCAGGATCATGTAGTCGTACTTATCCATTGGGCTTAGAATTTTGGAGGTTAATACAGTCGTTTAGGTGCTGAAAGACGGTGCAATCTTTCTAGGTTCACTGATTCGAAAATAGAAAAGTCAATTTGTCAACCAAGCCTCGGTTCATAACTTTCTATTCACAAATTATTAACGTTCGAGACCGCTATTTGCTATCGTCCATAAAATGAAGGTAGTAGTTGTGGAAGTAGCTTCTCACATATGCCATATCTCGGCCTTCAAACTTCGTTAAGCTAAACGGATTGTGGAATTTTACCGTTTTAGTTCGGTGATCAAGGGCCACTAAAACCAAATTGGAATCGGTTTTTCTTACCACATCATAGAAGAGATCATTCCCATCAGGCTCTAATTTTCCGGGTGTGTTGAAAGGGATGACGATACACACGCGGTTGCGTTCATTGATTTTGTTGATAAGGCGCTTTTTAGCCTTTTCAGGTTTGCGGAAATCTACTTTGATACCACCTATTCTTTTCCACAACCAGCTAGAGTACCATTTCCATAGTTTCTGGTCGATGGCCACGCGCATTTTGAAGCGTGTTAAGTGTTGCACAGCCAAACCTATCAAGATGTCTTTGTAGCCTGTCTGAGGGCCCATCACAATGATGACCTTATTCAATCGCTTTGGTAACGTTCCAACGAATCGCCACTTTTTGCGTTTGAACCATTTGACTGATAGCTCACGAATCATTTCAGATGCTCTTCCAGGAATTCCCAGTTCCCCTTCAAGGTAGGACGATTCAATGACTTATTCAACTCATCAAGAAACAATTGACGAGGGATGTGAGTCGCACCCATCCGGCCAAGGTGATCGTTATAGATCTGACAATCGATGATTTCGAATCCCTCTTCCTTCAGGGCTCTCCCCAAAGAAATCAACGCCACTTTACTCGCGTTGCTGGCTTCCGCGAACATCGATTCTCCAAAGAACATATTACCTATGGATATACCGTAGAGTCCTCCAACCAGTTTTTCGTCTTGCCATACTTCTACAGAATGGGCCACACCAAGCTCGTGCAACGTTAGATAAGCCTCGATGATATCTCCATTTATCCAGGTGCCGTCTTGCCCCGGACGTTCAACCCTTCGGCAACCGTCCATGACATTTACAAACGCTTGGTCAAAAGTCACCTTGAACTTCTTTTGATTCAAGACGTTCCGCATGCTCTTACTGACCTTGATTTCGTCAATGTAAATCACACACCGTGGATCAGGCGACCACCAAAGAATAGGGTCTGGCGGACTAAACCAAGGAAAGATTCCTGATTCATACGCCAACAACAGTCGATCGGCATCCAAATCCCCACCAACGGCCAACAAGCCATCCTCATTCGCGAAAAGCGGATCAGGAAAAACTAAGTCATCGGTGAGCATGAAAACTGGCATGGGGGCAAAAGTATTAACGACAGTCGATAAACTATAATCTAAAATCTATAACCTAATAGACCACTGGATGTCTGTGGTTAATATCAGACGGTTATCGATTATGGATTATGGTTTATAGTTCGGTTGTCACGCTAGCATTTGCCGTAGTTCGGCCAACATCATCGCTGTTGCACCCCAGATGACATGTTCGCCTGGTTTGAATGCGCCTACCTTCACATTTCCGAGATTGGGGATGTTGATGCGTTCTTGCGTGATTGATGATGCGTGGAGAAAGGCCTCCAGAGGGTATTCTAAGATAGCTTCTACTTCGCGTTCGTCTGCGATGAAATCTGGTCGCTCTTCCGCGATAGCGAGATAAGGACGAACAATGAAATTACTAGGAGGGATGTAGACCTCTGTTAAGGAACCGATGACTTCCACTTTCTGAGGGATAATACCGACCTCTTCACTAGCTTCACGGAGAGCGGTGTCTTCAAGATCTCGGTCAGCTTCTTCACGCTTACCGCCGGGAAATGCGACTTGGCCTGAGTGAACTCCATCGTAGGTTGGACGAAGGATGAAGTTGAGGTGGGCAATGTTGTCTTTTGGATAGACCAGGGCCAACACACTGCCTTCGCGGAATGATTCTCCTTTAGCTCGAACCTCTGAAGCGCCATCGCGAGCATATGACATGATTGCTTGGTGGGCTTTTGCTCCTGGAAGATCCTGAGCAAAGGCTGATTGAATGCGGTCTTTCCAGTCCTTCACGGTGTAAAGGTAGAGAATCTTGTGGTGCGTAGTTCGTAGTTCGTAGTGCGTAGTTTATTTGCTTGGAGTGAGGAAAACTCTGGGCGTTTCCTTCTTGTCTCTCGAATGGGGTTTAATAATTTCGCGGCATGGATAATCTACAAGCAGTCATTGAATCGGCATGGGACGATCGTTCGTTGCTATCTACGGAATCAACGCAAGAAGCTATTGGGGACGTCATCGAGATGATCGACAAAGGAAAGCTTCGTGTAGCAGAGCCCTTGGCGGATGGTTCTTGGCAGGTAAATGAGTGGGTGAAGAAGGCTGTGGTTCTGTATTTCCCAATCCGTAAGATGGAAACGATTGAAGTGGGGCCATTCGAGTTCCATGACAAGATGAAGCTGAAGACGAACTACAGAGAATTGGGAGTTCGTGTTGTGCCTCATGCGATTGCTCGTTATGGTGCCTACGTAGCTACAGGAGTGATTATGATGCCAAGTTACGTGAACATTGGTGCTTATGTAGATAGCGGTACCATGGTTGATACGTGGGCCACTGTGGGGTCATGTGCGCAGATTGGAAAAGATGTTCACCTCAGTGGCGGTGTAGGTATTGGTGGCGTATTGGAGCCACTTCAAGCAGCTCCAGTGATCATTGAAGACGGAGCCTTCATTGGTTCACGTTGCATCATCGTAGAAGGAGTTCATGTCAAGAAAGAAGCGGTGCTTGGAGCAAACGTTACCTTGACAAAGAGCACACGAATCATAGATGTGACTGGAGATGAGCCCGTAGAATATCGCGGTGTTGTTCCAGAACGATCTGTAGTCATCCCAGGCTCCGTTCCAAAGGAGTTCAATGCGGGAACCTACCACGTGCCAGTAGCACTGATTATCGGCAAGCGTAAGGAAAGCACAGATAAGAAGACATCGTTGAACGATGCACTTCGTGAGAACGACGTAGCGGTTTAGAAGTAATGTCCGAGTCCCAGCACAATTCCGCGTTGCTGGTCATCCATGGTATTCACACCGTAATCAATTCTGAAAACGGCCTGATTTGAGCGGGTCCAGATGATGCGTGTACCTAAACCAACAAAGTGAACCAAGTTTTCATTCATGGTCAGTTGGTCAAAGTCGCCACCCGGAGTTCTCCAATTTCCGAGATCGGAGAAACCGACGATTTGCCCAGCGAAATTTCCTTTAGCGAAGAATTGTTGACGGTACTCTAAATTCAGCACAGCCACCGCTGTTCCTCTGTCTACACGGTTTCCTACACCTCGAATGGTGACCTGACTATCAAGAACGAAAGGTGCGAAGGGAGTATCGTTATTGCTAGACACCCCTAGTCTGACTCGAGCAGCCAGATTTCCTCCCATGGCTTGCAATCTTCGGAAGTAGAGAATATCAGCCCAGTAAATCAAGAAAGCATCGTAGCCGCTATCGATGTCGTCGATGACCTGGAAATGCTGGTTGATCGACCATCCACCGAAGTTGATGGCATGGCGGTTCACGCGATCAATAGAGTGCGTGAGCTTGTAAAGTACTTTTCGAATCTTACCGGAAGCAGGAGCTCCTTGAATGAATATATCGTCGCGCTGCTCGTAATCTTCATAGAGAAAGCTTGCACCGGCTTCTAGGAAGTGACGGTACTTGAATTCTTTGATGATGGTTCCACCAACGGTGTAATTGAGATAACGATAGGTTGATGATAATTCACCGAACTGAAGCGGTTCTAGACTGGCGTAACGCTGGGCTTCGAAGGAATATCCCCAGTGTGTTCCTTTTACGTAAGGTACACGTAAACTGAAGTATCCGCTGTGTTCACCTTGGTTGTTGCGATAAAAGGCTGTTCCTTCAATCGAACGTCCGAACAAGCTCAATTCTTTGAGACCGGCCAGGAACCATTGATTGTCTTCGATTCCCCCAAAAGCAACTAAAGGGATCGTTGTGATCCCTTCTTCCACTTTGATGCGGATATAGTTTTTACCGATAGAGTCAACCTCAGCGTTGACCACTGCGGATAGATTTCGAATACGTTGCACTTTAGACACAATGTCATCATGCGTATTACTCGTATCTACTCGAAGGATTTGCAGGAGATGGTCGTCTTTGCACTTTCGGTTTCCTGAAAACTCTACTTGTACTTGGGCTAGCAGCGATGCTGAAAAACACACCGATAACAAGCATGCTAAGCCAAGCTTAAGTATTGATACGTATACCGAAGTTGATCGTTGCTGCTCTTCCATTATTCTCTTGCAAGAATGAGTTTGTGAAGTATGTGTAGAGTGCTTCTACTTCAAATGTTCTTGAGAACTGATATTTAGCTCCTAGTCCGCCCTGGTAAAAGTAATCAAGGTCTGGCGACCACGTTGGAGCAAATCCATTTAACGCATAAATCGTGGTGTTAGGCTCAGGGAAATAACTCAAGATCACCGTTGCTGGTGTAGTGAACTTGTTAAAATCAGCCTCTTCGCGACCAATGTCTTCCCAAAAGATGTCTAGCTCTGTGAATAGAGAGAAAGAAGAACCCAAGGGGAAATCATTGAAAATTTGAGTGAAGAGCGTAGGCTTGTTCCAGTCTACATACGGGCTTTCAGCAGTCCCCTCTAAGTCATTTCTCAACGGAATCCATAGCGCGCTTTGAACAGAGAAGTTCGACCACTTCGGTACAGGAGCCCAACGGATTTTTGGTCCGATCGTCGCAATTTCACTTCTGGAATTGCGTGCATTTCCTCCAAAGTTCTCGAAAGGTGAGGCAGGGAAGGCAAAGTTTGTGTACTGACGGAATCTGATTTCAACACCAGCATTAAAGCGATCGCTCACTCCATAGAGACTGGTGATCAGCGTAGTGAAGAAGTTGTCGCGATTCTGGAGTGTCATGCCGTCTCCCGACGCTTGTGTATATAGGTTGTTGAAGATTTTCGTTTCCGTACTACCCTTAGGGATCGTAGAAGAAACTACATATCGAATCGCATTGTTTGCTCGCCCTAGATCCCCGTCAATGGTTCCCACGTTAGTGGAAGCCTTGCCATTCAAATTCCAATCATATGGAATCGTAGTAATCCTTGCTTCTGTTGGTAGAGGAGAGGTGCGGAAAGAATTGATCCACTCGAGGCGTGCAGCTTTCGAACCGCCAAAGTCTTTGGCGTACCAATCAAAGATTGCAGACCATGAAATCTCGTTTGAAATGGCGCTATATTGAATCACATTCAGATTGCTCATGGCAGCCGTAGTTACGGCATCAAGCTGAGCTTCTAATGTCTCAGGGCGAAAGGCTTCACTAATAAGCGGAGGACAACCAATAGCCCCACACACCAAAGCAAAGTGCAGACGCGCATCTGGAAACTCCTTGAATAGGATTTCTTTCTCGAGAATGTTCAACGATACTTTCTGACCATTGTAAATGAATTCTTTGGTGTCGAAGAACTGTCCGTCATCTTGCACAGAAGCGGGAATGCTTCGGCGAATTACACCTTTGATCACCAAAAGGTTGTATCGGTTGATCATGTAGGCTTTACGCTCAGCATCTGTGCGCTCGAGATTATACCAGGCTTCACCAGCATCCAACACGTTGTTGAGTCGGAATTCGCTGATCATGGCATAATCAACACGACCATCCTTCACGTACATCGACATGAATTCATCGGTCTGCGTAAAAAAGTCTTTCTGGGCGTAGCTGGTCATACTTATCACAGCTAGCAAAATGGCGAGCAGGTGCTTCATTTGATTGCTTTGGTCAAAATTGGAGGTAATAGATCACGTAGAATTCACCAATTCTTAAAGGCTTTAGGCCGTAGGCGTTAGTGGGGCTATAGCCTTTAGCCTAGCGGTTAAGCCACGGGCCTCATCTCGATAATTCGATCAAGTCGAATCTCAGTCCCGTCTACTGCAAGAAGAAACTCTTCTCCATTGAGTGCTCGAAGCGTCTTGATGATTAGTGAATTCGTTACTGTCTTTTCCCCTTCTTTATACGTCACAGACAGAAGGGTTCTTCGCATAGCGTAAACCTCGTAGTGGTCATATAGACCGCAATCAATCGGTTCGTAGGCCTTCTTATTCTTATCCATGATACAAAAGTAGGCCCCGAGTTTCTCATGGATATTCCGAAAAGATCACAGTTTCGTCCACAATGACTTTTGTGACGTGTCTGGTCTTTTTTCTCGGATCTAATAAAGTGAAGTAATCAGGACAGAAAGTCATGATTGACTGGCCTTCCAGTTGATAAGCATCTTCTTCAGAAATACCGTATTCAGTTCCTCGGTTCATGTAAAATCTGCGCGGATCATCCTTGATTACAAAGAAGATATCATGACTTTCAGTGACCCAAACTCGGTCAACGATGCCAGATACTTTTTCGCATTGATCTTCAGGAAGGATTGGAACAGGGCGGAGGGTAAATGCACCCAATGCAATCACGGCCCCCAGAATGAGGACATTGCGTAAGAGTTTCTTCATGATTCAATTAGGTTTTGGTATTTCAGCAACGGAATTCTTCGAATTTTATTGAGTGATCCACATGCAAAAAAATCAGGTATAAGCAGAAGATTTTCGATCACAAGGCAACCCTAAGTAACTTTCTCGTGTCTTACGTCTCCTTTCGATCGTAAAATCATGAAAACAAAACTTGCCAAAAGTTACGTTGACACGTTTAGAGGACTGTCAACTGAGGTGTGGTGGCTCGCGCTAATGACATTGATTAACCGCGCTGGGGCGATGGTCATCCCGTTTCTTTCGTTGTATTTGACAGAAGGACTTGGTTTCACCTATGCTCAAGTTGGATGGATTATGTCTGCTTTTGGTATTGGTTCTGTTGCCGGTTCTTGGTTGGGAGGTAAGCTCACCGATCGCATCGGTAACTTCAAAGTGATGGTGATCAGCCTGGTTTTCTCAGGTTTATTCTTCATCGGCCTTCAGTTCTTCAGAGAGTTTGAGTGGATCTGTGTTGGTGTGTTTATGACCATGCTCGCTACAGATATGTTCCGCCCGGCCATGTTCGTGGCTGTTGGCTTATATAGTAAACCTGAGAACAAGGCACGCAGTATCTCCTTGATCCGTCTTGCAATTAACTTGGGTTTCTCTGCAGGTCCGGCCATAGGTGGGTGGATAATCGCCAATATCAGCTACAATGGATTATTCTGGATTGATGGTGTGACATGTATAATTGCCGCCGTGGTGATTTTGCTCTCGCTATCGCCGAAACGAGCTAAAGTAGTCGATGAGCTAGACGAGTCTAAAAAGGACTTACCTGAGCATGATGGATTGTTCATGTGGTTCGCATTGGCCATGATGCTTTTTGGCTTTGTCTTCATGCAGTACTTTTCAACGGTTCCACTTTACTACGCTGAGGTTAGAGGATTGAGTGATCCTGATATTGGTCTGCTTCTCGCTTTCAACGGTCTATTGGTTTTCTTAATTGAAATGCCGCTGGTAGACTGGTTGGAAAGAAAAAAGGCAGATCGACTATTGCTCATGCTTTTCGGAGGATTACTTCTGGTACTCTCTTACCTCGTGCTCAATTGGTTCGGCTGGATGGGAATTCTGGTGTTAGGTATGATCCTGATGTCCATCGGAGAAATCGTAGCCTTTCCTTTCTCGAATACCTTCGCCATGGAGCGTTCCAAGCGCGGTAAGGCAGGTGCGTACATGGCTATGTATTCTATCGCGTTCTCGATCTCACACATCTTCGCCCACAACGCAGGTATGCAACTCATTGACAAGGTAGGCTACGAGATGATGCTATATGCCATGGCCGGCCTTGGACTCATCTGCTGCCTTATCCTGTTCGCTGTAAAGAACATGAAGGATAGGGAAGATGCAGAGGTTGGTGGTTGATGGGAGATGGTGGACGGTAGACGGATTTGTCTGTATTCTGTTTCGATCCACCGCCCACAGCGTTTTGCTGGTGGGGGAGAGTCAATTATATTTGCCCCAAACCAGATCAGACCATGGGAAGAGCATTTGAATACCGCCGTGCGGCGAAGGAAAAGCGTTGGGACAAGATGTCAAAATTGTTCCCGAAACTCGGACGAGCGATTACGGTCGCGGCGAAAGCGGGTGGAACTGATCCTGATATGAACTCTGCATTGCGAACGGCAATTGCCAATGCGAAGGCAGAGAACATGCCGAAAGATAATATCAAGGCGGCCATTGATCGTGCCTCTGGAAAAGATGCGGCTAACTTCACCGAAACCATTTTTGAAGGAAAAGGACCTCATGGTGTATTGGTTATGGTGGAGACTGCCACTGATAACAACAACCGTACGGTGGCGAATATCAAAGCTTACTTTGGTAAATCTGGTGGACAAATGGTTCCAACGGGGTCATTGGAGTTTATGTTTGATCGCAAAGCCATTTTCACTTTCGACAAGACGGATGAGATGGACTTGGAAGACATGGAACTAGAATTGATCGACGAAGGCCTTGAAACAATAGAGTTGATAGAGACCGACGAGGATGATGACAATCCTGATACCGTGCGTGTCGTTGGGGATTATACCAGCTTTGGTAAGCTCAGTTCCGCACTTGAAGAGCGCAGTATCGAAGTGAAGAAAGCGAATCTTCAACGCATTCCTAATTCACCGGTTGAGTTTTCTGATGACCAGCTGGAAGAGATCGAAAAGCTCATCGATAAATTGGAAGACGATGACGATGTGCAAGCAGTCTTCACGAATATCGTCTAGCCCTGGAGCGAATACTGGTCATACAAACGGCCTTTATTGGTGACGCCATTCTCGCGACGTCGCTCTTAGAGTCTTTGCACCAACAATATCCGATCGCACAGATTGATTTAGTGGTACGGAAAGGGAATGCTTCCTTGTTTGAGAACCATCCTTTCATAACCACGCTGCATCTTTGGGATAAACGCAAACGCAAGTACCGAAGCCTCATTCAGTTGATGTTCACCTTGCGAAAGCAGCGGTATGATCTGGTGGTTAACCTCCAACGTTTTGCTTCTAGCGGCATGCTCACGTGGGCTATGAAGAGTAAAAATAAGCGCGGTTTCACCAAGAATCCCTTGGCCTTCGTCTACTCTCAAAGTTTTGATCATCGTATCGGAGAGAAGGGTGAAACTGATTTCCAGCACGAGATCGAGCGCAACCATGCCATGATTGAGCAGTGGGTTGGGCCTGAAGCTGCTCACCCTCGTCTGAATCCTGAACAAGTGAATGCTTCCGCGAAGCTTGATACCATTTTCGCTAGCGCGGAACGGCAAAGCCTTATTGTCATGGCACCGGCGTCAGTCTGGTTTACAAAGATGTACGCGGAAGAGAAGTGGGTCGAATTGGTTGAAGCCTTCAAAGATCACAAGGTTGCCCTCATCGGAGCTCCTAGTGATGGTGATTTATTGGAACGAATCATCAAAGCATCAACGCACACAGATATTCATAATCTCGCTGGAAAATTGAGCCTATTGGAAAGTGCGCAGTTAATGAAGGAGGCGAAGATGTCATATGTCAATGACTCGGCACCTTTGCATTTGGCTTCTTCGGTAGATGCTCCTGTGACAGCTATTTTCTGTAGCACCATTCCCGAGTTCGGATTTGGACCAGTAGGAGAGAACAGCCGCATTGTTCAATCTCCTAAAGAACTTGCTTGTCGTCCATGTGGCTTGCATGGTAGACGCTCTTGTCCGCAAGTACATTTCCAATGTGCCCTTTCTATACGTACGGAAGATCTCACGGAAGGGGTGAAATAAAAAATCCCCGCCGAAGCAGGGATTTTCCTCCGGCGAACCGGATTATGTTTTGGTTGATTATTCGCAGTCCCCAATGCACAGGTTTCGATCACCTGTCAATTCACGAACGATCTTAATCTCTTCTCCTGCTTGGATGTTCTGATTAACGTACTCTCCTGTTGTGCCATCTTCCGCCTTAATGCGAATACGGATAGAAGTTAATTGACCATCTGCCCATTCAATCAAGTCGTAACGGAAATCAATGTTCTCTTCCGCAAGTCCGTTGCGGATATCTAGAAGATCATAACGTGAAGCCTCAGAAGTTACGAGGGCTTCGATCTTATCATCAGTAACTGAAACTTGTGCATCAGCAGCAAAAGCAAATGCAAACATTCCGAAAAGTAGAGCTACAACTTTTTTCATAGCGAAAATTATTTCCTGCAAAGTAATGAATTGGTCGAATAGGTTCAACAGACTAAAGATGCGGTCGACCACCAAAAGGTTGCTTGACGAAATCGATAAACGATAATCTATAACCAAGAACCGATAACCAATATCGAATGATTGAGACGAGCTAGGTCTTTGGTTATTAGTTCTTGGTTTGTAGTAATCGATAATCCTTAACTGATAATCGAAAGCTGAAAAGGGTGCAATGAATAGCAACAGCATGAGTTATCAGTTACAGATTATCCGTTTATCGATTTCCCCCCGCGTTACTTTTTCAAGTTCCTGCATTATACCCTTGAAACCAATCACAGAAAAATCAAGGAAAATGGCAGGAAATAACATGTCTCCCCGACAAAAGATGATCGGTATGATGTACTTGGTACTCACCGCAATGCTCGCACTTAACGTTCAACGCGAAGTCCTGGAAGCCTTCGTTACGCTTGATGAGGGAATCGAACGAGCTGGAGAACAGCAAGAGCTGGAGAACGATCGACTCATGAGTGAGATCCAAGCAGCTTACAGTCTTGACCCCACAGGCGTGCGGCAATGGATGGAAGCTGCAGATCAAGTACGACAGGGTGCCTCTCTCGTACAAACCAAGATTGATTCGTTATACGTGAAACTAGTGATGGAGGCCGAAGGATTGGAGCGAAGCGAAGCCGATACGCTTCACCTGAGGTATGTGGAGAAGCAAGACGACATCGACGTTGCTACTTACATTATGGTAGGGGAACAAGAAGATGGCTCTGGAGGTGAGGCAGCGAAACTGCGTGAGCAGATTCTGTCTTACACCGGAGAGGTGAATAATCTCCTCTTCCAGCGCGGACTGGAAGCCATCGACCTGCCAGTTGATTTTTCGTCGAGAATAGATGATGATATCGAATTGGAATGGGAAGTACATGCGTTTTACGAGATGCCCTTTGTGGCGAGTATTACCATGATGAGTAAGCTTCAGAATGATATTCGTCGCTTTGAATCAGAAGCATTGAATCGCCTCGCGGGTGAGCTGGATGCCGTTGATTTTCCGATTGACACGGTGCTCGCTCGTGTTCTTCCTAAATCATCCTACGTATTGCAAGGAGAAACTTATGAAGCAGATATTTTCCTTGGAGGTTTTAGTACCACCCTGGCGCCTGAGATTTTGATCGGTGAATTAGATGAGAACGGACAATTGATCAATGAAGGTCAAGCCCTTGATGTCAATAATGGAATGGGACATTTCGCCATAGACACCCGTTCAGAAGGAATTCAATCATACAGCGGTGTCGTTCGCATGCCCAACAAACGCGGTCAGGTCATGGAATTCCCGTTTGAGTCAGAATACATGGTAGCTCGTCCTTCTGCGACGGTTTCTCCTACGGCTATGAATGTCTTATATAAAGGAGTTGAAAACCCACTTTCCGTTTCGGTACCAGGCGTTCCGAAGGAGAAAACCAGAGTTCGAATTACAGGGAGTGGAAACCGTGTTTCACCCAAGGATGATGCCTATGAAGTGGTATTGAATAACAGCGCTCGAGGCACGGTAAGTGTTATTGTGGAGGCAGAGATCGACGGAGGCTTTAAGGAAATGGGGAAACAGGAATTTCGCGTAAAGCCTTTGCCGAAACCTTCGGCTAGATTTGGACGAATTCGGGGTTCCGGAAACATGACAAAGTCGGAATTCAAAATCAACTTCATGACAGCGGAGTATGGGGAAGACTTTGTGTTCAATCTTCCGTTGACCGTGGTCTCTTTCGATATATCGTTTTCTCGCAATGGATCTATAGTTGATCAACCATGTAGAGGGAGATATATCGAAGATCAACTAAAGCCGCTTATTGACCGCATCCCAAGAGGAACTAAGGTGACCTTAGAGAATATTAAAGTGAAAGGAAACGATGGGGTGGTTCATGAAGTTTCACCTATCGTGATTAAAATAACTGGCTAAGCTGAAATCATGTGTAAAACTCCCAGTTTAAAATCATGTCGCAGACGAGGGTAAAAGGGTATATTTGTCGCCCTAACCCTAAGGTTTATACCCATGAAGTTCGTTGTAGCTAGCGATAAACTACATAAGCAATTACAGTTGTTGAGCGGAGTGCTGAATAGCTCGAATACATTGCCGATCCTAGATAATTTCTTGTTTGAGCTTTCGCCGAACAAGGCTACGATCTCTGCCTCAGATCTCGAAACTACCATGACCACGGCCATGGAAGTAATGACAGATGACGAAGCAAGAGTTGCCATTCCAGCAAAACTATTGATCGATACCTTGAAGTCATTCGGTAGCTCATCTATCCCATTGACCTTTAAGATTGATGAGAAGTCTCTGGCGATTGAAGTTACAAGTGACCAAGGACGCTACAAACTAGCAGGAGCTAACGGAAGTGAGTTCCCGAAAGCACCAGCTATTGACAGCGACAAGTCATTTGATATGGATGGTGGAGTGCTGTCAAGTGCTATCAATCGTTCATTGTTCGCCGCAGGTAACGATGACCTTCGTCCGGTAATGAGCGGTTTGTTCTTCGAAATTCACGAAGACAACATGCACTTTGTGGCAACAGACGCTCACCGCTTGGTTCGTTACACCCGTACCGATGTACAGGCAGGTGCTGCAGGAAGCTTCATCGTACCGAAGAAGCCGTTGAACTTGCTTAAGAATGTGGTGGCCGGAGCTGATAAAGTAACTGTGACTTACAGCGAAAGCAACGCGCACTTTGCGTTCGATGATATTCGCTTGATGTGTCGTTTGATCGATGGCAAGTACCCGAACTACGAAGCGGTCATTCCAAAAGACAACCCGAATAAGTTGACAGTGAATCGTGATCAGATGTCACAGTCGATCCGTCGTGTGAGCCTTTTCGCTAACAAGACTACGCACCAAGTACGTTTGAAGATTGCTGGTAGTGAGCTTCATATTTCAGCTGAAGACCTTGATTTCGCTAACTCTGCGATCG
This sequence comes from Flavobacteriales bacterium, assembly GCA_022447625.1. Taxonomy (GTDB): domain Bacteria; phylum Bacteroidota; class Bacteroidia; order Flavobacteriales_D; family Sanyastnellaceae; genus Sanyastnella. The sequence continues at coordinate 17,333 of JAKVAX010000021.1, read as the reverse complement.
AGCGTATGAGCTGTAATTACACAGGCGAAGACATGGAGATCGGTTTCAATAGCCGATTCATCCTAGATATGTTGAGCAACATCTCTACGGATGAGGTCGTTCTCGAACTCAGCGCACCAAATCGCGCAGGTATTCTACTTCCTGGTGAAGTAGAAGAGGAAGGAGAAGACATCTTGATGTTGGTGATGCCTGTTATGCTTAATAGTTAAAAAGACATACTCGCCGAAAGGCATCTATACAAAGCTCCCACATTGGGGGCTTTTTTTGTCCGGCGGCCGGCGTCCGAAAGGATACGCTCACGGATGCCGGACGACGGATGCCGGCAGCGTGTTACCAGAAGAAATCCCCGTCAGTGCTATCGCTCTGATAAAAGCCTCCTCCCTGACGTGGAGGCCTTGAAGAGCCCTCTGACTGATCTCCAAACTCGCCCTCAGAATCTAATTCTCCTTCTGATTCTAATGCTTCCTCTAATTCTAACTCTTCCTCTATCTCCCACTGCGTCTTCTCCGCCTGTGGTCCTTGGTTTCGTAAAAGAATAGCGAGTACTATTCCCACGATGGAGCCAGCAAGGTGGCCTTCCCATGAGATTTGTGGGTCAATAGGTAGTACCCACCACACAATACTTCCGTAGAGAAAGGCCACGGCTAGAGCTACGCGTAGGAGTTTCTGATTCTTTCTTACGATACCAGAGAAGAAGAGGAAGGCAGCCATTCCATAAATCACACCGCTGACGCCTATGTGGTTCCCTCCACCTCCAAAAGCCCAGAGCAAGACGCCAGAGACGAGGTAGATGATGAGAATGGTCTTGAAGGCAATTTCCCGGTAGAAGAAAATGATGAAGGTGCTGAGTGTAAAGAATGAGACAGTGTTACCCCAAATGTGCTTGAGGCTGCCGTGAAGGAAAGGAGTCGTTAGAATTCCAATCGCCCCTTCCGGTGTTCGTGGACGAGTACCATAGGCACTCAAACGGTGTCCTGTCTCGTATTCATAAAGCCAAAGAGCCCATATGATCATCAAAAAGGCAAGATTGAAAAGCACTGCATCTATCAAACTCGCACGGTCTTGCTTTTGCATGTTAACGATTGTTAAGTTAGTGACTTATCGTACCTTTCACCGTAATTTTATACAAAGTTCATCATTATGAAGAAGCTCGCATTGCTTTTGGTATTTACTGCGTGTATCGCAACTGTTGGTTGGGCGAACAACTCTCCTGACACTCCTGGTGATCCAGAGCAGAAAAAGAACGAAAGTGAATATACATTTTCTCTAAGCACGAGCTACTTTTCCATCTTCAACATTTTTACGGTAGAACCGGCACAGACTGACAGTCTTCGTCGTCGTACAGATCTCTTACCAAAAGAAGAAGAGTTGATGTTCGAAGCAGTGCCACTCTGGCCTTAAAAAACCAATGCTTCTTCTACCTTTGCCGGCATGAAAGCTCGGCGTTCCCTTTCCGATAGAATTCCAGAAAGTCAGTTGATTCTTCAACCCAGTGGTGCTGTGTATCATTTGGGGGTGACAGGAGATCAAATTGCCGATACCGTCTTGATTGTTGGCGATCCTGATCGAGTGCCAGTGATCTCTAAGCGATTTGATTCCATTCAACACAAAGTTGCTGGAAGGGAGTTTGTCATTCATACGGGCCGCATTGGCAAGAAAGAAATCACTGTTCTTTCAAGTGGTATTGGTGTCGATAACATCGATATCGTCATCAATGAATTGGATGCAGCGGTAAACATTGATCCAAAGACACGTCTTCCGCGATCAAAGAAGAGGATTCTTCGATTGATCAGGTTAGGAACTACAGGAGCTTTGCAGAAGGATATTCCTGTCGGTACGCGCATTGCAAGTGCCTATGCTATTGGATACGATGGAGTGCCTTGGCATTATGATGTAAGCATGCTGGCCGACGAGGAACGCATTGCGAAGGCTTTCATAGAGCATACCAATTGGCCACAAGAGCTGGCATCCCCTTATGTAGCGAAGGCTGATAAAGTCTTACTTCATACGATAGGCGAAGGCATGGTGCATGGAATCACGGTCACTGCCAATGGGTTTTATGGTCCTCAGAACCGTGCGCTTCGGGTTCCGTTGCGTGATGCTGAACGAATGGATCAGATGCGCAGCTTCCAAACCAGTGAACATCGTCTCACGAATTTCGAAATGGAGTGTGCGGGTATTTATGCCCTTGGAAGCATGCTCTCACACCGTGTTCTCACGTGTTGCGTCGTATTAGCCAACCGTTACAACGAGGAATTCACAACCGACCCTGCAAAAGCCGTGGAATCCTTGATCGACGCGGTGTTGGGGCGATTGTAACAAGTTCATTTTAAAAAGTCCAAAGAGATTCGTCTCAAAGCCCTCCACCGTCGGCTAATTTTGGTTTCAGCACTTGAGAACTGCTGCAGACAATCATGAGTTCATCGGAAATTTCAGCCCTTATTACCCTCATTGAAGATCCAGACGAGATCATCTTCTCACAAGTACGAGCAGAATTAGTTGCCCGTGGTGAAGAGATCATTCCTCAACTGGAACGATACTGGGAGTTCAACCCCTTCGGGGAATTGTTTCAGGATAGAATCGAGAAATTGATTCATAACATCCACTACAATTCGATCAGTACATCACTCCATACGTGGTCTACTGCCGAATTGAACGACCTCCTGGATGGAGCCATACTGATCAATAAGTATCAGTACCCTTCTTTTGATGAAGCTGAAGTACGTAAGAATGTAAGCGCCCTGCGCCAAGATATCTGGCTTGAACTCAATGATAATCTCACAGCCATCGAACAGGTAAATGTGATCAACCACATTCTGTACACTGTTCATGGTTTCCAAGGCAACAAAACGAATTACACTGCTCCTCAGAATAGCTATATCGCAGATGTACTTGCTTCGAAAAAAGGGAATACTCTAAGTATTGGTATTCTTTACCAAGTCATCGCAAATAGCCTGGAGATTCAGATTTATGGGGTAAACCTTCCAAACCATTTCATCCTCGCGTACATGGATGAGAACCGCATGGGACTTGCGCCGGGAGGAAATGATAATGGTATTTTGTTTTACATTAACCCGTTCAGCGGTGGAACCATCATCCACAAGAACGAGGTAGACGATTTCCTTATGCACTTGGAGTTACCGCAAGAAGTGCGCTACTATCGTCCGTGTCAGAACCCAGATATTATTCGTCGTATGGTCAATAATCTCGTCTTCGCATACGGACAGCAGGGGAACTTGACTAAGGTGGAATAACTAAAGCAGCTACAAGATCTTCTTAACGCAGGATCTTCCCCAACGTCTGCATGATTAGCTTAATATCATAGACAAGCCCTGATTTCTTTACATACCCCAACTGCAAGGTGAGTTTCTGAGGTAGAATCTCTTCGATGTAGGTTTTTTCGGGATCTTCAGATTTTCCTAGGACCTCATCTTCATTGATGAATTCAATCGATGCAGGGTCAGTCATACCTGGTCTTACGGATAATACCTCTAGCTGCTCTTCTGAATAGTACTTGACGTACTTCGGCACCTCCGGACGAGGTCCAACGATGCTCATATCACCGGCTAAAACGTTCAGGAGCTGTGGGAATTCATCAATCTTATACTTCCGAATGAAATAACCGCTCTTGGTTACTCGTGGATCTTTGCCGCCAATGGTCAGTTGTCCGCTAGATTCGGTATCCTTGTACATCGATCGAAACTTGTAAATGCGGAATTCCCGTTGGTCTTTTCCGACTCTTCTTTGGCGGAAGAAGATAGGGGTTCCATCATCGATGAAGATCCAGGTAGCTATGATGATGAATAGCGGTAGTAATACGATGATCGCTATCGCGGAAGCGAGCATGTCAAAGAGCCGTTTCATCCTCTCCAGAGTTCTTGTACGGCGTGAGATACTCGCGCAACCATTTCTCTCGTCATTCCATACCAAACAGGAAGTGAGATCTCATTTTCATAGGCCTTCCAAGCGTTTGGATAATCAGACATATGGTATCCCTGTTCCCGATAGAAACTCAACAAGGGAAGTGGCTGGAAGTGCACATTGCTAGATATACCTTGTTCTCTCAACGCATCGATTAATGCGTCACGATCTCTTTCACACCCATTGCGTAAACGAAGCTGATACAAATGATAGCTGGTCTCGCGATCATCATCTTGCTGAGGAGGAATTATGAATGGGCCATCTATGAAAGCCTCATCGTATCGTTCACAAATGCTTTTACGGCATGCTAAGGTCTCATCATATCGACTGAGTTCAACCAGTCCCATGGCAGCTTGAATATCCGTCATGTTGCATTTAAAACCGGCCTCTATGATATCATAGCGCCAATTCCCGTCCGTTTTAGACAAGGCGTCTTTGGTTTGTCCGTGCAAGGCAGAAATGCGCAATCGACGATAAAGCTCTTCGTTATCTTCTTTGTTCTGTAAATTGAAGGCAAGTGCCCCACCTTCAGCTGTGGTGAGATTCTTAACAGCGTGAAACGAATATCCACTGATATCCGCTTGTTGACCAATCTGTTTACCCTTATACTTAGCTCCGAAACTATGCGCTGCATCGCTTAGGAAGAGAATACGACCTAGTTTCTTCTGCTCAGAGGAGTTTGGTCTAAATAGACTTTTCTTGTCGTTAATGACGCTCCAAATGCCGTCATAGTCCACAGGCATCCCACCTATATCCACAGGCATGATCACTTTCGTGCGCTCCGTCACCGCTTCCGCGATAGCGTGAGGATTAATGTGACAATGATCAGGCAAGGAATCAACCAACACTGGTGTAGCTCCAACATGCATGACAATATTAGCCGTGGCAGCATAGGTATAAGCTGGTAAAATGACTTCATCACCTTCGCCTACACCAAACCAACGTAGCACAAGTTCGCATGCGTTGGTCCATGAATTCAAGGCCAGAACTTTGTCTACACCAATGTATTCAGCCAATTCAGTTTCAAACTGCGCCGTCTTCGGTCCGGTGGTAATCCAACCCGAACGTAGAACTTCCGTAACAGCCTCCACCGTTCGGTCATCAACACGCGGAGGGGAGAAGGGGATGTTGTGCATGCGGCAAATGTACGGGTTCGTTGGTTATTGGTTGACGGTAGACGGTTGACTTGGGGAGTATGAATAGTACGCCTGAGGCGCATAGCATGATTAGTCCGCCTTCGGCGGTTAGCATGGTTAGTTGATTAGGTTCATCCATTCCACATTCCACATTCCACATTCCACCGTCCACCGTCAGTGCCTTTGGTCACAAATGGCGCTGTTCTGATTTAATTACCTTTGAGAAAACCGTGATTATGTGGCAGGAAGACGATGATAAGTTAGTTCGGGAGTTCCGCTTTAAGGACTTCGGTGAGGCATTTACATTCATGACTCGTGTGGCAATGATTGCCGAGAAAATGAATCATCATCCAACATGGTATAACGTGTACAATTATGTTCGGATTGAATTGAGCACACATGATGCCGGTAACAAGATCACGGAAAAGGATTATCGCTTAGCTCGTGCGATAGACGAGTTTCTGCAATAGCCATGATAGAAGTTATTCCAGAAGACGTAATACAGAAATTTGAATCTGAATTCAAGCATTTTCCACCTGATTTGAAGTCGTTTTTGACCGAAGTTGGGTTGGCGAAGGAGTTTAGCGAAGGAGAGGAGATGATGCGCACTGGCCAGTACTTCAAGCATACTATGCTTGTGGTGGATGGTAAGGTGAAGCTTTATCGTGAAGATGAAGATGGCAACGAATTCTTGCTCTATTACCTTGGGCCAGGCTCAGCCTGCGCACTTTCGATGATTTGCGCTACGCGTGCTGAACAGTCGCAGGTGAAAGCTGTGGCGGTTGAAGACGTGACGGCATTGGCCATTCCGATTCAATACATGGATCAATTGATGACCAATCACAAATCATGGTATTACTTCGTTTTAGAAACTTACCGTTCACGATTTGAGGAGTTATTGACGGTTGTCGATCAGGTGGCCTTTCGCAGTATGGATGAGAAATTACTCTTCTATTTGCGCAGACAATTTAAGGCCTATCAGTCAGATACCATTCAAACGACCCACCAACAGATTGCCTACGACCTGAATTCTTCACGTGAGGTAATCTCAAGGCTCTTGAAGAAAATGGAACAGAAAGGCTTCGTGGCGCTGCATCGCAATGCGATCGAACGCAAGAATCTTGACCAAGATCAGTTTCCTTGGTGACCTAGGGTACGGCACATCCGGAGTTGAGTGCTGACATTTGTATCAGAATAAAAACCCAACCCATGTTTTTCTTTCGTAATACCAACAAGACATCCGGTGAAGAAATCCGTAAAGAGATCGAGTCAAATGCCGGTATAATTATTGACGTTCGCACCGCTGCAGAACGTGCTATTGGAACACTTCCAGGCACACAAGCTGCAGATTGGCTTTCAGGAGAAGTTCACGAGAATGCTTCTTCATGGGACCCAGAAAAGCATTATTACCTCTACTGTAGGTCAGGTAATCGCAGCAGACAAGCTACTTCGTTTCTAAAGGCTCAAGGGTTCAAGAATGTAACAAATATCGGGGCCTATGGTGATCTGAAGAACTCATTCTAACGGCTCTTGTTCAACCTAAATAAGGGAACCATGGAAGTAGTATAACTCTATACTAAGTGCCTAGCACACGGTGCTTATTTCATCTCCCCAAATGGGGAGGCAGCCATTATTGATTCACTTCGTGAAACGGAGCCATATAGTTCCGACTAAAACGACACTAGCGTAAAGTAAAATGAAATCAGAAAACAGCTACTTAGCGTCCGCCAATCAAATGAATTTTGGCTTTTCCCACCTTCAGGTCAGTCTCGATATAGACTGGGATTTTTCGATCATCATTAGTGACATAGACCTCCATGCGTTCCCCTTCTTTGAAGATCGTTCCTTTGATCAGGTTGGGTTTAAATACGATGCATTCAATCTCTTCATCCGTCTCAGGATCTTCCCACATTTCAATGCCTGAATAACGCAGGTAAGACTCGTAGTAGTTACCATCTAAGTAGAAGAGTAGAGGGATTTTATCGCCGACGGCGTATTGATTGAAGTCTATGGATCTGCAGTAATAGATAGCTGTAACCACATCAAGTGCAGCCGCCTTTCGTTCCATAACTCCATGACGTGCGAAATCTTCTCCGTCTTGGATGCGGTAGTAGATGCTGTCTTCTTTGACGTGGTAGTCACGATCATAGATGTTTGATCCTTCGTAACCTTTGCGTACGAAACGCTGTGAGGTCAGATCTTCGGAAGCGTAGCTTTCGTAAAGTGAATTCACTTTATAGAACCAATTCCACTTTGGGTAGCTAACGCCAAGACCAGAGAAACGCCAGTAACGTTCGTTATTCACAATGGTGTCACCAACGGTAAATGTAGCAACACCAGCATCAGCCCAGATCAATCCCCATTGATAAGTTAGCTCATAGGTAATCGTTTCTCCTTTATAGAAAGGAAAGGAGGTTTTTTCCTGAGCAAAAGAGGGGAGGGCTAGGAGAAAAAAAAGGCTCCATAGAGGAGCCCTTAAATATTTTGATTCTGCAGACACTATTCAGCTGCAGGAGTCACGTTCGCGCGAATTGTAAGTACTTCTTGTCCTGACTCAGTATTCGCTGTGATTGTTACTTTCTTCGTTTGCATGTTCTTCTTCCCTTTAGAGTTGAAGGCCACTTTGATCTCACCAGTAGCTCCCGGAGCGATAGGCTCTTTTGGACATTCTGGAACTGTACAACCACAAGAACCTTTACACTTCTCAAGGATAAGTGGGTTTTCTCCTGTATTTGTGAATTGGAACACGTGCTCTACACGGTCACCTTCATCAAGTACACCGAAATCCCATTCTTTTGAAATGAAAGACATGGTAGTTGAAGGGATATTAGACTTCGCAGCTTCCTGTTGTTTCGCCTTTTGCTCTTTCAATGGATCGTATGCCGCTGGTTGCGCTACTTCATCCAGATTATTCGCGTTGTTGTTCACTTGAGTATCTGTTTCAGCCATTGGCTTGTACACATCCTCCTCAGCTGAACTGTTGTACATCTTGAAAGCGATTACACCGAGTAGAACAGCGATTACCGCAAGCAATCCGATTTTTAGTCCGTTATTCATGGTTCTGAAATTTGTCTTGTAAAGTTATAAAACAGAAGCGTAGCGTTCCGCCCGTGAGGGCGTCAAAATACTTAACGACTTGTTAAAAGTCAGAGTGAGCTAGCTTCGCTTTTTCAAAAGTTCCGTCGCGAAGTACTTGAACAGCCTTCTTGTATGCTGGGTTCAAGACGTTCACCACCTTGTAAAATACACTGTAGTCAAATAGGTTTCGACCAATCAAGGCCTTGGTACGAATCTCGATCGCCACCTTTGACGTATTCCAATCTTCTTCGCTAAAGGGAATCTCTTCTTTTTCAGCGTAGGCAATCATTCCCTTGAGCACATCATCAGTCAATTGGTAGTTATTGATGAAGCTTTCAGGTGTCGGATAGCTGCTTTCGAATTCAGAACGATGCTGATCTACGTACGCCAAGATGTATTGATTCATCGCACCAGAACGCAGAATCTGCGAGAAGTACTCTGAGGCATATGTTGTATCAATTGGCGTGAAGATGTCTGGAAGAATTCCTCCACCACCGTAGACCGTACGGTGCTTAATATTCGTTTTGAATTTCAATGAATCAGGGAGTTCGAGGTTATCTAACGACATCAACTCACCGTTTTCATAACGCTCGTACTTTTCCATACGGTACGCTTCTACACCATCATCATAAGGCTTCTGAATGCAGCGACCTGCAGGTGTGTAGTATTTCTGAACAGTCAATCGCACTGCCGACCCATCAGGAAGCTGAACAGGACGTTGCACAAGTCCTTTACCAAATGAATGACGACCTACGATCAGTCCGCGATCCCAATCTTGAATCGCGCCTGAAACGATCTCACTTGCTGAAGCTGAACCTTCGTCTACCAAAACTATAAGGCGACCTTTCTCGAACATTCCGGTACGACGAGCGAAGGTCTCGTCTTTAGGGAATACACGTCCTTCGGTATAAACAATCAACTTGTCTTCGCTGAGGAATTCATCAGCCATTTCGATCGCTGTGTTAAGTAAACCACCACCGTTTCCTTGAAGGTCAAGTACGAGGCTGTTCATCCCCTGGTCTTTCAATGAGGCAATTCCTTCTCGCAATTCACGCATCGTTGTCTTTGCAAAACGGTTCACTTTTATGTAACCGATTTCATCGTCAATCATAAAGGTCGCATCCACAGAGTAGATTGGAATGCGGTCTCGAACGATATCAAACTCAATAGGGTTTTTCACACGATTACGCTTCACACCCACCGAAACTTCCGTTCCTTTCGGCCCTTTAAGCAAGCGCATGACATCTGTATTGGTAATGCCGATACCTGCGACGTTCTCGCCATCAATGGTAACAATCTTATCTCCGGCCTGAATCCCTAGTTTTTCAGACGGGCCGCCCGCAATTGGGCTCACCACGAAAATGGTGTCTTTGAGAATGTTGAACTGGATACCGATTCCGTCGAAGTTTCCGTTTAAGGGTTCGTTGGCTTCGGCGAGTTCTTCAGAAGAGATATAGACACTGTGTGGATCAAGTTCTTCCAACATATGTTCGATCGCAGCTTCAACCAGGGCTTCACTGTCAACACTGTCTACGTACATCTGCTCGATGTAGTAAAGGAGTGTGTTGAACTTCTCAACGGTAGAAGCTGGGTCAGATTTTTGTGCTTTCGCAGCGAAAAGGGAAAGAACGAATAACAGAGCCAAAAAGCTCTTCAATAAATTGCGCATGGTCATAGGGATATAACGTTTGTCAAGAACGAGCAAATAACGTTCCACAAGTTACGGTTTGCATGTATACTGACGCAATCAAAAAAGGTTAACGGTTTGCGCCATAAATAGGGTAATTCGTGCAATTTCAGCTTCTAGTGATGTGCTACATATTGCACTCCAGCTTCAATTCGAGTCTTCAGGTGATTCTCGCTTGGAGGAATCGGACAACTGTATCGGCTGTTGTACGCACAGTATGGATTGTACGAACGGTTGAAGTCAATCACGACTTCATCAGCTTCCACTTCTTCAATCGTCATGTCTAGGTAGCGACCACCGCTGTATGTCGTCTCAAAATTCGTTTCATCTGTGAATGGAATGAATAAGTAATTCTTATACTTCTCATTCTCTATGAGCTGCAGGTTCTGGTAAACCGTGAGTTTGAACTTCTTTCCGTCTATCTTGAAAGATAATGTTCCATAAGGACGGTACTTCGGAAGACGGTCTGTCGTCGTCTTCATTTCGAAGGTCTTGCCGTTGTCAATTGGCTTGAATGTAGCTTCTACGCGAAAATCCATGTTGATTCCGTAATAAGGAATGCCTTTGAACTCTTCAATGTGATCTTCAGGTAGAATCGATGTCTCTGGGTTGCCAAAGACATTATCAATCGAGTCACGGTAAGACGTGATGGTTTTTTCGTATCCGGTTTGTCCGAGGGTCGTCCCCATAGCCAGGGTGCACATGGTAAATGTGAGGACTTTCAAATAGTTAACCTTTTGCATGTATTCTTCGTAAAAGATTCTTAAAGATACGCATGCTTTATCACATGCGTCTAACCGAAACTTACTTACTATGTCACTACGGCTACTCTCATTCTATGGAGCGTTCCTCTTTTCTGGTTCTTTATTGGCTCAAGAACAAGGCTTTGCCTATTTGAATTGGGCTGATCTTCACGCTAACGCGGGAATTAGATCCGTCACAGAGGAACAAATCTTCTATAAGAACGATGTACCCGTCGATACCTGTTTGGTAAGTCGCGCTGAATTGGATGGGGAAGGCCGTCCGGTCATCTTCGAAAACTACTTCGCTTGTGGACGACTATTCAGTCGTGAGGAAATCACCTACACTTCTGACTCCACGTTAATCACCTACGCCTGTGTTCCCACCCGATGGGAAACATCTCGCTTGGAGGTGACCCAAGACGACCAAGGAAGAATAAAGACACGCACGTTCAATGGGGCACAAGCCTGGAAAGACGAATTCGTATATGCCGATGACGGCAACATAGTTAAAGCCATTCGCTACCAAAAGCGTGGCGAACAATGGCAACCCATAGAAATCAAAAAGTTCCTGAACAAGCGAGAAGACAAGGAACACAGGGCGGAGAACAATCTCACCTACATCCATGACCAACAGGGGTTACTGTTGATTCACAACGTGTATAGCAACAGCGGACAGCTTACCATGGTCAGAAAGTACTCCTACGAGTTCGAACACACGGTGAGCGAGTGATTACTTAACCAGCTTCTTGTACTTGATTCGAGTAGGGCCTTGGTCTCCTAAGCGCTTCTTGCGGTTCTCTTCGTAATCAGAGTACCCACCTTCAAATACATAAACCTGGCTATCTCCTTCAAAAGCCAAGATGTGCGTACAGATACGGTCTAGGAACCAACGGTCGTGACTGATGACAACGGCACATCCTGCGAAGTTTTCGATTCCTTCTTCCAATGCACGCAGTGTATTCACGTCGAGGTCGTTGGTAGGCTCATCGAGTAGAAGCACGTTGGCTTCTGTCTTCAGTGTCATGGCAAGGTGCAAACGGTTGCGTTCACCACCTGATAGTACACCACATTTCTTCTGTTGATCAGAACCGTTGAAGTTAAACTTCGATACGTAAGCTCGGGCGTTGACGATTTGCCCTCCGATTTCAATTTGTTCGTTCCCACCCGAGATCACCTCGTAAACTGATTTCTCAGAATCGATGTCTTTGTGACGTTGATCGACGTAACCGATCTTCACTGTTTCACCGATGGTAATATTTCCATCATCAGGTGCTTCTTCTCCCATGATGATCTTGAATAGGGTCGTCTTACCAGCACCGTTTGGTCCGATAATACCCACGATACCTGCAGGAGGTAGTGAAAAGCTTAGGTTTTCATAGAGGAGCTTATCTCCGTAGGCCTTCGTCAGCGTTTCAGCATCAATTACGTTGTTACCAAGACGTGGACCATTTGGGATAGGTAGTTGCAGCTTAGCTTCCTTATCCTTCCCTTGCTGGCTCATCAACTTGTCGTAGTTGTTCAGACGCGCTTTGCTCTTCGCTTGACGTCCTTTCGGGTTCATACGTACCCAATCCAACTCTCGTTCAAGTTCTTTCTTGCGTTTAGACTCTTGCTTCTCTTCTTGAGCGAGGCGCTTCGCTTTTTGATCCAACCAAGAGCTGTAGTTTCCTTTCCAAGGGATACCTTCTCCACGATCTAGTTCAAGAATCCATCCAGCTACATTGTCTAGGAAGTAACGGTCGTGTGTTACGGCGATTACGGTTCCCTTGTAACGCTGAAGGTGTTGTTCTAGCCACTGCACAGATTCTGCGTCAAGGTGGTTGGTAGGCTCATCAAGTAAGAGAACATCAGGTTGCTTCAATAACAATCGACAAAGTGCTACTCGGCGACGTTCACCTCCAGAGAGTTCGCTGATCTTTTGATCTTCTGGCGGTGTACGCAGAGCATCCATCGCAATGGCCAACTTCGTATCCAACTCCCATGCATCGAGTGCGTCTATCTTGTCTTGAACCTCCGCTTGGCGATCCATCAAGTTCTGCATCTTGTCAGGGTCGTTCAAGATCTCCTCATCCATGAATTTGTTGTTGATCTCTTCGTACTCTTTCAAGATATCTACGATCTCCTGAGTACCTTCTTCAACGACTTCGCGAACGGTCTTATTCTCATCTAACTTTGGCTCCTGAGGCAAGTAACCAACGGTATATCCGTCAGACCAAACGACATCTCCTTGGTAGGCTTCATCAAGTCCTGCGATAATTTTCATCACCGTTGATTTACCGGAGCCGTTGGCACCGATGATACCAATCTTGGCGCCGTAGAAGAAAGAGAGGTAAATGTCTTTTAGAATGTGTTTTCCTTGAGGAGTGGTCTTATTGATTTTGACCATGGAAAAGATGACCTTCTGATCGTCTGACATAGCAATGTGAGTTGGGTGGCGAATATAGGGAAAATGATATTTGGGACGTCTGGCGTGGAACGCGGATTGCGGTAATTGGTTTTTAGTTCTTAGTAATTGGTGATCGATTCTTGATTATCGTTTATCGATTCTTTGCCCCCCTGAACCATTCCCCCCTTCAAGTGTACAGCAGATAGCACGAGCATTTTTGTCTCGTTGTTCACTGTCTGCCTATGAAATCCTCAATGCTTGTTATCGGCTTTGTTTTGATCTTCCTTGGTGCTTCTGCTCAGGGGTCAATCTTTTACCCATATGATTCGATTCCAAAGGAATTGCCTAAAGTTATTTACTATGACTTTGTCGATGATGTTCAGCTGATTGAAGTTGACCACTTGGGTGCGTATTGGCATGGGGTGCATATGGCGGATATGGCTTATCCAAGGGCCTTGTCTGCAGCTGTTGATGTACCAAAACCTGTGTCGAATGAATACTATGTACGTGATACTTTAGGGCACATCATCAAAAGCTACAGTAGTCATCATAGCTTATCTTATTTGGATTCTCTTTTTGCTGAGGTACCGCTTGATATTCACGCATCTCCGATCAATGAGCATACCTATTTCTCTATTTCAAACAAGTTCGGTGGAATTGATCGGGTAGATTTCTATGGAGATTGGCGAAATGATGACTTAGCCTACGGATTGATTAATGGCAGGGGAGAACAGGTGCTTCCTACAGACTATCAACTCATACAAATTACCAATGGCCGGTTCAATCTTATGAAAGATGGCCAGTGGGGCTTGATGAATCAAGACTTCAAGATGCTTACGGAATTCAAATACGATATGATCACTACTTATCCTTTTGAGGACGCTGCGATCTCGGAGATTACCTATTTCAAGAAAGAGAATAAGTACAGTGCGTTTCGTGTAGAGGGGAGGGAAGAAGTGATTGAAGTTCCTCTTTATGAAAATTTGAGCACCAGCATTCTCTTTATAGAACTTGAGTATCTACTCTTCTCATCCAATAGACAAAGAGGACTCATCGATTTTAAAGGGGAAGTCATGTTGCCCGCTGAATACGATTACATCTTCTTCACGAACGATACGAATTGCATCGAGGTGCCTTGTGTCAAGCTTGTGAAAGGTGCACAAGAGGAATACCTTCAACCGGAAGATATACGTAAGCGGTAAGCAGTATGCGGCATACTGCTTACCGCTTACTGCCTAAAAAAAAGCCCCGCAAATGCGGGGCTTTCATATCCTTAGAAGTAATCTTTATTGGATCACTAGTCGCTTGCGTAATGTTCCTACTTCGATGAAGTAGATACCGCTTGTTAGAGCTGAAGTATCTACTGTTAATAAAGAAGTAGTTGTGTTCTCACGGGCCATGACCTTTCCAGTTAGGTCGTAGATCGTATATGAACCTCCGTTTTGTGATTCGAAATCGATCGTCACCTGAGTTGTTGCTGGGTTTGGGAATACATTGAATGATGTTGTTGCCAATTCAGCTACGGATACTACCTGGAACTGCTCGTCGCAATCACCAAATAGGACATCCATGTATACTTCGTTTGAAGGGTCAGAGATGTCGTAGTAGTATAGCCTCCATGCAGATCCTTCACCTGTGTAGGTGTCATCAACTGCTGACCATCCACCATCGTTCACCCAAAGGTGCGCAGTAAGGTCTGTTGTAGATTCTCCAGGACCAACTTGTACTAGAGCACCACCGGCTTCAATAGCAGTGTCTACATCGTAAGGACCATGGCATAGCAAACCGAAACAAAATTGAACTCCTGTTCCATCGTCAGCATGGCAACGACGTTCCAAACGAACTGCCAAACTAACCGCTTCAGAGCCATTATTCGTGAGTGTCACGTCACCGTAATCGAACCCACCATCCACAGAAAAATCAAAGAAGTTTTCAGAGAGCTCTATGCTCTGGCCGTAAGATAACACGCCAACACAAAGGGCGAAGAAAGTAAGGTACACGTGTTTCATAAATGCAAGTTTAGACCAAAGATACGCAGAAGCTCCCTGCACAGGAAGTTAAACTACTTTAATCTTTGGATTCCATTCTGGGCTCAATTCGGCCCGAAAAGACGTCAACCTGAAGAAACAGCGGAGGTTAGCGGATTACTAATCTTTTACGGATACCATCTACTTCGATGAAGTAAAGACCGGTAAGCAGATGGCTCGTTTCAACCGTAATTCTAGATGATGAGGTTTTCTCTGCGGCTACTATCTTTCCAGTGAGGTCGTAGATCTTGTACGATGCTTCGTTGGTTGTTTCGAAGTCAATCGTGATCATGTTATCTGCTGGGTTCGGGAAGAACTGAAAGGAAGTTTCTTGGAACTCCTCCACTGAAACTACCACGAATTCTTCAGCACAATCACCGAAGATGACGTCGATGTAGGCTTGATCAGAGGGATTGTTAGCATCGGAGTAGACCATTCTCCACGAAGATCCTTCCCCCTCGTAGCCGGCAAGATGAATAGCTATATCATCTGTTGATTCGCCTGGCGCCAATTCGAAATACAGACTTTGCGGTGCTTGTGTGTTCGCTTGGATGTCAGAGAGGCAGAATCCTGGAAAACACCATTCAACGCTAGACGAGTCGTAAGCATAACAACGCACTTGAATCTGTGGAACGATTGTCAAAGTTTCAGAAGAAACGTTGGTTAGGAGAATTTCACCGTACTCTATACCTGAGTCGGGTGTGACTTCAACTAGAGACTCCGTAACTTCTAGGCTTTGGGCAATAACGCCCGTTGTGAAGATAATTGCGAGGGTTGAGAGTAGAAGGTGTTTCATTTGCTAGCGTTTGTTCGAATATACTAATTCGCACACAAAGCAGACCGTCCTTTTCGCTTGTAATCTTGTAGTACTAAGCTGATTGCAGCTCCAAAAGAGTTATCTCTGGCCACATTCCAACTCGGCCAGGGAAGCCAAGGAATCCAAAGCCACGATTCACATGCAAGTGTTGTTCGCCCTCGGTGTATAATCCACCCCAACGCTTGTAACGGAAACGAGCAGGCGATAACTTCAATCCAATCGACGGGATTTCAATTCCCATTTGCATTCCATGGGTATGTCCGCTCAATGTGAGTTGGATTTCTTCTTTACTGTTGACTTGCTCTTCCCAGTGAGTAGGATCGTGCGACATCAAGATTCGTGAAGGAACATCTTCGGTGCCTGCCATTGCCTTCGCAAGGTCACCTTGTTGCTTGAATCCTTTACCCCAGTTCTCGACTCCTATGAGTGCCACTTTTTCACCTTTGACGTTCAAGATGCGATTCTCATTCAACAGAAGATCAAAACCCATTTCTTGGTGAATTTCGGGTAGACGTGTGCGACTAAACAGCACCTGTTCCTCAGTCAAGTTACCGTAATCAGCATAGTCGTGGTTACCTAGTATAGAGTACTTTCCGTACTTCGCTCTCAACTCTTTGAATACCGGAATCCAAGGCTCGGCTTCAGAGCTCTCAATGTTGACCAAATCACCTGTGAACAGGATGAGGTCGGGGTTCAAATCATTGATCATTTTGATCCCCTTACGCACGTCTTCGAATTGCTCAAAGAAGCTTCCCAAGTGCGCATCACTGATTTGAACGACCTTCATACCGTCAAAGGCCGACGGAAGGTTTTTCATAGCCACTTTATGATTGAGCACGCGGAAAGCAAAGCGGCCTTTGGTCACTCCATAAAGGAAGCTCACAAAGGTGAGTCCTGCAGTCACCTGTCCAATACGTGTCAGGAAGGTCGCACGAGAAATACCTTTTCCTTCTAATCCTTCGCCGCTAGTTCCACTAAAAGCCTTCACTCCCCATTGTACGAGGTATCGCAAGTCGTCAATCAAATGGAATGCTCCCAAAATCACTTTCGGAGCCCAAAGCACCATAAAGGCGGCCATCGCAAACATCAACCACTGTGGATGTTCCGTCCTCCATGCCCTGAAATTCAGCATGGCCATGATCGTCAATGCAAAAGTGAAAACGGTCATGGTCCAGTAGAGCCAGTAAAACACCGTACGCCAAATAGACGTCCAGTTCTTCAAGCTGACATGTATCCCCTTGAATCCGTAGATCTCGACCAATACGAGAACCGCGATGAATATGATAAATCCCAAAATTGCTCCTATTAAGTTGCCTCTCATTGCAGCTTGCAAAGTTAGATTTCAAACTGATAGTCAGGCGAGTTGTTCACAAAGATTGTGGAATGTGGAATGTGGAAAGCGGAACGCAGAATACGGAATGTGGAGTGTGGAACGCGGAACGCGGATTGCGGAACGCGGTAATTTGACCTTCCCTAAATAGCGTTGACCGTTTTGTTCAACTTTCTGCTATTATTTCAAGAGACATTGGAACGTCTCT
>JAKVAX010000020.1 GCA_022447625.1 Flavobacteriales bacterium | reverse complement strand
GTGACTGATATGTTCCTACCATTCACTCCATGTCCGAACGACTTCTGTTTCACATGGGATATGGGTGACGGAACGGTGTATACAGGTATTCCATCTGTGACGCACACGTATGTAGCGAGTGGAGTATACAACGTATGCTTGACGGTATTCTGTTGTAATGATCCTTCGATCAACTACACAATTTGTCAAGAATTCGAGGCGAACTGTCCGGAGCCTTGTGAACTACCAAATCAGTTTGATTTCGACGTATTCGATGATTCAACAAATGCATCATGTGAACTCGGATTCTGTATTCCAGCAACGATGTTGCCACCGGGAGCCAATCCAGTTGATTACTGCACAACTTGGAGTTTTGGCGATGGAACAGTTGCTGACTACCCATTCGCGTTCTGTCCAGTTCACACTTACGAGTGTAGCGGCGAGTACGAAGTATGTGTAGATATCTACTGCTGTGATGAACCAGATATACGTGTTACGTCATGTCAGATCGTAACAGTAGACTGTTGTACGCTACCTACGAACGTTGACATTGCGTTGACATATGGACAAGATGATTGTACAGTGGTGACTGATATGTTCCTACCATTCACTCCATGTCCGAACGACTTCTGTTTCACATGGGATATGGGTGACGGAACGGTATACACAGGTATTCCATCTGTGACGCACACGTATGGAGCGAGTGGAGTATACAACGTATGCTTGACGGTATTCTGTTGTAATGATCCTTCGATCAACTACACGATTTGTCAAGAGTTTGATGCGCTATGCGATGACCCTTGTCCGAAGCCATGTGAGTTGCATCCGGTATTCATTGTACAAGATCAAGATGATTGTACTTACCAGTTCTACAACATGAGTGTTGCAGGTACTTACACTACAATCACTAGCTACTCTTGGGACTTCGGAGATGGTAACACATCAACGTTGAGTGATCCGTCACATACATATGCGGGAAGTGGAACATACACTGTATGTCTCACAATCACTGGAGTCTCTCCAGAAGGAACTTGTCAGGAGACCTTCTGTTGGACAGTGGAAGCAGATTGCTACTGTGATTCTGATGTGAATCAAGATGGGCAGATCAGTATTGCTGACCTACTCCAGATTCTTTCGAGTTTTGGCTCAAATAGCTGTAACTAAGTTGCAGTGACTCGACTAACCAAGTAAAGGGAGGCTTCGGCCTCCCTTTTTTGTGCATTGTCTTTTTCCGAATCCTCATTTGAAAAGCGCGAATGTGTCTTCGGGATGACCGAATACTCAATGACGTGAAATGGGAGGCAAGAAGTGCAGATATTCGAAGTGAGGGCAGACGATCAAATAGTCGCTCGAACAGGTGCTTTATTGTGAAAGCGGGGTAATGACTCCGCTTTCTCTATTTATTGACCTGTCAAGAAGGAAAGGAACTCTTCTTTTCTGCGGCGTGCGACGAGTACCTCAGAGCCGTCATCCATCAGAATGTATCCACCGTCTTCTTTCATGTACTTCTTCACGTGTTCCATGTTCACGATATGTGATTGGTGAGTGCGGAAGAATTGCTCATCAGGTAGGATACCTTCAAACTCCTTCATGGATTTAGGAACGAGAATTCGTTCCCCAGTTGTTAAGAAGAAGTTGGTGTAGTTTGAATCTGATTCTAGGCGAATGATGTTCTCAAGTTTCACCACCGTGAAGCCTTCTTGAGAACTTAAAGTGATTCGATCTGACTTACCCGATTTCTTGAACTCAAGAAGATTGTCAATGCGTTGCTCTCCTGATTCTTGAGAATTCTTGACTTTCGATACTGACTCTATGAGTTCATCTGGGTCGATAGGCTTCAGTAAGTAGTCAATCGCACTGTATTTGAAAGCTTTGATCGCGAATTCATCAAATGCAGTGCAGAAGATGACTTGAAACTTTGGGTTTCGGACTTTCTCGAGCAAATCAAAACCAGTTCCGTCTTCCATTTGAATGTCTAGAAGTACGAGATCAGGTTCACCAGCCATGATCTTTCGATAACCATCTTGCACACCCGAGGCTTCGTCAATGAGCTCTACAGATGGGCAGTACATGCGAAGAAAGGCGCGCAATGTTCCGCGTGCATCCTCCTCGTCGTCTACGATAATAGTCTTGATCATGGCGTTGTTCTGGTTGTCCTAAGTTGAGAAAAAGTTCGCAAATGGCTCAGGATACCCTGATCTTGACGTCCACTTTCGTCCCTAGAACCTCTCCCTGACGATCTTTCACCTCTTGGATAGTGACTTTCTTATCTGTGTTCCCTTCGTCCAACATTTCAAGTCGTTTTTGGGTAATCGTCATCCCAACAGATTTATGGAGCGTTTTAACTCCTTGCTGTTGCTTGAGGCGTTTTGAAGTCTCGTAACCGATACCGTTATCTGTCACCGTAGCCAACAGGTACTTTCCGTCCATGATGTAGTAAAGACGAATTTGACCTTGGCTGCGCGTTTGAGCTAGTCCGTGAATGATCGCGTTCTCGAGATACGGTTGAATAAGTAGTGGAGGAAGGATAATATCTGTTGGATCAATATCCTCATCAATCACAATGTCGAAGTCAAATTTGTCTTTGAAACGCATTTTCTCCAGCTCCATGTAGAGGCGGAGTGATTCAATTTCATCTTCCAAGGTAATTTTCTGTGAGCGTGCATGGTTCAGCATTGAACGTACAAGTCGGCTGAACTTCGCAAGGAATCGATTCGCCTTCTCATTTTCTTCATTGGCGATGTAGCTCTGTATAGAGTTCAAGCTATTGAATATAAAATGCGGATTCATCTGAGCCTGAAGGGCAGAACGTTCAAGGTGCGCCAGTTTCGCCTCCAGTACAGCATTTTTCCTTGATCGATTCAAGAAGAAGCGGAAAGCGAAATAGATAATTGCCACGGCGATCACTGAGATTAAGATCCAGACTCCGGTTTCGTCTAGAATTCCAGGTGGTTCTTCAACTTTGATGTGAATGTCTAAGGGACCATTCTCTGTTTGAATAGTGAGTGGGGTGATCTCGCCTTCGGCGGAAACGGCTATCGTGTCTCCTGCGGTATATTGACCTAGAAGAGCGAAGCTCGTTCCGGCGTTAGCCAAAAGCGAAAAACAAATGATCAGAGCCTCGGAAATTCGACGTTCCATGGCGTGAAGATGCCCATTTGAGCGGGGAATCGCAAGACTATCTAAAGAGTAGTTTTCGTGTAACCGTGTGTGATCCTGAACGAACCTTGATGAAAAAGACTCCAGGATTGATATTAATCGGTTTGTTGAGTTCGAGCGTCACATGCGTGCCATCAAAAGGCAGATCATAGGTGTCGATGATCTTTCCACCTGATCCAAGCAGTGGTTCAATGAAGAGTTAGATGCTGTTTCGTCAGAGTTGGTAACCTCCTGAACGGTTGGTATGAAGGTCGGTGTCTCCGTCGTCATCTTAATCAGCGAAGATGAAGGCCCCTTTGTTTCCATTATCAGCGTCGTCAATATTCATGATATCAGTGAAGCTTGCTCCAATGTTGCGAAGAAGGTCATTCTGGCCTTTTTTACGAACCAAGAGATCTATCGAACCATCATCTTTGTCGTCGGCGGTAGGCATATAGTCACCGTCTGTATCAGAAGTTTAGAGGCCTAAAGCATTCGAATTTGGCGTAACATGGGTGAAGTTGCTGGTGCAATCCCCTGGGTTCTCCAGAATATCGACTCGGTAATTGTGATTCTCAAGGATGCGGCCAGGAAACCGTCACCTTCATAATCGAGCCACGCTAATCCATTACAGTTCAGACCGTTCGATAGCGTCGTAATTTCATAGTTGGGTTCATGATCACCATCACCAAAACTCCTTGTCGGATTTCCACCTGGTCTTTGGTTCAAATACACTTCGAGGTGGTATGCTCGATTTCGAGCACAGTCTAGGCAGCCATCATTTTTGTAGTCAATCCAAACGCAAGAACGTTCGAGCGCACCATCCAAAAGGTATAGAGCCAACGTTGCTGTGACATCAGAGAATGAAGGGTCAGGATAATTGCAGTCGCTGTGCGTAAATATGTTTCGCACATCAAAAGGTTTCCTTAGCGTATCTTTGCGGGTCCATGGACTTTCACACTTTCCAATTGCCGAATGGCATTCGAGTAATTCATAGACAGACGACAAGCCAAGTTGCGCATTGTGGTTTGATTGTGAATGCTGGTTCACGCGATGAAAGGGACAATCAACAGGGGCTTGCTCACTTCATTGAGCATTGTTTTTTCAAAGGGACTGAACGCCGCAAGACTTATCACATTCTTAGTCGATTGGATAGCGTAGGCGCTGAAATCAATGCATACACGACCAAGGAAGAGACCTGGGTTTACGCTAGTTTTCTCGATAAGCACCTTTCGCGTGCTATTGAGCTGATCGCGGATATTACCTTCAGAAGCACTTTCCCGCTCAAAGAAATTGAGAAGGAGAAAGATGTGATTATCGATGAGATCAATAGCTACTTGGACGCCCCGGGTGAAATGATCTTTGATGATTTTGAAGAGCTTTTGTTCAAAGGGCATCCCATCGGAAGGAACATTCTCGGAACGGAGGATAGCGTCAGATCGCTATCGCGGGAAGACATTTTTGAGATGATTGATCGTCGTTACCGAAGTGATCAAATCGTTTTCAGTTCGGTGGGGCCAAGTTCACCGAAGAGAATCAAGGCGATGTGTGAGAAGCATTTTGCTTCATGGGGTGACCTCATTACCCAGGAACCACGCCAGCCGTTTAGCGGATATCAAGCCCGAGAAGAGGAAGTACAGAAGGAGACTTTTCAGATGCACTACATCCTGGGGAATGAAGGTTACCACGCCGGCCATAAAAACAAGACAACTCTGGTTCTATTGAACAATTTGCTTGGGGGGCCGGCCATGAATAGTCGCTTGAACTTGCAAGTACGTGAGAAGCACGGTATCGCTTACAATATTGAGTCAAGCTACTCTCCTTATTCAGATACTGGGATCGTTCAAATCTACTTGGGTACAGATGAGCGATTATTTGCAAAAGCTGAACGACTCGTGAGAAACGAGCTGAAGAAACTACGTGAAAAAGCGCTCGGTACTACCCAGCTTCACATGGCGAAACAACAGTTGATTGGACAGATTGCGCTCGCTCAAGAGAGTGGAGTAGGGACTATGATTGCTCTAGGGAAAAGCTTCTTGATGTATGATCGCGTAGATTCACTCCAAGAGGTTTATCGATCGATCGAAGAAATTTCAGCAGAACAATTACTGGAAGTAGCGAATGAAATCTTTGACGAGAAGAAACTGACGAGGCTATTGTACAAGCCTTCGCGTTCTTAGTCAGTTGAGAATTTGTGGACGTCGTTGTTGTCGAATTCGATTTGGTTCTTTACTAATCGCATCTTCTCAGCGATAACACCCCATTCTCTGTAACCATTCTCAATGAGCCACATGGCAGCATTTTCGTCATTGTCTGCTGCTCGAGCCATATATCCCATGATATCGAGGTCGTTCTTACGCAGCCAGAACACAGCGTTGGGATTTCCTTCGGACCCGTTGATGAGTGCCATTAGGTGAGGGAAGCCATTTTGGAGTAGCCAATCACGTGAGCTTTGGTCATTTCTCAGGGCAAAGCAAAATAGCCCTAGTTCAGGGTAACCACTTCGAATCAGCCAATCACGGATCTCGTTATTTCCGCTGATTGCCTCTCCCCAAGCGATGATCACTTTTGATGGATAATCTGTCTTTAACTGCACGAATCAAAGGTACTCATTGTTTATGATGAACGGAAAGTGCCTTGACTTTATGATATTTGCGGAGAAGATGAAGTTTGAAAAACTACCACAGCAGGGAAAAGTTGTTGCACTCCTGAGAACCTTTAAAGGGAAATCATTTGTGACTCAACATGTAGACAAGATGAGTTTAACCTTAGCGGGTATTCCTGGTGACCGTCACTCGGGATTCCATAAAAGTGCTGGGGTGCGTGAACAGAACCTCTACAAGAAAGGAACTCCTGTGGCTAACCATCGTCAGTGGTCTGCACTCAGTGTAGAGGAATTACGAGAAATCGCTGAAGCCATGGAGCTGGAGCAAGTAGAGCCTTCACATCTTGGAGCGAACATGCTTTTTGAAGGTATTCCTAACCTTACCAAACTTCCTCCCTTTACCCGCATTCGAATCGGTAAGAACCCATACATTGCTACGCTCGTGGTTTATGAAGAGAACTTGCCATGCAAGTTCCCTCAAGAAGAGATGGAGCAAGCTGGCGTTAATGTGGATGGCAAGGCTTTTGCCGCAGCAGCTAAAGGTAAGCGTGGATTAGTTGGCTGGGTAGAAAAAGGCGCCCGCATTAACGTGGGTGACCCCGTCCAGGTACTGGTTCCCATATGGGCCAAAAGCTTCGATATATAATCATCGGAAAACTTTTAGTCGTGCCGTTTGATTTCCGCTCATAATTATTTCGCCTTCGGCGGAACTAGTTCAGTTGTGATGAGCTTGTTAGCTCCTGCACACGCACAATGTCACATTGCTCGACTTCAATCACGATACGAGCAGAAACCGGACAGCCATCGAGCTCTGCCGCATAAAGCACTTCGTAGGTTCCAGGATCCGTGAATATGAATATGGAGGGCTCTTCCATACTGGTTCCTAGCCCGGTGAAATCCTAGAGGATATTGGTCAATATACCATCGCTCTCATAGCTGAAAGGGATTTGGTTTCCTACACAGAAGGAGTTGGTCGTTGGGTTTGGTTCCGCCGTTAAGGCGAGTTCATTATCTGGAACTACTTTTACTTTAAAATCCAAAGCATCAGTGCAGGCATCGAAATCACTAAAGGATGCCCTCTGAATCCAAACGCCATCTGGGACGGTAAAGCTGTCTGTGTCTGTTGGCATCGAGACACTCGCGTACACCCAATTGGAGTTGCCTGAAATAGTCAAAAAACTAGACTGTGTTTCCATTCTCAGGTTGACGTCATTTTCTTTCACATGTGGCTGTCTTCGCTGGTACAACCAACCACTGCTGGTTGAGTTCCAGAGAATTCAGCAATCTTCTCTCCGTCGAGAGCAGTGACCGTCGTGCCCGTTCGGTCTCCTGGAGCTTTTATTTGGTATGACTTCCCTTCATCTATGGTGATCGAGAAAGGTGTACCTCCAGGAAACAGCTCGTTGCTAAAGTACTTGGGGTGGTCTCGATTTCAGTTTGATCTTCTGTCGCTACAATGGTCATGGTGAAGGACCCGCCATTCTAATCTATGCCTATAAGTACCAAGTCATCGTTTCCCAGTAGGTCTTCACTTATCAGCCGAAATCTGTCGCCGAAGTAAGTCCGATAGTGGATCCCTAGACATTGACCGGGATGTCAGTCTCAATAAGGATCTCCTTATTTGTCATGACTTGGGAGGTTTTATTGTACCGGATTGCTTCAGGTTAGATCACTTCTAGCGCATCTCTCGAACTTTAAAACTCCACCATTAGACTGGTTTGAGGAACAGTCATTATTACTGAGACGGGGCCGTTACTGTACACCCAAATACGAAAGGTTGTTCTCTGTTAAAATGCAAGGTGATGTTCTCCGTGTAGGCCATATAAAAGCGCGTACCCTGTGAGTTGAGTTGCTTCGTGGCTTGTGGCGTGAGAGGCAGGGTAAGGGTAAGTGCCTCTAGATGAGTGCGTTTGAGAATGGTTCGTGTGTTTGCTTCGAGAACTGACATCTCTGAGAGAAGTTCATTAATACTCACTGCAAATCTTTGATTCTGACCTACCTTTGCACCACATGACGAAGCATCGAATCTTTACCCCTCAGTTCTGGGTACTTTGTAGCAGTACGGTTTTCTTTATGTGTAGCTTTTCGATGCTTCTTCCAGAGCTTCCTGGTTACTTGAAAACTCTTGGTGGAGAAGAATACATCGGTTGGATCGTTGGCCTGTTCACTTTGAACGCTTTCTTCTCACGATTTGTTAGTGGACGAATGGCAGATGACGCCGGCCGGATGAAAGTGATTTACATCGGAACAGCGGTTACGGTAGTAGCGAGCTTTGCTTACCTCGGAGTATGGTCAGTCTGGGCCTTCTTAGCGCTAAGATTCTTCCATGGTTTGAGTACTGGGTTTCGTCCAACTGGTACCACGGCCTACTTATCTGACGTCATCCATATTTCACGAAGGGGAGAGGCTATGGGGCTGCTTGGCGTAGCGGGAAATGCGGGTATGGCCCTCGGGCCAGCCATTGGCAGTGTGGTACGTGTTCATTATGGTTATGATGCCATGTTTATCGCTTCTGGGCTCTTAGGGGTAGTGGCATTAATCTTAACCACACGCCTGAAGGAATCATTACCTAATCCTAAACCGATTCAGCTACGTCATTTTAATCTGTTCAAAGGACAACTGTTCGATTTTTCAAGCTGGCCAGCAGCGGTGGTATTGCTTCCTCCTGCCTTTGCATTCGGAGTGTTTTTGACGGTATCTCCAGACTTCGTAGGGGATCTAGGTTACACTTATCGAGGGGCTTTCAATACCACCATTGTGATCAGTTCCATCGCCACACGCTTCTTTGCTGGAAAGGCGAGTGATAAGCATGGCCGTATACCTCTGTTGATTATAGGTGCGGTGTTGCTAGCTATTGGAATGGGCGTTATCAGTATTGCGAAAGATCCACTGGTAGCCAGTATCGGAGGTGTGATCTATGGAGTCAGCATTGGAATCAACATGCCCACGATCTTCGCATGGACGGTTGACTTTGCCAAGCCAGGAAAGACAGCTATGGCTTTGGGAACAATGCTCATGTCATTAGAAGTTGGAATCGGTGCGGGTGCGTTTATTTCCGGTGCGATGTACCAAGGAGATGTATCCATTATCCCACTGACTTATCAATTATCTGCACTTCTCTCGGTGCTAGGTGTGGTGGTTTTGATATTCATGAAACCTAGATTCCACAAGCCTTTTGTTAGTGAATAGTTCTTTCACTCGAATTCCCATATAAGAAAAATGACACCTTAGTGTGACCTTTCGAACGGAGTGCCGTCACAAGACTGACAAATAGCCACACTAAATTGTTAAAGCGCAAGAAGCGTAAGTTATCTGACGAGGAAATCGTCAAGATCGTAGTGGAAGAAAAAAGCCACGATGATTTTGGGATACTGTACGATCGGTATGCAGAGAAGGTGTATCGCAAATGCATCAGCTTCGTCAAGGATACCGATCTCGCACAAGACCTTGCGCACGATATCTTTATAAAGACCTTCGTGAATCTATCTCGATTCACGCACAAGTCTCGCTTCTCGACATGGTTGTATAGTTTGACGTACAACTTCTGCATCGATTACCTGCGCAAAAACAATAAGGTGCGCTATGAGTCAGATGACCAACTGGTCAACATACCAAATGACGAAGATGACCGAAACGAAAAGGAACTACTAAGCCTAAAAGCTAATAGGCTTGCGAGTGTTCTGGATCTGATTTCTCCTGACGATAAGGCAATACTCTTGATGAAGTATCAAGATGATATGTCTGTCAAAGATCTTGAGGTTGCCCTTGAAGTTTCTGAAAGTGCAGTGAAAATGAGGGTGAAAAGAGCAAGAGCAAAAGCTGTGGAAATTTACCGCAAAACTTACACGGATGAGTGATAATCCATTCAAGATCATAGAGCCTCGAGAAGAGCTTCCGGAAAACCTTCGGAAAGACGTGATGGGTAGCGTGAAGACCGTGGTCTTGATGTTGCGTTTCGTACAGCTTTTTGTAGGTGACTTCTCCGCGGTGATTATCGAGAAATTGTCTCGCTCGAATAAACCTTCAGACCAAAACGACGAATCTTAAAATACAGCCATGGAAACTCTTGATAGAATTAAAGAAGCATTATTTAATTCCTTTGCCTCATTTGGCGAAGGCATCGCTGATTACGTTCCAATCGTGATCAGTGCATTGGTGGTGCTTCTTGTCGGTTGGATCATCTCTAAGTTATTCGCCGGACTCATTCACAAAGGACTTAAATCGATCAAATTCGATACCCTTATTGAGAAGATCGGTCTTGACAAAATGCTTTCGAAGCTCAAAAAGGATTTGAGCGGCGCATACGTCCTTTCGCGTATTTTCTACTGGATTCTCATGTTGCTTTTCATCACCTCAGCAGCCAACGTACTAGGCTGGCAAATGTTGACAGATGGAATTGCAGCCTTCATGGGGTACTTGCCAACCTTGGGTATTTCATTGATCATCTTCATTATCGGTGTTTATGTTGCTGAGTTGATCAAGACCATGGTTTATACCGCGGCCAACTCGATTGGGATTTCAGGTGCAAAGACGATCGCGAACATCGTGTATTACCTGCTTTTTATTTTCATCGCAATCACTGCCTTGAACCAAGCAGGTATTGATACGGATATCATCACTTCGAACCTGACCATCATTCTTGGTTCTGTGCTGCTTGCCTTTGCATTGTCGTATGGAATCGCCTCTCGACACATCGTAACCAATATGTTGAGCTCTTTCTATAGCAAAGGGAAATTCATAGAAGGTCAGCGCATTCGCATGGGGGAAGTGGAAGGGACTATCCTGACCATTGACAGTGTTTCTGTGACAATCGAAACAGCTGACGGAAACATGGTGGTGCCAAGTAAGCAATTGATCGAAGAACAAGTTTTGATCCTCAAGAAACCGAAAGAGGAATAAGCCTAAACAGACAACCAAATACAATATGGAAAACATTGACTGGAACGCCTGGATCGATAAAGGCGGAGAACTAATTATGAGCTATGCGCCAATGTTGCTGCTTGCCATCTTGGTCCTCGTCATTGGTATGAGAATCATCAAACTCGTACAGAAAGCGGTACGCAAAGCATGCGAGCGCAGCGAAATGGAAGAGGCATTGAAATCATTCATTACTAGCCTAACAGGCTGGATCTTGAAGATTCTTCTGTTCATCGCTGTAGCGGATATGGTAGGAATAGAGACCACTAGCTTCGTGGCTATTATTGGTGCTACTGGACTTGCGATTGGACTTGCTCTTCAAGGAACCCTTGCCAACTTCGCAGGTGGTGTGTTGATCATGATCTTCAAGCCGTTCAAGGTTGGATCATTGGTTGAGTCACAAGGCGTGCTAGGTGTGGTGAAAGAGATTCAAATCTTCAACACGGTACTGCTCACTCCGGAAAACAAGACAGCGATCATGCCAAACGGGGCGGTGATGAACAATCACCTGATCAACTACACAGAAGAAGGTATGATTCGTGTTGACTTGACAATTGGTGTAGCTTATGATGCTGATATCAAGGAAACGAAAGAAATGATGATGAACGTCATGCTTGCCGATGAGCGTGTGTTGAGGGATCCAGCACCAACTTGTGCGGTTTCTGAATTAGCTGATAGCTCAGTGAACTTCGCAGTTCGTCCTTGGTGTCACCCCGATCATTACTGGGATGTATACTTCAATACATTGGAAAACTGTAAATTGGTACTGGATAATGCGAACATTAGCATACCGTTCCCGCAGGTGGATGTGCATATTATCAAAAACTAATTAGTTTGAATCAATTTTAGAACGATGAAAAAGCTACTTCTATCGATCGCTCTTCTTTCGAGCGTGGGCCTTTTTGCTCAAGATAGCCTACTGTCTCAACCAGAAAAGGAAAAGATATTCACTGCACTTCAGCAAGATGATGCTGCACCGGCTGACACTAGCTGGAAGAAAGGGGGTACTCTCGGGCTCAACTTCAGCCAGGTTTACCTTGAAAACTGGGCAGCCGGTGGACAAAGTTCACTATCCGGCACGGCGTTGGTCAACCTTTTCGCGAACTACTCTAAAGGAAAAGCCTCTTGGGATAATACCCTTGACCTTGCCTACGGACTACTTCGTCAGGGAGATGACGGGGTGTTAATTAAGACTGATGACCGTATTGACTTCGCTTCGAAGTACGGTTACCAAGCAAGCCAGAAATGGTACTATGCCGCATTGCTGAATTTCAGAACACAGTTTGCACCAGGTTACGCTTTGGTTGACGGAGTGCTTGATGAGTCGAATATCATTTCGGATCTCTTAGCACCAGCCTATACATTGGCGTCGCTTGGTATGGATTACAAGCCGAACGACAAGTTTACGGCATTCATCTCGCCAGCGACATATAAGTTGACCATCGTCATGAATGATTCATTGGCTGACATTGGGGCTTTTGGAGTAGATCCGGGTGAAAACTTCCGTTCAGAGATCGGAGGGTATATTCGTGCAGCATACAATACTGAAGTTGTGGAGAATGTGAGCTTCCTTACTAGGGTTGATCTCTTCTCAAACTACTTAAATAACCCAGGTAACATTGATATCAACTGGGAAGTATTGATCTCAATGAAGATCAACGAGTTCATGAACGCAACAGTTTCTACGCAGTTGTTGTATGATGATGATATCGCTCTTCAGAAGAAGGATGAGGTCTTCAATGACGAAGGTGTATTGATCGATTCAGGTCAAGGACCAGGGGTACAATTTAAAGAAGTACTAGCGATCGGATTCAGTTACAAGTTCTGATCACTGATAGATATTGAAGAAGGCGCCCTTGAGGCGCCTTTTTTGTTTCATGTTCTTTACGCATCGAGCACCTCAGCAGGCGCATCCGTTTCTGGTGGATCCTTCTTCGAAATCATCCATGCGAACCATGCCATCGGGATATACGCCAGCGCAAGGTCTAGCACAATGAACCAGGTTGGTGAAGGGATGAGTGCAGCGGCGGTAATTCCGCCTAACAAGAACCAGATTCCTAATGCCAAGGCAATGCTGATGCGCTTTCTAGCTGAAAGTCTTACAGCTACCCAAGTTCCCATTAGGGTTCCAATTGCATGACCTAGGAATGGTCCAACGAAGTGTTTGCCTTCGAATTTGTCTGCATTGTCAATAATGGTTCGCATGTCGTTGACATCCACTCCTTCAGGAGCGGGTATCATTATGCCAATCACTTGGATTAGGCCCATATTGAGGAAGGATCCAGCGACGATTCCTGCTATGATAGCAAGTACATTCCTGAGGATAGGGTTCATAAGGTTTAATTGAGGACTCCTCAATTTAGAAGAATCTGCCTTAAACCCAAAGAGCTACGAATTAACGGCGCTTCCCTTTCTTCTTCCCATAAGAAGACTTCTTACGACCGTGCTTAAACTCTTTTCTACCACCACTGCGTTTGTTGTAGCCTTTTGGGCCCTTCTTACGCCATCTCGGTTCCTCATCGCTATCGCGGAAACGTCCTTTCGTAGTAGCTGCGTCTAGTGATAAATCGATTTCAAGTCGCTCCACTTCACGAGTCAACAAACGAGCAATTAACTCGTCTTTCCCCATGTCTTTCAGGATGCCGCGCGCCTTGTTGAAAAGCTGGTCATCTAACAATGGACTTACTCGTTGCTGTTCGATTTTTCGAGCCCACTCTTCTACGCGGATTTCTTGAATCAACTCAGCCGTAGGAATCGAAATCTCACGGAAACGAATCTTAAGGTCACGACTTAGTCGATCGATGCGGTGCTTGTCACGTCCGCCAACGAATGAAATAGAAGTTCCTTTCTTTCCTGCGCGCGCTGTGCGTCCGCTTCGGTGAGTGTAGAATGCAGAGTCATCTGGCAAACTGTAATGGAATACATGTGTCAAATCTGAGACATCGATACCACGTGCCGCTACGTCTGTTGCTACCAAAACCTGAAGGTCATGGTTCTTGAATCGACGCATTACACGATCACGCTGATGCTGACTCAAATCTCCGTGAAGAGAATCGGCGCGGTAGCCCTTTTTGAAGAGCTCGTCAGAAGTGTTTTGTGTATCTCTCTTTGTGCGGCAGAATACAATACCCCGCATATCTGGAGTCACATCCATGAAACGCTTGAGCGCTTCTAGCTTATCAGACATACGCACCACCACGAAGCGGTGATCGATGTTCTTATTAACTTCGTTTTTCTGGCTGACCTTGATCTCCATCGGGTCCTCCATGTATTCTTGAACAATACGACGAATCTCTTTCGACATCGTGGCACTGAATAGCCATGTGAGTTTTTCTTCTGGAGTGTAGCTCAGAATACGATCAAGATCCTCCTTGAATCCCATATTCAACATCTCATCAGCTTCATCAAGAACCATGATGCGAAGCTGTCCAAGTTTTACCGCCTTGCGTTGGATAAGGTCAATCAAACGTCCAGGCGTAGCGATGATCACGTGTTGTGGGCGCTCCAAGGCTTTCAGTTGGGGAACAATACTAGCTCCACCATAGACACAAAGGATGTTGATTTTCTCGCGGTACTTTCCAAACAATTTGATCTGCTCGGCAATCTGCTGACCCAATTCTCGGGTAGGCGCCAGAATCAACGCTTGGGTGTATCGTTTTGATGGATCGATGTGCTCCAACATTGGAAGCCCGAATGCAGCTGTCTTGCCTGTACCTGTCTGCGCGAGGCCAATCAAGTCAGTAAACCCAGAAATGAGCTCGGGGATGGCTTTCGCCTGAATTTCGCTTGGCTTTTCAAATCCGATCTCTCGGATTGCCCTTAAACTAGGCTCTGAAAGCCCCAGGTGATCAAATGATGACAAGTGGGATTGTTTAAAAAGTAAGGTGCAAAGGTCGTCTATTTATTTCGAATGACCTTCATTTTCAGGGAATTTGAGCTTCAACCCTTCATGAGAAGCAACAAATCCTAGCTTTTCATAGAAGCGAAGTGCATCTGGTCGTTGCTTGTCAGTCGTAAGTTGCAGTAAATGAGCGCCTTTGCTTCGTGCTCTTTCGATGGCCCATCGAAATGCTTGCTCACCTAGGCCTTGACCTCGCATGCGCTCATGAATACGCACCCCTTCAATTTGAGCTCTGGTACCCCCTCGGTAAGTCAAATAGGGGATAAACGTCAGTTGGAAACACCCCACCACTTCTCCTTCATGGTCTAGCACCATCAATTCTTGATTCTCATCTGCGTCAATTCGGGCAAAAGCTGCTGTGTACGTGCTGTTTAGTGGGAGCGTGGCATCCTCCCTTTGCGCGCCGAGCTTGTCGTTAGCAAGCAAGAGCACTATGGAGGTGAGATCTGAATTGGTGGCTTGACGTATGGTGATCATGAATCAAATAAGATGGATTGAATGTACACAAAGTATACCATTACAGCTGCTGAAGCTAAAACCATAGCCAAGATGAACAAGCGCCGTTTTTGTCTGCGATTGGCTCGTTTAAATTCTGCTTTAAGGGCAGCTAATCGCACAGGATCTGGCTCAGGAAGATCGAGATAGATTTCTTTTCGGTGTTCGTCTGAATGCTTTGACTTACGATGACTCGTCGTGGCGTATTTCGCGGCGTCACGATTCTCTTTGATGGACTTCCGCATGGCCGATATACTTCCGAAGTTTCCCATGTCTTATTCTATGTAAAACAGGGTGTTACAGCCGGAAATAGTGGTGAGCGGAATCTAGAGAATTCCCAGCGGTAGCTGGAAATGGCGAAAAAATGGTGATTTACATTAAAACACCATTATTAGCTTCAATACCTGGCGGAATTTCCTTCTCATCAAGCATCTGTCTCAAGTCAATCTCAATGGTTCGACAAAGGCTCAACATTGGTATGTCGTTCCCGAGACCCTCAAAGGGGTTTTCACTGTAATCACCAATCAATTCCATCATCATGTAAATCCAGCTTACAACAACTAGAATCGGAATGGCAATCCAGATTCCGTAGCTGCCCATTTCCGCGAATTGCGGTAAGAGTCCGAAGGGTAATAGAAAAATGAAGATACTAACGAAGATGGAGCTCATATTCGCGTACTGACGAGGGAAAGGGAACTTTTTAATGCGTTCACATTTTCCTTGATGGATGTAGAGATCGCCTAAGATCTTTTGTAGTGAAGTATGACGGAAACTATCAATAACACCTGCTTCGTAGAGTGTTTTCAGGTCTTCACCTTGACGGTCAACTAAGAAAGTAGCCTTGTTCTTTTTTTCAGCCATAATGGCTTGTTCCTCTTTGCTTATACAACGCTGAATGACATCTTCATGGTCTCGATCCTTGATGAGCCCAAGTCCGAAGCGCTTCATTCGATTTTCCGTTGTTCGTGCAACGTGGAATCCTTGGTTAATGTGCTCCCATTCTGTTGGGACCAATAAATTCAGACGCAACTGGTACATCCAAGCGATGTGTCGGTGAATCAAGCGTGTCTTGATTTCTTCCAGTTCTTGATTCGAAAGCGGTTCTTTCCCTTCAAAGCCTCCAATGGAATAGCCTTTTACTGCAGTGCCCCATTCGCGACTGCTATTGACAATGGCGCCCCAGATTTTCCGGGCTTCCCACATTCGGTCATAGGATTGGTTGTTCTTGAAGCCAACATAGAATGCAACTGCGGTACCAATCACACTGACCGGTATCCATGAGACATAAAACACAGAACCGTCAGTAAAATAGTGTAGCGCCGCTACTGGGGTCATCCACAATGTAAGCCAGGCGATATGCCCGCCACTAAATGATAAAATGCCCTTGACTCCAAAGGATTTGTAGATATACATAGGTGCTTAGTTGACTTTGACTAGGTTAATCGATTCGGTCATGCGACCATCTGTCTTAGAGAGCTGCAATTCGTTCTCCCCTGGCAATAGAATCTTGAATGTTCCCGTAAGCGGAGGGCCACCTGGGGTAGAGTCAAGCGCAAATTCCCAAGTGGAATCAGTGGCCTGAAACTCGCGTTGAACCCACTGTGATTTTCCATCTCCGAACTTAATTCGATCGCCGTCAACCACAATTTTTAGGTTTCCATCCCAGCTTACGGTCAGATCATCAATATGAATATTGTCGCCCCCAAGATCAGTGGTTTGCGTCCATTTGATCACATTCCAGTAGGTAGCCGAAGCTGAGCCTGCTTGCTCAGGCTTCTCACCATATTTTGCCAAGATGTAAATCAAGCCTCCAAACCCCAATACAAAAGTGAGGATGGCGCTAATTTTCATCACTCTCGCTTTTCGGGCGTAGCCAAAGATGTAGAGGGCAATTCCAAGTACGGTTGCGATGGCGCAAGCAACGCTGATTAATCCGATAGTAGCCATGGGCTGATATTGGATAAAATTAATGGAAGATTATCGCTGGAAATGGATAGGATATCAGACCTTTGCGGCGCAAAAACGAAAAACATGCTTCGCTCTCTTTTTAGCGTTTTGTTCATGTTACCTCTATTCGCTCAGGCTCAATGCCTTTCTGGAACCCTTAGTGTTTCAGGGGCAGGTTGTGGATGTCTTGGTGGTTGTAATCTCTTGGCTTACGGCGGACCAAATTGCGGTGGCGGAACTTCAGGTAATTGTAATGGAGGACAACAGTCTATGTCTGTTTGGATTGATACACAAGATGTTTCCTGCGAAATCCAAGTGGAAGCACGTATGTCTAACCGTCCAGGTTGTACAGCCAGCGGCGCAGATAGTGGAGATCAATTGAGGGTAAGAAACAGCTCAGGCTCTTCGCCTTGGATGACAGGTGCAAGCAATTCTACCTTATACGATTTACATACGCAGACGGGCGGATATATTGTTGTAGAAGGTTCGGCGAATCGTGCTGATGAAATCATTACCTACGACGTAAATTACGTTGATGGAACCTGTCCATTCTGTATTCTTCTTCCGGTTACCTACACCAGTTTCGACGCCTTTTTAGATGGAACCGATCTTTTGCTGAGTTGGGAAACGGCTTCAGAACAAGATAATCAAGGCTTTTTCATAGAGATAGGACGCACATTTACCGATTTTGAACCGGTTCAGTTTGTACCAGGCAATGGAAATTCCAGTGTTTCACACACCTACCATCAGATGCTTGATCTCCATGCCGGGGGTAGTTACTACGTTCGACTTCGCCAGCAAGACTTCAACGGTATGTTCACCTATTCGCCGGTGATTGAAGTGACTTTGCCGTACTACGAAATCTTCGATGTGTCTTTTGGTTATGAACGTGCTCAAATTCGTTACCAAGGGAAGTCAATCCAAGCCTGTCAGTTTTCGGTCTATTCGTTCAGCGGTCAATTGATCCAGCAACAAACACGAACGATGGATGAAGGTGAGGTGTTTGAAATGGATCTCAACATACACCGCGGTATTCTTCATGTGATGGATGCTGACGGAAATATATTCCGCCAGAAGTTCGTTTTCTAGAGGTTACTACCTTTTTGAAAACTACCTTATGCGCATCCTTCTTCACCTTTCACTCTTCGTCTTTCTCATTATTTCGCTGGCGCGGAATGGCTATGCCCAACATCCGGAGAACCTGGTTTTTGAGGGTGCCGGAATTCGCGGACTCGCCTATGGAGGGGTGATAGACGCCTTGAAAGAACAAGGTCAATTGGATTCATTGCAGCGTGTTGGCGGTACTTCAGCTGGAGCGGTCACGGCTTTATTGATTTCCCTTCGCTATGAGCCTGAAGAGATTATTCGCATTGTAGAATCTACTCCCTGGGAGAGTTTCAACGATGCTCAGGTTCCTTTTTTAGCTTCAGGGGTGTATCGCATGAATAAGCACTACGGTTGGTACCCTGGTGATCAGTTTCATGAGTGGATTGCCTCTGTCATTGCTTCGAAAACGGGAAGTACAGAAACCACTTTCGAAGAAGCTAGAATAGCGGGGTTCCTCGATCTCTATGTAACAGCCACCTCTGTGAACCGTCAAGAACTGGTGTACTTATCAGTAGAGACCTATCCGGAAATGCGCCTCTCGGATGCGATGCGCATCGCGATTTCTATTCCATTCTATTTCGAAGCAGTACCTATTACTGCAGAAGGAAAAGTAGTAGAAGACCCATCCAGCAATTCTGTGCAGCATCTCTTAATCGATGGTGGACTCCTCGCGAACTATCCGATTCATATGTTCGATAGAGCGGATGGGCAACACTCAGGAAGAACTATCGGCGTTCGCATGGATACCCCTGAACAAATTGACGCTGATCAACAACGTGAAGGGTTGGTAGATATCGATATCAATTCATTACAGAGCTACACTGAAGCCTTGTATGTCTTGACCCTAGAGACATTAAGTCGAAATAGCATGTCAGAAGATGATTGGAGTCGAACTATCAGTGTTTCGACCGAAGGGATTGGTCCGCGCATTCGAGAATTATCAATGGAAGAAAGAAGGTCGTTAATCGAAAGTGGAAAGAAGGCTGTTGACCATTTTCTGAACGACTAAGCTCTTCGCCTATATTTGCCGAAATCTTCAGATTATGAAAAAGGCATTTGTATTCCCAGGACAGGGTACTCAATTTCCTGGAATGGCCAAAGATCTTTACGATACGCTAGGAGCGGCAAAAGCCCGTTTCGAGCAAGCCAATGATATTCTCGGTTTCCGTATCACAGATATTATGTTCGATGGAACTGAAGAGGAGCTGAAACAAACGAAGGTGACCCAACCAGCAATCTTCCTTCACTCGGTAATACTCGCTGAGTCAATGGGAGATGCATTCCAACCTGACATGGTTGCCGGACACAGCCTTGGTGAGTTCTCTGCGCTTGTTTCTGCAGGAGCGATGAAGTTCGAAGACGGACTTAAACTCGTTTCAGCTCGTGCCCAAGCCATGCAACGAGCGTGTGAAATCAATCCATCTACCATGGCCGCAATCCTTGGCCTAGAAGACGATGTGGTTGAATCTACTTGTGCTGAAATTGATGGTGTTGTTGTCGCTGCAAACTACAACTGTCCAGGACAGCTAGTGATCTCTGGATCAAACGAAGCCGTTCAGAAAGCTTGTGAAGTTTTCACCGAGAAAGGGGCACGTCGTGCGTTGCTTCTTCCTGTAGGGGGAGCATTCCACTCACCGCTGATGGAACCAGCGCGTGAAGAACTTGAAGGTGCGATTTCAGCAACAGCTTTTACCTCTCCTGTTTGTCCGATTTACCAGAATGTAACCGCTTCAGCAGTGACTTCACCAGAAGAGATTCAAGCGAACTTAGTAAAGCAGTTGACTGCTCCAGTTCGTTGGACGCAAACAATGCAGCAGATGATCGCTGATGGTGCAGGTGAAGCCGTTGAGGTAGGACCAGGTAAGGTGCTACAAGGGCTCTTCAAGAAGATCGATCGCAAGTTCCCAGTGAGTGGCGTTGCGCTTGAAACGAGCTGATAACTTTCCCAACATAAGCCAAAAGAAAAGCCCCGCATATGCGGGGCTTTAACCTTTAACTATATACAATCTCTTCACGCTCCATCTCGTTCCCTAAATCTCCCACACATGTGAAAGGATGTTGAACTTTATTACTTGTAACAAGCAAAAAGGTTTCAGTCCATTTCTTGAATTGCGTGGAATAGGTTCGAATACTCGATTTCGCGTTCTTCTAATTGAACATGAAGTGAATCATTTTCAGCCTTCAGTGCTTTGTTCTCTTCTTTGATCTTCGCCAACTCGTGCTTAACCTTCAAGAAGTCTTGCATAAGCTTTTGGCGCTCAGCTGTGAGTTGAGTGATATTTGCCATAATTGTAATGTTAGGTTGAAGGTCGCCAAACTTTCGGTAAGAAATAACGGAGATTTTCTTACTTCTTCACTTCAATCTGTTAACAGGCTGTTTATTCCACTTCTACTGAACGAGTAGATCCACGGTAGCGTCCGTGTATGACTCCTCCAACGTCAGTTCCTTGTTGAATGTCAGGAGTGTAGCTGCGTTCAATGATGGCAGTAGTCGTTCCAGCAGGTAGTTGCTGCAACTGATTCATTCCAAGCAGAATGTTCGTTGCACCGTCGCTGTTTTCTGTGAAGAACTGTGCGTTGCCTTCATTGATTCCATTCAGCCAAACGCTGACAATTTCATCAGTGCCTAGGGCGTCTCCTTCCCATTCAATTTCGAAGGAAGCATTCTGATCAATTGGTCCGAATGTACTTGGGAATTCAATAGAACGAATCTCCGCATCATTCACGTAGGTGTTGCCATTCAAATCTTCAAACTCGAAGGTTCCTGAGCTAACAAACCCAGCGTAATCTTCTTCATAATAAGCCAATCCTTCACGGAAGGGAATCGGATCGCCGTTGAAGCGTACTTCAGATGGCTCGGTCAATTCGAGTTTAGTTCCTGCGGAATGTCCGAAGCGGAAAGTTGCTCGGGCGTAGGTAATGTCTTCATCTGCATCGTAAAACAGTTCGTAGCGAGCCCAGATGCGATCTTGATTTACATTTTCTGAGTCCTCGCGCATGCAGCTAGCTAAGCTCATGCCAAGAAAAGCGAGTAGTGTGAGTGTTTTCCAATTCATGGTCATTGGGTTTTGTGACTTGTTCTCTATACACAAGGCACATGCCAAAGTGCAATTTGCTGTTTATTTCGCTAGCGCGGAATGAGGCAATGATGTACTTATTTACAGGTCGGTGTTCCTTATTTTAACAAATGAATTTGAGTAGATTCGGGAATCAAATCAGTTCCGGTCGTCTAGACTCATGAAAGCGGTCGGGAAGGTGGCATGGCAACTCCGATCGAGCACATATGGCAACGGAAGATGGAAGGCGATTCTTCGGCAGATAATGAATTGTTCCGAGTATTATATCCGCCTTTGATCATTTCAGCTTACAGCATTCTTAAGCAGAAAGAAGATGCTCAAGATACTGCCTCAGAAACCATGATAAAGGTGGTAGCGCTTACTCCAGCTGATGGGGTGAAGAATGTGAGAACATGGGCCATCACTGCATGCAAGAATGCTGCATTAACGAAGATTCGTCTGGATAAACGAAGACGAGAAATCGTAGCAAAAGAGATGCCTGAGAAATCAGAACGTGCAGCCATTGCCGATGAAAAAGTAAGGCTAAGCCAGTTGGAGGAAACGATCAACGCGAGCTTGAATGCACTGGATCAAAAGATTTGGAACCTGCACATGCAAGGCTTCGACAATGTTGAGATTGCTAAAGCCTGTACAATGATTCCGAAAACCGTGGCAAACAGAAAGTCACTGATCCGTAAAACCTTGATGAAGAAGTTACATGACTGGAGATAAGAACAGATACACCATTGAGCTCTTAATCGACTACACCTTAGGACTGACTACTGTGGAAGGAACGAAGAGAGTGAACGAGATTTTGACTACAGATGAAGAGGCACAAGCTCATCTACATACCATCAAAGAAATGGTTGCTTCAGGCATGGAGCCACATGAGTTGATAGAAATGATCCAGCCCTCAACCGAGGTTTCTGAAGAAATGAAGAAGTCTTCACTTTCATGGATATGGGCTGCGGCGGCAATCGCGGTGCTCTTAGTAGCAGGTTTTCTATTCTTTGCACTTCAACCGAACTTCGATGATATGATGGCTGAAGCGGTAACTGAGAGGTATCCGGCGGCTGTTGTGCGTGGTGAAGAAGATGCAAAGGCGCATGAAGCATACGCACAAGGAAACTACGAGCTGGCAAGAACGCTCTTCCAAAGCTCAACATCGGAGAATCCTGAAGATCGATTCTATTCTGCCCTGAGCGCGATGTACAATAATCAATACTCCGAGGCCTTTGATGAGTTTGGTGATTTGGCCTACGAAGATCACGCCTACAAGCGAGCGTCGTACTGGTATGGGGCAATCTGCGCGATTGAAATTGATTCTTGTGTTTATGCACAAAACTACTTAGCTTTTTTGGCTAGAACACAAGGGTACAAGGCCGACGAGGCAAGGGCGTTATACAAAGCGCTTTCGTATGATCCATGCGCCGAAAAAGACTAGTGCGATAAGTACCGCAATCGAAAGTACATACTCCATTTCTGTCTTCGGTTGAGCAAATTGAATGTTACCTCCGTACACCTGCCAATTGGCCCAGAAATAAGGGTGAGCTCGCAAGGGATCTTCTCCGTTTCGCATAAGATTTGATGCGGCGATCAGGGCATTGGAAGCAGTAGCACCTTCGGCAAGATGTTGATAATAGGAAGCCATAAATTCCGCGCTAGCGAAATCATCAGCCTTCCAAAGACCAGCCAACACCGTCTGCGCTCCACGGCGTAAGAAAGGCGTACTCAAATCTTGTACACTCTCACCAGGAAGAATCTCGCCGAAGGCCGTTTCACACGCACTCAATGTGACATGCGGTGTGGTAAACGCCAACTCATACAACCCTTGCGGGGTTACGATGGTGTCGTTTCCATCATTTCCGGTAAGTACCAAGCCTCGGGATAGACGCTCTGACTGGGTATGCATCGCCAAATGAAGAGCCCGATGAGAATAGGCCACTTTTTTGAGTGAGGCCATGGAACATAAGCTGTCTTGAAATGAGTGCTTGATTAACCCTAAATCTTGAAGCAATTGCAACTCTTTCTCTACGCCAATTAGTGAACTTAATTTTGAAGTATAAAATTGCTTGGTCATGGCTTCAACCTTCAACTCTTGATCTGTTATTGCTTCGAAGTGACCGGCACTTTGAACGCGAATGATCTCGCTGAGTTTGCCTTCGGTGGCAAGCTGACAAAGCGATAAATTGATCTGATGAAGCGGCCCGTCAGCGTTGATATAGACTCGATCATTCAAGTTCTCTAGGTCTAGCAGTTTTCCCAGGTTTGAATAATGCGTTTTCCATGCTTCGCGAAGCTGTGTTGAACCGATTGCATAGGCACGATCACTGACAGAGGTGTATGCTGCCATTACTTGATCCTCAAGATCAATGGCAGTAATCCGTTGCAGCTCAAAGGCGTTTGCGGTCACATCCATTTTCCACAAAACGTCATTAATCAACAGAAAGCTGATGTATCGTTGTTGGCCATTCAGACTAGACTGCAATTTCGAGAGCGATTGCGATTGACTTCTTCGGTCTTCAGGTAATGCTTGAATTCGCTGGATCAATTCAGCGCGCATTTCGCCGGTGCCGTCACCCGAATTCTCAATCTGCGATCTGAGATAAAAGATCTTTGAAAGATCATCGCGAATCTGCTCATCTTCATCACTATAGCTTGCTAAGAACCATTGATGCGTGAATGATTTACATTCTTCAATCCACTCAAAAATCATGGGCTGATACTCCTCACTAATGTCGCCATTGAGCTCAACGTAAACATCATTAATCATGTAGTGGTAGGAGTCACGCACATCTTCATAGAATGTAGAACTCGCTTCTTCAAAGATGAGTGCACTTCTGCAATCAAGCAGCAAATCAATTGCGCGTTGGTAATGCGGAACCCGATCTTCTAGCTTCGATTCAAGCTGAGATGCCAACAGAAGTGTTTCAGAAAGATCAACTTCAGGCATAAGCTTCCCATCAAGTTCATAGCGATGCAGCGTCTGTGTGATCAGCTGCTCAGCTAATTCAGAGCCTTCATTCAATGCAAGTCTAATCTTTTCATTGGCTAATGGAAGACGTGCTGGGTGATTCGCATAAGTACTGTCGAATGCAATGAAGGAGCCATCTATTGTCTTCAAGATCTCGAACCCATTTACCGAAGGTGGATCAAAGAGATAAGCCGACCATTGCGTCTCGAGCTGACGAACTGGATTCACTTGAGACATGTCACCTTCCAGCACCTCTCGAAAAGTTATGGCCGCTTTCGCCGTGTCCCCCAAATCCAAGTAAGCCTGGCCACGGAGCAGTTGAAGTTCGATGTAGCGTAGCTCGGGTTGACGACTCGTTTCTAGAATGGACTGACTACGGTCAAACCATCTAGCGGAGCTTTCAGCGTCGCCCATCTCTGCACAGATCGTTCCCAAGTTGTTACATGGGTAGATCATGTCAGGGGTGTCGTTTTCAGATTTGCTAGCTGCAATGGTGATGGAACGTTCAAAGAATTCTCGCGATAGCGGAAGATCACCTTGTTCTAAATAAAGTACTCCGATGTTATTCAAGTTTCGCCCGTATCTACGACTATCCTCACCGTGGATTTTACCATTGAGTTCCAGTGCGGCTTTCAGATGATAGAGCGCTTCTGACGCATTTCCTAGATTCCATTCAACGATGCCCATGTTGTTGTGGAATTTGGCTTGGTCAGAACCAATCGTGTCGTTGACTAAATAAGGAGCGACATTCCGCATCATGTTTCGGGCATCTACCGGACTGCCTGTGAACCAAAGGAACTCGGCATAAGAATCTATAAAGGTGCTTTTGTCATTCCATTGGGCTTCTGGGAAATCGGTGGCTAGACGAGAAAATGTTTGAGCAAAGAGCGAATCTGCTCTTTCGTTATCACCAACGCGAACAGCAACGGAACCAATCGCCCCCACATTGCGCAAGTATCTTTCTGGAGGCCAAGCCGGCATCCGTGCTAACAAAGAGTCGGCTGCTTCCGCCGCTACTTCCATTTGTCCATCGTGCATCAAATCACGCAGTCGTTGTTCGTCTTTATCTGCTTGAGCAAACGACGAAAACCCTGAGAGGATCAATGCGATGATGAAAAAAGATAACCTGTAAATCACAGGAATTCAGTTGGTTGGAGTTTAATTTCAAAATCCTGCCAAGGAAAATCCAAGGAGGGACGTACTGTCTAGTGAAGGAAATTTAATCCAAAAACCAATGCGTATGAAAACTTTACAGAGAGTAATGATCGCAGCTTTTTTCGGCCTACTGGGGCTGGCTGCATCTGCCCAAGGAGACGACCCATTCGGGATCTACTGCGACTGTCCGGAACCGACTCCGGAAGACATCGTGTGTGTGGAAGTGGAGGGAGACATCTTCCCGATGCCAAGCGCATGTATTGCTGAATGCCTTGAACTGGAAATAGTTGAATGTGATTGTGACTTCAATGGAGGAGGAAATAACCCAATCGATTTCGATTGTGACTGTCCGGAACCAACTGAAGATGACCTAGTATGTGTAGAAACAGACTTTGGAATCGAACCATTTCCAAGCGCTTGTTTTGCAGAGTGTCTAGGTTTGACTGTAGTAGAAGGAGACTGTGATTTCGATTATGGCGATGACTATGACTATGACTATGAAGATCCATGGGATGTTGATTGTGATTGTCCCGAGCCCACCGATGATGATTTCGTTTGTGTTGAAACAGAATTTGGGATTGAGCTATTCCCGAGTGCATGTATCGCAGAGTGTTTTGGATTAGAAGTAGTAGAAGGCGATTGTAACATCTTCGACGGTGGTGACGATGATTACGATTGGGGTGACGATGATGATTACGGTTACGATTGTGATTGTGATTTCGAAGGAGCTTTCGATCTAGTATGCGTTGAAACGGGATTCGGAATCATTGAAATTCCATTGTGCTTCGCTGAATGCGACGGACTAGAAATCGTTGATTGCGATTACGGAGATGGTAACGATGATGATTACGATGACGAAGATCCATGGGATGTTGATTGTGATTGTCCGGAGCCCACCGAAGATGACTTCGTTTGTGTTGAAACAGGATTTGGAATTGAGTTATTCCCAAGCGCTTGTTTTGCTGAATGTCTAGGTCTGACAGTAGTAGAAGGAGATTGTGATATCTACGACGGCGGTGACGACTGGGATGATGATTGGGGTAATGATGATTACGATTACGACTGTGATTGTGATTATGAAGGTGCCTTTGAACTCGTATGTGTAGACCCTGGATTCGGTATTGTAATTGAAATGCCATTGTGCCTCGCAGAATGCGAAGGATTGGAGACCGTTGACTGTGATTTCGATGACGGCGATGGCTACGAAGACCCATTTGATGAAGAGTGTGATTGTCCTGAACCAACGGAGGAAGACATTGTATGTGTAGAGACTCCATTCGGAATTGAACCATTCCCAAGTGCATGTCTAGCTGAATGCTTCGGATTCGAGGTTGTTGAAGGCGACTGTGACTTCAACGATGGTGACTACGACGAAGGTGATTGCCCATGGGGTGATGATTGGGGAGATGATTGGGGTGACGACTGGGACAATGGCGATTTCGATTGCGATTGTGACTACGAAGGAGCATTCGATCTAGTATGTGTAGACACAGGATTTGAGGTTATCGTCATGCCAGCTTGTTTGGCAGCATGCGAAGGACTAGAAGTAGTAGACTGTGATTTCGAAGACGGCGACGGAAACGATGATGGTGGAAACGATGATTTCGATTGCGATTGTGACTAC
The DNA here is from genome assembly GCA_022447625.1 of Flavobacteriales bacterium. Taxonomy (GTDB): domain Bacteria; phylum Bacteroidota; class Bacteroidia; order Flavobacteriales_D; family Sanyastnellaceae; genus Sanyastnella. Next base: position 31,864 of record JAKVAX010000020.1, on the reverse strand, counting down.
GAAGGAGCATTCGATCTAGTATGTGTAGACACAGGATTCGGAATCTTCGAACTGCCTGCTTGCTTGGCAGAATGTGAAGGCTTGGACGTAGTTGATTGTGACTACGAAGACGAAGGTGAAGAAGATGGCGACGGTGTCAATGGTGGTGGTGTGAATATCCCACTCGTTGGAATTCAAGCCGAAGAAGCTGTATTCTTTTCAGCACGCAATGACCTGGAATCAATGTTGCTGTTCCCGAACCCCACGCAACACCGCACAACGCTCCAGCTAGAAGTTACCGACGAACGTTCGGTACAAGTAGAGATCTACTCGTCAATGGGACAACTCGTACATAGTGCGAACCATCAGATGGGAGCTGGTCAGATCCAGATCGAACTATCGATCACAGACTTACCAGTAGGTAGCTACATCGTGAAACTGACAGATAGCACAGGCGCTTCTGCGACAGAGCGATTAGTGAAAACACACTAAAGATTGTATAGTTGAAGGATCCACTTTTCGGAGTGGGTCCTTTTCCCTTTAACCTGGTGAACTACAAGGAAGACAAGATACTCCGGGGGTGTCTGAAAAGAGACCGTAAGGCTCAGTATGTTTTTTACAAACATCACTTTGCCTACCTGTTCTCGATATGTCTACGCTACGCGTCTTCCAGAGAAGAAGCTATGGAGATGTTGAATCTCTCATTCGCCAGGATTATGTTGAACTTAGATAAGTACAACAAAGAACAAGCCCTAAAAACATGGATCCGGAGCATCACTGTCAATTGCATTATTGACGAGTTCCGTAAACAAAAACGATACAAAGAGAATATCGCGATCGGGACGGATATCGTGGAGGAATACAGAATGGAAAATTCAGAACACCTCCGAATTGGAAGCAACCTACTGGAGGTGATCCAAGACAAGCTCACTGAGCTGCATCCCATGACCCGTAGCGTGTTTAACTTATATGCGATTGATGGTTATAAGCATCGTGAAATCGCAGAACTATTAAAGATTTCGGAGGGTACTTCCGCTTGGCACTACAGTGTGGCCAGAAAAGCGTTGAAAGAATTCCTCCAACCTGAACTAGAGCATTTGACAAAGAATGGAAAAGCATCTGCATAACGAAGCTTTTAAGGAAGAGTACTGGGATGATGCCCTCGCCGTACTGAAGCGCGAAGAGCGCAAGCAGTTCACGCGCAAGGTATTGTCGTGGTTGCCACCTGCTGCGGTTGTGGTAGCCGCAGTGGTGATGTACTTCCTGCCGGCAGAACATGGCCCGGCGCAGCTTGCGGATAACACTTCTCGCGACCCAATTCAATATGAGTCGTCCCATGAAGTGATGTCAACGGATACCGCTCCCCAAGAGACTTTCTACAATGAGAATGAAGTGGGAAATACAACTCAACCCCAAAATTTAACATCGAATTCTCATTCTCATTCTTCCTCTTCTTCTATTGTTTTCGCTAGCGCGGAATCGGACACTCCTGAACAAGAGGTGGTGGCTGATCTCAGAACGGGAGATGAGGTGAAGGAAGAATTCGAATTAAAGGAAGAATTGGAATTAGAAACTGTAGTAGAATCTGAGGGCTATGGTGGATCAATGCTCGAACGTACTACCAAAACTACCCCTACGATCAATGCACCAACCGGTTTGTCGCTCGCTTCCATTCGCGGGTACCGCCATGTTGATCCGTCGGGTGTACTTAAGTTCCGCACTTTTGAAGATAAGCATCGCAACTTCCTCCGTGAGTCAGTGAAACCTACTCAACTGATGGTGTACGTTGGAAACGCCTTTGCGGCGGGCTATGGAACGGTCAAAGGAGCTACTGTATTCAACCCTCAAGCAGGGATTGCACTTGAACAACGCATCGCCAACGGACTGTGGATTCGAGGAGGACTTGGAGGTCAGCAGCTGACGGAAGTACGCGTGAGTAAAGATTTCCGTGAAGTGACGCCTGGCTTTGGGTACGAGTACTCAAATACTGAGATCTCAACGGTGAAGCTCTACCTAGCGGAACTGCCAGTTTCTTTGATATGGGATGCGAACGTTCGCCACTCATTCTTCGGAGGAGCAGGACTAGAATATGTAGCAGTCACGAAGAACGAGCTGACAACCACTGAGGTGAGCTTGTTCAGTGAAGAGGTAGTGGCTGAGTCTGAAGATTATGGTTACCTCACCGGATTCTCCCCACTCATGTGGAACTTACATGGAGGATACCGTTACCGATTGACCCGATCTGCATCACTTGACTTCACTTACAGCACCGGTTTGAACTCAGTGGTTCAAGGAAGCGATGCCCGAAATAAGCGTTTCATTGTCAGACTAAATTGGAGACTGAAATGAGAAAGATATTGATCATAGCTCTGTGCTTGGTGGCCCTTTCCGCTTGTCGAAAAGAAGAGCCGGAAAGCGAAGTGCACCGCACTCCAGATTTCGATGTTGAAGGCACCTTGAACGGAGAAGCCTTTGACATGACTCCAGGTACCAACGGATTGTACATGTTTACTGAATCATGGGGCAACGACTTTGGTAGATTCGAATCCATCACAACCATCACGGTGCCCGATGCAGATGGCATGGAATTGAGTTTCCGTTTCATTGCTGGAGATGAAGAAATAAATGACACAGCTGAACACATCGAAGATCTTGAAGAGACAGATGTTGCGCTCGGTTTTGAAGAAGGCTTGAGTAGTGTACTTCATTTAAGTTCTGAAGAGGAAGAGGTCTTTTGGATCGTCAACGGAACACCTATCATAGATGGAGAAGATCCTTCTGTTGCTATTGATCCAAATCAGCCTGTGCAAATCGGATATTTTAATGATCTCTTCTGTGGAGGAAGCACTGAATGCACGGTATTTCCTGTAGCGCCTTGCTCTGGAGATATAATGATCGGAATCATCAACGCGCACATCGATTACGAAGCCGAAGAGTTTATTCTATTTCCTCCTGTCACTGACCCGGATATGATTTTGCTTTGGGAGGTGAATGAGTCATTCTACCAGACCATTGGAACAGATCCTTTGGTGATTCCATTTGATCCGTTTGGATTTGGGTTGGAGATCTCTGTTTCATTGGCCATTACAGATAATGGAACTGAGTTTGTTCCCTTCATTGACCAATTTATCGAGCTACCTTTAGATGATTGTCAACTACCATGGGTAGAAAGTGAAGTTGAACGCGATCACGAACCAGTGATTCAAGTATTCTTCACGGATGAAGGAGGAAACCGCTATTCTTCGATTCTGGAGTGTGACCCTCTTGGAGGGCAACCCGATGAATCATTCTTTTCAATTCATACTGTTACACCATATGAAGCAAATGAGCAAGGGCAAGCCACGCTACAAGTCGATTTTTCGACTTCCATCTTGCTCAAAGAAGAATCGGGAGGACCGCTTGGAGAGGAGGTACTTCTCGAACTTCAAAACGCAGCGATTGCGTTTGCTTATTGAAAGCTGTAGATCTCATTTTTGACCTGCAGAAAAAAAGCCCCGCATTTGCGGGGCTTTTCTTTACGTACACTATTCAAATCAGAACTCCGTTACGCGGAATTCAGTTCTTCGGTTGATCTCGTGGTCTTCATCGGAACAGTCGTTCCCATTTCCACAGTTGTTGATCAACACGGTTTCTCCATAACCTCTTGATGAGAGGCGGTTTTTGTCGATACCGTTTTGAATAAGGTATTCAACAGCGGCTTTCGCGCGCTTTTGACTTAGTTTCAGATTGTATGAGTCGCTACCACGAGCATCGGTGTGCGATCCTAATTCGATCTTCATTGTTGGGTTGTCGTTCAACAAGGTGATGATCTTGTTTAGTTCTGTTGCGGCATCATCACGAATACGGTAATCGTTGTAGTCGTAGTTGATGTTTTCGATTCGCACCGTTTTGTTCACCTCGATCTTCTCGAAGTTCAGATCTACACCTGTTAAAGCCGTAAGATCAGTTACTCCTGAAGTGATGTTGTTAGTATTGAAGAAAGCTGACTTTGTGAAGTAACCTTCCTTCGTCAGGGTGATTTCATAATTGGTTGTCGGATTCAAATCGAAGTTCAGACTACCATCTTCATCAGTAACAATAGTAGTCGCCGAGTTGGTTCCAAGGTCTGTTAATGTCGCTTTCAAATTGGCCAATCCTTCATTCGTTGCTTTATCTCGAATAACTGTAGCACCAATGTACCCTAGTGCTGCAAGTTCAATAGTCCCCGCATCCAAATTGTACAATTCTTGAGTACAATCAGCTACCGATTTTTCGGCGCTAGCCAACGCAGGACCAGCATTAAATGTTAACTCGGCATCAGTTGCTGCTGGTACGTTAGTGACTAAGTCAAAGATTCCACTGCTATTCGTTACCGCCGTGCCAACAACTTCGCCGGTCGCGTTCAGTACATTGACAGTGCAGTTCATCACGGCTGTACCTTCGTTGTCTATCACGATACCGGTATAATTCCACTCGCGATTTTTCAAGACTTTCACCTTGTACAAGTCATCGTTTGTGGCATCATTATCTCGGTTTGAAGCGAAATAGGCTATACGTTCATCTTCTCGAAGGGTGAAAGAAAAATCATCCGCAGTGGAGTTCACGGGCGCACCAAGGTTCAAGGCATTTCCGCAAGCACCGTTCTTGAATGGCGCTTCAAAAACATCTAATCCACCAAGATTTGCGTGACCGTCAGAAGCGAAGTACAAGAACCCATCTACACCGAAATGAGGAAACATTTCATTCATGACTGTATTAATCGAAGGTCCAGCGTTCATAGGGGTTCCCCAGGTTCCATCGTTCATTTTTTGGCAGATCCAAATATCTGTTCCACCAAGTCCACCGTCCATATCAGAAGTGAACGCAATGAATTCCTCATCGGCAGTGATGGTTGGATGTCCGGTTGAATAGTCTGCACTGTTGTGAGTGAATCCACTGGGTGTAGACCATTCTCCATTGACCATTTCAGAGGTTAGAATTTCCAGTTTTAATGTTTGGTCGCCTTCGGCGGAAGTTTGATTCCGTGTGAAATAGAAAGTTCCTCCGTTATCTACGAAACAACCTGGTCCTTCATGCAATGGAGTGTTCACCGTTGATGGCATCGGAGTGAATTCAGGAGTGCCTTCTACAGACTCCGAGAGCATGTACAGGTCAAGGAATGGACGTCCATTCCATTTGAAGCGGCGCTTGACAGCGATATCGTTTTCACGATCTGAAACAAATACTAAGTCACCGTCTATAAAACATGGGCCGAATTCCGAGCCTTCGGTGTTGAACTCTTCTCTCGTGACGTCAAAACGACCATTGTCTGTTTGAATCAATTCGATAAGCTCAGCAGTGTAGGCTTCTCCTGAACATCCTTGACTCAAGATTTCGGCTTGAGCTGAATTCCCGGTGCTCTTTAATGCATGAGTGAATCGGCACATTTCATCAGTTTCGAGTTCACCTGCTTGAGCATACCAGTCAGCTGCGGCCTGCATATTTCGGAGTGCGAAATAGCTTTCTGCTAGCCCAAGGGCTACCCGACTGCTATCAACTCCTCGATCGAGCAGATTGGTGTAACGGTCAATTGCTTCGGCGTAAGCCAAATCATTTCTAGAACGATCAGCTTTACGAAGTGCTCCTTCTTGAGCCACCATGGTGGTCGTGATAAAGAGACTGAATATGATTAGAATGTCCTTTTTCATTGTGATCGAATTAGAAGTAACGTGGTGAAAGCGTTTTGTCTTTCTTGAAAGTGAAGTCGTAGCTTAACATCAACTCATGAGATCCTGTGCTATATGAAGCGAGATCAGAGAGCGGGAAGTCATAAGAGTATCCAGCTCGGAGTTGATCAGTCAAGCTAAAGCTGCACAAGACAGCTGCTGACTCTTGGTATCGGTACATACCACCGATCCATAGACGTTCATCAATCAAAAGATTGGCAGTAACGTCAAACGAAATCGGAGCTCCATTGACATAGCGGATGAGCGTTGTAGGTTTCAATTTCAATGTGCTGTTCAGGTCAATGACCGTTCCAGCCGTTAAGAAATAATGACGCACTTCTCGTCCTTGCATCAAGTCATCTGCACCATCTACTTCGTTCTCGATCAGCTTGGGAGTTGAAATACCCAAGAAGCTGCGATCAGACCACCAGTAGGCGCTGAATCCGAAGTTCGGCAGGGGCTTGTTGCGTAGGTTTTGTGAGAAGCTAATGTCTTCACCATCAGTACCTGTTAGAGAGGTGAGGTCAGCTGTGAACAGGCTAACTCCAGCCTTCAGTCCAAGGGCAAGACGAGATTTCTCAGTCACGCGCATGCGGTATGCGAAGTCTCCAAAAATTGAGGTGTTCTTTGTTGGACCTGCTTCGTCTCGTCGGAAGGAGAGACCTACTGCCAAACTCTCGTTTGGAAGCGGAGTGTGCATTACCAAAGACTGGGTGCGTGGTCGACCTTTGATACCTACCCACTGCTCTCTCGCAAGTAGGGTCACGTTCATAGCTTCACGCGTTCCTGCATACCCTGAGTTAATACTCAATGGGTTGAAGAAGTACTGGGTGAACATTGGGTCTTGCTGTGCATCAGCGTCTGCTGAAAAAGTCAGCATCGCGATTACCGCCAGTGTGGTCTTCAGCAAGTTTTTCACATGTGAAATATTGAATTTCATGATTTCTGCATTTGATGATTACTGACGATTGATGTAGACATAACCCTGCATTGGGGCTGTGACACCGTCATTTGGTTCGAGGATATAGTAGTACGTTCCTGTTGGGAGTGTTCCGGCACCAGAGGTGTTTCCATTACCATCCCAATCATTTGCGTAAGGGAGTGCCTTGTACACTTCGTTACCCCAGCGATTGATTATCGTTACCGATGCTCTTGGGTAAAGCTGTTCAAGCCCTTCGATAACCCATGTGTCACCAACACCGTCTCCGTTTGGAGAGAATCCTTGTGGGATCACTAGGTCAGTGAAACAATCATCTGGGTCAAGCGAGTCAACGATTCCGTCACCATCACAGTCAGTCTGATCAGATTCGTCTTCGTCAAGTACTCCGTCGTTATCGGCATCTTCATCAACGTAGTCGGGGTTCCCGTCTCCATCAGTGTCGATAGGGTCTTCTGGGTTACCCGCTTCTTCTTCGTCGAGAACACCGTCATTATCTGAATCATCATCAGTGTAATCAGGCATACCGTCATCGTCAGTATCGACATCGCCTTCGATTTCATCGTCAATTCCGTCGTTGTCTGAATCTTCATCTTGATAATCTGGAACACCGTCACCGTCAGTGTCTACGTCACCTTCAGTATCGTCATTGATTCCATCGTTATCAGCGTCTTCATCTTGGTAATCAGGAACTCCATCGCCGTCGGTATCAACAGGGTCGTTGCCGTCACCGGCTTCTTCCTCATCGTCGATTCCGTCACCGTCTGAGTCTGTGTCTTGGAAGTCAGGTTCACCGTCACCATCTGTATCGATTGGATCGGTTGCATCTTCACCTGCTTCATCTTCATCACTAATACCGTCGTTGTCTGAATCTTCGTCTAGGTAGTCAGGGATGTCATCACCATCTGTATCGGTGATGTCTCCGTCGTCACCGTTTTCGGCGTAGTCAGGGATTTCGTCGTTGTCAGAATCACTATCCTGGTAGTCCGGCGTTCCATCGCCATCTGTATCTACCGGATTGTTTCCGTTTCCAGCTTCTGTTTCATCATCGATGCCGTCATTATCTGAATCGGTATCAAGAATGTCAGGAATGCCGTCGTTATCAGTATCGACAACAACCACAGTGCAAAGATCTAGGGTTGTTGGATCAGCCTCGATTTCATCGGGAATTCCATCTCCATCTGAATCTGTGTCGAGGTAATTCATCACTCCGTCACCATCGGTATCTTCAGTGACCCCTTCGAGGAAATCAGGAACAGAGTCGCCATCTGAATCTGCAGGTGTTACAGTAATCGTTACAGTCACATTTTCACAGAGCTCAGGAGATCCATCGTCACAAACCACGTAAGTAATTTCATCCTCTCCACAGAATCCTAGTTCAGGGATATAAGTGATGGTTCCATCAGGGTTCATGACTACTTCTCCGTTGCCTTCATCAAGGATGGACGTCACCGTGAGGTTATCGCCATCAATATCGTAGTCGTTGTTCAAGACATCAATATCAAGTGGGATTTGATCTGTTGTTGATCCGCTGTCAACTACACCTACAGGAGCGTCGTTGATTGGGAGTACATCGATCTGAACCAAGGCTGAAGCACATGCTCCGTAGTCATCACACCAAGTGATTTCGAGAAAGTCTTCACCGTGGTAATTGAGTTCAGGTTCATAGCGGAAACAAGCGTCCGTTGTTGAGAAGCCATCAGATACCACACCATGTGATGCCGATGAGTTCTCAACTTGGAATACGTTTCCGTCTCCATCAATATCTTCAAGGGTGATACATATGTCGATCGTGCCGTCTTCATTCATCACCAGAGACTGTCCATCAAATACCCCGTCAACTGGAGTGTAGCCATTCACTATAGCGATGACCGGTGCATCATTCACCGGCAATACGTTGAGCATTACAGATGCTTGAGAACACAGGCCTTCATTGTCACAGATCTCGTAAGTGAAGGTGTCATTACCGAACCAGTTTTCATCGTTTGGTGTGTATGTGAATTCACCAAGGATGCTGATGGCAATGGTACCATGCGCTGTTTCCGTAGCATAGTTATCACTCACTAGTAGTAGAATTCCTTCAGGATCGAAGTCATTCTCTGTCAACTGAGCTGTAATCGACTCACCTTCGTATAAGGTGAAGATATCGTCGATGGCCACTGGCGCCATGTTCTGCACTAAGTCTGGAGCAACAACCTCAATCGATACGATACCAATACCACAGTTGTTTCCGTTCACGGTTTCGCAGACCATGTATGTGAATTCATCTACTCCTTCGAATCCGGCATCTGGCTCGTATGTGAAATCACCAGCGGCATTGAGGGTAACTTCACCGTGTTCTGGTGCCAGTATTGGCACTGCAGCCACGGTAAGCATATCTCCTTCAGGGTCGAAGTCATTCAGTGATACTGACCCTTGGAGTGTTCCATTGACAGACATAACGAAGATGTCGTCATTGGCAATTGGGTTCGAGTTTTCGTTTGGATTCGTGTTAATTACCTCAATCGTCACAGTAGCTTCGTCACATGCTTGTGGATCAAAGTCGTCACAGATTTTGTAAGTAAATGAATCTGAGCCGCTATATCCTTCGAAAGGAGTGTAGACGTAGTTTCCATCTTCATCCATTGTTACGGTTCCGAAGTTCGGTTCATCCACCAATCCTGTCTCAAGAGAGAAGTTGTGGCCATCAGGGTCAGTATCATTAAAGAGTACGTTCCCTTCCGCGTTAGCGTTATTGAGAACGTTATTGACGTCATTGATCGCTTGAATACCATCGTTCACCTCCGTCACTTCAATGACTAGGCCTGCAGATTCACAAAGTCCTTGTGCATCACATATTTGGTAAGAGATGAGTGCAAAGCCGTACCAGTTCGAAGCTGGTTGGAAAGTGATCGAGCCGTCGTTGTTAACGTTGGCAACACCCTCTCCTTGAACAGCTAGAATCGAGACGGAACTAAGGTCTAGATCTCCATTAGGGTCGCTATCGTTGTCAGCAACAGCCACTTGAACTGGTACGTCTTCAGGAGTAATGGCATAGTCACCTTCTGGATTTGGACGGTCATCACCGATCAAGATCACTAGGGTTCCTTCTGAACATAAAATTGGTTCAGGAGCGCCAAGGTCACAGATCTGATAAACAACCGCATCTGAACCGATGGCATCTGCATTTGCCGTGTAGGTAATCGTTCCGTCAGCATTGACTTCAGCAGTACCTTGAACTGGCGCAGATAATAGGGTCACAGAAGTGGCATCGAGTAATTGCTCAATGTCGGAATCATTCGCTGCAACATCTACTGTTACCGATTCTTCGATCAAACAAGTCACAAGGTCGTCTTCAACAATTGGAGTGTCATTCACGGGAACAATCGTCACGGCGACATCTCCAAGGTCGCAAATAGCTGGTGTTGGGAAGCCATCGTCACATGCTTGGTAGCGGAAGAAGTCCGTTCCTTCATAGTTGTCGTTTGGTACATAAGTAATCGTTCCGTCATCTTCGATAATAACTTCTCCATGCTCCGGGCTATCAATGATGATCAATGAGTTCGGATCGGCGGCACCGTCAATGTCTGTGTCGTTTGCCAAGACATCAATATTGATAGATTCGTCTTCATAGGTTGAGGTCGCATCGTTTTCGGCCATCAAGCCATCGTTCACACCCGTAACTTCGATGGTAAGAACACCTTCTGAACAAGCAGATGGATTCGGTGATCCGTCATCGCAGATTTGGTAGGTGATTTCATCAGTACCATAAAAATTAGGGTTTGGAATGTAACGGATGGTACCATCGTCAAATGCAACGGCAGTTCCGTTTTCAGCTTCTGCGGTGATCGAAAGAGAACCTAAATCCAAGGCCCCATCGATGTCAGAGTCATTGCTAATTACATCAACGACAACTCCTAGTTCATCATCTTCTTCAGTCACGCCAGTATCGTCAATCACCTTTGGCGCGTCGTTGACCGCGTTGATAGAGATGGTCACTGTTCCCGTTCCACATAATTCGGGTGCAGGACTAGCATCGTCACAAATGGCGTAGAAGAATTCGTCTTCGCCATTGAAATCACCAAAAGGCGTGTAGACGAGAGTGTTATCATCTGTTATTTCAACGGTACCATTACTCGGTTGGAGACTGATGGTGAGGGTTGATGTATTTAGGAGTCCATCAGGATCGTTATCGTTATCGAGTACTGCAATCTCGATGGAACTGTCTTCGTCGACTTCTGTCTGATCATTGTTCACGACCGGTGGATCATTTACGGCATTTACGGTAACCGAAACCGTTGCTGTAGTGCATTGGTCTAGATCATCACATGCTTGATAGGTGAAAGAGTCAGTACCATAATAATCGTCGTCAGGAGTGTAGGTAAACAGTCCTTCGTCATTCATATTCACCGTTCCATTAGATGGTTGAGAAACAACAGAATAAGTAAGATCAGCACCTTCAGGGTCACTGTCATTTGTGCTTACATCTCCACTACCTGAGAGGTCTTCATCCGTTTCAAAGATGTCGTCGCCAGCTATAGGGGCCGCATTACAACCCACTCCGGTAATGAAGTTTACACTGATACTCTCTTCGTAGGTACATCCATAGCTATCGGTAATTTCAAACGAATAGTCGTTGCTTCCTGCAGAAGTTCCGGTAACAGAAGCTCCGTAACAGTCAGCATCAGTGTTATCGATATCTCCCGACCAATCCGAATTGCTACAATCTGCGGTGATCTCAGGAGCGAACGAAATTACTCCGGCGTAGAGCGATTCATCCATGATAATGGCCCAATCAAATAGATAGCCATCATCTGCACCCCAAAGGTCACAGATTTCGACTTCCCATGTTCCGTTCAGTGGACATCCTACAAGGTTTGAGAAAGGTTGAACAGCTTCGTACTCGCCAGATGGTAGGGTGCTCTGAGAGTTTTCAGCCCATGTGCCATTCGTTGCATCCGGAGCCCACCAATAGTCATACCCAACTCCTGGAGTACCATCAGTACCACCAACGGGCTCTCCTAGATTTGTTCCGCCACCACTTTGTTGGTGCGTCACGATGGCTTGACCGTTTGGACATATAAAGGTGATGACGAGGTCACCCATGAATGAGTGTTCGAAATTCACAAAAATGCTTTCAACTTGACTTTCGTCAGTAATTGTCGCTCCTGGAAGGAAGTGTGAGAATGTGAGATCATGCTCGAAACATGCCGCCTGGCTATCAGGAACCCACTGCGGCTCCCCAAAGTCAGCCTGTGGAATGTTAGTCCAAGTGGTTGGAGTTACCACAGCTGAAAGATCTACTTCTGTGCCGAGGCATTCTCCGTCTGCCGAGGCAGTCAATTGAATGTCGGGTGTAGTACTCACATAAACGATGTAATCTGGAGAGTTTACACTTTCGCAGCCATTATCGTCTGTGACAGCCAATTGTACAAAGTATGCACCGGCTTCGGTAAATGCGTGTGTACTGGTTGGCCAGCTTGTGTCTGAGTTCCCATCTCCAAAATCCCATGAGGCGCCTCCAAAAGAGGCTCCGCCTAGAAATGATGAAGAGGACCCATCGAATGTGATTTCTTCACCAACACAAACCTGAACAGGAATGGTTTGATCAGTGGTGATTTCGGCCCATGGTTTTGCACACGGAACACCACAACTTATAGCAGCGCCAAAGTTTCCGACGTTGCCGTCACCATTAGAAGTGAATTGAATTGTCAAACATCCTGCACCGTTTGTTGCGGTGATATCTAGACCTTGCAAGTCAGTACCTGAATAGGTTCCTATGAGAGGCGCTGTATAATCAGAACCATCATAAATTGATAGTTGATCGCCAACGCTAAGGTCAAATACGGTGAAATACAGATTGATTAAATCAGAATCACCAGAACCATCAGAGCAGATAGTTGTGGTCAAATCTTCGTTGTCACTGTAATCGGCAGCACTATATCCGCTGTCAACGATAAAAGCACCACAATCAGTGATGTTCGCCGTTCCAATTGGAATCTGCTGCCCGAATGAGGTCACGACAGCGATTGCCATGACCAGGAGGGTCGTCAGAATTGATTTCATGTCTTTAGCTTAGTGAGGTTGTTGGTTGATGTTCTTTCTGTCCAGAAGCGTTTGACAACGGCTCTCTGAATAGAAAATCACGACGTATCCGGTATCCCCGATGCGGAAATACTGGTGTTCAGAACCTGGGAGGATCTGCGCCTTAAAAGGGTTGATATTGGTTTGAGTAGCGTTTGGGTCCCTTGCTAGAAGGTCTTCCAAGTCGCGTTCTTTACCAGGCATATAGCTCACCTGATAGCTGTCTTCAGCAACAAAGTTCAACCATGACATCTCTTCAGCATTGAAGCTTTCGAGCTCTACATTGGTGAATGCATTTGCTACTTTTTCTACGGGCGCAACATCTTGCGCTTGAGTTGCCAAACAAGAAATAATGAGGGCAACCACCAAACCGATCCGGTTCTTGAATCTCGTGATCATAGGGTGACTTAATTGATTTCTAGGCGAATCTACTTGCGTGGTGTCCAGAGGTTTGTCGGTGAGTCACCTAGCGAGTTGTCGACAATGACCGAAGCAGGTATTTCAAAAATGCCGACCGACATGTAGGACTCTTGTAGGGTACTGTAGGATAGAAACTGAAGACTGTTCAAGTTGATTTGAGCTAGAAGGCACGTACAGTCAAGGATTTTGATGTAGGACGTGCTTATGGATTTCATAACAAGCATTGATTGAACTATTGAGGCATTTTTGCACTTACTTTGTCTTCTATAAATGAGACGAGCATGGAAAAACAACGCGTTACGGTCGCTTATGGCGATGGAATTGGGCCTGAAATCATGAAGGCAACACTATCAATTTTGGAGGCAGCAGAAGTACCTCTAGAATATGACGTTATAGAGATCGGTGAGAAGATCTATTTAAGTGGAGTGAAGAGCGGAATTAGCTCGGAAGCTTGGGATACTCTTCGTCACAATGCCGCCTTTCTGAAAGCACCAATCACCACCCCTCAAGGAGGGGGGTACAAAAGTTTGAATGTGACGATTCGTAAGTCACTCGGACTTTTCGCTAACGTTCGTCCTGTTGTTGCTCTAACACCTTATGTAAAATCGAACCACCCGAAGATGGACCTCGTGATCGTTCGCGAGAATGAAGAAGATCTATACGCCGGCATCGAACACCAACAAACCCCTGAGGTTGTTCAGACGCTAAAGTTGGTGAGTCGCCCAGGATGTGAGAAGATTGTACGCTACGCCTTTGAATACGCTCGTGTGAACGGACGTAAAAAGGTGACTTGCATGACGAAAGACAACATTATGAAGCACAGTGATGGATTGTTCCGTCAAGTGTTTAATGAAGTCAAAGAAGAATACCCAGATATCGAAGCAAATCACTGGATCATTGATATCGGTTCTGCAGTTGTAGCTAATCGTCCAGAAACCCTGGATGTCGTCGTGACGCTGAACCTATATGGAGATATCATTTCAGATATCGCCGCTGAAGTTGGAGGTTCTGTTGGACTCGGAGGTTCGGCAAACGCAGGAGCTACGGTAAGTATGTTCGAAGCCATCCACGGTTCGGCACCTGATATCGCTGGAAAAGGAATTGCGAATCCATCAGGGCTCCTGAATGGAGCAATTATGATGCTAGATCACCTTGGTCTTCAAGACAAGGCTCGAATGATTAAGAATGCATTCTTTAAGACACTGGAAGACGGTTACCACACTGGTGATATCTATCGCGAAGAGATCAGTAAAGAACGAGTGAATACTCAAGGATTCGCCGCAAAAGTGATCGAGAACCTTGGACAAGAGCCCTCTCAGTTACCTGCAGCGCTCGCCGCAAAAGGAGGGAAGATCAATATCAAGATAACCAAGAACAACCGCGCTAGCAAAAAGCTTGTTGGGGTTGATGTATTCATTGATTGGGACAAGGCTAACCGCGATCCAGAAGTAATTGGAGATGGTCTGCGCGCGATTCAAGGGGAGAAGATGTACCTCAAAATGATCACCAATCGTGGGGTGAAGGTTTACCCTGACGGATTGCCAGAGACTTTCAAGACAGATCACTGGAGATGTCGATTCACGGCGCAAAACGGAAACGATTTGGGTAACGCAGACGTGATTGAGCTTCTCTCAAATATCGAGGGTGCTGACTTCGATTTCATCAAAACAGAGCAACTCTACGAATTCGATGGGAAGAGAGGGTACTCACTAGCCCAAGGAGAATAAGAATAAAAGACACCTAGTACCGGCGGTTCATGGAAATGCGAACGAGTGAAAGCATAATCGGCACTTCTATGAGCACGCCGACTACGGTGACCAACGCGGCTCCGGATTCCAATCCGAACAAGGCAATGGCAACAGCAACGGCCAATTCAAAGAAATTGCTCGCACCAATCATGGCTGCAGGTGCGCAGGTCTGGTAAGGCAGTTTCAAGAACTTCCCCCCGAGCCATCCCGCGAAATAGATCAAGTAGGTTTGAATGGCCAAGGGAATGGAAATTAATAGAATAGCCAGTGGATCATTCAGAATCTTCTCGCCTTGAAAAGCAAAGAGTAGAATCAATGTGCTGAGTAAGGCAATGATTGAAACCGGCTTGAGCTTGGGAATGAATCGCTCTTTCAACCATTCCGCCCCTTGCGTTCTCAGGATGTACATATTGGCTAAATAGCCCGCTGTTAATGGAATCACTACAAAGGCAATGGTGCTCGTGATCAACACATTCCATGGTGTTTCGATGGAAGTGATACCCAACAAGAGTCGAACGATTGGAACAAAAGCGAAAACCATAATCAGATCATTGACAGACACTTGAATCAAGGTGTAGTTCGGATTTCCCTCCGCTAAGTAAGACCACACAAAAACCATCGCAGTGCATGGTGCTGCACCTAAAAGGATGGCACCAGCGATGTATTCATTGGCGGTGGTATCATCGATCAGCCCTTCGTAGATGAAGTCAAAGAATAGCCAAGCGATCAACGCCATCGAAAATGGTTTGATCAACCAGTTGATGACAACGGTCAATCCAATACCCTTTGAATTAGACTTCAGGTTTTTGATGGAAGAGAAATCAATCTGTACCATCATCGGAAAGATCATAGCCCAGATCAACATCGCTATTGGGATGTTCACATGGTATACTTCAAGTTCGGCAATGCCTTGAATCTGATCGCCGGCGAGTTTACCGATACCAATACCAAGGGCGATACACAGCAGTACCCACCAAGTGAGGTGTTTCTCAAACCCCTGTATCGATCGACGCTCTGTCATTTTACTTCACACGAGACATCAACCACAGCATTTCTCTTCCAATCTGATGACTTCTAGCGAAGTAGGTGGAGTCTTCTTTATCAGTATTGTCAGAAACTTTTGGGTCAATGTATTGGATAGGGAAACGCGCTTCCGCTCCATAGACGATAGGGCAACTCTCATCGGCATGTGAGCAGGTCATAATAGCAATGAACCCACTTTGAGGGTTTGATTCATCGGTGTATTTCTTGGAGAAACAAACCATTGACGGCCCTTCAGGAGAAATCTGTAATTCGTAGTTAGGATTGTCTCCCTGTGCGTCTGAGATCTTGAAACCGTCTTTGCGTAGCGCATTCACTGCGCGAATATTGAAAGCGGTTGCCTCTGTTCCACCTGAGAATGTTGAGATACCGCCCAGTTCATAATAGACAGCCGCAGTTGAAGCCCAGATTTGACTGAGGTGACTACGACGACTATTGTGTGTGCAAATAAAGGTCAAGTCAACAGGCTCGTTATTCTGCCTTTTTTCAGAAATGAAGTCTGCCAGCTCCTGCAGTTCGTCTTTGCGTGTCTCTTCAATCTGATCCTGTTCTGCGATGAGGGAAGAGATTCTTTCTTCAATCTGTGGGAAGAGCTTCATCTTTTTGTCTTCATTGGTTGTAGTGGGAGATTCGTCGCAATATTCTGAAATCCCGAACAGCGATGAGATAAGAATGATGGAGAGTGTGAACGTTTTCATCAACAACACTTGTTACGTTCAGCGAAATGCTCAGAGCGCTCGTTAAAGAAGTCAGCGAGTTCTTGAAAGGTATGCTCGTTAATACAGTAACAAACGCGACTTCCGGTCACGGTACCTTCAATTAATCCCGCGTTTTTCATCTCTTTCAGATGCTGAGAGATGGTAGGTTGTGCGAGTCCAACTACATCTTGAAGGTCTCCACAAATACAGTTTGGTGTAGCTAATAAATGCTCTACAATCGCGAGGCGCGCTGGATGAGCCAAGCTCTTCATCAAAGTCACTTTACGGAGGATATCCGTACTGAACCCTTCAGTCTTCGTAATTCCCATATTGCAATATTACAATATAACGATGGGAAGAATAGGTCATATGTCGTATTGCAACGAAAACTTAACATTCGAATCTTTATCCTGAGCTAAGGTCTGAACAAGAGACTCGTGGCTAAACTGAAACAAAAAGGTCTCCTCAAGGAGACCTTTTCTTTTAACCTGTATATCATGATTCGGCAGCGTTCTGCCGTTGCTGATTATTGCCGTGGTATGGTTGGGTCAACATCTCGGCGGTGCTTGCGCTTCGCTTCCTTGTCTTTTTTCATAGTAGCCCATGTTTTGCGCTGATCAGGAGTCAATATCTGATCAATCTCTGTACCCATCTGTTCACGCAGAGCCTTCATTTCTTCATGACGCGCTTCACGATCGTCATTAGCTTCCGCCTTAATCTTCTTGCGCTCCGGACGGTAATTTTCGTGGATTTCATCCCACTGTACAATTTGTGTCTCTGTGAGTTGAAGAGCTTCGATCGTTTCTGCGCGACGTCTTTCGCGACGCTCTTCTGCGTTCGCTCGTCGATCTTCTTTGCTGCACTTTTCAGAACAGTCTTTGCTTTCTTGTGCGCTTGCCCCGATTGCCAAGAATCCAGCAAGTAGCATCATCATCATTTTCTTCATAGTGTCTTTCAGATTTATCGCTAATAGGACTTGCTGAAAGGAAGAAGGTTTAATCGAGCAGGGAATTGGCAATAGAAGTACCAGCAATCCAGGAGCATGTCCAAGCTGCTTGAAAGTTGAATCCTCCGGTCACTGCGTCTATGTTTAGCACTTCACCAGCCAGATATAAACCAGGGAAGTCTTTTGACTCCATAGATTTGAAATTCACTGCTCTCAACTCTACACCTCCAGCGGTTACGAATTCCTCCTTAAAGGTGCTCTTACCGTTGACCTCGAGTGTGCATGAGATGATGTTCCGTTTGAGGTGTTCTAGGTTACGCTTGTTTTGATCGGCCCAGTTCCCGACATGAACACCAGCGTCATCTACCATTTGGTGCCAAAGACGTTTTGGAATCTCTGGGTATACCGTAGAAGCCACACTGCGTGTTGCGAATCGAGTTCGTTGATCTGTGATCCAGTCATCGATGGTCGATTCTTGATCCATGGTCCAGTTCACAACTACGTCGAATCGATAGTTGCGCTCATGCAAATCTCGTGCTCCCCAAGCACTGGTCTTAAGGATTGCTGGGCCACTCAATCCCCAGTGGGTGATAAGCAGAGGACCATGATCATTCAACTTGGTTCCCGGGATTTTAATTTCTGCACTGGGAACGCTTAGTCCCATAAGACCATCAATGACCGCTGACTTTATATTAAAAGTGAAAAGCGAAGGCACTTGATCCACCATTGGTAGACCCAGCCCATGAAGCATCTTCCAGGCTGCAGGACTAGAACCGGCAGTAAAGAAGAGTTTCTTCGTGGTCAGAGTAGCCTCAGAAGTTGTCACTTCCCAATGATCATCTTTAGGCACAATGTCTGCGGCTCCACTGCTAGTTCTGAGCTCAATCTTTCGATCTCTCAGCTCTTTCATGAAGCAGTCTATGATTGTTTGACTATCGTCGGAAATGGGAAATACTCTACCGTCGTCTTCGATCTTTGTCTCCACACCTCGTTCGCCGAGCCAACCCATCATGTCTCCTGTCATAAAGGTGTTGAATGGCCCTAAAAGCTCACGTTGACCACGTGGATAGAATTTAGAAAGCTCCCTTGGGTCAAAGATGCCGTGTGTCACATTGCAACGTCCACCCCCTGAGATCTTGACCTTCTCTAGGGGTCTTTTCGCCTTTTCAAGGATTAGAATCTTAGCCAAAGGATGTACCTCTGCACAACGAATGGCTCCGAAAACTCCTGCGGCTCCGGCACCAACTACGATCAAATCGAGATCAGTCATTTACGCGAAGAAGTTCAGCAGGGAATCTGCGAGCGATGTAATGCAAGGCTGCACCGAAACCAAGCTGTTGGTTGGTTGAGCCCGATCGAATGAAGAAGCTTTCACCTGAAGTTCCTTTTCCAGTAAAGGCGTAGATCGGACGATCAGATGGAACCACATCAATACGGTAGACCCCTTTGCCTTCAAAACAGGAGTGACAGAAGTGCACAAAAGGCATGGCGTCAGTACCCAGTTTCTCACGGATGAGGTTTTGGAAATCTTGGTCGTATTTATCTGCCGCTTGATTGGAATAATCAGGAACGCCAATGACCTCTCCCGCATCATTCACCCCGATGAGTAATGTTCCTCCCTGTGTATTCAGGAAAGCTGCGATTGATTTGATGATGTTAGGATTGTGGCCTCCTTCTTTGAACTCTAGTTGTTCATCTTCCCCTCGTTGAATCAAGGTTTCAGTGCTGTTGTCAAGCAATTCATGGAGGTAGTTCACCGTGTTTTGGAACAACAAACGAAGCAATGAAGGATTGGAGTCTGAAGGGATAAGCCCTTGGGTTTCGAGCTTACTTTTTTCGAAGGTGATCACTTGGGAAATGTCATCTCCTCCTGTAGCCGAGCCAAGGCGTTCATTCTCAGTTAACGCGGCCACCTCACCGAAAAGCTGACCTGTTTTGAGCGTTTTCACTTTTCCGTTTTTCAAGAATAGCTTGAAGCAGCCTTTCGAAACAACAAATAGTCGTTTCCCTTCTTGATGCGATTTGAATACCTCTTCGTTGCGGCTCAAGGTCCACACTTCGTGAATCTCGTAAAGGGCAGATCGCTTCTCTTCAGATAGTGCGTTAAGTACGGAAGCCTCCATCGCTTGGTCAAATGTTGAACGCTCTAGTTTTTGCATACGCAAATGTAGGACTTAGATGGATGGCGTAGTCAAAATACGACAAGTGCCTTATTTACTTCAGCGGCCTTTAGGTAGAATTTTGTGAAGACTAATCAATGAATGTCACGATGAACGCTACACGTATTCTTTTCACCGCTCTCATTCTTTGTGCTTTCCTTGTTGGAAAAGCACAGCAAGTGAATTACACAGTAGAAGCAGACGACCCTGCGAAAGACCCCGTAGTCATTCTCAATCTGGAGTTGATGTCAGTAGACATTAATTCGAGAAGTCTCGATGCCATGGCGCTTACGTGGGGGGCTTGGGGAATCGTTGAACCCGTTCCAAGAATCGGAATCAACTTCAAGTACAACCGCAACATGGTGTCGTTCGGAAGAATAAACTTCAGCGATTACCGTCCGGGTCAAGAATTGAACTTGGGAGGGTACTTCGTCTTCGGAAAGAATCTCAAGACGAAACCAACCAAGGTAACGCTGGATGTAGAACAAGGAGCAACTACCTACTCTACGAATGCCGCAGGTGATCGTGTGGCAAATCGAGAAGAAATTGAAACCTTCATTATGGTTCCAGCACAGCGCTACCGTCAGTATGGTGTGCGTGGCGGATTGTTCCGCAAATCGAATGCTTACAACGTACGCGACGCATTTGATATTGAAGACCTTGAGTTCCCTTACGAATACACAGAGCTCACTTCTACTGGTGTTTATGCCGGACTTTTCGTTCGTCGCTCTTCAAATGTCTTCATCAATACGAATACTCATGGGCGTCAGTTCAATTCCGCGATGTCTGATATCTATCTCGACGTGTTGTTGGTGCCTAGGAATAGGATCACGCATCTAGACGTCGAAGAAGGGGAGGACACTGTAGACATCACTGATGATTTGAAAGAGGTGCAAAGCTTCGCATCGCTTGGTTTCCGTCTGGGGTACAACCTCTACCAATTTGAAAAGCGCACGCTCACCGGAAAGAAGTTTGGTATGGCTACGTCCATGGAGGTTGGGTACAACCCGTATATGGGATGGTTCATGAATGGTGGACTCAGCATTACCCTGGTGAAAACCACTCGTCCGGCGACGCTTAACTAATTCATCATGCGTTTGCTCTTGATGGCTGTTGGTTTGCTTTTGGCGAACGCGATCTACAGCCAGACTTTACAAGACTTCGGTTATATCGGAGACTCCTATGATGGGTATCTGTACATAGGTGCCATGGTAAAGTCTTCGTCAGTGAAGAACCCAGGTGCTCCTCGAGAAGAAGTGCATGATCTACAGATTTATAACGTCGATGTCAATATCCGCACGGCCCATTTTGGGTGGGGTGAAGGACGTTATAGCCTCAATTATAAACTGCTGACCGATCTCCTCTATATCGCGGATGACGTGGTCAATGATGACGGTGAGAGTTATTATCGCAGCGAGAGTTCCAGCCTTTCCAATGGCATCATTGGATGGCATGGGTTTGGTTGGAACTTCATAGCTCGAGATCGTCTGGTGGTTGCTGCGGGGTTCAATTTCAATGACTACTTCGCCGGTACGAGTTACCTCTACCAAGATTCAGTTGAAACAGGCCTTATATCCAATGAACCGCATGGTTGGTATATCGCTTCCGGTCCGACGATATTCGCTGACGTCTTACTCACGCGCTTTTTAATCCTTCACGCTCAGTCTGATTTCTCCATGCCCTTCGCGAAGCCAGTGGCCTTGAGCTACGGAATTGATGATCCTGATTATCCGCACCCGCATTTCTTCCACTTTGCTGCAGAGGTGGTGACTCCGGTAGGAATCTTTGTTGGCGCTGATTACAGTAAACTGATCAACCGTGGAGATCTGCACAACAATACCAGTCGCCTAGACATCAATTTAGGCTTCAAGTTTGTGCTCTAGTTTTTACTTCTCTTTAACGAAGACTACGGTTTTCGTCAATGCCTGAGTCCCATTCTTCAGATGAAGAATGTACTGACCCGCCGCATAACTATCTGTCGGGATACGAAGCATCGTACCATTAGTTTGACCACTAGTTAGTAGTTGACCTGTTGTGCTGTAAAGCTCGTAGGTAATGTTTTCGCTAGCGCGGAATTGGACCTGGAGATCCTGACCAATCACAGTTGGAATTGGGAATACGCTGCTTTCAGCAAGTGAAGATTCGTCAATGCCAATTACCGTGAAATCAACGTCAAACGCGTCTTCGACAGTCAACAATACAAGTGGGTTACCTACCAAGTCAGTTGGACCGAGCACATTGATGTCAACTGTGGTTGTCACAGGATCAAATAGTTCCACGTCAAAGGTGGCAAGGAAGTTGAACGGGTTTTGCCATGATTCGTCTACAGATGAAACTGTTTGGTTGATCTGACCACCTTCTAGTGTGAATGTGAGGTCAGTTTCAGTGTCAATCGCCTCGTCAAAAACAAAGAGAAGATCGAACGTAGCTTCTCCCACAGCGGTTTCAGTCAGCGGATTAAGTGAAGGCAAGATTAAACTCAATTCAGGAGCCTTGGTATCAATCAAAATCTCAGTTACATCGCTCGTGGCTTCAATTGGGTTTCCGGCAAGGTCAGTTGCCGTCTCAATTGACCAGGCAACACCATCCAGCTCCAAATCAGTATCAACTGTTTCAAAGCTGGCTCTCCATATTGTAGGGGTGAGCCATTCTCCTTCCGCGTTAGCGAAAACAGAAGCAACTTCAGCATCATCAAAAGTCAAGTTCAATAGTGACTCGGCATCCATCAATTCGGAAAACTCAAAATCGAACTCAATTTCGTTTCCTGCGAAATCCTCGTTAATCAAGGTTTGATCACTTGAGCTAGCCATGAGTGCTGGAACAATCATATCGATGATGAACACGTCTTCTTCGGTATGAGGAATCGATAACTCTCCTTCCGCATTAGGAGCCTCAGTGATAGTCATGTCGATACTTCCAAGGTCAACAGCAAGCAGTGAAATATCATAGATTACACTGTAAGTCATGTTGTCAAGCCAAATACCAGAGGATGGTGTCAGAACAGATGATGCGTTCTCATCACTAAACTCAATCGTTGGCACGCCCATCTGATCCATATCTTGATCGAACATGATATCAATCGTCATCTGCATCCCATCCATCAAGGTATTTACGACGTTCGTAGAAGGCGTCACCGCCGCCACGCGTGGAAGTCCTGCTTCGATGAATTCATTCGCATGAATGAAACTGTGAAGGCCAATCTCAATACCCATCAAACGGCCAGGAACGTCATCGGCAGGAGGGTGGATACCACCCCAAATACGACTTAGGCTGCATTGGTCGGAGGCATCACGGTAAGTAGCCCATTGCAAGGTCACATCTTCAGAAGGTCCTTCTTCAAAGACCAAAAATTCATTTTGTTCGCATTGAAACTCTCCAATTCCGCCAGGGAAGAAAGGATCACCCGTCATAAATGTCAAGACTTCTGCTGCCGCTCGAGAAAAGGTAGAATGTCCACTGACATATCCCGCAAACGGAGGGGTTACGAACGTTGGACGCTGGTAAGGCCACCAGTTCTCAGCAAGAATCCATCCGACACCAGCATAATCTGTTTCTGGTTCAGGAATGAAGTCTGGTCCTCGCCAGGTGTAGAACTTGATTTTGCCTACGTTGATTCCGCCAAGACCGGCAAGGGGATCATCTTCACTAACCAGTTCAATCAATCCATCAATCAAAGGAATGCCGGCTGGGTTGAAGGAAGGAAGGTCTGGATCTGTATTCTGTCCTCGATCGGCCATGAAGCGCAGCGCAGCTACCGGCCGAATGTAGTCATACCAGCCTTTGACGCTCCACGCAGTGACAGCTGCGTCATGCATCGCGCCTCCTAAAGTAAAGTATGTTTTCACGTCCCATTCGAGGTCATCTAGTTCTGGACCTTGGCCACGCCATCTCTTTTCGAGCATGGGGTGAGAATTCACATAATTAAGAATAGTAAACCAGTGCCCAGGAGGTGTTTCAGAGTCAGGTCCGTCTGCCCAGAACTCGGCGAGGATGCGAGAGTAGTCTGCTCGTTTCACGAACTGTGGAATGTATGGTTCGCCCGTAGCCGGGTTGATATCGTGTCCTTCTCCTGCGTCTCCGCCATCGAAGAAATTGTAGAATGTTTCGTATTGATCAAACGAGGTCGGTAGACTCTCCACGTTTCCAATGCTAGCTGGTGAAATATCCCAGAGTGTTTCGTCGTTCGGATCATGGTGTGACTGCCAAACCGTCACCATACTAAAGCCCCAACGGTAGAACTCGTCTCCTTCGCGGGTTCCAAGGGTGTCAATGAATGGTGGCGGCCCTTGATCATGATAAACGTTGTAATTAAAACCGTCTCTTTCGTACTGCGTCATCACTGAATCGGCAAGAGCGAAGGGTACAACATTTCCCCATTCAGGGCTTAGAAAAGGTGGAGTATCGGTGAATGGGTTTCCTCCTTGGTCAATAAACTCTGGTACTTCCAACGGCTGCCAGCGGTTCGGGTCATCGATGTTCGGGTTCCCAGGACCTGTCATGTCTAGTGGGTCGTTGACAGGGAGGTAGTATGAATTGGTGTAATCTGATCCCTCGTTTGATCCGTCTTGTAGACCAAATGCGATCATCATCTCCGCTAGGTAATTCCCCAGCGCAGCTGGTGGCCCCATTTCATAATCAGTATCAGTGAATTCAGTGTCGTAACCGAGATCCATCATGGTCTCATCCAGGCTTTCAAGGATTTCGTCTGCTCCCGGAGAGAACTGGAAACGATGTGTCAGCAAGCGATAGGTGGCGTATGAAATCGCTTCTTCTCGCGCTGCGTCAATGTCTTCAGGCATTGCGACCCCTGCAAATGGAACTTCAAAACCTCCCAATGTATTCCCTAGGAAGTAGGTCGATGCTTGATCATCATACACCGCCCATGCGTCATACATCAGTACAGATGAATGAAATAGGTTTCGCGCATGAACCGTTGGACGTGCAAAGTCAGCTCGAATAGCATCGATTAAAACTTCATTCCAAGTATGCGCGATGGTTTCTTGCGCCGAAGTGAACATTGGTTGTGCAAAGAGGAGCACAAAAAGGAGGAGTAGGGTTCTTTTCATGTTTGCAGGATTTATCCAAAATTACAAAGGGTTTCTTCTAGTGTCAGTCTTACCCAACATCCAGAAGAAACCCTAAGTTCAACAAGTATTTAAATCCTAGCGTAGGATGTTAAATCTCAGTATGCTTACACCTTCTGCTGTTTGAATAGCGATAGTATAATTTCCTGCTGCCATCTCATTTGTCTGAACAGCAATCTGTTGTTGTAGCGTTCCAGCGAGTATTGGAATCTGGCGAACCAACTCTCCATTCGCTCCGTAGATGTCAAGTGACTCAACCATATCTGGGTTATCCATGCGGATCGTTAGGACATCACCACTTGTTACTGGGTTCGGGTAAATCGATACACCGAAGTTTTCGTTTTCGTTCACCCCAACTGGGTTGATGTCGATATCGAAGAAGTCAGCGTAATCAGTTTGAACCACTAGGTTGCCAGCGCCGTCAATGGCTCCAGTGACAACGATGTCGATATCAAGAAGAAGCACTGTTTCGTTGCTCACGTTGTAGACTTGCTGATAGCTCGTGTTGTTCAACCATCCTGAAGCATCGTCATTCGCTGTAAGCGTAGTTGATGGGTCTTCATCAGGGAACAAGATGAACGGATCAACGTCTGTATCCATCGCTTCATCAAAGATGATCAAGAGAGAGAAGTTCTCGTCTCCAGCATCTGCGAAAATCAACTCGTAGTCGTTTGCGCTCAATACAATCGGCTCTGGGTTACGAGTGTCAATAGCGAGCACATCGTCCATTGACATCATCAACTGCTCGTTTCCGTTTGCATCTAATGTTCCACTAACAGAGATTCCAATGTTGTCGATTTCAACGCCTTCATCAGAAAGGTCATACAGGGCTGTGTACGTTATGTCGTCATCCCAAGATCCATTAGCGAAGCTTACTGATGCGGTAATGTCTTCAGAGAATTCAATGATCGGTACTGACATCACGTCCATCGCTTCACTGAACTCTAACGTTACGTCAACACTTTCAGCACCAACGTTGATATCTGCTAGGAGGTTGTCATTGATATCAACATTCTGAAGTGAAGGGTTCTCAGTATCAATGGCGAATGGTGTCATCACCATCTCCACCACAACTTCGTTTCCAACCATATCAGTAGCAGTCGCCGCTTCGAGGTTGATCATTGATAGATCTTCGTTCGCATCGATTACTGTGAATTCGAAGTGGTAAGTCATATCGTCTATCCACATTGAGTTCATCTCATCCAGTGTCAATGAGTTTGCCAATGGATCATCGTTAGGGAACACCACTTCGGCGTTAGCCATCATAGACATTACCTCATCGAAAGTAACATCAATCGCGAATGTTCCTTCTGCTGCTACCGCATCGTTGATCACGGTAGCGTCAGGTGTTACCATCATCACAGATGGATTATGCGTATCAATTGAGAATAGATCAGCATCGAGGTAGATGTTCTGAATGTTACCAGCGACGTCAAACGCATCTAGCAATTCGATATCTACATCTACTACTTCCTCGTTATTGTCTGTCAAGTCGAATACCACTTGGTAACTCACATTGTCAAGCCACGCGCTCGCATCGGTATTCACAGCCAATGTGTTGCTCGGATCTTCCATCGGGAAGTTCACAGTTGGTTCAACTGCAGTATTCATTGACTCGTCGTAAGACACCGTGATGGCGATTGTAGACTCAGCGACTTCACTATCGCTGATCAATGAGAAGTCATCTGTGAAATCAACCGATGGGTTGCGTGTATCGATCGCGAAAGCGAAGTCTTCTACGTGTGGAGCCTGAGAGAATCCATCTGTATCCGCCGCTCCCACTACTTGCATGTAGATGGAGAATAGCTCAACGTTTGCATCAGTGATCAAGTACTGTAGTGAGTACGTTGTAGCGTCTGCCCATTCCGCGTTAGCGAGAGATAAAGAAGACATGGTAGGATCGTCAAATGGCCAAGTAATTTCTGGCGTTGACATCATATCCATGTTCGTGTCATAAGTGATGTTAATCTGTAGGTTCGAACCTGCGTCTCCTTCATTCACCACGTCTATAGAAGCTTGAACGTTCTCAACGCGTGGCGCATTCGAAGTGAAGTAAGTTACCGCAAGGTCATAAACTTCAGGTCCGAGTTCTAGACCGATCAAACGACCAGGTATATCATCAGCCGGTGGGTGAATGCCACCGAAGATGCGGCTCAATGAACACTGATCTGAAGCATCTTGGTAAGTTGCCCACTCAAGGTGAATGTCAACGGAAGGACCTTCTTCGAATACAAGGAACTCATTCGCTGGCGCGAAAAATTCACTCTTACCTCCAGGGAAGTACTGTGTACCAGTCATCAGTGTCATTACCTCTGCCGCAGCACGAGAGAATGTTGAGTGACCAGAAACGTAACCTGCAAAAGGAGGAGTAACGAATGATGGACGTTGGTAAGGCCACCAGTCCTTTGCAAGGATCCAGCCTACACCAGCTTCATCAAGACCGATACCATCATCGTTATATGTGATGTAATCAGGACCTCTCCAAGTGAGGATCTTTATTTCATTGATGTTCTCCTCAGCGTCTCCGGCCAATGGATCACCTGACTCAACGAGTTCAGCGAAACCGTCGATCAACGGGAAACCATCTGGATGGTAGTTTGGTAACATTTCGTCAGTACACTGTCCCATTTCCGCCATGTGGCGAACAGCAGCAACCGGACGAGAGTAATCATACCATCCTTTCACACTCCATGCACAGATGGCTGCATCGTGCATTGTAGATCCAAGAACGAAGTATGTCTTCACATCCCACTCAAGATCGTCTAGGATAGGACCTTGTCCGTTCCAACGCTTGTCAAGAAGTGGGTGAGCGTTTACTTCATTGAGGATAGTAAACCAGTGTCCTGGAGGTGTTTCTGAATCTGGACCATCAGCCCAGAACTCAGCAAGCACACGTCCGTAGTCAGCACGAGGTACGAGCTGTACTTCGTAAGGCTCTCCTGTAACTGGGTTGAGGTCATAACCTTGAGAGGCATCACCACCGTTCCAGAAATCATAGAAGTTTTCGAACTCTTCGAATGTTGTTGGGAGTGGAGGGTTGTTACCAATTGAATTTGGAGAGATATCCCAAAGCACGCCATCATTTACATCGTGCATTGACTGCCAGTAAGGAACCATAACATGCCCCCACTTCCACAGTGACTCTAGCCCTTCACCAAGCCCTTCTTCAAGGTATGGTGGCGCACCCGGATCCTTCCACACTTGGTAAGTATCTCCGTCGCGCATGTAGGTCGTCAGATCGTCTTCATCCAAGGTGAATGAAACCACATCTCCCCATTCTGGAGAAAGGAAGTCAACGATAGCGTCAATTGGGTTTCCAGCTTGATCCACTGCACCTTCTACTATGAGCGGTTGCCAGTGGTTAATATCTACAACATCTGGATTTCCAGAAGCACCCATATCCAGAGGTTCATTGAATGGCGTGTAGTACTGATTGGCAAATCCGTTGATTTCGTTTGATCCGTCTGTCAAACCGAAGGCGATGATCTCTTGAGCGATGTAGTTCCCTAAGTGTGCTGGAGTTCCATCGATATAATCCACAGAAGTGATTCCTGTGTCGTAACCGAGCTCATCCATTTTCGCATTCACTTCTTGGAAGATCTCAGCCACTCCAGGCGCGTTCTGGAATCGGTAAAGGATTAGATTGTACATCGCATAGCTGATCGCTTCTTCTCGGGCTGCTTGAATGTCATCAGTTGCAGGCACACCATCGAATAAACATTCGTAGTCACCTACCGTTTCCCCAAGGAAGAAAGGTTCAGCTTCTCCATCGTATACAGCCCAGATATCGTACATAGCCACCGAAGTGTGCCAGAGATTACGAGCGTGCACGGTCGGACGTGCAAAATCATTTCGAATCGCGTCAAGTAGGACCTCATTCCATTGATGAGCTACTGTGATTTCTTGTGCATGTGTTGTTTGGGGGAAGAAAATCCCAAGGGTCAGAACAACAAAGAATACGCGAAATATTTCGGTGCGTAAAAATTTGTCCATGTATAGAGAGTATTTGCTAATTGCCGTTATACTTCTGCGAGTGCTTAGCGTCATTAAGGTTTTGGAAGAATAAATATAGCAAACGCTTCCCGTTTTTACCCCACAGAACAGTGCTAAAATGACAATCCTGACAATTGTCAAAAAAGAAAGAGACCCCTTATGGGGCCTCTTATTCCGTCATAGTGATGCTTGATAATCAGTCTGTCGCAACTCATTCAAGAACTCCCTCAGTTCGGCGAGGTTGACTTCTTTGAATTTCACTTTTTGAGTGGCTTTTCCATTCAAGGGGGTATGCCCCAACATGATATCTCCTTCATCGTCGAGATAGTAGGAGAAAATAATCGCGTTGGCATCCTTTGGAATTCTTCGGGCAACGTAGCCTTTATCTCCTTGTGTCATATTCATCATACTCTGAATCTCCGTGAAGGCTAGTACAACACGTCCTTGTCCTTCCAAATCAACCTTGACAAGTACATCTTCTTTTTCTTCTTCAGGTGTACCTATGAATCGATCACAATTAATCCATCCCATGTGGCCTACGCTGTAGACGTATTGATTGAGTGGATTCATCCCTAATTGTCCAGCAGCTTCAAGTTCAAGCGCACGGTTCGTTCGAATCGAATCGCAGGTGGTTCTCCACGCTTCCATTTCTTCTTCGTATTGTCCGTTGAATTCAGCCATGAGCTTCTTCCATTTGGCCTTTTCTTCTGGAATGATGACTTCTTGAAAGTGGCGTTCTGCCGAATCGAGCGCCGTAAAGTAGGTAACACTGTCTTTGGCATATTGCGCAGCTCTTGCTGGCAAAGTGCGCATATCTTCTTGGTACCGAACTTTGCGTTTTTCGCAGCGTTCTACCGCTTTGTCGTACAGATCGATTTTGGCTTGACGCGCCTCTTCCGCACGCATGATTTTCTTTCCTCGTCCGAAAACTTCGTACCACTTGAACTCCACATCATAGGCTTGAAGATTCGGGTACTTAGGCTCTCGAGGGTAGATCGGACTTACCGGTTTCTTTGGTTGATCAGGCAAGTCGAAATTGCGTTTGGGCTCTTTGTACCCGTTAGTGTAGGGCTTTGGAATAGGAGGGAACACAAGTTCTTCAATCCCCAACGGTTGTTGGCCAGTGGCCTGCCAATTTCCCCCGTCATTCGAAACGAAAAGCTGCATGCCTGGTTGAAGTTGATCTGTGGGAAGAGCTACGGTGAGCGAAGCACCTTCTGTCAATTCGAGTTCTTCTCCGTTTAGACTCGCGGTTAACTTCATCATGCCTCCCGTTTCGATCAATTGATCATCGCTGACGGTAGATAGTTTCGAGGCCACAAAATCAAAGGGGTCCAAGGCTTCCACAATGGTGAATTCAATCTCTTGGTCGACTAAATCCCCCGAAGCGTTCACAAAAGACATGGCCGGAATGGCAATGACAGAGCCTCGGTCGCTTTTGATCAGGTGATCTTCTGTGGGATCGATATGAACGGTCACTTGATTCTGTTCCCGAAGTTGGTCGAGCAGTTCCGCTTCGGATTCAAAAAAGTGACGTGTCAATTGAAGGTCAACCCTTCGGTTCGCGGCCATTCCATCTTCGGTAGTATTGCTGAACTGTGGTTCTGCTTCTCCGAAGGAATAACTCACGACACTTTTCGGGTGATACCCCAAAGACAGCAAATAGCTTTTTACGACTTGCGTTCTCCGTTCTGCCAAGGCTTCGTTATAATCAACGCTACCGCGGGAATCGGTATGCCCTGAAATCACCAAACTGAGGTTGTCGCCGGGTGAAAAATCAGCTAAGAATTCGTTGAGAGCGCGATGAGCTTCTGGCGTGAGCTCATGACTGGCCGTCTCAAAAAGAACAGCCAGATGGTGTGTGGTGGATGATGCAAAAGTGCATACGGTGAGCAAACAGGCAACCAGTAATGTAATATGCTTCATGGCTATAGGTATTGGTTGCAAACCAATAACTCAGGAAGACAGGGATTATTGTTCGCCGTTGGCTAACAAATGTTGGCTGTAGGCTGTAAGCGGTATGCTGTTTTTTTTTGGTTGACGGTTGACGGTTGACGGTTGACGGTTGACAGGGGGGACAGGTTATCGGTTATCGATTATAGATTATCGATTTAGTCCTACTGCCTACCGCCTACGTTAGCCCGTAGGCTGTGAGTACTTCTGCGAAAAACTCCTCTACGTGGTTGCTTGGGAAGGCGATGACTGCGCCGTTGAAGCGTTCGTCGGATACCCAGAGTCCGTGGGTGAGTTTTGTGTCTGAGGGGAATTCGTGTTCGTCGCTGTAGACGGCGAGGTAGAAGTAGGGTTCGTTGCAGTACTTGTCTTTCATGGCGAAGCCAGCACCTATGCCTACACCTGATTCGAGTTTGACGTAGATGCCCGTATCAAAGTGGTGGGGCCAGATGCGCGATTTTTTATCGGTCTGGGCCAGTTTGGTGGCGAGGGCGTCGAGCAATTCATTGGCTTGCTTTCGCCCCTCATGCCATTCCGTGAGTTCTTCGTTAGTGAGTGCACGGTAAGATTCAATTCCGTAATCTGGAATATCGTAGTGCATGTTTTCTCTGAAGATCAAGGTCTCCAAGGTGTGCTCTTTGAGCCAGGCAGCGAGTTCATCATTAAATTCAGAGATCGGTTTGCCAGCCATGGAAAGCGACGCAACGATGCTCTTCGTAGTAGGATGCACCATTTCCAACTTCATCGTTGGAAGGTGAATCGAGGGGACGAACTGTAAACCAGCATCAGGCACCATAATACGTCTGCCGTAGATACGCTTCTCGCTATTCTTATACCGCAAGTTGGTATGACAATCGTCGGGCTGTTGCGCAACGAAGGCTCTGTTCAATTTCGCTAAAACTTGACTCGCGCCATGCAAATAGGCGTCAGCCTGTAAA
Source organism: Flavobacteriales bacterium (assembly GCA_022447625.1). Classification (GTDB taxonomy): domain Bacteria; phylum Bacteroidota; class Bacteroidia; order Flavobacteriales_D; family Sanyastnellaceae; genus Sanyastnella. The sequence continues at coordinate 221 of JAKVAX010000020.1, read as the reverse complement.
TACGGTTTCATGGTTAGCAGCTTTGGTGCTAAAGTCGGGATATGGTATTGCGGAGATGTCACGGGAAAAAAAACTTTTTTTTCCAGGCGTATGGCGTAAGGCATAAGGCATAAGGCGTAAGTGGGGTAAAACATGACCCGTCCTAAAAAAGTTGACAGTGTTTGTACTAAAATACTGTTATAGGTTTACAAGTGTTCTTATTTCCTGCTTTAGGTTGTCTT